>NZ_JADKMY010000001.1 GCF_015351405.1 Corynebacterium suicordis DSM 45110 | reverse complement strand
GTTGTGTGCATATGATGTTTGAGAACTCAATAGCGTGATGAATCAAGTTTTTATTTTTTAGATTCCACAGTGCCCTGCGCCTGACACCGTTCTGGTGTCTTGCAGGGTGGTACGGATGACCGATCACTTGGCTCGTATAACCCCTTTGATCACACACTGTGGTGTGTGGTGCTGGTGGGTGTCCACTGGTGGTGCGTACACTTCGCACCTGTTGATAGCCGCCTTTAAATGGTGGCGCTGGTGGCACCTTGTCTGGTGGGTTGAGAGTGTTTCGAGTGGTTGTTGGATGTGTGTTCATGTTCCACCTGTGCGGTAACGCGCACGGTTTAAAAGAGTGTGAATACGTAATCACCTAGCCCTTTTCGCATTAAGTTGTGGGGGTTGGTTGTCTACTGTGGCTAGTTGGTGTGAGGTCCACCCCCGTGGATCGTTTGGAGCACCAATTAGGTATTTGGAAATATTTTATTTTTACGAAGAACAACGATTGAATGCTGCGCATGGTTTTAAGCAGGCTGTGTGTGGTGGTTGTTTTTTGTCAGTAGTTGTTTATTTTGCCAGTTGGTCTGGCTCTTTTGTGAAGTGCCGGTTTGGCTTTTATGGAGAGTTTGATCCTGGCTCAGGACGAACGCTGGCGGCGTGCTTAACACATGCAAGTCGAACGATGATGCCCTGCTTGCAGGGTGGATTAGTGGCGAACGGGTGAGTAACACGTGGGTGATCTGCCTCGTACTTCGGGATAAGCCTGGGAAACTGGGTCTAATACCGGATAGGACCTTCCTTTAGTGTGGAAGGTGGAAAGTTTTTTCGGTACGAGATGAGCCCGCGGCCTATCAGCTTGTTGGTGGGGTAATGGCCTACCAAGGCGACGACGGGTAGCCGGCCTGAGAGGGTGTACGGCCACATTGGGACTGAGACACGGCCCAAACTCCTACGGGAGGCAGCAGTGGGGAATCTTGCACAATGGGCGAAAGCCTGATGCAGCGACGCCGCGTGGGGGATGACGGCCTTCGGGTTGTAAACCCCTTTCGCTAGGGAAGAAGCCACTTTGTGGTGACGGTACCTGGATAAGAAGCACCGGCTAACTACGTGCCAGCAGCCGCGGTAATACGTAGGGTGCAAGCGTTGTCCGGAATTACTGGGCGTAAAGAGCTCGTAGGTGGTTTGTCGCGTCGTCTGTGAAATCCCGGGGCTTAACTCCGGGTCTGCAGGCGATACGGGCATAACTAGAGTGCTGTAGGGGAGACTGGAATTCCTGGTGTAGCGGTGAAATGCGCAGATATCAGGAGGAACACCGATGGCGAAGGCAGGTCTCTGGGCAGTAACTGACGCTGAGGAGCGAAAGCATGGGGAGCAAACAGGATTAGATACCCTGGTAGTCCATGCCGTAAACGGTGGGCGCTAGGTGTGGGGATCTTTCTACGATTTCCGTGCCGTAGCTAACGCATTAAGCGCCCCGCCTGGGGAGTACGGCCGCAAGGCTAAAACTCAAAGGAATTGACGGGGGCCCGCACAAGCGGCGGAGCATGTGGATTAATTCGATGCAACGCGAAGAACCTTACCTGGGCTTGACATACACCAGATCGGGCTAGAGATAGTCCTTCCCTTGTGGCTGGTGTACAGGTGGTGCATGGTTGTCGTCAGCTCGTGTCGTGAGATGTTGGGTTAAGTCCCGCAACGAGCGCAACCCTTGTCTTGTGTTGCCAGCACGTAATGGTGGGGACTCGCGAGAGACTGCCGGGGTTAACTCGGAGGAAGGTGGGGATGACGTCAAATCATCATGCCCCTTATGTCCAGGGCTTCACACATGCTACAATGGTCGATACAGTGGGTTGCGATACCGCGAGGTGGAGCTAATCCCTTAAAGTCGGCCTCAGTTCGGATTGGAGTCTGCAACTCGACTCCATGAAGTCGGAGTCGCTAGTAATCGCAGATCAGCAACGCTGCGGTGAATACGTTCCCGGGCCTTGTACACACCGCCCGTCACGTCATGAAAGTTGGTAACACCCGAAGCCAGTGGCCTAACCCCTTGTGGGAGGGAGCTGTCGAAGGTGGGATCGGCGATTGGGACGAAGTCGTAACAAGGTAGCCGTACCGGAAGGTGCGGCTGGATCACCTCCTTTCTAAGGAGTTTTTAGTTTTAATGAGATTTTTTGTGGGTAGTAAGCATGACTGCTGCTGGTGGTGACACTGGTGGTATATCACGCATCATCATGGCAGGTCGCATCCGGGGGATGTGGCTGGTTGTTTCGTGGTGTGATGCGCATCTGGCGCACTGAGCATCGTGGGGTCTTGGCAACAAGGCTTCACAGTGATGAAGGTGTGTGTTGGTAGCCGTTCCTGTGTGGATGGTTGTGGGATCTAAAAAGTGTTTGAATCTTGGTTTGTCACGTCTGTTGGGTGTCTGGGACATCATGTCCTGAATTCAACCGGTAGTGTGCTGCTACACCTTGGTGTGTGGTTGGTGGGCTGCTGGTGTGTTGTGTGAGAACTGTATAGTGGACGCGAGTATCTTCTTTATTTTGTGATGCAATTTTTTTGTTGTTGTGTTCACCTGATGACCGCCCGCGCATGAGCATCACCTTTGGTGGTGCGCAGTGTCGTGGGTTTGTGTCTGGTTTATTGTATTAATTGTTGTGAAGGGCACACGGTGGATGCCTTGGCATGATGAGCCGATGAAGGACGTGTAAGGCTGCGTTAAGCCTCGGGGAGTTGCCAATAGAGCGTTGATCCGAGGATGTCCGAATGGGGAAACCCGGCCGTAGTTATGTGCGGTCACCCACTAGTGAATTCATAGCTGGTGTGGAGGGAACGCGGGGAAGTGAAACATCTCAGTACCCGTAGGAGAAGAAAATAATAATGATTCTGCTAGTAGCGGCGAGCGAACGTGGATTATTGGCTAAACCATATGCGTGTGATACCTGGCAGGGGTTGCGTGTGTGGGGTTGTGGGGTCTTGACGTGCGGTGCTGCCATGGCCGTGCAGGATATGGATGTGTTAACGGAAGTGGTTTGGAATGGCCTGCCGTAGACGGTGAGAGTCCGGTACGTGAAAACATGTGTGTGTCTTGTTGTTGAGTGTCCCCGAGTAGCAGCGGGCTCGTGGAATCTGCTGTGAATCTGCCGGGACCACCCGGTAAGCCTGAATACTTATTGTGACCGATAGCGGATAGTACCGTGAGGGAATGGTGAAAAGTACCCCGGGAGGGGAGTGAAATAGTACCTGAAACCGTGTGCTTACAATCCGTCAGAGCCTTTTGGGGTGATGGCGTGCCTTTTGAAGAATGAGCCTGCGAGTCAGCGGCATGTCGCGAGGTTAACCCGAGTGTGGGGTAGTCGTAGCGAAAGCGAATACTAACTAGTGTGTTTTAGTGGCATGTCCTGGACCCGAAGCGGGGTGATCTACCCATGGCCAGTGTGAAGCAGCAGTAAGATGCTGTGGAGGCGCGAACCCACTTAGGTTGAAAACTGAGGGGATGAGTTGTGGGTAGGGGTGAAAGGCCAATCAAACTCCGTGATAGCTGGTTCTCCCCGAAATGCATTTAGGTGCAGCGTCGTGTGTTTCTTGCCGGAGGTAGAGCTACTGGTTGGTTTAGCGGGACTACAATCTTAGCGACATCAGCCAAACTCCGAATGCCGGTAAGTTAGAGCGCGGCAGTGAGACTGCGGGGGATAAGCTTCGTAGTCGAGAGGGAAACAGCCCAGATCGCCGGCTAAGGCCCCTAAGAGTGTACTAAGTGGAAAAGGATGTGGGATCGCGAAGACAGCCAGGAGGTTGGCTTAGAAGCAGCCACCCTTGAAAGAGTGCGTAATAGCTCACTGGTCGAGTGGTTCTGCGCCGACAATGTAGTGGGGCTCAAGTACACCGCCGAAGCCGCGGAATTCAACATTTAGTTGTTGGATTGGTAGGGGAGCGTCGTGTGGCCATTGAAGGTGCGGGGTAACCCAGTGCTGGAGGCCATGCGAGTGAGAATGCAGGCATGAGTAGCGAATGATGAGTGAGAAACTCATCCGCCGGATGACTAAGGGTTCCTGGGTCAAGCTAATCTTCCCAGGGTGAGTCGGGACCTAAGGCGAGGCCGACAGGCGTAGTCGATGGATAACGGGTTGATATTCCCGTACCCGTGTATGTGCGACCAATGGTGAATCAGTGATACTAACCACCCAAAAGCACACTTTCGCCATCTTCGGATGGTGCCTGTGTGTGGCTGCGTGGGACCTGAACTGGTAGTAGCCAAGCGATGGGGTGACGCAGGAAGGTAGCCAAGCCACTTATTGGATTGTGGTGTAAGCGTGTGGCCCGCAGGATTGGTAAATCCGTCCTGCATGAAGGGTGAGGCGTGATGCATACCCGTTGTGGGGAATTTGGTGATCCTATGCTGTCGAGAAAAGCCTCTAGTGAGTGCATATATGGCCCGTACCCTAAACCGACACAGGTAGTCAGGTAGAGAATACTAAGGCGATCGGGTGAACTGTGGTTAAGGAACTCGGCAAATTGCCCCCGTAACTTCGGGAGAAGGGGGACCATTACTGGTGACAGACTGATGTGAGCTGGTGATGGTCGCAGAGAGTAGAGGGAAGCGACTGTTTACTAAAAACACAGGTCCGTGCGAAGACGATAAGTCGATGTATACGGACTGACGCCTGCCCGGTGCTGGAAGGTTAAGAGGACCTGTTAGGCTTTCGAGCCGAAGCGGAGAATTTAAGCCCCAGTAAACGGCGGTGGTAACTATAACCATCCTAAGGTAGCGAAATTCCTTGTCGGGTAAGTTCCGACCTGCACGAATGGCGTAACGACTTCCCTGCTGTCTCAACCACAGGCCCGGCGAAATTGCAGTACGAGTAAAGATGCTCGTTACGCGCGGCAGGACGAAAAGACCCCGGGACCTTCACTATAGCTTGGTATTGGTGTTTGGTTCGGTTTGTGTAGGATAGGTGGGAGACTGTGAAGCTATCACGCTAGTGGTGGTGGAGTCGTTGTTGAAATACCACTCTGATCGAATTGAGCATCTCAACCTCGGCCCATGATCTGGGTTAGGGACAGTGCCTGGTGGGTAGTTTAACTGGGGCGGTTGCCTCCCAAAGAGTAACGGAGGCGCCCAAAGGTTCCCTCAGCCTGGTTGGCAATCAGGTGTTGAGTGTAAGTGCACAAGGGAGCTTGACTGTGAGACTGACAGGTCGAGCAGGTACGAAAGTAGGGACTAGTGATCCGGCACCGGCTTGTGGAAGCGGTGTCGCTCAACGGATAAAAGGTACCCCGGGGATAACAGGCTGATCTTCCCCAAGAGTCCATATCGACGGGATGGTTTGGCACCTCGATGTCGGCTCGTCGCATCCTGGGGCTGGAGTAGGTCCCAAGGGTTGGGCTGTTCGCCCATTAAAGCGGCACGCGAGCTGGGTTTAGAACGTCGTGAGACAGTTCGGTCTCTATCCGCCGCGCGCGTTGAAACTTGAGAAAGGCTGACCCTAGTACGAGAGGACCGGGTTGGACATACCTCTGGTGGGCCAGTTGTCACGCCCGTGGCATGGCTGGTTGGCTACGTATGGGAGGGATAACCGCTGAAAGCATCTAAGCGGGAAGCCTGTTTCGAGATGAGGTTTCTTTTGAGGTTCCCTATAGATTATGGGGTTGATAGGCCGGATCTGGAAGCGCTGTAAAGTGTGGAGGTGACCGGTACTAATTGACCGAGACGATTAAACGAGTATGACTGACAGTTTTGGTTGTTGGTGTGCATGATGACTGTTGCGTAACAACATAAAATAGATATTTTCGCGTCTGCTGTGCAGTGTCTGGGACGACACGGCACACCACCCCCAAGCACTTGTGTGTGGGGGTTGGGTGTGTGGTTTGTTCTGTTTTGTTTTGTCGGTGGTTTTAGCGGCGGGGTCACGCCCGGTCCCTTTCCGAACCCGGAAGCTAAGCCTGTCTGCGCCGATGGTACTGCACCTGGGAGGGTGTGGGAGAGTAGGTCACCGCCGGCATTTATTATTTAGTGGGCTCTGATGAGTCGAGGTTTATACGGTAAACAATTTGTTTACTGTGTTACCCCGATTCATCAGGGTCCATTTTTATGTTTAAAGTAAGTTTTTTTATCTCAGTTACTGAATAGATCAGTATCTCGGTTTGCTAACCATCCATTCATACTGGCGGGATCTCCGCAGTCTGTCTTAGGATGGTTTCTAGGTTAATTTCACAGTGAAAGGTCTTCTTCATGTCTCAGTTCAACGGTGGTCGTAGCAATAATTCTCAGGGCGGCGGTCAGCGTAGGTCTGGACAAGGACGACCTTCCGATCGTCGTAATGACGATCGACGCGGAGGTGAGCATCGGGGTGACGACCGCCGTGGCGGAGAGCGCCGTAGCGACGACCGACGTGGCGGAGACCAGCGACGATCCGAATACCGCGGGGGTGTGAACGGATCTCGTGGGGGATACTCATCTCGGAATGATTCCGAAGGCGGTTACTCCAGGGATGATCGTGGCGGTTCATCCGAGCGCCGTGGCGGGTGGAATGGACGTCGGGATGAGGGACGTCCAGAGCGCCGTGGGGAAGATCGCAACCGCGGGCGTGATTCCTATCGCGGAGACCGTGAAGGTGGGCGTCGATCAGAAGGGCGATACGGACGCAACGATGACCGCCGGGACGACCGTCGGGATGATCGCGGTTACCGCGGGCGGGATGATCGAGATGACCGGCGCGGTGGTGAGCGTCGCGAAGGT
The DNA here is from genome assembly GCF_015351405.1 of Corynebacterium suicordis DSM 45110. Classification (GTDB taxonomy): domain Bacteria; phylum Actinomycetota; class Actinomycetes; order Mycobacteriales; family Mycobacteriaceae; genus Corynebacterium; species Corynebacterium suicordis. Next base: position 1,377,795 of record NZ_JADKMY010000001.1, on the reverse strand, counting down.
GGACGAGGCCGTGGCGATGACCGCCAGCATGCCAACCGCGGTGGCGCCAACCGTGCGCAGCACTCGGGCCCGCAACGCACCGGTTACCGCGAAGAGCGCATCAACAACCGCATCAACGAGCCCGCCGTGCCCGCAGATCTGGATCCAAAGGAGCTCGATCCATCGGTTCGTCAGGAGCTACGCAGCCTGGCCAAAGACAATGCGGACATGGTGGCGAAGCACCTGATCATGGCAGCAACCCTGCTGGATGAGAATCCAGAGAAGGCTTTGGCCCACGCGCGGGCTGCGAAGGATCGTGCCGGCCGGGTATCCGTGGCTCGTGAAACCAACGGCATCGCCGCTTATCACGCCGGTGAGTGGAAGGAAGCTATCGCTGAATTGCGCGCTGCTCGTCGTATGTCCGGCGGGCCTGGCCTGCTGGCTGTGCTCGCGGATGCGGAACGTGGCCTCGGTCGCCCGGAAAAGGCTATTGAGGTGGCTCATGAAGAGGGCGTGGAATCCCTGGAGCCGGGTTCTCGTGCAGAACTGGCGATCGTGGTTGCTGGTGCCCACCAGGACCTTGGCGATAACGATGCAGCTTTGGTCAGCTTGCAGGATGCCCTGGATATCCCGGAGATCCCGGAAGTTAACCTCATGCGCCTCTTCTACGCGTACGCCGATGTTCTGGAGCACGTGGGTCGCAGGGAAGAGGCCATCGACTGGTTCCAGCGTTCCGCACGATTGGACGCGGGAGAGCTCATGGACACTCCTGAACGCCTAAAGAACCTCAACGCTGGCCAGGAATCGGAGTAGTTCAGAATGGCTCTCGCATTACTCGATAACTACGATGCCCTCTTGGTTGACCTCGACGGCACCGTTTTTGAAGGCGGCCGCCCAGTGGACGGTGCCGCGGAAGGTTTGGCAGGCAGGGAAGTGGTCTACGTGACCAACAACGCCTCCCGCTCCCCGCAGGCCGTAGCTGATCACCTTTCTGAGCTGGGTTTTCCCACCACCGCAGACCAGGTGCTCACCAGTGCCCAGGCAGCCTGCACACTGGCCGTGGAGCAGCTGGGTAAGCCCGAGGGCAAGGTCTATGTGATCGGTGCCGAGTCCTTCAAGGAACTGGCTCGCGAGGCAGGCTTCACCGTGGTGGAGTCTGCCGATGATGAACCCATTGCCGTGCTGCACGGGCATAACCCGGAAACCGGTTGGCCGCAGCTTTCTGAAGGTGCGCTAGCCATCCAGCGCGGGGCAATTTACGTGGCCTCCAATCTGGACACCACCTTGCCCACCGAGCGTGGGTTCCTGGTGGGTAATGGCTCCATGGTGGCTGCCGTGGTCAGCGCAACCGGCGTGACCCCCGTGAGCGCTGGCAAGCCCGGAGCGGAAATGTTCCGGGTGGCCGCTGAGGGTGTTAACGCCCAAAAACCTCTCGTGGTGGGCGACCGCCTCAACACAGATATCGCCGGTGGTATCGCGGCAGGCTTCGACACCCTCTGCACCGTCACGGGCGTTTCCGGGCATCGCGAACTGCTGAGCACCCCTCATCGCCCCACGTTCATCGCCGCCAACATGCGCGATCACCTCTCCGGTTGGTCGGCCGAGGCACGCGAAGAGGAGCCAGGAAAGGTCATCGTTTCCGTGCGTTCCGGAGAATCTTCTTCCGACGCCACACTCCTGGCCGCCGAGGCAGTCGCCGCAGCCGCACCAGTGGTGTGGGAGCAGCTAGACCAGGGCGTGGCTATGGAAAACATCGAAGTAGTCGGCGCGGATGAATCAGCTCAGCGCGGCATTGAGGCGTGGCGATAGATGAGTGGGATGAATCCGGGCGCGCTGGCGGAACAGGGGCGGCGTCGACAAGAAGAAGAGGCCAAGTCCCCGCAACAGAAACAAGAAGAACTAGCAGCGGCCGTGGATGAACTGCTCGCGCAGGACGTGGACGGCGCGGAGGAAGCTGCCGTGCTGGAACGAGCGCATCAGGTGGTTAACGATGCGTTGGGGCGGGGCTAGCCCATGGCGAAAAAGGGCGCCAAGCTGCAGCGACTCGATGCGGAGCTGGTGAAGCGGAAGATCGCGCGCAGCAGGGAGCACGCGCAAGAGATGATCAAGGCTGGGCGAGTCACCGTCAATGGGATGGCCGCTACGAAGCCAGCTTCCGGGGTGGATGGGCTGGTGTCTATCCGGGTTGCAGACTCGGAGGATGATCGCTGGGCTTCACGCGGTGCGCACAAATTGATGGGCGCGCTGGACGCGTTTGCAGGTCAAGGGGTCAGCGTTGAAGGCAAGGTGGTGCTGGATGCTGGGGCGTCCACGGGTGGATTCACAGATGTGTGCCTGGACCGGGGCGCGAAAACTGTCCACGCGGTGGACGTGGGGTACGGGCAACTGATCTGGCGGCTGCAAAACGATGAGCGCGTGGTGGTGCATGACCGCACCAACGTGCGCACGCTCACCCCGGAAGTTTTGGGCGGGCAGGCGGACTTGATGGTGGGGGATCTTTCCTTTATTTCCATTGAGCTGGTGCTTCCCGCGCTGGCGGCCTGCATGCGCGAGGGCGCGGACCTGCTGCCGATGGTCAAGCCGCAGTTCGAGGTGGGCAAGGATCGGCTGGGCAGTGGCGGAGTTGTGCGCAGCCCGGAATTGCGTGCGGAAGTGACGCGAAGCGTGGCTGTCGCGGCAATGAAGTATGGTTTATCAACAAAGGGTGTTGTTGCATCGCCTCTTCCCGGGCCGAGTGGAAACGTGGAGTTTTTCCTCTGGCTGGTGAAGGACGGTGGCGCGGCCATGCCAACCATGGACCAGCTGAACGCCATGGTGGACACAGCGATTAAGGAGGGCCCACAATGACGGAATCCCGTGAGGTCTTGTTGGTGGCGCACACTGGTGTCCATGAAAACTTGGGGCTAGCTGCGGAGGCTGCTTCTCGACTCAAGGCCGGTGGTGTCGACGTGCGCGTCATGGCTACCGCAGACCCCGCTCCGGTGGCTCGTCACGAGGTGCTGGGTCGGTTCAAGCGCTTCGGTCACACGCGTGAGGCTGCAACCGGTGTTGAGCTGGTTTTGGTGCTCGGTGGCGATGGCACGTTCCTGCGCGCGGCGGATATCGCGCACTCTGCTGATGTGCCCGTGCTGGGTGTGAACATGGGCCACATTGGCTTTTTGGCTGAGTGGGAGCAGGAATCGCTGGAAGAGGCGATTGACCGGGTGATCGATAAGGATTACCACGTGGAAGATCGCATGACGCTGGCGATCACCGTGCGCGATGGCGATGGTCGCGTACTGGGCACCGGCTGGGCGCTCAATGAGTGCTCAGTGGAAAACCTCAACCGCCAGGGCGTGCTGGATACCATTCTGGAGATTGATCAGCGCCCCGTGAGCTCCTTCGGCTGCGATGGCGTGCTGGTCTCTACCCCAACTGGCTCTACGGCGTACGCGTTCTCCGCTGGTGGCCCCGTGCTGTGGCCAGAGCTGGAATCCATCTTGGTGGTGCCATCTAACGCGCACGCGCTGTTCAGCCGCCCGCTGGTGGTGTCCCCGAATTCTTCTGTGGCCGTGGAGACCAACCCCATGACCTCGCCCGCCACCGCAGTGATGGATGGCTTCCGCCAGATCCACATGCCTCCGGGTGCCCGCGTGGAGATCCGCCGTGGCCCGCAGCCCGTGCGCTGGGTGCGCCTGGATTCTGCACCGTTTACCGACCGACTGGTCAGCAAGTTCCGCCTGCCTGTGACCGGTTGGAGGGGTCCGCGCCGCTAGTATGCTGCAAGAACTCCACATTCGTAACTTGGGCGTGATTGAAGAATCTACCGCCGAGTTTGATTCCGGCCTCACCGTGGTTACCGGTGAAACTGGTGCCGGTAAGACCATGGTGGTCTCTTCTCTGCGTTTGCTTTCCGGGCACCGCGCTGATGCTTCCCGCGTGCGTGCCGGTGCGGACCGCGCCGTGGTTGAAGGCATTTTTTCTTTCGACGCCACCTCTCACCCCAAAGTTTCCGATCTCATCGAAGAAGTGGGCGGCTTTGTGGAAGACGAAGAGGTGATCGCTTCTCGCACGGTAACTTCTGCTGGGCGCTCCCGAGCTCACTTGGCGGGCAAGACCGTGGCCGCTGGCGTGTTGGGTGAGTTCGCCTCTGGCATGATCACCATCCACGGGCAGAATGACCAGTTGCGTTTGATTGATCCCGTGCGCCAGCTGCTGGCGGTGGATGAGTACGCGGGCTTGGGGTCACTTCGCGCGGAATACCGCGAGGCTCGCGCTGCATGGGTAGCGCTGGCCAAGGATCTGAAGAAGCGGATAGATGCACGCCGAGAGCTGGCGCTGGAAACCGAAACACTGCAGCGGGCGCTGGAGACCATTGACGCGATTGATCCGCAGCCGGGGGAGGATGAGGATCTGAAGATGCAGATCCAGCGCCTCCAGGCCGCTGATGAGCTGCGCGCGCAAATGGGAGACGCGCTGGCAGTGATTGATGGCTCTGCTGGGGAGGTGGACGCTGATGTGCCCACCGCAGTGGATCTGGTGGCGCAGGCGGAGAACTTCCTGCGCAGCGATGACGAGCAACTAAAGAAGCTGGCCGAGCGACTGCGGGAGATTTCCACGCTGCTCTCCGATGTAGCGATGGAAGTCGGACAGTCGCTGGCAGCAGTACCGGATCCCGATGAGCTGGAGGGGATGCTGCAGCGGCAGCAAGAGCTGCGTGAACTGCGGAAGTTTGCGGTGGACGTGGACGGAGCGATCGCGTGGCGCGATGAGGCTCGGGAACGTTTAAGCAAGATCGATGTGTCCGGGGAGGCCATCGAGGAGCTGAAGTCTAAGACAGAGGCTGCTCTTCAGGCGATGTTGGGCGTCGGAAAGAAGCTTTCCACCGAGCGTTCCAAGGCCGCAGTGGACTTCGGCAAGGCAGTGACCAAGGAAATCAAGGGACTGCAGATGTCCGCGGAGATCCGCGTGGAGCTGACTGAGGTGGAGCCAGGCTCGCAGGGCCTGGACGAAGCTGAGTTCCAGCTGGTGCAGGGCGGGCACGCGAACGCACTGGCCTCTAGCGCGTCCGGCGGTGAGCTTTCCCGCGTGATGCTGGCGCTGGAGGTGATCCTGGCGGGTAAGGGCCGCACGATGGTCTTTGATGAGGTCGACGCCGGGGTGGGCGGCAAAGCGGCTGTAGAGATTGGCCGCAGGCTGGCCCGCTTAGCGGTGGACAACCAGGTGATCGTGGTGACGCACCTGCCTCAGGTGGCTGCGTTTGCTGATGCGCACGCGTATGTAGCGAAGAACGCCACCGATAACTCCGTGACTTCCGAGGTGAAGCTGCTCAGCGATGAGGAGCGCGTGGAAGAGCTCTCGCGCATGCTTGCCGGGCTTGAGTCCGAAACGGGACGGGCGCATGCGGAAGAATTGCTGGAAATGGCGCAAACATATCGCGGGAAACTTTAAACCTAGAGCAAAGAGTTAATGTGTTTCTTGGGAACTAATGTGATTATTGATAATTGCAGGCTTGAAATAACACTAATGTCATTAATTTACGAAAATCACGTCTACGTGCGCATACTAAATTTCACTTAAAAAACATTAATTTCAACTAGTCAATCCCCTGTGACTCTGCTTAGATTTTTCTTGGACAGAGGCTCTCTAACTGGGAGCTCCAGTCCAAGGAATGGTTTCCAGAGGAACGCAGGGGAGAGGTTGCCAATTAATGTGGCATCGCACCAATGGCCATATGGTTCAACGGGGGTTAGGTTGGATCATCGCCGCACTGTTGGGGACAGTGTTGGCCAGCTGTGGGGCGATGGCAGATGATAACCAGGCTCGTCCAGAGGGGGATGCACTCAGTAGTGAGAGTGTGAGCGAAGAGGAGATGGGGGCTCCGGAAATCGCAGAGGACGGGAGAATGTTGCAACCGAGGGGCCACGAAGGACTTTGGTTTGAGACTGAACCTGCAGATCCATGGGAACGATATGTTTGGCTGTCCCAGAAGTACGTGGGGGATCCGGTGCATCTGGGACAGCTTGCCGAGGGGGAAGTGTCGGAAGGCTTTGTGGGGGAGCCAGATATCTGTAGCGAAGAAGTGATCGCTCGGATGGGGGAGATTGGACTTAAGAAGATCCAGACGGATTCTGAATTCGGGTCTTACACATGCCAATTCGAGGCACATCCAATTGAGCAAGAATCGTTTTCAGCATATGTCGATCTTGACATGTTTCATCCCGAGCCAGGGTGGTCGTCAAAACCAACACAATTGAATTTCGGTCCAGATAGTGGGCGAATAGTCCGTGAATTTTCGCAAGATCTTGATGATTATGGCTGCGCTGGAATTGGTCGAGTAGAAGGTTCGCGAACGACTGTGTTGACTTACAGCGATATGGGGTATCGGTCGGAAGGGTTTGAGGATGCGTGCCGCCGAGCATATTTAACATTCTGGATACTTAAAAACGTAGGAATTCTGGGGAGATCTAATGATCAAATTTGATTTGGCAGGAATAAATAGCGTTAAAAATCATCTTGAATTAGCAGAGTTGGCAGTTAGCACAGTCGCTAAACTTTCCAATAGGTCTGCGAAATTCACCAACTCCCCATCACTGTCAGCATCATTTGCTCAACATCAAACGTACTTTTCTGGCCAGCCGGGAGCAATGACGAATGTTATCCGGTCATTGAAGAGTGACATTAAGTGGCTCCAAGAGATGTTCGACTCTCACATCACCGCGTTTGAACTGCAGGATCAATTGTCTTCCGGGTCATTTGATCAGATGAACTCCACCATTGAATTCGATCAAAAGATGGTGAGAATGCGGAACCCGGAAAGAGACTTCAAACCCATTAGCAACCTGATTTACACGCAGCCGGTTACTGCTGTTGAAGCGACCACTCCACTGTTAGCGCTAATCGCCATGTTTGAAGGCAACGATGGGGCGCCAATCCAATCGGCTCAAAACTGGATGAATGCTGGCAAGAAACTAGTCGAGTCAATGACTGCTTTGCAGGCCGCATCATCAGCCATGGCTGCTTCGGCGGAGGGATACTCCTTCGATATGGCCCGAACCGCTATTGGCGATGTTGTGAAGACCGGCAATGTCGTGGGTGCCAATGCGGTCATCATGGGGCAATCCATGATGGAGTTCCCAGCGGTGAGATTGGCGAATTTGAACGCTCTCCGGGCGATTCAAGCATCCACCGCAGCTATTCCTGATCAAGCGGCGAGAATCGCAGCCGAGCAAAGTGCAGTTGCAACCTTTGCCTCAACCCAGTTGCAACCGTCATTGGAATTGCTCCGCCCACCCGTCGCCAACCTTGGCACTCCGGTCGTTGGCCACATGGGAGGCGGCGCATTAGACAGTGCAACGACCTCTCAAAGCTCGGGCATTTCCTCAGTTCACACACCTCAAGGCGGTAACGCTACAGTTTCTACCGCTTCGGCTAATGGTCTAGGTGGGCAAGCTCAAGCTGCAGCGAATGCCGCCCCACAACCAAGCGGAACAGTAGCGCCAGCTTCAGCTGCCAATGCAGCACCGCAATTCGCCCAGCCAGCCGCTTCTCCCGTCTCACCTCAACCCCTCAATTCAAACCGGGCAGGCACCACCGGGCATGCAGGGGCTATGAACAACAGTGCAGTGGTTCGCCCAAGCGGCATGGTCGGCCATGGGGCAACTAACACCGGAATGAGTGGGTTGACCCAGGCTCATTCTGCTCAGTCGGTGAGGGGTGGCGTCGCAAATGCGAATTATGGTGCCACGATGATGCAGCGAGGCGGCCTCAATGGGCCGGTTGTTCCTCAATTGCCTGGAGGGCGGCTCGGCAATACCAGCAGCACGCCAATGAACGGCCGAATGAATGCGCTCTCAACACCGCCACATGGAACAGATTCAGTAGGTGGGAATCAGAGCAAGAATGCGCTTTCGGCGGGTAAATCAGGGCAGACAACCGCTGGTGGTTCGAATAATCGTGGGGGAATGCTGGGCATGGGCGGAATGGGAGCCAATAACGGAAAGGCCGCCGCAAAGGGGGCCGGCTCGGTGACTTCTCGCAACCTGAAGGCCGCAGCGGGAATCTTCGGCAAGAGGAAATGGGCGCCGGAGGTCAATGAATACTTCAAACGGCAGTTCATGGGGCAGAAAAAGCGCACTGTTAATAAAGTGATTCGCTAGATAACCGGCGCGCCTTCCGCAACAACAGTCACAGGCGTATCAAAATGGTGACATGATCTTCTCCCGTACCGACTTGCCCGGCATCCACGGTGTCACGCGCGATCTCACCGGCCCCAAGGGATTCAACAAGGCCAAGCTGCATGAAGGCGATATCGCTATCGTCGACGCGCCAGATATGTCCCGCGCCTACGCGCAGCGGCTCATCGATTCCAAGGTGGCTGCCGTGGTTAACCTGCAGCAATTCACCACCGGCAAGGTTCCCAACTTCGGCCCCCAGATGCTGCTGGATCGTGGCACCCTGCTGGTGGAAAACGCCGGCCTGGACCTGGCCAAGAAGGTGAAGAACGGCAAGAAGGGCCGCATCGAAGATGCGAAGCTCTACTACGGTGACCGTTCTGTCGGCGGCGGTGAGATTCTCGATAGCGAAACCGCATCAGCACGTTTCGATGAAGCGCGTGAAGAGTTGGGCGATCACGTGGAAGCGCTCTCCGGCAACATGTCTGAGTTCGTCCGCAGCGAGGCCCCGCTGTTGATCGATGGCCTGGGCATTCCCGATGTGGACGTGGACATGGATGACCGCAAGGTGCTGGTGGTCTCCCAGGACCACCGCCTGCGCGACAAGCTGAAGGATCTGCGCTACTTCATTCGCGAGTATGACCCAGTAGTTATCGCCGTGGATGCAGTGGCCGATGACCTGATCGCTGCAGGCCACAAGCCAAATATCATCGTGGGCGATCCAGAAGTGATCTCCTCCGAGGGCCTGCGTTCCGGCGCGGTAGTGGTGCTCCCTGCTGAGCCGGACGGACACGCTCGTGGTCTGGACCGCATTCAGGATCTTGGCGTGGGTGCAATGACCTTCCCTGCCGCCTCTAACAACCCCACGGACCTGGCGCTGCTCATTGCGCACTACCACGGTGCGTCCATGGTGGTTCACCTCGGCGAGCCAATGGACGTGGATACCCTCTTCAATGAAGCTGCAGGTGAGAACACCTCTTCCGCATTGCTCTCCCGACTGCGTGTAGGCCCACGGCTGGTGGATTCCACCGCGATGTCTGAGCTCTACCGTGTCTCCAAGTCCAGCTTCGGCTGGCTCTGGGCACTCCTGGGAATCCTCGTGGCCATCGCCGCCATCATCGTGATCGTGGGCATGAGCGGCGACGCCGGCTTCACCGATAACCTCATCAATTCTTGGAACAACTTCGCGTTGAGCGTCCAAGACCTGTTCAAGAACTAGGGGAGACATGGCTAAGGGAACAGCTGGAAAGGTCATCGCAGGCTTAGGCCTGGGCGTGGCACTGGGCACGGCCGTGGGCTTCTACGCCCTCGCGCCGAATGTCGAAGGCGGTGCCGGAGGAGGCAGCGCAAAGATCCAGGAGCAGTTGGATCAGGAAAAGTCCGCACGTGAGGCTGCGGAAAAGGACGTCGCTGCATCTAATGATGTGCTTTCTGATGTGGCGGGCGACGTCGTTAAAGAAGAACTACAAGGCCAGTCCGTGGTGCTTTTTGTAGCACCCGACGCCAACTCTGACACCGTGAACTCCACCCGCGAACTGGTGCAGGATGCGGGCGCGAGCGTATCCGGAGTGATCAAGCTTTCCGAAAAGATGCTGGATCAGAACAATGGCGATGACCTGAAATCCATCGCCGCCAATTCCCTCCCAGCAGGTGCCAAGCTGAACGAGGAAAACCTCAACCCGGGAATGCACGCGGGTGAGCTGCTGAGCGCCGCCTTGAACACGGAGAAGGAAGCCTCCGATTCTGACCGCGGCCTGGCTCTAGGAGCCTTGGAGCAGGGCGGATTCATCTCCTTCGAGGGTGAGCCTGCCGGCGCAGCGGATCTGGCGCTGGTTATCGGCGGCGAAAACTCGGAAGGGTACCAGGGCGGATTCCTGGCCGATTTCTCTATGGGTCTGGATGAAAACTTCAAGGGCGCAGTGCTGGCGGACACACAAGCATCCGCTGAGGCAGAAGGTGCAATTGGCACCCTGCGCGATAACGGCGATTACGCAGGCAAGGTGTCCACCGTGGACAACGTGAACACCGAGGCTGGGCGCATCACCGTGGTGCGCGCGCTCAAGCAGCAAAGCGAAGGCGAAGCCGGACACTACGGTGCTGCGGACAACGCTGGCTCCGCGACTGTTGGATAGCGCAGCGGAACAGCTGAGGAATAAAAGAGCGTCCTAGGCCTGTGTTAGGCTGAGGTCCCGTAGGTACACACCTGCGGGGCTTTTTTATTTGTGCTGGAAACCGGCACTTTTGGCCTCGCTATTGACGAGGAGCGCCCGTGAGCGGCAAGCGTGCACAGCAGGACACCAAATTCATTTTCGTGACGGGCGGGGTGGCTTCCTCACTGGGTAAGGGGCTCACGGCAGCCAGCCTGGGGCAGCTGCTTAGCGCGCGTGGCCTGCGCGTGACCATGCAGAAACTGGATCCCTACCTCAACGTGGATCCGGGCACGATGAATCCATTCGAGCACGGCGAAGTGTTCGTCACCGAAGATGGCGCGGAAACCGACCTGGATCTGGGCCACTACGAGCGCTTCTTGGACCGAAACCTCTCCGCGCACGGCAATGTGACCACCGGCAAGGTGTACTCCAACGTGATCGCCAAGGAACGCCGTGGTGAATACCTGGGCAAGACCGTGCAGGTCATCCCACACATCACGGATGAGATCAAGGACTCCGTGCTAGCCATGGCCCTGCCGGATAGCAACGGTGACGCCCCGGACGTGGTGATCTCCGAAATTGGCGGCACCGTGGGCGACATCGAATCCCAGCCCTTCATGGAGGCAGCCCGTCAGGTCCGCCAGCAGGTGGGCCGGGATAGCGTGCTGTTCATCCACGTTTCCCTGGTGCCTTACCTGGCCCCATCCGGCGAGCTGAAAACCAAGCCCACCCAGCACTCCGTGGCTACCTTGCGCAGCATCGGCATCATCCCGGATGCGCTGGTCCTGCGCGCGGACCGGGATGTGCCTGAGGCCGTGAAGAACAAGATCGGTCGCATGTGCGACGTGGATGAAGAAGCCGTGATTGCCTGCCCCGATGCACCTTCCATCTATGACATCCCCAAGGTGCTCTACACCCAGCACCTGGATACCTACGTGATCCGCCGCCTGGGCCTGCCATTTCGCGATGTGGATTGGAGCACCTGGGGCCGCCTGCTGGATTCCGTGCACAACCCAGAGGGCAGCGTGCGGGTAGGCATCGTGGGCAAGTACATCGACCTGCCAGATGCGTACCTCTCCGTGGCAGAAGCTGTCCGGGCCGCTGGTTTCGCCCGGAATGTGAAGGCGCTCGTGGAATGGATTCCCGCCGATGAATGCATCACCCCAGAGGCAGCCGCCAAGACCCTTGGTGAGCTGGATGCGGTGGTGATCCCTGGCGGGTTTGGTAACCGTGGCGTCGAAGGAAAGATTGGAGCGATCAAGCACGCGCGCGAAAACAAGCTGCCGCTGCTGGGAATCTGCATGGGGTTGCAGTGCGTGGTGATTGAGGCGGCCCGCGCAGGCGGATTGCCAGAGGCCACTTCCACCGAGTTTGAGCCAGATGCGGCCGTGCCCGTGATTTCCACCATGGAGGAGCAGAAAGCCGCTGTGGCCGGTGATGCGGACTTGGGCGGCACCATGCGATTGGGCTCCTACCCTGCGGTGTTGGCGGAAGGATCGCTGGTGCGGGAGCTGTATGGCCAGGCCGAGGTGAGCGAGCGCCACCGCCATCGTTTCGAGGTGAACAACGAGTATCGTGAGACCATTGCGGAAAACACCGACCTACTGTTCAGCGGCACCTCGCCCGAAGGCGTGCTGGTGGAGTTCGTGGAATACCCGCGGGAGGTCCACCCCTTCTTCGTGGCCACCCAGGCGCACCCGGAATATAAGTCCCGGCCGACTCGCCCTCACCCTCTGTTCCAAGGATTAATCGACGCCGCCCTGGAGGCCCAAGCATGAGCAACCAAGCTAAGAACGAACAATCCGCACGCGAAGAACGGGATTACCGAGTTAAGGATTCTCGCGTGATCTTTGACGGGCCCATTTTTGCGGTGCGCCAGGACGTGATTGAGACCCAAACCGGTGAGGCGAAACGCGACTTGGTGGAGCACTTTGGCTCCGTGGCTAGCGCTGCAGTCAAGGATGGAAAGCTGCTGATGGTGCACCAGTACCGGCATGCGGTGGGTCGATATTTGTGGGAGATTCCCGCTGGTCTGCTGGATCAAGCAGGGGAGAAGCCACTGGCCGCAGCCAAGCGTGAACTGGCTGAGGAAGGTTCCGTGGCGGCACGGGAATGGTCGCTGCTGGGGGACATCGTGACCTCTCCCGGGTTCTCCGAGGAGATGTGTCGCATCTTCAAGGCGGAGGATGTGCACGAGGATTTGCGGGAGTTCGATATCCCCGAGGCCGCCGATGAAGAAGCAGACATGGAGCTGCGCTGGGTGCCGCTGGATGAAGCGGTGGCCTGGGTACAGGATGGCACCGTGGATAATGCGATCGCGGTAGCTGCGATTTTGCACCTTGCTGTGGGAACACAGCGGGAGCTTTCCGAGGATTTCCCTTTCACCTCCGCCTTGGCTGAACGTCGCAGTGACAAGGTTGCCGAGGGTGAGGATATGAAGTCGCTTGGCTAGCGAACGCCCTGCTGAGATGAACCCAGCTGAGGTGGCCTCTGCGAAAGCGCGCCCGATCGAAGTCAATCCTGACAATCAGCGGCTGGCTCAGCGGTGGATCCGTCACCTGCGCACGGAGCGGGACCTCTCGCCGCACACGCTGAGTAATTACAGCCGCGACGTGGACAAATACCTTGGATGGCTGGGCAACAAGCCCCTCGCGGATGTCCGTACCGGTGACATCGAGGACTTCCTGCTCCAGCTGCGCAATGACATCGGCCTGGCTGCAAGCTCCACGGCGCGCATCCTGGCCAGCGTGCGCGGCCTGCACTCATTCGGCGTGCAGGAGCGCGAACTTTCCGCGGATGTCTCCGCGAGCGTCCCCGTCCCGGCACAGGCAGATAGCATCCCCAAGGCCATGTCCGTGGACGAGGTCATTCGCCTTATCGACGCCTGCCCCAACGCCGAAGCGGCAACTCCCTTGAATCTGCGCGATAGGGCCTTGGTGGAGATGCTGTATTCCACGGGAGCGCGAATCACCGAGCTTCTTGATCTAGATATCGATGATCTGGACGCCAAGAATCGCTGGGTGAAGGTGCGAGGCAAGGGCGGGAAAGAGCGGATAGTCCCGCTGGGTGATCCAGCCTTGGAAGCCGTGGATCAGTACCGCGTGCGCGGGCGGGAAACGCTGAACAAGAAGGGGAGTCCAGCCTTGTTCCTTAACCGCTCGGGTAACCGGATGGGTCGGCAGAGCGGATTCAAGGTGGTTTCCGAAGCCGCCGAGCGGGCCGGTTTGGGTCATGTTTCGCCCCACACGTTGCGTCACAGCTTTGCCACCCACTTGTTGGAAGGCGGGGCTGACGTGCGTGTTGTGCAAGAGTTGCTGGGCCATGCGAGCGTGGCCACCACGCAGATCTACACCAAGGTCTCTCCGCAACACCTGCGGGAAATCTGGGCTACCAGCCACCCACGAACCTGAGAGCTGGCGGACAAGATTCTGGTTGTGTGTTTCCTCGGTACACACCCTGCTAATCTGGAGCATGTAATTTATCGGCACATCAAGCTGCAAACGGGTGCGATGTGCTGGAACTGGAAACTATCCAGTGATATGCGCGAATAATCAAGGGAAGGGGCTTGACGGTGCCTGGATCAGATGCGCTGTTCTCAAAGCCTGAGCAGCAAATGGGACTCACCGGCCGACCATGGCGTGAACTTCCGGATCCCCAGCCCTTGGAGTCCCACGGCCCGGCCACCATCATCTCCATGTGTAATCAGAAGGGCGGAGTGGGTAAGACCACTTCCTCCATCAACTTGGGCGCATCTCTGGCCGAATACGGCCGCAAGGTGCTGCTGGTGGATCTGGATCCACAAGGTGCGCTTTCCGCAGGTTTGGGAATCAACCACGATGATCTTGATGTCACCATCTATGACCTCTTGGTGGATAGCCGCAACACCATCTTCGATGCTCTGCACACCACCTCGGTGACCAACCTGGATGTGGTGCCCGCCAATATTGACCTCTCCGCAGCTGAGATTCAATTGGTGAACGAAGTGGGACGTGAACAGGCCTTGGCCCGCGCGCTGCGTCCGGTGATGAAGGATTATGACATCATCATCATCGATTGCCAGCCTTCCCTTGGGTTGCTGGCTGTCAACGCGCTGAGCTGCTCTGACTCCGTGATCATCCCGGTGGAATCCGAATACTTCTCCCTGCGTGGCCTGGCTCTGCTCATGGACACGGTGGAGAAGGTGCGCGATCGTCTCAACTTCCGGCTGGAAACTCTGGGCATCTTGGTGACCATGTTTGATCGCCGCACCCTGCACGCCCGTGAGGTCATGGATCGTCTGGTGGATGCGTTCGGCGACAAAGTCTTTGAATCAGTGATCACCCGAACCGTGCGCTTCCCCGAAACCTCCGTGGCAGGTGAGCCCATTAATTCCTGGGCGCCGACCTCCCAGGGAGCAGAGCAGTACCGAAACCTGGCCAAGGAAGTCATCGAGCGCGTGGCCAAGCTGCCATAAGCCTCCATCCATGACCACCAGCCAACACGTCGAGCAGCCAGAACTCCCCGGATTCCGGGTAGCTCTGGCTAATTTCGATGGCCCCTTTGATCTGCTGCTGCAGCTCATCCATTCCCGAAAAATGGATATCACGGAGATTGCCTTGGCCACCGTGACGGATGAATTCATCGCGTACACACGCGGGCTATCTAACTCCGCAGAGGATCTGGATGAGGTGACTGAGTTCCTCGTGGTGGCGTCGACCCTCCTGGACCTGAAAACCGCCCGCCTGGTGCCGCGAGGCGAGGTGGAGGACGAAGAAGACCTGGCGCTGCTGGAATCACGCGACCTGCTGTTTGCGAAGCTCCTGCAGTACAAAACATACAAGGGCGTGGCGGATATCTTCGCGCAGTGGCAGCGCGACGCCGCGCGGCGATTCCCCGTGCAGCTCTCGCTGGAAGAACAGCATTCGAATCTTCTGCCGCCGGTGAAGCTGGGGCATACTCCGGAGAGCTTCGCGCAGATGGCCGCGGCGGTGTTTCGCCCGCGTCCCACCGACGTGGACACGGGGCATATCCACACCGTGGCGGTGTCCGTACCGGAGCAGGCCGGGCATATCCTTTCCACGTTGAAGATCGCCGGGGCTGACCAATGGATCAGTTTCCACGCGCTGACCGCGGATTGTGAGCTGTCCATGACGGTGATTGGCCGGTTCCTCGCGTTGCTGGAGCTCTACAAGGCGCGCGCGATCGGAATTGAGCAGGCCGAGGCGCTGGAAGAGATGACCGTGGCATGGACCGGTGTGGATGTGGACCCAGCTGTGGTTGCGGCTGCAAACTGGAACTAAAGGACAGGAATTAAAGGACTTTGACTGTGAATTCTCCCGCTGATTACACGCCCGTGAGCCTGCTGCGCAGCCGACTGGAATCTTTGCTGCTGGTGTCAGACGAGCCGGTGACGGCCGAGGATCTGGCCCGGGTGCTTTCTGCGGTCTCGGGAAGCACTCCAGATGACCCCGAACTGATCAGCGTGGAAGCGGTCCGCGCGGAACTGCAGACGATCGCCGATGAGTTCACCCAGCGAGGATCCGGCTTTGAGCTGCGGGAACAGGATGATGCGTGGCGTCTGTTCACCCGCCGGGCAAACTCCGATGTGGTGGAAGCCAAACTGCTGGATGGCACGCAACAGCGACTATCTCGCGCAGCGCTGGAAACCCTCGCGGTGATTGCTTATCGCCAGCCGTGCACCCGCGCCCAGGTTGCCAGCGTGCGCGGTGTGAACTGTGATGGCGTGATCCGCACCCTGAACCTGCGTGGTTTGATCGCTGAAGTGGGGGAGACCGGAGGCGCGCACCTGTACTCCACCACGGAACTTTTCCTGGAACAGCTGGGTCTGGATTCCCTCAAACAGCTCCCCGAACTGGCACCGCTGCTGCCAAATATTGAAGACATCGACGACTGATCGCCCGGCGTCGAAAAGAGACACACTCACCACCCGGCTGGCGGCCAGAGACAAGCCGCCGTACCCACCCCTCAACTCACCGCCATTGGGCACGGCCACACTCCGCATACCACGAACAAAAATGCGGGCTATAGGAAACGGCATATTCCCTGCTAGACTCCCAGGGAGTATCAATGTTTTCCATGTGAGGATCTATAAATGAACACCCCCGCTCGCCGAGACGGCACACCGGAGAAAAAGGCCAAGGACACGGAAATCTTCCTGTCCAAGGCCAAGCCGGCCAAACGTCAACACATCACTGAGACTGAATTGGCCGAAGCCGCCGAATCCTCCCCTCAAGAAAAAGTCCGCCTGCAGAAGGTTCTCGCCGGAGCAGGAGTGGCCAGCCGCCGCATGAGCGAGAAGCTCATCGCCGCAGGCCGTGTGGAAGTCAATGGCGAAATTGTCCAGCAAATGGGCATGCGCATCGACCCCATCGCAGACGTGGTCCGCGTGGATGGCACCCGCGTACAGATCAACGATGAAACCGTGTATTTCATCCTGAACAAGCCACGTGGTGTGCACTCCACCATGCAGGATGAACTGGGCCGCCCCTCCGTGGGCGATCTCATCGACGTCCGCTTCAAGCAGGGGCAAGGCCTCTTCCATGTCGGCAGGCTGGATGCCGAGACCGAAGGTCTGTTGCTGCTCACTAACGATGGCGAGCTGGCCAACCGCCTGATGCACCCCAAGTACGGCATCTCCAAGACCTACATGGCCACCGTGCTGGGCGAGGTCAACCGCAACATCATCAAGGAACTCAAAGATGGTGTGGACCTGGATGATGGCATCGCTCGCGCCGATAACGTGCAGATCGTGGACGTCTGGCAGGGCAAGTCTCTGCTGAAGATCGAGCTGCATGAAGGCCGCAAGCACATCGTGCGCCGCATGCTCAAGGAACTGGGCTACCCAGTATCCGCGCTGGTGCGCACCAAAATTCACACCGTTCAGCTGGGTGAGCAGAAGCCGGGCACAGTCCGCGCTCTCAACCGCTCTGAACTGGCAAGTTTGTATAAGGCCGTGGGGCTGTAACGCATCCCTGATCTCGCCACAACGCTTCAATTAAGAAAGGCAATGAATAGGGATATGAGCGAAAACAACCTCACGTACCTCGCCACGGTAGATAACCTCGTAGACGGCGGACTGATCCTCGCCGTCGATGGGCCCTCCGGCACCGGAAAGTCCACGGTCTGCCGTCTGATCGCCCAGGCAGCTGGCGCAAAATACCTGGACACTGGTGCGATGTATCGCGTCGCCACCCTGCACGTTCTTCGTCAGGGCATTGACATGGAGGCCTTTGATCCGCAGGATCAGGCAGCCGTTTCCCGGATTATCGACGCCACCTCTGAACTGCCCCTGCAGGTCAACGAAGACCCTGCGTCTACCGAAGTTCTGCTGGATGGCGAAGATGTCTCCGCCGAAATCCGCGGTTCCGAAGTCACCAGCCACGTTTCCGCAGTCGCCGCAATCCCCGAGGTTCGCGAGAACCTGGTGGCCATCCAACGCGCGATGGCTCTTGATGCTGGTCGCTGTGTTGTCGAAGGCCGGGATATCGGCACGGTAGTGCTGCCCGATGCGCCCGTGAAGATCTTCATGACAGCTGCCCCGGAAGTCCGCGCGCAGCGTCGCTTCGATCAGGATTCCGCCAAGGGTGCTGAGCTGGACCTGGCTGAGGTGCTCGCCGATGTGCAGCGCCGCGATGAAGCTGATTCCACCCGCGCTGTGTCTCCGCTGAAGCCCGCGGAAGATGCCGTGGTGCTGGACACCGGAGATTTGAGCATCGATGAGGTGCTGGAGAAGTTCTCTGAGCTCGTGGTGGCGTCGGAAGATAACCCGGCCGACCTGCGCCTCGAAGAAGATCTCGAGGAAGACCGCGAAGAAGACGATGACCTCGAGCCACTGGTGTTCCGCACCAGCGGCGGCAATGTGGTGGGCGCGGATGGTCACGTAACTGTCCGCGATGAACCGGTGCTGGACTCGGAGATCGAGACCACCAACGAGGCTGAGATGGATGAGGATCTCGATGCAGACCTCACCGAAGATCTGGACGAGGATCCGGAGGACTTCGATGACAGCGAATTCGCCGATCCGGAATTCTCCGATGGCTACTTCATCGAAGGCGATGACTCCGAGCAGTTTGACCTCCTGGCTAATGACGATGCCAACACCGACTGGGACGCTGTTGAATCGGCCTTCGGCGTGTTCGGCGAAGATGGCCTGGAGCAGGAAGCCCTGTGCACGGTAGCTATCGTTGGCCGACCAAACGTGGGCAAGTCCACGCTGGTCAACCGCTTTATCGGCCGCCGCGAAGCAGTGGTGGAAGACTTCCCCGGCGTGACCCGCGACCGCATCTCCTACTTGGGAGAATGGACCGGGCGTCGCTTCTGGGTGCAGGACACCGGCGGCTGGGACGCGGATGCCAAGGGCATTCACGGCGCTATCGCTCGCCAGGCAGAGGTGGCCATGGCCACCGCCGATGTGATCGTGTTCGTGGTGGACACCAAGGTGGGCATCACCTCCACCGATGAGATGATCGCGCACAAGCTGCTGCGCTCCGAGGTGCCGGTGCTGCTGGTGGCCAACAAGTTCGATTCCGATAACCAGTACGCGGATGTCTCCGAGTTCTGGTCCCTCGGTCTCGGCAACCCATACCCCGTCTCTGCTCAGCACGGTCGTGGTGCCGCAGACGTGATGGATCAGGTTCTGAAGGACTTTCCGGACAAGCCTCGCGAGGCATCCATCGTGGCTGGTCCGCGCCGCGTGGCACTGGTGGGTCGCCCGAATGTGGGCAAGTCCTCCTTGCTGAACAAGATCACGGGCGAGGAACGCTCCGTGGTGGACAACGTGGCCGGCACCACCGTGGATCCAGTGGACTCCATCGTGGATCTGGAAGAAAAGACCTGGCGCTTCGTGGATACCGCGGGTATCCGCAAGAAGACCAAGACTGCCCGTGGCCACGAGTTCTATGCCTCCCTGCGCACCCGTTCCGCGATTGATTCCGCGGAAGTGGTGATCTTCCTGGTGGATGCCTCCGAGCAGATCGCCGAGCAGGATCAGCGCGTGCTGCGCATGATCCTGGATTCCGGACGCGCGCTGGTGGTGGCCTATAACAAGTGGGATCTGGTGGATGAAGACCGCCGCGACCTGCTGGAGCGCGAGATCGAGCTGCAGCTGGCACACGTGCCATGGGCACGCCGCGTGAACATCTCCGCCAAGACCGGGCGCGCTTTGCAGCGCCTAGAGCCTGCGATGATCGAAGCCCTGGAGAGCTGGGATCAGCGCGTGACCACCGGCCAGCTGAACACTTGGCTGCGCGCCGTGATCGCGGAGACTCCACCTCCAATGCGCGGTGGCCGTTTGCCTCGTGTGTTGTTTGCGACGCAAGCTTCATCCAAGCCACCGGTGATTGTTCTGTTCACCACCGGCTTCCTGGAGCATGGTTACCGCCGCTTCCTCGAGCGCAAGTTCCGCGAAACCTTCGGTTTCGAGGGCTCCCCAGTGCGTATCGCCGTGCGCGTGCGCGAAAAGCGGGGGCGCAAGAAGTAAGTTTTTAGGCCGTCACAGCTTGGGCTGCGGCGGCCACTGACTTATTAATGGCCCGGTCTAATGTGGGCTGGGCCTGCTTCTTTGGGTGTTGCATTGCGCGCAGAGCCATGTACGCAATCTTGTCCGCTGCTTCATTCAGAGGATCCCCCGCGTGCCCGAACACGCGGCGCAGCTCTACATCCACCGTGCCATCGGCAGCCTTCCATGCCTGATCAAAGCGGGCACGAGCTCCGGAGGAAATGCCCCGCCACATGCGGCGCGTGCGACCCCCGCGGCGCACATAATCAGCCGCCTCCAGAGCCGCCATGGAATCTGATTCCACAATCGCCGATTCCGCGCCGTTGCGCACCAGGTACTTCAGCGCCAGGGTGATGGTTTCCAGCTCCAGCTCATCCGTGGATGCCTTAGTGTTCTGCGTGCGCAGTTGGTAATCCCCGTTGGAGGCCACGAAACACATCGTGCCCTTGTTCTGCGTGTCCGAGGAGGCATCGCAGGAAATGCGAATAGACCCACCCTTGCTCGCACTCTTAGAAGAATTGGGTAGCCAATGCGTTTCCGTGGTTTCCACTTCCTTGGTGGCTACTTCCTTGGGAGCTTCGCCTTCGCGTTTTGCCTTCCGGGTGAGCCCCTTGGCCCCCTTCCTCCGCATCTCAGAGGCCTTATCGCTGGCGCGGTTCTTCTCCGAGAATGAGCCGGTCAGAGAGTAGCCGTTCTTGGTGAGGAGCGAGGCTAGGGTGAGGCGGCGTCGGCCAACTACAATCCACGCATCCTTCTTGGCCCGCTTCAGCTTCTTCAATTCTGAATCGAGTTGGCGGTGGATGTGCGGATTGGGATCCTTCTCATCCGTGGTGCCCATGCTGATGTAGGGCTTGCCACCCTTCGGGTTCACGGCGAGCACCCACTCCGTGCGCCAACCAGTCGGGGAGGAGAGCCATTTTTCTTCCCACACCGCGATGGCGATGTGCACCGGGGAGGCTACTTGCTCGTCGGTCACCTGGCGCGTCTTATAGGTGCGCGAACGGGTGCCGGTGAGTGCCTCTGGCTCGAGTGGAGTCATGAGTTATAGATTATCTGGTTGCTTCATCTGGGCCACCGGTTGGGCTTCCCAAGCAAACCGGAACTCCGGGAACGGCAGGTTCAGGGTCTCCAAATGGTAGAACGCGTTCTTGCCGTGCTTGGAGTAGTGGTACTCGCGGGCACGCAGGGTGGTGATACTCAGCAGGTTGCCGAAACCCTCGAGGAACGTGGGGGCATGCATCTGCAGGAAGGGGAGGAGATTCAAGAGATAAGCATCCGCGAGTTCAATGAGCTGCGCGGGATAGGCATCCATCGTGGCAATGTGTGACATCTTGGTGCGCTGCTCATCACCATAAACCACCTGCGTGTCATTGAGCAGCTGCACCTTCACCGCGTTGGAACTATCGTTCCCGCCGTTGAGAGCCCAATAGGATTTCGCCACGCTCACGAACACCTGGGAATCCGGCCGCAGCGTGACCTGCGGCATGGATCCGTAGAGGTGGCTGGAATGTAGCTCGATCGCCTGGCCATCCACCACCAGGGTGATGGCACCTGGCCGGAAGAACTCCTGCAGAACGGGATCGCGTTCGATCAGGGCGGGCAGCGCGTTATCCGGATCCAGAATCTCCGGGTTGAATTTCATCAACCGGGGGACACTTAAATCCTGATAGATATCCGGCTGATTAGCGCGAATGAACTCATCAACCAACATCCGTGAACGCTCCGGCATCGGCGGGAAGCGCTTGGGTTGAGCTTTGTAGAGTCTTTTTGCAGCGCACAGGTGTAGCTGCGGTTGCCTCGGGTGTTGTTGCGCTCGATGGGGCAGCCGGCCATGCAGAGGTAGAACCACTCGCATTGCTGACATTCCTGGGAGAGGGGCTCGTTGTTGGCCTCGTAGTTCCTGATTGTTTCGACGCCACTTTTCACCAGTTCCGGCATTCCCAAAGCCACGATGTTTCCGAACTTCAGGTCAGGCTCGGCCTGTCCACGGTGGCATGGGTAAACATCGCCGTCTTTCTGCACCAGGAAGTTGTTCGCGCCGCAATTGATCTGGCTGGTGCAGTAATCATGGGTGAATTCCTTGAACCACTCGTAGTAAATGGCCCGCTCAAACTTGGTGCCCGCGAAATGCTGCTGCAGTCGGTGCAGGAACTCCACCATCTGCGCTTGGCTCAGCTGGGACTTGAAATGGCTGTTTGCGCTGTCATAGGCAAACATGATGTAGAAATCTGTGCACATGTCGAAGCTGTGGGCATCCAGCCATTCGATATCCGCGATGAACTCATCGATGCGAGCGAGGTGCTGGGTGCCCACCACGCAGCTGATTCCCTTGGCATAGGGGTAGGTGGCCAGCGACAGCACGTTATCGCGCGTGCGCTGGAGCGTGGACTTGCCCTTCTTGGTGACGCGCAGTTCCTCGTGCAGTGAGAACGGTAAATCGAAGCTGCCGGAGATCGATACCCGGAACTCCTCGTATAGTGGCCGCAGAACGTGGAAGTTATAGAGATTCGTCTTGATGTGAATCGGGCTGGTGGTGCGCCTGCGCAAAGCCTTGAGCTCGCCGCGGAAAGTTTCGCGGTAATCGAAATAAGCTCGGAAAAGCTCGCGGAGAACGGGCTGGGGGAGAAGAGAGATCTCGGCACCGTGGAGAAGTAGGGCATCGATCAAAATACCTTGGTGCTCGAGGTGCCTGGCGATGTGGTGGAACTGCGCCACCACATCATCGTAGGTATCCCGGTTTTCCGTGAGATCGCCGAGGTAGCAGTACTTGCATCCCAAGTTGCAGTATTGGTTGGGCACGAAGGTGAGCTTGATGGCCTGGTGGTGGAGGCGAGCGGCGGTGGTGAGACCCGGGGTGAAAGAGCCTGCGGGGGACTGTGTTGGGGTCTCCGAAGCGGAATCAGCCGGCGCGGGCGGGACGAGGGGGATTCCGAGTTCCTGCAGCTCAGCCATTGTTATTGTTGTTATTATTGTTGTTGTTATTGTTATTCGAGCTTCCGCCGGAGGAACCGAATCCGCCGGAGCCGCTGGAGGCAGCAGCTTCCGCCAAGCTGGAACCGCCACTGCTGCGCAATTCCGCTTGGAGCACGTTGGACCACCCGGACGTGTAGCTTCCCGTTTGTGCAAACAGGCTGTCGGGTTCAACCTGGTTCATCATCTGCTGCTGTTGCAGCCAAGAGTTGAAGTCATTCATGGTTATTCACCGTTTCGCGTGCGTAGGTGTGGTGCGTGGAGTTTGAAGTGCGTGCGCTGATCATGGCGGTTATCTCTTGGAATCTGAGGGGATCTTCACCACGATTTGCTGTGGATCCACAGGTAGGAATTTCACGTCCACGCTCTGCGTGTTGATGAACAAAGAATGTTGGTAGTCGTTGAGAAACATGTGCTTTCTCACGCGAAAGCTAGGGCCGCGGGGAGGGTACACCTCAAGATCGAGGTTGTATCCGTAGTTGTGCATGATGCGCGCGCCGGAGGGTTGAATCCACTGCAGCTTGGCCCACGCCGGTACGCCCTGGTAGTTCGCGTTGATGGTGGCCTGATCAATGAGTCCGGCCCGTTGCTGCACGTAGTCGTACATGAGCATCGCCGGGGTTTCTAATTGGAACTGCGGGACTTCCAGGATCTTTGGATTGCTCTCGCGGAAAACCACCGGGAGTAATGAACCTGGCTGAAGGCCTGCGAGGCGGCGTCGACCAATAGGGCATTTCAGGGTTCCATCAAATACTTTGCCAGTCTGACTCTCCACCAAAAGGTCGATGGAATATTCGCGGATTCCGCCCCTTAGACCCACATGCTTGTAGCTTTTTACCGTGCCTACGCCAACCAGACCATCCTTCCATTTGTCTACTGCCAGCGGCGGGATGATCTGGAAAGCACCGTACGCAAGAAGGCCGACAAAGAGGATGAGGAAGATTCCGCCGATAACATTGCCGCTTCCATCGCTGTCTCCCCAGCTCACGACCACCATGTAGAACAGCGCAATGACAATAGCCACCAAGACTGCGAAGAACACCATGTGGGCAATTCGGGAGCGAGTGCGTGGACTCATGACCTTTAGATTACCCGATTGACCTGCAGTTTAGTCTTTACTTGGGTGCAAATATCTGCTAGCGCAGCACGATCAGCCAGATGGCGATGTGGTGCAAAGCTGCCGCGATGATGGTGGTGGCGTGAAAAACCTCGTGGAACCCGAACCAACGCTCGGAAGGATTCGGCCATCGTGCTGCATAAACTAGTGCACCCAAGGTATAAACCAATCCGCCGACTCCAATGAGAATGCTGGCTGCCAGGCCAATTCCGTAGAAGAATCCCAGTGGAGCGACGATAGCTAGACTGCCCAGCATCAAATACACGCTGGTGGAAAGCCCGCGGGGGTGGTGCAGCCAGATGATATTGAGGGCGGCCGCTACTGCCGCGGCGACCCAGCTCAGAGCCACGATCCACAGACCGCCCGAATAGCCCCACCCGGCGTTATGGAACCATTCCGAACCAAACGCTCCCACCGTCACCGGGCCGTAGGTGCCCGCGATGAACACGGCGATCATCACGTGGTCTGCCCTGCGCCATCCCTGCACCGTGGCCTCTGAACGCCAAGGTGCGCGGTGGTACAGCGCAGACGTGGCGAGCATGCCGACCAGGCACACCGAGTACACGGCTGTGACGAGTGACATCATGCCGTAACCGTCCAAGATAATTGCCACCACCGTCAAAGCGGTGGAGGTGCCGGCAAAATACCACGCGGCCGCAGTGTGGAGACGCCCGCGGAGAGCTGGCCGGGGACCGCGATCAAAGATTTGGTGGCGGAGCTCTTCGCGCATGGAGTGTCCCTGGCCACCTTTGGTTGGGGAGGAGATGGTCATAGCGTTTAGCGTACAAAACAAAATCGGATTCAGCGCGTCTCGAACGGAACTTTTTTAGAAGATCTTCTTCACCATCGGGTTATGAACGCATAACGAATTTATGGGCTACCCAGATGCACGAAAGCGAGACGCAGACCACAATTACCCCGGTAGATGGCGATAAGCGCACATCTGGGCTCGAAATCGGGTCAGGGTGCGGGGAATCCGCGGGGTATCGCCTAAAGTGCTAGTGAAAGCCCGACACCCCGGGAACGCTTTTTTCAACATCGGACAGCGAGGATTGATGACCGCTCCAGAGCAGCACCATAACGAATGGAACGAGCGCCTGCACTTGGCGCAGCAGATGCTTCCACTGATCAGCCAGCTTCACCGCGAGAAGAACGTGGTGACTTCCATGTTTGGTCGCCTGTTGGTGAACAACTCGGACATCGACATCATCAAGTCTCACCGCTACGCGCGCCGCGTGGTGGCCAAGGAAATGACCTTGAACGAGACCCTGCCGATCCTGCAAGAGCTGGCCACCATGGATCTGGGCACCGCATCCATTGATATCGGTACCTTGGCTCAGCGTTACGCGGAGCAGACCGGGGATCAGGACCTGCGCAGCTTCCTGGAAGATCAGCTGCAGGACATCATCGGTAAGTTCGAGCAGCGCGATTCCCGCGATGTGGTGCTCTACGGCTTCGGCCGCATTGGCCGTCTTCTGGCCCGCATTCTGATCTCCCGTGAGGCTACTTACGGTGGAGCTCGCCTGCGTGCCGTGGTGGTGCGTTCCAAGGGTGCTGGCGATTTGAAGAAGCGCGCGTCCTTGTTGCGTCGGGATTCTGTCCACGGCGCGTTCGATGGCACCATCACCATCGATGAGGAAAACAACGTCATCTACGCCAACGGCACCGCCATCCAGGTGATTTACGCGGGTGATCCATCCGAGATCGATTACACCGAGTACGGCATCAACGATGCCATCGTGGTGGACAACACCGGCGTGTGGCGCGACCGCGATGGCCTGAGTCAGCACCTCAAGTCCAAGGGTGTCTCCAAGGTGCTGCTCACGGCACCGGGCAAGGGTGACATCAAGAACATCGTCTACGGCATCAACCACGCCGATATCGATGATTCCGATCAGATTCTTTCCGCCGCATCGTGCACCACCAACGGCATCACCCCAGTGCTCAAGGTGATTGCGGATCGCTACGGCGTGCGCCACGGACACGTGGAAACCGTGCACTCCTTCACCAACGATCAGAACCTGATCGATAACTTCCACAAGGGTGAGCGCCGTGGCCGTTCTGCCAGCCTGAACATGGTGCTCACCGCCACGGGTGCGGCGAAGGCCGTGTCCAAGGCTCTGCCTGATTTCGCGGGCAAGCTCACCGGTAACGCCATCCGCGTACCGACCCCAGACGTCTCCATGGCCGTGCTGAACCTGGATCTGGAATCTGATGTAGAGGCAGAAGAGGTCAACAACTACCTCCGTCGTGTCTCCCTGCACTCCAACCTGCGTCAGCAGATCGGCTACATTCATTCCCCTGAAGTAGTCTCCACTGATTTTGTGGGCTCGACGCATGCAGGTGTCGTAGACGGTTTGGCAACCATCGCCAGCGGAAACCACCTGGTGCTCTACGTGTGGTACGACAACGAGTTCGGTTACTCCAACCAGGTTGTGCGCATCGTGGAGGAAATCGCGGGCGTGCGTCCAGAGGTCATGCCTCGTCGCAGCGATGCCAGCGAGGTCTAAAACCCGCGCATCAGTGCTTTCGTGTCACTGATTTGTTTAGAGAATCCCCAGCGTTTATTCGCTGGGGATTTTGCTGTTTCTGAGCTGTGGCTAGGTGGTCGTTGGCTGTTGCGGACCGATGAGGGGGCATTCCGATGGATTGTTGAGGGGTGGGGAATAGACTCCGCGCGTCGATGGTTGGAAGGGATATTGCAAAAATAGACAGATGAGTCTAGTTTTGAAGTCTTCTGACACAAGAGAGAGGAACGGGTGCGCAGGATGAACTCCACGCAAACCACCGCAGAGCCGCAACACTCGAGTTCTGCAGATTCCACGCCCTCGACCACGCCTGAAAGCAACAGTTCGTGGTACCGAGGGTTTGGCGCGCAAGTAGTCGCTGGTCTTTTCATCGGCCTGGCACTGGGCTTTGTTGCTCGGGCGTTAGGTACCGAAGGTGAAGAGGATAACTGGCTGGGAGCTTTGCTCGACGGTGTGGGCAGCGCCTATGTGCAGCTGCTCAAGGTGATGATTCCACCGCTGATCATTGCGGCCGTTATCACCAGTGTGGCTAACCTGCGCAAGGTTGCCAACGCCGCCAAGCTGGCCATCAGTACCCTGTGGTGGTTCGCCATCACCGCGTTCTTCAGCGTGGTGACCGGCATCATCGTGGCCCTGGTGATGAAGCCCGGAGTGGGCGCCGCCGTGGATGCCAGCACTGCTGCTGAGCCATCCAAGCAGGGTAGCTGGACCGCATTCCTGCAATCGATCGTTCCGCAGAACATCCTTGGCTTGCAGGCTTCATTGAGCGAAGATCACGTCTCGCTGAGCTTCAACGTGTTGCAGCTCTTGGTCGTCTCCATCGTGATTGGCGTGGCCGCAGTTAAGACCGGCAAGACCGCCGAGCCTTTCCTGCACTTCATGGAGAGCTTCCTCACCATCGTGCAAAAGGTGCTGTGGTGGATCATCCGCCTGGCACCGATCGGTACGGCAGCCTTGATTGGTACGGCCGTGTACTCCTACGGCTGGGAAGCACTGGGCGCACTCGGCAAGTTTGTGCTGGCCATCTACGTGGGCCTGGCCATCGTGGCAGGTGTGATCTACCCCGTGGTCTTGAAGCTCAACGGACTTTCGGTGGCCAACTTCTACCAAAAGGTGTGGCCAGTGACCTCACTGGGCTTCGTCACTCGTTCCTCCATGGGAGTCATGCCCGTCAACCAGCGCATCACCGAGGACGAGATGGGCGTGCCACGCGAATACGCCTCCTTTGCGATTCCCCTGGGAGCTGCCACCAAGATGGATGGGTGTGCTGCGGTCTATCCCGCAATCGCGGCGATCTTCGTGGCACAGTTCTACGGCATTGACCTCAACCTCACGCACTACCTGCTGATCATCTTGGTATCCGTGCTGGGTAGCGCGGCAACCGCCGGCACCACTGGCGCCACCGTGATGTTGACCCTGACGCTCTCCACACTGGGTCTTCCCCTCGCCGGTGTTGGCTTGCTGCTCGCCATCGAGCCAATCATTGATATGGGACGCACCGCAGTCAACGTGACCGGTCAGTCCCTGACCGCCACCGTGGTGGCCAAGCGCGCCGGAATTCTGGAAGAATCCCGCTGGGCCAAGGCCTAAGAACGCTAACGAAATCCCCCGCCAGTTGCTTCTGGCGGGGGATTTTTTACTGTGCGCGGTTGTTTTAGTTATCCATCGTGTCCAGCAGGTGCTTGACGCGGCTATCGATATCATCCCGGACGATGCGCATCCGCTCCATACCGTGGATATCCCGGTGGGAGGGTTCATCAATATCCCACTGCTCCAGGGTTCCTTGGGCATCAGCGGGCATCTCCAGCTTCGCGCTGCTGCCCAGCACCACAACTTTGTTCACACGCTTGAGCAGTTCGGGATCCACGCCCTTGGGGCTGCCGTGAGACATGTCAGCTCCCACCTCAGCGATAGCTTCCACAGACTCGCCGTTCAGGGAGTCTCCTGGGTTGGTACCGCAGGAATGGATCTCCACCTTGCCAGCGGCGTGCTTTTCCGCCAAGGCCGCGGCCATCTGGGATTTTCCTCCATTGCTGGAGCACACGAAGAGTACGGATTGTTGAGAAGTCATGGTTAGTCTTTCTGGTTGGTGGGAGTTGGCGTCGAAATAAAAGAACGGGGAGGGAGCGTGGGGTCCTGGGGGAACAGGCGGGGACCGAGCCACAGAATCACGTAGACCAAGCTTACGAGCACGGGGATTTCCACCAGCGGGCCCACAGTTCCGGCTAGGGCCTGCTGGGAAAAGGCGCCGAAGGTGCCGATGCTCACGGCGATGGCGAGCTCGAAGTTATTGCCCGCGGCGGTGAAGGATACCGAGGTGGAGCGGGCGTAGTTCAAGCCGGCTGCTTTGCTGATGAAGAGGGCGAAGAAGAACATCGCGATGAAGTAGCAGAGCATCGGCAGGGCTACGCGAGCAACGGCCAGGGGATCGTCCATGACCTGCTGACCCTGCAAGGCGAAGAGCAACACGATTGTGTAGAGCAGGCCGAGCAGCGCTAGGGGATCGATGGCGGGGAGGAACTTTTCCTCGTACCACGCGCGGCCCTTGGTGCGCTCACCGATGAGGCGCGAACCCACGCCGGCTAAGAGCGGAATGCCGAGGAAGATCAGCACGGAGCTGACGATCGACCAGAAAGAGAAATCCGCAGCGGTGGCGTCCAGGCCTAGCCAGTTGGGGAGTACCTGCAGGTAGAACCAGCCGAGCACGCCAAACATCAACACTTGGAAGAAGGAGTTGATGGCCACCAGAACTGCGGTTGCCTCGCGGTCACCGCAGGCTAGATCTGACCAGATGAGCACCATCGCGATGCAGCGGGCCAGACCCACGATGATCAATCCCGTGCGAAGCTCGGGGTGATCAGCCAGGAAGAGCCAGGCCAGGGTGAACATGAGTAGCGGGCCGGCGATCCAGTTCAGCAGCAGAGAGATGACCAAAAGGCGGCGGTCGGCGGCGATGTCCCGAGCTCGATCGAAGCGCACCTTGGCCAGTGGCGGGTACATCATGACCAGCAAACCAAGCGCAATGGGGACGGAAATGCTGCCGATGTGCATGGCTTCCAGCGCTGTGCTGATGCCGGGAGCGAAGCTGCTGATGCCAAGGCCCAAGAGCATGGCCAGCAGGATCCACAAGGGGAGAAGCTTATCCAGCAGGGGGAGGCCCTGCGGGCGGTTCGGGCGAGCGGGAGCAGCTGAGGTCATCGAGTTAACGCTTCTTCTTTCGGTAGTACACCTGGCGGCGAACGTGAGCCACTACGTCACCTGATTCGTCCTTGACGTCCACATCGAACCAGTGGAGATACTTCGAGCCGTCCGCAGTTTTCTCCTTGATGAGCTGGTACGTCTCATCATCGATGCGCATGTCCGCGGTAATTTTTCCCTTACCCGGCTTCACGAACTCAACTTCAGCGCGGATATCCCACACGTTGTACTCCCGCCCCAGCCGAGACATCGAGGCCAGCATGAAGAAAGGGTCAGTCATGGAGAGGATCGTGCCGCCAAAGGCCGTGCCCACCGCGTTCTTCGTGAGGCGGTTCGGCTTGTGAGAGACGACAACTTGGGAGCCATCATCGGTGAACTCTTCAACTTTCACTCCCGCACCCAGGTACGGTGGCCAAAACTGCATGAAGCGGCGGAACTGCTGAGGGGTAAAGGCCACGGGTTTCTCCTTCATAAGGGGTTGATCACGATGACAACCAGACTATCTGTGCTTTTCCCTGGCAACGAAAAAGGCCAGCGAATAACCGGAGTTATTTGCTGACCTTCATTAGATTGGTCGGGCTGACAGGATTTGAACCTTGTCGAGAATATCGGAAGTCAGGGCTCAACCATCTTGTTCACGATCCCCGGAGCAGAATCTGAATCGTTCTGTTGGGTGCTTGTGTCAGAAGTCTAAAATTCGATGGTAATCAAGCGAAGATCCACGAAGACCAAGCGGGCGGGCCGTCCTTACTCTTCGGCAGTCAATGAACGCTACGCAGCTGGCCGAGTTTGAAGTCAGCGGTTCAGACCATCTGTGGGCATGTATCACGCACCAGTTTTTGATTGAAGCTTATTCTTTGAGAGAGGAAACACGGTTACGTAATTCGTCGGCATATTCGTAGATTCCTTCTACACCGTCCGGTAGATCGTGAGCGATTTCTTCACGCTCAGGTGTGAAAATTACGATTCTTGGTATTTGCCGATCCAGCAGCAGTCTAGCTATCGGCTTGCGGTTGTTGTCCTTATACAGAATGGCGCAATAACTTTTTGCATCTCGCATCGCAATGTCTTTTGCCGGGACTTCCGAGCAGCAGACCGCACGGATAATCTCGTACGCTGCAACTTCTTCCGCCGTCGTGATGACATTCGGAGAATCAGGCAGGACTTCCAGCACTTCAGACGACTCGCGGGCTACGACTTCGGAAGAAGCCTCAACTGACGGCTCTTCAAGATCTTGTGCGGACCGCAGCCTCCGATTAACTTCATCCCGGATGTATTGCGATAGAGCAGTAGACGTTAAATGTGAAAATAGTTCGATGTTTTGTGAAGTCATGCGGCGCGATGTCACTTGAGAAGCAAAGAACCTGACGATCTCAGGACTTGGTTCTTTAAATTCTTTCGCAACAGCCTTCTTGATTTCTGATACATACTTCAACTCTTCAGCTTTAGCTGTGATCGTTTCAGCATCGAAGTTTGACTTGCTGCACATTTCTAAGTGCGGGAACAATCTTGCATCAACTGCCGAAAGGTCTAAGGTCATGAATGGTTTTCCATCCATGCGGTTGACCGCGTCCAGTTGGGTGTAAAACTCGTAGACTTCACCGTTGGTCAGAATCGCAAACTCGGTATCCGTGACATTGAAATACCGAACAAGTTGGTTCGCATGATTCAAGTGCAGTGGTTCGCCAATCTTCTTACACTCAATCAGGAAACGGAAATCATTGCCAGACTTGATGGCAAAGTCGACTTTCTCGCCTTTTTTGGAGCCAATGTCTGCCGTGTACTCAGGAATAACCTCTCGAGGATCAGTTACGTCATAACCGAGAACGTTAGAAATAAACGGGATGATGAAAGCGGTTTTAGTGGCTTCCTCGGTCTCGATGATTGGCTTAAGCTCAACCACTTTTTGTGCTAACTGGTTAATTTCCTGCTCGATTGGCATGGAGTTTCCTTACTTAGAGGTCGGCGTAGTGTCAATATACCGCCTGAGTTTCAGTTGCACCGTACCTTGAAGATTTGAAGTGCGGATCAAGAGCGCACAGTGGCTTACTGCTGCGGCTGATCCCTTGAAACGCATCAGTTATTGCCCAAGTTTAGAAGGCAATGGGCTGAAAGCGAGTCGAGATTTGTGGTTAGTAGCGCCTGCGCAGTACATCGCATTTTCTAGTCGAAAAGGTGGATGACTAGATTGAAAGTTTTAACGAACCGGGTTCGTTTGAAGATCTCGCGACCATTTTAATTAATAGATTGGTCGGGCTGACAGGATTTGAACCTGCGACCCCTACACCCCCAGTGTAGTGCGCTACCAAACTGCGCCACAGCCCGCCGTCTCACCTACGCCGGCGCATGAGCACCGTGCTGTTGAGACTTCGGTTAGCTTACAACAACCATTTCGGCACTTAGAAATCGGGGTCTGGGGTGTGAGGAAATTCTGTAGGGTGTTTGGGTGACTGAATATATTCGCGTGATCGGCGCCAACGATAACAACCTGCAAAATATCAGCGTAGACATCCCTAAACGTTCCCTCACCGTCTTTACCGGAGTCTCCGGTTCAGGCAAGTCAACGCTGGTGTTTGACACCATTGCGGCGGAATCCCAGCGACTGGTTAATGAGACATACCCCAGTTTCGTGCAGGGTTTCATGAGCTCGCTGGCTCGGCCTAACGTGGATCAACTGGAGGGGCTCACCGCCGCGGTTATCGTGGGGCAGGAACCCATGGGCGCGAATGCCCGCTCCACCTTTGGCACCGCCACTGATATCACCGGCATGCTGCGCGTTCTGTACTCGCGCATTGCCGAGCCCAACGCGGGTGGCCCAGCTGCATATTCCTTCAACGTGCCTTCGGTGAGCGGACAAGGTGCTATCCAGGCCGATCGAGCCGGAGCCAAAAAGGAAGTAGCTCGCTTCGAACGCACCGGCGGCATGTGCCCCAAGTGCGAAGGTATGGGCAGGGTCAGCGACATCGACATCTCGGAAGTGGTGGATGAAAACCTCAGCCTGAACGAGGGCGCAATCCTCCTGCCCGGTGCGAAGGTCGATTCCTGGATGTGGAAGGCCTACGCGGAATCGGATCTCTACCCAGCGGATAAGCCCGTCAAGGACTTCACAGAAAAACAGCGCGAAGCTCTCCTCTACCTCGACGATGTGAAGGTCAAGGTCGGTGGCATCAACATGAGCTACCAAGGCCTGATCCCGCGCATGCGCAGCTCCATGCTCAGCAAGGACCCGGAAGCGCTGCAAAAGCACATCCGGGAGTTCGTTGAAAAGGCCGTGGTGTTCGTGGAATGTCCGGAGTGTGAAGGCACCCGCCTGGCTCCGCACGCGAGGGAATCCAAGATCGAGGGCAAGTCCATCGCGGATCTCTGCGAGATGGAGCTGTGGGATTTGGCCCAATGGCTGCAGGACTTTAAGAACCCTCAGGTTGCGCCACTCGTGGAGACGATTGCGGCGTCGGCAAAAAACGCGGTGGACATTGGACTCGGTTACCTCACCCTGTCCCGGCCTTCCGGCACGCTGTCAGGGGGCGAGGCACAACGCACCCGCATGGTGCGGCACCTGGGCTCAGCGCTCACGGACGTGACCTATGTGTTCGACGAACCCTCCGCCGGCCTGCACCCCGCTGACATTGAGCGGATGAATAACCTGCTGCTCGCGCTGCGGGATAAGGGCAACACGGTGCTGGTGGTGGAGCACAAGCCAGAAACTATTGCGCTGGCTGATCACATCGTGGACCTGGGTCCGCGGGCTGGTTCTCATGGCGGAACCATCGTGTTCGAGGGCTCGGTGGATGAGCTGCGCAAGGCAGATACCTTGACCGGCAAGCACTTGGCGGACACGGTTGCGCTGAAGGACACCCTGCGCAAGCCGAAGGGCACGCTGGAGATCCGCAACGCTAACCGCCACAACCTGCGCGATGTGGACGTGGATATCCCCACCGGTGTGCTCACCTCGATCACGGGTGTCTCCGGTTCGGGTAAGTCCTCGCTGCTCAGCCACCTTCCGGAGGAACTGGTGGAGCAGGGGCGCATCGAGTTTGTGGACCAGACCCAGATCAAGGGATCACGGCGTTCCAACCCGGCGACCTACACCGGTGCATTGGAGCCCATC
Organism: Corynebacterium suicordis DSM 45110; assembly: GCF_015351405.1. Classification (GTDB taxonomy): domain Bacteria; phylum Actinomycetota; class Actinomycetes; order Mycobacteriales; family Mycobacteriaceae; genus Corynebacterium; species Corynebacterium suicordis. The sequence goes on along the minus strand of NZ_JADKMY010000001.1, from coordinate 1,344,096 downwards.
CGTAAGGCCTTTGCCAAAGAAAATGGCGTGAAGCCCGGGTTGTTCTCCGCGAATTCCACGGGTGCCTGCCCCAACTGCAACGGCGCGGGTGTGGTCTACGTGGAGCTGGGCATCATGAGCGGCGTGGACGTTCCCTGCGAGGTGTGTGAGGGTCGACGCTTCTCTGAAGACGTTTTGGAGTACAAGCTGGGGGAGAAGAACATCGCAGATGTGCTGGAGCTTCCCGCCGAGCAGGCTCATGCGTACTTCCAGGATTCGGCGAGCAAGGTGCCTGCGGCGGCAAAGGTCTGTGCATCTTTGGAGCAGGTGGGGCTGGGTTATCTCACGCTCGGCCAGCCGCTCAATACGCTCTCCGGTGGTGAGCGTCAGCGTTTGAAGCTGGCCATGCACCTGAGCAAGAAGAAGGATGCCGCGGATATCTTGGTTTTGGATGAGCCCACCACGGGACTTCACCTTGCCGATGTGGAGATGCTGCTGGATCTGCTTGACCTACTGGTCGATTCCGGAACCACGGTGATCTGTATTGAACACCACCTGGCAGTGGTGGCCCATTCTGATCACATCGTGGACATGGGCCCAGGTGCGGGTTCTCGGGGCGGCACGGTGGTGGTCTCCGGTAGTCCCGCTGAGCTGATGGAGGCCAAGGAGTCCGTTACCGGCGGGTACCTGAAGAAGTACCTGTCCGCCTAGTGATGGGGCTGTGGCCTTTTACTCTGCAGCCTTTTACACTGCAGCTTTTTTACTCGGCGGCCTCAACAGGGGATTCAGTCACCACGATGCCATCAGAATCGCAGTACGCGATGTGGCCGGGGACGAAGTCCACTCCCCCGATGGTGACGGTGACATCCCTGTCACCCTCACCGGTCTTGGTGGACTTTCGGGGGTTAGTTCCCAGGGCCTTGCAACCGAATTCCATCTCAGCGATCACACCGGAATCGCGGATTGCACCGTTGACGATCACGCCAGACCAACCGTGATCCTTGCCCAGGCCAGCGATGATGTCTCCGACCAAAGCCGTGTGCAGGGATCCATCGCCATCGATGACCAGCACGCCACCCTCGGCGTTCTCTTCACTGAGGATGCTCTTGAGCAGGGCATTGTCTTGGAAGCACTTCACGGTGGTGATGGGGCCGGCGAATTCCACGCGGCCTCCGAGATCGAAGAACTGGGTATCGCAGCTGCGGACGTCCGCACCGATGATGTCTACTAGGTCAGCGGTCGGGATAAAATTCACGTTGTTCATAAGCGCTTATCCTACCGGCATGTACGGCAGTGCCCACTGGGATATCAGAGAACCCACGCGTTGCCCGGAGCCTCGGCGGGTGAGCAGGTGATCCACTTCCGGCAGGCTAAATAGGCTGGCTGCCTGGGAATATTCCTGCAGGTAGTTCAGCGCGTGGGTGTATGGCACCGTCATATCCGTGGGGGAATGATTAATCAGCAGATTCACCTTGGCTTCCGCGAGTGCCGCCAAGTCCTTGGGCACATCGGCTTTCTCCAGATCCTCCACCATCGAGCGCTCAATGTGAACCGGCCGCCCCGCCAGGTTGGCATCAATGGATCCCGCCTGAGACTCAATGAACTTCTTCATCTGCGGGGACAGCGCGGACACGGTTCGCATCGGATCAAAAGGGGTGCCCACGGTGGCCACTGCACGGACGGAATCCAGCTGCGTGGCAGCCCGGATAGCCGCCACCCCGCCCAAGGAATGTCCCACCAACAGTCCGGGTGCCGCGCCATGCTCATCCCGCAGCCACTCTGCAGCAGCGATCACTTCATCCACATTGTGGCTCAAAGTCAGGTCAGTGAAGTCCAAGCGCAGGCTGGCGATGCCATGCCGAGCCAGAGTCTTGGAGATGCGCGAGGCGCCCAATGCCTTGCGATCACACGTGAAGCAATGCGCCACCACAGCGGTGAGCTGGCTGGGTTCCGCGGGCATATCCACCGTGGCGGAAATTGCCCCATGTGGGCCGTGGGGGAGTGTGAGGTTCACTGATCTCACTGGTGAGGGGCGTGCTGCCATGGTTATGCCATCCTTATTCTGCGCCTTCGCTAGTGTGAGACATACAAGCAAGCGCGAGATCGTTTGTAGATCTATCCAAAGATCAAAGACCTTTAAGACTAACGAACGACCCGAAGGGTAGGCCACACTCATGGCATTTGACTGGTTCTGGAAAGCGATGGGGACGTCTCCCCACAAGAATCAGAAGAAGAGCATGGCAGTGGTGGCACAGGCTGGTGCTGACCGTTACCGAGAGGCCACCGAAGAGGAACTGCGGAAAGCCGCAGCACAATCCGTGGTGCGTCAGCAGTTTGAAGATGGCAGCCTGATTCGCGAAGGCAAGGTCTTGGATGAATCCAAGCTGCTGGGCGTGGTGCGCGAGGTAGCGCGCCGCACCTTGGGCCTTTCGCCTTTCGACGTGCAGATGCAGGGCACCCTGCGCCTCTTGGCCGGCGATGTAGTGGAGATGGGCACGGGCGAAGGCAAGACCCTGGCCGGAGCCATGGCCGCGGTGGGTTATGCCCTGCAGGGCAAGCGCGTGCATGTGATCACCGTGAACTCCTACCTGGCCACTCGTGATGATGAGTGGATGGGTCCGATGTTCGATTTCTTCGGCATCTCCCACGGAGCAATTTCCGAGGAGCTCACCAGTGATGAGCGGCGGGATATCTACTCCCGCGACGTGATCTTTGGCGCTATCAACGAGCTCGGCTTCGATGTGCTGCGCGATCAACTCATCACCAAACGTGCTGATCAGGTGCGCTCCGAAGCCGATGTGGCCGTCATCGATGAGGCCGATTCCGTAATGGTCGATGAGGCCCTCGTTCCACTGGTGCTGGCAGGCTCTGAGCCCGGCAATGCTCCCCTCGGGCACATCACCGAGCTGGTCAAGTCCATGGTTGAGCAGCAGCATTTCCTGATCTCCGAGGATCAGCGCAACGTCTTTTTGACCGACGCCGGGGCTGCCTTCGCCGAGCGCAAGCTAGGAATCGAGTCCCTGTATGGCACTGCGGATGAGGGACGGTCTGGCTCCGCAGCTGAGCAATCCCGTTCAGAGAAAAAGGATGACGCTGGGGAGTCGGAGGTGGCGTCGGAAAAAGAAGATACTGAAACGGAAGAGGACCAGGCTGGCAGCGGCGATCTTCTGGTGCAGATCAACGTGGCCCTGCATGCGGAGCACCTGTTGCAGCGCGACGTGCATTACATCGTGCGCGATGGGAAAGTGCTGCTCATCGATGGCTCCCGCGGGCGCGTAGCGGATTTGCAGCGCTGGCCTGATGGGCTGCAATCTGCAGTGGAGGCCAAGGAGGGCCTGCAGGTCACCGATGGCGGTCGTATTCTGGATCAGCTAACCATCCAGGCTCTGATCGGCATGTACCCCGAGGTCTGTGGCATGACCGGTACGGCGATGGCGGCGGGGGATCAGCTGCGGCAGTTCTACGATCTCAAGGTCTCCGTGATTCAGCCGAATGTGCCCGTGCAGCGCTTTGACGAACAAGACGCGGTATTTGCCAGCATCGAGGATCGCAATGAAGCAGTGGTGAAGCACATTGTGGAGATCCAGAAGACCGGCCAGCCGCAGTTGGTGGGTACCCAGGACGTGGCGGAGTCTGAGTACATTGCCCGCGAATTGAAGAAGGTGGGCGTGGAATGCGCGGTGCTCAATGCGAAGAACCACGAAGCGGAAGCGGGTGTGATTTCTGAGGCTGGGCGGCCGCGTCGAGTCACCGTATCCACGCAGATGGCCGGCCGCGGCACGGACATCAAGCTGGGCGGCACGGAAGAAGACGAGCGGGATGCCGTGGTGGAGGCTGGCGGACTGCACGTTGTCGGAGTGGGTCGCTTCCGCTCCCAGCGCCTGGACAACCAGCTGCGCGGGCGTGCTGGTCGCCAGGGTGACCCGGGAAGCAGCGTGTTCTTCGTATCCATTGAGGACGACGTAGTCGCTGTGGGTGGAGCTGGTGAAGAACTGCAGGCCCAGCCGGATGACGAGGGTCGCCTGACGCAGAAGAAGGTTCTCAACTTCGTGGATCACTGCCAGCGCGTGACCGAGGGGCAGATGCTGGATATCCACGCGACCACCTGGAAGTACAACAAGCTGATCAAGGATCAGCGAGACATCATCAACGGCCGTCGCGATGATCTGCTGGATACGTCCACGGCGTGGGATGACCTGAGCTACCACAACGTGGACAAGGCAAACGAGCTGAAGGCCGCGGGCATTCCGGAGGAGACGCTGGAGCAGGCGGCGCGGGAGATCATGCTCTTCCACCTGGATTATGAGTGGAGCGAGCACCTGGCCTACCTGGATGACATCCGCGAGAGCATCCACCTGCGCGCGATCGCTCGTGAGTCACCCATCGATGAATTCCACCGGATGTCCATCGCTGCCTTCGGCGACCTGGCAGACCGCGCGGTGCGCAAGGCGCGGGAGACTTTTGACGATGCCCGCATCACCGCAGATGGGGTGGATTTGGGAGAGCTGGGGCTGCATAAGCCAAGCGCCACGTGGACCTACATGGTCAACGACAATCCGCTCAATAGCGGTGGCGGATCAGCGATGGGATCAATCGCTCAGCTGTTCCGCTAAGTCATCGTGGCAGGTCAATTGACTTGCCCATTGACAGTACGTAATCAATTGTTAAGAGTTGGTCACTGAATGCCCGCAACGGCGGGCAGGGTAGTATTGTGGTCATAGTTGCAGCACTAATCGTCTTGAGAGAGGACAACAACATGAGCGAAAACACCGGAATCCCAGAGGCTTCGGTAGAGACCACCTCGGTCTTCCGCGCTGACCTCTTGAAGGAGTCGGATACCGGAACTCAGTCCGAATCCACTCCCGCCGGTGTAGAGGGTCTGCCAGAAGGTTCCGCGCTTCTCGTAGTCAAGCGCGGACCAAACGCAGGCTCCCGTTTCCTGTTGGATCAGGACACGACCGCCGCTGGTCGCCACCCAGATAGCGATATCTTTTTGGACGATGTCACCGTTTCTCGCCGCCACGCAGAGTTCCGCCGTAACGGCGAGGGCGAGTACGAAGTTGTAGACGTTGGATCCCTCAACGGAACCTACGTGAACCGCGAGCCGAAGAACTCTGCCGTGCTGAGCAATGGCGATGAGATCCAGATCGGTAAGTTCCGCTTGGTCTTCCTGAACGGATCCAAGGAAGCCTAAGCAAGTTATGAATTGGTCCCTAGGCGCATGATGCATCTAGGGGCTTTTCCAATCCGAATCGTCTATTCATGTGAGCCCGGGGTATTCCCCGGTGAGCAGCGGTAGATGTAAAGACACAAGATGGAAGTGACTCTCGGTGAGTGCCCCAGGAAACGCAGCACGCGCAGGTGAAGGACATCAGTTTGTCCCTGCGAAAAAAGTGCTACCCACCTCCACCATCGGAGACGTGCTTAAGCAGCTCAAAGCCGACTTTCCAGATGTAACCGTGTCCAAGATTCGCTTCTTGGAAACCGAAGGGCTGATTAGCCCTCGCCGTAGCCAGTCCGGCTACCGCCGCTTTTCCCCGGATGATATTGCTCGCTTGCGCTACATCCTCACCCACCAGCGGGATAACTACCTGCCGCTCAAGGTGATCCGGGAGCAGCTGGCTGCCATGGATACTGGCAAGGTCACTCCCGTGACTGCGAAGCGCGCAGCTCCAGGGGCACTCACCGCTGAGCAGTTCCGTGCGGCGGAGGCTCCTCGTCGTCTGACTCGTGCAGATGTGGTGGCGCGCGCCGATGTGGAAGATTCTTTCGTCGGCTCCCTCATTCGCATGGGAATGATCAACGCCAACTCCTCCGGGTTCTTCTCGGTGGATGATGTGACGATGGTGCAGCTGGCTGCGCGTCTCACGGAATACGGTTTTGATAACCGCCACTTGAAGTCTTTGATCACCATTGCGCAGCGCCAGACGGACATGGTTGCCAAGGTGGCCAATCCGCTGGCTCATGGTCGCGATGATGATGCTCGTCAGCGTTCCGAGGAAACCGCGCGTGAAGTCTCCGCGCTGATCCTTTCCCTGAACACTGCGCTGGTCAAGGGCAATCTTGGCTGATATTGAAGTCCAGCTTGTCGGCCGTTTCTCGGCTGCCGGGTTAACTGATCTGGCCCGCGATGTGCTGATCTTCGCCACCCCGGATGGATCTGCCATGTTGCCCGTGTGGGTGCAGGAGCAGCCGGACTTGGGCGGGCGCCCGTCAGACGCGGAAATTCTAGCCAGTGTGCTAAGCAGCAGCGAAGTGGAGGATCCGTGGTTCGCGGAAATCTCCACCAACTCCCGCGGGCAGATGACCGCCGGATTGAAGCAGGGGAGCCGTTACATTGACGTGCGCCCCAGCACATTGGAAATGATCTGGCATGCGGGGATGCTCTTTGACGTGCGGGTGAAAGAAACGATGATGGCCGTGATGTTGCCGGTCAACCCCGCGTTTATTGATGAAATCAAGCAACTGCAGACGGCGGCTCACTTAGCTGCGGAATCAGATGATGACACGGTGGATGAAAATGCCGCTATCGCTGCGCTCAACATTGAATGGGGCACTGGGCTTTCCACTGTAGAGAGCCCCGAAGTGGTGGATGAATTCGCAGACATGTGGAAAGCCATGGGCTTGAGTGATGAACTAGGGGACTGGCTCGGGGAAGAGAAGTAAACTCCTGCGGAAATAACATGCGTGTTGTTACGCTTGTGACATTTGTGACTAGTGTTAATATCAACCGTGAAGTTTAGATTGAACCTTTGCATGTCCCCGTGTGAGCCACGGACGCGTTGAATTTCGCTTAGTTTTCTCGCGTCCATTCACCTCACCTGCGGTGCGGTGAAGTCACATGTGTGGAAATCACAATGATGTACCTCTAATGTAGAGAGCATCACGAGCCAGGAGAAAATAATGAGCAAGCAGCTTCCTCAGCAAGACGCGCTCTTTGACGTGGAAGGGCCAGACGAAGAAGTCGGCTACCGCGTTCCCATCGCATGCCAAGTTGCCGGTATCAGCTACCGTCAGCTGGATTACTGGGCTCGCACCAAGCTCGTGCAGCCCACCATTCGCAACGCGCACGGTTCTGGCTCCCAGCGCTTGTACTCTTTCCGCGACATCCTGGTCCTTAAGATCGTCAAGGGCCTGCTGGACACCGGTATTTCCCTGCAGAACATCCGCAAGGCAGTGGAAAAGCTGGAAAACCTCGGCGTGGATGACCTCTCCGGCATCACCCTGGTCTCCGATGGAACCACCGTATACGAATGTCGCTCCCCAGAAGAGGTCATCGACCTCCTCAATGGTGGTCAAGGCGTATTCGGTATCGCACTGCCTGGCTTGATGAAGGAGCTGACGGGAACCATCACCGCGTTCCCCTCCGAGAAGATCAACCAGGATCCAGCGATCGACGAGCTTGCTGAGCGCCGTCGTCGTCGCCTGGCCTAACAATCTGGTTGCGAATTTCGCCTAACGCTTAACCAAAGCATTACGGCCTAGCCGCCCGCCCACGCCTTAGCGTGGGCTTTAGCTTTATCCGGCAGTAGCTGCGCGCAGAGGCTCCGCGACATTGAGGGAATCCGCAGCGCTATGCACGATGCCCCCACCCGCAGCAGCCAGCTGGTCAAGCTCTCCGTTGTTCACGTTTGCCCCGATGGTGACGATCTCCAGACCCACGGGTGATTCCCCGTGCAGGCGCTGGATCTCTGCAATGGCAGCATCCAGGGAAGCATTCCCGCCATCATTCGGGCCATCGGTGATCAGCACCACGCGGGAATTGCTCGCTCCCGTGGCCTTGGCATTCTCCACTGCAGCGCGATATGCGGCGAGTACCGATTCATACGTGTACGTGGCGCCACCGAAGCTCAGCTGATTGAGCACTCCTGCCGCCTGGGTTCCGTCATCGTCTGCGGAAATGTCCACGTTGTTCCGGAACGCGTTGTTCACTCCAGCGTTCATGGGGGAGGAGTAGTTCCACAGTCCGACAGAACCGCCGTTGGCACCCACCGCGCGCATGGTCTCTCCAAGTGGCCCGCGCAGATTATCCAGGCGCGTTTGGTTGCCCTCGTAGAGACCCATGGACCCGGAGGTGTCCAGCACGAACGTCACGTCCTGAGCACCAGCGTTCTGTCCTGCAGCAGCATCCTTAGAGGGATCTTCGGCCCCGCCAGCAGCGTTCGCGCCTTCAGGGTTTCCTGCAGAATCTCCGGCATCGGCAGAACCTGCGCCGTTCACAGAACCCGCAGCAACCTCGGCCAGAGGGACCACAGAAGCGCCCTCTGCATCAGCGGTAAATGCGGAGAAATCAGTAGCGGAACGGGTGGTTTGCTCCGCAATGCCAGCCCCATTGCCCAGTGTGAAGAGCACAGAATCCTTCACCACAGCAGCTTCATTACCCACGGGCTTTGCTGCAGCATTCTCCAACTGCTTGGCAGCTGCAGCAGCATCTGCGGGGATCCATGCGCCGGCCACGTCTTCGGACTTCTTGATCTGCTCCAAAGCCGTCTCATCGGACACGGTGGAAACTTCCGCCTGCACGCAGTGATCGTTGACCACGTGGTGTGCCTCGTTATAACGCTCTACCAGCTCGTTTGCGGTGTCTTCGCGTTCTTGCGCGGACCACACCTTGAGTTGGTAATCACCCTCGGGGCACTGGGCCTGGTCATTGGCAGCCGTGTTGCTGGAGCGCAAAGCTCCCCATCCAATCACCACCGCGATGATCAGCAACAGCGCGAGAAGCGCCAACCACATCCACGAGGCGATGCGGTAGTTTCTCGTGCCGTTACTGTGCCGACCCATATTTCCTCCCGAGGCTGGTGAAAAGCAATGAATGTAGTCTAGCTGCTCACTGGACGCAGCTGCGAAAAGTAAGACTCCAGAATGCCAATTATTTCCGCGCGCAGTGCCTGTCCGCGCTCCATGAGCTCCCGTTGCCTCCGCACGTACTCAGCTCGCCCGGCGGGCTTCTCAATCTTCACCGGCGAAAAACCCCATTCGCGAAGATCATACGGGCTGGCCTCCATGTCCAAAACTCTCACGTCACACGCCAATTCGAATGCCCGGAGCCACAAGTCTCCAGGAATCACCGGCCCCAGCTTCGTGGCCCACTTGTATACATCCATCGTGGCGTGCAGGCATCCCGGTTGCTCCAATTCGTGTTGGGATTCCCTGGCTGGCGAGAGCTCATTGAGGGGTACCGCGCGTTCGGTGAAGAAGCGGTAGGCGTCGAAATGGGTGCATTTGAGCTGGCCTTGCTCCACCACCGCATCGGTCCCCTCAGCCCCCAGACGCAAGGGTTCCGGGTGGCGAGGCGCATCCTTGTAGACCATGGCCCATTCATGCAGCCCGAAACATCCCAGTTGCGGTGGGCGCTGCAGCGTTAGGGCCAGCAGCCGGTGGATATACCCGATCGATTTACCCCGATCCGCCCAATGCTTCTGCGCATCCAGCGTCCACATGCCCTCGCGCTCCACGTAGTGATCCTTGTGTTTCGGCAGGTCGGCCGTCTTTTTTGTCGACGCCGCCTCTGCCCCCGCAGCATGATTCTCAATTTCCAGCGCCACCCCAATGCCGGGGTGCCAATGCGCGAGCTTGCCTGGGGTGACGGGGTAGTAGCTGAACATGAAATCCCACACCGGGTGCCGCTCACCGCGGGTGCGCCTTTCTCGAGCCGCAGCAGTGAGCTCTTCCACCTTCCGCACGTGCTTTTCGCGCTGTGCGGTCCATTCGGCGTGGGAGAGGATCTTAGTCATCGTGGGTCCAGTCTCGCACTGTTCCCACCAACTCCTCAATGATGTCCTCCAAGGTCACAATTCCGACGATCGCGTTGGTGTCATCCTTCACCGCAGCCATGTGGCTGGAGGTCTGGCGCATCCGGCGCATCGCGGTATCAAAGTTCTCATTGAGGGGAACGATGATCAGATCACGAACATCGGCGGCATCCAGTGGAGTGCTGGAGGAAGGCGTGGAGGGATCGGAATCCAGGGCCACGTTATCCAGCACATCCTTGATGTGGATGTATCCGGTCCATTCGCCGGCGGCGTTCCTGACGGGGAAGCGGGAGAAACCGGTATCAATCACGGCATTCTCCACGTCTGAAACCATCACGTGCCGGCCGTGCTGCTCGATGGTGCGGACATCCTGTCGGGGAATGAGCACTTCCTGCAGGGTGCGGCGAGAGCTGCCCAAAGCATTGGACAGTCGCGCCGCCTCAGCCGGGGCAATCAGACCTTCTGAACGGGATTCAGCGATCATGCTGGCCAATTCAGAAGGGGAGACGGTGGAATCCAGCTCATCCTTTTGCTCCACACCCACCGCACGCAAGGTGATGCGCGCGATCCAGTTGAGGAACACCATGATGGGGTGGGCGATCTTCAGGAACAGCAAGTGCGGGCGGATCAGGTAGGTCGCGATCGTCTCCGGCCCGGCCAGAGCAATATTCTTCGGCACCATTTCACCCAGGATGATGTGCAGGATAGTCACGATCAACAGTGAGATGGTGAAAGACACTGGGTGCAGGAAGTGCTCCGGCAAACCCAGGCTGGCAAACGGAACCTCGATGAGGTGGGCGATAGCGGGCTCGCCCACTTTACCCAGCAGAACGGAGGCCAGCGTGATGCCGAATTGGGCGCCCGCCAGTTGGATCGAGAGGTTCTCGGTTGCCTCGAGCACCTTGACCGCGCTGCGGTTACCCGTGGCGATCATGTTGTCCAGACGGTCGCGGCGGGAGGAGATCAGTGCGAACTCCACACCCACGAAGAACGCGTTTAAGCCGAGGAGGAAGAATGCAAAGACGATGGCCCAGAGATCTGAACTCATGAGTTTTCCTCCTTCTTGACTGGCAGCATGCGGACTCGATCAACGCGGCGGTTATCCATGGAAATCACTGTGGCTTCCCATCGGAAATCCCCTCCGGCCTCGAAAGAGGCTAGTGCGGCGGTTTGTTCCGGGAGCAGTACGGTATCGCCTTCCTCCGGGATCCTTCCCAGGCTCTGCATGAGCAGTCCGCCCAGGGTTTCATAGGGGCCTTCGGGTGGGGTGTAACCCACGTACTCGGGCAGCTCATCGGTGCGTACCAGCCCGGAGACTTCCCAGTGCTGGCCTTCGCGCTTGACTTCCGCATCTTCGGCGCGGTTGTCATGCTCATCCCATACCTCGCCGACGATCTCTTCCACCACATCTTCGATGGTGACGATGCCTGCGGTGCCACCGTATTCGTCCGCGACCAGCACCAGTTGGGAACCGGCGCTGCGGACGCGAGCCAACACGGCCTCACCGCCCAAGCTGGCGGGGATGGTGGGAACTTGGCGAGCCAGCGTGCTCACCGAGGTGTGAGCGCGCTCTGCTTGCGGAACCCCGAGTGCATCCTTGATGTGGACCACGCCGATGGTGTCATCCAGATCTCCCCGGGTGACCGGGAAGCGGGAGTGGCCTGTTTCCAGCGCCACCTTGATGAGATCCAGCGCGGTATCTTCCATATCCAACGTCACCACTGTGGAACGGGGGGACATGAGGTCATCCGCGTTGGTCTCGCTGAATTTGAGGGAGCGGTCCAGTACCCGGGCTTTACCAGCGGTGAAACCGCCGTTGCCGGTGGAGTGTCGCACCAGCGCGGAAAGCTCCTGCGGGCTACGCGCACTCGCTAGCTCATCAGCTGGCTCCACACCAAGTTTCCGCACGATGAAGTTAGCGGAATCATTGAGCGCAGAGATGAACTTGGAGAGCACCTTGTTGAATACCCACACAGGGCGGATGGCGTATCGGCCAGTCGGCAGTGGGTGGGCGATGGCCAGGTTCTTCGGTACGAGCTCACCGAAAACCATGGAAAGACCAGTAGCGATGATCAGAGACAAAATCAGTGCAATCGGGCCAGTGGCGGTCTCGCTCAGGCCAAAGAGTTCCAGCATTGGGGTGAAGAACTTGGCCAGGATGGGCTCAGCCAAGTAACCGGTAGCTAGCGTGGTGATGGTGATGCCCAGCTGTGCGCCGGAAAGGACGAAGCTCAGTTCGCCATGTGCGCGGCGGAGCAATTTAGCGGTGCCATCACCCTTTTTCGCTACATGGTCATCGACCGTCGAGCGTTCCAAGCCCGTGAGAGCAAACTCCGCCGCCACGAACAGGCCAGTACAGCCGGTCAGGGCGATGAAGCCGATCAGTCCAAGAATAGAGAGGACAATGTCCACGGATTATGCACGCCCCTGATTGTGCTGCAGCATTTTCAGCAACGCGGTGGGGGACAGCTCGGTGGGAGTTACCCCGGCCTTGTCGAGAAGCTTGAGGGCATCAGAGGTGGCGTCGGCAAAGCACAACGTCACCACGGTGCCGGACGTGCCAGCGCGAGCCGTACGGCCGGCGCGGTGAACATACGCCTTGTGCTCGGCGGGAACATCCACGTGAACCACGAGCTCCACGCCGGAAATATCGATACCACGAGCAGCAATGTCCGTGGCGACCATCACCTGGGTATCACCCGCGGTGAAGCTATCGATCGCTGCGGTGCGGGAATTCTGCCCCTTGTTACCGTGCAGCGCCACAGCGCGCACGCCGGACTTCACCAGCTTCTTTGCCATGCGATCCGCACCGTGCTTGGTGCGGGTGAACATGATGGTGCGGGTGGAGCGCTTGCCGATATCCACCACCAACTGGTTGCGAGCTGGGCCGTCCTGAACCGGGGTGAGGTAGTGATCCATGGAATCGACGCGAACCTGCGCCTCACCGGTGGAGTGCGTGATGGGATTATTCATGTAGCGATCCACCAGGATCTGCACATCGCCGTCGAGTGTGGCGCTGAACAGCAGGTGCTGCGCATTCTTGGGCATCTTGTCCATCAGGCGCTTGACCTGCGGCAAGAAGCCCATGTCTGCCATCTGGTCGGCCTCATCAAGCGCCACGATCTCCACGTTCTTAAAGGAGATCTGCTTTTGATCCAGCAGATCCTGTGCACGGCCTGGGGTGGCCACGAGGATATCCACCGGGCGGGCCAGAGCGCGGATGTTGTGGGAGATTTTCACGCCGCCCACGACTTCCAGAACTCGCTGACCAGCCGCGCCCGCGAGGGGCTCCAGGCGAGCACGGATCTGTGCCGCGAGCTCGCGCGTCGGGGCCAGGATCACCGCACGCGGAGCGCGCAGCGACGAGGCACCCTGCATGAGGGAGGAGATGATGGGCAAACCAAATGTGAAGGTCTTGCCGGACCCCGTGGGGCCACGGCCGAGGATGTCTTTGCCGTCCAATGCCTGTGGAATCGCTTTGGCCTGAATCGGGAAAGGGTGGAGGATGCCCTCATCCTTGAGGGCGTTGACCAGCGCCAATGGCAGGCCAAGGTCCGCGAACGTGGTGGAGGTATCCGCCATTGCCACGGGCTCTACGGATTCCTTGGTAGACCTCTGAACCATCGAGTATCCGGGGTCAACCTCAGGAAGACGCTGCGCATCGGGGCGGTTGTTATTGCGCGCGTTGCGCTCAGTGGAGCGTGGGTTGTGGCGATCGTCGCGGCGGATGCGGCCTTGCTCATCTCGTCGATCTTCTCGACGCCCACCCTGCCGAGAACCAGGCTTGGAACCCTGCTTGGAACCCGGGCGGGTATCCGCCTGGGCATCCTTGTTCGGCTTGCGCTTCGGAGTCCAGTTGGGGCGATTGTCCCCAGAGCTGTCTCCACGGCGGGATCCGCCAGTGCGTGAACCGCCTGAGCGGGATGAGTTTCGAGAAGTGGATGAGCCGGATGAATCGTTGCGGCGTCGAGAAGAAGAACGACCCTCTGAAGACTCAGAGGAATCGCCCAGCGCACGGCTACCCCGACGAACGACGCGGCGTCGTGAAGAAGAATCAGATGACACTTAGGCTTCGACCTCATTACGGTTGCCGGACCACAGGGTATGGAATGCGCCCTCGCGGTCGATGCGGCCGTAGGTGTGGGCACCGAAGAAGTCACGCTGACCCTGGATCAGAGCAGCTGGGAGACGCTCGGCGCGGAGAGCATCGTAGTAAGACAGGGAAGAGGCGAACACGGGAACAGGCAGTCCCTGCAGCGTGGCGGTGACCACGATGCGGCGCCAAGAATCGATGAGATCCTGCAGCTCGCCATTGAAATAATCATCCAGCAGCAGGGAAGGCAAAGCTGGATTCTTCTCGTATGCCTCGCGGACGCGGTTCAGGAAGCGGGCGCGAATGATGCAACCACCACGCCAAATGGTGGCCATGTCCTTGGGATCAACATTCCAGTTGTACTCCTTGGAACCAGCCAAGATCTGATCAAAGCCCTGCGCATAAGCCACCAGCTTGGAGGCGTAGAGCGCGCGACGGACATCCTCGGTGAACTGAGCCTTGGACTCTGGATCGATGCCCTGGCTGACAGAACCGGAAGGAAGCTTGCCGTGGGCAGCCTGGCGCTGCTCGCGGGCGGAGGAGAGCGCACGGGCGAAAACGGCTTCGCCGATGCCCGTGACGGGAATGCCCAGATCCAGCGCGGACTTGACGGTCCAGCGACCCGTGCCCTTCTGACCAGCGGAATCCACGATGATATCCACCAGTGGCTTGCCGGTTTCCTCGTCTACCTGAGCGAGTACTTCAGCAGTGATCTCGATGAGGTAGCTCTCCAGAGGACCCTGGTTCCACTCGCGGAAGATCTCAGCGATCTCTGCGGGCTCCATACCGGCGGAGTAGCGCAAGAGGTGATAGGCCTCGCCGATAACCTGCATGTCGGCGTACTCGATGCCGTTGTGCACCATCTTCACGAAGTGGCCAGCGCCATCGGGGCCGATGTGGGTGCAGCAAGGCACGCCATCAACCTGCGCGGAGATGGACTCCAGCAATGGACCCAAGTATTCGTAGGACTCCTTGGGGCCACCGGGCATGATGGCGGGGCCGTTGAGGGCACCTTCTTCGCCACCGGAGATGCCCGCGCCGACGAACATGAGTCCACGCTCGGACATCTCGCGCTCACGGCGGATGGTGTCTGTGTACAGGGCGTTTCCACCATCGATGATGATATCGCCCTCATCCATGGCATCAGCCAGCTGGTTGATCACGGCATCGGTGCCAGCTCCGGCGGCAACCATGATCAGGGCACGGCGTGGACGCTCCAGGGAGGCCACGAAATCCTCAATGGTTGCAGAGGGCACGAAGTTGGCGGTTTCGCCGAACTCGTTGATGAATGCCTCGGTCTTGGCGGTGGTGCGGTTGTATACCGCCACGGTGTGACCGTGGTTAGCGAAGTTTCGCGCGATGTTGGAGCCCATGACGGCTAGGCCGACAACACCGATCTGTGCGGAACCTGCTGCGGAGGCAGACTCGAAGGACGGAGAAGAATTAGTCATAGTTATCTATATTAGCGATCCAAACTCGGATACGGTTAGCCCCATGACTGATAACTCTCAAGCAGACGTGAGCAAAGCCGCTAAGCGAGCCGCCTTGCTCAAGTTCCAGGAGCTCTCCGAAATCGCGGCGAAGCAGGATTTGGATGAATCGCAGATCGCCCAGTTCAACAAGGCGAATCGGTTTGATACGAACTTCGATGTGGTCATGGGATCGCGCTACATCGAGGTGGGGCCACGGAAGGTCACTCTGCGCGTGGAGATCACCGCCGAGCACCTGCAGCCTTGGGGAATCACTCATGGCGGTCTGCTTGCAGCCCTTGCCGAGTCAGCAGGCTCCGTGGCTTCCTACCTGGCTGCGGGTGCGGAACCGGCTGTCATGGGCACCAGTAATCACACCGACTTCCTGCGTCCTTCAGCCAAGGGTGATGTGATTGTTTCAACGGCAACCCCGGAACATCTGGGTAGAAGCACACATTTGTGGCGCATTGAGCACAAGCTTGAGGCCACGGGAAAGCTCGTGGCCTTGACGCAATTGAAGACTGCAGTAGTTCCTAACCTGAAGCCGAAGCAGTAGTTGCGCGTGCGTGTTGTCAACGGTTGAACGTGCTGTGAGCACGCGCTAAAGGCGCCCCATGCTGTTGCATGAAGGGC
Source organism: Corynebacterium suicordis DSM 45110 (assembly GCF_015351405.1). Taxonomy (GTDB): domain Bacteria; phylum Actinomycetota; class Actinomycetes; order Mycobacteriales; family Mycobacteriaceae; genus Corynebacterium; species Corynebacterium suicordis. The sequence continues at coordinate 1,328,167 of NZ_JADKMY010000001.1, read as the reverse complement.
GCCTTTAGTAATTCATTAAGAGCGATTAGTCAGAAACAGCGCGGGTATCGCGGCCTTCGCCGAAGCGGAGGTTATCGCGCACCTCGATGGAGCGCACGCCCTCGTTGTCCTCCATCACGCGCAGCTTGCGCAGCGCGTTGCGCGCGTGCAGCTGCTGGCGGGTAGCGGTGAGCTGCCAACGACGACGGGATACGGAGTTCAAGCCCCAGCTGAAGGCTGCCACGGCGCGGTTGCGGAAACCGACCATGTAGAGCAGGTGCAGTCCGAGCCACATGAGCCAGCCCACGAAGCCGGAAACTTCAGCCTTGTTCAGCTTCACCACGGCGTTGAAGCGGGAGACAATGGCCATGGAGCCCTTGTCGAAGTAATTGAAAGGTGGGCGAGCCTCAGGTGAGGTGCGGTTTTCCACCTCATCGATGATGGTGCGGGCGGCGTACTGACCACCTTGCATTGCCACTTGAGCCACGCCTGGCAGGCGATCCAGGTTGATCATGTCGCCGATCATGAACACGTTGCGGTATTCACCCACGGAGAGGTCAGGGTTGACGGAAACGCGACCTGCGCGGTCAACTTCCACCCCAGCCTGCTCAGCCACGTGCTTGCCCAGTGGGGAAGCGGCCACACCAGCGGACCAGATCTTGCAGTAGGTGGGAATGAAGGACTCTTCGGAAGTCTTCAGGTCCTTGAGGGTCACGCCTTCCTTGGTCACATTGGTTACCAGGGCGTTCGGGATGACCTCTACGCCCAGGTCTTCCAGGCTGTGCGCTGCCTTGCGGCCGAGGCGCTTGCCGAATGGCATGAGCACGTGCGGGCCACCATCGACCAGCAGGATGCGGGTGTTCTGCGTGTTGATCTCGCGGAATTCATCGCGCAGGGTGCGGTGTGCCATTTCGGAGAGCTGGCCAGCCAGCTCCACACCGGTTGGGCCAGCGCCAACCACAACGAAGGTGAGCAGGCGATCGCGCTCTGCTTGATCATCGGTGATCTCGGCGCGCTCGAAGGCACCGGTGACGCGGGCGCGGATCTCCAGAGCATCATCAATGGACTTCATGCCCGGCGCGAACTCAGCAAAGTGCTCGTTGCCGAAGTAGGACTGAGAGGCACCGGCGGCGACGATGAGGCTGTCATAATCCAAAACCTCATCCTTGCCACCGAGGTCAGCGGTTACGGTGTGGTTTTCCAGGCTAATGTCGCGCACTTCGCCCTTGACCACGCGGACGTTGTCCTGATCCGCCAAGATCTGGCGGATGGATGGGGCGATTTCACCTTCGGAAAGGATGCCAGTTGCTACTTGGTACAGCAGTGGCTGGAAGAGGTGGTGGTTGGTGCGGTCTACGATGGTGACTGCAACATCCGTGTTCTTAAATTTCTTGGCGGCGAAAAGGCCACCGAAGCCCGCTCCAATGATGACGACATGGTGGCGGTCACCTTGGGGGCGATATGGGGTCTGAGACATGCGGAGTAACTCCTCCAATAATTGCGCACTGTGTTTTTAGCGAGGTTATAACAAGCCTATGTAATCCTCAGGTGTGAGGTTCTTCGCCCAGAATAGGTTCATTCGGATGAATATTCATGTCATGCGGGTGGCGGTGTGGGTACTCAGCACCCCGGGGCAAGCAATTTTGGGTGAAATCGGCTGTGTCATCGCAGTGAAATGTGGTTTTCCTAGTAACTTCGGGGGGACTAGGAGGTGCGGCAACAACCGTGGAATATTACATCGATGAGCAGCGCTGGCCCGCGCTGGTGCAAGCTCCGCAGGCCCGTTTTCAAGGCATGCGTGCACGCGATGTGACTGAGCGCCTGGAGACGTTGTTGGCGGAAAACAACGTCGCGCTAGATTCCGGTTCTACGCCGCACATGGTGGTTCGTGATGGCCAGGTCATTGACCGCGTGGTCGCCAGCGGCTGGCTGGGGTTGGCCGAGGGGTATTTGGCAGGGGAATGGGATGCCGAGCCTCTGCCCGAGGTGCTGGGGGTGCTGCTTTCTCAAGATTTAGAGAAGAAGGCCGGCCTCTGGCTGGGTTCTGCGGGCAAGAAGAAGCACCGGGATTTCGGCACGGTGAGCCCGGGTGAATTGCCGGAAGGGCTGATTGAGCTCTACACCGGTGCCACCCGGGTGACGGGGAGCGCGCTGTTTTCCTCTGCCTCGCGCACCACTGCCACCGAGGTCCGCGAAGTACAGATTGGCAATGGGAAGCGCGCCACCGACAGTTGGGCCGTGGATGTGACGTGGTTTGGCGATCCCTCCGTGGTGGAACGCCAGGACCTCGACGATGCCCAAGGCAGGCGAATCACCGCGATGCTGGATGAAGCCGGGGTTGGCCCGGGGGATCGCGTGCTGGAACTGCCTAGCTCAGGTGGTCAGCTGGCGGTGGAGGCCGCACTCCGCGGAGCTAGCGTGGACGTGCTGACCAGCGATGAAGATCATGCGGAAGCCGTGGAAGCCCGCGTGCGCGCTGCCGGAGTGGGCGGGGCGGTGCGCGTGATGCTGATTGATGGCCCCATTCCTTCACCGCGTCAGTGGTCCGGTAGGTACGACGCCATCTTCTCCATCGAGCGCATGGAAACCCTCGGCGAGGGCGGATTGAAGCATTTCCTGCGCGCGGTGGATCGAATGCTCGATGAAGGCGGGCGGGCAGTCATCCAAACCTGCGTGTCCACGGAACTGATGCGGGAGACCAGTCGAGAGGCTCTGGATGTGATGCGCGCCTATGTCTGGCCTGCCTTGGCGTACTCCACGGCAGAGAACATCCGCGAGGTCACCGCCAAGCACACCAAGCTGGCCATCAGCGCCGAAAACCATTTGGGTTCCCACTTGGCGGCGACCATTCCGCTGTGGCGCGCGAACTTCGCAGCTCGGGAGCGCCAAGCTGCTGCGGCCGGGTTTGATCCCGTTTTCCGCCGGCTGTGGGAATACCAGCTGTCCCTGCATCAGAGTTTGGCGGAATCCGGAGAACTGGATTGCATGCAGTTCGTGTTCCGCCCGCGCGGCTAGGAGCGCAGGATCTTCTCCATGGGGCGACCCTTGGCCAGCTCATCAATCAACTTGTCCAGGTAGCGGATCTCCTGCATGAGCGGCTCCTCGATCTCCTGAACCTTCACCCCGCACACCGATCCCGTAATTAATCGGCGGTTCTCGTTGAGATCCGGCGCGTCCGCAAAGAAATCGCGGAAGGACACGCGCTTGTCCAAAGCGTGTGCGAGGCCCGCGGAATCATAGCCCGTGAGCCACTCAATAACCTGCTTGACCTCCTCTTCCGTGCGCTGTTTACGTCCGGCTTTAGTCACGTAGTGCGGGTAAACATCCGCCACGGCCATGGAGAAAATCTTGTGCTCTGCCATGAGCCCAATTATGCACACTCGTGGAACTTCCTTCGGTAGGGCAAGTAATTCCGCGAACTTCCCGCGATTGATTCCCCAACAAAATAAGATCACCAGTATTGCGTGCTGTAGATCCGCTACGGCGCTTAGGAAACACCCGTGCTGCCAAGCACTCCCACGATGGAAAAGAGGCGCATCAACCGTGAATACCCGCCCTATCGAACACCCCGCAGAGCCCGGCAATTCTACTTCTCGCCCGAACAACGAGGAGGGGGAACGACAAGTCATCATCGTCGGTGGTGGATTGGCTGGAATGGTCACCGCGTATGAAGCCGCGCGCAGCGGTCTGCACGTCACCGTGGTGGAGCAGGAGAGCCGGGAAAATCTCGGTGGTCAGGCGTTTTGGTCTTTGGGTGGCCTGTTCTACGTGGGCAGCCCCGAGCAGCGCTTGATGGGAGTCAAGGACAGCGAAGAGCTGGCCTGGCGTGATTGGGAAAATTCCGCGCAATACGACGATGCCGAGAACGACTATTGGCCACGCCGTTGGGGTCGCGAGTATGTGCGCTTTGCTGCCCAAGAAAAGCGCGAGTACCTCAAGTCCCTGGGCTTGAACGTGCTCCCCACCGTGGGCTGGGCCGAGCGTGGCTCAGGGGATGCCTCCGGGCACGGCAATTCCGTTCCCCGTTTCCACCTCACGTGGGGCACCGGCCCTGAGGTGGTGCGCGTGTTTAAGGAGCCGTTGGAGAAGTTTGAGGCCGAAGGCAAGGTGACCTTCCTTTTCCGACGCCAAGTCGATGAGCTCATCACGGAAGCCACCCCGGAGGGTACGCGAGTGGTAGGAGTGCGCGGCAGTGTCTTGGCGGAAGATCCTTCAGAACGAGGAATCGCTTCGAACCGCGAGGTTGCCGGCTCGTTCGAACTGCGTGGGCAGGCGGTAGTCGTGACGTCTGGCGGCATTGGCGGAAACCTGGACCTGGTTCGCCGAGCGTGGCCCGTGGAACGCTGGGGTGAGGCTCCCGCAGACATGGTGTGCGGAGTACCCGCGTATGTGGATGGCCGGATGATTAAAATCTCTGAATCCGCGGGCGCGCGCCTAACCAATACCGATCGCATGTGGGCGTACCCGGAAGGCATGCAGAACTGGGATTCGGTCTGGCCCATGCATGGCATTCGCATCATCCCCGGACCGTCTTCACTGTGGATCGACGCAGACGGCAACCGTCTTCCCTCCACGATCATTCCCGGCGGGGATAACTTGGCTAGCGTCGCCCACATTGGACGGACCGGACATGGATACTCGTGGTTCGTGCTCAACAAGACTATTGCGGACAAGGAGTTCATCTTCTCCGGGTCTGAGCAGAATCCAGACCTGACCGTCAAGAAGGTGAAAAACCTGCTGAGCAAGGTGGGGCCGGGCACGCATCCAGCCATCAAGGCTTTCATGGATCACGGTGAGGACTGGGTGATCGCCGATGATGTGAGTGAGCTGGTCAAAAAGATGAACGCGATGGTGGGGGATGACTCCCCGCAGATTGACGAGGCGCACTTGCGTCGGCAGATCGAGGACCGCGATAGTCAGATCGATAACAAGTTCTCCAAGGATTACCAGGTCAACTACATTCGCACGGCGCGCGGATACCTCGGGGATAAGATCGTTCGCTGCGCGGCTCCCCACAAGTTGATGGACGAGGATCACGGCCCGCTGATTGCCGTGCGCTTGCGCATGCTGACCCGCAAGACGCTCGGCGGGATTGAAACGGACATGTCCGGTCGGGCGCTGCGCGCCGATGGATCTGTTCTGCCGGGACTGTTCGCGGCGGGGGAGGTCTCCGGGTTTGGCGGCGGAGGTATGCACGGCAAGAACGCCCTGGAGGGAACCTTCTTGGGCGGGTGCATCCATTCCGGAAAGCGCGTGGGCGAGAACCTGCGCCATTACGTGAAGTAGGAGCGGGGTCATGGATACTTCTAGCTGGTGGAAACTTGGCGTGCAGGAATGGCGCGAGCGGGTGCTATCGCAGCCCGGCGCGGGTGCACGGGAGGGTGTGGAGGCGTGCCTCGCGCGCATCGATGATCTCAATCCCACCCTGAACGCCATCCATGTTCTGCTCGAAGATGAGGCACTGCGCACCGCCGATGAGCTGGATCAGCAAGCTCTCCAGCCTGATTTTCAGCCGGGGCCGCTGCACGGTGTGCCCATCCTCATCAAGGACGAGATCGACGTGGCTGGCACTCCCACCACCTTCGGCACCGCGGGCAATCCCACCCCGAAGACGGCCGATTCTCTGCTAGTTACCCGTTTGCGCGAGGCAGGCGCAATCATCCTCGGCAAGACCCTCATGCCCGCCTTTGGCGCCTTCCCCTTCACAGAGTCCGAGGCCTTCGGCATCACCCGCAACCCATGGGATACCACTCGCACCCCGGGTGGTTCCTCTGGCGGCTCGGCTGTCGCGGTGGCCTCTGGCATGGTTCCGGCAGCTATCGGCGGTGATGGCGGAGGTTCCATCCGCATCCCGTCATCGCACTGCGGAACCTACGGCCTCAAACCCTGCCGCGGCTCCGTGCCCACAACTCCTTATGAGGATCTGTGGATGGAACTCGGCACTGCTGGCCCCATCACCCGTTCTGTGGCGGATTGTTCGGTTATTTTCGACGCCATTGCCGCTGCCCACACCAGCGAATCCCTGAAATCTGCAGTTGAGGGGCGAAAGCTGGTCATCGGGGTGGACACCACTCCTGCCACTCCCGGACTGAAGATTCATCCGGATCACGTGGATGCGGTGCAGCGGATCGCCCGCGCTCTGCAAGCGGCAGGCCACGAAGTATTACCAGTGAAACTCCGCAAGCCAGACCCCTCTTTGGCCTTTGTCACGCAGTTCTACGCGGGGATCAGAGATGAGATCGCAGGCTTGGAAATGCCCGAGCGGATCGAGCCGCGCCACAAGCGAACCAACCTGCTGGGTTTCTGGGCGCGTCCCGCTGTGAGGGCGTGGGCGCGAAGGTTCTCCCATGAGTTTGGTGAGACCATGACGGAGAAACTGCAGGGTTATGATGCCCTGTTGACCCCCACCGTGGCGGGGCGCCCAGCGCGCGCAGGCGCGCACCTGAAGACCGGAACGCTGAGAACACAGCTCGCCTCGCTGACATCCACCGCTTTTGCTGCGGAGTGGAATGTATCCGGCCACGCCGCGATATCCCTACCCGCGGGACTGGCGAGCGATGGACTACCGGTGGGCATCCAGCTGGTGGGCCCGCGGGGAGAAGCGGATCTTCTGCAGGTCGCGCGGATAGTGGAGCAAGCCACCAGCTGAGATTGGGCGGGTTAGCGGGAGAGGTCGGCGTCGGAAGAAAAGGCATGGGGGAGCACGCCGGGACGAATTTGATCCATCTCCAACCACTGCTTGCGCAGGTCGAAGCCGTCCGCGCCCGCGATGGTGGGAACCATGCCGCGGTGCAGAACCTCGCTCAGTGGGGCGGCCGTGCCGTGGGCGAGGACGTGCTCGCTGGGGGAGAGCTGGCGGATGGCCAGGGCGGCCACGCGATCCGGGTGCTCCTCGGCGAAGTTGCCGTAAATGAAGGGGTCGTGCTGGCCATCATCGCCGACCAGGATCCAGGTGATGTCCGGGAAATCGATGACTAGATTGCGCAGCTGAACGCGCTTGTGCTCCTGACCAGAGCGGAACAGGCTGGTCTGGGTGGGACCCCAGTCCGTCAGCAGCATTGGGCCCTTTGGCAGGGCATGTTTGGCGATGAAATCCACGAGTGAGGAGAACGTGTTCCACGCGCCGGTGGAGACGTAGAAGAAGGGGATTTCGGGGTGCTGTTCGCGAATCGTTTCGTAGAACGCGGACATGCCTGGCACCGGCTTGCGGGAATTGATCCGTGCGAACCAGGAGTTATAGGCAGCCGTGACGGCGCGGGGGAGCATGGTGACCAGGATGGTGTCATCGATATCCGAGACCACGCCGAAGCGCGTTCCGGGCTGCAGGATGAGTACCTCGGCATCCACTGGCTCGGCACCTTCTGCCTCGATCTGGATGGTTTGCCAACCTGGTTCCAGGCCGTGATTCTTGATCGGCAGATCGATGTAACCACCGTTGTTGGTGTGCGTTTCCACCGTGGCATCACCCGCGTGAACGGTTACGGGGTGCTCGCTGACCTGGATGGTGAAGAACTGGCGGAAACCGCGGCGGGAGCGCTCGCTTTCCTTATCCGGAGCCTTCATCATGACTCGGGCGAAGATGCGCACCTTATCCATATCGCCGTAGCCGTAGTAACCCGCGAGGCTGGGCTGCCACCCTGCTTTTTCGGTGTAATTAATGCCGACGTTATTAATTCGTTTTTCCACTGCGCGCGCGAAATCAGAGATGGCCATGAACACGACAATAGGGGAATCCGGGCAGCGGTGTGGAATGACGCTGCGGGGTCAATAAGAGGCAGCAGCAAGCCATGACATGCGAACGAAACCCAGTGCTATAACATGCACTACTGGAGAAAAACTGACCAAGTTTCATAACCAATACGAAATGGAGACATCACAGTGTCGTTCATGCGATCGATGAAAATTGCCTTGGCTTTCGTGGGCCTATTAGTAGGCGCAGGATTTGCCACCGGTAAAGAAGTGATTCAGTACTTCATTTCCTTCGGCTACTGGGGACTCGCCGGTGCCGTAATTTCCGGTATCATCATGTCCATCGCCGGAGCCGTGATCTTGCAGCTGGGCAGCTACTTCCTGGCCCGCGAGCACAAGTTCGTGTTCAACAACGTGTCTCACCCCATTGTCTCGAGGTTCCTGGACTTCGCGGTGACGTTCACCATGTTCACTGTGGGAATCGTGATGATTGCGGGCGCCGGATCCACCCTGGAGCAGCAGTTCGGATGGCCCGCCTGGATCGGCTCGTTGGCCATGGTGGTGCTGGTGATGCTCACCGGCCTGATGGATGTGGACAAGGTCTCCAGCATCATCTCGCTGATCACTCCGTTCATCGTGATCGCCGTCATCGGCGTATTCATCTACTCACTGGTGAACATGCCTTCTGACCTGGGCGCCCTGAACGAGCTGGCGCAGCAGCAGGAATCCCCAGTGAAGCCATGGATTCTTTCCGCCCTGAACTACAACGGCCTGGCCTTGATCCTGGGTATCTCCATGTGTCTGGTGATCGGTGGCAGCACCGCGAACCCCAAGGAAGTGGGCGTGGGTGGACTGCTGGGAGGTCTGCTCTACACGGTCATGCTGGTGATGTCCGCTGTGGCTCTGTTGTTCGGCATGGACAAGGTTGAAGGCTCCGATGTCCCGATGCTGGCGCTGTTTGAATCCATCAAGCCTTTCTTGGCAAGCATCATGGTGTGGATCATCTTCGCCCTGATCTACAACACATGCATCGGCATGTTCTACGCCCTGGGCCGTCGCCTGACCGCGAAGAGCCCGGGCAAGTACGCACCTGTCTTCCTGGCTACCTGTGCAGTGGGATTCGCGGTGAGCTTCGTGGGCTTCGAAGCGCTCATGACGTACGCCTACCCAGTGATCGGTTACACGGGCATCGTGACCGTCGGAGTCATGGTGGCGTGGTGGATCAAGAACCGCGACCGGATCAAGAAGGAAGGTGCGCTCCGCGAGGAGATTCACACCCTCGTGGAAAAGCGCGAGGATCCGGAGCAGGAATTCACCGCAGAAGATCACAAGACCCTTGCTTCGAAGTTCGAAGAGTCCGATATGGACAACACGCAGGAAGTCATTGAAGCTGAAATCTGCGATGACGATGATGCTGACGCCGACGCCAGCGATGTCTCCGGAGACATCAACGAAGCCGGAGACAACGGCAAGTACGCCGCAGTTAAGGTAGACCCAAAGAATTAAAACTCGTGAGCGCTAGGGGGTAGCGCGCACGAGCATGATAAGAAGTCCCGGCCACACAACACCCTGTGAGGCCGGGACTTTTCTCTGTGTGGGTGGGTAGATTCCGTGCTGAGTTGAAGGCTTGTGAAGAGGGCCTGTTGGGATTGCGAAGGGATTGTGACGGGAGCGGGAGATGTCTCGCTGACTGTTTTGCCACCCCGTGGACATCCCGGCAGGAGAGGCTGGCGGAATGGGGGAATTTAGTAGAGGTGCTTGAGGGGTTGGCGTCGGGAAAAAAGGGGGAAAGAAAATGCCCACCGCACAAGCGATGGGCATTCAGACGGTGATGTCAGATCTTAACGAGGGCTGACGGTACCGAACTTGGAAGCGACGGGTGCGATGAGCAGTGGTCGCGTGGCGAAGAGTGCGCCGATGGTGAGGAACAGTGCTCCGGCGAACCAGAGGAAGCCGCCCCAACCTTCCGCTGGGGTGCCTGCGAACATGTGGTTGAGGTTCTTCAGCATGCCCGTGGTGAATACCAGGAACACGTGGCCCAGGATGAAGGCCACGAAGAACAACATGGTGGGGAAGTGGAGCTTGCGGGCCAGTGGAGCTGGGTAGATCTTGTTCAGCTTATCGGCCTTCTTTGGCCACCATTCGCTCATGCGCAGACCGGTGATGATTGCCAGAGGAGCAGCGATGAAGACAACGATGAAGTAGGTGAGTTGCTGGAGGCTGTTGTAGTTAACCCAGCCGTTTTCTGCAGGCCAGTCCATGGATGCGTACTGCAGTGCAGCGGAGAGCGCGTTCGGGAAGACTTCCCAGCTGGTTGGCACGATGCGTGCCCAGTGGCCGCTGGCGAACAGCATGATGATGAACAGCGCACCGTTGACGATCCACAGGACGTCCAGGTAGGTGTGCAGCCACAGGTTGATGCTGATCTTCTTGCCACCCTTCTTCGGCTGCCACACAGCCGGTGGCTTCTGCTGCTGACGCACGCGCAGACCGGACTGAATAATCAGAGCCATGAAGAAGAAGTTCAGGAAGTGAGTCCAGCGGGCCCACCAAGGGAAGCCTTCGTCGACAAATGCAGGCGGTTCGTAATCGCCTGGGTACTTGTCCATCCATTCGGCGACAGAGTCCAAGCCGACGAGCCAGCGGGCACCGAAGACCACGATGGCGGCGACGACCAAGGCAGCAGCCAAGGCGATGCCGGCGAGCTTGCCCCACTGGCCGAGGGTGCGCTCGCCGATGACGATTGGCTCACGCTTCTTCTTAGGCTTTTCCTTTGGCTTGTCCTTGGTGGACTGAGCTGGAGTCTTGGCAGCTGCTGCTGGGGCGCCTGGGGCACCTGCAGCGGGAGCTGCTGGAGCGGCGGCCGGAGCACCTGGAGCCGCTGGGGCAGCAGGAGCGCCTGCAGCCGGAGCACCGGGAGCGCCTGGCGCAGTGGGGGCACCTGGGGCACCAGGGGCCGATGGAGCGCCGGGAGCCGATGGAGCCTTTGGTGCACCGGGAGCGCCCGGAGCTGAAGGAGCGCCTGCAGCCGGAGCACCGGGGGCGCCTGGGGCAGAAGGGGCACCGGGAGCTGCAGGAGCCGATGGAGCCTTTGGTGCGCCTGGGGCAGCAGGAACGCTTGGCGCTGCTGGAGCACCGGCGGATGCTGCGGGAGCAGATGCGGCCGGAGCGGAAGGAGCAGAAGCAGCTGGTGCCGCAGGAGCTCCTGGAGCGCCCGGTGCACCCGGAGCGCTAGCCGCGCCGAGCTTCAAAGGACCGCTAGTGGAAGCGGCCGCTGGTGCAGCAGTTTCGGAGGCAGCAGTTTCGGAGGCAGCGGGAGCTGCGGCCTCAGTAGCTGGTGCCGCGGTTTCTGCGGCAGGAGCCTGTGGAGCTTCCGGGGTCGGAGTGGACTCTGCTGGCTCAGGGGTGCTCGCTGCCGGTGCGCTTGCTGCCGGTGGTGGAGTTGAAGGCGCCCCCGGCGCCTGGGCGATCACCGGGTTCAGCTTGATTGGCTGTCCCTTGGCATCATCGTTGGACATATATAGTCTCCTGCATATTGAAGCTCGTCATAGCTCTGGTTATATAACCTTAGCCCATGTAAATTACATCACTCAAAGAGTCTAGTGGAGTGCTCGTCACACTCTGAATTTGCCCTTTCCTCGGTGTGTGAGCCCGCGCCGTCCGCCAGTGCGTGTCAGCAGTCACAGACCTCGCCGCCAGAGCCCGCGTCGCAAAGCTGATGAACAATGGAAATATCGCTCGCATGAAAATGCCTAAGGTGGGGAAGCAAAGGGCGATTCAGCCACTCTGTCAGCAGCGAAAGTACGGTGAGCACACAATGTCCACGTTGGAAGAATTCACGATTGAGCAGTCAGACAGGGTTCTCTGCGTCGCGGCGCACCCGGATGACTTGGAATACGGCGTGTCTGCCGCGGTGGCCAAGTGGGTTGAGCAGGGTGTGGATGTGACGTATCTCTTGCTGACCACCGGGGAAGCGGGCATCCAGGACAAGTCTCCGGAGGAAACCGGCCCGCTGCGGGCACAGGAACAAAAACGCGCCTGCGCCAAGGTGGGCGTGGATGATCTGCGCATCCTGGATTTCTCGGATGGGGTGTTGGAGTACTCCACTGAACTGCGTAAGAAAATTGTGGAGGTTATTCGAGACGTCAAGCCAACCGTTTTGGTTCTCACCGAATGGGCTTTGGAAGTGCCGTGGGGTCTGAATCACGCAGATCACCGGGTTGCTGGCTTGGCAGCGGTTGATGCGGTTCGCGATGCGGGCAACAAGTGGCTGTTCACTGACCTCACCGATGAGAACGGCGCTCAGCTGGATTATTGGCAAGTCTCCACGTTGTTGGTCTCGGGATCTGATCGACCGACCCATCAGATCGAGATCACCGGCGCGCCCATCGAGAAAGGCATTGAGTCGCTGCGCGAGCATCGCGTCTACTTGGAGAACCTGGGTGATCATCCCGATCCTAGTGACTTGCTCCGCGGCATGACCGAATTGGAGACAGACGCGGACGAGGAGCAGCGTTACGCCCTCGCAGTTCGACGTTTCGATCTCTAGGCAGGCGGCGCTATTGGTGGGGAGCGCCCCGCAATCCTCAAAGTGTCATAATGTATATTATCGGCCAAAAGAAGTAAAAGGTGACGTCGAGAAGGGGTTACCCAACACACGCCCTGCATACACGCACTACTTCACGCCCATGCTGCCGCTACGTGACCCCGGCGAAGTTGTTAGCCGCACCCGCTTTGTTTTCCTCAACGGGCAATCCGTTTCCTTTTCTTTTCGACGCCACGCTCATCCTTAAGCAAAACATTCAGGCAAGCACCCAATGTTGAATCCCGGTGCACTCGGCAGCTGGATCCTTGGGCACGGCTTGAAGGCTGTGCTGAAGTCTCAACTCCCGGCTAAATGGCGCATTTAGCCCCTCGGGTCATGCGGCCTCCTACCCTGGTGCAACGCCCCATTTTGTCACTTGTGACGTAATGCAGCGCTCGGAAGGCAGGTATACATGAAGGTGTAGAACGACACATAAACAAAACAAGGAGTTCTCATGACAAAGGTATTGATCGCAATCACTGCAGCAGATCACTGGACGCTCAAGGACGGAACCAAGCACCCCACTGGATTCTGGGCTGAAGAATTCGTGGTGCCTCACGATATCTTTGCTGAGGCTGGATATGACATCACCGTCGCTACGCCAGGTGGCAAGGCGCCAGTTGTAGACAAGCTGAGCTTGAAGGTCATGGGTGGCGTGCTGCCAGGAACCATCAAGAAGATGAAGGAGCGCTTGGAAGCGCTCAAGCCAGTTCTGGATAAGCCCGCGGATCTCCACGAGATGGATGCCGCTGACTTCGATATCGTGTTTTACCCAGGCGGCCATGGCCCAATGGAAGATCTGGCAATCGATGAGAAGTCCGGAAAAATCCTCGTCGATCAGTTGGCTTCCGGTGGTCAGCTCGGCGTGCTGTGCCACTCGCCTGCCGCTGTACTGGCGACCCTGGATGAGCAGGGAAACACCCCATTCTCCGGCCGAGAATTGACGGGTCTTTCCAACGTCGAGGAACGCATCAACCCATTTGGCTGGAAGGCAAAATGGTACCTCGAAGACAAGCTGAAGGAAGCCGGCTTGCGCTACAGCAAGGGCTTCCCACTGCGTCCGTACGTGGTGGTTGACGGAAATCTGTACTCCGGTCAGAACCCGCAGTCTTCCAAGGCGCTCGCCGAAAAGATGGTTGCAGACCACCGCTGATTTTTTACTAAGCGACACGTGAGGGCTCCGGTGAACCGGGGCCCTCTACTTTCGTGTGAACCGCGCTTGAGCTGCGATTAAGATAATCGAACGTTTTATCTAAGGATCGCGAGCCGTTGTCCAGGACCTCTGATAGATTTTCACTCATGACGAAAAAAAGAGCGGTACTGCCGATAATTGCCAGCGTGTTGCTGTTCGGTGCAGCAGCTTGTTCCCAGAACGAAGAACCTGCTGCGCAGGAATCTTCTTCTGCTTCTACTGAGTCCTCCTCCAGTAAAGAGACCAAAAAGCCAGAGCCGACTCGCGGAGAGGTGGCCAAGCCAGAAGAGACTCAGGCCGCCGCTGCTACCACCGGTGAATGCGCAGCTGCAGCTGTGCGAAAGAACCCAGAGAATCACTGGGTGGACAACATCGAGAACTGTGACGGCAAGTTCTTGTTTGGCGGCCAGGCACAAACTGATCACGTGGGACTCTTCCGCTTTGCTGATGGCCAGTGGAAGCGCATTCCTCACGCACCGGGAAAGACGACTCACACCGGTTTTCCTTGCTACGAAACTTCCACGTTGGATGAACTCGGCGTGCCGCAGGCGACCAGGGCAAGGGTCTCCAAGTGTGATGGTTCCTCCTCCACCGGTGGCCAATCGAGTGGCGCGAACAGCTCCGGATACCTCACCTCAGCTGCGCTGGGCGAATGGGTGGAGCCCGCAGCTCAACCTGCGTGCGATGGTCGAAACATCCTCATTGTTAACTCCGTCCACGTTCCCGGCAATGACCGCAGCGAGCTGAATGATCAGATCGCCATGACGATCGCTCGCGGCAACAATCTTGACTTCACCACTCCCGGCAAATGCCCATCCTTGCGCTCGCAGATCAATGGTGAGGACATCTACCCCGTCTACTACGACTTCGGCCAGGACCAGCAAGCTATGTGTGCGGCCAAGGCGCGCGAAGGTGGAAACGCTCGAACGCTCAACACCGCGGGAGACTTCACCGATCCTTGCTAAATCGGTTGGCCACCACTACCCCATTGCCGCGGCAATCTGATCCGCAAGGATCAGATTGGCAATGGTGAAGTAGATGATCAATCCGGTGGCATCCACCAATGTGGAGACCACGGGCGTGGAGAACACCGCTGGATCCACCCCGAGTTTGCTGGCGAGCAGCGGCAACACTCCACCCACCACGCATGCCCATCCACAGATCGAGACGATGGTCAGAGAAATGGTGCAGGCAACTGGGAAATCATAAATCACCATAATGACCGGGAAAATCACGGCTCCGAGGAATGCGCCGAGCAACAAGCCCACGCGAACCTCGCGCCAAATCACCCTCGTCAGATCCGCTGGCCGTACCTCATCCACGGCCAGCGCGCGCACCACGGAACTCGCAGCCTGGGCACCCGCATTGCCACCCGTGCCGATGATCATGGGCACGAAGACGCTCAAAACCACCACGGCTTCCAGGGTGGCCTCGAAGAACTCCATGACATTGATGGTCAGGAACGCGGCCACGATGAGTAGCGCCAGCCACGTTCCTCGTTTGCGCGCCATCGTGAGAACCGTGGCTTTGAGGTAGGGCTCCTTGAGAGGTTCGGAACCGCCGGAGCGGTACGCATCCTCGGTGGCCTCCCACTCCAGGACCTCCATGGCATCGTCCACGGTGATGAGCCCCAAAATGCGCTCTTCATCATCCACCACGGGAAGGCTCAAGAGGTCAGCCTCCTGCATCAAGCGCGCTGCCACTTCCTGATCCTCGGTGGCCCGCACGTGGTGCATTTCGCGGTGCATGACCTGCTCGATCAACGTGCCCGTGGGTGCGGCCACCACCGCGGAGAGCGAAACTGTTCCGAGCAGGCGGCGGGCCTCGTCGCCCACGGGGATCACGGCGATGTCCGAGTCCGTGACGGTAGAGCGCGGGAATTCTCCGGAAGTTCGCTGTGTCACAGCGTTGCGCTGAATCTTTTCCAGCGCATCTTCCCTGGTGGCGCTGGGAGCGAGAATGGTTGGCGTCGGAACCATAAGACGGCCAGCCGATTCCGCAGGATAACCCAACAAATCAGAGACGAAGGCCCGCTGCTGCTCCGGCAAGCCCTCCATGAGGCGCGCCGCGACCTTCGCCGGGATCTCATCCAACAACTCCGCCTGGTCATCGGGAGCCAGGAAATCCAGCAGGCCAGTGGTTTCCTCATCAAGCAGGGCCTGGAGAAGCTCGGCCTGCGTGGGAGGATCCATCAATTCGAAGACGCGCAGCGCCCTGTCCTTGGGCAACAAGCGATATGCCACGGCCATATCAGCGGCCGAAAGCCGGTTGATTTCCTCAGAAATGACCACTGTGGAGTGAGCTGCCAGCCACTCCTGGACGTGCTCTGCACCTTGCGTGCTCACCACAGCCTGTAATGCCTGCTGAGGTGCTGCGGTCATGAGGAGCGCTCATCCTTCATGGTGCTCCAGATCTGCCATACCGTGGCTGCCAGCAAGACGGCGCACACTGCGGCGAACAGCCAGTTCACCCACGTGGAGCCCGTGACCAGGAGAAAGCCGATGAAAAATACCAGCACCACTGCCCGCATCAGGCGGGAGTAGAAAATCAATTGTGGAGACATGAGTCTTAGCTTAACCGTCCATCAAGACAGCAGAAGTTCCGGCAAGAGCTAGGAGCGTTGTTGGAATACCAACAGCAGATCGATCGTGCCTTCATCATCGATCACCGCGGCCACGAAATCACCAGACTCAATGTGGAAATCGCTGCGTTTCACGGGCACGCTGCCCTCGATGATCACGCTTTCACCCGTGCGCAGTACCCGCAGGTCAGTGGTGATTTTCTTAGTGACGCCATGCAGAGTCAAATCCCCCGTCACCTTCACCGTGCCTACGGTTCCATCCTCCGGCACCCCGGAGAGATCCGTGGGTTCAGTGATGGCGAACGTGGCCTTGGGGTATTTGTCCGTGTGCAGGATGTTCTTGCGCACGTTGATATCGCGGCGTTCGTTATCTGAGCTGATGGATGCCACATCCACCGTGACCAGGCCCTCCTGGAGCTGGCCATCGCTCACGCGCAGTTCGCCATGCACCGATTCAGAGTCCTGATTATCGGTGCGCCCGGACGTGGTCTTGTCCTCGGCGGGGAGCTTTTCAAAGAAGGTATACCCAGCTTGCGTGCGGTTTTGCCCGAAGCCGTCAACGGTGAACCAGGTTCCGTCAATCCCGATGCTGGCTGGCTCTCCCCCTTCGCTCAGTGAAGCGGTCTGAAGCCCCTTGTCATTGACCATGCGGTAGACCATCGGCCCAAAGCCCACCAGCAGGCTGACAATGATTCCGATGACACCGAGCGTGATGATTCCTTTACGCATGGTTTTCAGCCTAGTCTTCGAGTGGAAAAACTCTAATCTGATTGGCCACGTAGCTTTTCCAGCCGCCGGGCGATCTCCACCAATTCCGCGGTGAGCTCAGAGACGCTCGCGGCCTCTTCCCCTTCCTCCACTGCCGTGCGGATATCCTCGGCGGCGCAGCGTAGCTCGAAAAGACCATCGAGCAGCTCATTGGCGGCCTGCGAGGAATAGATCACGGAATCACCGGGGATATCCGTGTGCGATAGCTTCCTGCGCTGTTCATATGCGCGCTGCCTGCAGGATTGCGAGCAGAACTTGCGGGGCCGGCCGGACTCAGATTGTTCCATCTCCCCCGCGCACCACAGGCACTGTTGGGCGCGCTTGCGGTTGCGCGGCTCGGGGCGGTTGGAGAGCTCAGTCTCGGAAGCGGGCATGGGAACAAATTCTAGTGCCCGTCCGTTAAGTGGAGGTGAGTGAAACCCGCTAGAATGACAGGGTTAGGTGCGAGCAGCAGGTAGTTACATATCTCTGGCACCGTAAAAATCTATTGGAGGAGTGAGGCAAAAATGGCAGATCGCGTTTTGCGTGGCAGCCGGATGGGCGCAGTTTCCTACGAAACGGACCGGGATCACGACCTAGCGCCCCGCCGTATGGTGAAGTACCAAACCGATAGTGGCGAAGTCTACGAAGTCCCCTTCGCTGATGATGCAGAAATCCCCAACGAGTGGATGTGCAAGAACGGCCAGCTCGGCACGCTGATCGAGGGCGATGGCCAAGAGTCCAAGCCCGTCAAGCCACCCCGCACCCACTGGGATATGCTCCGCGAGCGTCGCTCCATCGAAGAGCTGGATGTGCTGCTTGATGAGCGCATTGAGCTCCTGCGCAAGCGTCGCCGCAACGCAGTGAAGCTGATGAAGGAACAGGAAGCCGCCAAGAACGCTTAAAGAGCGATCTTCAAGGTGGGCGCGCTGCCAGGATAAGTCCCAGCGCACTTCCTGCAACACCAAAGGCCGGGTACCAATCGAGGTACCCGGCCTTTCGCTATGGAAAAGTTCCAGCGCTTACTTGGTGAACGTGTTCTTCAAGACACCGAGACCGAGCCGAGAGAACTCGGTGGTGAGGTTCTTTGCCTGGGAGTAACGGTGCGCCGCACCCCACTTGGTGACCTGCAGCATCGCTTCGCTGACAATGTTGCCGCTCATCTTGGACTCGCCCAGCTCACGCTCGGTGAAGGTGATGGGCACTTCGCGGACGTCGAATCCGGCTTCCACAGCGCGGAATGCCAGATCTACCTGGAAGACGTATCCAGCGGAATCCACGGAGTCCAGATCGATCTCTTCCAGCACCTCTCGACGGTACGCGCGGTAGCCACCGGTGATGTCAGAAAGTCCTGCGCCCAGTGCCACCGAAGCGTAGACGTTGCCACCGCGGGACAGCAGCTGACGGCTCGCTGGCCAGTTCACGGTCTTGCCACCGCGCACGTAGCGGGAGCCGATGACCATTTCCGCGCCGGTATCGATGCGATCCAGGAGCAGGTGCAGCTGCTCTGGGGCGTGGGAGCCGTCGGCATCCATTTCGCAGAGCACGTTGTACTCGCGCTCGAGACCCCAACGGAAGCCAGCGACGTAAGCGCCACCCAGGCCGCCCTTGCCCTCGCGGTGCATGACGTTGATGCGGTCATCCTTGGCTGCCAGCTCATCGGCCACGTCACCGGTGCCGTCTGGGCTGGAATCGTCTACGACCAGCACGTTTACGCGCTCTGGCTCTGCGTCAAGCAGGCGACCGACGATGAGAGGCAGGTTTTCACGTTCGTTAAACGTTGGAATGATGACCAGTGTTTTATCGCTGATTTTCGTCATATCTGCAAAAGCAACCTTTCTATATGGGCTTGTTGACCCAGTGCTGTATTAAAGTCTAATTACTTCCGCGAGCGCATGCTGCGTTGGGCTCTCGTGTTGCGGGTTTTATTTCCCGCCTTCTTCTTATTTCCCTTTGTTTTCGACGCCACCATCACCGGCCGCAGCCAGATTGCCAGCACCAAGCTGATGGCTCCCAGAGCCTCTAGAGCGACCTCGACCCATGGGCCTACCCGGGCAGAAATGCTGGTGGTGTCCCGCAGCTCCAGATCCGCGGTTAACGCATCTGCCTCGAAGATCCGGGTTTGTTCCGAAACCGAGCCATTCGGTTGGACGATTGCAGAGACTCCGGAGGTAGCGGCGACGATCAGCGAACGGTCATACTCGATGGCTCGCATCCGGCTCATGGCGAGCTGCTGGTAGGTCATATCCGTGAAGCCGAAGGTGGCGTTATTCGTGGGAGTGGTGAGGATCTGCGCTCCCCCACGGACGGATTCCCGGAGGGCACCATCGAAGCTGATTTCGTAGCACGTGGCCACGCCCATGGGGATCTCCACGTTGGCGAAGGATCCTGAGTTGGGAGTTAACGGCACTACTCCGTTATCCGTTCCAGGTTGGAAGTTCCCGGCCCGATCCACCAGCGGAGTGACCTTGCGCAGCAAATCGCGCAATGGCATGTATTCCCCGAAAGGCTGGAGGAAGCGCTTGTCATGGTAATCCGCAGGGCCTTCGCTGGTCCACAGCACCATGCGGTTACTCGTTGGGGTGACGGTGCCCACCAAGATGGGAGCCTTGATCTCCGCTACGGCCTCATCCAGCACCTCAGCTGCCTCGGCATGCATGAAGGGGTTCACGTCGGAGGCGTTTTCCGGCCAGATCACGATGTCCGGCTGTGCTTGTTCCCCCGCAGCCACCGCTTCGGCCAGCTTGTGGGTCTCCCGCGCGTGGTTTTCCAGAACGGCCATTCTTTGTGCGGCGAAATCTAGCCCTAGGCGAGGCACATTTCCCTGAATTGCGGCCACCCGGAGCGTGGGAGGCGGGTTATCTGCCCTAGTGCTGTCAGCCTGTTTTTGCGCCAACAGCAGACCCAGACTCCCGCCGAGGGAGAGTATGACTGCGAGAGCTGCGGGAACCACGAGGGAAAAGTGGTGGGTGCGCGGGGTGTGGCGTCGAGAAAAAGGAAGGCGATCCTCCACGAACGTCCAGTACAGCCACGCCAGTCCCACACCGCTCAGGACCACCATGAAGGTAACCAAGGCGGGGCCGCCAATGCGGATCCACCACGCCAATGGGCCTTCCACCTGTCCCCACGCCAGGCGGGCCCAAGGGAAGCCACCGAAGGGCCAGCTCGAGCGGATGAACTCGATGAGGACGTACCAGGCGCTGATGCCCAGCCCGGAGAAAATCACCGCGCGCCGGGAATTGCCCTGCGCGGGTGAGCGGTGAATCCAGCGCAGGCCGATGCCGAACACCAGGGAGTACAGCGATTGGATGACCGCCAGGCCGACCCACGCGTACCAACCCACGAATTCTCCCACCCAGGGAAGGAGCAGCAGGTAGAGGATGATTCCTTGCAACCAGGAGGCGAAAATCGCGTTGTGCCGGGTGACCGCGCAGACGAAAACCGCCATGCCCAATGGAGCGGCCCACCACAGACCGGTGGGCGCGAAAGATGCATAGAGCATCAAGCCGGAGAACCCGGCTAGGAGGATCCGGAACATTAGCGGGAATCTTCGATTCCGCGGGGTGGGTTGGGGTCTTCGGGGTGGTTGTTCGTGCGGGGATCAGTGCTGGTGGGTGTTTCTCCTGCGCGGTGATCGATTACCTCTCCCCAGCCCTGCGGGCGGTCTGCGCGCTCCTTGCCATAGGCCTTGCTGCCTGGGCGGGCGACTCCGTAGACATTTTGGTAGGTATTGTCCGCGAACTTGGTGATGGCAACGCGTGCACCAGCACCGATACCCTTGCGGATCAGCGCGCGGGTGGGTGGCAGCAGGAAGAAAATTCCCAGCGCCGAGGTCACCACACCGGGGACAGCCACGAGCAGTGAGCCGACCAGTGCCAGTGCGAGATCGGCGGTGAGCCGGCCGGCGGATTCGCCGTCGACGGGCTGAGCCGCGGTCGCGCTATCCGGGTGCGTCGCTGTGGTGGATACCCGACGCGTGAGTTCCCGGAACTGCCAAGCGCTCAACGCCAAGCCCAGAACGAACAGACCGATGATGAGCAGAATGGCCCAGCCAAAACCGATCCAGAGGCCAAGCAGAATGAACGCGGTGATTTCGATAATCAGATATGCAGCCGCTAACAAGGGCATAAAAACTCCATTACAAGGGGTAAGAAAGGTGATCTCTATCCTATCCTGCACACGAACGTTTGAAATACCTGAGTGCGCAGGCTAGATTAAGAGTGAATTTGATAACGAATCAATAACTTATTTTCAGATTGGAAATTCCTCATGCGTCTTCGCCGAAACGCTCTCGCAGTAGCTACCGTGGCTGCCATCTCCTTCACCGCTGTTGCTCCTGCTCAGGCTGAGGCGTCCGCGTTTGTGGTCGCGCAGGCTGGCGGCAGTTCCGTAGAGGAAGACAACGGAGACGCCACCGGCTCTTGGGGCAATGTATTCCCAGAGTATGACGTCTTTAAACAGCTGGACGGAGGTCAGCAGTTCCTGACCATCGTCAAGGGCACCCTGGTTGTGGTGGCTTTCGCCACCGCGCTGTCCGTGGGACTCGGATTCCTGCGCACTCTGATTTACAACGTCGCTGGTGTCTAAGGGTTTTACCCTTCATCACCTAAGCTCTTGAGCTTTTGTGATCCAGCTCTACCGTGGCGCGCGTCGCCACAACCAGCGTGGCACCACCTGCATGATTGCAGCCAGTACGCGCAAGGTACCCGGGACCCACAGATCCCGGGTTTTTCCATCTGCGATGGCATCCACTGTTGCCTGAGCCACCACGTCCGGGGTGGTGGAAAATGGTGCAGGATCCATCCCCTGGGTCATGCGCCCGATCACGAAGCCCGGGCGGACCAGCAGCAAACGCACACCGGTGTGCTGCAGCGCATCCTGCATCCCCTGGCAGAAGCCATCCAGTCCCGCCTTCGCGGAACCGTACACGTAGTTCGGCCTGCGCACGCGGGCGCCGGCGATTGAGGAAAAGGCCACCACTGTGCCACGCCCGCGCTGCTTCATCCGGTAGGTCAACTCCGTGAGCAACACAGCTTGGGCGGTGAAATCGGTGTGCAGAATCTTGTGCACCTCTTCCCCGCTGACCTCCGCCCGCTCTTGATCACCCAGCACGCCAAACATCGCTAGGGCGGTATCAATGGACGCTACGGCCTCAATCTCCTCGATGATTTCGGCATGGGTGTGGGTAGAGGTGGCGTCGAAAAAGAAATAACGCACCTCCGCCGCGCCTGCCTCACGCAGCGCTGCGGCCTGCACCTTGAGGTCATCGAGACGACGGCCAGCTAGCATCAAGCGGTTGCCCGGAGCCATGCGCAGCGCGACCTGCGCGCCGATCTCGCTGTTGGCGCCGAAGATGGCGATTGTCTGCGGACCAGCTGCCGAATTTGGGGAATGTTGTTGAGTCACGCAGGCCATTCTAGGCGGGCGGGGCGCTAGGCTTCCAGCGCCACCACGGAACGGTTGATCGCCTTGACCGCCTTGCGGCTGGTGGTCTTCACCGAATTGGCGTAAGCGGTGTTGCGGATCTGATCCAGGAGATCGATCACCCGGCGACACCAGCGGACAAAGTCACCCGGGGTCAGGGACGCCCCGGAGGCCTCGGCAGCCTGCAGGCAGTAATCCAGGGGTGCGCCCGCTGTCCACTGGTGCAGCGCCGTGGCAAAGCCCAGCTCCGGCATGCGGGTCAGCGGGATTCCGTGGCGCTGCTCATCGCTGCTGAGCTCGTTGTAGATGCGAATGGTGGAATCGATGGCCTCCGCCAGTGGCTCGGAAGGCACCTCCATGGACTCGCCGGTTTCGCGACGGTTTTCGAACACCACCACACTGGCCACGGCCGCCAGTTCCGCGGGATCCAAATCATCCCAGATTCCACGGCGGAGACACTGCGCCACCAGGAGGTCAGATTCGTGGTGAATGCGGGACAAGCGCGAGCCTTCCAGCGTGATATCCGCCTGCTTCTGGCCATCGGCGTCCACAGACGTCTCCACGTAATCCAGCTCTTCCAGCAGCGCGACGATCCGGTTGAACTGCGCGGCCAAACTATCACCCGTGGACGTGACGGTCCCCTGCTCAAACTCCAGGCGACGCTGCGCCTTGAGGTACTGAATGGCCACCCGGGCGATATCCTCCCGCGAAGTCCACTCGTGCACCGGGTGATCCTGCACCTGAATGCGCAGCGTGGTGGCACGCTCCGAGCCACCCTTCGCCTTCTTCTTGAGGTTGGCGGGCTTGTGATCGAAGTGCATGCGTCGCAGATTCGCCGCCACGGAACGAGCCTGACGCTTCGGGTTGCGCCCCACGCCCTTGTGCAGGCGCATATGCCCGATGTGCACGGGCGCGTTGCTGAACATATCTGGGCTCAGCCGCTCCACCCAGCCTTCCTCGGTCACAAACGTAGGCCGGGGGCGCCGAGGCGAGGAATCCGCCCGCACCACCACGGCGGTCATCGGGTCGCGACCAGTGGGCAGCGCGAGCACGTCACCTGCCTGCAGGTTCTGGAACAGCGTGGCGGTTTCCTGTTGGCGTTGGCTGCCGGCATGCTGCTTGGCTCGGCGTTCCTCTTGTGCCAATTCTCGACGCAAACCTGCGTATTCCACTGCCAGTTTCAGATCTTGATCCACCTGGTTCGGGTCCAGTGAGTACTCAGCGCGAATGAGATGCTGCAGTTCTTGTTCTTCGTGGGCGAGTTCGCGGCGGCGTCGTTCCACAGCCTCTGCCTGCTCCACCACAGAGCCGTTCTTTTGGTACTGCGCGAAAGAGCGATCCAACAGCCGGTGGGATTCTTCCCAGCCCTTGGTGCCGAGCATGTTGACCGCCATGTTGTAGCCAGGGCGGAACGTGGAATTGAGCGGATAGGTGCGCGTGGAGGCCAGCCCCGCTACCCCGTAAGGGTCTACTCCCTGGGACCACAACACCACGGCGTTACCGATGGTGTCGATGCCACGCCTGCCCGCACGGCCCGTGAGCTGCGTGTATTGGCCCGGGGTGAGATCCACGTGGGCTTCACCGTTGAATTTGATGAGCTTTTCCAGCACCACCGAGCGGGCGGGCATGTTGATGCCCAGGGCCAAGGTCTCGGTAGCGAAGCAGACCTTGAGCAGGCCGCGGGAGAACAGATCCTCCACGATGTGGCGGAACGCGGGCAGCATGCCGGCGTGGTGGCAGGTGAAACCGCGGGACAGGCCGCGGCGGAAATGGCGGAAACCCAGGACTTCCAGGTCTTCCGCGGTCAGCCCGGCGACGCCTTCGTCTACCGTGCGGAGGATTTCCTCGCGCTCGCCTGGGCTGGTGAAATCAACCTTGTCCACCAGCAATTGCTTCACGGCAGCATCGCAACCAGCGCGGGAGAAGATGAAGTAAATGGCGGGCAGCATGTTTGCCCCGGCCATGTGGGTCACGACGTCTGAGCGCTTTGGCCCGCGTCGTTTGCCCGCTTCTTCCTGCTTGGCGGCAGCGGCCACCACCGCACGGTTGATGGAGCCGATGTGTTCATCGGTGGAATCAAACAGGGGCAGGATCTGCCGGCCCACCATCATGTACTGATTGAGCGGCACGGGGCGCTTGTCGGTGAGGATGATGTCCGTCTGCCCACGGATGGTGGACAGCCAGCCGCCGAACTCCTCCACGTTGGAAACGGTGGCGGAGAGTGACACCAGGATCACGTCCGTATCCAGATTGAGGATGGCCTCTTCCCAGACCGGTCCGCGAGAAGGATCCGCGAGGAAGTGCACCTCATCCATCACCACGTGCGTGAGGGTGCGCAGGCGCTCCGAGTCCGCGTAGATCATGTTGCGCAGTACCTCGGTGGTCATCACCACGATGGGAGCGTCACCATTGACCGTGACATCGCCGGTGAGCAAGCCCACGTTCTCCTCGCCGTAGATCTTCACGAGGTCGTGGAACTTCTGGTTGCTCAGCGCCTTGATGGGCGTGGTGTAGAAACACGTGCCCTGGTTGTGGAACGCGGTGAACACCGCGAACTCGCCCACCACGGTCTTGCCCGCACCGGTGGGAGCGCCGACGAGCACTCCCCTGCCCTGAGCGATGGTCTCAGCTGCGTCCAGCTGGAATGCATCGAGAGCGAAGGGGTACTGAGCTCGGAATCGCTCCACTTCCGGCGAATACTCCTTGAGAGATCCTGCGACGGAGTTGCGAGACGTGCGTTCTACGGAATTCTGGTCATTCATCACAAACGAGCCTACCGCCGCCACTAAATGAGTGACGGCGGCAGGTTGGGGACTTCAGAATTTGATGCGGGAGCTACAGCACATCATCGAAATAATCATGGCCAGTGGAGTTCCCCGGATTGTTGGGGTTCTGGCTGTTCTGCAGATCTAGGCCAGTGCGACGGCCGTAGACGTCTTCCTGCATCGGCCGGGCGCCGCTGCTGCTCCGCGGGGCGGGCGTGGCGGTCACGGGCTCACCGAACTGGTTGCTGAGACCATCCGTAGGGGAAATGCTCGAGGCGGTGACGGCACTGGCGGCGTCGAGAACAGGATCTGCTTCCCCGAGAGGCATGGCCTCTTCGATGGTGGAAGATTCGGAATCATCCAGATCCATCCACTCTTCGCGCTTCTTGGCTGCCCGGCGCTTATCGTTCACGCGGGCGATCTGGGTGGCAATCTCCATCAACAGGCACAGAGCCACTGCCAGGAAGACCATGGAAATAGGTTCCTGGCCTGGGGTGATGACCGCCGCGAAGACGAAAAGGAAAGCGATGATGTAGCGCCGCTTCTCGTTGAGATCCTTATAGGAAATGATGCCCGCAGCGTTGAGCAACACGGTGAGCAGAGGCACCTCAAAGGAGACGCCGAAGATCAGCAGCAGGGAGATGGCGAAGCCGAAGTACTCGGTACCGTTCAGGGCGGCGATCTGCGCTTCATCGCCGATTCCCAGCAGGAATTCCAGGCCGACAGAGAGCACGAAGTAGGCCATGATCGCGCCAGCCACGAACAGGAAACTGGCGGCGAAGGAGACGCCCAGAGCCCAACGGCGCTCATTCTTCTTCAAGCCCGGGGTCACGAATCCCCAGATTTGCCCCAGCCAGACTGGCGAGGAGAAAACCAGGCCAGCCAAGGAACCAACCTTGAGGCGCAGCAAGAACATCTCGAAAGGAGTGGTGGCGAGCAATTTACATTCACCATCATTGGAGCCGAAGCGCATCTCTGGGGGCAGAGAACAATAAGGTTCGCGCAGGATATCGCCCAGAGATGGGATGGGCCCCACAGCCGTGCCGTACCAGATGTAACCGAGGACGGTTCCGGCCAAGATTCCCAGCAGCGCGATGAATACGCGCCTGCGCAACTCTTCGATGTGCGCGACGATGCTCATGGAGCCATCGGCGGACTTCGGCTTCTTGAGCTTGCGCGCCTTGCCCCGCATCTTCTTCGTGGCCGGAGGCACGGAAGGGATGGGTGTGGCGGATTCAGGGGCTGTGGAGCTCATCGGGTTTTAAGCCTCGATCTGGTGTAAAGAGGGAGGGCTTAGTTCTGCTGACCTGGCTGCTGTGGAGCCTGTCCGTTGGTCTCTGGGTGGATGGGGCCACCGGTCACGCCGTCGTTGGGGTTCTGCACTGGTACGGCGTTTGCCTGTGGCTGGGCAGGCTGTACTGGCTGCTGCTGCACTGGCTGGGTTGGCTGTGCGTACTGCTGGGCTGGCTGCTGCACCGGCTGGGTTGGCTGTGCGTACTGCTGAGCTGACTGCTGCACTGGCTGTGCCTGTGGAGCGGGCTGTTGTCCAAAGTTCTGCACTGGCTGCTGATCGATGATCTGCTGCTCGTTGGTCAGCGCGTGCTGCTCAGCAGCGGCCTTTTCTGGAGCCTTATCGGTCTTCATCTCGTCCATTTCGGACTTGAAGATGCGCATGGAACGCCCCAGGGAGCGGGCTGCATTTGGCAGGCGGGTTGCTCCGAAGAGAACCAGAATGACAAGAGCAATGATTACGAGATCCCAGCCACCGGGGAGAGACATACGACACCTTTCGAAGGGGTTTTTCCAATGCTCCTCGCCATTTTTCCTGGCGATTTAGTGGAACATTGGCTGCTGCAAAGATTTATTTAGTATAAGCCCGTAAGCCGTTTTTAGCACGATGGCTCACGCGATTCTTCAACGATTCGGGAGCCATCACAGTGATGTTCTCGCCATAAGCGATGCAGAATCTTTCCAACCACGCGCCCGTATCGGGGATGCTGACGAGTGGTGCTTCCTTCTCTTCTACCAGCCACATTGGGTAGTACTCCAGCATCCACGCCAACTCTGGGGAAAGGCACAGCGTTCCCCAATCCGTCGAGGCTTCAAAATTGAAGGGGTCTGTGTGATCCAAGGTAGGAACCTGTGGTTTCCCCTCGGCACTCCCCGGCTCCCCCACCTCCAAAACTTGCATCCGGGACAGCGCGTAGGAACGCTGTTCGCGCCCCGCTTCCCTGCCCCACACATACGTTTCCCCGTTGATCATCGCCACGTGATCTGGGTTGAGGCTGCGCGTCGTGGTGGTGTCACTACTTGTCGAGCGATACCGCACCTCCAGCTGCCGCCGTTCCCGCACGGCTTCCATCACGCGTTGCCGTAGGCCCGGTGCCTCGCTGTGGTTCGTGGATTCACCGTCCTTTTTTCCCGACGCCACCTCGGCCCCGTCCAGAGCATTCTCCACCGGCTGCTTATCGCGGGCCGCGGCTAAGAGCCCGCGGATCTTCCCGGATACCTTTTGCACAGCTGGCTGCTGTTCTTCCGGCAAGGTGCTGCGCAGCGCTTCTAGGCTGAAGAGCAGCACGCCGGCTTCCATCGGGGTGAGCGCGAGGGGCCTATCCATCCCGGCGGTGAACTCCACCCGCGCGGTGGTCTTATCCATCGCCACTTCCACCAGTGAGCCGGGAAAATATCCCGGCAGGCCGCACAGGGAGAGCTGCGTGAGTTCATGCTTCAGCTGGGCCACCGGGATGCCCAATTGCGCGGAGGCCTGCATGAACGTGCCTTCGGGATGCGCGCGGAACCAGGCCAGCACATTCACACTTTGGGCGAGCTGCTGTCCGGGTTTGTTGGGAGATGCTGGCGATGTCATGAGGGTGAGGCCTCCGAGCTTTCAGCGAGCGAAGTGAGCAGAGCAATCACGTCATCCACCACGTCTTGCGGTTCCCGCACGATCACATCTGGGGCGTATGCCGCTGCGGTGCGCACCAGCCATGTGCGATCCACGGGCCCGATCTGCCCAGCTTCATCGCACAGCGCGCGCAGTTCTTCGGCACCAGAATCAGCTGGGAAATGCAGGCGCGCGGTGATATAGGTTCCCGCCGCTGCCAAACCTCTGCGAATGAGCTCTTGGCTGGGAAGTTGCGGGGCCGGATGCGTGCTGAATTCTGGCAACGCTTCTACCTCGGCGATGCGCGCCAGGCGGAAGGTGCGCTGTTGCTGGCGATCCATATCAAACCCGGTGAGGTAGATCTTCCCGTCCACAGCTCCATATGCCCAGGGCTCTACTGTGCGAACGACAGGTTCCTCCAGCAGCGAAGGGTAGTAATTGAACTGCAAACGCACGCCCTTATCCAAAGCGCGGAAGATAGCTTCCACCGACCCCTGATCCAGTTCGGTGTGGTCTGGAACGGAGGGGATCACCGCCTCCCCCATTCCACGCTGCAGACCCGCCGCGGCAAGTTTCCGGTAAGCGGAAGTTGCTGCCTCGGAGAGTGATTCGGATTGATTCCACCGCGCTGCAGCCACCAGCACTTCGGATTCTTCCGGGGAAAAGTCCATGTCTGGCAAGAAGAGCGCTTCGCTATCCACGCTCCACAGCTCCTTGCCGTCATCGGAAGGATGAGCGGTGAGGATTACGCCAAAGGGTGCCAGCGCTGCCCTATCTCGGTGAAAGCGCTTGCGATTGGTTTCTGGCTTTTCGGCGTCGTAGCCAGCAACGTTGCTCAGAATCCAATCGGTGCTGCGAGGAGCGGGTGAATTGATCAGGGCTATCACCAGGTTGAAGAGCCGCGCAGCACCGGAATCCCAGGTCACCGGGACCGGCGCGTTGCGTGAAGGTGGCGTGGGTGTGCTCAAGACTGATCCAAACCGCTCATCATCTGGATCATCGATTCCACGCGCTCGTCTACCTCGGAGAATGGGTCGCCCAGCACAGCTTCCATGCTGTGCTCGCCGTTGATCTTCAGCCGCATCCAATCTACGTTCACCGAAGCACCGTGTTCGCGCGCCGCAGTGAGGAAGCGGCCGCGCAGAGAGGCGCGGGTAGTCGCCGGGGCATGCACCTGGGCTCGGGCGATGTCCTCTGGGCTCACCAGGCTCTGCGCCATCCCGCGCTTGACCAGCACGTGGAACAGGCCACGATTCGGGTTGATGTCGTGATACGTCAGATCAATCTGGCTCAGTCGAGGATCGGCCGGAGCCAAGTTGCCGCGGGCAGCCATGCGATCCATGAGGGTCTTCTTGATCACCCAATCAACTTCGGTGTTCACCGAGGAGAAGTCGCCGGTATCGAAGCAGTCCAAGACCCTGCCCCACAGCTCCACCACGGGTTCTAGCTGCTCCCGCGGGGTTCCGCGCAGACCTACCTCATCGCGGTGCGTGTCCGGACGCTCTTCCTCTAGCCACTTCTTGGCCGCAGCGTGGAATGCCCGCTGGATTTCCAGCGGGGTAGATTCCTTTCCGCTGCGCAACCGCAAAGGCACGGTCCCGGTGAAATCGCGGGCGATATCGCGGATGGAGCGGATCTCGTTGGCAATCTCAAAATCCGGCAGTGGCACGCCGGCCTCGATGAGCTCCAGCACCAACAGCGTGGATCCCACCTTCAGCGCGGTGGTCACCTCCGACATGTTGGAGTCACCCACGATCACGTGCAGGCGGCGGTACTTGGTGGAATCCGCATGCGGCTCATCGCGGGTATTGATGATGGGCCGGGAGCGCGTGGTGGCACTGGACACGCCCTCCCACACGTGGTCAGCACGCTGGCTCATCACAAACCCAGCCTCAAAGTTCTCGTTTGGTGCGCCTTGCGTGGGAATGGAGATCTTGCCCGCACCACACATCAACTGCCGGGTAACCAGGAACGGCAGCAGCTGCTTACTCAGCGCCTTGAGCGGCACCTTCCGGCTGATGAGGTAATTTTCGTGGCATCCATAGGAATTGCCCAGGGAGTCTGTGTTGTTCTTGAGCAGGTAGATCTGCCCGCCGACTCCCCTTTCCGCCAGCCGAGACTCCGCGTCCACAGCCATCTCATGCAGGGTGGCTTCGCCCGCACGGTCATAAGCGATGAGCTGGTGCAGAGAATCGCATTCCGCCGTGGCGATTTCCGGGTGTGAGCCCACATCCAAGTACAAGCGCGAGGCATTGCTGGTGTAGATATTCGAGCTCCGGTACTCCCGGGTGATCGGTTCAAAAAGCTCGCGCGCAATCTCATCCGGCCCCATCCGACGCGCCGAGTTCAGCACATTCGTGATGCCGTATTCAGTCTCCAGACCCATGATGCGGCGCACGTTGACCCCGCCGGAATCCACCTGAGCTGGCGTTTCTGAAACGCTCACTGTCCGCCCTTTTGCACGTATGCGCGCACAAATTCCTCGGCGTTGTTTTCCAGCAAACCGTCGATCTCATCCAACAGATCATCCGTTCCAGTGACCTGCACCTGTCCGGACTGGGATTCGGTGTCCTCGATCGCGGAATCATCCCGGCCGCGGCCACCGCCGGCATTAATTTGTCCACCTGTAGTCATCTGGCCCTCGCTTCCTGGTTAGTGTGTCCTATCTTAACGCGCGTACTTTCCCTTTTTAACCGACGCCACCCACCGCAGCCTCATTAATCTCCCCGATCCTGCGAACCAATTCCTCGAGACTCAGCTGCGCACCGGTCTCACCCAACACCTGAGCCTGGGTGAACTGGAGTGGCTCATCCATGCGGATCTGTGTCGCTGGATGCTGACCGTGGGCCAGATCCAGGATGAGGCTGTCCCAGTTGGCAGCCAAGATCTGCTCGGAGAAATTGCTCACCACATAGCCACGCAGCCAGGCGCGGGTGTCCGTGGGAGCGTTGATGGCTGCAGCCTCAATGTCTGCTGGATCGGCAAGCGTGCGCATCCTCCCCCGCTTCACAAGTGCGTGGTACAGGCTGCGGGCAGGATCGATGTCCGTGTACTGGATATCCAGCAGGGACAAGCGGGGATCTCCCCACTCCAATCCTCGGGCTCGATAGCCGTTGATCAGAGCCAATTTGGCAGTCCAGTCCAGCCTGTCCGCGGTGCTGAGCGGATCGGTGGCCAGCATGTCCAGGATCTCCTCCCATTCCTGAAGCACTCGCTGGTCATCATCGCTGAGCTGATCAGCGCTTTCTTGATCTGCGCCTACCTGATCAGCACCTAGCGTATTGCGCACTCGGCTCAGAATCTCCCGCTGCGTTTCGATGGCCGTGAGTGAGCGCTTGCCGTAGAAGTCCAGCGGCTGCGTGCACGTGAGATCCCGGGATACCTGGCGCACGGCTTTGACTGGCTCCAGTAGTTGGAGATCCGCGAAGTCAGCTCCCAGCGCTACTGCCTTGAGCACGAGCGCTGTGGAGCCGAACTTGAGGTAATTCGCGGTTTCGGCCATGTTGGCGTCGCCAATAATCACATGCAGCCGACGCCAGGAATCGGCGGTGGAATGAGGCTCATCGCGGGTGTTGATGATGCCACGGTTCAGCGTGGTTTCGAGGGACACGGTGGTCTCGATGTAATCAGCGCGCTGGGAAAGCTGGAACCCAGGCTCCTGACCCATCTGGCCCAGGCCCACGCGTCCCGAGCCGGTGAAGATCTGGCGGGTCACAAAGTGCGGGATGAGTGCTTGTTGGAGAACCTCGATGTCCAGCTCTCGTGGGTAGAGGTAGTTCTCGTGGGAGCCATAGCTGGCGCCCTTGCCGTCCACGTTGTTCTTGTAGATCTTCAGCTGCGGTTGGCCTTCCACCTGCCCGGCAGCCTGGGCGGCTCGGTGCATCACCAGATCCCCGGCCTTATCCCAGATCAGTGCGTCCCAGGCAGATGACACCTCAGGGGAAGAGTATTCGGGGTGGGCATGATCCACGTAGAAGCGTGCACCGGCGGAGGTGATCACGTTGGCTGCACCCAGGGCGTTGGGATCCAGGGAGGGGGCGGCGTTGGACCGGTAGCGACGCAGATCGAACCCGCGGATGTCCCGCAACGGGGACTCGTTGTGATAATCCCAGCGGGTGCGTCGGTTGATTCCGAGCCCGCTGGCCTGGGCATATGCCACCACGGCCTGGGTGGAGGTCTCGATGGGGCTGGCATCCGGCTGATCCACTGCCACGATGCCGTATTCAATTTCGGTGCCGATGATGTGCATGGATGAAACGTCCTCGTGGATGGGATGGAGCGGATTGGATGGAGTGAGCTGGATGGAGTGGATTGGAACTAGTGAACGGAGATATCAACCACGCGCTTGTTGCTGTGGCCGTAGATGCGAGCCCATTCTGCGGGGTTGGTGGTGTCCGGGAGATCCTCGTTGTCCCGGGCCTCCTCCTGCACCGCCGTGGTGATGTGTTCCAGGGTGAGCCCGGATGCTCCCTGCTGCTCGGACTTCAATGCTGCCTTGATGGCGGAGGTCTTGGCGCGATCCACGATGTTGGCCAACATCGCGCCGGAGACGAAGTCAGACCAGAAGAGATCCAGTGAGGATCCGTCACCGAAGTGGAGGGTGACATAGCGCTTGGCATCTTCGCGCTCGAAAATCTGGGACACGATGTGCTGGCGCAGGAACGTCGCTGCCTCATCTGCAGATCCGTGCTCCGCGACCAGGTCTGGGTGGATGGGGATGGAACCGGTCAGGTACTTGGAGAGGATATCCGCGGCACCTTCTGCATCGGGGCGTTCCACGCGGATCTTCACATCCAGGCGGCCGGGGCGCAGCACTGCGGGATCGATGAGCTCTTCGCGGTTGGAAGCACCGATCACGATCACGTTTTCCACCTGCTCAACACCGTCCAGCTCTGCCAGCAGCTGTGGCACCACGGTGGATTCCATATCGCTGCTCACACCCGTGCCACGAGTGCGGAAGATGGCTTCCATCTCATCGAAGAAGATGATGACAGGCTTGCCGGAGCTGGCCACGCGCCGGGCTTGCTCGAAGATCTGCCGCACCTGGCGCTCGGTCTCACCCACGAACTTGTTGAGCAGTTCTGGGCCCTTGATGTTGAGGAAGTAGGAGGACACGCGGCCACCTTCGCCCTCACTGCCGCCCTTGGCGCCACCGATCTGCTGGGCCAACGAGTTGGCCACTGCCTTGGCGATCAAAGTCTTGCCATTGCCGGGAGGGCCGTACAACAGCACACCCTTGGGTGGGCGCAAGCCATACTTCTCGTAAATTTCCGGGTGCAGGAACGGGAGTTCCACGGCATCCCGGATCTGCTCGATCTGCCTGGTCAAGCCACCGATATCCGAGTAGGACACATCCGGGACCTCCTCCAGAACCAGGTTGGAGACCTCCGTGCGTGGCACAGCCTCAAACGCCCAGCCGGAGCGGCGATCCACGATCACCGAATCCCCGGGAGTGATGTCCTTATTCACCACTGCCTTATGCAATGGTCCTGCGGCCTTCACCACGGTTTCCTCACCCAGCTTGTCAGCGATGATCAAGCGCTCGCCAACGATTTCCACGACCTGCGCGATATCGCCGGAGTCCTCCACCCCGGTGACCTCCACGACCTGCTGGCCTTCACCCAGTCGCACGGTGGCACCGGGCACCATCGTGGATTGATCAACCAGTGGAGATACGGGCACGCGCATGCGACGGTTAGCGGTGAAAACTTCCGCTTCCAGGCCCTTGTTCCCCACCGCGAGCAGGGTGCCATACGTGCTGGGAGGCTCCCCCAGAGCCTCCAGACGCCCGTGAATCTCCTCCAGCTTGTTGCGGCTGGACTGCAGCAATGTCACCAACTGTGAATTGCGCGCAGCGAGCGTGCGGTTGGAAGCCTGCAGCTCGTGTAAGGACTCGGTTTCGGACGATGGGTTCCCAGTCATGGATTACAGTTTACGCCCGGTGCATAGGCGGGAGTGTCATGGGTGGCGTCGAAAAATAAGGGAACGCTCACCTCACAACGTTGCCCCTGACGCCGTCGTTGCCACTGTTGCTGCGTTTAACGGCGGGCGCGGCGCTGTGGACGCGGTGCCACCACGCCATCGGTGAGGCGACGGGCAGAGATGAGGAATGCGGTGTGGGCATTCATGCGGTGCTCCGGGCGAGTCGCCAGCCCCTCCACCTTCCATTCGCGGACCAGGGATTCCCAGGCCTTGGGCTCAGTGAACGCCTTGGTCTCGCGGATGCCTTCCATGACCTTCATCAGCTGCGGAACCGTGGCCACGTAGGTGAGGAACACGCCGCCGGGAAGAAGGACGTCCTTGACCGTCTCCAGCATCTCCCACGGAGCCAGCATGTCCAGCAGCACGCGGTCTACCTGGCCAATTTCCTCTCTGCTGGCCTCATTGAGATCGCCCAAGCGCAGATCCCAGTTATCGGGGTGACCGCCCATGTAATCGGCCACATTATCCCGCGCGTACTCCAGGTGATCCTCGCGGATCTCATAGCTGATGAGCTTGCCGTGCTCGCCGACAGCGCGCAGTAACCACATGCTCATTGCACCAGAACCTGCGCCGGCTTCCAACACGGTGGCACCGGGGAAAATATCGCCTTCTACCAGGATCTGCGCTGCATCCTTGGGGTAGATCACGGCAGCGCCGCGGGGCATGGACAGCACGTGATCCACCAGCAAGTGACGGAAAATCAGGTACTCGCCGGCACCAGAGGACTTCACCACGATGCCCTCATCCTTACCGATGATGTCATCATGCTTGATCTCACCCTTGTGGGTGAAAAAGCTCTTGCCCTCCTCCAAAGTGATGGTGAAGTGGCGGCGCTTAGCGTCCGTGAGCTGCACGCGGTCGCCGGCAGTGAAAGGTCCTGAATAAGCCATGCGAGAATACTAACGTATGCCCGAGACAACGAACCTCGGGTGCTGCACGTTGAAAGGACCTCGTGACTTCCTCATCCTCCCCTGCCCCATTGAAGCTGGCGCTCTCCCCCTCTCGCGCAGGCGATTACAAGCAATGCCCGTTGCTGTATCGCCTCCGGGCCATCGATAAGCTCCCCGAGCCCAAGACGATTGCCCAGGTCAAGGGCACGTTGGTGCATGCCGTGCTGGAGAACCTGCACAAGTTGGAGCGCACCGAGCGCACCTATCCCGCGGCCGTGAAGATGCTCACGCCCGAATGGGAAAAGATGTGTGCGGAGGATGCCGAATTAACGGAGCTGGTGCCGGAGGAAGCCACCCGCGATTTCCTCATCGAGGCCCGCAGCCTGGTCAAAGGGTATTTCTCCATGGAAAATCCCATGGGATTCGACGCCCACGAGTGCGAAATGTACGTGGATACCGTGTTGCCCAACGGCGTTCCCGTCCGCGGGTTCATCGACCGCGTGGACGTGGCACCCACCGGAGAAGTTCGGGTGGTGGACTACAAAACGGGGAAAAAGCCCATCCCTCGTTTCTCGGAACAGGCCAAGTTCCAGATGCTGTTCTACGCCCTGGTGTGGTGGCGGATGTTTGATCACATCCCGGCGCAGCTGCGCTTGATGTATCTCAAGGTCTCCGACGATATGGTTTTGACTCCCGGGCCAGCGGAGTTGAACTACTTTGAGCGGGACCTGGGCCAGTTATGGGAGCGGATCCTGCGGGATGTGCGCTCCGGCGAGTTCGCCCCACGCACCTCCAAGCTGTGCGATTGGTGCAACCATCAGTCCATTTGCCCCGCATTCGGCGGAACCCCGCCGGAATACCCCGCCGAGAAAGTGGCGGGGATCTGAGCGGGGTTCTGTGGTGAGCCTGGTGCGTTGGGGTTTGGCGCCGGATCCTGTTCTGGATCCGGATGCCAGTTCTGGAAGCTAGTCCTTCTTCTTGAGAATTTCGCCCTGGTAGGTGGGGTTGAGCAGGTTTTCTGGGGAGAGAACCTTATCCACCGTCTCTTCATCCAGCAGTCCCTTTTCCAGCACCAGTTCACGCACTGATTTGCCGGTGGCGGCTGCTTCCTTACCGATCAGGTCACCATTGTGGTGTCCGATGAGTGGGTTGAGGTAGGTGATGATGCCGATGGAGTTGTTCACGTACTCCGTGGTGACATCCTTGTTGACCGTGATGCCCACCACGCACAGCGTGCGCAAGGTGTTGCAGGCGCGAGCCAGGAAACGAACCGATTCAAACACGCACTGCGCGATGACAGGTTCCATCACGTTGAGCTGCAGCTGACCGGCTTCTGCGGCCATGGTGACGGTGACGTCGTTACCGAAGACCTTGAAACAGATCTGGTTGACCACTTCCGGGATCACCGGGTTGACCTTTGCCGGCATGATCGAAGAACCAGCCTGGCGTGGGGGCAGGTTGATCTCGTTGTAGCCGGCGCGAGGGCCGGAGGACAGCAGGCGGAGGTCATTGCTGATCTTCGAGAGCTTCATGGCCACGCGCTTGACGGCTGCGTGGGCAGAAACATAGGCGCCACAGTCGCTGGTGGCCTCGATGAGATCGCGGGCAGGAAGGATTTCCAGCTCGCTGACCTCGGAAAGTGCGCGGGTGACGGCTTCCTGGTATCCGGGAGGGGTGTTCACACCGGTACCGATTGCGGTGCCACCCATGTTGACCTCACGCAGCTGAGCCTGCGCGCGCTCCAGCTGCAGGCGCTCCTCAGCGATGTTGTGGGCAAATGCCTTGAACTCCTGGCCCACGGACATCGGCACCGCATCCTGCAGCTGGGTGCGACCCATCTTCAGAATGTTTCCAAACTCCCGGCCCTTTGCATCAAATGCGCGCTCGAGGGCATCCAGGTGCTTGATCAGCTGGTCCAGGGCGAAGTGCAGGCCCAGACGGAATCCGGTGGGGTACGCGTCATTGGTGGACTGAGACATGTTCACGTGGTCATTGGGGTTGATCACGTCATAGGTACCCTTGGGGTATCCGAGGTGCTCCAGTGCAAGGTTTGCAATGACCTCGTTGGCGTTCATGTTCGTGGAGGTACCCGCACCGCCCTGGAACACATCGATGGGGAACTGATCCATCGCGATGTGGTTTTCCAGCATCTGATCGCAGGCCCAGATGATGGCATCTGCCTTCTCCTGCTCCAGCACGCCAATCTCGGAGTTCGCGATGGCCGCAGCCTTCTTCACCATGACCAGACCACGAATGAACTCCGGGATCTGGTTGATGCTGGTACGAGAGATTTGGAAGTTATCCACGGCGCGCAACGTGTGCACGCCGTAGTAGGCGTTCATTGGAACGTCCATTTCTCCCAGAAGATCTTCTTCCTGACGGAAGGTGGTGGCTTCACGAGCCTTAATGGAGTGGGTCTCCGCGTTGGTGATGATGTCCGTGGAGTGGACAACGTGGCCGGTAGCGGCGGATTCAGATTGAGGTGAGGGCTTGGGAGTGTTCTCCATGGTCAATGGCACATCCTTCTAAGTATCTGTTGGCTCAGCATCTGCTGGGAGGGAGTCTTTGAGGGTCAAAACATCTCGCAGTTCCCCACCCTAACGAAAATGCCCATTCCGGACATTGGGGGGATATGAGAAAGACGCCCACTGGGAAAAGCTGGGCGTCGAAAAAGAAGGAAAAGAAGAACCTAGATGCGGGCGATGCGAATGTCGCTGGCCAGGATCGCCTCAGCACCCATTGCGGAGAGGGAATCCATCAGAGAGTTGGCATCCTCGCGGGGAACCATCGCGCGCACGGCCACCCAATCGGCATTGGCCAGCGGCGAAACGGTCGGCGCGGACAGACCCGGGGTGGTGGCGGCGCAAGCATCCAGGTTGGCCCGGGACACGTTGTAATCCAGCATCACGTAATTGCGGGCGTGCAGGATGCCCTCAATGCGCTTGATCAGCACCTGCTGCTCTGGAGTGACCTCGTGGTTAACGCGGCCGATGATGACGGCCTCGGAAGTGATCAGTGCCTCACCGAAAGGCTTGAGTCCCTGCTGGCGCAAAGTGCGACCGGTGGACACCACATCGGCGATGGCATCAGCCACGCCAAGACGGATGGAGATTTCCACGGCGCCGTCCAGGCGGATGACCTCGGCATAAATCCCCCGCTCGTTGAGATCGCGGCGCACCAGATTCGGGTAGCTGGTGGCGATGCGCTTGCCCTGCAAAGACTCGATGCTCCACTCCTGCTCCTGTGGCGCAGCGTAGCGGAAGGTGGAATCTCCGAAGCCCAATTCCAGCAGCTCCTGGACCTCTTCGCGGGTGTCGGCGGCCAGGTCACGGCCGGTGATGCCCATGTCCAAGTGGCCGGAAGCCACGTAGATCGCGATGTCCTTCGGGCGCAGGAAGTAGAACTCCACCCCGTTGGCCTTGTCCTCCACCGTCAGGGACTTGGAATCTCCGCGGGTGGCATAGCCTGCCTCTTTGAGGATCTCGGTGGCGGTTTCGGAGAGAGAACCCTTGTTTGGAACGGCGACGCGAAGCACGATGAATTTCCTTTGCGGGAGGGCGAGGGCTGGAGTGGGGCGGCACCTCGCGGGAAGTGGACTGTGGGCTGGTGGGAAAGTTAAGGCCCGAGTCTAAAAGTCCTCAGGCTAAAAGTGCGGTTTAAAGATTCCGGTAAATATCTTCGGGAGTCAGGCCACGACCCACCATGACCACCTGCAACCAGTAGATCAGCTGGGAAATCTCACCGGCGAGTTCCTCATCGGACTCGTACTCGGCGGCCAGCCAAACCTCTCCGGCTTCCTCCACGATCTTCTTGCCCTGGAAATGCACACCGGCATCCAGCGCCTGCACGGTGCCGGAACCTTCCGGGCGCTGTTCAGCCTTCTGTCGCAGTTCGGCAAAGAGGGAATCGAAGTTCTTGGGCTCATTCACATCGCTCATTATCTCACGAGGATTGCTCCGAGGTGGCCGTTGCCCCAAGACTTCATAGATCTCCCGCAGGTCCTCGAGCTGGAAGCCACCCAGGTCTTGCCTTCCCGGGCGGATCTCAGAAAGCTCCGTGACCGCCTCTGGCACGATGATTCCCGGCTCCAGTGGCACACCCAGAACGCGACAACCCGCGGTGAACGCGCTGTTCATACCCGCTGTGGAATCCTCCACCACCAAACACTGATCCGGCTCTGTTTTCATGCGGGCCGACGCCTCCACGTAGATATCCGGAGCTGGTTTACCAGTCGGGACTTCATCTCCGCACAGGGTGAATGCGAAGCAATCCTCCCCCAAGGTGCGGTACATGGACTGCAGAGCGATATCGGTGAGGTGGCGGGTGGTGTTGGTGACCAGGGCCATGGGGATCCCGGCGGCTTTGGCTTCCGCGATGAGCTGTGGGACTCCTGGGCGGAACTCCAATTCCCCGCTCAAGAGCTCTTCCATGGTGCTGATCATGAACTGCTTCCAGTGCGCAATCATCGCATCGTTGATATCTAATCCGGCCCAAGCGGCGCAGGTGCGGATGGTGTCCGACAACGTACCGCCCACGGTTTGCGCTCGAACCTCCGCGGTCAAGGGGCGGCCCATCTTCTCCCCCATCCCGTAGGTGGCTTGCCCCCACAGGTGCTCGGTGTTAACTAGCGTGCCGTCCATATCCCACAGAATTGCTTTCATGATGCAGCTAACCCTATGGCACCGTTTCTTTCCTCGCAGCAGAGCCCTCGCCCGTACAGTGTGAGCCAAGGAGGAATTATGACGCAGAACACATCTGGCACTAGCGAGGAAACTCGGGATTCCGCGACGAGTTACTTCAAGCTTGATCGCGCTGAGCCTGCTGCTGGTTCGACCGCTGCTGAAGCGCAGAGCGCAGCAGGCGAGGCCGCGACTACCTGGGATTTCACGGCCACGGAGCTGACCGCCAGCCCCTGGGGCGAGGGTTTTCAGCACGGTTCTCCCCCGGCAGCACTCATCGCTTTCCTTTTGGAAGCAGGTGCGCAGGAAGCTGGTCTGGATCCCACCCGCGGGCGATTCGCCCGGATCTCAGTTGATCTACTCGGGGCAGTCCCGTTGGGAGCTCTCCAAGGACGCACCACCGTGATTCGTCCGGGCAAGCGCATTAGTCTTCTGGAAGCCATCGTCACTGATGCGAATGGCCGGGAATGTATCCGCGGCCGGGGATGGTGGCTGATCGGCAGTGATACCACCGCGGTGGAGCGCTCGGTGGCGGAAAAGATCCCCGGGCCAGAGAAAGGCCGCCCCGCCACGCAGTGGCTCGAGCACTGGAGCAGTGGATACATCGATTCCATCGATGTGATCCAGGTTGACCTCCCCGAAAAGCAACCTGGCTTCGCGCAGGGTAACGCGTTTGCGTATTGGGCACGCAGCACTTTCCCCACCATGGCGGGTTACATTGACACCCCGTGGACTCAGCTGATGAAGATTGTGGATATCGCGAACGGACTGAATCCACAACTGCTGAGTGTGCAGGAATGGACGTACATGAACGTGGAAATGTCCGTGAATCTCCACCGCTTGCCCGTGGGCGAATGGACGGGGATCGTGGCGGAGGCCAATCACGGGCCAGATGGTATTGGCACCACCATTGCCCGGATCTATGACACCTCCGGCCCCATCGGTGCCGTGACCCAGGCGATCATGCTGGCACCCGCCAGTTAGACGTTGAAGTACTTCGCCTCTGGGTGGTACAGCACAAACGCGTCCGTGGATTGCTCTGGGTGCAGCTGCAATTCCTCGGAAAGTACCACCCCGATCCGCTCTGGCTCCAGCAGCTCCACCAGCTTGATGCGGTCTTCCATATCCGGGCAGGAACCATAACCGAAGCTGAAGCGCGCGCCGCGGTACTTCAGGTCGAAGAACTCCTCGGTGTTATCGGCATCCTCTGCGCTGACCTGGCGCCCCTTGGCTTCGCCTTCATCCAGCACCAGCTCGCTGCGGATGCGCGCGTGCCAGTACTCGGCCAGCGCTTCCGTGAGCTGCACACCCGCCCCGTGCACCTCGAGGTATTCGCGATAGGAATCCTTGGCAAAGAGCTCATTGGCGTAATCCGCGATTGGTGCACCCATGGTGACCAGCTGGAACGGCCACACATCAACCTGGCCGCGCTCCACTGCGAGCTCGCGGGAGCGCACAAAGTCCGCGATATTGAGGAAGCGGCCACGCTGCTGGCGTGGGAAAGTGAAGCTGGCCACGGGCTCGGCTGTGGGGTCTGGCTGTTCGCCGGATGGCGGCGTCGGCAAAATATGAACGGTATCGCCTTCCGAAACGGCGGGGAAATAGCCGTACACCACGGCCGCATGATCCAGCACACCCTGAGATTTCAGGGTGTCCAGCAACGCACGCAATCGGGGCTTGCCCTCGGTCTCCACCAGCTCTTCGTAGGTTGGCCCGCCCTCACCGCGGCTGGCCTGCAGGCCCCACTGGCCGCGGAACAAGGCGCGCTCGTCCAGGAAAGGCAGGTATTCCTGCAGGCTGAGGCCCTTGACGATGCGCGTACCCCAGAACGGAGGGGTGGCCACGGGTACGTCAGCTGCGACGTCCGAGCGCTCCGGCACCTCCACGGGAACGGCTTCGGCCTTGCGCTTTTCCGCGATAGCCTTGGAACGCTCACGGCGAGCGCGGCGCTCCTCCTTCTTCTTGAGCGCAGCCTCGGATTCCTCAGTGTGCTCGCCACGCAACCCGGCCATGATTCCGCTCAGGGTAGAAAGCGCCTCGAAGGCATCCTTGGAGTAGTACACATCGCCTTCGTAAACCTCGCTGAGGTCATCCTCCACATAAGGCCTGGTCAGCGCAGCACCACCGAGCATCACCGGGATATGAGACTTGCCCAGGCGGTTTAGCTCCTCCAGGTTCTCCTTCATGATCACCGTGGATTTCACCAGCAGCCCGGACATGCCGATGACGTCCGCGTTGTGCTCCTCGGTGGCTGCAAGGATGTTGCTGATCGGCTGCTTGATGCCGATATTCACCACTTCATAACCGTTATTGGAGAGGATGATGTCCACCAGGTTCTTGCCGATATCGTGCACATCGCCCTTCACCGTGGCGATCACCATCTTGCCCTTGGAGCTGGATTGCCCCTCAGCCACCGCTTCCATGTGTGGCTCCAGGTGAGCCACCGCGGCCTTCATCGTCTCGGCTGATTGCAGCACGAAAGGCAGCTGCATTTGCCCGGAGCCGAACAGATCGCCCACGGTCTTCATGCCCGCCAGCAGGTCTTCATTGATGATCGCCACGGGATCTTTGTCCTGCATGGCCTCATCGAGGTCATTGGTCAGGCCGTTGCGGTCGCCGTCGATGATGCGCTGGGCCAGGCGCTCCAGCAGTGGCAATGCGGCCAGCTTCTCCGCGCGCTCATTTTTTGCCGACGCCGCACTGACCCCCTCGAACAGCTGCATGAAGACCTGCAGCGGGTCATAGTCTTCGCGCCTGCGGTCATAAACCATATCCAGCGCGACCTGGCGTTGCTCTTCATCGATCCGGTTCATGGGAACGATCTTCGAGCTGTGGGCGATGGCCGTATCCAGGCCCGCCTCCACGCACTCATTGAGGAACACGGAGTTGAGTACCTGGCGGGCAGCGGGGTTCAAACCGAAGGAAATATTGGAAAGGCCCAGCGTGGTGTGGATCTTGGGGTGGCGCTTTTTCAGCTCCCGGATGGCCGCGATGGTTTCAATTCCATCCCTGCGGGTCTCCTCCTGCCCGGTGGAGATGGGGAACGTGAGGCAGTCCACGATGATGTCTTCTTCCGGCACTCCCCAGGAACCGGTGATATCCGCGATGAGACGCTCGGCGATCTCCACCTTCTTCTCGCAGGTACGAGCCTGTCCCTCTTCATCAATGGTCAGGGCGACCACGGCCGCGCCGTGTTGCTTGGCCAGGCGCATGATCTGCTGATAGCGGGAATCTGGCCCATCGCCGTCCTCGAAGTTCACGGAGTTCACCGCGCTGCGGCCACCGAGGTGCTCCAGTCCAGCGCGGATCACGGCGGGTTCGGTGGAGTCGATCATCACCGGCAGGGTGGAGTTAGTAGCCATGAGGGCGGCCAGGGTCGCCATGTCATCCACACCATCGCGGCCCACGTAGTCAATACAGAGGTCAACCAGGTGAGCACCATCGCGCACCTGGTCTTTGGCGATCTCCAGGCACTTCTCCAGGTCCCCGGACAGCATGGCCTCGCGGAATGCCTTGGATCCATTGGCGTTTGTTCGTTCGCCAATCATGGTTACGCCAGTTTCCTGGGTCAGTGGCATGGCCTGGTAAAGAGAGGCGACGAAGTTGTTGTGCTGCGGGTGGCGCTCGGCCTGCACAGCGGGCTCAAGGCCTTCCCCATCCCCCAGCACGGCATCGCGCACCGCAGAGATGTGCTCCGGCGTGGTGCCACAGCAACCGCCCACCATGGAAAGGCCGTAGTCCTGCACAAATCCGCGCAACGCAGTCCCCAGCTCGGGAGCTGTCAGCGGGTATTCAGCACCGTTGGCGCCCAGCACGGGCAGACCGGCATTGGGCATCACGGAAACGGGCAGCGTGGTGTTCTGCGAGAGGTAACGCAGGTGCTCGTTCATTTCTTCGGGGCCGGTGGCACAGTTCATGCCGATCATGTCGATGCCCAGTGGCTCCAGCGCCGCGAGTGCTGCGCCGATTTCCGAGCCGAGCAGCATGGTGCCGGTGGTCTCCACGGTGACGTGGACCACGATGGGAATTGCCGTGCCCAGTTCTTCAAAGGCCAGCTTCGCGCCCAGAACAGCGGCCTTGACCTGCAGCAAATCCTGACAGGTCTCAATGAGCAGCGCGTCCGCTCCAGCCTTGACCATGCCGCGGACACATTCCACGTAGGCATCGCGCAGATCCGTGTACGGCGCATGTCCCAAGGAAGGCAGCTTGGTACCCGGGCCGATGGAACCGACCACAAACCGGGGAGTTCCGTCCGCTGACGGGCCCATTTCATCGGCCACTTCGCGCGCAATGGCCGTGCCCTTGAAGGCCAGCTCTTCGATGCGATCCTGGATATCGTAATCCGCCAAGTTAGGCAGGTTACAGCCGAAAGTGTTGGTTTCCACGAGATCGGCACCGGCCTCGAAGTACCTGCGGTGAATATCCCGCAGCACATCGGGGCGGGTGTCATTCAGGATCTCATTACAACCCTCGAGACCCAGGAAGTCACGATCCAGATCGAGCTCCACATCCTGCAACTGGGTGCCCATGGCGCCATCGC
Source organism: Corynebacterium suicordis DSM 45110 (assembly GCF_015351405.1). Lineage (GTDB taxonomy): Bacteria > Actinomycetota > Actinomycetes > Mycobacteriales > Mycobacteriaceae > Corynebacterium > Corynebacterium suicordis. The sequence continues at coordinate 1,284,230 of NZ_JADKMY010000001.1, read as the reverse complement.
CAATGAGGACGCGGCGCTGCATGGCCTGGAGGAATGGGTGATCCGGGGAAGCCTGGGAGAATTCTTGAGTAAGCATTAACTAGACAGCTTAGTACACAATGCCCCCAGCCCAAGCGAGGAGCTACTACTCGGAGTAGTTGTCGATCATTTCGCTCACGTGGTTGACCACTACGCGGGGCTCAGCACCCGCCTTTTCGGACACGGCGCGCAGGATCTCGTTGAGATCGGAGATTTCCTCGTCTTCCAGCACTGCATCTTCGTGCGCCGCAGACAGTGACAGCAGCGCGTTCACTTCCTTGGTGATTGCAGAGATCACGGCCACGGTCTGGGGCGAAGGCGCATCGTCTTCCCCCTCGGCTTCGTCTGCGGAACTATTCACTGATGGAGTGTTCGCAGCATTGGCGGCTGGCACCTTGGCGGCGGAGCTGATCAGAGAATCGATGATCACTCGAGCTTCATCCACCACGGATTCCGGGTACGGAGCTTCCCAGAACTCCTTGTCCTCATCTCGCAGGTAGCTGCCGGTGGCCATGGAGTGCAGGTTTTCGATGAAAGAATCGCGAGCCTGCGTGATCTGATTGCTCATTGAACATTTCCCTTAATCTGTGAAAGCGCGGAAGAGAGATTCTCCGCCATCCTAACGTGCTAACCGGACACCCAGCAGGGCGAAGAGTGCGTCATTAATTTTCGACGCCACCGCGCGCTCTTTGCCAGCGATAACCGCATGGGCCCACGTATCCATCACCTGCAGTGCGCCCGGGGTATCCAAATCCTGGGCCAGACAGGCTCGCAGCTCACTGACGAGCCGCTCGGAAGAATCCGCACCGGCGGCTTCGAGGTCAGCAGCGCTCTCTTCGTTGTCATCCAGGCTGTTAAAGGCCTTGCGCCATAGTTCCAGGCGCTCGTTTGCTTCGCGCAGGATCTCCGCTGACCAATCGCGATCAGCCCGGTAGTGAGAGGCGAACACTCCCAGTCGGATTGCGGAGGGATCAGTGCCCTCCTCCACCAGTTTGTGCACGAAGACCAGGTTGCCCAGAGACTTACTCATCTTGGTGCCCTCCAGGCCGATCATCCCCGCGTGCACATAATGGTGCGCCATCCGGGAACAACCAGTGGCTGCCTCAGCGTGAGCCGCGGAAAACTCGTGGTGCGGGAATCGCAGATCAGAGCCTCCGCCTTGAATGGCGAAAGGCGTACCCAAGCGGTTGAGCGCAATGGCGGAGCACTCCACGTGCCACCCTGGTCGGCCAGCGCCAAAGGGAGCATCCCACTGTGGCTCCCCCTCACGGTGAGCCCGCCACAGCAATGCGTCCAGAGGATGCCGCTTGCCCGCGCGCTCGGGATCCCCTCCCCTTTCTGCGAAGAGCTCGTTCATGGTGGATTCGTCATAACGAGACTCGTATCCGAACTGCTCGGTGAACGTGTAATCCGCGTACACGTCCGGATATTCGTCTCCACTGAGTTGGTAGGCAGCGCCCTTTTCCAACAAGCGGTTGACCAGTTCCACCACCTCATCGATAGATTCAATCGCCCCGATGTAATCCCGTGGCGGGATGACGGAGAGCTGCTCCATGTCAGAACGGAACAAATCAGTTTGGCTGTTACCCAGCTCTTTCCAGTCCACCCCATCGCGCTCGGCGCGCTCGAAGAGCGGGTCATCCACATCGGTGATGTTCTGCACATAATGCACCGATTGACCACTGCTCAGCAGGTAGCGATTGATGAGGTCGAACGTGAGATACGTCGCCGCGTGACCCAGGTGCGTGGAATCATAAGGGGTGATGCCGCAGACATACATTCCCACGTCTTCGGAAGGATCCCCCGGGAGCTCCACGGGCTTGATGGAATCGTCCGCTGTGTCATAGAGGGAGAGAGCGGGGAGGTTCCCCTCGAGTATCGGGATGGAGGGGTTCGGCCAAGAATGCATGATGCCTACTCTAACGATCGTCGAGACAAGGGGGTCGAGACAAGGGGGTTAAAGCCGCGTGGCCTCAGGCTCCTGAGACTCCTAAGGCTGCAGCACTCCCAGACCCAGCAGCAGCATGACCAGCAGGCCTACTGGGATGCGCCAGGCCGCGAACCACGCGAAGGAATGGTTCGCCACGAAGCGAAGCAGCCACGCGATGGATATGTAGCCCACCACAAACGCGATACTGGTACCCACCAACAGCTGCAGCGCAGAGGCGGATTGACCGGCTTCGGGGTTGAAGGCGTCGGGCAAAGAAAAAATTCCGGAAGCCAGCACGGCCGGGATGGCGAGCAAGAAGGAAAAACGAGTTGCCACCTCGCGATCCAAGCCGAGGAACAAGCCGGCAGAGACGGTGCCGCCAGAGCGGGATACACCGGGGATCAGCGCCAGGCACTGGGCTAGGCCCATCCAGATGGCATCGCGCATCCGCAGCTTGTCGAAACTGCGCTGTTTTGAACCGAACTTCTCCGCGATGATGAAGACAAAGGAGAACAGCACCAACATGGAGGCGGTGATCCACAGATTGCGTAGGTTGTCCCGGATCAAGTCCTTACCCAGGTAGCCGAGCAGGCCCACGGGGATGGTACCCGCGATGACCATCCAACCCATGCGGTAATCGAAGTCGCGCTTGGAGCTATCGAACAACCCGGCAAACCAGGCCTTGATGATGCGGAAAATGTCCTTGGCGAAGAAGACCAGCACAGCCAGCTCGGTACCCAGTTGAATGACCGCGGTGAACGAGGCGCCGGCATCTTCACCCCAGATGAGCTGGGAAATGATGCGCAAGTGGCCAGAGGAAGAAACGGGAAGGAACTCCGTTAAGCCCTGGACGAGGGAGAGGACAATGGTCTGTGCCCATGACAGGTCTGAAGTCATGAGCACAGACCATACACCCACCCCATGGGGATGCTCAGATTCGAAACTCCTACTGGTAGCGTGGATGCTGTGAAAAAGCTCGGAACTGCCCCTTTGCCCCACTTCGCTAAACGCCCACGTACCAGCAGAATTGCTGTGGGAACGGTGCTGCTCGCCAGTGGGCTGATATTGGCAGGATGCACCCAGCAAATGCTCGGGGACAATGGGGATGAATCCGCGGAGCAATCGGATCGCCCATTGGCAGGTGAAGCGTCCACCCCGGATCCTTCCCCGCAGGCCAAGAAGGATTTGCCGGGTGCCCAGGGTGAAGCCGCGCCGGGCATCAAGGACGTGGTGTCCGTGGAGCGCTCCGGAAACCAGGATCGCATCGCGGTGTTGCGCGAAGGCAGCTTGAGCATTGGTGCGCCCGATGACGTATTGCGCGCAGATGCGAAGATCGTGGAGGTGGACAAGAGCTGTCACAACTTGAGCACCTCCGCCAAGGGCGTGGCCGTGGCCTGCCAGGATGCGCTGCTCGAGTTTGGCCCAGATGCCAAGGAGCTGAAGAACGTGCACGTGGAGGGTCTGGTGAGCTCTGGCACGTTCGCGGACACGGGCAAGGCCGTGGCCGGTGCGGAGGGCAGCGACAAGATCCAGTACTTCGACGCCGAGGGTAACAACACCGGTTCCGAAGTCGTGACCGCTAATTCGGATGAGACCCTGCTCATTAACGCGGGCTCCGGCGAGCCACAGCGCGCCGCGGTAATCGACCGCAGCCAAACCTCGATCAGCGATATCGACATTGACAATGCCGCTAACAATGCAGCGTTGCGCATTGGTCAAGGCGTGGGCGAAGCTGCGGATGGACGTGGGGACGATGGCGTGATCGTGGCCTCCGACCACCGCCAGCAACAGGTGCAGATCTTCAGCATGCTGGATGTGGTCCGCCTGCATCAGGAAGCTCCAGTGGGCCCCTCCCCATGGGCTGTGCGCTGGGATTTTGACCGGCAGATCGCCTGGGTCTCCACCACCGGAGACAACCAGCTCACCGGCTACCGGATCAATTCCGGCACTCCCCTGCCCGTGGCTCAGTTCGACACCATCGCGGATGTGCGATCAATCATTGATTCCCCGGACGGCGAATTGCTGCTGATCAGCGAGGATGGGGAATGGCAGAAGCTGGAGACCGGGGATATTGACCAAGGTTTGGAGCGGGGCGTGGACACCACCGAGGAATTCGGCACCCGTCCGATCGCCGAGAAATAACCGAATAACTACCGACGGGCCGCCGCCTGAACCCGCCATTGAGAGACTGAAAGTGACGTGCCAGCCATGAAGGCTATCGAAACCCTGCGCATTCGCGCCTATGAAGCAGCGCTGAATCAGATGTTCCGCCTTCGGCCGGAACGAATCCACGGGCTGATGTCTCAGGCCCTGGAAGTCGTCAGCGATTCACAGGTGTTGCAGAACGCTTTGCGTCGCCTCCTGGTGGTGCAGGATCCCGCTTTGGCCCAGGACGTGGCGGGAATCCACTTTCCCCGTCCACTCGGCCTGGCAGCTGGTTTCGATAAAGACGCCAAAGAGGTCAATGCCTGGGGACCCGTGGGCTTCGGATACGCCGAAGTGGGCACCCTGACCTCCGTGGGCCAGCCTGGCAACCCCACCCCGCGCTTGTTCCGTCTCAAAGAGGATCGCGCGATCCTCAACCGCATGGGATTCAACAACGAGGGCATCATCGGCGCCACCCAGCGTCTGCGTGAGCGCACCACCCCGGAACCCATCGGCGTGAACCTGGGCAAGTGGAAGCGCACGGATGCCTCCATCGCGCACAACGATTACAAGAACTCCGCCCGGGTCATTGGGAATGACGCTGATTACCTGGTCATCAACGTCTCTTCCCCCAACACCCCGGGCCTGCGGGACTTGCAGGCCGTGGAATCCCTTCGCCCCATCATTGAGGCCGTGCAGTCGGTGAATGATCGCCCGTTGTTCGTGAAGATTGCCCCCGATCTTTCCGACGCCGACATCGCCGAAGTCACAGACCTCGCCATCGAACTGGGTGTGACTGGCCTGATCGCCACCAACACGACGATCTCTCGCGCAGGTTTGCAAACCAGCGATAGTTACGTGGCAGCCCTGGGCGCGGGTGGAATTTCCGGTGCTCCCGTTGCAGCCCGCTCTCTGGAGGTACTGCGGTTGATCGCTGAGCGTGCCAACGGGAAATTGGTGCTGATCAGCGTGGGTGGAATCGAAACCCCTGCCCAGGCATGGGAGCGCATCGCTGCCGGAGCCACCTTGATTCAGGGATACACGCCCTTCATCTACGGTGGCCCGGACTGGATTCGCGCCATCCACAAGGGAATCTCCGCACAGCTGAAAGCCCACGGCTTAAGCTCTGTGAGCCAAGCCGTGGGCAGCCAGTTGCCGTGGACTTTGCAGGGCTAGCCGGCAGGACTAGCCAGCGAGGCTAGACACCAGCGTTAACCAGCATTAACCAGCAGGGTCTAACGAGGTATTAGTTTTCCGTCCAACCCCAGATGATGCCACGGGCGGTGGCATTGAAGTTGAGGTTGAATCCCAACTTGGTGGCGGTTTCGGAATCATCGATGTCCAGCTCGTCGTCCACGGAGTGCACGGCGTACAGGTAACGGTGAGGGCCGTGACCCTCTGGGGGCTGCGCGCCGTAGTAACCGCGGGAGCCACTATCGCCCTTGAGCGCGGCGGCGCCCTCTGGCAGGCCAGTCAGCTCCTCATCACCGGCATTGAGCGCAAGTGAGGTGACATCTGCGGGGATGTTGAACACTGCCCAGTGCCAGAAGCCGGAGGCCGTTGGCGCATCGGGGTCAAAGCAGGTCACAGCGTAAGTCTTGGTGCCTTCTGGGCCCTTCTCCCAGGACAGCTGCGGGGAGATGCTGTCTCCACACTGTGCTGCGGGGAGCTCATCGCCATCGTTGAAGGACGCGCTGGTGACTTCCAATGGTGGCAGATCCGCGAGTGGTGCGTAGGGATCTGGGCCGGGGAAGCGATCATCAATGTAGGTGGGCTGGTGTTGTTTCTGATTGCTCATGACATCCAACGTAGCGAAAAGCAGGAATGGGCGCAGCCAGTTCGGTAGGCGAAATCGTGCAGTTTTTCGGCTGAATTTTCTCTGGGCAAGCAAGATTTATTGCGCTCCAAGCCCGCCTGTTACCTGCGTGTTTGTTTAATGTGGGTGTCTAACGCTAGAGTGATTCCTCGTGCATAGGGCGCGGTGAATACCGTGTCAGATGCCCACCCTGTCCGGGTGGCGGAATGGCAGACGCGCTAGCTTGAGGTGCTAGTGTCCTATTAACGGACGTGGGGGTTCAAGTCCCCCTCCGGACACAATATGTCTAAAAAAGACAACTTCCTTGCCCGCACCAAGCGGGCTTTTTCTGTACTCCAGCGCCGCATCGCTGCGATGAGCGCAAAGAGCAAGATAGTCGGCTTGGCAGTCATTGTGCTGCTGGCCGTTTTCGTGTTTCTGGTGCCTGTCCCCTCCACGCTGCAGATCCGCGAATGGGTGGAAGCCGCCGGCGTGTGGGCACCGGTTGCCTACCTGGTTCTCATGGTGGGCTTCACCCAGCTACCCATCCCCCGCACCGTGTGGACCATCGCCGCGGGCATCATGTTCGGTCCCGTTGCCGGATCCATCTTGGCGATCTCCGGCCTGGCGCTGTCCGCCAGCCTCTCTCTGGTGCTGGTGCGTTTGCTCGGCAGGCCATGGGTGGAGAAGAAGGCCGCGGGCGACCAGCGCCTAGAGCTGCTCAGCGAGATCGTGGTGAAGCGCGGTTGGGTGGCCGTGCTGGGACTGCGCATGGTTCCGGCCGTTCCGTTTTCCCTGTTGAACTACGCCTGCGGACTCTCCAGCATTCCCGTCCTGCCGTACCTGCTGGTCACGGTGGCCGGATCCGCCCCCAACACCATCGCTACGGTATTAGCCACGGACGCCCTGGCCTCCGGAGGAAGCCCGTGGATTCTCCTGCTCTCGGTGGTGGTTGTCTGCACTGGATTCCTGCTCTCCATCAGGGAATTCACCCAATGGATGCGCGTGCTCAAACACCCCGCCCAGGCATCCGAAATCTAGGTGTCAAGCCGGAGTAAAATAGCCTCATGTTTGCAATTCGCGCCTCCTATCGAGGACATTCTCGACGCCGCAGCGCGTACGTCCGAGACGTTGCTCAAGCCCTCGGCCAATCCCCCGCTGTACTCTCCGAACGGGTGTTGGGTGTGGAGGATTTCGTCTGCGTGGTGCCTGGTCCGGAAGAGGCCGGTGGAGTGGTGATGAGCCTGCTCCAAGCGGGAGATTTCGCCATTGGGATTGGGGCGATTGCGGGGCTGCACGGGGTGGCGTCGACAAACGAAGAAGCACATGGGGATGAAGAGGATCTGGAGGCTGCCGATTACCACTCCGAACTGCACGAAGAATGCATGGGAGCGGCGGGTCGAGCACTGGAGCCGAAGCAGCGCGCCAGTGCGGTCAATGTACGCATAGAAAAACCCGGGCCAGGTGGAGTTCTGGCACCGGGTAAGGCCGTGGATATCGCGGAGGATATCGCAGCGGCGTTTTCGCTACTGGCTCACGTGCTGGCGCGGAGAACCAAAGAAGGCAGGGAGGCCACGGCAATGCTGCGGGCCGGGCACCTGCAATCTGAGGCGGCGCAGATCGTGGGGATCAGTAAACAGGCTATGAGCCAGCGTCTGGCTGCTGCGGGTTGGCAGGCTGAGCAAGCGGGCTGGAACCTGGCTGTCCATATGTTGGCTCGGATTGACGAGCTTCCAGCGACTTAGGTTCATCCGCCTGCACGCCCGTCTGTTCATCGAGCTGCGACGTTGAGCGACCGACTGCAGTGGAGTTACGAAGCGGAGCCTCATCAACATCCACTGGCTTCTTGGCCTGCTCGTTGGCCTGAGCCACGGCAGCGGCGATCTCCGGGGCGGATTCGGTATTGAACCAATCTGCGGGATCGGATTCCTCGGCGAGATCGCGGGTGTGCTGATCCACCTCGGAAGGCTCGTAGCGGAACACTCCGTCCTCATCCTGCTTGCTGAGCGCCTTGGCGAACTGCTCCAGGGAATCGCCGAACTGCATGGGGATGAGCCAGGTCTTGTTGGAAGACCCCTTGGCCATCTCCGGAAGCTTCTCCAGGTACTGATAAGCCAGCACATCCGGGGTGATCTGCGCTGCCTTGATGGCGGCATTGACCTTCTGGATGGCCTTGGCATCGCCCTGCGCCTTCAGGAACTTCGCGGCACGTGCACCTTCGGCGCGCAGCATGGTGGCCTGGCGCTCAGCCTCTGCGGCGAGAATCTGGGCTGCCTTGTCACCCTCAGCGGAAAGGATGCGCGCCTGCTTGGCGCCCTCTGCGGTCTTGATATCCGATTCGCGGCGGCCCTCTGCGGTGAGGATGGTGGCGCGCTTTTCGCGCTCCGCCTTCATCTGCAGCTCCATGGACTGCTGGATGGATGGTGGTGGATCAATGGCCTTGAGCTCAACGCGGGAAATGCGTAGACCCCAACGGGTGGTGGCCGCATCCAGCTCGCCACGCAGGCGACGGTTGATGACGTCGCGGGAAGTCAGGCACTCCTCCAGGGTCATGCCACCCACCACGTCACGCAGCGTGGCCACGGAAATCTGCTCCACGCCCACGATGTAGTTGTTCACGCCGTAGATGGCGCGGGCGGGATCGTTGATCTGGAAGGTCACCACGATATCGATGGCGACAGTCAGGTTGTCCTGGGTGATCACTGCCTGGGGTGGGAAGCTGACCACCTGCTCGCGGGTATCAATCCGTTCGCGAACTTTATCCACGAATGGGATCAACAGGGTGAGTTCGCCGGAGACAGTGCGCTGCCACTTTCCCAGACGCTCAATCACCGCAGCTTCACCCTGCGGGATCAGCGCGATGGACTTAATGAGGATTAAGACCACTAAGACAATGAGAACGATGATTAATAAGCCGGATATTGACATCTAGATTCCCTTCCACACCACAGCTGTGGTGCCGTCAATTTTGAGTACTTGAACCTCTTCACCAGGCGAGAATTTTTCCCCTGGATGGGCCGCCCGGGCGCTCCACAATTCCCCGGCGATCCGCACCATGCCCCCATCGAGGGAAGCATCCGTGACTGGATCCACCACAGAGGCCGTGTGGCCCTCTAATTCTTTTGGTGAGAAATCGCGGTCGTTGAGACTTTGCTTGAGCCGACGGCGCAGAATCGGGCGCAATCCCGCCAGTGTGAGTAGTGCTGAGATCGAAAAGGCTGCCACTTCTGCCCACAACGGCACATCCGCGATAGCCACTCCTGCGGTGAAAAGGGCGGCTATGGCGAGCATGAGTAGGGAGAAATCCATGACAGCTAGCTCAGCAATTGCCAGAACAACCGCGACCGCAAACCAAATCAGAGGACCCATAGTCTCCACCCTATGGAAGATTCCCTACTCTTGCGGGACGGTGACGAAATCGATCAGCCGCTCCACCGCTCCGATGAGCGTGGAATCTAGATCCCGGAAGGAATTGACGGAGCGGTAGACGCGTCGCCAGCCATCCTGCGGTGAGCCCCATCCCAGCCGATCGCACACCCCGGTCTTCCAATCCTCCCCCCGCAGTACCTGCGGCCAGGCGGGGATCTTGACGCTGCTGGGCTTGACCGCCTCCCAGATATCTACATAAGGGTGGCCAGTGACCATCACGTGGGGACCCAGGTTCTGCGTCATGCGTGCTTCCTTGGTGCCCGCGATGAGGTGGTCTGCCAGTACACCAACCCTTCGCTCAGCGGTGGGCTGGAACTCGCGAAGCCGCTCCTCCAAGTTGTCCAAGCCCTCGAGGAACTCCACCACCACGCCCTCCACACGGAGGTCGTGTCCCCACACTTTTTCCACGATTGCGGCATCGTGCACACCCTCCACCCAGATCCGGGATGGAGCCGCCACCTTGGCCTGCACCCCTTCTACGCGTCGCGATCCGGAGTTCGAACGAGTGGGCTGTGAGGGAATCAACCTGGGATCTACATAGCGAGTCAAGGTTATTCGCTTGCCTTCCAGCAGGAAGCCACCGGGCCGAAGCTTGAACAAACGGCTGGCTCCGTAGCGGTCCTCCAGGCGGATGAAGTCCCCATCCGCGGTCCGCTCGCCACCGATGATCCCGCCCACGAACTCATCGCCAAACACCTCCACCACCATGTCCAGCTCCGGGCGCACCTCGGGAAAACTCACGGGTTGCCTGCGGCTGTGCCCCTGCAGGATGTCTGCGGAATAGGGGTCGCGGGAAGAGAAATCACGGGGAGTCATAAGCCAGCATTCTAGGTCACGGCCCCTCGGGTTGGGTCTAGCGAACCAGCCGGGCTATTTTAGGTCTCATGTCTTATCCCGAACCCACGCAGTTGCGCGATCAACTGTGGTCTCCCGTGCAAAACTCAGCCCTCTGGCTGGGTTGGTGGGTTCATCAGGTGATCAGTACGGACCTTTTGTTGGATGCTTTCCGGTCCGTTCAGGGCCCTGTTCAGCTTCTCGACGCCACCTCTGCCCTCACCGCGGGAATCGCCTCCACCGAGGAATTGTCTGGAGCCACGGCTCCCCTGGGTGATCTCCTCCGACTGGTGCGCAGGGTGACTGATGATGTCCCCGTTAGCGCGGACTCACGACCTCTCGTGGGATTGGTGCTGGCTGGGCATGGTGACGTTCCGGCGCTGCCCGCCGGTTCCGCTGCCGCCGAGGCAGTGCAGCGGTGTGGAGCGGGAATCACCTTGGCGGATACGGATCCAAACACCATTCATGTGCTGGTGCCGGAGATGAAATACAGCGAGTTTCACGAGTCCGAGGCAGTGTTCTGGCAGTGGTTCGTGGCGCAGGGCCCGGTGCCACATCTGCCCTTCTACTCCCCTGGCGAGGCTGATGAGCATCTGCGCGAGGCAATGGATCGAGCCGGTGAGCTGGTGGCGAACTCTGGCCAATCCCAGCTGCGACGCCCAGATGTGCGCCTGGAAGTGGGAACGCTGGCGGATGCCTTCGGCCTCCCAGGGCTTCCACCTGGGGTTTCTTTGCGGGCTTCCCGCCTGTTGGCGCGGGCTGATTATGTTTCTGCAATCGTAGAAACGGCCCGCACCAGTGATGCGGGCCGTTCCTTTGATCCCATGCTCTTGCCCCTCTTGCGCACTATCCGGGCGGCCAGGATGACCGCCGTGGATTACGCGTTTCGGGAGTTAGTGCGCTGAGTTAAAGCTAGTGCGCTGAGTTAACTAGCGCTGAGTTCTCTTACTCGATCAGGCGAACGGCCATCGGGGTCATGCCGCCGTAGCGCACGTCGCTGACGCGGACGGTGGAGCCGGACTGTGGAGCTTCCAGCATCTGTCCATCACCGAGGTAGATGGCCACGTGCTGGCTGCCGCCCGCACCCCAGAACAGCATGTCGCCACGCTTGATCTGTGAGGTCGGCACCTGACGGCCAGCCGTGTACTGACTACCGGAGTAGTGATCCAGGGTGATGCCTGCAGCCGCGAAGGCGTACAGGGTCAGGCCGGAGCAGTCGAAGCCGATCTTGGCGTAATCGCCGTAGCCATCAGCCACGCCACCATCGCGGATACCCAGCGTAGGACCGTACTTGTTGCCGCCACCCCACGCGTAGGTCACTCCGAGCTGAGACATGCCTCGAGCAATGACCTTTTCAATGCGCTCGGATGCAGTGCCGGACGTGTTGCCGGGAAGACTACCGGTTCCAGGGGTTCCCGGAGTGGTGGGAATGGTGGGAACCGTCGGGGTGGTCGGCGTGGTGGTGGAAGGAGTACCAGGAGTACTTGGCGTGGTCGGAGTGGTTGGCGTGGTGGTCGACGGCGTACCCGGAGTTGTAGTCTTCGGCGGGTTCAGCGTGGATTGTGCCTGGTCATACTGCTCACCAGCGGCTTGGCGACCCGCAGCCAAGGCTGCATTGACTGCGCTGCCCTGGTCACCATTGGCGGAATAAGAGTTGAATCCGGCCATTGCCGCTGCTCCACCGGTTGCCAAGAGACCGTTGATGGCCAGCTGACGCTGCTCATCGCCCTCCGCAGAACCAGCGAAATCTGCTCCGGTGGGAAGCTCGCGCAACCCGGTATCGCCACTGTATTGTTCCACGGCTCCTGCAGGACTTGCTGGACCTGCGGGAGCAACCGGGTTTTGTTGTGGCGCAGCTGAGTTGTTGTCTTGCTCGGTCTTGTTCTGCTCGGCAGAATCCTGCTGGGTGTCCGTAGCCGAGTCAGCGGCATCAGCAGGCGCGGAGGCTGGTGCTTCGTCCTTCGCGGCTGCTGGAGCCTTGCTCTCGGCGTTGTCCGCGGCGGCTTCCGCTGCGCGACGCTTATCGAAAGAAGTGGCATCTGGCTTGGTGTTGGCCAGCGTGTCCACTGCAGAGCGAGCTGCATCCAGACGCTTTTGCGCCAGGTCGCGGTCCTTGATCAGCGCCTGCAGCTGCGCATTCTTTTCCTGTACCTGCTTCTGCGCATCGGCCAGTGCCGTGCGCGCCTCGTTGTGCAGGCGGATGGCTTCGTTGACCTTGGAGTTCGCATCATTGCGGTTGTCCCGCAGTGCAGACTCCTCGTTCGCGGTCTGGGTACGAGCCAGATCCAAACGATTTACAGTCTTCTGCTGCTGCTCAGTAGCGCTGCGAATAAAGCTGGCGCGATCCAGCGTGTTTGCCACGGCATCGCCACCGGCTGCCAAAGTCACTGGAGAGGCATCGCCACCCGTGGTGTAGGCAGAGCGGGCGATCTCATCGAGTTCCTTTTGGGCGTCGGTGACGGCCACATCTGACTCTCCGAGTCGTCCGCGAGCATTTTCGACGCCGTCCTGGGCTTCCTGGGCAGAGGCGCGAGCCTTATCCAGATCCACCCGAGCCTTGTTGGCGCCTTCACGAAAGCCGCCCATCTCCAGTTCGAGATTGGCGACTGCGTTTTGGGAATCCGTGACGTCGTTAACCAAAGAGGCGAGGTATGCCTCAGCTGTCACTGCCTCCTCAGCCTGTGAGGGGTGAATGGCCATTTGCATGGACAGTCCTGCGGTGACTGCGCACGCCAGCAGGACGCGCGACGATCGAGCGATCGGCAGCGCCTGCAGACGGCGTGTTGGTGAACTGTGAAGCACGGTGTTTCTCCTGGTTTGGTCGAATTGCGACGGGAGGCACCTTCGGTCCTGCTGCCCTCACTTCCCCGCGAGGGCAGTACAGGTCCCGTGTGGAGACCTTTTCTTATGACTCGCACTCCCAGGGTTGGGATATTTGAGACATAAAAAAACACATGAGACCTAAAAGGTCACTATGTGATCATCCCGTTACAAATGATGACAAGAGAACCATATGACCCAAAAGAAACCAGAGTGAACTCTATTCACGTGAGTAACATCCGAAACACTGGATTCATTAGTCACGTCATTACCCTTGACCAGCGATAACTAGAGATCCTTAACGAAGTGTGATTTGCATCACATTTTGAGGATTGGGCGGCGTGGTGCCTTGAGTGTGCAAGGACAAGGCTCATTGCTTGAACCTTCAGTTAACGGTAGTCAAGCGAGAGAACTTGACCAACCATTCGACTTGCTCGCACTGGTTGTTTTACCCGGGATGCGGGCCGTGACCCGGGGATGGGTGCGCCGGGATGAAGGCTGAGGTGAGAATAGGGAGAGCTGGGCGTCGAATAAAAGGACGCGCTCAATCCCTAACGGGAACGCAGGGCCAGCTTGGTGCTGATCGCACCAACGGGAATAGCCACGAGAACTGCGATCAAGGCCACGGCGTTGACCGGGGTGATGTAGCTATGGGCATCGGCTGCAGAGGAAACAAAGGCTTGGGTATCGGCCGGGTCCAGAGAACCCGCCACGAGGGGCTCGTTGTTTTCGATGTTGTAGCGCGTCAGGCCGTCGGATACCGCGCCTGCGCTCTGTGTGGTTTGCACCAGAACGGTGTCCGCATCGGTGCGGTCCTTGATTGCCTGGGCGATATCGCGAGAGTTCTCCCGCGTGAGATTGTTGCCCTTGAGCAGAACCACCTTGGTCTCCCCTAGCCGCTCGGCCATTTCTGGGTGGCTTTCTGTATCCACGGTGGATTGCACATGCTGCAGGGTGGAGTCCGCGTGCTCACCCAGAGTATCGAGCGCGGCTTGGTTGGCCACCACGTCGGAATCGGTGAGCTGTTCAGCTAATGCGTCAACATTGATGTCATTGGGAATCATGATGTGGCATTACCTCGTGTCATCGGGGCGCAGTAGCTGATCTGTGCATGATCTGAGCGCAACTATAAGGACTCTTCCACTGTTGGTCTTGTCCTGCTGAAGGCACGGGAGCGTGCCAATTCGAAGTATTTTTACCACTAGTGACTTTTTGGGGGTGGCCTCGACACGCGATAAGCCCGCAGATTCAAAAACAGGACAGTTGTACTGTTAGGGTGAATTCTGACGTAGCGGGCTATTTGCTGCCACAATGGTAGATAGGTTCCCCGCTGATGCGTTCTTTGACGAATAGGACCATCGGACATCAAAAACTTTTGATGTATTGCGGTGTCCGTACCACGACTACGAGAAGTGACTCAGGAGCACACTGTGACTGAAAGCAAGAACTCTTTTGACGCCAAGAGCACGCTAGAGGTCGGTGAAAAGTCTTATGACTACTACCGACTATCCGCCGTACCGGGGATGGAAAAGCTTCCTTACTCCCTTAAGGTGCTGGGCGAAAACCTGCTGCGCAACGAGGATGGCAAGAACGTCACCCGCGAGCACATCGAAGCAGTAGCCAACTGGGATGCCTCTGCTGACCCAAGCATCGAGATCCAGTTCACCCCAGCCCGCGTGATCATGCAGGACTTCACCGGCGTGGCCTGCATCGTGGACCTCGCAACCATTCGCGATGCCGTGGTGACTCTCGGTGGCGAAGCCGATCAGGTTAACCCGCTGAACCCAGCGGAAATGGTCATCGACCACTCCGTGATCATCGAGGCCTTCGGCGATTCCGATGCACTCGAGAAGAACGTGGAGATCGAGTACCAGCGCAACGACGAGCGCTACAAGTTCCTCCGTTGGGGCACCGGCGCATTCGATAACTTCCGCGTGGTTCCTCCCGGAACCGGCATCGTTCACCAGGTCAACATCGAGTACCTGGCACGCTCCGTCTTCGAGAAGGACGGCGTGGCATACCCGGATACCTGTGTTGGTACCGACTCCCACACCACCATGCAGAACGGCCTGGGCATCCTGGGCTGGGGCGTGGGTGGCATCGAGGCCGAGGCTGCAATGCTCGGCCAGCCTATCTCCATGCTGATCCCTCGCGTGGTCGGCTTCAAGCTCACCGGTGAAATCAACGCTGGCGTGACCGCCACCGACGTGGTTCTGACCATCACTGATCTGCTGCGTCAGCATGGCGTCGTCGGCAAGTTCGTGGAGTTCTACGGCAAGGGTGTTGGCGAGCTGCCACTGGCAAACCGCGCCACCATCGGCAACATGTCCCCAGAATTCGGCTCCACCGCCGCGATGTTCCCGATCGACGAAGAGACCGTCAAGTACCTCGAGCTCACCGGCCGCGACAAGGAAACCCTTGAGCGCGTCGAGGCTTACGCCAAGGCTCAGGGCATGTGGCTCGATCCAGAAGCCGAGATCGAGTACTCCGAGTACCTCGAGCTGGACCTGTCCACCGTGGTTCCTTCCATCGCTGGTCCAAAGCGTCCTCAGGATCGCATTGAGCTCTCCGATTCCAAGTCTCAGTTCCGCAAGGACATCCACAACTACGTGGAGGCTCCAAACGTGGGCGAAGAAGGCGGTGTCTTCGACGACGAAGGCCCAACCACCGAGGCAACCTCTGCTTCTGATTCCGGATCTTCCTCCGAGACTCCAGCATCTGCTGCCGACGCCAAGGGCAATGTCCCTTCCGCCGCAGAAGGTGCCGAAGGCCGCCCATCCAACCCAACCGCTGTGCACTACAACGGTCAGGACATGGAACTGGATCACGGCATGGTGGCTATCGCCTCCATCACCTCCTGTACCAACACCTCTAACCCTTCCGTGATGATCGGCGCTGGCCTGCTGGCTCGCAAGGCCGCGGAAAAGGGTCTGCAGTCCGCTCCTTGGGTGAAGACCTCCATGGCTCCAGGCTCCCAGGTAGTCAACGGCTACTACGAGGCTGCCGGTCTGTGGAAGGACCTCGAGGCCATGGGCTTCTACCTCGTGGGCTACGGCTGTACCACCTGTATCGGTAACTCCGGTCCATTGCCTGATGAAATCTCCGCTGGCATCAACGAGGGCGACCTCGCTGCCACCGCAGTGCTCTCCGGTAACCGTAACTTCGAGGGTCGCATCAACCCCGACGTGAAGATGAACTACCTGGCCAGCCCAATCCTGGTCATCGCGTACGCCATCGCCGGCACCATGGACTTCGACTTCGAAACCCAGGCTCTGGGCAAGGACAACGAAGGCAACGATGTCTTCCTGCGCGACATCTGGCCTTCCACCGAGGAAATTGAAAAGGTCATCGCAGAGTCCATCACCAAGGAGCTCTACACCGCTGACTACGCTGACGTCTTCAAGGGCGACGAGCGCTGGCAGAACCTGGACGTGCCAACCGGTAAGACCTTCGAATGGGATGAGAACTCCACCTACATTCGTCGCGCACCTTACTTCGACGGCATGTCCACCGAGCCAGAAGCAGTCAAGGACATCTCCGGCGCTCGCGTTCTTGCCCTGCTGGGCGATTCCGTGACCACCGACCACATCTCCCCTGCCTCCACCATCAAGCCCGGCTCCCCTGCCGCGCAGTACCTGGATGAGCACGGAGTAGAGCGCAAGGATTACAACTCCCTGGGCGCTCGTCGTGGTAACCACGAGGTCATGGTTCGCGGTACCTTCGCGAACATCCGCCTGCAGAACCAGCTCCTGGACAACGTTTCCGGTGGCTACACCCGCGACTTCACCCAGGAGGGTGCACCGCAGGCTTACATTTACGACGCCGCCATGAACTACAAGGAGCAGGACACCCCACTGGTTGTTCTCGGTGGCAAGGAGTACGGCACCGGATCCTCCCGTGACTGGGCTGCCAAGGGCACCCTGCTGCTGGGCGTGAAGGCTGTCATCGCTGAGTCCTTCGAGCGCATCCACCGCTCCAACCTCATCGGAATGGGAGTTGTGCCAGTACAGTTCCCAGAAGGTGAGTCCTGGAAGTCCCTGGGCATCGACGGCTCCGAGACCTTCGATATCTCCGGAATCGAAGAGCTCAACAACGGCGGAATCCCTAAGTCCGTCAAGGTCGTTGCCACCAAGGAAAACGGTGAGAAGATCGAGTTTGACGCTCCAACCCGTATCGATACCCCGGGTGAAGCTGATTACTACCGCAACGGCGGCATCCTGCAGTACGTTCTGCGTAACATGATGGCCTCCAAGTAGGACCCTCATTACCCGCGCGGAGCTGCCTGATTAAGGACATGCTCCACGGGTGATGGACACCAGCGGTGAACCTGAGTGAAGACCCGGGTTCACCGCTTTTGTTCTGCGCGTCAGAAATACGCGTGCCAGGAAAGTTGGCAGAAAGCGAAAATGGGAATGGGCACACATTCTGAACCGGTCAAAGATGACAAGCTAATGCTTGATCCCCAGCCAACGCTCGATTCACAGCGCGCACTCGATTCGAAACCCGAGCTGGATGCGAAGAAGGAAGAAATCCTCATTGGCGCGAGGCGGTGTTTCACTGCTCACGGTTATGAGGGCGCAACGGTGCGCCGCCTGGAAGAGGCAACTGGGAAATCCCGCGGTGCAATCTTCCATCACTTCCGGGATAAAGAAGCTCTCTTCTTGGCTTTGGCTCGGGAAGATGCCATGCGCCAGGCCGCTTTGGTGGCGGAAGAAGGATTGATCGAGGTGATGCGGGATATCCTCGCCCACCCTGAGCGCCACGATTGGCTGGCCACCCGCTTGGAGATCTCCAAGCTGCTGCGCACGGATAGCAGTTTCCGCGCGCGGTGGGAGGAAGATCAGCAGGTGCTGGACAAGGCCGTGCGCGCCCGGTTGACCTCGCTGGCCAGCGATGGGCGGATCCGCGATGACGTGAATCCGGAGATCATCCACCTGTTCTTGGAAACGGTGCTGGATGGGCTGATCACCCGCTTGGCCTCCGGTGGATCGGCTGAGGGCTTGGAGCAGATGCTGGATGTCGCGGAAAACGCCATCAGGCGGCAGTAGCTCCCCGGCTATGCGGCTTGCATGCGCCCCGAAACCGGGCGCATGCCGCGCACGTACCGACGAGTGATCCACAGTTGGGTGAGCCGGGCCAACGGTGAGCCCAGCTTGGCCAGCCACCACGCGTGCTGCGAAAACGCCACGCACCGCCCAGTGACCACTCCCTGGGAGTCCATCTCCACGATGAACGCCTCTTCCCCGCGCTCCACATGCCCCGGCAGCGTTCCGTAGATCACCACGGCTCGGGTTGGGGTGAGCTCTCTGTGGATCACCAGGCATGGGCTGCGCGTGGGCCCGAAGTGGACGCAGACCTTATCCCCCACAGCTGCACCCCCTACAGATGAGCCTTCCACAAACCCGTTCCGCTCCATGCTCACCCGCACACCCGCGCTAAAATGAGCCCGCCAGGATAGAAGCCGGTACGCAGCCGTGCGAAACTCTCGCTCCCCGTGGCCGATCACTTCCCGGTAGTCGGTGCGATTCCATGAGGGGGGAAGGGTGGCGTCGGAAAAAGAAAGACCGCGAGCCACATCCAAGGTCAACAGGCGTAGCGATGCGGGGTACGTGAGCTCGGCGGGGCGCATGATTGCCACACTAGGGCACAGTGTCAGGGGCACGGTGTCACGGACGGGGTTTAGGATGGAGCACATGTTTGCCATCATGACGGTCACTGGAATCGACAGCACCGGAATTATTGCCTCAGTCAGCACCGCGCTTGCAGAACTGGACGTGAATATCCTGGACGTCTCGCAGACGCTGATGTCCGGGTATTTCACCATGATCCTCCGGGTGGAATTCGATGAGGCGAAGACTTCGCTGGCGGAAATCCGCTCGGCTCTGGAGCCCGTGGAGAAGCAGAAGCAGCAGGTCATCCGTATTCAGTCCGAGGCGCTGTTTACCGCCATGAACGAAATCTAGAGGAGCGCATGTTTAATCCGAACAGCTTTCTCGAGACCATCGAGATGATTGAAAAGTATCGTCTCGATATCCGCACGGTGACCATGGGGATATCCCTGCTGGGTTGCACCCGCACCACCATGGCGGAGACCTCCCAGGCGATCTATGACCGCGTCTCGAAGCAGGCCGCGCAGCTGGTGGAGGTGTGCGAAGGCATTGAGGCGGAACTGGGCATTCCCATCGTGAACAAGCGGATTTCCGTCACCCCGATCTCCCTGGTGGTTGCGGGCGTGGACGGCAACCCAGTGGATGCCGCCCGGGCTCTGGATAAGGCAGCCAAGGAGGTGGGCGTGAACTTCGTGGGTGGGTACTCCGCCCTTGTGGAAAAGGGTGCCACCACCAGCGAAAAGTTGCTGATTCGGTCCATTCCAGAAGCACTGTCCGAGACCGACGTGGTGTGCTCCAGCGTGAACATTGCCAGCTCCCGGGCGGGCATCAACATGAATGCCGTGGCGCAGATGGGCCGCACCATCAAGGAGGCAGCCGAGCTCACTGCCGAGCGGGACGCCATCGCCTGCGCCAAACTGGTGGTCTTCGCCAATTCCGTGGGTGATAACCCGTTCATGGCCGGCGCATTCCACGGCGTGGAAGAGCCCGATTGCGTGGTCTCCGTGGGCGTTTCCGGGCCCGGAGTGGTGGATCGCGCGCTGGGATCTCTGGAAGGCGCCACGCTGGATCAGGTAGCCGAGGAGATCAAGAAGGCCGCGTTCAAGATCACCCGCGCGGGACAACTGGTGGGAAACTTAGCCTCCGAGCGACTGGGGGTGCCCTTCGGCATCATCGATCTCTCCCTGGCCCCCACTGCCGAGCTTGGCGATTCCGTGGCTCACATCCTGGAGCACATGGGACTGGATCAGGTGGGCACGCACGGCACCACGGCCGCGTTGGCACTGCTCAACGATGCAGTGAAGAAGGGCGGCATGATGGCCTGCTCGCGCGTCGGTGGCCTGTCTGGTTCATTCATCCCCGTGTCTGAGGACAAGGGCATGATCGACGCCGTCCGCTCCGGGTCCATCTCCATCGACAAGCTGGAGGCTATGACCGCGATCTGCTCGGTGGGATTCGATATGGTCGCCATCCCCGGGGACACCTCTGCAGAAACCATCTCCGGGATGATCGCCGATGAGGCTGCCATCGGTGTGATGAACCACAAGACCACCGCTGTGCGCGTGATTCCCGTGCCCGGCAAGAAGCCGGGCGATGAAGTGAACTTCGGTGGCTTGCTGGGCTACGCACCCATCATCCCGGTGAACACCGTGGGCAATGCTGATTTCATTCGCCGGGGCGGATTCATTCCCGCGCCAGTGCATGGAATGCGAAACTAGAAAGGCGAGCATGGCTAGCGAATTCCCCCTTTTCAACTACGCCCGCAGTTCCGCGACGATTCATGATCCGGACCAGGCACTGGCGCGCGGAGCGGAATCTGGGCAGTTCGCCACGCGCAACCCGCGGCAAACCACGTCTGCCTCCCTGCTTGCTGCGCTGGAGAGCAATGGCAGGATGCCTATCGCGGGCAGCGCGCGCGGGCTTTCCGTCCCGCAGGTGGTGTGCGCGGTGGTGGGAGCAGCGCTGGTGCTGGGCGCTGTTGCGCTGATATTGGCTACTCGCGCTATGGGTGGGATCATCGCGGGCGGCATCCTGGGACTCATTGGTGTCTTGGTTTTGGCATTGGCGGCCGTGAGCATGAGTCGGCGTCGAAAAAACATGGAGAAGATTGCCGCGGCCTGGAACAACGGCTGGCTGTGTTTTGCCCCGGCCCGGGTGGGTGGAGTGTGGATCAGTGGCGTGACCAGGCATTCCGGCAGACGCGATGACGAGCATTCGCGCGGCCGGGATAACGACATCCGCTTCCGCTACCGAGCGGTGGTGCGCGTCTACCCCACGGATGGCTCCCCGGAATTCGAGTTTGTCTCCGAGGAATTCTCCGCTCCCGCCTCCAGGCGAGGTGAGCCCGTGAATCTGAAGATGATGGAAGGGCCGCTGGATCACTTCGAGCCGGAATTTTCCAACGGGTGGACCATTGCTCGCTGGGTGGCGGGGAATCCGGAATCTGCCACCGTGACCACCGATCTTTCGCAGGCGCAGGTGCGTGCGGGATTGCGTGCCTCCGGGGCGCATTTGAGTAAATAGATTGCTGCTCAGCGAATCGACCAAACATTAGTTGATAGACCAAGCGGTCTGTTAAAATTCCCCTTGTGAAATTTGTACTGTTAGCGCTACGAGAAAATCAGCTCATCGCAGATGCCGAGTTTGATGATTTCGTGGCGCTTTCTGGTTTGAATCCCGATGAATTAGAAATGCGCCTGTTGGATAAGCCGGATAGCGAGCTCGGCGATTTCACCGATGTGGCCGGCGTATTTATCGGTGGCAGCCCGTTTACCATCACCAAACCATTCGATGACGTGTGGCAGCCCGCGATCTCCGAAAAACTCGCCGAGTTCATCCGCGACGCGCTGGATAACCCCCGCTTCCCCATCCTCGCCACGTGCTACGGCGCCAGCATGTTCGCCCACTACCTCGGTGGCAAGGTGGGCTCGGATTTTGCCGAGGAGGCTGGGGTAACCAAGATCGTTCTTTCTTCCGACGCCGCTTCTGACCCGCTGTGCCAAGACCTTCCCCAGGAGTTTCTCGGGTTCGGTGGGCACAAGGATTCTGTCCTAGAGCTGCCGGGCAATGCCGTGCTGCTGGCGGGTGGACCCACCTGCCCGGTGCACATGTACCGGATCGGTAGCAACGTGTGGGCCACCCAGTTCCATCCCGAAATGGATGGCGAGCGCATCACTCGACGTTTGAAGTTCTACGACAACTCCGGCTACTACTCCCCCGAGCGGGAAGACGAAGTGTATGCGAGTTTGCGTGGGCACGATACTGCTGCCTCAAACTCCTTGCTCAGGAAGTTCGTGGAGTACGCGAAAGCGAACGCCGGCGAGCAATAGGTTCAATTGCCGGGGGGCGGCCGGTGGGTGGCGAATCAGCGCCGCGAGCAGCACACAAGCCGATTAACTGCTTTGCAGGGAATTACGCGCACCGATCCTTTATGCTGCTTGAGTGATCAAAAAGAAGCTCGCCACTGTGGTGGCCACGATGGCTGTGGCCCTCAGCGCATTCATCGCTCCTGCTCAAGCTCAGTCCGACCTCCCCGAGAGCAGCGCGGGGATTGACATCAATGCGGAGATCAACCGGCTACTGGGGCAGCTTTCCCAGTTCCCGCAAATCCCCAACCTCCCGAACCCTTCTAAGCCACTCACCCGGGATTCCGTTGACGTGGCTGGCCAGGGCAATCGCCAGTACCTCATTGAAACCCCGAGCAACATGGATCCAAACCGCACTTACCCAGTGGTCTTCGGTTTCTCCGGTTGGCAGCACTCGGCAAGCATGTATCGCGATTATGCGGATCTTGATGTCGCCGCTGGTCAAGAAGCTATCCTGGTCTACCCCGAGGGCAATGCCCAGGCATGGGAAGGCCCCAAGTACGCACCCAGCGGCACTGGCCAGGATGTGGCATTCGTCAAGACCATCCTGGACAAGGTGAAGACCCAGTACAAGGTTGATGCTTCTCGCGTTTTCGCCACCGGGCTTTCCAACGGCGGCGGCATGGCTTTGGCGCTGGCATGCCAGGCTCCGGAGACTTTTGCGGCGGTTGCTTCCGTTTCCGGCGCGTACTACAACTCTGCTTCGCTGAATAACTGCCAGACGGGCAAGGTAGATACCTTGGTCATGCACGGAACCGCAGATGACCACATGCTGTACAACGGTGGAGCAAACGATCATGGAGGCAGCTACTACAGCGCTCCGCAGATCACGCAGAAAGTTGCCCAGCGAAACGGCTGCACCGGCAACGCGTTGAGTGGTCCTGCGGTGTCCGGAAACGTGGAGCTCTTCACGGCCGCCGGTTGCCCCGCAGGTGGCGACACCACTCACTACAAGGTGAATGGCGGAGGTCACTCGTGGTACGCGGCTAATCCCGCGGCCGCCCAAGTGGTGTGGAACTACTTCAAGACCCACTAGGGTCCAGCAGTAAAACCCGCTAGGCCAGCTCGACGATCTCCATGTATTCGTCGTTCCACAGATCCTCGGTGCCATCCGGCAAAACGATGACCCGCTCCGGATCCAGCGCTCGCACCGCTCCCGGGTCGTGTGTCACCAGCACCACGGCACCGGTGTAGGTGGTGAGCGCATCCAACACCTGCTCGCGCGATTGCGGATCCAGGTTGTTGGTCGGCTCATCCAGCAGCAACACGTTTGCGCGGGAGCTCACCAGCGTGGCCAGGGAAAGCCTGGTCTTCTCACCACCGGAGAGCGTTCCGGCAGGCTGGTTCAGCTGCTCGCCGGAGAACATGAACGCGCCCAAAACGCCTCGCAAGTCCTGTTCACCCGCATCCGGGCAGGATTCGATGGCGTTTTGCCACACGCTCTTGGAGCCATCGATGTTGTCGTGCTCCTGGGCGAAGTAGCCCACCTTCAGGCCGTAGCCGGAGACGATTCCGCCTTCTCCATCCACGCGCTCCACCCCAGCCAACAGCTTGAGCAAGGTGGTCTTACCAGCGCCGTTGAATCCCAGCACCACCACGCGGCTGCCCTTATCAATCGCCAGGTCCACACCCGCGAACACTTCCAAAGAGCCATACATCTTGGTCAGACCCTTGGCGTTCATCGGGGTCTTGCCACAGGCGGCTGGCTCAGGGAAGGAAATGCTGGCCACGCGGTCATCCACGCGCACTTCATCCAGCTCATTGATCAAGCGATCAGCGCGAGCTGTCATCTGCTTGGCAGCCTTGGCCTTGGTGGCCTTGGCTCCCAGCTTCGCGGCCTGCTCCTTCAGAGCACCGGCCTTCTTCTCTGCGTTGGCGCGCTCGCGTCGGCGGCGGGCCTCATCCGTGGCACGAGCGTCCAGGTACTTCTGCCAGCCCATGTTGTAGACATCAGCTTCGGCACGCACGGCGTCGAGGAACCACACCTTGTTACAGACAGCTTCCAGCAGTTCCACGTCGTGGCTGATCATGATCAGGCCGCCGTCGTGCTTCTTCAAGAAGTCGCGCAGCCAGTTGATGGAGTCCGCATCCAGGTGGTTGGTGGGCTCGTCGAGCAGCAACGTGGTCTGCGAACGGCCGGAACCGGAGGTGGCGGCGAACAGGATCTGCGCCAGTTCCACACGACGACGCTGACCACCGGAAAGCGTCTTGAGCTGCTGATCCAGCACGCGCTCTTCCAGCCCGAGGGCATCGCAGATGCGCGCAGCTTCACTGTCTGCCTCATAGCCGCCCAGCGCGGAGTACTTTTCCTCCATGCGGGAGTACTTGGAGATCGCTGCATCGCGCTCGGAGTCTTTTTCAGTGGTCTCCATGATCTCTTGCTGGCGTTCCATGGTTCGGCGGATCTGGTCGAGGCCTCGGGCGGAGAGCACGCGATCGCGCGCAGTCTGCTCGATATCGCCTTCTTTAGAATCCTGCGGGAGGTAACCGAACTCACCGCTGCGGATCACTTTGCCGCCGTAGGGTTCCCCTTCACCGGCCAGGATGCGCATGGTGGTGGTCTTGCCCGCGCCGTTGCGACCGACCAGGCCAATTCGGTCGCCCGGCTGTACGCGCAGCAGTTGTCCGGGTGCGTTCAGTAGGGTTCGCGCGCCCACCCGCACTTCAAGGTCTTCGGTCACAATCACAACGCCCCACGCTATCATTGTCCCTGCTAATACCTAGAATCCGCCCGCCCCACGCACCGAGCTTAAGGAGCCACGCATGGTTGTTGTGCATATCGCCGGTGCTGGCCCAGCGGGCGCCATCGCGGCCTTGCGTGCGCGCGAGCGTGGATGGACGGTTAACCTCCACGATCCACGCGTCCCCTCCCCAGGCACGCTACCCCCGTGGCCTGCCACATACGGCTCCTTGGTTGCTGAATTGCCCGGGTGGGCGCTCGATTTCTATTCGCAGCCGTACGCGGCCCGCGTGCACACGCGCTCCGCAGCCACGTTGCCGCACGAGTACGCCATGCTCAACAAACCTGACCTCCGCGCGGCCGTGGAGCGATCCGGAGCCACCATCACTTCCGATCCCCTGCCGCAGGGAGTCTCTCCCGTGCTCGATTGCACCGGCGCGCCCACTGCGGGCCGGGTGTATTGGCAGGTCGCGGTGGGCTTTTTTCTTCCCTTTCTTCCCGACGCCAGCACCGACCCCATCTTCATGGATTGGTCCACCCCCACGTCTGACCCGCCCAGCTTCCTCTATGCCCAACCCACAGACCAGGGCTATTTGTGGGAGGAGACTGTCCTGGCCACGCGCGCCGCTCCCGAGGACTTGCTGGATGAGCTCCAATCCCGGCTGGAATCCCGCCTGGATAAGCACATGCCTGGCTGGCGGGAGAGTGAAATGAAGCGAGAGGTGGTCGCCATCCCGATGGGAACCCGCAAGCGAGCTTTCTGGCGGCCGGCGGGATCCACCTACTACTTCGGCGCTGCCGGGGGCATGGTGAACCCGGCCACCGGTTACTCGGTCTCCCCTGCTTTCGCCCAGGTAGACGCGATGCTTGATGCGATAGCGGGCGCGGGATTCTCCCGGAGAAAAGCACTGGATGCGGAAGCAGCACGCTTCTTGAGATGCGTGGGCGCAGAACTCATCTCCCGAGCTGATCACGCTACTCTCCGGGATTTCTTCGCCGCATTCTTCCGCCTAGATGCCCAGTATCAGCTGGACTACCTGACCGGTCACAGTGGCAGAGCCGTGGCACGAACAATGTGGGAGTTGCGCAAGCAGACCGGATTTTCCCATCCGTTCCTGTGCCCGCTATGGAAAAACCCGCGGCAGCTATTGCTAGCTGCGGCGGGAAAAGCCCGTAAATTCTAAGACGGGATACTTAGACGGAGAAGCCCAGGTAGCGCAGCTGCTCGCGGCCCTCTTCGTTGATCATGTGTGGACCCCATGCTGGGCTCCACACCCAGTTGATGCGCAGGTCGGTGATCTCCTGCAGGGTGCCAATGACAGCGGAATTCGCCTGATCCTCGATCATGTCGGTCAGTGGGCATGCAGGGGAAGTCAGGGTCATGTTCACCACTGCGGTGGAGCCCTCGGCCCAGGTGTCGTACACCAAGCCCAGATCAACCACGTTGATGCCGAGCTCCGGGTCAATCACGTCCATGAGGCATTCTTCGATCTTGCCGAAGAGCTCCAGTTCTTCCTTGGAAGGTTCTGCCGGAGGCTCTGGAACCTCGTTCATTGGGTTCGGATCCAAGGTAGGAGCCGAAGGATTTTCGTTCTGGGCGGCGGTTTCTGGAGTGTTCTGTTCAGTCATGGTGTGCTTCCTTTGGGTGTTGTGGGTGGGGTGCGATTTACAGGTGTTATCAGCGGGTGATTGAGATTTACGAGCTCGGCTGCGCGCCGGCCTCAAAGGCGGCGGCCTCGAAAGCCTTCCACCCCAACAGGGCGCATTTCACGCGAGCTGGATACTTGGACACTCCACTAAACGCAATTCCATCGCCGATAATTTCATCGTCGCCCTCCACCTTGCCGCGGGAGGTGACCATCTTCTCGAACTCAGCAAGCTTGGCGAAAGCCTCATCGACCGGACGGCCCACGATTTCCTCAGCCATCACCGAGGTGGAGGCCTGGCTGATGGAGCAGCCGATGGCTTCGTAGGACACATCCGCTACGGTCTGCAGATCCTCGCTCAGGGCAACGCGCAGCGTGAGCTCATCGCCACACGAGGTGTTCACATGGTGCACCTCGCAGTTGTAAGGATCGCGCAAGCCCGCGTGTTGCGGATGCTTGTAGTGGTCCAGGATCACTTCCTGGTACATGGATTCCAGCTTCATGGTCTGTCTACTCCCCGATCTTCCTGGTTATTAATCAATCGTTCCAAAAAACTTCTGCGCGTGGACGATAGCCTCCGCCAGCGCGTCCACCTCTGCTTCGGTGTTGTAGACATAGAAGCTGGCACGAGCCGTAGCCTGCACATTCATGCAGGTGTGCACAGGCCATGCGCAGTGGTGGCCTACTCGGATACACACACCGCTGTCATCCAGAACCTGGCCCAGATCGTGCGGGTGGATGCCCTCCACCACGAAGCTCAACGACGCCCCGCGCTTGACCGGCTCACTAGGACCCACCAAGCGCAAACCTGGGATGGCCTTGAGCTTCTCCAATGCGTAGGCGGTCAGCTGATTTTCGTGAGCTGCCACATTTTCCATGCCGAGGTTCTCCAGGTAGCGCACGGCCGCGGCCAGTCCCACTACTTGGCTGGTCATCTGCGTGCCGGCCTCGAAGCGCTGGGGAGCCTCGGTAAACGTGGTCTTCTCCATGGTCACCTTTTGCACCATGGAGCCACCGGTGAGGAATGGAGGCAATGCCTTCAGCAGGTCAGCCTTGCCGAACAGCACTCCCACTCCATTGGGGCCCAACATCTTGTGGCCGGAAAACGCCGCAAAGTCCACATCGAGATCGTGGAAGTTAACGGGCATGTGAGGCACGGATTGGCAGGCGTCGAGAACAAAGAGTGCCCCAACTGCACGTGCACGGCGTACGGCCTCCGGTACGTCCAGCACCGCGCCCGTCACGTTGGACTGGTGGGTTAGGGCCACCACCTTGGTCTTTTCGCTGAGCTCGAGGCTATCGAGATCAATGCGGCCATCCTCGGTGACGGAGTACCAGCGCAGGGTCGCGCCGGTGCGCGCAGCGAGCTCCTGCCACGGCACGAGGTTGGCGTGGTGCTCGAGTTCGGAGACCACGATCTCATCCCCCGCCGCCACGGTGTGCTCGCCTGAGCGCGGATCACCGAGGAGGTAAGCCACCTCGTTGAGAGCTTCGGTGGCGTTCTTGGTGAACGCTAGCTCGTGATCCTCTGCCCCGACAAACGCGGCGATGGTCTCGCGCGCGGTTTCGTAGGCATCGGTGGCTTCCTCGGCGATCTCATACGCGCCGCGGTGAACCGGTGCGTTATGGGTGGTGAGAAAGTCCCGCTCTGCGTCCAAGACCTGCACTGGGCGCTGTGAGGTCGCACCGGAGTCTAAGTAGACGAGCGGGCGGCCATCACGGACGGTGCGGGAAAGGATCGGGAAATCTTTCCTGATCGCGGCAATGTCCAATGATGTGCTCATGAGTTAACAACTTTCTTTAACACCACAGCCCAGCACGAATGCTGAGCTGAGATGGAAACAATGTGGGGTGTGTAGCGAAACGGATTTAGATGAACTGCTCGTAGCCGTTGGCCTCGAGCTGCTCTGCCAATTCCGGACCGCCGGACTTCACGATGCGTCCCTTGGAGAAGACGTGCACCTGATCAGGCTTCACGTAGTTCAAGATGCGCTGGTAGTGGGTGATCATCAGCACGCCACCGTTCTCGCGCTCCTTGTAACGGTTGATGCCCTCGGAGACCACGCGCAGTGCATCCACGTCCAAGCCGGAGTCGGTCTCATCCAGCACGGCGAACTTTGGCTTGAGCAAGCCCAGCTGCAGAACTTCGTGGCGCTTCTTCTCGCCACCGGAGAAGCCCTCGTTCACGGAGCGCTCAGAGAAGGATGGGTCGATGGAGAGTTCTTCCATCGCTCCACGAGCTTCCTTGACCCACTCGCGGATCTTTGGAGCTTCGCCGCGCACGGCAGAAGCCGAAGAGCGCAGGAAGTTAGCCATGGATACGCCGGGAACTTCGGTGGGGTACTGCATGGCCAGGAACAGGCCAGCGCGGGCGCGCTCATCTACTTCCATCTCCAGCAGGTTCTCGCCATCCAGCAGAACCTCGCCTTCGGTGATTTCGTAGCGTGGGTGACCAGCAATGGCGTAGGACAAGGTGGACTTGCCGGAGCCGTTAGGACCCATGATGGCGTGGGTTTCACCGGACTTAATGGTCAGGTTCACGCCATGCAGGATTGGCTTTGGTGCTTCGTTCTCGTCTGCGGGAACAACCTGTGCATGCAGGTTCTTGATTTCCAGAGTGCTCATGGGAAGTATTTCTTTCCTTCTAAGTCTGTGTGGGAAGTAGGTGCGGATTCAGCGGAGTTGTGAAAGGACCGAAAGGTCTTACAGAACCGTGTTCTGCAGTTCGTTTTCGACCTTGTTCTCCAGCTGTTCGCGAACGGATTCCAGCGGGATGCGCCTGATCACATCGGTGAAGAAACCACGGACAATCAGCATCTTTGCAGCGGTGGCAGTGATGCCACGGGACTGCATGTAGAACATCTGCTCGTCATCGAAGCGACCCACGGTGGCAGCGTGGCCGGCACCGATGATCTCGCCCGTCTGGATTTCCAGGTTCGGAACAGAATCTGCGCGCGCACCCTCGGTGAGCAGCAGGTTGTTGTTCTTCTCGTAGGTGTCAGTGCCGGTGGCGTCGGGACGAATCAGCACGTCACCGATCCAGGCGGTACGAGCGTCGCGGGAGGCGGAACCCTTGGAAGGCTCGCCCTGCAAAGCGCCCTTGTAGAGCACGTTGGAGCGACAGTTCTTCACGGAGTGATCCACCAGCAAGCGCTGCTCGAAGTACTGGCCGGCATCGGCGAAGTACATGCCCAGCAATTCTGCATCTCCACCTGGTCCGGTGTAGCGCACGTGAGGAACGGAGCGGACTACTTCACCACCGAAGGCTGCGTAGTAGTGGCGAACCGTTGCATCGCGGCCAACCTGCAGGTGGGAGTTGGACAGGTGGACACCATCGCGGTTCCAGTCTTCCAAGACCACGGTGGTGAGCTTGGCGCCATCGCCGATGACGAACTCCAGGTTGTCGGAGTGCGCGCCGGAGCCTTCGTACTTCACGATGACCACAGCTTCAGCGTGGGAATCCAGTTCCACCACGATCGTGCCGTAGGACACGGCATCCTCACCGGCACCAGTGATGGTGATGGTGATGGGGCCGTCCAGCACAGCGTTCTTTTCCACGTGGACGTAATCAGCCACGGTGTTTTCAGTCCATGCCTGAGCTGCAGCGCGGTCTACTGGAGCACCAGCGCGACCCGCGCGCTCGTCGGATGGATCCAGCTCAGAGTAGCTCGCACCACTGGAAGGCAGATCCACGTTCACGTTTGCACGTGAGCCGGCAGCTGCAGTTCCATCGTGGAGGCCACGGAGCTGACGCATCGGGGTGAAGCGCCAATCCTCATCCTTGCCCCGAGGAACGGAGAAATCTTCAACATTGAAAGAAGCGAAACGGTCGCCCTTGGTCTGGTGTTCAGAACCAGCCTTGACGGGGTTGATCGTTGCTTCGGTCTCTTGTAGTGGGGTGGTCATTTGGTTTAACCCACCGATCCTTCCATCTGCAGTTCAATCAGTCGGTTCAGTTCCAGCGCGTACTCCATGGGGAGTTCCTTGGCGATCGGCTCCACGAAACCGCGGACGATCATAGCCATGGCCTCATCCTCTTCGATGCCACGCGACATGAGGTAGAACAGCTGATCCTCGGACACCTGGGACACCGTGGCCTCGTGGCCGAGGCTCACGTGGTCATTGCGGATGTCGTTGTACGGGTAGGTGTCAGAACGAGAGATGGAATCCACCAGCAGCGCGTCGCATTCCACGTTGGACGCGGAGTGGTGAGCGTCCTTGTTCACCTGCACCAGGCCGCGGTAGGCAGCGCGTCCGCCACCACGTGCCACGGACTTGGACACGATGTTGGACGAGGTGTGTGGAGCCATGTGCACCATCTTGGCGCCGGTGTCCTGGAACTGGCCTTCGCCAGCGAATGCCACGGAGAGCACTTCGCCCTTGGCGTATGGGCCGGTCATCCACACAGCCGGGTACTTCATGGTGACCTTGGAGCCGATGTTGCCATCGACCCACTCCATGGTGGCGCCCTCTTCACACTTGGTGCGCTTGGTCACCAGGTTGTAAACGTTGTTGGACCAGTTCTGAATGGTCGTATAGCGGCAACGGCCGCCCTTCTTGACGACGATCTCCACCACAGCAGAGTGCAGGGAATCCGTCTTGTAAATCGGAGCGGTACAGCCCTCCACGTAGTGCACGTAGGCATCTTCATCAACGATGATCAAGGTGCGCTCGAACTGACCCATGTTCTCCGTGTTGATGCGGAAGTAGGCCTGCAGAGGGATGTCCACGTGGACGCCCTTGGGGACGTAAATGAAGGATCCGCCGGACCACACTGCGGTGTTCAGTGCGGAGAACTTGTTATCGCCAGCGGGGATAACGGTGCCGAAGTACTCTTCGAACAGCTCGGGGTACTCGCGCAGACCGGTATCCGTATCCACGAAGATGACGCCCTGCTCTTCCAGATCCTCGCGGATCTGGTGGTACACAACCTCGGATTCGTACTGCGCAGCCACACCCGCGACCAAGCGCTGACGCTCAGCCTCGGGGATACCTAGCTTGTCGTAGGTGTTCTTAATATCTTCTGGCAGGTCTTCCCAGGTCTGAGCCTGCTTTTCCGTGGAACGGACGAAGTACTTGATGTTATCGAAATCAATACCGGAGAGGTCTGCACCCCAGGTTGGCATTGGCTTCTTATCGAAGATATCCAGAGCCTTGAGACGACGCTTGAGCATCCATTCTGGCTCGGACTTCTTAGAAGAAATGTCCTTAACTACCTCATCGCTCAGTCCACGACGAGCAGAGGCACCAGCGGTGTCCGTGTCATGCCAGCCGTAGCCATAGGCGCCGATTGAGTCAATGATTTCTTCATCGGTTTGCGGTTGTGGTTGCTGTGCAGCTTGAGTCATTATCTTATCTTTCCTTCGTTGGGGAAGGGTGAATTGTTGTCAGCGGAATGTGGGTGGTGCAAATCCCGTTGCCATCGGCGATGGTCGCCAATGGCTGCGTATGTTGCCCGAGTAGTTCCGCAACCACCCGGTGTTCCGCCGCGCACAGTTCAGGGAACTCTTGCGCGACATCCTGGATGGGGCAATGGTGGCGACAAATTTGCACTCCACCAGCCGAGTTATCGACTGTTGCAGCGTAGCCACGCTCGGTGAGCGCCGCGGCGATGGCCTGAGCCTTTTCCACCACGTCTTCATCATCCTCGGACGCGGATTCACCACGGGTGAGATCCGTTCCTTGGTCGAGTTCCAAGTCCTCAAGCAGCTGATGGATTCGCTGGGCGGCGAAACTCTCCACCGCTGCGTCTCCCCCAGTTTGCTTGAGCGTCCGGAGCGCCAATAGCGCTAGGTTGTCGTAATCATGGCCGAAGTGTCCACGACCGGCGTCGGTCAACTTAAACATCTTGGCTGGGCGACCCCGCTGCCCAGAACGAGCCACCGTCACGATTTCCGCGTGACCATCGGCCACGATGTTATCCAGATGACGGCGGACGCCTGCGGCGGTGAGGCCGAATTCCTCAGCGATATCAGTGGCACTAATCGGGCCGTGGCGAAGTACATGGAGCATAATTCGGTGCCGCGTATCGTGATCGCTCACTGGGTGACACCTCGTTTCTCTACTGTTTCGTCAAGACGGTGAGAAGCTGCTGACTTGGCGGGAACCGCCTTCACAACCTGCTCATGATTAGACAACATGAATGTTACGTAAATAATTCCCAGTGTCCACTAAGGGTTGCCTTTCTCTGCAGGGGTCCGGCGCTGCTTCGGCACCGGTTCGGAGATGCGTAACGTCGCTCCCCAATGCCTGTCCGCCCCCTGCGTAGACTACTGACTCATGGCATCGAAGACCCCGCGGGCCGTCGCACCAAAGATTCACCCGCCAAAGATTCACCCGCTGCGCGCACTGAAGTCCCAATTGCCGCAGGTCGGGGAAGCCGGCTCGCGCTCTGCTGCACTGCACGAAGATCGCTCCGGTGGGGACACGCCCTATAGCGCCAACACCTGGCCAATCGGCCCCAATCACCGTCTTCGCCTGCGGATTTCCATGATTCTGGGAACCGTGGGTTCCATCATGATTGCCATTGGTGGCTGGGGTGCGGGCGCCTGGCCAGTGGTGGACAACCCCGGATGGAAGCTTTCCTGGGTGGTCAACCTCAACCGGATGCTGCACTCCTCCACCGTGTTGGTGTTCTTCGGAATTGGGCTCCTGGTTATCGCCTGGATTTTCCTGGCACGGTTCTGCGTGGAGACGAATCGCCGAGCCGCAGAATTAGTGCCCTTGAGCGTGTTGTGGCGCACATTCGCCTTGTGGGTGCTGCCGTTGTTGTTCACCGCTCCCCTGTT
Source organism: Corynebacterium suicordis DSM 45110 (assembly GCF_015351405.1). Lineage (GTDB taxonomy): Bacteria > Actinomycetota > Actinomycetes > Mycobacteriales > Mycobacteriaceae > Corynebacterium > Corynebacterium suicordis. The sequence continues at coordinate 1,251,171 of NZ_JADKMY010000001.1, read as the reverse complement.
CACCCAGGACATTTATTCCTATCTGGCTCAGGGGTCGATCGCGGCGCGTGGCTGGGATCCATATTCCGCTGGCCCAGTTGACCTGCTTGGTCCGCAGGATCCCCTGGCTCGTTCAGTGCCCTTGCTGTGGAGCCACTCCCCGTCTCCTTATGGCCCCACTGCCTTGGGCTACGGAGCAGTGATCTCCTGGATCACGCAGGATCAGATCCTGTGGGGAGTGTTACTGCACAGGCTGGTGTCCGTATCTGGACTTGTTCTGGCCAGCTGGGCATTGATCCGCTTGGCGCGTCGCTGCAAAGTAGCTCCGCACACCGCGTTGTGGCTGGGCGTGCTTAATCCCCTGGCGATTCTGCACCTGGTGGGTGGCATCCACAATGAAGCACTGATGCTGGGTTTGATGCTCGCTGGTCTGGAGCTGGTGCTGCGCGGCACAGATGACGAACCTCGCCCGCTCATCAGCCGCTGGATACTCATCGTCATGGGGCTGACCCTCATCACCAGTGCCGGACTGGTGAAAGTCACAGCTTTCCTCGCGCTGGGATTTGCCGGGGTGATGATCGCCCTGTGGCTGGGCGGGAAGCTGAGGCACCTAGCCATCTCGGCCATGCTGTGTTTCGTGGCAGCGGCGATATTTTCTGCTCTGTTGTCGTTGATCACCGGCGTGGGCTTCGGCTGGATCACCTCGCAAGGTGGCGCGGTGGATATCGTCAGCTGGATGTCCGTGTCTTCCCTCGCTGGATTGGCTTCCTCTGCTCTCGGCATGCTCCTGGGGCTGGGTGATCATCAGGAATCCGCGCTGGCCCTGTTCCGTGCACTGGGAATCCTGGTGGGTCTGGCATGGGTCACCCGCATGTTGTGGGCCTCTTTCAAACGTCGCATCCACCCCGTCGGCGGGCTGGGCGTGGCGATGTTCTGCCTAGTGATCTTCTTCCCCGTGGTGCATCCCTGGTACCTCCTCTGGGCCATCTTCCCCTTGGCTGCCTGGGCTAACCGCGATCTCTTCGTTTACGTGGTCGCCGGTTATTCCATGGCTTTCAGCTTCTTCATTCTGCCCAAGGGGCTGAGCCTGCCACCGGGAACGGTGCTCTACATCTACGTGATGTCCGCGGTTATCTTCGGCCTGTTCGTGGCAATTGCTTGGGCATTGTGCAAGACACGTCCACAGCTGGCTGCGGCATTGCAAACCGGGCAGTCGTGGGAAGGAACACAACTCAAGGCATTGAGGCGCCCACGCAAGCAGGTTGTAAGCTAAATCATCGTGACCGAAGCAAACCACACCCCGCCTGCCGCCTCCGATGCACCGGAGGTTCTCCAACTACGTGGGGTGAGAAAATCATTCGGAGAAAACACCGCAGTTGATGGCCTGGATCTCACGCTGCATCGCGGCGAGGTACTGGCACTCCTCGGTCCCAACGGTGCAGGTAAGACCACCACCGTGGAAATGTGCGAAGGATTCCTTGTCCCGGATTCCGGCACGGTGCGCGTACTGGGCATGGATCCCGCGCATCACACCGATGAGGTTCGTAGCCGCATCGGCGTGATGTTGCAGGGTGGTGGCGCGTATCCCGGGGTTCGGGTCGGCGAGATGTTGGAGCTCGTGGCCTCGTATTCCCGCAATCCCCTAGATACTGAATGGTTGTTGGAAACCGTGGGGTTGGCGTCGAATAAGAAGACCCCTTACCGAAGGCTGTCAGGAGGCCAGCAACAACGGCTCTCCCTGGCCTGCGCACTGGTTGGGCGCCCCGAGCTGATCTTCCTGGATGAGCCCACGGCCGGTCTGGATGCGCAATCTCGGCTGGTGGTGTGGGATCTGGTGCGCTCGCTGAAGCGCGATGGGGTGACCGTGGTGCTGACCACGCACTTGATGGATGAGGCTGAGGCGCTGGCGGATCAGGTGGTGATCATCGATCGCGGCACCGTAGTGGCCGAAGGCACTCCAGCGCAGTTGACCAGCGGAAACGCGGCTGAGACTCGCTCTCAGCACGTGGTGAGCCTCATGGTGGATGGGCCGCTCGATGTCACTGAGCTGCGCCAAGAACTGACCAACAGCCAGAGTGCTGCAGAGGCGAGCATTGAAGCCCAGCAGGAAGACACCAACCATCCCGGTGGCCAGCACGTATGGAAGATCACCATGACTGAACTCACCCCGCAAACCATCGCGGATATCGCTGCTGCTGTGGCCCGGCAGGGTCTGCTGTTGCAGCGCCTCGAGGTGGATAAACAGAGCCTAGAGGACGTTTTCCTCTCCATTACGGGAAGAGAGATTCGCTAATGAGCGCGCCGAAATCTGCCAGCAAGCCGGCAAGTAAATCTGGAAGCAAGCCGGCCGTCAACACTGTCAACACCGAGCGTTTCTCCGCAGGCACGTTCACTCCCGATGTGCGCCGCGCGAAGAGCTCCTCCATCCTCCGCGCGCAGTCCAAGATGGAATCCCTGCTGTTCCTGCGCCACGGTGAGCAGCAGTTGCTCTCGCTCATCATTCCGATGGTGATGCTGATCGGGCTGTCTCTCCTGCCTGGCCTGATGGAAGAAAAGAACGTCCAGCAGATCTACCCCATGACCTTGGCCATCGCCTTGATGGGTGCTGCGTTCACCGGGCAGGCCATCGCCGTGGCTTTCGACCGTCGCTACGGGGCCCTCAAGCGCATCGGTGCGTCCGGCGTGCCCACGTGGGCGTTGATCGGTGGCAAAGTGTGCGCGGTGGCCGTGGTGGTCGCGGTGCAGGTCGTCATCCTCACCATCACCGCAGCCATTCTGGGCTGGTCGCCCCAGCTTTCCGGGATTGGCTATGCAGTCGTGGTGGGATTGTTCGGCGTGGCCGCCTTCACCAGCTGCGGGCTGCTCCTGGGCGGCACGTTGAGTTCCGAGATGGTGCTGGCGCTCTCCAACACCGTGTGGTTCATCTTCGTGGGTGCCGCGGTGTTCTCCACCATGGCCAGCGGTCTGAGCGAGGGCACCGCCCAGGCGCTGAAATTCATCCCTTCCGTGGCACTCACCGACGGCTTCTCCGCAGCCATGAACCATGGGCAGTTTGATTGGCTGGCCGTGCTCATCTTGCTGGGATGGGCGATCATCGGCACCGCACTGACCTTCAAGTTCTTCAGCTTCACCATGGACACGGACTAGGCAGTTCGCCGCTAAGCGCTTTGCCCAGCGGAAATTAGGGATACTCCAGCTCGGGATATAGTCTGGATAACGTGTTGGAAACAATGCGGGAACGCGCTAAAAACGAAACAAATCCGCTGGCTCGAGGCCTAGCCACCCTTTATGCGTGGCTGCACCTCATAGACGCCAAACTCGGGATCCCCATCCCCACCATCAAGTCGCAGAGAATGTTCGCCATCATCTTGTTGGCCTGCCAAACCGGCATCACATTCACCGGCGCGTTGGTGCGAGTAACCGGCTCCGGTCTAGGTTGTAACACCTGGCCAGAGTGCCACCCGGGATCCCTCTTCCCCACTGCGGGCGCCGCCCCGTGGATTCACCAGGCCATTGAGTTCGGCAACCGCCTCCTTACCTTCGTGTTGATCGTCGCTGCCGCCGTGACCTTCATGGCCCTGATTCGGGCAGCCCGACGCCCACTCGTGCTCCACATGGCGTTCCTCCAAGGACTGGGAATCATCGCCCAGGCAGTCATCGGTGGCATTTCGGTGCGCATGGATCTGACCTGGTGGGTTGTCGCACTGCACTTCCTCCCCTCCATGCTGCTGGTCTTCTTCGCCGCGGTGCTGGTGATTCGCGTCGGTGAGCCAGACGACGGCGAGCGCGTCAACCTCATGCCGGGTGCCATAACCGCGCTCACGCATGGTTCCGCGGTCACCCTGGCGCTGGTGCTCATGACCGGCACCCTGGTCACTGGAGCTGGCCCGCACGCGGGTGACGAGGCCATCCTCCCCGAGCACCGCCTGCAATTCCCCCTCATTGAAATCGCGCACATTCACGCCCACGCGATGTACCTCTACCTCGGCATCACCGTGGGCTTGCTGGCCGCACTGTTTGCCCTCCAGGTGGGCCGAAAGCTCAAGGTGACCGCGCTGTGGCTCGTGGGTGCGATCGTGCTGCAGGGCATGGTGGGCATCATCCAGTACTGGCTCGGCGTGCCGGAATGGACCGTGCCGGTGCACGTGCTGGGCTCCGGCCTCACCACTTTGGTCACCGGCCTGTTGTGGGCGCAGCGTCAGCGTCTTTTGGGAGGCGACGCCACCCATACCGGCTCCCCTTCTGCAGACGCGAAACTGCTCAATACCGTGGATTATCAGAGCACGGTTTAACCCGCTTGAGCGCTGGCCCCCAGCTGCGAATGCAGGCAGCACATAGGCCAGACCACATGTGAACCAAGCAGCACAAAAGCCCCTCGCACCGAGAATCACATCTCAGTGGGAGGGGCTTTGGCTTGCCTGCTGGGCAGTTGTTTAGGCGACTGCACCGCCTCGCTCTCGCGGGTGAGAACCTAGCTCAACAGGGTGGAGAAGGTGTCCCAGCCGAGGACGGCGTCGATAGAAAGGGCAACGAAGAGAACAGAGAGATAGTTGTTGGAGAGGAAGAACAACTGCATCGGCTTAACGGGCGTGCCGTTCTTCACTCCCAGGTGCAGCTTGGTGGCCATGAAGATGAACCACAGACCGCACAGCGTGGCTGCCACGGCGTAGATCCAGCTGGTGGCCGGAACCAGCAACAGCGAGGTGATGACGGTGGCCCACGTGTACCCCAGGATCTGGCGAGTCACCTCGAGGGGCGGCTTCACCACGGGCATCATGGGCACGCCAGCGGCTTCATAATCCTCGCGGTAGCGCATTCCCAGTGCCCACGTGTGCGGTGGTGTCCAGAAGAAAACCACCATGAACAGGATGATTGCCTGCGCCCAAGAGTGCCATCCGGCGTTAAACGCGCCACCGTTGTGATCGGTGATCACAGCCCAGCCCACCACGACGGGCATACAACCTGCGGCACCGCCCCAGATCACGTTCTGCCAGGTACGGCGCTTGAGCCACTTGGTGTACACGTAGATGTAGAACCAGATGGTCAGCAGGATGAACCCGGCCGCGAGCAGGGAATCCGCGAGTAGCCAAAGCCAGAGGAAGCTGGCGATCATCAGTACCCAGGCGAAGATGGTGGCCTCGCGCAGGCTGACCGTGTCCTTGGCCAGCGGGCGACGGCGGGTGCGACGCATCTTTTGGTCGATATCGTAATCGGCCACCATGTTGAAAGTGTTTGCCGAGGCCGCCCCCATCCAGCCACCGACCAAAGTCAGGAGAATGAGGCCGAAGTTCACGTCCCCTCGCTCTGCCTGCAACATCGCTGGGATTGTCGCAACTAGGAGCAACTCAATGACCCTAGGCTTGGTCAAGGCCACATAGGCCTTAACAGTGTCAGCGAACTTATTCACCGAGCGTCTCGCCTCACTTTTCTCCGTCTTGCACGCCTGTGCTCAATCGTCTTATCTACCGTACCCGAGTCCCCACGTGGCAAAAAACAGGCCACCGCCGAAGACGCGGCTAGGCGCGAGGCTCTAAACTGGTCAGGGAATGCCAACTAACTCGATTCGACGGACTCTTGACGGGGTCTGCAGAAAGGCGAATTCAGTGTCTTTGTCCCCTGAACTTGCAGCCCTGACCGTGCGGAACTACCCCGCGGATTGGTCAGAGACCGATACCCGCGCGGTGGATCTCACCCGAATTCTTGCAGCTGATGCAGTGGAGAAGTGTGGTTCTGGTCACCCAGGCACCGCGATGAGCCTCGCACCGCTGGCATACACCCTTTACCAGCGCGTGATGCGCCACGATCCTCGCGATGTGAAGTGGCTGGGTCGCGACCGCTTCGTCCTCTCCGCTGGCCACTCTTCCCTGACCCAGTACATCCAGCTTTACCTGGGTGGTTTCGGGCTGGAGCTGGAAGACCTGCAGGCGCTGCGCACGTGGGGTTCCAAGACTCCTGGCCACCCTGAGGTTCACCACACCGATGGCGTGGAAATCACCACCGGTCCCCTGGGCCAAGGTTTAGCTTCCTCCGTGGGCATGGCTATGGCCGCCCGCCGCGAGCGCGCACTGTTCGATCCGAATGCAGCGCCCGGCGAGTCGATCTTCGACCACTTCATTTACGTCATTGCCTCCGATGGTGACATGCAGGAAGGTGTCACAGCCGAGGCGAGCTCCCTGGCTGGCACGCAGCAGCTGGGTAACCTCATCGTGTTCTGGGATGACAACGGCATCTCCATCGAGGATGAGACCACCATCGCCTTCACCGAGGATGTCACCAAGCGCTACGAGGCTTATGGCTGGCAGACCCTCGAGGTCACCGGCGAGGACGTGGAAGGCATTCTCGATGCCGTGCGCGAAGCCAAGGCCGATACCTCTCGCCCCACCTTCATCCGCCTGAGCTCCGTGATCGCCTACCCAGCTCCCAACGCGATGAACACCGGCGCTTCTCACGGCGCCGCGCTGGGTGCCGAGGAGATCTCCGCCATCAAGCAGGAGCTGGGCTTCCCGGATTCTCCATTCCCAGTGGAAGACAACGTCATTGAGCACACCCGCGCGTTGGCAGAGCGTGCCGCCAAGGAGCACGAAACATGGGATGAGAAATTCGACGCCTGGGCTGCCGCCAACCCAGAGAACAAGAAGTTGTTCGACCGTCTCTACTCCCGCGAGCTCCCCGCTGATTTCGCCGCCGGGATGCCATCCTGGGATGCGGGTGACTCCGTAGCGACCCGCAAGGCTTCCGAGGCATCTCTGCAAGCCTTGGGCGCGGTATTGCCTGAGCTGTGGGGTGGATCCGCCGACCTCGCCGGCTCCACCAACACCATCATCAAGGACTCCCCGTCCTTCGGCCCAGAAGCCATCAGCACCCGCAAGTTCACCACCGAGCCCGGTGGCCGCAACCTGCACTTCGGTATCCGTGAGCACGCCATGGTGGCCATCCTCAACGGCATTGCCCTGCACGGACCAACCCGCCCATACGGTGCGACGTTCCTGCAGTTCTCCGATTACGCCCGCGGCGCGGTTCGCTTGGGCGCGCTGATGAAGTCGGACATCTACCACGTGTGGACCCACGATTCCATCGGCTTGGGCGAAGATGGCCCTACCCACCAGCCGGTTGAGCACCTGGCTGCGCTGCGCGCCATCCCGCACCTCTACGTGATCCGCCCAGCGGATGCCAATGAGACCGCTGCCGGCTGGGTAGAGGCCCTCAAGGCCCCTGAATCCCCCAAGGCGCTGGTGCTGACCCGCCAGAACCTCCCCGTGCTGGAAGGCACCAAGGAGCTGGCTGCTGAAGGTGTGGCTCGCGGTGCCTACATCCTGCGCGAAGCTTCCACCGGCACCCCAGATGTGATCCTCATGGGCTCTGGCTCCGAGGTGGAGCTGGCAATCCAGGCAGCAGAAACCCTGGAAGCAGAAGGCATTCCTGCTCGCGTGGTATCCGTGCCATGCATGGAATGGTTCCTGGAGCAGGATCAGCAGTACGTGGAATCCATCCTGCCGGAAGAAATCACCGCCCGCGTTTCCGTGGAGGCAGCGATCTCCATGCCGTGGCACCGCTTCACCGGCCTGCTCGGTCGCAACGTGTCTCTGGAGCACTACGGTGCTTCTGCTGATTACAAGACTCTCTACAAGGAGTTCGGCATCACCGCAGAGGCTGTAGTGGACGCAGCGAAGGCATCCATCAACGCCTCCCTGCGTTAAACCACTGCGTTAAGCCCCCGCGTAATGACGGCGGCCGGTTGAGACAGCCTGCAGCGCGTTCCCTCCCCTCGGCATGAGAGCCCCTAAATCGGGTCCCTATGTCCGGGCGGAGGGATTTTTACTAACATCGAAACGTAGTCCCCACCCTGTGAAAGGTCACAATGAACACTCCCGTATCGCCACGCATTCCGCAGTCCAGCTCGCTCAACCCACCGGCACCGGTGAAGGATCTAGCTTCGGCAGGAACGTCCGTGTGGCTGGATGATCTTTCTCGTAACCGCATTGAGTCCGGCAACCTCGCCGATATCATCGAGAACAAGGGCGTGGTGGGAGTCACCACCAACCCAGCCATCTTCGCCAAGGCAATGTCTCAAGGCACTGCCTATGATGCGCAGATCGCAGCGCTGGCCGCGGATAAGGTACCCGCAGATTCCGCAGTGTTCGCCATGGCTGGCGATGACGTGCGCGCTGCATGTGATGTGTTCGCTCCCATCTACGAATCCACCGAGGGCGTGGATGGCCGCGTTTCCCTGGAAGTAGACCCTCGCCTCTCCGCCAACCAGGAAGCCACCGTGGCTCAGGCCAAGGACCTGGCAAAGGCCGTGGGCCGGGAAAACTTGATGATCAAGATCCCCGCCACTGAGGAATGCCTGCCAGCCATCACCGAGGTGCTGGGTGCTGGCATCAGCGTCAACGTCACCCTGATCTTCTCCGTGACCCGCTACCGCCAGGTCATCCAGGCCTTCATCGCCGGTATCGCTCTGGCTGAGGAAAACGGCCATGACATCTCCAAGATCCACTCCGTGGCCAGCTTCTTCATCTCCCGCGTGGATTCCGAAGTAGACCAGCGCCTGGACAACATCGGCACCCCGGAAGCTGCTGAGCTCAAGGGCAAGGCTGGTCTGGCCAATGCTCGCCTGGCTTATGCCGCTTTCCAAGAGATGCTCGTGAACAGCCCGGAATGGGTACAGCTGGCAAACAAGGGTGGCCGTATCCAGCGCCCACTGTGGGCGTCGACCTCCGTTAAGAATCCGGAGTACGCAGACACGCTGTACGTGAGCGAGCTGGCCGGGCCGAACACCGTGAACACCATGCCTGAAGAGACCCTCGATGCCACCATTGATCACGGCAAGATTGAGGGCGACACCCTCACCGCTCATGTCGAGGACGCGGGCGAAACCTTCGCGAAGCTGGACGAAGCAGGCGTGGATCTGGGCGATGTATGGGCCGTGCTGGAGACAGAAGGCGTGCAAAAGTTCGTGGATTCTTGGAATGAGCTCCTCGAAACTATTAGCCAGCAGTTGAATAAGTAATATAGTCCGCATGCTCTCACCGGACCCTCAGCAGTGGCGGAATCCTCTCCGCGATGATTTCGACAAGCGCCTCCCCCGCATCGCCGGGCCCTCCGGGCTGGTGATCTTTGGTGTCACGGGCGACCTGGCGCGCAAGAAGTTGCTCCCCGCGGTCTATGACCTGGCCAGCCGCGGTTTGCTGCCCGCAGGGTTCAGCTTGGTGGGCTATGGCCGCCGTGATTGGTCTGATGAGGAATTCGCCGAGCAGGTGAAGGCCTCCGTGCAGGAACGCGCCCGCAACCCGTGGCGCGATGAGGTCTGGGAGCGCTTGGCTGAGGGCATCTTCTTTGTCAAGGGTGATTTCGTCACCGATTCTGCGTTCGACGCCCTGGCGGCCAAAACCCAGGAGATCGACCAACTCCGAGGCACGGCCGGTAACTGGGCCTACTACCTCTCCGTTCCGCCCGAGTTTTTCTCGGATGTCTGCCACCAACTGGAACGCTCTGGTTTGGCGGATGGCGGCGAGCACGGATGGCGCCGCGTGGTCATCGAGAAGCCCTTCGGCCACGATGAACGCTCCGCCCGCGAGCTCAATGAGATCGTCAACAGCGTGTTCCCGGAATCCAGCGTGTTCCGCATCGATCACTACCTGGGCAAGGAAACGGTGCAGAACATTCTCGCGCTGCGCTTTGCTAACCAGCTGTTTGATCCGCTGTTCAACAGCCATTACATCGACCACGTGCAGATCACGATGGCCGAGGATATCGGTCTGGGCGGGCGCGCCGGTTACTACGATGGCATCGGCGCGGCCCGCGATGTGATCCAGAACCACCTCCTGCAGCTGCTGGCCCTGGTGGCCATGGAAGAGCCCGTGACGTTCAACCCTGCAGAGCTGCAATCCGAAAAGCTCAAGGTGCTGCGCGCTACCCACCCGGTGGGGCCGTTCTCCAAGACCACCGCGCGGGGCCAGTACACCAGCGGTTGGCAGGGTTCAGAGCAGGTCGTTGGCCTGCGACAGGAAGAGGGATTCGATCCCGATTCCACCACCGAAACCTATGCTGCTGCCACCTTTGAGATCTCCTCGCGCCGCTGGGCCGGAGTGCCCTTCTACCTGCGCACGGGCAAGCGCCTGGGTCGACGCGTCACCGAGATTGCGCTGGTCTTCAAGGAAGCCCCGCACCTCCCCTTCGAGGCCGGGCAAACCGCAGCTCAGGGCAACAATATCCTGGTGATCCGCGTGCAGCCTGATGAGGGCGTGCTCATGCGCTTTGGCTCCAAGGTTCCGGGCTCCGCGATGGAAGTCCGCGATGTGAACATGGACTTTTCCTACTCTGAGGCCTTCACCGAGGAGTCCCCGGAGGCCTACGAGCGACTCATCCTGGATGCGCTGCTGGATGAGGCCAGCCTCTTCCCCACCAACAACGAGGTGGAAGAATCCTGGCGCATTCTGGATCCGATCTTGGATCACTGGGCCAACCACGGCCGCCCAGATGATTACCCCGCCGGCACGTGGGGACCATCTTCTGCCGATGACATGCTCCGCCAAACAGGCCGCTCATGGCGCCGTCCTTAGCGCCAGCCATAACCCGCAGCCACCAGTACATTTCAGAGATTGCGAGTAGACGCCCATGATCATCGATCTGCCGGATACCAAGACCCATAACATCACCAAGCGCCTCCGCGAGCTGCGCGAAGAGCGCGGCGAGGTGGCCACTGGCCGAGTCCTGACCTTCATCGTGGTGGTCAACGCCGTGGGTAAGGAAGAGGGCTACCTCAACGAGGTCATCGACTCCACCTATGAGGCATCGCGCGAGCACCCCGCCCGCGTGATCTTTCTGGTGAACCACCGCGATGTGAAGGAGTCCCGCCTGGATGGAGAAATCCGCCTGGGTGGTGATGCCGGAGCTTCCGAGATCATCGTCATGCACCTCAACGGCGACCTCAGCACCCACCGCGCGTCCGTGGTGACTCCCCTGCTCTTGCCGGATACCCCGGTGGTGGTCTGGTGGCCAGCCGACGCTCCCCGCAACCCCTCCTCGGATCCCATCGGCGCCCTAGCGACCCGTCGTATCACCGATTCTTTGTCCGACGCGGACTCGGACGCCATCTACCGTCGTCGTATGACCTACTCACCTGGCGACTCGGACTTGGCGTGGAGCCGGATCACCCTCTGGCGAGGTCTCTTGGCTTCTACCCTGGATCAGCCGCCTCACGAGGACATTCTCAGCGTGCAGGTGCACGGAGCGGAAAATGATCCTTCGGTGGATATCGCCGCCGGCTGGTTGGCTGATCGCCTGGATGTGCCCGTGACGCGCTACACCGTGGAAGAGGCTGACCTGCACGGTGGACCATCTGTGCAGAAGCTGGTCCTGCAACGCACCGAGGGCAGCATCACGGTGGAAGCCCAGAGCAGCACCACGGTAGCTGTCACGATGAGCTCGGAGGCTGGAGAGAAGACTTCCCCAGTGACCATGGCTCACCGCGCCATGGGTGATTGCTTGGCGGAAGAGCTGCGCCACCTTGATCCGGACCGTGCCTTTGGGCACGCCTTGCGTGGCTTGGTGCGGGTGAATCGCCCGGATCGACGCGGCATGTTCAGCAAGACCTTGCGCGCTCGCAGCGAATACTTTGACAGCCCCGAGCGAATGCGCGAATCGGCCGCTGATCAGGCATCGCTGCGCTAGGTTTGAGACACAGTTTGCAGCAGTCGCAAAACTAATAACGCCGCAGCACCGAATAACCTGCAGCATTAAGAACGTCGCAGCACCGAAGATGGGATGAAACCAATGAGTAACCGAAGCGTCACATCATTCAAGAATTCCGAGGCTCTGGCCAGTGGTGTTGCGCGAGCTCTGGTGCAAACTATTTCTCGGATGCAGCGCAACCGGCCTACCGCCTCCGATGATGGCCTGGTTCGCCTTGTCTTGACAGGTGGAACCGTGGGCATCAAGACTCTGCGTCAGTTGCTGGTTCTGGATCACTCCGCCCGCGCGAGCGCAGAGGATTTCCCGGTCGCGGCCATTGATTGGAACCGCGTGCTGGTGTTCTTTGGCGATGAGCGATTTCTCCCCGCCGGTGATGAGGAGCGCAATGATGTGCAGGCTCGGGCAGCACTCCTGGATCACATTGAGATCCCCCGCTCCAACATTTTCACCTATGCCACCGTGCAAGAGGGCCAAGCTGCCGATGGGGAAAGCCTAGATAAGGCTGCTGATTCCTATGCACACGTCCTGCAGCGAGAAGCACCCGATGGCTTTGACATCCACCTGCTGGGCATGGGTCCAGAGGGCCACGTCAATTCTTTGTTCCCCCATACTGAAGAGCTCATGGATCCTCAGGGAACCGTGGCTGCGGTGCGGAACTGTCCCAAGCCACCGAGCAACCGCGTGTCACTCACCCGCCTTGCGGTGAATAGTTCGCGGCAGGTGTGGTTCATCATCAATGGCGAGGCAAAAAAAGAAGCTGCACAGCATGCGCTGGCAGCAGATTCCAGCGGCCAATGGCCAGCGGGAATGATGGAAGGTACTGAAGAGACCATCCTGTGGGTCGACGCGGAAGCAGACCCGCAAAGCTAATCCCCGGGAAATGCCTGCGCGATGGAGGCTCAGGCAGTGGGACTCAGACTTTTCCAGCCGGAGGCCTTCACCTTCCCGGGGCTGGGAACCTAGAGGTTGAAGTGCATAACCAGGTTCAGCGCCACCAAGGAGATGAACCAGATCACTCCAGTGATGATGGTGTAGCGATCCAAGTTCTTCTCAGCCACAGTGGAGCCGGAGAGGTTAGATTGCATTCCTCCGCCGAACAGGCTGGAGAGTCCGCCTCCCTTACCCTTGTGCAGCAGCACAAATAGGGCCATCAGCAGGCTCGAAATGATCAAGATGATCTGCAGTGTGAGGATCAATGTCCAACCTTTGCTTCGATTATTCGACGTACAACTGGTTCATGCTATCAGCTAGCCGCTGGGGTTGGCGAAGATGCCACGCGCTCTCACCGGAATTCCCCTACCCGGAGTTGCGCAGCGCGGTGGAGAGCCCATTCATGGTGAGTTGGATCCCGATCCGCACCTGTCGGGAATCATCTCCCTTTCGGAATCGACGCAACAGTTCCAGCTGTAAAAGGTTGAGCGGAACCAGGTACGGGAAGCGATTCCGTACCGAGTTAGCCAGTTCAGCGTTTTCTTCCAGCAGGGACTTCTGATCCGTCACCTGCAGGAACATGTCCACGGATGTGGTGTATTCCTCCCGGATGATGGTGAAGATCCGCTGGGCATCCTCTTGATCTTCAACCAGGCTGGAGTACAGCTCTGCCAGGGACATGTCCACCTTGGCCATCACCTGCGCCATATTGGCCATCACGGTTTGGAAGAACGGCCAGCGCTGGTGGAGGTCCCGCAGGAAGTCCAAGCGCTCTTGCGGGCCACCCGGGACTGAAGTACCGGATTCCAACCACTTCTGGATGGCGCTGCCCACTCCGAACCAGCCTGGCAGCATCACTCGGGATTGAGACCAGCTCAAGACCCACGGGATGGCACGCAGATCCGTGATAGCTTCTGTCTGCTTGCGTGAGGTGGGTCGGGAACCAATGTTGAGGCTGCCGATTTCTTCCAGAGGTGTGGACGAGGTGAAGTAGTTTATGAACCCCTCATCCTCGTGCATCAGCGTCGCGTAGGAGTTCAGGGAGAGATCGCTGATCTCCGCCATCGTTTCATAGGCGCGGTTCGTATCCTCCGGGGCGGGAATCTCTAGCAAGCTGGCCTCGAGCGTGGCGGAGGCGAGCGCTTCCAGGTTTCGTCGCGCATTAGATTGATCACCGTATTTCGCGGAGATGATTTCGCCTTGCTCAGTGATGCGAAGAGATCCCTGGACTGCACCCTCGGGCTGGGCCAGGATGGCGTCGTAAGAAGGTCCGCCACCACGACCCACGGTGCCGCCGCGGCCATGAAACAGACGCAGGCGCACGTCGGCCTCCCGGGCTGCTTCCACCAGCTCCAGCTCGGCGGAATACAAAGCCCAGTTGGCTGCGAAGTACCCGCCATCCTTGTTGGAATCCGAGTAGCCCAGCATCACTTCCTGCTGGTTATCCAGCTGATGCACGTAGGCGCGGTAGAAAGGCAGTGCCCAGAGATCGCGCATGATGGCAGCGCCCGCGCGGAGATCCTCGATGGTTTCAAACAACGGGATCACATCGACAGAGCCGGTGGGGGCATCGCGATCAGCGTGGAACAGGCCCACCTCCTTGAGCAGGATCATGGGCTCCAAGATGTCTGAGACGGACGTGGCCATGGAGACGATGCAGTGTGGCACCGCTTCCCTACCGAAACGCTCGATGGCAGCGGCCGCGGCGCGGAAGATGCCGATCTCACGAGCCGTGGCCTCAGAAAATTCCGTGGCGGGCTCAGCCAGCGGCCGGGGGCTGGAGAGTTCTTTAACCAGCAGCTCCACCTTGTGCTCTTCATCCAACTCCGCATAGTTGTCGTTCACTCCTGCCCAAGCGAATAGCTCGGTGAGCACGGCCTCGAAGCTTTCGGAGTTCTGCCGTAGATCTAGACCGGAAAGGTGGAAACCGAATGAGTGTACCGAGGAGAAGAGCTCGGCGAGTGCGTCATCTGCCAGGGAATCATCCACGCCCGTGCGCAATGAGTGATCCACCACGGTGATGTCAGCCAGGAACTCCTGCGGGTCTGCATAGGGCTGGAAATCATCATGGATCTCGCTGGGGAAAATGCGGACCCCGAGGTTTGCTTCCGCTGTGGCGGCAATGCGCCCGCGCATGCCGTGGATGGCGCGTCGATAAGGCTCGTCCTCGCGGGAAGGCACGTTGTTCTTCCCGCGGGCTGCCAGCTCCTCCAGCTCAGGCGTGACATCAGAGATGCGGGTGGACAGGCTGAGCTCCTGCTCGAGCTTGGCCAGCACACGCCCGTAGTGCTCAAAGATGGTTCTGGCGGCCATGCTGGTGGCCTTCTCTACCGTTTCGCCCGTGACATAGGGGTTGCCGTCATGATCGCCACCGATCCACGAGCCAGGACGGATGATGGCGGGCGTGGGCTGCGCATCCGGGAACTGCTCGTGAAGGTGGTTGCGCACATCGCGATTGATCGCGGGGATCTCCTCCAACAAGCTCAGGGAGTAGTAACGCAGCCCCACCTTGATCTCATCCTCGATCCTGGGCCGCACGCTGCGGATCAGCGCGGTCTGCCAGAGTGCAGTGATGCGACGCTTGATGAAACGCGTGATCTTATCCAGCTCATCCTGGGTGCGGGCAGTTTCTCCCCTCTCCAAGATGCGGGCGCGCTTGCGCATCTGGTGAGCAATATCCGCCTGCACATCGAAGACAGTGCGGCGTCGAGTCTCCGTGGGGTGAGCTGTCATCACCGGAGCCACGTAGAGGTGCTCCAAGGTGTTGGAAACTTGAGCAGAACTGATCCCCTGCTCCGCTATCGTGCGCCAGGTGCAGTCGAGCGTTGATGGGCCGGGAGTTTCGCCTTCATCGGCTGCCTTATCGCGCAACCGCTCTGCGTTGAGATCCTCCGCCAGGTTTGCCAGCAGGGCGAAGTGGGAAAAGGCGCGGATGACCGGCAAGGTGCGCGCCACGTCCATGCTGTGGAATTGCTCCGCCAGCTCCTTGGTGCTGAGCTCGCCGTGTCGGAGATCCAGGGACGTGGCGCGGATGTTCTCGATCAGGTTGTAGGTGAATTCACCTTCCTGCTCGCGGATCACCTCGCCCAGAATCGCGCCGAGATAGCGGATGTCATCCCGAATGGAGGGATGAACGGATTCTGATTCGGGCGCGTCTGTGACCACCGGGATGATGGTCCCCGGAATCAGTTGGTGTTCTGGGGCATCAGTGGGCATCGGGTGCCTTTCCACAGTGGGTGATTAGTGGCGGGTGATGAGTAGCGAGTGATGAGTGGCGTGTGATGAGCGACGGGTAACTAGCGCAGCCACGCGCTCTACGAGGTGAGCGCGTGGGTCTTACTCGTCGTTTGTACTCGACGCTTCCCTATTGCGCAGCTTTTGCAGCCGCAGCTACTAGGCCGGCGAAGTCCTTGCCGTCCAAGCTAGCGCCACCAACCAAGCCACCGTCTACATCTGGCTGGGTGATGAGTTCACCGATGGAATCAGACTTAACGGAACCGCCGTAGAGCACGCGCAGTGCAGCAGCGGTATCCGCCCCAGCCAGCTCTTCAACGAGCCCGCGAATCGCGCGGCATACCTCTTGGGCATCCTCGGCAGAGGCGGTCTTGCCCGTGCCGATGGCCCATACTGGCTCATAGGCGATGACAACCCGGTTCAGATCCTCGGCGCTCAAGCCCTCCAGAGAAGCGCGGGTCTGCTTGACCACGTAATCCACGTGCTCACCGGCCTCGCGAACCTCCAGTGGCTCGCCCACACAAACGATGGGCTGCATGTTCTTCTGCAGCGCAGCCTTGGCCTTCTTGGCCACGATCTCATCGGTCTCGTTGTGGTGTTCCCGACGCTCACTGTGGCCAACCACGACCCAGGTGCAACCCAGTGCGGAGAGCATATCGGCGGAGATTTCACCGGTGTAGGCACCGGACTCGTAGATCGAGACATCCTGCGCACCATAGGTGATGAGCAGCTTGTCCGCATCTACCAGCGTCTGAACGCTGCGGATGTCCGTGAAGGGTGGGATAAAGGCCACATCAACGTGGTCGTAGTAGTCCTTTGGCAGGGAGAAGTCGAACTTCTGCACCACGTGGATAGCTTCCTTGTGGTTGAGGTTCATCTTCCAGTTGCCAGCGATGAATGGGGTGCGCTTTGCCATGTTCGGGCTCCTTCTAAGCAGGGGTTCAAGCGAGGTTCAAGCGAATATGAAACGAGGATGCAGATTAGGACTCGAGGACGGCCACGCCCGGGAGTTCCTTGCCTTCGAGGAATTCCAGGGATGCGCCACCACCGGTGGAGATGTGGCTGAAGCCCTCCTCGTCCAAGCCGAGGGTGCGCACGGCCGCTGCGGAATCTCCGCCGCCCACCACGGAGAATGCGCCGTTCGACGTGGCCTTGATGATGGATTCAGCAACACCGCGGGTGCCGCCTGCGAACTTCTCGAACTCAAACACACCCATTGGGCCGTTCCAGAAGACAGTCTTGGCTTCATCCAGGATCTGGGAGAACTTCTCCACGCTCTTCTCACCGATGTCCAGTCCCATCCAGCCAGCTGGGATGGAATCGAGCTCGACAGTGCGGGACTCAGCATCCTTGTCGAAGCGCTCTGCCACCACCACGTCATCTGGCAGGACGATGGAATCACCGAAGCGCTCCAGCAGATCCTTACAGGTATCAATCATGTCTTCTTGCAGCAGGGATCCGCCCACTTCGTAGCCCTGAGCGGCCAGGAAGGTGAAGCACATGCCACCGCCGATGATGAGGTTGTCCACCTTCGGTGCCAGCGCTTCAATCACTCCCAGCTTGTCCGAGACCTTGGAGCCACCCAGTACCACGGCGTAAGGGTGTGCGGGATCCTCGGTGACCTTCTTCAGTACTTCCAGCTCGGTCTCCACCAAGCCACCCGCGTAGTGAGGAAGCTTCTTGGCGATGTCGTAGACAGAGGCCTGCTCGCGGTGAACCACACCGAAGCCATCGGAGACAAACGCGCCGTTGTCCGCGGTGAGTGCAGCCAGAGCATCTGCGAACTCTGCTCGCTCATCTTCCAGCTTGGAGGTCTCGCGAGGATCAAAACGCACGTTTTCCAGCAGCAGGATATCTCCATCATCCAGGCCATTGGCGCGCTCGTGAGCGTCTTCACCGGTGACGTCGCTAGCCAGTGGAACGTACATGTCCAAGCGCTCGGAGAGCGCCTCAGCAACGGGAGCCAAAGAGAATTCAGGATTGGGCTCACCCTTTGGACGGCCCAGGTGAGCAGCCACGATCACGCGAGCTCCGGCATCCAGCAGGGAGCGCAGGGTGGGGATGGACGCATCGATGCGACCCGCATCCGTGATGTTTCCATCAGACAAAGGCACGTTGAGGTCCGAACGAACCAGCACGTGGCGTCCTTCAACACCCTCGTTGATGAGATCCTGAACCGTCTTTACAGCCATGTCTGCTCCTTAATTGCTAAAGAAAACTGAAAATCTATTTTTGCTGGGTCTCCGGGGCGAATTCACCGCCACCAAAGAACCCACTGTGTAACCCGAGTGTAGGCAAACCCGCGGTTAATGTGTGTGAGACGCAGCGCGGGAGTTGCTGGCGTCGAAAAAAGAAAAAGAAAACCGAGGACGGCCTCCCCCATTTATCGGGTGGCACATCCTCGGCAGGAAGAAGGCGAAGCTTAGAGGCGCTCGCCAACGTAGGTGGTCAGATCGACGAGGCGGCTGGAGTAGCCCCACTCGTTGTCGTACCAACCGATGACCTTGACCTGGTTGCCGTTGATCTTGGTCAGACCGGAATCGAAGATGCAGGAGTGAGGATCCGTGACGATGTCGGTGGACACCAGTGGATCGCCGTTGGAGTAAGACAGGATGCCCTTGAGGGGACCTTCGGCTGCCTTCTGCATTGCTTCGTTGACCTGATCGATGGTGACGGGAGTCTTGGTCTCGAAGGTGAGGTCGGTCAGGGAGCCGGTGATGATGGGCACGCGCACAGCGTAACCATCCAGCTTGCCCTTGAGCTGTGGCAGAACCAGAGACACGGCCTTGGCAGCACCGGTGGAGGTAGGAACCAAGTTCACGGCTGCAGCGCGGGCGCGGCGCAGATCCTTGTGAGGTGCATCGTGCAGGCGCTGATCGCCGGTGTAGGCGTGGATGGTGGTCATCAGACCACGCTCGATGCCGAACTCATCATCCAGCACCTTTGCCATTGGAGCCAGGCAGTTGGTGGTGCAGGATGCGTTGGAGATGATGTTGTGGTTCTCGGGATCGTAATCCTCGTGGTTCACACCCATCACGAAGGTGGCATCTTCGTTATCGCCAGGGGCGGAGATGATGACCTTCTTGGCGCCGGCGTCGATGTGTGCTCGGGCAGCGTTGGCATCGGTGAAGAAGCCGGTGGACTCGATGACGATATCCGCGCCCAGCTCGCCCCACTTGAGGTTCTTTGGTTCCTTCTCAGCGGTGACGGTGATGCGCTTTCCGCCAACGGTGATGGACTCATCATCGTAAGTAACATCCGCATCCAGGCGGCCCACGACAGAGTCGTACTTCAGAAGCGTGGAGAGGGTCTTGTTATCGGTGAGGTCGTTAATACCGACGATCTCAATATCCGCATCTCCGGCCAATACGGCGCGGAAGAAGTTGCGGCCAATTCGTCCAAATCCGTTAATTCCTACACGAGTTGTCATTTCCCATGTCTCCTATTCAATGGTTCCTCGCAGTGACACTTTTGACACTACCTAGATAGCCATGGGGATGCAGGAGAATTAGATATGAAACTAGTCCATATCGTGGAAGAGTTCTTCCGTCACCGCGATATTGGTGTCTGGGAGGTTGAGCTCTTCGGCACGCTTGTCCGCCATGGTGAGCAGGCGGCGGATGCGTCCGGCCACCGCGTCTTTGGTCATGGCGGGCTCGGCTAGCTGGCCCAGTTCTTCCAGGGAGGATTGCCGGTGAGCCACGCGCAGCTGGCCTGCCTGGGCCAGGTGTTGTGGCACGTCATCACCCAAAAGCTCCAGGGCACGCTCTACCCTCGCGGCGGCGATTACCGCAGCCCGGGCGGACCTGCGCAGGTTGGCATCATCAAAGTTGGCCAAGCGGTTGGCCTTGGAACGAGCTTCCCGGCGCATGCGCTGATCTTCCCACTTCAGGCGCGTATCGCGGGCACCCATGAGGTTGAGTAGGGCATCAATGGAATCACCGTCCCGCACGATTACCCGATGCACCCCGCGGGCTTCCTTGGTCTTGGCGGTGACATCGATGCGGCGGGCAGCACCGACCAGCGCCAATGCTGCCTCATTGCTGGGGGTGGTCACCTCCATTGCCGACGAACGGCCGGGTTCGGTCAGCGAACCGTGGGCCAGGAATGCCCCGCGCCATGCAGCCACGCACTGCTCCTTCGTGCCGCCGATGATGAAGCGAGGCAGCCCGCGGACGGGTCGACCAGCGCGGTCAATCAGCTCTGCCCGGCGAGCCAGCTCCGTTCCCCCCTGTGCCCAGCGCAGCACGTAACGCGAGTTCTTACGCAGATTGCCAGCGCCGATCACCTGCACCTCGGCCTGCATGTTGAACAGCTGTTCCACGAAGGAGGCGATGCGCCGCGCCGTGGATGAAGAATCAACCTCTGCCTCCACCACAATCTGACCGGCCACCAGATGCAGCGCCGCACAGTAGCGCAACAGGCTGGCCACTTCCGCGAGCATGACATCGGAATGGCTCACGTTGACTTGCGCGAGCTCGGCTTTCACCTCGGCAGTTAATGCCACTGGACCCCACGTCCTTTCTGTAAATATTCTTTGTCGACGCTAGCACTCGCGCATCCGCGCGGATTAGTCCAGCCTGCTGGGGAGATCCTGAACGGGGTTGTCGAGGATTTCCCGGAACACGGTGGCCAGCTTGGATGGCTTGTGTCGATCGGCGAAACGCCCGCGGCCATCATCCTCGCGCACATCCCGGTAGATCACCTTTGCACCCAGTGCTGAGGCAGCGCGTTCCATGTGGGTGCGTTGGGCCGGCCCGGGCATGACGGTCATATCGATGACGATCACATCGATGGCCAGTGCGGAAGCATGTTGGTAGAGCATGTGGATGTGGTGCTCCATGGACATGCCCGCGGTCTCTCCCGGTTCTGCCACCAGGTTCATGATCAGTACCTTTGGCGCCTGGGTGAGGTTGAGCGCGTCCACCAAGCCCGGCACCAGCACGTGCGGGATCACGCTGGAGAACCAACTGCCAGGACCCAGCGTGATCAGATCTGCCTGCGAAATGGCCTCTACTGCCTCGGGGGTGGCAGCCGGTTGCGAGGGAATCATGCGCACTCGCCTGACCTGACCCAAGGTGGTGGCTACCGCCACCTGTCCACGCACGGGAACCACTTCGCGCGGATCCTCCTCCAACCCGGAGACTTCCGCCTCCAGATCCAGGGGCTCCGGACACATGGGGATGACGCGCCCCTGAATTCCCAGCAGTGAGCCCATTTCATCGAGAGCCGCGACCATCGAGCCCAAGACCTGCTCCAAGCCGGAGATCATCATGTTGCCCACAGCATGCCCGTTGAGCGCGCCATATCCGCCGAAGCGGAATTGAATGGCCTCTTCCCAGAGCCGGCCGTGCTCGGTATTTTCCGTCAGCGCGGCCAGTGCCATGCGCAGATCTCCGGGGGGAATTGAGCCGAGCTCTCGGCGCATCCTTCCGGAAGAACCGCCATCATCGGCCACGGTGACGATCGCGGTGGCGTGATCCGCAATCAGACGGGTGGCGCGCAAGGTATTGAATAGACCGTGTCCCCCGCCCAAACTGGCCACGCGTACCCCAGCTTTGTCTGCTGCCTGGTCTGGCGTGTTTTGCGCAGCCTGATCCGCTGCATTGTCAGGTGTCTCAACCATAGGTTTAACGCTCCACATCCCGGTGCATCGTGCGCACATCCACGCCCGCTGCTTCGAGTCGACGAGTGAGCTCCTCAGTCACCGCGACACTCCGGTGGCGACCACCGGTACAACCCACGGCTACGGAGACGTACTTCTTCCCTTCGCGCTGGTAGCCCGGCAGCATCGCCTGCACCATATCCTGCACTGAGTTCAGGTAGCTTTCTGCGCCTTGCTGGCGCAGCACGAAATCGGAGACCTGCTCGTCCAAGCCGCTGTATGGGCGCAGCTCGTCTTCCCAGTGCGGATTGGGGAGGAAGCGCGCATCGAGCAACACGTCCACGTCATTGGGAGCGCCGTACTTGAATCCGAAGGATTGGATGTTCACGCGCACCTGTTGCTGGCTGATGCTGGAAAAGTGCTGCTCCAGCACGCGGCGCAGGTCATGCACGCTGGTGTTGGTGGTATCCAGCACCACGTCCGCGCGCTCGCGGATGGAGCTGAGCAGGGCCCGCTCCTTGTCCAAGCCCTGTTGAATGGTGCCTTCGCCCTGCAGGGGGTGGGTCCGGCGCACCGTGTCGTAGCGCTTGATGAGCTCGGTATTGGTGGCGTCGAGAAAAAGAACGATGGGCCGGCGGCCGGAAGCGTTGAGCTTGTCCAACACGTCGGTGAGGCTGCCGGCGAAATCGCGGGAGCGCACGTCGGTAACGATTGCCAGGCGCTCGATGGGGGAATCCTCGGAGAAGCTGAGCTCGGCCATGCGCACGATGAGTTCTGGCGGGAGGTTCTCGGCCACGTACCAGCCCAGTTCCTCCAGCGCGGCGGATGTGGCGCGGCGGCCAGCACCGGACATGCCGGTGATGAGTATCAACGGTGGCATCGACGCTGGTTCAGTGGATTCTGAGATCTCCATACTTGAGCAGTCTAATCGGATTGCGCCGGTGGTTGGTGGAGAGTTTCGTAAATCTTCTCCGCCAGGCTCGGGCCGAACCCGGGCAGCTCGCACAGTTCCTCCACGCTGGCCTCTTTCACCTTGGCCACCGATCCGAAGCTCTTCACCAATTGCTTCCTGCGAGCAGGTCCCAAACCGGGGATATCGTCCAGTGCGGAGTGCCGCATGCGGCTGCTGCGTTGCTGGCGGTGGAACGTGATGGCAAAGCGGTGCGCCTCATCGCGCAGGTATTGCACCAGGTAAAGCGCGTCCGAGGTGCGCGGCATGATCACTGGATACTCCTCACCCGGCACCCAGATTTCCTCCAGGCGCTTGGCGATTCCCACCAGGGTGACGTCCGTGACACCCAGTTCATCCAGCACGGCTTGGGCAGCGTTGACCTGCGGCAGGCCACCATCCACGATGAAGAGTTGCGGTGGGTAGGCGAACTTTTTTGTCGACGCCACCTCGAGATCTTCTTCGCCTTCCAGCAGTTCTCCGCCATCGTCTCCCATGGGCATGGCCACCTGGTCTTCATGGTGGCGCTTGAATCTGCGGCGGACTACTTCAGCAATGGATGCGACGTCATTGGAGTGCCCATCTCCGGCGGCTTCCTTGATCTTGTACCGGCGGTAATCGGACTTCTTCGGCAATCCATCTTCAAAGACCACCAGGCTGGCCACCACGTCAGTACCCGAGATGTGGGAGATATCCGTGCACTCGATGCGCAGGGGTGACTCGTCCATCCACAGCGCATCCTGCAGCTCTTTCAGGGCTGCAGAACGGGTGGTCAAATCCCCGGAGCGCTTGAGCTTGTGCTGCGCCAGGGCCTGCTTCGCGTTGTTGTGCGCGGTTTCCATCAGGGACTTTTTATCGCCGCGCAATGGCGTGCGGATGGTCACCCGGGAGCCACGTAGGTCGCTGAGCCATTCCCCCAGTTCCTCCACGTTGTCCGGCACCGCTTCCACCAGCACTTCCCGCGGCACGGGAGTCACCTGCACATCGCCCACCAGATCCCCCAGCTCTGCGCGCGCGGCAGGGTTGATGGCGCTGGCCAGCTCCCTATCCACGCCCGTGGAGGAAGCTCCGGCGGTGGCGGATTCCGTGGCGCGGGCCAGCTCCGCCTCATCGCCGTAGAACTGGGTGAGGAACTGCCCGGTGAGTTCCGCATCGGTGATTTCATCGCGTTCCACCACCCAGCCGCGCTGGCCGTGGATGCGGCCGCCGCGGACGTGGAAGATCTGCACCGCGGCCTCCAGCTCATCGGATTCCACCGCGATTACATCGGCATCGGTGTTATCGGAGAACACCACGGCCTGCTTCTCCATGGCTTTATCCATGGCGCCGAGCTGATCCCGATAAGAGGCAGCGCGCTCGAAGTCCAGGTCTTCCGCGGCGCGTTCCATGTCCGCGCGCACTCGGCGGGTCACGGCATCGGTGTTACCAGCCAGGAAGCTGGAAAATTGATCTACCAGCGCGCGGTGATCCTCTGCACTGATCTTGCCCACGCACGGCGCGGAACAGCGATCGATGTACCCCAGCAGACACGGCCGCCCCAGCGCAGCGTGGCGCTTGTACACCCCGCGCGTGCAGGTGCGGATGGGAAATACGCGCGTGAGGGATTCGAGGGTATCGCGAATAGCCCAGGCCTTGGGGTATGGGCCGAAATAGCGGATACCTTTGCGTCGAGGTCCACGATAAACAAACGCCCGCGGCACCTCTTCCTTCACGCTGATGGCCAGCATGGGATAGGTTTTGTCATCCCGGTACATCACGTTGAAGCGCGGGTTGAAGCGCTTGATCCACGTGTATTCCAGGTTGAGGGCTTCCAGCTCACTGGACACGACCGTCCACACCACGCGGTTGGCGGTGGTGACCATCGCGCGGGTGCGCGGGTGCAACTGGTTGAGATCCTGGAAATAGTTGCTCAGGCGCGCGCGGAGATTCTTTGCCTTGCCCACGTAGATCACGCGGTCATGCGAATCCCGAAACGTATATACGCCCGGCTCCGTGGGAATAGTTCCTGGCTCCGGGCGGTAGTTCACTGTCTGTGCCATGTGTTCTGGCTTGCTCTTATCTCGGACTATTCATCCGGCATGTAGCGGTCTTCAAGCTTGCGGAAGGCCTCCACCGTTCCGGCGATGGTGTTGCGGTCACGCACGTGCATGGCCATCATCGGCACGAATTCGAAATCGGGCAGTTCCAGCCGAGCTGTCTGCGCCTGGGTGGGAAACGAGAGTCCGTGGACGATCTCCCATGGGTAGAACTGCGCGTTGGCGATGTTGCGGACTTCCACTCCAGCGGAGTTCACGCGCACCCGCGGGCGCAGGAGGGTCAGGCACACCAGGGAAAACAGCAGGCCGATGCCGATGAATCCCAGGCGGTCCGTGGTGGTGACAGCCACACCGGTATCGCCGATGCCCACCACCACTGCCATGAGGATGTGCACCAGCATCACCACCACCACGCCGAAAAAGGCCAGCTTCTTCAGGAATGGAGATCGCACCACCAGCTCCCAGTCGGCGGTGTTCGCCCCACGTGCAGCGCCGTGCGCAGCGTCATGTGCAGTACCGCTGGCGGTGCTGCCTGCCGTGCTGTTCAGCTGGGTATTTGCAGCTGTGTCGGTGGAGTGTTCGCGCTCGCGGTCGGCCTGGTTTGGCATCGCTGGTTGCTGTCCAATCTCCGAGTTATTCACGGAATCTACGTTACCCCGCATCCGGCTGAGTCAAAAAAGCCCGCAGCTAGAAAGTCGCGCTGCAAAGCTCGCGACCGGAATCAGTTAGCTCGCGGCGATCTGCCGCAGCACCAATGCCGCCTGGATCGCAGCTTCGGCAGAATCGGCGCCTTTGTCTTCTACAGCGCCTTCTCCCCCAGCGCGATCCACGGCCTGCTGATGGTTCTGCACCGTGAGCACACCATTGCCCACGGGCACCCCGGAATCGATGGCGATCCGCGTCAGGCCGTAGGTGACTGCGTCGCACACCACGCGGAAGTGTTCAGTTTCGCCTTCAATCACGCAACCGTTGGCGATGACGGCGTCGAAATGTTTAACGGCTTCTGCCACCACCACGGGAAGCTCGACCGCCCCGGAAACACGCCACTGGCTCACGCTAGCACCGGCTTGCTTAGCCCGGGCGATGGCGCGTTGATGCAGCACATCGGTGATATCCGCGTTCCAGCTGCTGCTGATCACGGCCACCCGCATTCCGGCGGCCTCGCCATCGCGGACCGTCAGTTGCGGAAGTCCATCATGTGCCATCGTGAGCTCCTTAGTGTGAAAAGATTTTTTGTTCCGACGCCAACCCCGCCCAAACTAGCTCAATGAATCGAGCTGATGCCCCATGCGATCCCGCTTGGTGAGCAGGTAGGAAATATTGTTCGGGTTGGCGGGCAGCTCCACGGGCACGCGGCCGGAGATCTCGATGCCATAACCCTTGAGCTTTTCCCGCTTGTCTGGGTTGTTGGAGATCAACTGGATGGACTCGATGCCCAAGTCCTTGATGATCTGCGCGGCCGCGGAGTATTCGCGGAGGTCAGCTGGGAATCCCTGGGATTCGTTGGCATCCACGGTGTCCAAGCCCTCATCTTGCAGCACGTAAGCGCGCAGCTTGGGCACCAGCCCAATGCCGCGTCCTTCATGGCCACGGATGTAGATGAGCACGCCGCTGCCCTCGTTGGTGATCTTGTTCAGCGCGGCCTGCAGTTGCTCGCCACAGTCGCAGCGCAGGGATCCGAACACGTCTCCGGTGAGGCATTCCGAGTGCACACGCACGGGAACTTCGGACTTGCCCTGGACATCCCCGGCCACCAGAGCAATGTGTTCGACACCATCCACCAAACTGGTGTAACCCACTGCCTGGAAATCGCCGTTCTTAGTGGGCAGGCGGGTCTCCACGCTGCGCTCCACCACGGGGGTATTGGTGCGGCGCCACTCGATGAGCTGCTCGATGGAGATGAGGCACAGCCCGTGCTGATCCGCGAAGCGGCGCAGCTCTGGGAGGCGCGCCATCTCGGTGGGGTTGTCCTCACTAACAACCTCGCAGAGGACTCCGGCTGGACGCAGGCCAGCGGCGCGCGCCAGATCAACCGAGGCCTCGGTGTGTCCATCGCGCACCAACACTCCGCCATCGCGGGCGCGCAGTGGAACCACGTGGCCGGGGCGGTTCAGGTCAGTGGATGCGGATTCTGCGTTCGAAAGAATTCGGATGGTGTGTGCCCTGTCACCAGCGGAAATGCCGGTGTCAATGCCCTCGGCGGCGTCCACCGTCACGGTGTACGCGGTGTTGCGCACGTCCTGGTTGCGCGCCACCATCGGTGGCAGAGCAAGGCGATCGCAATCTTCGTTGGTCATGCCCACACAGACATACCCGGAGCTATAACGCACCATGAAGGCAACGAGTTCAGGGGTGGCAAGCTCCGCGGCGAAGATGAGATCGCCTTCGTTTTCCCGGGATTCATCATCCACTACAACAACAGCTTTACCCGCGGCGATATCGGAAATAGCCCGATTCACATCATCCAATTGGATGGATTCTTGTGCCTGCGGCGAATCGTTGAGCTGCGTGCCTGGGTGGGTCTCTTCCATTCTCATTACTCTATCTACCCAGCATTGCGGGTGTGCAATCGGCTGGGTTCACAGGGAGGGGCTTTAGTTCGCGCCGCTCAACCGCTCCACGTACTTGGCCAGCACATCGCACTCGATATTGACCTGATCCCCGGCCTGGAGATCTCCGAGCATTGTGTCTTCCATCGTGGTGGGGATGAGGGACACCTCAAACCAGGCGGAGGTGGCGTCGAGAGCAGCAGCTTCCGCAACGGTCAGGGACGTGCCGTTGATGGAGATGGATCCCTTTTTGACGACATACTTGGCAAGCGCTGGGTCCTCGAGAACAAAGCGGAAGATCTCCCAATTCTCGCTGGGTGTGCGGGATTCCAGCGTGGCGGTGCCGTCCACGTGACCCTGCACGATGTGCCCGCCGAAGCGCGACTGATGGGACATGGCACGCTCTACGTTGACCCGCGCACCCTCGCCTGCCTGGCCAAGGGTGGAGTAATCCAGGGTGACTTGCATGACGTCCGCCCAAAAGCCCTCGGAATCGAAATCGGTGACCGTCAAGCACACGCCGTTGATGGCGATGGAATCTCCGTGGTGGGCATCCTTCATCACCTCGGGGGCGTTGATGCGCATGCGGAGAGAATCCTCCGCGCGCTCTACGCGCACAATGCGGCCAATGGTTTCGATGATTCCGGTGAACATGGATCAATCCTTGTCTAGCGTGTCGATGATGTGCGGGCTGGTGCGGGGTTGTGCAGGAGGCGGCGTTTTGCTTGGTTCTCTAGGGAATTTTAGCGCGAGAGGGTGAGCAGAATATCCCTGCCCAGGGTCTCAATGCTGCGCGGGGTGAACTCGCGGATGTCAGACATGGACGTGGACAGCTCAGGGCTGGGCTGCAGCGCTGGGCGGCCGGCGAGCAACACCGATGGGGCTTGGTAGAGCTGAATCCTATCCACCAAGCCCGCGCTGAGAAACGCGCTGCTGATGTGCGGTCCGCCTTCCACCAGGACATCCACCACTCCCCGTTCGTGCAGATTCTGTAGCACCGCATGCGGGTCACGGTTGCGGAGGTGGATGGCCTCACCGGGAGGTTGGAAGATGGGCGCGGAGTCAGCGATATCCCGCTGACCCATGACTACCCGCAGCGGTTGCTGCGCAAATGGGGTGCCATCGGACTGGCGCGCATTTAGGCGAGGGTCATCCGCCACCACGGTTCCGGTACCCACGATGATCGCGTCGCGGGTCTTGCGGTCCTGGTGAACGTGCTGGCGGGCGATCTCCCCGGTGATCCATTGGCTGGTGCCATCCGTTGCGGCCACGAAGCCATCGATGGTGGCTGCCAGCTTGAGGGTCACATGGGGTCGGCCTTGGGTTGCGGACGTCAGCCATGCCTCCACAGCGAAGACGGATTGCCATTGGGCATCAGGGGCATCCGAATGAGCTGCATCCGTATCAGCCACACCGTCCTTTTGCCGGTCTTCAGAAGGCCCAAACGCGAGGTGCGGTCCCGTTACGTCTACCCCGCGTTCCCGCAGGTATTCGCCACCACCTTGGGCCAGCGGGCTGGGATCGGCAAACAGGTAATCCACCCGCGCAATCCCGGCATCCGCCAGGGCCACCGCGCAGGGTCCCGTGCGCCCCGTATGGTTGCACGGCTCCAGGGTCACGATTGCCCGCGCACCCTTCACCGAATGACCGGCTTGAGCAGCATCGCGCAACGCCATCACTTCAGCGTGTGCTCCCCCGGCTGGTTGAGTAGCTCCCCGCCCGATGATCTCGCCGCGTTCATTGAGCAAAACGCATCCCACCGCTGGGTTCGGCGCGGTGGTTCCAGCCACTCGCCACGCCTGCTCATCTGCCAAGCGGAAAAGCTCGCTCAGCTGGAGCGAGTCTTCCAGCTTTTCGTCATTCACGCTCACTATGAACGCTGATCGGACTGAGCGTCGGCGCGCATTCCAGCGTGAGCGGCCTCGCGCAGGGCGTCGACCTGGCTTGAAGGGCTCGCGTGACCAAAGACGCTGGATCCGGCCACGTACACATCCACGCCCGCTGCTGCGGAAGGGCCGGTGGATTCGATGCCAATGCCACCATCGATCTCGACCAGCGTGTCCAGATTGTCCGCGTCGATCCGTGCCCGCAGTGCGCGCACCTTGTCCAAAACTTCCGGCATGAACTTCTGCCCACCGAAGCCCGGCTCCACGGACATCACCAGGATGATGTCGAAGTGCGCCAGGTAATCCAGCAGCGGCTCCACCGAGGTGTTGGGCTTAATAGAAATGCCGGCCATGGTTCCGCGCTCCCGCAGCTCACCAGCCAGCGTGATTGCCTCATCCATGCCGTCCACCGCTTCCAGGTGGAACGTCACGGAATCGAAATCCTCCGCGTAATCCGGTGCCCAGCGCGCGGGATCCTCGATCATCAGGTGCACATCGAGGTGCTTATCGGTGTGCGGCAGCAGCGACTTCGCCACCGGCAGACCGAAGGAGAGATTGGGCACGAAATGCCCATCCATCACGTCAATGTGCAACCAATCCGCGTTCTCCACCTTGGAGATTTCCTGTGCCAAGCAGCTGAAATCAGCGGCCAGGATGGAGGGGGCGATGAGCGTGCGAGTAGACGGGGTGGGGCTGAGCGAAGCGTTGTCAGACATGCCCTACAGTTTACGCTCGGCATCTGCCGGGGTTCGCAGAGCCGCGATAAACATCGCGTCCGTGCCGTGCTTGTGTGGCCACATCTGGATGAACGGCGCGGAATCATTGCCTTCCAGTTCCGGGAACAGTTGGCCCAGGTCAAGGATTTCCGCGCCCGTTTCCTCCGCCACGAATCGGGCCACGTTGGTGGTTTCCTTCAGGTGAGGTGAGCAGGTGGAATAGATCACGACGCCACCCGGAGCAGTCTTAGCCACCGCAGAACGCAGCAGTTCTCTCTGCAGCGAGACCAGCTCGGGGATGTCGGTTGCGCTCTTCCTCCACCGAGCTTCGGGCCGCCTGCGCAGTGCGCCGAGGCCGGAGCATGGGGCATCCACCAGCACGCGATCGTAGCCTTTGGCGGGGATGTCCAGTCCCTTGACCGTCTCAAGTTTCCGACCATCGCCCACGTGAATTTTCACGGGCAGACCCTTGGTGGTGTTTTCCACCAGCTTGGCGCGGTGAGCTGCCAGTTCCACGGCATCCACCTGCGCCCCATCGCCCTGAGCCCAAGAGGCAATGAATGCAGTCTTGCCACCGGGTCCAGCGCACAGATCCAACCAACGACCAGCATCGGTGCGATTCAAAGGCGCGCGAGTCAAGGCCATGGCGATGATCTGCGATCCCTCATCCTGCACGGAGGCCAGACCATCACGTACCGGCGGAAGCTCGCCGGGAGCACCGTCCTCCAGGTACACCGCGTAGGGAGACCACTTGCCTTCCTCGCCACCCGTGATGAGGGCCAGTTCTTCACCGGAAATTTCTCCGGGACGAGCCGCTAGGTGCACCACTGGACGCTGATCATCAGCCTCCAGAGCAGCGGAAAGATCAGGGTGGATGCTGGTGGAATCTAGCTGGTGGGACAGGGCGTCGTTAAACGAACGAGCAATCCATTCCGGATGGGCGTGGCGCAAAGCCAGATCAGCGATGCTATCCCCGCCTGCCACGCGGCTGATCCACTCTTCTGCTGGGGTGCGAGTGATGGTGCGCAGCACGCCGTTGATGAACCCACCTGCCTGGGCTGCGGCGTTTGCCTTGGCCAGTTCCACTGATGTGTTCACAGCGGCATGATCGTCCACGCGGGTGCGGAGGATCTGGTAGCTGCCCAGGCGCAGGATATCCAGGGCCACGGAGTCGATCTTGTCCACGGGGCGGCCGGCGGCCTTGGCGATGATGGCGTCCAGCAATCCGGAAGCGCGCAAGGTGCCGTAAGTCAGCTCGGTGGCGAAGGCAGCATCGCGGGTGCTGAGCCGGGCCTCCTTGATGGCGCGCGGGAGGCTGAGGTTGGCGAAGGAATCGTTCAGCGTCACCTCGCGCAGCACTGAAAGGGCCACGTCGCGAGCCACATCGCCACTGCCACTCTGGCGGGCCTTGGCCTGCTTATGCTCGGGGCGCTTTTGCTGGTAACCCTGGGAGCGCTGGGAATCAGAGCTGCGACGCTTGGGGCTGCCTGCTGGCTTGTGCTTGCGTGCAGAATCGGCTGATTGACGAGGTGCTGCGGACTGCTTCTTCTCGGAGCTTTCTGAACGCTGCGGCTCCGAGCGCTGCGGCTCTGAACGCTGGGATTCCGAGCGTGACCTAAACCCTGCCATTAGTTATGTCCTTCTGCGTGACCATTGGTTCCGTCTTGGTTGTTTTCAAACTGCTGAGGCGCTTCCTGCAGAGCGTGCTGCCCGCGCGCCCAATCCGCTGCCTGCATCATCTTCTTGCCCGGGGGTTGGATTGTCATGATCTCCAACACGTTAGTACCGGTTCCCACCAGCAGTTTCTTGTTTTGGAAGATCATCTGCCCAGCTGGCAATGCCTCCTCTGCAGTTGGCAGAAGCAGACCAATCTTGAAGCGCTGCTCCCCCAGCATGGTCCACGCTCCCGGTGCCGGGGTGTGTGCGCGAGCCACCCTCTGGATCACCTCGGCCGGCTGCGACCAATCAATGCGCGCATCAGCGGAGCGGATCTTCGCCGCATGCGTGGCCTGGGATTCGTCCTGCTCGGTGTACTCTGCCGTGCCCTCGTGCAGGCTGGTCAAGGTATCCGCCAGCAGTTCCCGCCCCTGCATGGTCAATCGCGTGAGGAGGTCATCGGCGGTATCCGTGACTTCAATCTTTTCCTCTTGAGAACTCAGCATCGGACCGGTATCCAAGCCCTCTTCGATGCGGAAAATCGTCGCACCCGTGGTGGCATCACCGGCCGCCAGTGCCGCCTGCACCGGGGCCGCCCCGCGCCATCGCGGCAGCAGGGAAAAGTGCAGGTTGACCCATCCATGTGGGAACACGTTCAGCAGATCACGCGGTATGAGGTTGCCATAAGCCACCACCGCCACCGCTTGCACCCCGCGCTCAGCGTAATCGCGCAAAGTCTCCGCAGATCCGTTTTCTTCAGCGTTCTTTTTTAACGACGCCCACTTGTGCACCTCCAGCCCGTGTTTCTCGGCCACTTCGGCCACCTTGGACGGGTACACGGTGCGGCCACGACCGCGTGGAGCATCGGGCTGGGTGAGCACGCCGGCCACTTCAATGCGCGGGTCTGCCAGAAGATGTTCCAAGGCAACCGCGGCTGGCTCGGGAGTCCCGGCGAAGAGAATTTTCATGGGGTTCATGAGTTCTGGAACCAGTCTGCGGAGCGGATGGTGGACATCGCGGCCTTCCGCTCTTCGCTGGAGAGATACTTGAGGAACATCACGCCGTCCAGGTGATCGGTTTCATGCTGCACGCAGCGGGCCAAAAGTCCGCTGACTTCCCTATCCACGGGCTCTCCATCAACGGTGATTCCCTGCACGCGCACGCTCTCTGCCCGGGTTACGTCCCCTCCCACATCGGGGATGGACAAGCAGCCTTCCCGGCCGGTTTGGGTTTCTTCACCAACGGCAGACCAGACCGGGTTGATCACGTGGCCGCGATCGCCCTCGCAGTCGTAGACAAAAATGCGCTGGGTCAGACCCACCTGGTTGGCCGCCAAGCCCACTCCGCCGTTGGCATCCATTGTCTCCAGCATGTCGGTGACCAGCGTCTGCAGTGCTGGGGTGCCGAGCTTATCTTCTGGAATGGGGTCGGCAACGGTGCGCAGTACGGGATCGCCAAAATAGCGCAGGGGGAGCTGAGTCATAGATGCCAGATTAGCCGATGCGAACTGGGTTCAAAATCACCCGTAGCGGTCCTGCGTTCTTCTGCGTGGCGCGAACCGCCTGGGCGGTCTTCAGTGTTTCTCCGAGGAGAAGCGAATCCTCATGCGGTACGCGGATGATCATTCTCCGGGCCTCATCTGCTGTTGCTCGATCCAATCCCACGGGCAAGCGCACGCCGGGCGGGAGTTCCACGGGTCCCAGTTTCTCGGCGGATTCCGGCAGCTCACAGGCCTGCAGAAGTTGTTCGATGCTCGCTGTGGTCCCGTCCACTGCTGCCACGGTGACTGCGGGTGGGAATCGGGCTTCTTCGCGCAGTGAGAGTTCTGCCTGTGCTGCGCGTTCCGGATCCCAGCGGATCACCTTTTGCACCGCGGGCAGGGAGGCATCGGCGGTAAGGACCGCTAACCCTCCCTGAGAGTGGGACTTCACCAGTGAAATGGCCTGCATCCATTGCTTCACCGCATTCTCTGCGGCGCGCAGATCTTCTTTACCCAGCACGATCCATGGATCGAGCATGACGGCCGCGCCGAACAGGCGGGGTTGGGAAGGATCATCATCAGGGCGGGATGTCACTCGAGGTTCTGCTCCCGGGGTGGCCACGATGATGCTGGCTCGGTCCTCCACGAAACGCTGCACCTGCTCGCCACCGCTGGGCACGATGGGCACCCCGGGAAATGCTCTTCCCAGCTCTTCCACGGTTCTATCTTGGCCCACCACGGACATTCGCACGGTGTGGTTACCGCAGGTGTTGCACGTGAACACTCCGGCTGAAGCCCCGCACCAGCGACACCTCGGAACGCTTGTTTCACCGGAAGCAGGTAGTTCCAGGGGGCCATTGCAGTGGCGGCAACGTGCGCCGCTGCGGCACTTCGCACAGGACAGCGCTGGGGCATACCCGCGACGCGGAACTTGGACCAGCACCGGATGGCCTGCATCCAGAGCCTGGCGGATCGCGCTGAAAGCCAGGGCCGGCAACCTGGATCCCCGGGCGTACGCTTCACGCTCGCGCTGCAGATCCGTCTCCCCCAACGCGCGGATGATCGGGAGGTGTTCCTTGACCGCTGCACGGTCCGCAACGATTGATTGCAACTGCCCGGTTTGAATCCACTGCTGCACCTCAGCGCAGCGATGCACACCGATGGTGGCGAATGCTGCTCCTTCGCGCTGTGCCCGCAACTGGGCTACATCGCGCGCGTGAAGATATGGTGCGCGCGGGTCCACCAGGTTATCGTCTGATTCGCCCAAGACCAGCACCAACCGCAGGTTCTGCACCGGGGAGAATACAGCCGAGCGCGTGCCAACTACCAGCCGGGCCTGCCCGTGCAGGATGGAGAGGAAGCGTCGATACCGCGCGCTGGGCCCTTCCGCGGCGGTCATCTCCGTGATCTGGGCAGCCGATACCCACCGGCGCAGATACTGGCTCACCCTGTCCACGTCTTTTTGATTCGGCACCACGATCAGCACCCCGCCGTTCAGTGCCTCGCCATTCACTTCACGATCGGCAGCGCTCCCCTGCTCGGCTACTTGGGTAGCGCCAATTTCAGCGGAGGTATTCCAC
The DNA here is from genome assembly GCF_015351405.1 of Corynebacterium suicordis DSM 45110. Lineage (GTDB taxonomy): Bacteria > Actinomycetota > Actinomycetes > Mycobacteriales > Mycobacteriaceae > Corynebacterium > Corynebacterium suicordis. The sequence continues at coordinate 1,216,877 of NZ_JADKMY010000001.1, read as the reverse complement.
ACCGTGGCCGCGGCGAGAGCTGCGGCCAGATACGCGGAATCCTGACCGGGCAAGGTGAGGATGCTCGCGGCCGAGGGTTCACCGCGCAAGACAGAAGAGACAAACTCCTGCCCGGAGGGATGGTTGGTCAGGGCGGAGTTGGCGTCGGAAAAAGACGAACCAGCCAACTCTTCCACCGGGACCAAAGAGCCATACAGATCCACCCACGACTTGCCGCCGCCGAACAGCCCGGACTTCTCCGCGGAAGCATGGCGAGGGGGCAAGGCGGTGCGCAGGATATCCGAGCGCACGCCCGCGCTGCGGATGGCGAGGTTGTCCACCAGGTCCCACATCTGGGAAGAACAGACCACATCAGGGCTGATCACGCGCTCAATGGGTTTGAGTGCACCGGGGTGCTCGCTGGTGCGGCGTCGTTCTCGCACCAAAGCGTCCACCAAACGGCCCGCGAAACGAATGCGTACCCGAACACCGGGGCGTACCTGCTGCTCCATCGCGGCGGGAATGGAGTAATCGAAAAGGCGGTCCAAATGAGCCACGCCCAACAAAGGCAAAACCCGGGCGATGGGTTCAGCGATTGTTGGGCGAGGGGTATCCACGAGGAACCATTCTAACCCTGCGGAGATTTAGCGTCCGAGGGCGGCCTTCAGCTCATCAACGCGGTTCACGCGCTCCCATGGCAGATCGAGGTCGGTGCGCCCGAAGTGGCCGTAGGCTGCGGTTTGCGCGTAAATGGGGCGCTTGAGATCGAGCTCGCGCAGGATCGCGGTGGGTCGCAAATCGAAGACCTGCAGCACGGCTTCCTGGATCTGCTCATCGGTGAGATCCGCCGCCGAAGAGCCATGGGTATCCACGTAGAGTCCCACGGGGTTTGCGCGGCCGATGGCGTACGCGATCTGCACCTCGGCCTGCTCAGCAAGACCGGCAGCAACGATGTTCTTGGCCACCCAGCGCATCGCGTATGCGCCCGAGCGGTCCACCTTGGAGGGATCCTTGCCGGAGAATGCGCCGCCGCCGTGACGAGCCATGCCGCCGTACGTATCCACGATGATCTTTCGGCCGGTCAGGCCAGCATCTCCCATTGGGCCGCCCAGCACGAAGGAACCCGAAGGGTTGACCAGGAGGTTCACATCGGTGTGCATGAGGTGCTGCAGGCCAGCTTCTGCCACGCAGTGATCCAGCACGTGGTGCTTGAGGGAAGCAGCCAAGCTCTGCCGCTGAGCCTCGCCCACCCAGGACTCATCGTGCTGGGTTGAAATGACCACGGTATCCAGCTTCACGGGCTTGTTGTTTTCGTCATAAGCGAAGGTCACCTGGGTCTTGCCATCCGGGCGCAGGCCGGGGACGATATTTGCGTTGCGCACCTCGGTGAGCCGGCGGGCCAAGCGGTGTGCCAGGGAGATCGGCAGGGGCATGAGCTCTGCGGTCTCATTGGTGGCATAACCGAACATGAGACCCTGATCGCCCGCGCCGAGTTGATCATCCGCATCCAGAGAGCCGGTGGAATCCTCGCGATGCTCGATCGCGGTATCTACGCCAGCGCCGATCTCCGGGGACTGCTCGCCGATGGATACGCTCACGCCACAGGTCTTGCCGTCAAATCCCATGTCAGAGCTGGTGAAGCCAATGCGCGTCAGGGTGTTGCGCACGATCTGCGGGATTTCCACGTACGCGCGGGTGCGCACCTCGCCCACTACCTGCACTAATCCGGTGGTGACTACCGTTTCCACGGCTACGCGGGATTCTGGATCTCTCTCCAGGAGCGCGTCCAGGATGGAGTCAGAGATGGCATCGCAGATCTTGTCCGGGTGCCCTTCGGTGACGGACTCGCTGGTGAATAGTCGCAAAGACAATGGGGACCTTCTTCTATTTTGAGGTGCGTATCGCTGTTAATCGGCTAATTCTGGTCTGGCGCAGCGGGGATTGTTTTGATCCTAGACCAAGCTGTCTATATCTGTCACATATCCACGCCGAGAAGCGTCTCCGCCTCATCAATTATGCGGGCAGCGACATCGAGTTTAGGACCCGCAGGCACCTCCACGATCACCGGCTCACCATCCTGGGTGCCCTCCGACCGCCGGGCATTGAGCAGCCATCCGGCATTATCCTCCTGGCCGAACACCTTGCCCTCCCCCACTGCGTTGCACATCAGCAGGTCACAGCCCTTTTTCTTCAACTTGCGCTTGGCGTGATCCAGCGGGGAATTGTCCTCATCACCCGTCTCCGCGGCGAAACCGACAATCACTGTTTGCTGCGGGATCTCCCCGTTCTCGCGCGCCTGCACCAGCCCCACCAGGATGTCTGGATTCTCCACCAGGTGCAGCGTGCTCAGATCCGTATCCGCGTCCTTCTTCATTTTCGACGCCGCCACTGCCTCCGGCCGGTAGTCAGCCACTGCCGCGGCCATGATCACCAGGTCTGCCTGAGCGGATTCCCTCTGCATGGCTTCCTGCAGCTGCATGGCGGTGCGAACCTTCACTACCTTCGCTCCACTGGGGACAGGCAAGACCTCGGTGCTCGCGGAAATCAGAGTGACCTCTGCCCCACGCTGCGTGGCGATATCCGCCAGCGCATAACCCTGGCGGCCCGAGGACGCGTTGGTGAGGAAGCGAACCGGATCGATGGGTTCTTCCGTGCCACCCGCGGAGATCACCACGCGCTTGCCCACCAGAGATTGGCGGAAGATATCGCGCTCATGGTTGCGCATTGCGCTGAGCGCCAAGCTGCCGATGTGCTCTGGATCCGGCAATCGACCCGCACCGGTGTCCTTGCCCGTCAATCGGCCATGTGCTGGTTCAATGACATGGAAGCCCCGCTCCCGCAGCGTGCGTACGTTCGCGCGCGTGGCTGCGTTGTCCCACATCTCCGTGTGCATGGCGGGTGCCAGCACGATGGGACAGGTGGCCACCAGGCAACTGGAAGTGAGTAGGTCATCTGCCCGGCCCATTGCCAGGCGAGCCAGGAGATCTGCGGTGGCGGGGGCGATAACGATGAGATCAGCTTGCTGGCCAAGCCGGACATGCTGCACTTCATCCACGTTCTCAAAAACCCCGGTGGATACCGGGTTACCGGATAGCGCTTCAAAGGTGGCGGCACCCACGAACTCCAAAGCGCTGCGGGTGGGAATCACGTTGACGTGATGGCCTGCCTCGGTGAAATAGCGGACGAGGTGAGCGGCCTTAAACGCAGCAATGCCGCCCCCTACGCCGATAACGACGCGGAGCGGCTGGTGCTGCGAAGTGTCCGCTGCTGATCCGGTTGCTGAAGTAATCACACCGGACAGCCTAGCGGGTCTATCCCTCGGTGTGCTCCAAGAGATCGCGATTGATCTCCCGCAGAGCGATAGACAATGGCTTCTCCTGAACATCTGGGGTTACCAGAGGCCCAACGAATTCGAAGACGCCCTCATCGAGAGTCTGGAAGTAATCGTTGATCTGCCGCGCACGCTTGGCAGCGAAAATCACCAGTGCGTACTTCGAGGAAACCTTGGTCAGGAGCTCATCGATGGGCGGATTGGTGATGCCAACCGGTGGATCGAACACAGTCTCGTTCGAGTTCACATCCTGGTTTTCCACGTTATACACCTTCTGTATTCATTAATTGGTTATGTGTCTCCCAAGCTGGGAGGCACGCAGTAACTACTGGCCTTGGAGAATATCCGCGAGCCGGTTTACCGCTTTGTTGAGGTCGTCGTTAACCACCACGGTATCGAACTCATCCTGAGAAGCCATCTCAACACGCGCAGTTTCCAGACGCCTATCAATAACTTCTTGGCTTTCGGTGCCCCGGCCGGTCAGCCGGTCCACCAAAATATCCCACGAAGGTGGTGCAAGAAACACCAACTCGACGTGGGGCATGAGCTGCTTGATGTTGCGCGCGCCCTCGAGGTCTACCTCGATGAGCACGGGCCGACCAGCGGAAACAGCCTCTTCAACGGGAATGCGCGGAGTCCCCGAAAGCTGTAAGCCTCCGTGGATCTCCGCCCATTCCAGCATCTTGGAGCTATCGATAGCCCGCTGGAAGTCATCCCTGGTGACGTAGATGTAATCCTGACCATCTACCTCACCTGGCCGTGGATCACGGGTGGTCATTGACACACTGAAAAACAGGTTGGGTACTGTTTTCCGCAGTTCCGAGACCACGGTAGATTTACCTACCGCGGACGGCCCGGCGAGAACCACGACCCTCCCATCAGACGTGCCGTTGGTCACCGATTTACTCCTCGAAGCCGAAGTGCTCCAGAAGCGCACGGCGCTGACGATCGCCCAGTCCGCGCAGACGGCGGGTTGGAGCGATTTCCAGCTGAGTCATGATCTCTTCTGCCTTGACCTTGCCCACCTTTGGCAAGGACACGAGCAAAGCGGAAACCTTCATCTTGCCCAGAATCGGGTCGGTCTCAGCATCCTTGAGCACCTGCTTGAGGTCAGTGCCGCCTCGCTTGAGCTTTTCGCGCAGTTCTGCACGTGCCTTACGGGCCTCTGCTGCCTTCTTGAGCGCATCTGCACGCTGCTCCGGGGTCAACTGGGGAAGTGCCACGGGATCCTCCGTTGTAGGTTCTAGTCGGTTAAAAAAGTACGTATTGACGTCTAGGGTGTTGCGCGAATTCCTTCACGGACTAAGGCAACAATGCAGACGAACTTACACGATGTGTAGAGAAAATCTGCATTGCCAGTACCCGAAGCAAACGCAGCCGGCCTTCTCGATCCGGCACGCATTTCCCCTGTGAAGGTGAAAAACGGCGCAGGCTCACGAGGCGCGATCTTCGGCTTTGCGGATTGCTGAACAGCCCTATCGCCGGAAATCTTACCACTAGTGAGCTGGGCTATTTCAAATAACTCTCGCGGATTTCCAATAATGTGCTGCGCAGCCCCTCCACGGTCGGACCGGATTTCAGCACCCCGCGGGAGACATTCGGGCTCACCAGATCCAGTGATCCCCGGGCAATTCGCTTCACATCATCCATGGTTCCGCCCTGGGCACCCACTCCGGGCATGAGGATCATGCCGGACACCTCGCTGAGGTCCGGTGGGCTATCCACGGTAGCTCCCACCACCACGCCGAGATTTCCCGGCCCGGAGTGGCGGGCATTTCGCTCCGCAACGCGGTTGACGATGTCCTGCGCCAACGTCACGCTTTCTCCCGCTTCTCCCCCGCTGGTGCGTGCAAGCTGCACCGAGGGAGCTTCTGGGTTGGACGTGGCGGCCAGCACGATCACACCGCGGTTGTTTCGCTCACCCACCTCAATGACGGGCTCCAGCGAACCAAACCCGAGCCACGGGGACACCGTGACCGCGTCCGCGCACAGCGGAGAGCTCTCGTCCAACCACGCGGAGGCGTAGCCCGCCATGGTGGATCCGATGTCCCCCCTCTTGGCGTCGGCAACTACCAACACGCCGGCTGCACGCAGGGAGGAAATTGCCTCCTCGAGCACGGCAAAACCTGCGGAGCCGAAACGCTCATAGAACGCGACCTGGGGCTTGACCACACACGCGGAATCGATGAACGCATCCACGCAGCGGGAAGTGAACTCCCGCAGGCCAGCCACGCTGCCCTCCAAGCCCCAGTCCTGCATCAACTGTGCGTGAGGATCGATACCCACGCACACTGGGCCAAAGGTGCGGGCGCGTTCCACGAAGCGCTCGCCGAAGGTGCCGTCAGTTTGCTGTGCCATGATTGCCCGTCCTAGTGCTTGATGTCCTGGATGGCACGCACGGTGGTCTCGGCACCCTGGAGGGCGGCGATTCCCTGTACCGCGGCCACGCAGCCCTGCACCGTGGTGATGGCTGGGACGTTCATGTTCACGGCTGCCGCGCGGATGTCATAGCCATCGTGGCGGGCGCCCGCAGAACCTGCTGGGGTGTTGAGGATGAGGTCGATTGCACCTTCGTTGATGTAATCCACCACAGAGCGGGTCGCGGTGCTCTCGTTGTCATCGTTGACCTGCGAGAGCTTCGCCACCACTTCGCACTCCACGCCATTGCGCTGCAGCATCTGTGCGGTACCGGCGGTGGCCAGGATGGAGAATCCCAGGTCAGCCAGGCGCATGATCGGCAGCATCAGGGTGCGCTTGTCGCGGTTGGCCACGGAGACGAACACTGTGCCGGAGGTAGGCAGCGAACCAAACGCACCCTCCTGAGACTTCGCGAAGGCGGTGCCGAAGTCTGAATCCAGACCCATGACCTCACCGGTGGACTTCATCTCTGGGCTGAGCAGAGAATCCAGCACCTTGCCCTCTGGGCTGCGGAAGCGGTTGAACGGCATCACTGCTTCCTTCACCGCAATCACGTGGCCCATTGGCAGGGAGCCGCCATCGCGATCGGTAGGAATCATACCCTCGGCCTGAAGGTCAGCGATGCTGCTGCCCAGCATGATGCGGGAGGCAGCCTTGGCCAGTCCCACGCCCGTGGCCTTGGACACGAATGGCACGGTGCGGGAGGCGCGCGGGTTGGCTTCGATGACGTAGAGAATGTCATCCTTCAGCGCGAACTGCACGTTCATCAGGCCCTTCACGCCAATGCCGTGAGCCAGCGCCTTGGTGGAGCGTCGCACGTTCTCGATGTCCTCGGGGCCGAGCGTCATCGGAGGCAATGCACAAGCGGAGTCTCCCGAGTGAATGCCGGCTTCCTCAATGTGCTCCATGACTCCGGCCAGGAAGACGTCCTCGCCATCGCACAGCGCATCCACGTCGATCTCAATGGCGGAATCCAGGAATCGGTCCACCAGCACGGGGTGATCATCGGTGATCTCGGTGGCACGGGCGATGTAGTCCTCCAAGGAAGGCTCATCGTAGACAATCTCCATGCCGCGTCCGCCCAGAACATAGGAAGGGCGCACCAGCACGGGGTAACCGATGTTCGACGCCACATCGCGCGCTTCCGCGAATGTCGTTGCGGTGCCGTAGGCAGGAGCGGGGAGTTCCGCACGCTCCAGAACCTTGCCGAACTCACCGCGATCCTCGGCCAAGTTGATGGCCTCTGGTGAGGTACCCACCACGGGCACTCCGGCATCGGCTAGCTGCTGTGCCAGGCCCAACGGGGTCTGTCCGCCCAGCTGCACGATCACTCCAGCGATCTCACCGGACTCAGCTTCAGCGTGGTAGACCTCCATCACGTCTTCGAAGGTCAGCGGCTCAAAGTAGAGGCGGTCCGCGGTGTCGTAGTCCGTGGAGACGGTCTCCGGGTTGCAGTTGACCATGACGGTCTCATAGCCCACGCGGGAGAGCTCGAGCGCTGCATGCACACAGGAGTAATCGAACTCGATGCCCTGGCCAATACGGTTTGGGCCGGAGCCCAGGATGAGCACCTTCTTCTTCTCCGTCTGCGGGAGAACTTCGGTCTCAGCTGCGGGATCCAGCTCATAAGAGGAGTAGTGGTACGGGGTCTTTGCCTCGAACTCCGCAGCACAGGTATCCACGGTCTTGAATACTGGGCGGACACCCAGGGACCAGCGCAGGGAGCGCACGCCGGTTTCCCCTGCCAGCTCTGGGCGCAGGGCTGCGATCTGGCGATCGGACAAGCCCAGGTACTTGGCTTCGCGCAGCAGATCCTCATCCAGGACTGGTGCGTTCTCCAGCACGGTGCGGAAATCCACCAGTGCCTGAACTTCCTCAAGGAACCAAGGGTCGATCTTGGAGGCTTCGTAGACCTCATCGATGGTGGCGCCCAGGCGCAGAGCCAGCTCCACGTCGTACATGCGTCCCTCAGTGGGGCGCTTCAGATCTTCCAGCACGGCATCCTTGTCGGTGGCGCGATCTCCGGCGAAAGCCTCATCGGAGAAGGTCCAGAATCCGGACTGCTTGGTTTCCAGGGAACGCATCACCTTGTTCAGACCGGTGATGTAGTTGCGGCCAATGGCCATCGCTTCGCCCACGGACTTCATGGTGGTGGTCAGCGTGTCATCAGCACCGGGGAACTTCTCGAAAGCAAAGCGAGGAGCCTTGACGATCACGTAGTCCAGCGTCGGCTCGAAGGCCGCCGGGGTGACCTCGGTGATGTCATTGCGCACCTCATCCAAGGTGTAACCAATGGCCAGCTTCGCTGCCAGCTTGGCGATCGGGAAACCGGTGGCCTTGGAAGCCAGCGCGGAAGAACGGGACACGCGCGGGTTCATCTCGATGGTGATGAGGCGGCCGTCATCAGGGTTGATGGCGAACTGGATGTTACAACCACCGGTTTCCACACCCACCTCGCGGAGGATGTCGATGCCCTGGTCACGCATGATCTGGAACTCGCGGTCCGTCAGCGTCATGGAAGGTGCCACGGTCACAGAATCACCGGTGTGCACGCCCAGCGCATCCACGTTCTCAATGGAACAGACAACCACCACGTTGTCCTTGCTGTCGCGCATCAACTCCAGCTCGAATTCCTTCCATCCGAGGATGGATTCTTCGATGAGCACGTTGGCCTCGGGAGAAGCAGCCAGTCCGCCACCGGCGATGCGCTCCAGGTCGGCGTCGTTGTACGCAAGACCGGAACCCAGGCCACCCATGGTGAAGGAAGGGCGGACCACCACGGGAAGACCCAGCTCAGCAACGGTGGCGCGCACCTCATCCATGTTGTGACAGACGGCAGAACGGGCGGAGGAGCCGCCGATCTTGGCCACGATGTCCTTGAACTTCTGGCGATCCTCGCCGCGCTCGATGGCATCGATATCTGCGCCAATCAGCTCCACGCCATACTTGTCCAGGATGCCGAGGCGATCCAGCTGGATGGCTGCGTTCAGCGCGGTCTGTCCACCCAGGGTTGCCAGCACGGCATCCACCTTGTGGCCAGCAGCTTCCTCAGTGGCAAAGATCTTCTCGATGTACTGCGGCTGAATGGGCTCGATGTAGGTGTGATCAGCGAACTCAGGGTCCGTCATGATGGTGGCGGGGTTGGAGTTGATGAGGGAAACGCGCAGTCCCTCCTCCTTGAGCACGCGGCAGGCTTGGGTGCCGGAGTAATCGAACTCACAGGCCTGGCCGATGACGATGGGGCCGGAACCGATCACGAGTACGTGCTTGATGTCTTCACGACGTGGCATTGACTATGCTCCTAAAGATTCTTCGTGGGGTGTTGAGTAAACGGGGTACTCGTGGGTTCTAGGACTTGGTGGTTTGACCGGACTTGCCGGACTTGTGTGCATCCAGCTGCTCGATGAACTGATCAAACAGCGAGTTGGAATCGTGCGGGCCAGCTGCGGATTCTGGGTGGTACTGCACGGAGAAGGCTAGGCCGCTCTTCAGCGCCACGCCTTCCACCACGTCATCGTTCAGGCAGGTGTGGGTCACTTCTGCGGGGCCGAATGGGGTCTGGAATTCCTCGCCGGCGTTGCCCTTGAGAGCGAATCCGTGGTTCTGCGCGGTGATATCGATGCGCCCGGTGCGGTGATCAATCACCGGCACGTTCACGCCACGGTGGCCGAACTTCAGCTTGTAGGTTTCCATGCCCAGCGCGCGTCCCAGGATCTGGTTGCCGAAGCAGATGCCGAAGAAAGGAATCTTCGCGTCCAGCACCTTCTTCACCTGCTCGATGGTCACGTCCGCGGTGGCTGGGTCGCCGGGGCCGTTGGAGACAAACACGCCGGTGGCGGAGTACTTCTCCATCAGTTGCTGAATCGTTTCGAAGGTGGTGGTGGAAGGCACCACCACCGTGCGCACGCCACGGCGGGAGAATTCGCGTGGAGTGTTGGTCTTGATACCCATGTCATATGCGATCACGGAGTGGGTGAGCTCGCCTTCGGGTTCCACCACGTAGACCTCATCGGTGGAGACATCCGCTGCCAGGTCTGCACCTTCCATGCCTGGCTGCTGCTTCACCTGGCTGAGCATGTCCTCATCGGTGGTCACTGCCTCGCCGGAGAACAGACCGGCGGCAACTGAGCCCTTATCGCGCAGGTGGCGCACCACCGCGCGGGTATCGATTCCCTGGATACCGATGATCCCCTGCGCGCTCATCTCCTCTTCCAGAGAACGATCCGCGCGCCAGTTGGATACCCGGCGGGAAAGGTCGCGCACCACTAGGCCGGCGACCCAGATCTTGTCACCCTTGGACTCGGAATCTTCATCGTTCCATCCGGTGTTGCCGATCTGCGGGGCGGTAGCCACCACGATCTGCCGGTGGTAGCTGGGGTCCGTCATCGTTTCCTGGTAACCGGTCATGGCAGTGGTGAACACTGCCTCTCCCAAAGTGGTTCCCTGGGCGCCGAAAGCACGGCCGCGGAAAATCCGACCATCAGCCAGAACGAGAGCTGCTGCGGTGTTGGTCATTGTTGTTCCTTCTTTCTTGTCCATTATTTTCGACGCCACTTATCCCTGCTCTGCAGCATTCTTTGCTGCCACGGCCTGTCCATTCCGGCAGGTCACCTTGCCACGCAGAAGCGTGGTGCTGATCCTGACAGGCATGTCCATGCCTTCATAAGGGGTGTTGCGGGATTTTGAAGCCATGTCTTGGCCATTGGCCACCCAGGAGTTCTCCGTGTCCACCACGCAGAGGTTGGCGGGCTCCCCCACTGCGATGGGACGGCCGTGTCCGGGCAGCTTGGTGATTTCGGCTGGTTTCTCCGACATTACCTTCGCCACGAACCGCCAGTCTTGGTCACCATCCAGCACGAAGATCTGCGCGATCAGTGCCAGGGAGGTCTCCAGACCGATCATGCCCGGGCGGGCTTTATCAAACTCGCAGCACTTTTCTTCCGAGCCGTGCGGGGCGTGGTCGGTGGCCACGCAGTCAATGACTCCATCGATCAGTGCCTGGCGCAGCGCCTCCACATCGCGCTGCTCACGCAATGGTGGGTTCACGCGATTCACGCCGTCGTAGGTTTCCAAACGCTCATCAGTGAGCAGCAGGTGGTGCGGGGTGACTTCCGCGCTGAGGGTGATGCCCTGAGATTTTGCCCACTTCAGCAGTTCCACGGTGCCTTCGGTTGAGGCGTGGCAGATGTGCAGGCGGCCACCATAATCGCGGGACATGATGGCATCGCGGGCGACGATTGATTCCTCGGCCACGCGGGGCCATCCGGTGAGTCCCAGCTCAGCGGCCTTGGCACCTTCGTGGGCAACCGCGCCTTCGGTGAGGCGGGGCTCCTCGCAGTGCTGTGCGAGCAGCACGTCCATGCCCCTGGCGTATTCGATTGCGCGGCGCATCAATCGTGGGTCATCCACGCACTTGCCGTCATCGGAGAACATGCGCACCTTGGCATCGGAATCAGCCATCATGCCGAACTCGGTGAGTTCTTTTCCGGCCAGGTTCTTGGAGATAGATCCCACTGGGTGCACGTCACACAGGTTGGTGTTTTGTCCCTTGTACCACACGGTTTCTGCGATCACGGGTGCGTCTGTGACAGGGGCGGTGTTAGCCATGGTGAATACGGCGGTGAAGCCACCTTGCGCGGCTGCGGCAGAGCCGGTGGCCACGGTTTCGGTATCTTCCCGGCCGGGTTCACGCAGGTGGACGTGCATGTCCACCAGACCTGGGAGCAGTACCTGGCCGGGCACATCAATGCTCTCACCCTCAGTAGAGAGCCCGGTGCCGATATCCGCGATGATGCCATCCCGGATCAGCACATCCTGCGGGTCACCCTCGCCATAGATGTGCACTCCCTTGAGCAGCACTTCATTTTCGGCACCGGTGGGTACCGCGGCCAGCGTGCCGGTGGCTGGGTAGTTGGTGGTTTCACTGCCAGTCATGGAGTGTCCTTTCGGCTGCGTATCGGGGTTCTGCTGATTGTTTTCTTGCATGGTGCTCTACCCCTCAAAGGACGAGTCAGCGCCCACCAGCAGCGTGAACAAGATGGCCATGCGCACGTGCACACCCGCGGTGACCTGCTGGAGCACCACTGTGTTTGGGGCATCTGCCACGTCATCGTTGATTTCCATGCCCCGCAGCATGGGTCCCGGGTGCATGATGATCGCTTCTTCGCGCATGGCTTCGCGGCGCGCGCGGGAGAGTCCGTAGCGGGTGGCGTACTCGCGGTGGCTGGGGAAGAATCCGCCGTTCATGCGTTCAGCCTGCACGCGCAGCATCATCACCACATCGGCGTGGGGAATCACGGCGTCGAAATCATGCGACACCTCCACTCCCCAGCTCTCCACCCCGAAAGGGAGCAGCGTGGCAGGTGCCACGAAGGTCACGCGGGCACCCAGCGTGGTGAGCAGCTGCGCATTGGAGCGCGCCACGCGCGAGTGCAGGATGTCGCCGACGATCGCCACGTGCTTACCCGCGATGTCCCCGAGCTGCTGGCGCATGGTCACGGCATCCAGCAAAGCCTGTGTGGGGTGCTGATGAGAGCCATCGCCGGCGTTGATCACGGCGATGTCATCCACCCAGTTAGCCACTTGGCGAGCAGCACCGGAAGAAGGGTGGCGCATGATGATCGCATCCGCACCAACAGCGCGCAGGGTCTGCACGGTGTCCTTGAGCGATTCGCCCTTCTTCACGCTGGAACTGGAGGCTGAGATGTTGATGACATCCGCGCTCATCCACTTGCCCGCGGTCTCAAAAGAACTGCGGGTTCGGGTGGAGTTCTCATAGAACAGGGTGAAGATGGTCCGTCCGCGCAGCGTGGGCAGCTTCTTCATTTCCCGGCCCTCGAGGGCTTCGGCGAAGCGGTCTGCCTCATCCAGCAACTGCGTGATCTCCCCTGCGGAAAGATCTCCAATACTGAGTAGGTGCTTCATCGAGTGCTGCCCTCCTGGGTGGGTTGTGTGTTCTCACCGGCATGGCGGATGAGCTGGACTCCATCGACATCATCCAGTTCCCGCAGCTCCACCAGCACGTCTTCCTGGGTGGACGTGGGAATGTTCTTACCCACGTAATCAGCGCGGATGGGAAGCTGGCGGTGGCCGCGGTCGATGAGTACCGCGAGCTGGACGCTCTTGGCACGCCCGAGGTCGCGCAGTGCGTCGAGGGCGGCGCGAATGCTGCGGCCGGAAAAGAGCACGTCGTCAACCAAAATGACGATCGCATCATCAATGCCCTCGTCTGGCACCACGGTGGGCTGCAACGCACGGTGTGCGGAGCCGCGGTGGAGATCGTCGCGGTAGAGCGTGATGTCCAGGGCACCATGGAAGATTTCGACGCCAGAAAATTCAGTGATTTTCTCCGCCAAACGGGCGGCTAACGGAACTCCGCCCGAGGGGATTCCCAGCAACACCACCCGAGAACTGTCGGTTCCATCGAGTGCTGTCTTTTCAATAATCTGGTGCGCGATGCGCACGACTGTCCGGGAAACATCATCTGCTGTGAGCAGTTGGGTTGCCTCGGGGGGTGTCGTCGAGTTCATCGTGACCTCCTTTCCCGCCTCTCTGTGCGGTCAGTTAAAGGATGTCCAATAGTTACTGCGGATCAGTCTAGCAAGACAGCCCGGCTCTGCGTTAGAAGCGCAGGAACCGGGCTGTTTTGTGTGAGAGTGCTCTAGTTTTCTTCGGTGTCAGAGCTCTCTGCGGAGGATTCGACGGAGGGTTCAGCGGACGATTCAGCAGAAGAATCAGCCGATGAATCTTCGGGGGCATCCACCACGGATTCGATGAGCTGATCAAGCTCTTCATCCGAGACGGAATCGATCCCTGTGACGGCACTTTCCTTCTGCGCTGCCACTGCGTCTGCCAGGCGGAGATCCGTATCGCGACCCACGCCATCGAGCACCACGTTGACATAGCCCGGGGCCTTGTCATGCGAGTATTCGCTGGCCAGCTCCACGCCCTCTTTAATCGCTACCTTGGCAGGCACGTCGCCGTTGAACATGACCTCCCATGCGGAGACGCGCAGCACGGCGCGATCCACCGCTGGGAGCCTGTCCAACCGCCACTCGGATGACAAGTGGCTGGCGATGGAATCATCCAGTGCATCCAGGTTCACTGCCACACCGTTGACGATCTCCTCGGTGTACTCCGGAACCGGTTTGACCTGGTTTTCCTGGTCCTTGCTCAGGGCAATACGCTCCTCGATGATCCCCACTGGGTCAACATCGCGGAATTCGGCCTCGAACAGAATGTCCACTGCCCGGCGGCGCGCTTTGTAGCGAGCGCCGTGGCGTTTGAAATTAGCTTCTTTAGTCACTTTTGGCGTCGACAAATGAACTAGCTGTTCACGCGGGAGAGGTACTCACCGGTGCGGGTATCAACCTTGACCAGGGTGCCGGACTCGAGGAAGAGGGGAACCTGGATCTCGGCGCCGGTCTCGAGGGTGGCTGGCTTGGTGCCACCGGTGGAGCGGTCGCCCTGCAGGCCTGGATCGGTGTGCTCAATGCGCAGCTCCACGGAGACAGGAAGCTCGGCGAAAAGTGGCTCGCCCTCGTGGAAAGAGACCTGCACAACGGTGTTTTCCAGCAGGAACTTGGCGCCATCGCCCATGAGGTGCTCGGCGAGTTCCACCTGGTCGAAGGTCTTATCATCCATGAGGACGTAGTTGGTTCCATCGTGGTACAGGTAGGTCATATCGCGACGGTCGACGGTCGCGGTCTCCACCTTCACGCCAGCGTTGAAGGTCTTATCCACGGTCTTGCCGGACACAACATCCTTGAGCTTGGTGCGCACGAAGGCTGGACCCTTACCGGGCTTCACGTGCTGGAACTCGATGATCTGCTGGAGCTTTCCATCGATCTTCAGGACCAGGCCGTTCTTGAAATCCGCGGTATTTGCCACGAGTGAGTCTCCTTCAAGGATGTAAGTGTCGGGAATCGGTAAGTCAGTCTATCACTGGGGTGCACCAATCCCCGCCTAGGAGGTCTTTCAGACCACGATCATCTCGGTGGTGGAGGTATTGAGGCTTTCCGCCCCATCTGCGGTGATCACGTAGGTGTTCTCAATGCGCAGGCCGGTCTCCCCCGGCAGGTAGATTCCCGGCTCAACCGTGAGGGTCATTCCTTCACGGAGAACTTCTGCCTCATCCACGGTCTGCGCTGCGCGGGGAGCTTCGTGCACATCCAGGCCCACGCCGTGTCCGGTGGAGTGGACGAAATATTCGCCGTAACCCGCTGCCTCGATGATCTCGCGGCAGGCGGTATCCACTGCCTTGAGCCCGGTGCCTGGGCGAAGACTCGCTTCCCCGGCCTTCTGGGAACGGTAGACGGTTTGGTAGAGCTCGAAATCACGTTCGGTGGGCTCACCCACGCACACGGTCCGCGTTTGGTCCGACGCATACCCGTCCAGGTACACGCCGAAGTCAACAGTCACCAGTCCCTTGACGATAGTGTCCTTGCTCACCCCAGCGTGAGGTTTGGAGCCATTCGGACCGGAGGCGAGGATGGTATCGAAGCTCAAGGAATCCGCTCCTGCCCGGCGCAGGCGGTTTTCCAGGTCAGCAGCTGCCTCGATCTCTGTGAGGCCTTCGCGGATCCCGCCTTCGGCGATGAACTGCTGCCACACGCTATCCGCGAGCTCTCCAGCTGCGCGCAGTGCCTGGATTTCGGAAGCGTCCTTGATCAGGCGCGCGTCTTCCACGGCATTGCGCAGGATAGTGGGGTTACCCAGAGCCTCGGCCTGGCCAATGGGCAGGCTTGGCTCCACGTGCAGCTGTGCCTCAGTTTCTGCCTTGAAGCGCCCGTAGAGTTCCTTGAGGCTGTTGCTCGCGATGGAGATTTCCATGTCTTCTGGTGAGCCGGTCTGCAAGCCGATTTGCGTGGTGTAGCGCCCATCCGTGGAGACGATGGACGTGCCATCCGCACGCAGGAGAAGCACGGCGTTGGAGCCGCTGAAACCGGTGAGATACTGCACATTGCGCAGGTCCGTGATCAACAGCGCGTGGGCTCCCTGCTCGGCGATCTTCTGGGAAACCTGTTCACGACGTTGGCGAAATTGCTGGATGTTCACGGTGCGAGACATGCTGGTGAAGCTCCTTCGGGTAGAGATGAAAAAATGTGACTGGCTGGGCGCTAGTCGTTGGCGAGACCCTAGTCGTTGGCGAGAAAGCGCAGCGCGGCGATGTAGCCATACGTACCCAGGCCGGCGATCACTCCGGTGGCCAGCGGGCTGAGGTAACTGTGGTGGCGGAAGGATTCCCGGGCATGCACGTTCGAGATATGCACCTCGATGAACCCCTCGCCCTCCTGGATTTCTGCCAGTGCATCACGCAGCGCCACCGATGTGTGGGTGAAGCCGCCCGGGTTGATGATCACGGCGTGGCCAGCATCGGCGGCAGCATGTACTGCCTCGATGAGCTCGCCCTCATGATTGGACTGCACGCAGGTGAGCTCCACGCCTAGACGCTCAGCTTCTTGGGCAAGCATCGTCTCGATTTCTGCGAGGGTGGTCTTTCCGTATACCTCCGGCTGGCGTTTGCCCAGCCGGTTGAGGTTCGGACCGTTCAATAGTGTGATCTTCTGCGGCATGAGAACTCCTTGGTTGTGAGGTGCGTGGTGAGTGATTGGTGGAAAACCCGGCTAGCTGGTGGCTGCGTAAGCCGCTTCCAGCAGTTCTTGGCTCGGGCCTTCGAGGCGAGTTGGGCTGCCCGCGGCTTCGATAACCACGAAGCGAATCACGTTGGCTTTGTTCTTCTTGTCGCGAGACATGGCGTCGAGCAAAACATCCAGGCCGGCCTGGGAATAGGAAACGGGAAGGCCCACCGATTCCAAGATAGCGCGGTGTCGGTCCACCTCGGCCTGCTCAAGTAGCCCGGCAGCCTTGGCCAGTTCGGCCTCGAAGACCATGCCCACCGCGACAGCGTGGCCGTGCCGCCACTGATAGTTTTCGTGATGCTCCACGGCGTGACCATAGGTGTGGCCGTAGTTGAGGATTTCGCGGAGGCTGGATTCCTTGAGGTCCACGGCCACCACGTCTGCCTTGACCTGGATTGCGCGCTGGATGAGTTCCGGGAGGCTGCCGTGGGGATCCAGGGCTGCTTGGGGATCGGCCTCGTAGAGGCGCAGGATTTCCGTGTCCGAGATGAAACCGGCCTTGATGATCTCGGCGGAACCGGCGATGAGCTCCAGCTCAGGCAGGGTGTCCAGCACTTCGAGGTCCACCACGACCAAGGCTGGCTCGTGGAATGCCCCGACCAGATTCTTGCCCGCAGCCGTGTTGATTCCCGTCTTGCCACCCACAGCTGCATCAACCATGGCCAGCAAGGTGGTGGGATATTGGATGACCTTGATCCCGCGCATCCAGGTGGCCGCGATGAAACCAGCGAGGTCAGTGG
Organism: Corynebacterium suicordis DSM 45110; assembly: GCF_015351405.1. Classification (GTDB taxonomy): domain Bacteria; phylum Actinomycetota; class Actinomycetes; order Mycobacteriales; family Mycobacteriaceae; genus Corynebacterium; species Corynebacterium suicordis. Next base: position 1,199,769 of record NZ_JADKMY010000001.1, on the reverse strand, counting down.
CGGCGCCGCCACCCAGACCCATGATGGCATCATGCCTGGTCAGACCAGCTGCAGCACATTTGTCCCAGCATTCACCGGCAGCGCTCAGGGTCTTGCCCTCTTCCGCGTCCGCAATCTGGTGGAGCGTGATGGCGATCCCATCGTTTTCCAACTCCGCTGCCAGCTCCTGCGCGCGGGAAGTCAAGGCCGGCTGGTGAATGATCAGCAGGTTGCGCACGTTATTTGTCACGGTGCGGATGTGGCTGAGCGCGGCCTGCACTCCCCGATCAATCTGCACGTCATACGGGACAGCGGAATTGACTGTGATGGTGGGCATGGACTCACTCCTTGAAGCTGGATTGCGGACGAGCAGAGATGCTGAACGGCAGGAAAATTACGGCAGAGGCTGGCTGTCTTCTTCATCCTCTTCGAGGAACTGCAGGATCTGAGTCACCACTCGATGTGGCTGCAGACCATCGGAATGCACCAGAAGGTTAGCCACTTCCTCATAGAACTGCGCGCGCTCCTCCAACAGCTGCTCATAGCGAGCCGCAGGATTATCCACGTTCAAGAGTGGCCGGGAGGTGTCTCCAGATGTGCGGCGCACACCCTCAGCAGCGGAAACGTGCAGGTACACCACGCGCTGGTTAGCGAGGAGGCGTCGATTAGAAGCGGTGAGAACCGCACCGCCACCCAGCGAGACGATGCCATCGGTGGTCATGGCCTCCGCGACAGCTTCGGCCTCCGCCTCGCGAAAGCGCTCCTCGCCGAGCTTCTCAAACACATGGCCGCACGCGCTGCCGTACTTCCGCTCGATCATCTGGTCGGTATCCACCGCGGTGAGATGCAGCGCGTTAGCCAATCGACGGCCAACCGTGGTCTTGCCGCTTCCCGGCAGCCCCACGAGCACTACGCGCGGACTCATTGCGCATCCCAGGTCAGGCGCTGCTTCACCTGTTGCTGATATGCCTCGTAGTTGCGCTTGGTCTCCTCTAGGGAATCTCCGCCGAACTTGCGCAGCACCGCGCGAGCCAGAACCAGCGCCACCATGGCCTCCGCCACCACTCCTGCAGCGGGCACGGCCACTACGTCTGAGCGCTGATGGATTCCCGTGGCCGCTTCACCGGTGGTCATATCCACGGTCTGCAGGGCGCGTGGAACGGTGCTGATCGGCTTCATTGCGGCGCGGACGATGATGTCCTCGCCATTGCTCATGCCACCTTCGATGCCGCCGGCGCGGTTGCTCAGTCGATCGACGCCTGGCTTGTCACTTCCCCGCACCATTTCATCATGTGCCTGGGATCCCGGGCGGCGAGCCTCTGCGAAACCATCGCCGATTTCTACGCCCTTGATGGCCTGGATGCCCATGACGGCACCCGCCAGCTGTGCATCCAAACGCTCATCGCCGGACGTGTGGGAACCCAGTCCCACGGGCAGGCCCTTGACCACGACCTCCACCACGCCGCCCAAGGTATCGCCGGACTTCTTGGCGGCCTTGATGTGCTCGATCATGGATTCTTCAGCAGCCTTGTCAAAGGCACGCACTGGGGATTCGTCAATGGCATCGATGTCAGAGAAATCCGGGGTGGGGCCGGTGTACGGCTCAGACTGACCAATGGAGATGACGTGGCTGAATACCTCCACCCCGCACACTTCGCGTAGAACCGCGCGGGCGAAGGTAGCTGCGGCCACGCGGGCAGCGGTTTCGCGCGCTGATGCCCGCTCCAGGATCGGGCGGGCTTCCTCCTGTTGGAACTTGAGCATCCCGGAGAAATCCGCATGTCCCGGGCGGGGGCGGGTCAACTGGGCGCCGCGCCCGCTGTCCATTTCCTTGGCCACCTCTGGATCGTCGAGATCCACGGGGTCAGCAGACATGATGGTGGTCCACTTGGGCCACTCGGTGTTGCCGATCATCACACTCACTGGGCTGCCCAGGGTGAGTCCATGACGCACGCCGGAAAGGAAGGTCACTTCATCGGCCTCAAACTTCATGCGGGCACCACGGCCGTAGCCCAGACGACGGCGCGCTAATTGGCGCGCAACATCGTCACGAGTTATGTGCAGGCCAGCTGGCAGATTCTCAATCAGAGAAATGAGCGCTTGGCCGTGAGATTCACCGGCGGTAGTCCATCGAAGCATGTCGAACAGTTTACAGTCTAAATTTCCCCCGCCTGCGGTTGACTGCCCCTATGACGTGGCGGGGATCACAATGCACTCCACACCGCCACTAGCGTTACTGCCAGGATCATGGCCGGGCCTTGCGGAACCTCGGTTCTCCTCCCCCACAGAACCCCAGTGCACACGCCCAAAAGGCCAGCGATCAGCATGCACAGCAGCACGCCCAGAACTCCTTGCAACCCAGCTGCGAATACCCCTAGTACTGCAGCCAATTTCGCATCCGCGGCGCCCGCGGCATGGCGTGGGAATGCAACTCCCCCGATCACGATGGCACCCCACCACAGCACTCCACCCCAGATGGCCACGGGTGAATTCACTGGCCCCCAGAAATCAATCCACCCCAGCCAGAGCAGCGCGCAGGCGCCCCAGGTCACCACGATTGCAGGAAAGGTGAGCCAATTCGGAATGCGCGCGGTGGTGGCGTCGAACCAAAAAACGGCGGATGTCCACCCCGCCACAAGCACCCAAAAACCCCACGTTTCCGCCCCCATGAGGGCACGGTATCACGGGGTCAGCGGCGGCTGAGGGCGGTTTTCCACAGCAGGCCGGGGGCGGGCTGGCGGCCTGTGAACAACTCAAATTGGCGCTCTGCCTGGCCCGCGAGCATGCGCAGTCCGTCGGAATGCGGGACGCCGCGGGCGGAAGCTGCGGTGAGCAAAGGGGTGGGATAGGGATCGTAGATCACGTCGATCACGGATTGTGCGCGCAGGAGCGCCTCGGTCAACGGCTCCGTGGCGGACGCGGGAATGGTGGAAATGGCCACCGCAGCCTGGGCGCAGAATTCCTCCACGGGTTGCTGATCAAAGCGGGCCCAGGAAAACTCCATGTCGAACTCCGTGACCAGTTCCTGCAGGTTCAACGCCCTCTCGGAGCGCGCCAGCACCGTTACGGCGGACACACCCATCGCAGCCAGCGCGGCAACCGCCGGCCGAGCCGTGCCACCATTGCCCACGATGACCGCGCGTGCCCCAGAAAATTCGATCCTGCCCGCGGCTTGCAGATCCTCCAAGCAGGAGGTCACTCCATCCACATCCGTGTTATCGGCCAGCCAGAACGCATTACCCTGTGCATCGCGCTGCGCAACCAGGGTGTTGGCTGAGCCGATAGCCAGCGCGCGCTCGGTTGCCTGATCAGCTAGCTCCAGCGCAGCGGTCTTGCCTGGCATGGTCACGGAGAACCCGCGGACATCAGGGGAAGAATTCTCCAGCAGGCGGCGGATCTCCGCACCCTCGCCGGCTTCCACGCGCACGTAGGTGAAGTCCAGGCCGGCAGCCTGATAACAGGTGTTGTGCAGCAGCGGGGATAGCGAATGCTCGATCGGCCGGCCCAGGACGGCACAAATGTTTGCTGCTGCGGAACCGCGCCACGTAGCTTGTGGGTCGAGGAATTCATCAACGGAAAGCACAGACGGAATCCCCGCCGGAATGCCGTCTTGACCAGCGGGGATTTCGTTCATTTCGGGAGCTTCTTCCACTATTCGCGGTTGGAATCCAACACGCCGTTATCGAGGGACTCGGAGATCGCAGCCTCGTGATCAGAGAATTCACGGTTGAACACGGTGCGTCCATCCAAATCCACGGTGACGAAGTAGAGCCAGTCGCCCTCAGCTGGGTTTTCCATCGCGTGGACAGCCTTCAGGCCAGGTGAAGCAATCGGAGTGGCTGGCAGCCCTTCCTTCGCATACGTGTTCCACGGGGTTTCCCGGGCACGGTCTGCGCTGGTGGTAGCCACTTCCTGCTCGGAGATAGAGTAGTTCACCGTGGAATCGAACTCCAGCTTCTGGTTGATCTCCAGGCGGTTCAGGATCACGCGGGCTACCTTGTCGAAGTCACCTTCCGGCGCCTCGCGCTCCACCAGTGAAGCGGCAGTCAGCAGCTCGTAGGGTGTGAGTCCCACGCGGTTGGCGGAATCGACCAAGCCGGTGCCCTCGAAGGAATCCACGGAATCGTGAATCAGATCCTGCGCAATGGCCAGTGGCTCCGCAGTGGGGTCAAACAGGTGCACGCCTGGGGCAATCAAGCCCTCTAGCTTGCGGGGGTCCGCGCCGCGGGAGTCCACTGCTTCGCGTGCCCAGTCAGGCAGACCCAGTTCCTCAGCGGAGGTTTGCGCCACCGCATCCTTGAGCTGCTGTGGGGTCACACAGGTGGTCTCGTCCTGGCACGTCTGCTGGGACACCAGCGTGTAAATGCCGGGGCGAGGCTCCCCGCCCACGACCGTGAGATCATCCAGAGTCAGACCGTTAGGAATATCCACCACTCCGCGGCGAGATTCATCATCGGTGAGGATCTTCAACGCTTTATCGGCAGACATTTCCTCTTGCAGCGGGTAATAACCCTGCTGCAGGCTGGGCTCTTCCTTTTCCGCGGCGGACATCAGCGCGCGTCGGGATCCCACCACGCCCTTTTCCACCAATTGCGGAGCCAGGCTGGAGACGGAATCGCCCGCATCCACGCGAACCATGACGATCTTGCCGTTGCCGTCACCCTCGTAATCGCGAATAGCGACGACATTGCGCTGGTACCACACGTAACCGATTGACCCGATCAGCAGGATTACCAAGGCGATTGCCAGAGCACCCGTCCACTGGCGGCGCCGCCGTAACTTTGGTTGCATACTGCGCTGTGTGGCCATGCGTGATGCAGCCTTTCCTCTTGATGTCATATCTGGCTTATTGTTACACAGTTGTAATCAAATGTTGTCAATTACGCGCCGACGCGCGTCTAACCAACCCTGCAAAATATGCACGGCGGCTGCCTGGTCGATCTTCTTGCGCCCCTTCTTCGCCGACACGCCCGAAGATTGCAGGGCTTGGGTGGCTGCCATCGTCGACATTCTCTCGTCAACCAGCCGCACCGGGATATACGCCGCGCCTTCCGGAATTTCAGCGGTGATCGCCGCTTCCCCTAGCTTGCGTGCGTCCCCTGTCTCATCTACGTCTTCCTCCACCCCATTGAGATCCTCACGCAGATCCAGCGCGAATTCCTCCGCCAGGTACGTGCTGGCCGTGTGGTTTCCGCGCAGAGCAACGGGCAACCCCACGATCACCTCCACCACATTGTTTTCCCGCACCAGCTCCACCACGCGCCGCACGTCAGAGCCGTCTACCGCGGCGGGAACGGTCTCCACTGGCGTAGCCAGGATGCAGTCGGGATCGCACATGGCCACCCCGATGCGCACGGAACCCACATCGATGCCGATCCTCCGCCCGCGCCCCGGATCCGTGCTCGCACTGGGTTTTTCGGTCTCGGCCATGTGGTTCCTCGTCTTCTGTTTCTTTTCGACGCCAACCCTGTCCAGCCAGCGCCCTCCAGCCCAATCTCAGTCAGGCTCTAGTTCAGTCAGGCCCTAGCTCAGCCTTGAACCGCTGCGGTAATCGCGCTGTTCACAGCCTCGAGGCCTGCAATGATACCTGCTGGTTCAGAACCTGAACCCTGAGCCAATTGGGGCTTTCCGCCACCGCGGCCACCAACTTTGGCACCGAACTCCTTCACCAGGTCACCGGCCTTCAGGCCGAGTTCAATAGCGGCATCAGTCAGCGTGGCAACAAATGGCACTTTGCCTTCATCGTTGCTGGCGAAGAGAACCACCGCGGGCTCAGAGCCCAGGCGTGCCTTCGCATCCAGAGCAATGGTGCGCAGATCGCCCACGCCCACGCCGGCGGGAAGCTCTTGTGCCACCACGGTGATGTCACCGATGTGCTCAGCAGCAGAAACCAGCTCACCCACTCGGCTGAGTAGCTGCTGGTTGCGCAGTTGCTGCACTTGCTTTTCTGCTGCCTTGAGCTTGGCGGTGAGCGCGTCGATCCGATCTGGAATCTCTTCGCTCGGTGCCTTCAGGGAGGTGGCCAGCCCGGAGACCAGGTTCTTTTCCCGGGAGAGGAAGTTCAGGGAATCCATGCCGGTGTAGGCCTCGATGCGGCGGGTGCCGGAGCCCACGGAGGACTCGCCCAGGATGGCGATGGGGCCAACCTGGGAGGAGTGCTCCACGTGGATGCCGCCACACAGCTCCATGGAGAATGGTCCGCCGATCTCCACCACGCGCACCTGCGAGCCGTAGTTTTCACCGAACAGCGCCATCGCGCCCATCTTCTTGGCTTCCTCGAGGGTGGTCTCGATGGTGTGCACCTCGTAGTCGGTGTCTACTGCGCCATTGGCGATCTGCTCGATATCGCGCAGCTGGGACTCGCTCAGCTGCTCGCCGAAGTTGAAGTCAAAGCGCAGGTAACCGGGCTTATTCAAGGAACCAGCCTGCACAGCGGTTGGGCCGAGCACCTGGCGCAGGGCAGCGTGAATCAGGTGGGTACCGGAGTGTGCCTGGCGTGCCTGGTGGCGCCACGCGCGGGATACCTGGGAATTAACCTTCTGCCCCACGGCGATTTCGCCACCGGTGATGCGCACTGCGTGCAGCCACACCTTCTTGCCCACCTTCTGCACGTCCTCCACCGCACCGGCGAAGGAGCCATTGCTCATTTCTCCGCGGTCAGCCATCTGGCCACCAGCTTCGGCGTAGAAAGGTGTGCGATCCAGGATCACCTGCACCTGATCGCCCTCTCCAGCGCGCTCCACCAGGACGCCATCTACGACCAGACCCAAAACGGTGCCTTCGTCTTCCAGATTTTCAAACCCGGTGAAGAGGGTGGGGTGGTTATCCACGAATGGCCGGTAGACGGTTTCATCGGTGTGACCCAGCTTCTTGGCTTGGTTATCCGCCTTGGCGCGGGCCTTCTGCTCAGCCATGTGGGAGTGGAAGCCAGCGGAGTCCACGGTCAGCCCGGACTCTGCTGCCATCTCCATGGTCAGGTCAATGGGGAAACCGTGGGTATCGTGCAGCGCAAAGGCCACCTCGCCGGAGACCTCGTTGGAACCGGCAGCCTTGGCCTGCTCCGCAAAGTTCTCAAACAGCTGTGAGCCAGATTCCAAGGTCTTCAGGAATGCCTTTTCCTCCCCCACTGCAACGCTGCGGATGCGTTCCCAGTTCTGTTCAATCTCTGGGTAAGAAGGGGTCATGGTCTGGCGCACGGTTTCCATGAGATCAGCCATGGTTTCACCGGTTGCTCCGAGCAGGCGTGCGGAGCGGATGATGCGGCGCAGCAGACGGCGCAGGATGTATCCACGGCCTTCGTTCCCGGGGGTCACGCCGTCCAGAATCAGCATCAAACCGGTGCGGCAGTGATCCGCAATGACGCGGAAACGCACGTCATCCTGCTGGGTCTTGCCATAGGTGGCGCCGGTGAGCTTTTCGGCCTCTTCGATGACTGGGCGCAGTAGATCGGTTTCGTAGACGTTTTCCACACCCTGCAGCAGGCAGGCTACGCGCTCCACGCCCATGCCGGTATCGATGTTCTTCTTTGGCAGCTGGCCCAGGATTTCGAAGTTGTCCTTACCGATACCCTCACCGCGCTCGTAACCCATGAAGACCAGGTTCCAGATCTCCAGGTAGCGGTTGTCATCGGCGATTGGTCCGCCCTCAGCGCCGTGCTCTGGACCGCGATCGTAGTAGATCTCGGAGCAGGGTCCGCATGGCCCTGGCACGCCCATTGACCAGTAGTTATCCGCCATGCCGAGACGCTGAATGCGCTCCTTCGGCACGCCGATTTCCTTCTCCCAGATTTCGGCAGCTTCGTCGTCGTCCTGAAAAACGGTGACCCACAGCAGTTCCGGGTCGAATCCGAAGCCACCGTCCTCCACTGAATTCGTCAGCAGGGCCCACGCATTGCGGATCGCGCCTTCCTTGAAGTAATCGCCGAAGGAGAAGTTGCCCGCCATCTGGAAGAACGTGTTGTGGCGAGTGGTGATACCCACCTCTTCGATATCCAGGGTGCGCACACACTTCTGGATGGAGGTGGCGGTGTCATAAGGCGGGTTCTGCTGACCCAGGAAATAAGGCTTGAACGGCACCATGCCCGCGTTGACGAACAGCAGGTTGGGGTCGTTCAGGATCAGCGAGGCACTGGGAACCTCCGCGTGGCCCAGATTGGTGAAGTGCTTGATGAAGCGCTGGCGGATCTCATGCGTCTGCACGTTAGTTGAACCTCGCTGAAGAATTGTTGGTGGAAAAAGTTTCGGCAGTCTTAGTGTCGACGGGGATTAGATAATAATCCCAAACACAAGCATTCTACCCGCGTGGGCGCTGTCCCCGGACTATTGCCCGCAACGTGGCCAAACGAGCGCTAATCCCGCGCTCATTTCCGTGCTCAGTGGGCTGGTAGTAGTCGGTTTCGCGGAGATCATCGGGCGGATATTGCTGAGTCACCACGCCGAAGTCATCGTTGTGGGAATACTTGTACCCCACCGCGTTGCCCATGGCGTTCGCCCCGGCGTAGTGGCCGTCGCGAAGGTGCGGTGGGACGGTGGTTCCCTTTCCCTTTTCGACGTCACTCATCGCCGCATCCACGGCCATGATCACAGCATTGGACTTGGGAGCAGTGGCCAGGTGAATGGTGGCTTGCCCCAGAGTCAGCCGGGCTTCAGGCATGCCGATGAAGGCAACCGCTTGGTGCGCAGCAACTGCTACCTGCAGCGCAGTGGGATCAGCCAGGCCAATGTCCTCACTGGCCAGGATGACTAAGCGGCGAGCGATGAACCGGGGATCCTCCCCCGCCACCATCATCCGCGCTAAATAGTGCAACGCGGCATCCGGATCCGATCCGCGGATGGATTTGATGAACGCGCTGGTCACGTCATAGTGCTGATCCCCATCGCGATCGTAGCGAACCACGGCCTTGTCGATGCTCCGCGAGACATCTTCCAGCGTGACCTCGGCCTCGGACTCGCGGGATTCCGCTGCGGCCTCCAGGTATGTCAGAGCCCTACGAGCATCACCTGCAGCTAGCGCAATCAGCTGATTTCGGGCCTCGCCCTGCAGGGTGAATTCCCCGCCAAAACCGCGCTTATCCGAGACCGCGCGATCCACCAGCTCCCCGATATCCGCATCAGCCAGCGGCCTCAGCTGCACCAGCAAAGAGCGGGACAGCAGTGGAGAGACCACGGAGAACGAGGGGTTCTCGGTCGTGGCCGCCACCAGCAGCACGGTGCGGTTTTCCACTGCAGAAAGCAACGCATCCTGCTGGGTCTTGGAAAAACGATGCACCTCGTCGATAAACAGCACGGTGCTCTCGCCGATCACCAGGCGCTTGCGGGCTGCCTCAATCACCGCGCGCACTTCCTTCACCCCGGAATTCAGCGCGCTCAAGGCTTCGAAATGCCGGTTCGAGGTAGAAGAGATCAGCGAGGCCACGGTAGTTTTTCCCGTCCCCGGCGGCCCGTAGAGGATCACGGAGGTATCCCCTCGCCCATCTATTAATCGACGCAAAGGGCTTCCCTGCCCCAGCACATGAGTCTGGCCCACCACTTCATCCAGCGTGCGGGGGCGCATGCGTACCGCTAGAGGGGCATGGGCTCCAGGGTGGAAATATTGCGCGGCCTTTGCTGAACCAGTGCCAGTGGCCTGCTCCGCGCCACCGCCATCATCGAAGAGATCAGCCATATTCGCTTAGCTCGCGACGGTGGGCGGCAATAGCGGGTGACCGCCCTGGGTGGCCAATGCGCGCTTGAGCCTTCCCGTGAAGTGCGTGACCTCGGCGAACTGCGGATTATCGTAGCGCTGTGCGAAACGATGGATGGCATCAATGGTGGTGGCCATGTCAGAGGCCTGCTCTGCCGTCATCCCGAGAAAATCGCGCGCGGCTTCATTGGCTGGTTCATCGGTGTAGTAGACCCGACGGGTTGCCTTGCGGGACATCTGCATGCCCTGCTGCAGCATGTAGAAGGACATAAAGGACCAGCCGATCAACGCGGACATCAAGAGGTCAGCCAGCGCATCCGGATCCTTGGCCATGGGCCACACCTGACCGAATTCTGCAGACCACGCGGCCAGGAATTCCGCGCATTCTGCATCGGTGAGTGCCGGGGTGGTGTCATCCTGCGGGAAACCGACGATCACGCAGGCTACGTCAAAGACGATGTCCCGAAAAGAGGCCCACTCGAAATCCAGGAACACCACGTTTTTATGCACCATGATGTTGTCCGGGGTCAGGTCGAATGGCGTGAAAGAACGCATGTCAGACCGACCCTGCCTCTCGATTGCGACCTGCGCGAACCGCACCACGGTGGGATCCAGCTGCACCTGATTCTTCTTCGCCAGCTCAATGCCCTGGGTGATGAGGTTCGCGATATCGATATCGGAATCGATGACAGTTTCCGGGTTGATCCGGAAACGCTGACACTGGCGCTTGAGCAGGGTGTCATAGTTATCGGCCCCGCCAAAGGTGGAGGCGTGCATGCGCCCGAGCGCGCGGCCAAGCTTGCGCACCGCAGTCTTGCGAGCTGATTCATCCTCCAGCTGCAGCACATCGGTGAAGTTCTGCCCATCGCCGGCATCAGAGAGGATGAGCATGCGCTGATCCACGTCATAGGCAAGTAGCAGCGGACCAGGGCGAACCTGCTCCGGAAGGGTGTTGGTGTACTGATAGGCCACGATCTCGCGAATCAGTGCCAGTTCATCAGCATGCAGATCGCCCTGTTCGTTACTGGTGCGAACAAACTGCGGCAGCTGCTTAATCACCACGGTGCGTTCCTGCAGGAACGGGTTCGGGGAAACCCGGCAACGCAGTACAAGTGATGCGCCGCTGCCGCCCAGGTCTTCTGCGTGAGACAGCTCTGGGGTGCCGCCGAAGCGCGCGGCCAGAACACTGGCCGCGGCATTCACTGTCTGCTGGTGCAAGTCCACGAAAAATCTCGCTCCTCGGGGTAACTCTTACTGAGGTTTCTGATCCTGCTTCGGCGCCTTGGGCTTGAAATCGATGCCCGCTTCCTTGCGCTGAGCAGGAGTGATGGCTGCGGGAGCATCCGTCAATGGATCCACTCCGCCGCCGGACTTCGGAAACGCGATGACATCGCGGATGGAGGAGAATCCACCCAGCAAGGTGACGATGCGATCCCAGCCAAAGGCGATGCCGCCATGAGGAGGGGCGCCGAAAGCAAAGGCGTCGAGAAGGAATCCGAACTTCTCCTGTGCCTCTTCATCGGTGATGCCCATGACGCGGAAGACGCGCTCCTGGATGTCCTTGCGGTGGATACGGATGGAACCGCCGCCGATTTCGTTGCCGTTGCAGACGATGTCGTAGGCGTAGGCCAAGGCTTCGCCTGGCTCCTGGTCGAAAGTGTCCAGGAATTCTGGCTTGGGCGAGGTGAACGCGTGGTGCACAGCGGTCCAAGCGGAGTGACCCAGTGCCACGTCACCGGAGGCGGTGGCATCTGCGGCTGGCTCGAACATTGGGGCATCGACAACCCAGGTGAATGCCCAGTCGCCTTCCTTGATGAGACCCAGCTTCTCGGCGATTGCTCCACGGGCAGCGCCCAGGAGTGCGCGGGAAGACTTGGTATCGCCAGCAGCGAAGAAGATGCAATCGCCGGGCTTTGCGCCCACGTGCTCAGCAATGCCAGCGCGTTCTGCTTCGGTGATGTTTTTGGCCACGGGACCGGAGAGCTCGCCATCTTCGCCCACGAGGATATAAGCCAAGCCCTTGGCTCCGCGCTGCTTGGCCCATTCCTGCCATGCGTCGAGCTGACGGCGAGGCTGGTCAGCGCCGCCCTGCATAACTACGGCACCGACGTATTCGTTCTGGAACACGCGGAACGTGGTGTCCTTGAAGAACTCAGCACATTCGGTGATCTGGATATCAAAGCGCAGATCCGGCTTATCGGAGCCGTACAGGCGCATTGCCTCGGCGTAGGTCATCCGGGAGATCGGGGTGTTGATGGTGTAACCAGCTTCGGCCCACACTGCCACGATGATCTCTTCAGCCAGCTTGATCACGTCTTCCTGATCAACGAAGCTCATCTCCACGTCCAGCTGGGTGAACTCTGGCTGGCGATCCGCACGGAAATCCTCATCGCGGTAGCAACGGGCGATCTGGTAGTAACGCTCCATGCCTGCCACCATGAGCAGCTGCTTGAACAGCTGTGGGGACTGAGGCAAAGCGTAGAAGGTACCTGGCTTCAGGCGGGCTGGCACCAGGAAGTCGCGCGCACCCTCTGGGGTGGAGCGGGTCAGGGTTGGGGTCTCGATCTCGGTGAAGTCATGCTGGTTGAGCACGTTGCGTGCCGCAGCATTGACCCGGGAGCGCAGGCGCAGGGCATCACCCTGGGTCTTGCGACGGAGATCCAGATAGCGGTACTTCAGGCGTGTCTCTTCGCCCACTTCACCGGCCGAAGATGGGTCATCGATCTGGAACGGAAGTGCAGCTGCTTCGCTCAGCACCTCGAGGCCGGTGACGTTGACCTCTACCCCACCGGAGGCAAGGTTAGGGTTCGCAGACCCCTCTGGGCGGGCTTCCACCACGCCGGTGATCTGGATGCAGAATTCGCTGCGCAAGCTGTGTGCACGTGCGGCCACCTCAGACTCGCGGAACACCACCTGTGCCACACCGCTGCGATCGCGCATGTCGATGAAGATCACGCCGCCGTGATCGCGACGCCGCCCCACCCAGCCGGTCAGTGTTACTTCTTGGCCGATGTGGTCGGTGCGGAGTTCTCCCGCTAGATGAGTGCGCAGCACGTGGACTCGCTCCTTTAATCTTTGATGTTCTTCGGTGACGTCTTGCTCAGTGCCTTCTGGGCGTTTTTCCAGATCAAGAATCAGCCCCTCAGTCTACCCGCTCCCAAGACACGTAATGCTCTATGGGTGGGAAGTCATCCCTAACCCCGGAAATTGTGGCAACATTCACTCTTGTGACCTTCAACGATAACTTGCAGAACTATTCCAACCGTGGCTCTTCCGCTGGCGGCGGTGGCGGATTTGGTGGTGGCGGATTTGGCGGCGGCCGAGGTGGTGGCGGTGGTGGCATTCTCGCACTTTTGGCCGGTCTCATTGGACGTCGATTCGGCCTCCCCGGCATCATCATTGCCGCAGTAGCCGTGTTCTTCTTCTCCGGCGGATTGAACATGTTCGGGGGCGGTGGAGAGCAAACCCAGCAACCACAGCAGCAGGGCTCAGGCTTCGAACAATGCCAAACCGCGCAGGATGCCAATGAGCGCGATGACTGCCGCGTGCTCGGCACCGCTCAGTCGCTGGATAACTACTGGGCGGAAGCTCTTCCGGCCAACGACAATATCCAGTACAAGGAGCCTCAGTTAAAGCTAGCTGAAGGCCAGGTTTCTACCGGCTGTGGCGCTTCCAATATCTCCCAGAGCGGCCCCTTCTACTGCCCTGCCGATACCACGGTGTACGTTTCCACCCCGTTCTACGAGCAGTTGAAGGAACTGGGCGGCTCCGATGGCCCGTTCTCACAGATGTACGTGACCGCACATGAGTTCGGCCACCACATCCAGAACCTGCAGGGCAACCTGGGCCTTTCCGATTACAACAACCCCGGCGCTGAATCCAATGCCGTGAAGATGGAGCTGCAGGCCGATTGCTACGCCGGCATGTGGGCATCACACGCGGATAAGGGCGACAAGGCGGTGTTGGATCCCATCACCGAGGAGCAGGTGCAGCAAGCGGTGGACACGGCTCGCGCCATTGGTGACGACGCCATCCAGCAATCTTCCGGTCAGCAAGTTGACCCAGACTCTTGGACACACGGCTCCTCCGAACAGCGCAAGGAGCTCTTCCTGCGCGGTTACCAAGGCGGAACCATGGATAGCTGCCGGATGGATTTCCAGCGCTAGTTCTTTGGACTAGCCGCTGGTTACCCATCACCAGCATTCAAAAGAGGACCTCAGTTTTTAGCTGAGGTCCTCTTTTATTGCGTGCGCCTACTAGCCGGAGACTCTCAATTGGAAAGCCTCAGCCAGGAGGAGCGCTCGTTAACGCAGGGAGCTTAGCCACCGCCAGAAGGCCTGGCCGATTCCCGAGCTCAATGCCGGCAAGCCCCGGAGGAAGTCGAAGAACCCACTCAGTGAACTGCCGAGAGATCCGTCGGAAGAACCTGGATTCTCCGGCTCAGGATCTACCGGATCCGTGTCGTCAGTGTCCAAGTTGAATCCAACCTTGATTGGATCGTGGTCACTTGAACGGAACGGATCTGGCGCATAGAAGTCCGTGGCGTTGTAGTGACGGCGAGAATACTCGTAGGCCACGGATTCATCAGAGTTGATATCCCACACGTCTGCACCTGTGGTCATCTCCAGTGCCTTGTCATTGGCGAGCACGTGATCGAGCGAGCCGAGACGACCACCGAACTGGTAGGAGTGTCCCGCGTCGAACTTGTCCTCGATGTTCGTGAACCCAGCTTCTTCGAGAACCTGCACGGCATTTTCCTTGGCGTACGCGTTCAGGTCGCCCATGATGAACTGCGGCTTGTCCTTCAGGTCTTCGTCTGCGGCGAGCCATCCCACCAACTGGCGGGACATTTCGGCGCGGAGATTGGCGTTGTTACCCTGTCCATCGCCCATGTCCGCGTCACCGCGGGCCACAGATCCCTTGGACTTGTAGTGATTCACCACGGCCACGAAGGCGCTTGCGTCGGAAGCCCCAACGCCCTTGAATCGCTGCGCGAGAGGCTGGCGGGCGATGTCAGTGAACGCTGCGTGATCGAAAATCTTGGACTCGCCTACCGGCTCCACTTCACCTTCGCGGTAGATGAACGCGGTGCGGATGACGTCCTCGCTGCCTGGAACGACCTTCGGGGAAGGTACTGCCTTCCAGTTTCCGCCGGCCGCATTGAGTGCGGAGACCAAAGCGTTCAACGACGCATCGCGATCCGCGCCGAACCTCGCAGAGTTCTCAATTTCCTCCAAGCCCAGGACGGACACGTCCAAGGTGTTGATCGCGCTGACGATCTTGGACTGCTGATCCTGGAAGGCTTCCTCGGTGAACGCGCCACGAACCTGGCACCCATCGGCGGTTACGGGTGCGCCATTCATGTCGTTGAACGCACGGCACCCTGCCTCATCCTTGCCCAAATCAGTGAAGTAGTTCAACACGTTGAAGCTGGCGATGCTGTGCGTACCGCCCACAGCCTCCGGTCCTCCGGCTTCGGCTGCCCGGGTGTCTTCCCAGGAAATTGGGAGTGCACCAGCTTCGGTCTTTCCGGTGATCTCGCTGGTTGGCTGCAGTCCCCATTTTCCGAAGTTGTAGCTCAGCACAACTGGGTTGGCGAAGCTGACCTGATCTCCCGTCCGCAGAGACTTGGAACCATCAGCTGTGGTCAGGTACGGCAACGGGGTCTTCTTCGCATCATTGTTGCGCATGAAGTTGGCAGTAGCGCCATCGTCGAGGGTGTGTACCTGACGCTGGTTGTTTTCCTCGTACGCCACCGCCTCTGGCCCCGGGTTGACCACGGAGGTGGCCTGCAGCAGCGGCTCGTTACCCGCGACCAAATCCACCGATCCGTAGGTATTCAGGTCGTAGTTGTTGGTCACCGTGTAGGTGGAATCCGGTTCAAAGAGCATGTGCTCGTTCGCTTCTTTGGCCTCCGGGTCCGTTGGGATCAGGTCCTTATGAGGCTCGACGCCATCGCCACAGTCTTGTTGGGGATTGCTCGAAGACTGGAACGTGGGGTTGGACAGCTGAGTCGAATCGTTGAATTCGGTAGCTTTGCCCGTCACGATGACACACTGACCGAGCTCAGCGGGGGCTTTTCCAGCACCGGTGTAGACGAAGATTGCACGGGAAGCCTCGCCCGCCTTCCGGCTTTCGCCCGCTCCACCCATCTGGATGTTGAAGCCGTTGAACCCGCCGGTGGGATAGCTCGCGGTGACCCAGCCTGCGGTGGTTACGGTTTGCCCGGACTTTGGAGTAGCGGCACCGGTGCCCTGAATCTCTTCGATAGTCACGCGGCCGGTTGGAGTGGTGGGATCCTCTGGATTATCAGGGTTATCTGGATTATCCGGGTCTGCCGTGGCGTCGCCACCAGAAAATTGCGGCGTGGGCGCTCCGACGGTGAAGTCTGCAGCGTTGTTATCCGTATCTGTTCCCGCAGCATTTCGAGCGGCACTCGTGGTGTTGCTGAGGCCAGCGGTGGGGGCCGTTTCGTTAACAACTGTGGCGCCGAAGCCCACGATGTCTACGGCAGCGCTTCCCTGGGTCCATCGCGCCGTGGAATTTGAGAGAACAGCAACGCCACTTGAGGCGCTCATGTTCAAGCCAGTGCCGTCCGCGTCGGCAGAGAAATCGACAGTGCCGCCGGCACCCTTACCTGCCTTGATGAGGTAGTAGCCGTGCGGGGCAATAGATCCCGACAGAGCTGCTGTGGATGCCGAAGTCGTGCCTTTGGCAGACAGGTACTGCATGGACCATCCGTCCAACGAGATGGGCTGATCGGTTGGGTTGTAGAGCTCGATGAAGTCGTTTGTCAGCTGCGCGCCACTGTTGCCACCGCCTCCGTATACCTCGCTGATGACCACGCTATCACCAGCCGGGGAGGCGATTGCCACGGGGATAGTGGTGACGGACAAAGAGACGGAAGCCGTAGCCATGAAAGCCAGGCTGATGCGTGATGATTGCTTCATGAAGAGGGGAAACCTTTTTCCTTGAGGAGAGTTATGAGAATTTTGCAAAGTCGCAGCTATGGAAGCTGGATGGGGCGGATCCAGCCTTGCTGAACAGCCCAGTTGTAGATCGCGGCAGCGGCACCTGCACCTAGAGCACCGAAGACCAGTGCGAGCACTCCGTTACGGAAAGCGCTGGAAATCGAATCAGAACCGAGGCTGTCCGAACCGAGGGAATCGGAGCCCAATGGAGAGTCTTCGCTTTCGACTGGCTGGATGAACTCAGTGCCATTGTCGGTCTGGACACGGATCGCCTTGAAGCCTGCAGGAACAGTCATCTTGGCAGTGGCTTTGCCGGTTTCATTCTGGTTATCGGTGATGGTGTTATCCACATCAACGGTGGTGCTCACAGGGGCGCCATTTCCGATAAGTTCCACGGTGACCTTGGACGGCTTGGATTCAGAAGCCGTGTAGGAAAGGGAAGACAAGTTTACGGTGATCTCAGATCCGGACTTGAGTTCACCTTGCACGTTGATGCCCACGGAGGTTTGGTCATCACGCACAGCCACATTCTGGTTTTCGCTCAAGTAGCGGTTGAACAGATCCACATCGATGATTCCCGCATCCTCCAGCTTGTTGGCACCAGACTGGGTTCCGAAGGAGGTGTAGCCATCTCCTTCATTGAGCAGGAATGAAGCACCTGCGATGCGGTACTTCTTGGACTCGTCCAGCTTTTCCCCATTGATGTTTACGTGGGTGATGCGAGAACCGATTTCCGCGGTTGGATCGTACGAGTACTCGACATTCTTGCTGAAGCCCAGAATGAGAGTTGGGCGTTCATTACCAACAGGCTTGCGCCACTGCTGCTCCATGACCCCCTTGAGCTCAGCACCGCTGATCTCCACCACGCCCATTGAGTTGCTGAATGGCTGCACACCAAAAGCCTCGGCGAAGGTGACTTCACCCTTTTCTAGGTCCGTGCGCACGCCACCGGCGTTCATGATGCCGATATCTGGCTTCAGGTCAGTTTGAGAATTCACTCCCTCGAGCGCGGCATCTGCCAGCAGAGAGTTCAACGAGCTTTCCGTTCCGCGGTTGGTTCCGGTTTCACCACTCTTGTTGGCACCGCGGTAGAAGCTGTTCTCGATGGTCGTGACAACCTTGCTCCCCTCCTCCTTAGCCGCATCTTCAGCGGCACTGACGATTCCCGCCACCTCTGCGTTTGGGGTACCCGCACAAGCAGTAGCGATGTCCTGCGCGCTGATGTTGCGAGTGCTGACCTCTTCCACCTTGTGGGTGGTCTTGTTGAATTTGATGTCGATGTCCGCCATCAGCTGACCATATGAGGCTGGCTGAATCATCGGCGGAGTGGTTGAATCATCATCGTTTGTCTGATGGGTATGACCGGCGATCACGGCGTCGACGTTCTCACCAAAACCAGTTCCCGTGACACCTTCGTGGGCGAGCGCGATGACCACATCCGCCTCCCCTTCGGACTTCAGCCGATCTGCTTCTGACTTGGCTGCGGCGATTGGCTCGGTGAACCCTAGGCCTTGGATACCCGCTGGAGAGACCAAAGAGGCGGTGTCTGCGGTGATGACACCCACGTAGCCGATCTTCACGCCATCGCGCTCCACCACGGTAGAAGGCGCGAGAGTAGAACCGGTGACATTGGCACCCAAGTATGGGAATTGAGCCTGGCCGGTGGTGCCGTTCACACCAACGCGATCGCGTAGGTCTTCCCATCCTTTATCGAACTCGTGGTTACCCACTGCAGAGGCGTCCAACTTCATCGCGTTGAGGACATCAAGGGTTGGCTTATCCTCGAGGATCGCAGAAGTGAAAGGAGAGCCGCCGATGTTATCTCCAGCGGAGACGAAGGACGTGTTCGGGTTAGCGGCACGTTCCTTGTCTAGGTAACAGGCCATGGAAGCCGCACCCATTTCGATGACAGGGCTTTCTGGTTTCTTAGGATCTTTATGCACCTCAGCGAGGTGGCCGTGGAAATCGGTGACACCGAGCACGTTGAGGTCGACAGTGTCTGCCTCCTGCGCCAGGGCGACGCCAGTAGTCGCGAACGTGGTGAGTGGCACGAGGGCCAAAGCAATGGCCGAATGGCGCAGCTTGTTATGACGAGGCACGGAGATCTCCTGATGAGTGGGAATGGGAACGTCAGCCCTCATCGAATCACGATCCCGCTTCCACCACAGTGCAAGTTTTACCCGCGACGTGCGCTTTCATGCTCTAGTCAGGCAAAATTCACAGCCCGTTCACTCAAGAACCGTGGTACCTCTCCCCCCGTGTTTCAGCCCCCCCCAGAACCAACCCTCAGAGCCAACCCCCAGTGTTAGCCGCGCAGACGCTCCACTAAATAGTCCACCACGGAATCCAGCGCTACGTCTTGCTGCTCGTGAGCCTGCAAGTCCTTGACCGCGATCCTGCCCTGCTCCAGCTCAGATTCGCCCAGCACCAACGCGAACAGGGCTCCTGCCCGATCCGCACCCTTCATCGCGCCCTTGAGACCGCGGTCGCCGTAGCTCATATCCACGGCCACTCCGGCAGCCCGCAGCCGGTCAACGAGAGGAACCATTTTCTGCTTAGCCTCCGCACCCATGGCCACGCCGTAGACATCAACCCGGCGCCCACTCGCCGCACTCTTCGCTTCGGCTTCCAAAGCCAGCAAGGTGCGGTCCACGCCGAGTCCGAAGCCAATTCCGGACAGCTCCTGCCCGCCGAGCTGAGCCATGAGTCCGTCGTAGCGTCCTCCGCCGCCGATGCCAGACTGCGCACCCAGGCCATCGTGGACGAACTCAAAACAGGTCTTGGTGTAGTAATCCAGCCCACGCACCATCCGCGGGTTGATCACGTACTCAATGCCCATGTCATCCAGGTAGCCGGTGACGGTTTCAAAGTGCGCGCGGGACTGGTCCGACAGGTGATCCAGCATAAGCGGCGCATCAACGAGCATCTCTTGCATCTCCGGGCGCTTGTCATCCAACACGCGCAGCGGATTGAGCTCTGCACGACGCTGAGTTTCCTCATCCAGTGGGAGCTTGCGGAGGAACTCCTGCAGCTTCGCACGGTAAGCAGGACGGTCAGAAGCATCGCCCAAGCTGGTGAGCTCCAGACGGTACCCGGTGAGACCCACGGAACGGAAGCAGCGATCAGCCAGCGCGATGACCTCAGCATCTAGCGCTGGGTCATCCACACCGATTGCTTCCACGCCCACCTGCTGCAGCTGGCGATAGCGGCCAGCCTGCGGGCGCTCATAGCGGAAGAACGGTCCGTTGTAGACCAGCTTTACGGGCAGTTGCCCGCGATCCAAGTTGTTCTCAATAACAGCGCGCATCACTCCCGCCGTGCCCTCGGGGCGCAGGGTCACGGAGCGATCACCGCGGTCCGCGAAGGTGTACATTTCCTTGCTCACCACGTCAGTGGATTCACCCACGCCACGTGCGAACAGCGCAGTGTCCTCAAAGATGGGAAGTTCGATGTGCTCGTAGCCTGCGTTATGCGCAGCCAGAGCAAACGCTTCCTTGACTGCGCGGAATTCCGCGGAGACAGGTGGGACATAATCCGGCACTCCCTTGGGAGCCTTGAGTGCCGGGAGTTTCTTTTGCGCAGGCTTGTCAGTCACGGGGAACCATCTTAGTCATGGGAGTTGGTGCCAACCTGCGGGAGGTCGCTGGTTGGGCGAGGGTGGCGTCGAAAAAAAGAAGAAACTAAACCACAGACTGCAAGAAGGGGTTTCCGGCCTTCTCCGCACCCACGGTGGTCTGCGGGCCATGACCACTGAGGACCACGTCATCATCGGCGAACTCGCTGACCAGCTTCTTCAAGCTCAACTGCATGTCCTCAGGGGAAGAACCGGGCAGGTCGGTGCGCCCCACTCCACCCTGGAAGAGCACGTCGCCGCCCAGAATGAGCCCGGGGACGCGGAACATCACGGAACCTGGGGAATGCCCGGGCATGTGGTGGACCTGCCAGGTGACACCGGCCATCTCGATGGAATCGCCCAGCTCACGGATATCGGCGGGCTTGTCCATGTTCTCCACGTCAAACATCTGCCCGAAGGGCGCGCTGCCCCAATCCATGTCCAGCATGGTCTTGTCCGCTGGATGAATGTGCACGGGGACGTTGAACTGGGCGGCATCGCGTATGTGATCAATGTGGCCGTGGGTAAGCACTACCGCTTCTACTTCCAGCCCATCCTCCTCAGCCAGTTCCTGCACCATTGCGAATGCTCCCATCCCGGGATCGATGACCACGGCG
Organism: Corynebacterium suicordis DSM 45110; assembly: GCF_015351405.1. Taxonomy (GTDB): domain Bacteria; phylum Actinomycetota; class Actinomycetes; order Mycobacteriales; family Mycobacteriaceae; genus Corynebacterium; species Corynebacterium suicordis. Next base: position 1,178,908 of record NZ_JADKMY010000001.1, on the reverse strand, counting down.
GGGATCTTGCCCTCGGCGGTCAGGCGAGAAGTATCCGCCAACACATAGCAGTTGGTCTGGAGTGGGCCTGCCACAAACCCGCCGATGGAGGTGGTTTCCGGCAAGGGAGCGTTCTGGGATGGTTCTGGCTGCTGTGGGGTGTTCATGGTTCTCGAGCTTAGTCCCCACCATGACAGCGGTCAGTCAATTGCCTGTGAAGGAGCCGGTAGGGGCTTGTCGGACTCAGGTTGTGTCCTGACGATGAGGCATAATGATGCAGATCAAACCGCAACCCGAAAGGTCGGAAACTCTACCGTGGCTGATAAGAAGAACTCCCCGTTGCCCAATGAGGCGCGCCGGGATGCGAACCTCAACACCCTGGAAAAGGCCATCAAGGCCCGGGATCGACGCGCCAAGACCGCTCCCCTCGGCGTGGTAGCGGCAACGCTGGCTGTGCTGGTGCTGCTGGTGGGCGGCATCTGGTTCGCCTCCACCTACTCCTCCAACGATGACAACGTGGCGGAGGAATCCAGCTCTGCGGAAACCACCCCAGCTGCCGAAGCCGCAGCTCTTCCCGCTGGCCCCACCAAGCCATACGGTGAAACCGTCAAGTGTGAGTACAAGGCCGAGGGCGAGGCTTCCAAGGAGGTCAAGGTTCCAGAGAGCGAAGACGTGAAGGCTTCCGGCACAACCAAGGTGACGTTGAAGACCAACTCGGGTGAAGTTCCCATCGAGCTGGATGCCTCCAAGTCCCCGTGCTCCGCGAACTCCTTCGAGCACCTGGTGCAGGCAAAGTTCTACGACAACACCGTCTGCCACCGCAGTGTGAAGTCCGCTGGCATGACCATCCTCCAGTGCGGCGACCCCACGGGCGTTGGCTCCGGCGGACCTGGCTACAGCTTCGGCGATGAGTACCCCACCAATGGTGTGAGCGAAGCCGAGTTGGAAAACCCTGTGACCTACCCACGCGGAACCCTGGCCATGGCAAACTCCGGACCGGACACCAACGGCTCCCAGTTCTTCCTGGTCACCGGTGAGACTCAGCTGCCTCCCAAGTACAACGTGTTCGGCACCATCTCTGAAGAGGGCCTGAAGACGCTGGACGGCATCCTCGAGAAGGCTCCCGAAGGTGATGGAAAGCCTGCCGAGGAAGTCAAGATCGAATCCGCCCAGGTGGCCTAGCTGCCCGTTTGGCGGCGGGCCTAACCGCCTGTCGTGAGACGGTAAACGTCGAACACACCCTCCACATTGCGCAGCTGGTTCATCAGGTACCCCAGCTGCTTGATGTCGGAAACCTCAAAAGTAAAGCGAATCATCGCCACCCGATCTTCCGCGGTATGAGAACTCGTCGCGGTGATCGGGACTTTTTGGTCTGAGACCACCCGGGTGACCTCAGCCAGCAGACCGTTGCGGTCCAGGCCTTCGATCTGGATCGTCACCATGAACACGGCGTTGTGGAAGCTCGACGCCCAACTGACCTCAATCAAGCGATCCGGCTCTGCCTGCAATTTATCGGCATTGGTGCAGTCCGTGCGGTGAACGGACACGCCCGCGTTTTTCGTGACAAAGCCGAAGATCCTATCGCCCGGCACCGGGGTACAACACTTCGCCAACTTGGCCGAGAAGTCCGCTTGGCCTTCCACCAGGATGCCCGAGCCATCTCCCCGCCCTACTTGTGGCGTGTTCGCGATCCGCGATGCTCCCTGGGTGGGCGGCATCATCACGTCATCGGGATCATCATCCTGCGCATGCTGCTCCACCAGGAGCTTGGTCACATGCTCAGCGGAGATCTCACCCCGGCCGATGGACGCGTAGAGAGCATCCAGATCCGGTTTGCGCAGCTCCGTGGCGATATTGCGCAGTGCCTCCTGTGTAAAGAGGCGCTGCACGCTCAGTCCGCCGCGGCGGATGCCGGCGGCAAGCAAGTCGCGGCCTTGGTCAGCTGCTTCTTCTCGACGCTCCTTCGCGAACCACTGACGGATCTTGGATTTTGCCCGCGGGGACTTTACAAAGTTGATCCAGTGCTTGGACGGACCAGCATGCTGATCCTTCGAGGTGAAGATCTCGATCTTATCGCCGGTCTTCAGCGTGGATTCCAGCGCCACGAGCTTGCCGTTGACCTTGGCACCGATGCAACGGTGGCCAACCTCCGTATGGACTGCATAGGCAAAGTCCACGGGGGTTGACTCAGTGGGAAGAGTGACGGCGTCGCCCTTCGGGGTAAAGACGAAGATTTGATTAGTGGCGAGGTCATAGCGAAGGCTGTCGAGGAACTCGTTAGGATCCGCAGCTTCCTTCTGCCAATCCAGCAGTTGGCGCATCCAAGCCATCTGATCGATCTCTTTGGCGTCGCCACTATGGGTGCCGCTGGTTTCCTTGTAGCGCCAATGAGCAGCAATACCGAATTCGGCCTTGTTGTTCATGTCATAGGTGCGGATCTGCACCTCCAGGGGCTTAATATCCGGGCCCATCACAGTGGTGTGCAGCGATTGGTACACCCCGTACTTGGGCGCGGAAATGTAGTCCTTGAAGCGTCCAGGCATCGGGTGGTACAGCGTATGAATCGCGCCCACCGCGGCGTAACAATCGCGCACGGAATCCACCAGAATGCGGATGCCCACCAGGTCAAAGATCTCATCGAACTCGTGACCCCGAACAATCATCTTCTGATAGATCGACCAATAATGCTTGGGCCGACCCACAACCTCAGCGTGCAGGCCGAGCTTGCGCATGGACAGCTCAATCTCGTTTTTCACCTTGGCCAGGTATTGATCCCGCTTGGGCGCGCGGTCGGCCACGAGGCGAACGATCTCATCGTATTTCTTCGGGTACAGGATGGCGAAGGAGAGATCCTCAAGCTCCCACTTCACCGTTGCCATGCCCAGGCGGTGAGCCAGCGGAGCAATGACTTCGAGGGTCTGCTTGGCCTTCTTCGCCTGCTTTTCTGGAGGCAGGAATCGCATGGTGCGCATGTTGTGCAGGCGGTCGGCCACCTTGATCACCAGCACGCGGGGATCGTGAGCCATGGCCACCACCATCTTGCGGATGGTTTCTGCCTCGGCGGCTGAACCTAGCGCCACTTTGTCCAGTTTGGTGACACCATCCACCAAGCGGGCTACTTCTTCACCGAAATCTTGGGTCAGGTCGTCCAGGCTGTAATCGGTATCTTCCACCGTGTCATGCAAGAGCGCGGCGGCCAGCGTGGTGGTATCCATGCCGATTTCTGCGGCGATGGTGGCCACTGCCAGTGGGTGGGTGATGTAGGGCTCCCCCGATTTCCGCATGACCCCCTCATGCAGGCGCTCGGCGGTGGCATAGGCGCGGTTCAAGACATCGATCTCCGCGCGTGGGTGATAGCGACGGTGGACCGTGATGAGCGGGCCCAGCACTGGGTTGATCTTGGCGCGACTAGATCCCGTGAGACTGCGCGCGATACGTGCTGCCATCCATAGCGAGCTCTTGTCATTGCTCATGAATTCTCACCCATGGCATTCTCTGCGGCTGCATTTTCTTCATTGTGGCTGCTATCCGCCACCACGTAGAGAGGCACGTCCTGGAAGCGATCTCGCCCGCCCAGGCCTTGAACCTCCAGCACTACGGCGATGCCGACTACGTTCGCACCAGCCCGCTCCAGCAGCGTGCGGGAGGCCTGCAGCGTGCCACCGGTGGCCAGCACATCGTCGATCAACACAATGCGCTTGCCGCGCAACGGCAAACCCTCAGCCGGGACTTCTAGAGCCGCAGAACCGTATTCCAGGTCATACTCTTCCCGGTACACCGGCGGAGGGAGCTTTCCACCCTTGCGCACAGCCAGGATCCCCAAGCCCAGCTCATAGGCAACTGCGCTACCCAAGAGGAAACCGCGCGCATCCAACCCGCCGATGAGCTCCGCATCGTGTTCCCGCACCACATCAGCCAGATCCTGGACTACTGCACGGAAACTCGCTGGGTCAGCCAGGACCGGGGTGAGGTCCTCGAAGACAATGCCCTCGGAAGGGAAACCCGGAACGATACGCGTGAGCTTCTTCAAGGCCTGGGCTGCCGGAGAAAGCCCAGCGTGCGGGGCAAGGGTTGAGTTGTCAGTCACGGAAACTCTCCGGTATCTCTTCGTCAAGTGCTGCAGAATGTGCTTAAAGCTAATACAGCTATTACTCAAAGCCTAATGTGCATGGGTCTGAAGCGTTAGGGTGCTGAGCGTTAGGACCCCGAGCGTCGAGGCTCCAGCACCCGCGACCCTAAACCGCGTTGGCCGGAGTGGCTGGTTCGGAGTTACCGCTCTCCGTCGGGGTCACGGGAGTTGCCTTTTCATCCCAGCGATCCATGTTCCAGCTCAAACCGGCGTCAGATCCGTTATCTCCCACGCCAGCCATGTGCTGCTCGATGGCCACCACGCGCGGTTCGGTGAGCAGGGAAATGGTCATCATGTTCCGGTGGAGTTCCTCTTCCACCTTCTTCACCGTTCCCACGCTGGCTAGGCCGTTTTCATTGGTTACGGCATTCCTGCCGAAGGCGGGGCGGGTGTCCAGGAGTACGTCGTAATCAGTTCCCAGCGCGCCGAAGTTATCCACGCCCAGTGGCACGGGCTCCACGGTCACGCCCACGTCCTTGCAGCTCTTCACCATTTCATCCACCAGTGCGGCATAGCGAGGAACCGCATCCAGGTAACCCACGCGAACTGTCTGCCCGCCGAGCCACTGCCCGGCTTCCTGAGGGTTCATCTGCATCTGCGCATCGGAGACACCCTGCAGCTGCCCAACCAATGGACTCTGCGTGGAGAGCATGCGCAGGCCGGTAGGAGTGGTCTTCAACGCCAGCTCCTGAGAGATCCGATCAGCCATGGCCTGTCGATTCATGCACGCGTTGATGGCCCGTCGCATTTCCACGCTGGAGAACATCCCGTTGCTATCCAAGCGCAGGGTGTCCACACGACCGGAGTTATAGGAGGTGATCTGGAAATCAGGCTCCTTCAGACCCGCCTTTTCCAGCTTTGCGGTGGTACCCAAATCCGCGACTCGCACCTGACGGTCCGCAGCCAACTGCTTCACATCCGCGGAGTTTGGCCACACGTAGATGGGGCTTTCAGCGGGCTTGCTGCCTGCGTAATGGTCGTTGGTCACCAGCTCCAGCTGGCCCTTATCGCCGCGCGACGCAATCCGGTACGGACCATGCGTGGGAACCGTTGCCGGGTCGGTGGTTGCCACGTTGAAGGTCTCTTGCCACGCTTGGCCCAGCAGACTCAAGGACTCTTCATCCCCCGCGTTGACAGCCTCCAGCACATCTGGAACCTCCGCATGCTCACCCACCACGTGGGACGGCAGAACCGTTCCAGGACTAAACAACTCGCGGTAGCGCTGGCCGAATCCGTGGTTGAAATGCACCATGAATTCCTTGGCACCGGCGGCACAATCGATGGTGTTCACCTGCAGGAACAGCGGCATGTCCGAACCAAAGAGATCCGGGCGGCTGCTTGCTGCCTGGGTCAGCGCAAAGTCATCGCACACCACGGGTGCGCCATCGGAATACTGGGCCTTCTCGTTGATCGTGTACTTCACCGCGGACCCGTCCCCCGGCTCGGGCACAGCGGTGACCAAATCCGGGTTGGGCAGCAATTGACCGTTCGGCCCCGCCAAGAACGCACCAGGGTACAAACGCGCGGATAGCTTCTCCGCGTCAGTGGCCACCCCTAGGCCGGTGCCGGCATTGGTGGTCGCCACCGGACGAGGAAGCACGTAACCCAGTTGCTCGGGCTTCTTCTCCTCGATCAGCTCGCCATCAGCACAGCTACTCAGTGCCGTGAGTGTGCCAGTGGCCACCACCAGCGCCGTGATTTGGGTCAGCTTGCGCCGCATCCGCATTACTCGATCCTTACATTCCCGGCCGCCAAGAACGGCCCGCATCCTCATCGTTGCTCGTCACGCGAGCATTAGGGCTGGCCACTTGGCGCTTGGTAGTTTCTTCTTTGTTTTCGACGCCAACCAGCGCCGATTCCGCGTTCTCTTCGTTATCCGGCGCGGTGACTGTGGAGGAGGAAGTGCCCAGCTGACCCTCTCGAGCCAACATGACGCGCTGCTCGTGCTCCTTGAACTTCTTGCTGCGGTTCTTGAACACCACCAGAAGTGGAGCGGCGAAGAAGATCGAGCTGAACGTACCAACAATCACGCCGAGGAACTGCACCAGAGCCAGGTCCTTCAACGTGCCCACGCCCATGAGGCCCACGGCGATGACCAGCAGCGAGATGATGGGCACCACGGAGAAGATGGTGGTGTTCAAGGAACGCATGATGGTCTGGTTCACCGCGAGGTTGACCTCTTCGGCGTAGGTGGATCGCGTGGATTGGAACAATCCGGTGGTGTTTTCGTTGACCTTGTCGAACACCACCACGGTGTCATACAGGGAGAACGAGAGGATGGTCAGCAAGCCGATGACGGTTGCTGGGGAGACTTCAAATCCCACCAGGGCGTAGATTCCCGCCACCACGATGAGGTCGATGACCAGACAGATGATCGCGGCGATAGCCATATCGCGTTCAAGCCTGATGGTGATGTAGAGGAACACTGCCAGCAGGAAGACCACCAGTGCGATGAGCATTCTTTGGGTGATCGAGCTGCCCCATGATTCGGAGACCGTGGAGTCATTCACGGCAGCTTCGGTGACCTCGCCACTGGAATCAGTGGGTTGGAAGCGGTCGAACAGAGCGGTGCGAACGTCGCGGATCTGCTCCTCGCTCAGGCGCTCGGAGGTGACTTCCACCTGACGAGCCTCGCCGGAGCCCACGATCTGCGTGGTCTGTGGCTGCACGCCGGTGGCTTCCTCGAAGACCTCAGACACGGAAGTCTCATCCGCACCATTGGTCGGAGGCATGGACAAGCGCGTGCCGCCCTCGAAATCAATGCCGAGAGAAAATCCGCGGATCAAGATGGCCGCGAGGCACAGCACCACGAGCGCGATGAGTACGCCGAACCACTTTTTCCGGTTGGGGACGATCTGCAGGCCGCCCTCACCGTTGTAGATGCGCTCGACAAAACCAGGTCGCTTCAATTGTTCGCTGGACTTGGGCGCGCGCACGCTTTCTCGCTGGGTAGTGGCAGCCATTACTTCTACCCCTCCTTGTGATTGCGAATAGGTTTCGCTGTGCCGGGTTCTTCGGTGGTGTTCTTGTCAGCGCTGGTCTGGTCATTGACATCCGTTGTACGCGCAGATGAGGTCTCTGCATCGTGCTCGGCTACCGCGCGGCCGCGAGCTGCCACGAGGGCAGGATCTTCAGCATCGTCCTCATCCAGATCAGCATTGTCCAGACGTTCGCCGACCTCAGCTTCGGGATTACGCTCATTTGCCGGATCCTGCTCAGCCGCGAGACGGCGACGATCAGCGGAACGGAACGCAGAGCCAAGTCCGTTGATGTGCGGGCTGTGGAAGAACTTGCGTCGGGAAAGAAGAATCACCAATGGGGCGGTGACCATGAAGGCCACGACCACGTCGAACACGGTGGTCAGACCCAGCGTGAACGCGAAGCCCTTGACCTCGCCGATGGCCAGGAAGTAGAGGATCACCGCGGCGAGCAGCGAGACGAAGTTACCGGTGATGATGGTGGAACGAGCTCGGCTCCACGCACGCGGCACGGCAGAGCGGAAGGAACCGCCGCGGTGGATCTCATCCTTGATGCGCTCGAAGTAGATCACGAAGGAGTCGGCGGTGGTACCCAAGCCGATGATCAGACCAGCGATGCCGGCCAGATCCAGGCTGTAACCAATCCACCGGCCCAGCAGGATGAGGAAGCCGTAGACCAGCAGGAAGCTGGCGGCCAGGGAGATCATGGCGATCAGGCCCAATCCGCGGTAGTAGAACAGTGCCCACAGCGCGATGAGTGCCAGTCCGACCACGCCAGCCAGGATGCCTGCCTTCAGGGAGGCTTCACCCATGGTTGGGGAGATCGTGGTGGTGGTGCCGCCTGGCTCTCCGTTCTCACCGACGAAGCTCAATGGCAGTGCGCCATAGCGGAGGTTGTTTGCGAGATCCTGCGCTTCCTGCTCGGAGAAATCGCCGGTGATCTGGCTGACCTCTCCCGCAGGGGTGGGCGTGACGATCTCTGGGGCGGAGATGACCTGGCTGTCCAACGTGATGGCAACCTGCTTGTTCAGGTTCTGCTGGCCCAGCTGGTACCAGGTTTCGCCACCTGGGGTGTTCTCACCGGTCTTGAAGCGGAAGGTGATCGCCATTTGCGCGGACTGTGGATCCAGGCCGCCGGTGATCTGCGAATCGGTATCGATCATCGAACCGGTCAGGCGCTGGCCCTCTTCTTCACCGGGCTTGCCCACCAGCAGTGGTGCTGGTTCGAGGACCATCGGACCCTGTGCGGAACAAGCAACCAGTGGCTTGGAGGGATCATCTGCGCCGGCCAGGGGGTCATTGCCCGAGCATTCCATCAGGGAAGCAGCAGAGTTCTGAATATCCGGATCCGCAGACTGGCGAGCCTCACGGAGCACGGAGACCTGGTGGTCACGGAAATCCTGCTCTTCCTTGGAAGTTGCAGGCTCCTCTGGCTCCTTCGCAGAGACCTTGAGTTCCTTCGGCGGATTCGGAATACCGATCTGCTCAAAGACGGGAACCACCTTGGCAAGCTTCTCGTTGGCCTGATCCTTGGTGAGTACTCCGGCCTCAACCCAGTCGTTGGCCATCTTCTCAAGAACCTTAGGCAGTTCCTGCGTGGGTGGCTGTGGCTGCGCAACAGCGCGGAAGAGCAGTTGCGAGGTGCGGCCCAGGTTGCGGGCTTCTGCCGCATCTTCACCCGGAACGGTGATCACCAGGTTGTCGCCATCGGTGACCACTTCTGCTCCGGAGACACCCATGCCGTTCACACGGCCTTCCAGAATGCTGCGCGCTTGGCTCAACTGCTCTGAAGTGGGCTTGTCACCCTGTGGCACCAGCGTGACGCGGGTACCGCCCTGCAGGTCAATGCCGAGCTTGGGGGTGGCGGACTTATCTCCGGTGAGCATCACCAGGGCGAATACGCCGATGAGGATCACGAGGAAGAGTGCAAGAACTCGCTTGGGCCAGGTGACCTGGCTCCGCTGTTTGCTACGCGTGCGCTGAGACGCCACTGTATTGTGCTCCTGTAGCGATAGAGGAAGAAAGCCGGAATCGGGCTCCGAGAATCAGAGCCGGTAGATCGAACTAAGAAATCTTAGCGCTTAAAGGGACTCTTCTGGGGTCTCTGGGTCTTTGCGCTGCTCTTCGGCCTGTTGCGGGGTGGCGGCTGCAGGTTCTTCGGTTTCCACCAAAGACAGCACCACTGCCTTATCCCACGTGCTCACCACGCCAGCGCTGATTTCCAGATCCACGGTGGTCTCGCCAACGTGAGCGATGCGGGCATGCATGCCCGAGGTGGTCTTCACGACCATCCCGGGGTGCAAACGCTCCTGGAACGCTTGGATTTCCTTCACCCGGCGATTCTGCTTGCGCATACTGATGAGCGGTAGGGCCACGAAAACGACCAGCAACAGGCCTAAAAGAAAAACATCCATGGTGGACAGTGTGCCACAGCGCTGCTGCGTTACTGAACCACGCTCTGCCTAAAGCCCCAGAGCGTGATCCGGGGGAACCAGCCCGCAATGTCGCCATGCGGCTGCTGTAGCCACGCGGCCACGAGGGGTGCGGGCGATCATTCCGGCGCGTACCAAGTAGGGCTCGCAGACTTCCTCCACCGTGGTGGGTTCTTCTCCGACGGCCAACGCCAAGGTGCTCACTCCCACTGGGCCGCCACCATGGCCGCGCACCAGAGAATTCAGCACCGCGCGGTCCAGCCTGTCCAGGCCCATTTCATCCACGTCGAACACCAACAGCGCAGCGCGAGCCACACCGATATCTATCTGGCCATCCGCGTGCACGTCAGCGAAGTCTCGCACTCGGCGCAGCAAGCGGTTCGCGATACGAGGGGTGCCACGGGAACGACTGGCGATTTCCGCGGCTGCCTCTGCTGTGACCTGCACGTTGAGGATTCCCGCCGCGCGCATCACCACGCGGGTGAGGTCCTCCGTGTCATAGAACTCCATTTGCGCGGTAAACCCGAAGCGGTCGCGTAGAGGGCCGGTGAGCATTCCCGCGCGTGTGGTGGCTCCAACCAGGGTGAATGGCGCGATCTCGATGGGGATGGAGGTGGCTCCCGGGCCCTTGCCCACGATCACATCGATGCGGAAATCCTCCATGGCCATGTAGAGCATCTCTTCCGCGGGCCTGGCCATGCGGTGGATCTCGTCAATGAACAGCACATCGCCTTCCATCAGGTTGGAAAGCATCGCCGCCAGGTCACCGGCACGCTCGAGGGCGGGTCCGGAAGTCATCCGCAGGGCGCTGCCCAATTCCTGGGAAATGATCATGGCCATCGTGGTCTTTCCCAGACCGGGAGGCCCCGCCATTAAGACGTGATCAGGCGCCACATTGCGAGCTCGGGCGCCGCCGAGAACCAGGGTCAGCTGTTCCCGCACCTTCTTCTGACCAATGAATTCATTCAGGGATTTGGGGCGCAGAGAGGTTTCGATGTCCTCTTCCCCACCGGCGGTCGCTGCCTCCAGTTCGGGGTTGCGCGCTAATGGGCCGCGGGCGGGAGTCTGGGTTTTCTTCGCATCTGGCACGGCAAATTCCGTGCGCTCGATATCTCGATTCTTTTCCGTCATGTTCTATCGCCCGCCATTCATTGCCGAAAGGCTGGCGCGCAGCACGGCAGAAACATTGACTTCCGTGGCAGGCATAGAAGTAATCACGGAGCGCGCCGTAGCTTCGGACTCTTTCTCAGAGAAGCCCAGCCCCACCAGAGCTTCAGTGACCTGAACCAGTACCTGGGTGTCATCTTCGCCAACCGCACCGGACGCGGGAAACTCCAGAGTTTCTCCGGCTGTGTGTCCATTAGGTGCCACCAGTTCAGGCATCTTGCCCTTGAGATCCACCGCCATGCGCTCTGCCAAACGCTTGCCCACACCGGGGGCTTTCTGCAGGGCTTTGACATCGCCGGCGTGCACCGCAGCGGCCAGCTCAGTGGCAGAGAGCGTTCCGAGAATTCCCATTGCGAGGCGCGCACCCACGCCAGAAACGCTCTGCACCGTGGCGAAGGCAGCGCGCTGCTCGGAATCCAAGAAAGCGTAGAGGGTTTGCGAATCTTCCCGCACCACGTGGGCGGTGAGCACGAACACTTCTTCCCCTCGCGCCAGCTGCGCATTCGTGGCGGGAGTGGTCACGCATTGATAACCGACTCCCCCGCATTCAATGACCACGCCATCTAGGCCTTTGTCGATGACAGTCCCTCGCAGTGATGCGATCACAGTGTTCCCTTCACGATCAAGTTCATCGGTGCCCGCCAGCAATGGCACACGGCTAAAGCTAACGCATCGGCTGCGTCGGCTGGCTTAGGAGGTTCAGAGAGTCCGAGAATCCGGGTGATCATATTGGTCATCTGCACCTTATCTGCCCGGCCATTTCCACTCACCGACTTCTTCACCTCGCTGGGCGTGTACATGTGCACGGCAATCCCGCGCTTGGCAGCTGCCAGCATCAACACCCCGGAAGCATGAGCAGTGTTCATCACCGTGGAGACATTCGAGCGTTCAAACACGCGCTCAATTGCCACCACATCCGGCTGATAATCATCCATCCATTCTTCCACCGCCACGGAAAGCCGCAGCAGCCTTTCCGCCAGGTCTTCCTCTGGTGGGGTTCGCACCACCCCAACCGCGACCGGCAGGACACTCCGACCTTTTCCTGCCTGCACCATGGAAAGCCCGCAGCGAGTGAGACCAGGATCGATGCCCATTACCCGCATCCCCGCGAGCGGTGTGGCCTTCCGTGTGGGTGCATTGTCAGCATTCATGTGACCGCACCCCGCCCTCTCCGATTTCCATAACATCGCCAAATTTAGCACATACGTGCGAAAACGGGAATGAGCAGGAATGATATGCTTGGGATCATGTCTCCCAAAACTCTGTATAAAAACGTGGCCATCGGCGAGGTCATCACGTGGGCCCTCCTGCTCACCGCCATGGCCCTCAAATACTCCGGAACCACGGAAGCGCTGATGCCCATTGCCGGAGGCATCCACGGATTCGTCTTCTTGGCGTTTTGCGTATCCACAGTGCTGATCTGGGTGAACAATCAGTGGAGTGCAGGCCGGGGAATCGCGGGTCTTGCCAGCGCACTTATCCCGTTCATGACCATCCCCTTTGAGCGCAACGCGGAGAAGCACAATCTGCTGGAGCGCGGTTGGCGCTTCCGCGCAGGAAGTGGAGACCAGCCACGGACCCTTCCGGAAAAGGTCCTGGCGTTCTATGTGACCAAGCCCGCGATCGCGGTATTGGTCACGCTGATCGGTTTGGCTATTGTCTTCGGCGGTTTGCTGGCTCTGGGCTCCCCGGCAGATTTGGTCAGGCAGTAACTCGGCTTAGCTGCGCACCGAGTGACGCAATGAAATAACCCCCGTCATGGACGGGGGTTATTTTTATGAACGAAGCGGAACTAGCTTTCGCTCTCCAGCTCAGCCAGCACGTCGGCCGGGATGTCCATGTTGGTGAACACATTCTGCACGTCATCTACCTCTTCGAGAATGTCGATGAGGTTGAATACCTTCTTGGCGGTCTCTGCATCCACGGGTACTTCCATAGTGGCGCGGAAGTCCGGCTCAATGGATTCGTACTCAATACCTTCTTCGATCAGCGCATCGCGCACGCCGTTCAGATCGCCCGGATCCACCACGATCTCAAAGCGCTCGCCCAGGTCGGTAACTTCCTCGGCTCCAGCGTCGAGCACAGCCATCAGCACTTCGTCTTCGTCGAGGCCGTTCTTCTCCAGCACCACCACGCCCTTGCGGTTGAACAGGTAGGAAACGCTGCCGGCATCGGCCATGTTGCCACCGTTTTTGTTCACTGCGGTGCGCACTTCGGTGGCGGCTCGGTTGCGGTTATCCGTCAGACACTCGATGAGCAGCGCCACACCGTTGGGGCCATAGCCTTCGTACATCAGGGTTTCCCAGTCAGCGCCGCCGGCTTCTTCACCGGATCCACGCTTGCGGGCGCGCTCAATGTTGTCATTGGGTACGGAGGCCTTCTTGGCCTTCTTGATCATGTCATCCAGCGTCGGGTTCGCCGATGGATCTCCACCACCCGTACGAGCCGCGACCTCAATGTTCTTGATCAGCTTGGCAAATTCCTTGCCGCGCTTGGCGTCGTTGGCTGCCTTCTTGTGCTTAGTGGTTGCCCACTTGGAATGGCCTGACATCTTCCTCTTTCCGGGTCGATTCGCTGAGCGCTATCGCTTCGTTCTCTAATGCGTCCACGTTACTAGACGCGCGTGCTGGCCTCGCGCACCATCTGCACAAAATATTCGTGCACCTGGTGGTCCTCGGTCAGTTCAGGGTGAAAGCTCGTGACCAGTACATGGTCTTGCCGGGCTGCCACTACTGCGGAATCCACCTGGGCCAGAACCTGCACGTCTGCGCCCACTTCTTCAATTTGCGGGGCGCGGATAAACACTGCGTCTACGGGGCGATCAATTCCCGTGAAGTCCAGTGAAGTTTCAAAAGAATCCTTCTGGCGGCCAAAGGCGTTTCGACGCACGGTCACGTCTATCGCACCCAATGACTCGGCATCCTCGCGTGTGTCCAGCACGTTGTCCGCGAGCATGATCATCCCGGCGCAGGTGCCGAATGCGGGCAGCCCCCCGGTGATTGCATCACGCAGGGGTTGGATCATCCCGCTCAAGCGCAGCAAGCGGGACATGGTGGTGGATTCCCCGCCTGGCAGAACAATTCCATCCAGTCCCTCGAGGTGCTCGGTCCGCCGAACCAGCCGCGTGGCGTGTCCCAGATTTTCCATAACGCGCACGTGCTCGGTCACCCCGCCCTGCACGGCCAGGATGCCGATCAGTAACTGCTGGCTCACTTAGCTTTCCTTCTCTGCGTTCTTGCGCGGGGGCAACACATGCGCCCCGGGAGCCAAGTCGCGGGTCAAACCCTCTTGAGTCACCACTGCAACCAGGTCTCCCTGCTGATTGAAGATCCGCCCGTGAGTCAACGCTCGGCCCGCGTGAGCGGAAGGCGAAACCTGATCATAGAGGAGCCATTCGTCGGCACGGAAAGGACGCAAGAACCACAGGGCGTGATCCAAGGACGCTTCCTGAACGCGCACATCTGCGTGTGGCACCAGTGCTGATGAGAGCAGCGTCATGTCAGACATGTACGCCAAGGTGCAGATATGCAGCGTTTCATCATCCGGGAGCCGTGACTTCGAGCGGAACCACACCACTTGCTGGGAGGGCGAGTACTTGTTGTGCTCGTACATCTCCGGCGGAACGATGCGGATATCCCACTCGTTCCACTCTTTCATCAGGTTCTTGATGGTCTCTCGGGATACCGCAGCATCAACTGGGATGCTCTCTGGATCCGGCACAGCGCGCATCTGATCAGAATGCTCCGGGCCTTCGTCAGTGCGCACGTGAAAGCTGGCCTGCATCACGAAGATGGCCTTGCCGTTTTGCATCGCCTTGATGTGGCGAGACACGAAGGAACGGCCATCGCGGATCCTGTCCACCAAGAACACGGTGGGTTCATCCGGATCTCCCCCGGCGACGAAATAGCCGTGGAGGGAGTGCACGCTGAACTCCGGCCCGACTGTGCGGGTTGCAGCCACCAAACTCTGGGCTGCCACCTGCCCACCAAAGGTGCGCCCCAAACTGGTGGGGATCACTCGGCCGCGGTAGATATCTCTATCGATGTACTCCAGATCCAGTACATCGAGGATCCGTGGGTGCGGGGAATTCACTGGCGTAAGTTCTTACCAGCCGCGCTCTGCCAGGCGGTGTGGCTGCGGGATGTCATCCACGTTCAGGCCGACCATTGCTTCGCCCAAACCGCGGGAAACCTCCGCGATGGTGCGGGGATCATCGAAGTTCTGGGTGGCCTGGACGATTGCCTTGGCACGCTGCTCAGGGTTGCCGGACTTGAAGATGCCGGAGCCCACGAACACGCCTTCCGCGCCCAGCTGCATCATCATTGCAGCGTCCGCAGGAGTGGCGATACCACCGGCGGTGAACAGCACCACTGGCAGCTTTCCGTTCTTTGCTACCTCGCGCACCAGCTCGAATGGAGCCTGGAGCTCCTTGGCTGCCACGTAGAGCTCATCCTCTGCCATGGAGGTCAGGCGGCTGATCTCTGCGCGGATGGTGCGCATGTGGGTCACTGCGTTGGAAACGTCGCCGGTGCCAGCCTCGCCCTTGGAGCGGATCATCGCGGCACCTTCATTGATTCGACGCAACGCTTCACCAAGATTGGTGGCGCCACAGACGAAAGGCACGGTGAACTTGAACTTATCGATGTGGTTCTTGTAATCAGCTGGGGTCAGGACCTCAGACTCATCAATGAAGTCCACGCCCAAAGACTGCAGAACCTGAGCCTCGACGAAGTGACCGATGCGAGCCTTGGCCATCACGGGGATGGACACGGCCTCGATGATGCCATCGATCATGTCTGGATCTGACATCCGGGACACGCCACCCTGGGCGCGGATATCCGCAGGAACGCGCTCCAGAGCCATCACTGCGGTGGCGCCGGCATCTTCGGCGATCTTTGCCTGCTCGGGTGTCACCACATCCATGATGACACCGCCCTTCAGCATGTCAGCCAGTCCGCGCTTCACGCGTCCGGTTCCGGTAGAGCCGGTGGTAGCGGTGCTATTTTCTTCAGACACTGGCAGTCATCCTCCCAAGGATTGATCTTGTTTCTCTCTAAAAATCCAGTCCCTGACCAATCTACTCTGCAGGGGGAAGCTGAGTTGACAGTGCCTCATAGTATTCCGGCAGCGGGGCCGATCCAGCCAGCCGCAGTGCCTGCACTTCCCTCCTACTTCTGAGGGAGCGGGTATCAGCCACCGCGTCGTTATAGAAACGCGCCGCTAGATCGACCCGGGTGGAAGCTTCCACGTACACGGGGTTATTCATGATCTCCCGGGGCAGCTGCGAAAGAATGTGATTTTCTGCATCCGTCCGGTGACCCATGTCCGTGGCCTTCAGCAGCACGTTATCCACCGCGGCCACGTCTGGGGCCATCTCTGGGCACAGTGCCTTGATCACTTGCCCGCGGGCAGCCAGCGCACCTTCCAGTGCGAGGCGGGCGGAATCGGTGCGGATGTGCAGCCGGTTCAGGCGGTTCGCCATGCCGCTGGCCCAAAAAATGAGCACCACGAGAAGCAGCACCACAATTGCGGTGATTACTACCCACATCGGGATGGAAATCATGCCAGGGTCACGCCCCTTCCCTTGACTCGCACCGTTCGGTAAACCTCTTCCACGCGGGAGGTCACCGTGCACCAATCGAATTGAACGGCTCGCTGTTCGCCGTGAGCTGCGAGGGCGCGACGGGTGGCGTCGTCAGAAAAGAGGTTAACTACCACCCGCGTTAAGTCGGCCGCGTCCCCGTTGCGGAACAGGGCCGCGCTCTGCCCGTTTTCCCCGACAGCGACGAAGGCCGGGATATCGCTGGCCACCACTGCAGCCCCGGCGGCCATGCCTTCCACGAGCACGATGCCGAAGCTCTCGCCACCCGTGTTGGGCGCGATGTAAATGTCTGAGCTGCGCAGGCCGCGGGCTTTGTCTTCCTCGGATACCGCCCCGAGGATGCGGACGTTTGCCGTGCTCGGATCTGTACCCAGGGCGTATGTGAGCCCGGCCTTGCGCAGTCTTTCACCCAGGGCGTCCTGGTCACCGCGCCCGGCGATGAGCAACTCAATGTTGGGAATGGCATCGACGATCGCCGGCATGGCATCCAGCAGGACCTGCAGACCTTTGCGTGGCTCATCGAAGCGGCCCAGGAACATCACGCGCGGGCGGTCCAGATCCAGGCCATCCAGTGCTCTGGCCTCGCGGAACACCGCCGTGTCCACCCCGTTGGGGATCAGCACGGGATCTCCAGCCAGGTTCTCCACCTGCCACTTGCGTGCCTCTTCGCTCACCGCGATGCCCGCGTGGATGCGTTCCAGAATGGGACGCAGCAGTGGCAACACCACCTTGAGCAGCTTCGATTCGCTGGCTGAGGCATGATAGGTGGCCACCACCGGACCCATTACCTGAGCCAGGGACAACATGGAATAGCTGGGCGAATTGGGCTCGTGAATATGCAGCACATCAAACCCATTGCGCTTGATCCACTTGCGCACTGTGCGTGCGGAGATCGGCCCAAAGCTCAGACGCGCGACGGATCCGTTGTAGGGAATCGGAATGCTGCCCCCGCCTAGCTCCACGAAATCAGGCACGGCATCCTGCTTGGTGCCTGGGCCGATCAAACTCACGGTGTGCCCGCGCCTCTGCAATTCCTTGCACAGGTCAATGGCGTGGGCTTGCACCCCGCCCGGTTCATCGAAGCTGTAGGGGCACACCATGCCGATGCGTAGTCGGTCGGGCGTTTCCGCGGGCAACTCCGCAGGTGCCTCGTGCGCGGCGCCCACTAGCGAGCGCTCCTGGTGCCCTCGGCTCCCCCGGCCTTGCCTGCTTCATCTTCAACAGCTTCATCAGCCTCAACTGGAGTCTCCAACCCCATGGCGATCCTCCGCCGCTGGGAAAGATCCGCATGCCACAGCGGCTGCAGCATGTGCCAGTCTTCCGGCTGCTCCGCGATGTATTCCGCCATCAGATCCGCCTGCTTCTGCACCACTTCTTCCAGCGGAGCGGAGGTATCGAGCTCATCGGAGAGATCCAGGAACCAGCCATCCTCGCGGAAGTGCGCCTTCACCACAAACATGGCGGCACCCGTCCGTTTGGCCAGCAGCGCCGTTCCAGCGGGCATCGAGCATTGCTCGCCAAAGAAGTTCACCTTCACGCCGCGACCAGACAAGTCCCGATCCGCCATCAGGCACACGATCCGGTTTTCCCGCAGCTTCTGCTCCATGTACTCCACGGGCGATTCCTCGGTGCCCGAGTGGGCAATCACGTCAAAGCCCAACGAGCGCCGATATTCCAGGAACGCATCAAACAGCGATTCCGGTTTCAACCGCTCTGCCACCGTGGTGAATTCTCCGGAGTGATTCACCAGCCACACCCCGGCCATGTCCCAGTTAGCCGCATGAGGCAGTGCTACCGCGATTCCCTTGCCCCGAGCCAGCGCCTCATCCAGCTTTTCCCGCAGTTCGCGGGTGGTGTGCCGATCAATCTGCGCCACCAGCTCTGGTCCTGCCATCGCGGGCAGGCGGAACGCCTCACGCCAATAGCGCATGTAGCTGCGCATGGACGCGCGCACCAGCTCCCGCGTCACGTTTTCCGGCCCCACTACCCGCGATAGGTTGCGGCGTAGTTGCTCGGGTCCTTTTCCTTTTTTCGACGCCACATCGGCCACGAAATCAAAAAAGCGCACTGCCAGTGGCTCCGGCACTCTCTTCACTACAGCCCAGCCACTGATGTAACCCCAGGCAGTGAGCTGCTCGGAAAGTCGGGCTCGACGGCTCTGTTCTGTGCTCATGAGTGGGCCTAGCTTTCTTTCGCGGTGAACTCCCGCGCACCGGTTGGAGCTTCGATGGTCTCCTGCGCGGACTCAGAACGAGCCACAATCAGCAGTCTCTCAATCACTGTATAGATCGATCCCGCGGTGAGGATGGCCAAACTCAGGCCCAAGATGTACGGCACGCCCACGCCGGAAAGACCCAGTCCCACCAGGCCGATGAGCAATCGCTCCGGGCGCTCAATGAGACCGCCTTCGACCTTGATTCCGCTGGCCTCGGCGCGTGCTTTGACGTAGCTGGTCACTTGGCTGGCCACCAGAATCACCAGGGAGAGCACGGCAAACAGGTGGTGTGGATCTTCGCGCGTGGCGAACCAATAGGCCATGGCGCCGAAGATTGCGCCATCGGACAAACGGTCACACGTGGCATCCAGCGTGGCACCAAACTTGGTGCCTCCGCCGACCATGCGTGCCATCGTGCCGTCCACCATGTCTGTGGCAGCGGTCAAGCCGATGAGCGCAGCGGCGGCAAACACGTGCCCGGTGGGGATCAGCCAGACCGCGAAAACGATAGCCAGAACCGTGCCACCGATGGTGACGGCGTTGGGAGAAACACCCAGTTTGACGAAGGTCTTGGCAATGGGCTCGATGATCAGAGACATCGGTCCACGGCCGCGGGAACTCAAAACCATAGGTGCTACTCCTCTCGCCACGCGTCGGCCAACAACTGGCGCGTTTCACGCAAGGTCTGTGGCAGTACTTTGGTTCCAGCAATTACCGTCATGAAGTTAGCATCTCCAGTCCACCGAGGCACGATGTGCTGATGGAGATGATCGGAGACGCTTCCCCCGGAAGCCTTGCCGAGGTTGAGCCCGATATTGATGGCGTCGGGAGAAGAAACGGAGCGCAGCACCCGAATGGCCTGCTTGGTCATCGCGGCCAACTCGGCGGTCTCTTCATCCGTGAGCTCGGTGTAATCGGCGACCTGGCGGAAAGGCACCACCATCATGTGGCCGGGGTTATAGGGAAACAGGTTGAGAACGCAGTACATGGTGGTACCGCGAGCCACGATCAGGGCGTCCTCATCGGATTTCTCAGGCAAAGTGAGAAACGGATCCGCGGACTTTTCCGTGGTGGTCAAATATGCCGAGCGGTACGGAGCCCAGAGCCGCTCGAGGGCCTGCTCCGAACTCGTGTTTCCGCTCACGCCGTGATCCTCGTAAGAATCCACCACAATCCCCTTTTATCCCTTAAACCAGCTCGGCGACCGAGGCTTCGCTCGGCTGCACATTGCGACGGGAAGAGATCCACACGCTGATGATCTCCACCGCGCGATCCTTGGGCACACCGTTGACTTGGGTGCCGTCGAGGAAACGGAAACTCACGGCGTTGCCTTCCACGTCGCGGCCACCCACGAGAACCATGAACGGAACCTTGCCCGTGGTGTGGTTGCGGATCTTCTTCTGCATGCGGTCATCGGAGGTATCAACCTCGGCGCGGATGCCTCGCGTGCGCAGCTCGGCGGTGAAGTCATCCAGGTACTGGTTGAAATCATCTGCCACCGGAATGCCCACCACCTGATGCGGAGCCAGCCACACGGGGAACGCACCTGCGTAGTGCTCCAGCAGCACGCCGAAGAAACGCTCGATGGAACCGAACAGCGCGCGGTGAATCATGATCGGCTGCTTCTTGGTGCCGTCCTGCGCGGTGTACTCCAGGTTGAAGCGCTCCGGCATGTTGAAGTCCAGCTGCACAGTGGACATCTGCCAGGTACGGCCGATGGCATCGCGAGCCTGCACGGAAATCTTCGGTCCGTAGAAGGCAGCCCCTTCTGGATCCGGCACCAGCTCCAGGCCGGACTTGGTGGCCACGCGGGAGAGGATCTCCGTGGAGCGCTCCCACACTTCATCGGAACCCACGGACTTTTTTGGATCCCGGGTGGAAAGTTCCAGGTAGAAATCCTCCAGACCGTAGTCACGCAACAGGGAGAGCACGAACTCCAGGCAGGTGGTCAGCTCCTGCTCCAGCTGATCTTCGGTGCAGTAGATGTGCGCGTCATCCTGGGTGAATCCGCGGGCGCGGGTGAGGCCCTGGATCACACCGGACTTTTCATAGCGGTACACGGTGCCGAACTCGAACAAGCGCAATGGCAGTTCGCGGTAGGAACGGCCACGGGAATCGAAGATCAGGTTGTGCATCGGGCAGTTCATGGGCTTGAGGTAATACTCCTGGCCCGGCTTGGTCTCTTGCCCGTTTTCGTCGTATTCCGCATCCACGATCATGGGAGGGAACATGCCATCCTTGTAAAAGCCCAGGTGGCCGGAGCGCTCGTAGAGGTCCTGACGCGTGATGTGCGGGGTGTTGACGAAGGAGTAGCCACCCGCGATGTGGCGGCGGCGGGAGTGCTCTTCCATCTCATTGCGGATGATTCCGCCCGCAGGGTGGAAGACCGGCAGGCCGGAGCCCAGGTCATCCGGGAAGGAGAACAGATCCAGCTCATTGCCCAGGCGGCGGTGATCGCGCTTCTCGGCTTCGGCGAGCATGGTCTGGTATTCATCCAGCGCTTCCTTGGATTCCCACGCGGTTCCGTATACGCGCTGCAGACCCGCGTTGTCCTGGTTGCCGCGCCAGTATGCCGCGGAAGAGCGGGTGATGGCGAAGGCCGGAATGTAGCGGGTGGTGGGCACGTGCGGGCCGCGGCAGAGGTCGTACCATTCCACGTCACCGGAGCGGGGGTTGACGTTGCAGTAACAGGTCAGCTCTCCGGCGCCCACTTCGGTGGCTTCGTCAGAATTGGGGTCGACGTTGCCCTTGTCCGCAATGAGCTCGGTCTTGAATGGCTCATCGGTGTATTCCGCCAGGGCTTCGTCCACGGAAGAATATGCCTTGCGCTCGAACTTCTGTCCGGACTTGATGATCTTCTTCATCGCCTTTTCGATCTTCTTCAGATCTTCCGGGGTGAAGGGTTCTGCGACATCAAAGTCGTAGTAGAAGCCGTTTTCGATGGCTGGGCCGATGCCCAGCTTGGTGCCTGGGAATTCCTTCTGCACGGCCTGCGCCAACACGTGCGCTGCGGAGTGGCGGATGACCGCGCGGCCTTCCTCGGTGTCCGAGGCGATGGCGGTGACTTCCTCATCTGCTTCCGGAGCCCACGAGAGATCGCGCAGCTGACCGGTGGAGTCCTTGACCACCACGATCGCCTGTGGACCCTTGTTGGGCAGCTCCAGCGGGCGCATTGCGGAGCCGGCGGTCTCCCCAGCAGGAACGGTGAACGTCACGGGTGCGACGTGGACGGGTGATGCCGGGGTGTTCGGGGCGGAATCGAGGGTACTCATGATGAGAAAGGGGCTCCTTCAAGCTTTCATTGACGGTCACATACCGGGTGACAATCATTAACTTGCAAGAGTCTACCCCTCGAGGAGATTTTCTCCCCAGTAGGCACCCTCGCCCGTGGCGCCATTTCCACCATTTCCTTCCGTGCTGCCAGTGCCATCCGGACACCAGAACAACGCCGAGCCCACGTGCGTGGTCCATTGGTTCAGGCGGTCGTTCTCCGCCAAGCGCTTCTGCAGCGGAGTAAAGGCGGTATCCGGATCCGCCTGGAAGCAGATGAAGATCAACCCGGTGCTTCCCAGCTCCGTGATCTCCCCATCCCAGTTGTAGGCACGCCTGCGCATGGCCACGCCCTCACCCGCGGTGATGCCCACGTGAGAATGGGCATCGATGAGCGGGAGCCCATCCTCGCCCACCGCGTTCAGGTCCACATCGTCGAATTCTTCTGACTTACCCAGCGGCGCGCCGGAGTCAATGGTTCTGCCGAACACCACTTCCCTGCTGCTGCGGTCCAGCGCTTCCCAGCCGGGCATGTCATAGACCACTCGGCGCACCACCATGGCCGATCCGCCCTGTTCATCCCAGATGTTCTTCTGGTAATCCTCTTCCGATCGAGGAATAGCCGTGCCGTCCTTGAAGCCCAGCAGATTGCGCGGTGTCTCCCCCGTCGGGGAATCGATGAACCCACGTTGGGTCCAGATGGGTTGGGCAAAATCTCGCACGGAACGGGTGAGCACGCGCGCCGCGTGACTCACCGCGGTGAGGTCATCGCCACAGATCTGCAGGATCAGATCCCCGCCGGAGAACTTCGGATCCAGTTTGTCCCCCGGAAATGCAGGCAGCCCGTCCCGGTTTTTCATGACCCACTGAGGAGTCTTGTCCTTCAGGCCGGCATCCACGATGAGCTGCGGACCCCACCCCACCGTGATGGTGAGGTTACGGGGATCAGCTGCGAGCTCTGATTCCAGGTCTGCCAGTGGCTTGTGCCCCTGGGTGAGAGAGCGGGCGTCGTTCGTCCAGATCTTCATGATCCGGCCCAACCCCTTCCGATCACGCCGCTGCCCACCCACCCGGTAGGCAACCAGTAACGCGTGAGTCTGTGGGGCCGTGGCAATTCCCGCTTGGTGAGGGCCGTCGAATGCAATGACGGTCTGATCCGTGGCTCTGCCTGCGGAAACTTCCTGCGGCGACGTGCCGTTCTGATCCCCGCGCGGGCTTCCCGCCTGCGGTTCTTCGGATTTCGCGCACGAGGCAATAACTGCCGTAGCGCTCGTCAGCCCGGCCCCGGCAAAGAACCCGCGACGGCTGATGTTTCGGCGTGCCATGAAACTCGCCTAGCCTTTTCTGTCTTGCAGTGGTTTTCCCCGAACAGTTATCGGGGAATTAGTGGGAAGCTCCGTGCTCGGAATGCTCGGAATGCTCGGAGTACTCGCCTTCACCCTTGCCGGAATCCCCGGTGGTCCCATCCGAGTAGTGCTCGTGGGTGGACTGCTGCACGCGCACGGGCACGTCCTTGAGCTCGTAGGTCTTGCCCTGCTCGTCCTTGAGGGTTAGGGTCACGTCATCGCCAGCGGCGATCTCATCGTGGTTGTCCATGATCATGATGTGCTCGTGGCCCGGCTGCAGTTCCAGGCTCTGCCCAGCCTTGATGGTGAAGCCCTCGGGGGACTCCTTCATCTCGCCGTTATCCACCACGTGCAGCTGGTACATGCCGCTCAAGGATCCCTCCACCTCGGTGATGTGGATGTCCTCCTCGCTGGAGTTCTTCAGCGTGCCGAACACGCCCGTCATTTCCTTGTCCGCAGGCTTTGCGGTCACGTAGGCATCTTCGAAGGTCAGGGCGGACTCACCGTTATTGGTGGCCGTTTCCTTTGCTTCCGACGCCACACTGGAGGCTCCCGAGGTGGCCTGATCAGAGACGGACTGGTCGCTATCGTTTTGGTTTGCAGGGCTGCAGGCTGCGAGAGCCAAAGAGCCAGCTGCAACAGCGGCCAGAGCGGTGCGGGTGGAGAGACGGGACATGCGCTTCATCGCGATCCTTCTTACTTTTAAGCTCTCAGAAGTCATGCCATTGGGGAAAACCAAGGGCATTCGTGCTACTGAGAAGCGGGAAACTAGTGGACTGTAGTGCCAGTGCCCAAGCCGGAGGTGGTGGCACCATTCACGGTGTCACCGGTAGGAGCATCCGTCACGCCGGTCTCAGTCGCGGTTGCACCCGCGGCTGGGTCAGCAGTAGTCGCTGCGGTGGGTTCCGCAGTTTCGCCAGCTGTTTCGTGCGCAGCGGAAGAACCGGTGGTTTCGCCCGTGCCGTCGTCCAGCACTGGGGTGCTCAGTCCGGTTTGGTTGTTCTCAAACGGCTGATCGGAATCGTTCTGGTGCGGAGGAAGGCATGCAGAAAGAGTCAGGGCAGCGGTGAGAGCAACGGCAGCGGCACCGGCGAGACGAGCGTTTTTCACGGGATTCTCCTATGTGAAGCGGGGTCTTAATCGTCAGACTTGAGATTGCGGAAACGTGCGATCGCCATTGCGAGCGCACCAACAATCACGACGATACCCCCCAGTGGAAGCAACCAGTTAGGCACTGAGCTGGATTGCTCCCCCTGTTCGTTGGTGTTTTCTTCTGGAGCCTTAGTTTCCGAGCTGGCCTGAGTCTCGGAGGACCCGGCCGTCTCGGAAGACGCAGCGGCGGAATTTTCGCCAGACACGGTGAAGTTGAAGCTGCCACGAGTGGCATGGCCGTCAGAAGAGGTGATCTGATAGCCCACCGTGTACTCGCCTGGGGTGGCTTCCACGGAATCGGGAACATCCACGCTCAAGTCGCGATCTGTGACTTCCGGCTTCTCATCAAAGAGGACTTCCCCACCGCGGGAAAGTGCCACGGTATTGAAATCGCCTTGCGGCTGGCCAGAAAATTCCATGGTGATCTGCTCTGGAAGCTCCGAGATGGTCGCACCATTGCTTGGGTTGGAGTTCAGGACTGCATCATGCGCCATGGCAGCGGGAGCCATCAGTGCCCCACCGGCTACTCCAGCGGAGAGTGCCAGAGCCACTGCGGATGAACGCAGGGTGTGGGTGGAAATTCCGCGCGCGCGAGGAAACATAGATGTAGTCCTTTCAATGAACTAAAGAGTGACCGTCACGAAGACGATCCAATAAGTAGTCGTTCAGCCGCAAGTGAAAGTTCCCCAAGTTGCTGCACATGTGAACTTTCTCACGCCCTCAAGAATCACATACGCGGTTGGTTCACACCAAGTAGCGGGCGGCAGTATCTGGCGGGCTGTACCGATCACTGCGGCTGCAGCAAACGAACGGGCTACTGCAAAAGATGGGGCGTGCGGAATTCTCAGCTTGTTCTGGGTACGCAAAAACCCCGCTGCGCATGTGAGTGCAACGGGGTTTCTGTGGTTTTTCGTTGGTGGTCCTAACTGGGATTGAACCAGTGACCTTTCCGGTGTGAACGGAACGCTCTCCCACTGAGCTATAGGACCAGGGTCAGACAGTCCGAAAATCAGACAATCTTTCAATTCGGGCTGGAGTAGCTCCGCGCGAACTCCTAGAAATCTAGCACTGTTTCTCACCACTACATAAAACGCCAGTTCGGGGGCGGTATTGGTGGCGTCGAAAAAGAAAGAAGAGGAATCACACGGCTGTGATTCACCGGTTACACAAGGCCCAGAATCGACAGGGGAATCTCCTGCTCACCTGCAGATTTGTTAAATCTACTCGGCACCGGCTAGGGTTTTATCTCGCACCACAGACACAACGTGTTTGAGATGCATGCGGATGTAGCGCAGTTGGTAGCGCATCACCTTGCCAAGGTGAGGGTCGCGAGTTCGAGTCTCGTCATCCGCTCTCATTTCACCGGGCCAATCGATGAAATGTACCCGCGCGTTTAGCTCAGCGGGAGAGCGCTTCCCTGACACGGAAGAGGTCACTGGTTCGATCCCAGTATCGCGCACGATCCATACCGGTTCTGCTCATCTCGGGTAGTTTCGGAATGTATATGGATATGCGGATGTAGCGCAGTTGGTAGCGCATCACCTTGCCAAGGTGAGGGTCGCGAGTTCGAGTCTCGTCATCCGCTCAAGATTCACAACAGTTTGCTGTACGGTGAATCGTCGAGGCGGTTACTACGCCCCGTTTTGAAAACACGGTGGAATGGCTGAGTGGCTTAGGCAACGGTCTGCAAAACCGTCAACACGGGTTCGATTCCCGTTTCCACCTCGAAGATCATCAGCGCCCACGTAGCATTTATGCAGCGTGGGCGTTTTTTCGTGCCTCAGGAGTTTTGCGCGTGTGAGTCCCCCGGTTCTCCTCAGCACGGTTTAAGGTTTGCAATGATGAATGCGCACAATCCCTCTATTGAGACCCCACGCCCGGGCCTGGCGACCGCTGTTTCGCAGCACCCCGCCTCCCCCGCCAGGATCTCCCTCATCCTGAACCTGGTCATGTGGCCGCTGGCGATCTTTAGTTTCGCGCACAAGGTTTTCCTGGAA
Source organism: Corynebacterium suicordis DSM 45110 (assembly GCF_015351405.1). Classification (GTDB taxonomy): domain Bacteria; phylum Actinomycetota; class Actinomycetes; order Mycobacteriales; family Mycobacteriaceae; genus Corynebacterium; species Corynebacterium suicordis. The sequence goes on along the minus strand of NZ_JADKMY010000001.1, from coordinate 1,152,641 downwards.
CCGCATAATTACCATGTGACGGATGATTTCACGACCGTGTGGCAGGCGCTGGAGAGGTTCCGCGCTGGAGTGCCCGTGTATTCGGAGGATTACTCCACGGTAGATCCGCATTACCTGTACTCCCCTGGTGGCACGCTGTTGTTGAGCCCATTGACCATCCTCCCGGGAATTGACCTGGGCCGGATCATTTTCATTGCGCTCAGCGGTGTGGCGATTGTACTGGCCTTGGCACTATTGACCCGCCTGTTCGGGTTTTCGCTCAAGAATGGGCTGTTCCCCACGCTCATCGTCGCGGTCTTCCTCACCGAGAGCGTGAAGAACACTCTTCTGTTCTCCAATATCAACGGCATGCTGCTGCTGGCCCTGGCCGGCTTCTTGTACTTGCTGCTCAGGCACCCCGGTGTGCTGGGGCAAGTGGGTGCGGGTCTTCTCCTGGGCTTGGCCATCACCGTGAAGCCGCAATTCGCTCCCCTGCTGTTCCTCCCTTTGGTGCAGCGCAAGCTGGCCACGGTGGCAACCGGCATTGTGGTGCCCGTGCTCTTCAACGTGGCTGCGTGGCCGTTGATGAAAGCTCCGGGTGACTACTTGGACAAGCTGGTGCCTTACCTGGGCGAGGTCCGGGATTACGCGAATTCCTCGATCTCCGGGGTGGGCGCCTATTTCGGCCTTCCCACCTCGCTGGTGATGTTCTGGCAGCTGCTGTTCGCGGTTCTGGTGATCGTTTCCCTGGTGCTGCTCATGCGCTGGCGGGACCGCGATCCCGTGATGTGGGCGACCACCACCACGGGCGTGCTGCTAACCGGCGTGTTCCTCCTGAGCTCCCTGGGGCAGATGTATTACTCCATGATGCTCATTCCCATGATCCTCACGGTGGTGCGCTATCGCTCGGTGATGCACAATCCCATCGCCTGGATTGGTGTCTACCTCTGCCTCAGCAGCGATGACTGGCACTCTGACCGTTTCCACACCGCAGGGCGCGCATTTGAGAACCTCCGCGCCACAGCCGGGTGGTCGGCCCTCATCGTGGCCATCGCCACCACCGTGGTGGTGTGGACCATCATGGAAATAAGACGCGGCCTTCCCCTGTTAGGAGATGTGAAGACAGGCGGGCTTTTCGGTACACGCGCACACATTGGCGTAGAACGGGAAGTAGCCCACACCCAAGAATTGGAGAATGCGCATGGCTAAAGACAACGAATTCGACCAAGAACCAATGATGAAGCCAATGGAAGACTTCCGCTCCCTCACCAACGAGCAATGGCGCGAGCGGCTCAATCCTGACGAGTACCGCGTGTTGCGCGAGGCCGGTACTGAAGCCCCCTTCAAGGGCGAGTACACGGATACCGAGACCGAAGGCGTGTACGCCTGCCGGGCCTGCGGAACCGAGCTTTTCCGCTCCACCGAGAAGTTCCATTCTCACTGCGGCTGGCCAAGCTTCTTCGATCCGGCAAATATCGACGCCGTGATCACCCGCAAGGATCTCTCCCTGGGCATGCCTCGCGTGGAAGTGCTGTGTGCCACGTGCCATAGCCACCTGGGTCATGTGTTCGAGGGCGAGGGTTATGACACCCCCACTGACCAGCGCTACTGCATCAACAGCATCAGCCTCACCTTGAAGCCAGCGGAATAGCCGCTAGCGCGCAGCGCTGGACATAGCTCTGCATGAGACACGCAGAAAGGGCACTCCGGTTCACGGAGTGCCCTTTCTCTATCGATGTGCCCTAGCCTTCAGCTAGCGCTGAGGCCACCGGAATGCCTAAGCCAGGGACTTCACGAAGTTCTGCACATCTTCGGCAGAACCGTTGATGCGACGGCCAGTGAAGAACGGAACCTCTTCGCGCACGTGCAGGCGTGCCTCGGTGTAGCGCATCTTGTGCATCAGCTGCACGATGCGATCCAGCTCAGGTGCCTCGAACGCGAGCAGCCACTCGTAATCTCCCAGAGCGAAGGCGGAGATGGTGTTGGCGCGCACGTCCTTGAAGTCAATTGCTTGCATGCCGTGATCACGGAGCATCTTGGAGCGTTCGGCAGGCTCCAGCACGTACCAGTCGTAACTGCGCACGAATGGGTAGACGCAGATCCACTTCTCAGGCTCCTCGCCCATGATGAACGATGGCAGGTGAGAGCGGTTGAACTCGGAAGGACGGTGCAGACCGGCGTTGGACCAGACTGGCTCGCAGTTCTGACCCAAGGTGGTCTCTCGAAGGAAGCGACGGTATGCCTCCTGCAGATCTTCCATCTTTTCCGCGTGCCACCAGAACATGATGTCTGCTTCCGCGCGCAGCCCGCCGAGATCGTAGACCCCGCGGATCTCGAGATCCTGATCCGCAAAGGAATCCAAGAACTCCTGGAACTCCGCGGCGATCTCCTCGCGGTTATCCTCCAAGAATCCCTGCTCAACCTTGAAAACGGAGTACATCGCGTAGCGGACTACGGAGTTCAGCTTTTCAATCTGTTCGGTGTTCTGTTCGGTCATGGTTAAACGCACAGCCTTTCAGCCATTGTTGGCAACGTATCCGTTTTCCAAATTACTCTTTTCGGATTCCTTCTCACCTATCTAGGGGGCATGAGGGTGAGATCCGCGCGGATCTTGCGCACCGCTGCACGTCCCGTGGCCGCCGCAGCGGGCACTCCTACCCCGTTGAGCATGGCTCCGGCTACTCCCAGCCCGGGAACGCTACGCACGGCAGTTTCCACCTCGTGCACAGTCTTCATGTGCCCCACCCCATATCGTGGGATGCCGCCCCACCAGCGCTGCACGTAAGTCTCCTCCGGGAGCAGCTCACTCCCGGTAATGGTTTGCAGATCTCGCAAGGCCAGCTCCACCAGGGTGCTATCTTCCGCCTGCAGGTAGCTCGTATCCCCCGCTGTGCCAAAGCTGGCGCGCAGCAACGCCCCACCTCGTTCAGCAAGATGTGGCCATTTCTTGGAGGAGAACGTGAATGCCTTCGCATCGGTGGATGCCTGCGTGCCGATAAGTACACCGGAGCGTTCCGGAGTTCCTTCGTCCGACGCAAACCGCATACCCACCACCACAGAACTGGCTAGTTCGATGCTGCGGAGCGCTTCGGCGACGCGCGGTGCGGAACCGCCGAGCAGTCCAGCGGCGATCGGGGCAGGCACCGCGAGGATGAGCGCGTCTACCTCGCCGAGCGGATCCACCTGCCACGCATGGGCCTCCCGGCTGATCCCGGAGACTTCCGTAGTCAGGTGAATCTCCGCGCCAGACTGGGCAACCAGGGCCTCCACGAGGCTGCCGTAACCTTGGGCGAGGCTGCGGAACACCGGCGGGCGCTGGGTGTTCTTATTCTGGGTTTCGGAGCTTTCCTCCCGCTTTTTCAGCATCGCGGAGATCACTTCACTGAGGTGGAAATGTCCGCTGTTCGCACCGCGCTCATCCAGCTCTTCGGCCAGCTGCGGCATGGTGGCTCGCACCCCCAAGCCATGCGCATCGGTGGAATACACGCCACTGAGCATGGGTGTCACCAGCAGATCCACCACGTCTTTTCCGAAACGAGATTCCACCAGCTCCCCCACCGAGATATCTTGTCCCGGGGTCCACTCCACGGGTGGGGTGGTGATTTCGGCGTCGATCAAAGAGGCGACCTTTTCGCCCACCACGGCCTGCACATCGGCGCCGCGCGCGGGGATGCCCATGAAGGTGCGCTTGGGGATATCGACCAACTGGTCTCCTACCCACAGCGCGGAGGGTTTATCTGTGGCTGGAGTGCGGAGCTCCTCGCTCATTCCCAGTTCGTGCACGAAATCAACGAAGTCCTGACGCAAACCCAAGAAGGCCTCCGCACCCATGTCCACGGGTCCGGTTTCAAAGTCCACGGTGTGCAGCTTGCCGCCGAGGCGATCGGCTGCCTCCAAGACGTGGATCTCGGCTGCCTCGCCAAAGTCCTGACGTGCCTGCCATGCAGCACTTAGCCCTGCTATGCCACCTCCCACGATGGCTATGCGCACGGGGTTGCGGTTCAGGGCTGAGCTCATGACAGATGCACTTCCTCGAAGGCTCGGGTGATGGAATCTGGGTCGGTGTTGGGCAACACGCCGTGGCCGAGATTGAAGATGTGCCCCTTGGCCAGCCCGCGATCGATGGCGCTATCAGCTTCTGCGGCAATACGGCGGACTTCCTTCTTGATCATCGCGTCACCCGCAAAGAGAACTGCGGGATCCAAGTTGCCCTGCAGCGCGGTGATCTTGTCCGCTGGAGCGGCCTGCGGGCGGTGGTGATCCAGCGCGGCGCGGATGCGGGCGGCAGCGGAATCCATCGGCACGCGCCAATCCACACCCATCACGTCTGGGCCGGCCACGGCCATATCACCCAGCAGTTCTCCGGTGCCCACACCAAAGTGGATCATCGGCACGCCGTAGGGGCGCACCGCATCAAAGATCGCGGCGGAGTACGGCGCTACGAATTCGCGGTAGTCGCGGGCGGTGAGGTAACCGGCCCAGGAATCGAAGAGCTGGATGGCATCCACTCCGGCTTCCAGCTGTGTCTGCAGGAAGCGCACGATGGTCGGGGTGAGCGCGCGCATGAGGGCATGCCACGTTTCGGGCTCGGAATACATGAGGGATTTGGTCACTTCATGGTTCTTGGACGGCCCGCCCTCCACCAGATAGGAAGCCACCGTGAAGGGAGCACCCGCGAAGCCGATGAGCACCTGATCATCGCGCAACTCCTCCAGCACGTGGCTGATTCCCTGGGCGATCGGTGCCAACTGCTCGCGGTGCAGCTCTGGCATCTCTCGCACAGCCTCCAGCGTGCGGACCGGGTTGGCCACCACGGGTCCACGACCAGGCACGATGTCCAAGTCGATACCCGCTGCCTTCAGTGGCACCACGATATCGCTGAAGAGAATGGCGGCGTCTGCATCGTGTCGGCGGACAGGCTGCAGGGTGATTTCGGCAAGCAGGTCGTCTTTGAAGCAAGCGTCAAGCATAGCCACGTCCTTGCGCAGCTCCCGGTACTCCGGCAGGGAGCGTCCGGCCTGGCGCATCATCCACACGGGCCGGCGGGAGGGCTTATCGCCCCGCGCTGCTGCCAGCAATGGCGCCTCGGCGCTGGCTCGTCGTTTCTGGGACGCAGCTTCTGCCTCTACAGGGAAGAAATCTGCGGAGGTGAAGCTGGAAACAGAGCTCGCTGGGCGCTGTGCGTTGTCAGATAGCGTCATGGATGACATTATGCCAGCTGCGTTTTTCTCGGCGCGCCTATCCCACCGTTTTAACCCTCAACGGTAGGTTGAGACCTTGTGAGCCAAGGTACAAATCAGTCCCGAGAAGTCCCGCAGTACTTCGACGAAGCCGTGCACTCCATGTCCCACGCCGCCGTGCGTCCGGGCATCAGCATCAGTGATATCCGCCCACCCCGCAACCTCGCCCCGTTGAGCCACGCGGTGGGCCTTGAGGTGCTCCACCCAGAGCTGGATCCCGAGTCCGATCAGATCCCGGAGTACTCCCTGGATCACGGCGGCGACGCCTTCGGCCGGTTGATCCTGCTGCATGACCCTTCCAGCGACGAGGAGTGGGACGGCGCGAAGATGCGAATGGTCGCCTACATCCAGGCGGATATGGACGCCTCCCTGGCCGCCGATCCCCTCCTCCCCGACGTAGCCTGGGACTGGCTCACCGAGGAACTTGACTCCCCGGAAAGCCCCTTCAGCAACCTCGGAGGCACTGTCACCTCCACCGCATCCGTGCGTTATGGAGAAATCGGTGGCCCTCCCCGCGCCTTCCAAATCGAAATGCGCGCCTCCTGGACTGCCACCGGATCTGACCTATCCGGCCACGTCAAGGCATTTTCCCGCGTGCTGGCCAACGTCGCCGGGCTTCCCCCCGAAGGCGTGACCAGCATCGGCTCCATCACCCAATCTGCGGGTTAACTTCCCCTTTTTCTTCGACGCCAACAGCGACTCTCCCCGTGCACCTTTCAGCCCCGCGCGAAGGCCTCCCTCCCCTCCTAGACTCCGCCTCTCTCATCGCCTCGGGCGCGGAGAAATTGGCCAATGGACATGGGCCGATCGCGGTGGACACGGAGCGCGCTTCCGCGTTTCGCTTTGATGAGCGGGCGTTTCTCATCCAACTGCGCCGCGAGGGTGTGGGCACACTGCTGATCGATCCTGCGGGGGCTGGTTCGCGCTTTGGTTCGAGCTCTGGTTCGGTTGGGCCAGATTCGGCGGATGTGCACGCCGCGCTGGATGAGCTGGGACAGGTGATGAACAGCGCCCCGTGGATTCTGCACGCGGCACACACCGATCTACCCGCACTGACCACGCTGGGTTGGCGACCAACCCAGTTGCACGATACCCAGATCGCTGGCCGACTCTTGGGCATGGGTCAGCCGGGATTGCTGCGCATGCTGGAGGAATTCCTCGATACGACAATCGACAAGGACAAAGGCCGGGAGGATTGGTCCGCCCGTCCGCTGACTCCAGCGCTCCTGAGCTATGCGGCTCTTGACGTGGAGCTGCTGCTGGAGCTCTTGGACGAAGTTGTTCCTTTGTTGCACCAAGCAGGCCGTTACGAGTGGTATCTCCAGGACTGCGCAGCCGTGTTGAACCAGGCCGAGCCACTGCGGGTTCCGGAATGGAGAGCGGTCAAAGGTGCGCAATCGGTTCGAAATCCACGTTCGCTGGCCGTGGTTCGAGCGCTGGCTGAGGTTCGCCTGGGCTGGGCGCAAGCCCATGACCGTCCATTGGAACGCACGATTCACAGCAAAGATATCCTCGCACTCGCCTCGCATCCCCGCAGCGCAGAACACCAGCTCCGCCGGGTGCGCATGCCCGCTCCACTGGTGGACGTTGCCCGCACCGCGGTCCGCGAAGCTGTGGCGCTTGAGCAGGATCAGCTGCCACAACCCATCGCGCCGAATAGAAAGTCCATGCCAGATCACCGCGTGTGGGAAGAGGAATACCCGCGGGCGCACCGCGCTCTCTCTGCGCTAGATTCCGCGGTGAAAGATTTGGCGGAAGAGCTGGAGTTATCTTCTGATGCGCTCGCCGTTATGCGTCACCTGCGCCCCGCAGCGTGGGAATTGAGCCGGGTGAAGCCGGATAAAGACGATCCCATCGGATCTTTTGAGACAACCCTGGGCGAGACCCTTGTCAGCCACGGATCACGCGAGTGGCAGCGAGAACTCATCAACAATCGCTGCCTCGGTGCCGTGATTGTCGCTATGGGCTAGCGGATTTTGCGCGGTGAGCTAGCGCGGGGTTATTCCTAGCGCAGCGCGGCGGCCCAGTCTTGGACCCGCTGCACCACGGAATCCTCATCCAAGCCCATGAGCTCGAGCACCTGCGGGCGCTCGGCATGCGCCAAGAACTCTTGGCGGATGCCGATGTTACGCACGGGAACGGAGATATCCGCAGCGTTGAGGGATGTCTGCAACACTGCACCGGCTCCGCCATGGACGCCGTTATCCTCCACGGTGATGATGAGATCCGCATCGCGCAATTCATCCAGCACAGATTCACGCACGGGCACTACCCAGTGAGGATCAATGACACTCACGCGGAGCCCATCGGCCTCGAGGGCGCGCGCAGCGGCGAGCGCCTGAGCGGACAAGCTGCCGAAAGTCACCAGCGTCACCTTTGGCGCAGAGGCGGAGGACTGGAGGGCGGCGTCGGATTCAAAGAGGACATCAAAATCTGCCTCCGAACGCACAGCATCCACGTTGGCTGGCACGCTGCCCTTGGGGAAACGGATCACGGAGGGGGCATCGCTGATCGCCAGGCAACGATCCAAGGCCTCGGTCAGGCGCGCGCCATCGCGAGGGGCGGACACGAAAATGCCCGGGATAATGGTGGTCAGGGAGAGATCCCACATGCCGTTGTGCGAGGCGCCATCGGGTCCAGTCACGCCAGCGCGATCCAACACCACGGTCACGCCCAGCTTGAGCAGGGCCACGTCCATGAGCAGCTGATCAAAAGCGCGGTTCAGGAAGGTGGAGTAGATGGCTACCACGGGGTGCAACCCACCCAGGGCTAGGCCCGCAGCGGACGTCATGGCATGCTGCTCAGCAATGCCCACGTCAAACGTGCGGTCGGGGAACTTCTCGGCGAATTCGGCAAGGCCAGTCGGGCCGGCCATCGCAGCAGTGATGGCGACGATATCCTCGCGCTGCTCAGCAGATTCGATGAGGTGCTGGGAGAACACCTTGGTCCATCCAGGCTTGGAGGTCTTGAGCGGCTCGCCAGTGATGGGATCAATCACACCGGTGGCGTGCATCTGATCCGCAATGTTGTTCTCAGCCGGGGTAAAGCCCTTGCCCTTCTGGGTCATGGTGTGCACGATGACCGGCCCACCGTAATCCTTGGCATAGCGCAGGGCGTTCTCCACCTGCTGCAGATCATGGCCATCTACTGGGCCGATGTACTTGATGCCCAGCTCGGAGAACATCTCGTGTGGAATGACGGTGTGCTTCACGCCCTCCTTCAAACCGTGCATGACCTGGAACATGCGATCCCCGACCCACCCCATGTGGCCGAGCGCATTCTTCCCGGAGTCCATGACCTTGTCATAGGCCGGCTGCAAACGCAGGGCTGCCAGGTTCTCCGCGAAACCGCCGATGGTTGGTGAATAGGAACGGCCGTTATCGTTCACCACCACGATCACGCTGCGCTTCTTGGAGGTGGCGATGTTGTTGAGGGCCTCCCAACACATGCCACCGGTCAGGGCGCCATCGCCCACCAGAGCAACCACATGGCGATGAACCTGGCCACCGAGTTCAAAGGCCTTCGCCAGGCCATCCGCGTAGGACAGCGAAGCAGAAGCGTGGGAGGATTCCGTCCAGTCGTGGGGAGACTCTGCTCGATCCGGGTAACCGGAGAGACCGTCTTGCTGGCGCAGGGTATCGAACAATTCGCGGCGGCCCGTGAGGATCTTGTGCACGTACGCCTGGTGGCCAGTGTCAAAGATCAGCGGATCTGTCGGGGAGTCAAACACGCGGTGCATGGCTATGGTGAGCTCCACGACGCCCAAGTTAGGACCCAAGTGCCCACCCACAGCCGAAACCTTCTCCACAAGGAATTGGCGAATTTCACCAGCAAGATCAGTCAGCTGCTTTTCATCGAGCGCCTTGAGATCTGCGGGCGAGGAAATCTTTTCGAGAATACCCATGCGGTTTGGCTCGTCTCCATCCGTTCGTGTACTTCCACATGCAGCTGACCTGTCAGGCAGCCACATGGTTTGTTTCACAGCTCTGGGAGGGGTCACCTCTCAGGACTGTCACCGCTCGTAAAGACGCGGTCTGACAACTGGCCGTGGCAGGCCGGTTGTCGCAATGCCTTCGTTTCAGTCTAGTGCGCCAACCCAGGGACGGTGGTCAACTGGCCCGCAAAATGGGCTAACAGATTGCATCTGCTGCACAGCACTGAATTTCTCCAGCGAAAGCGCTTCCCTACTCGCCCACTCGCTGCAACAGCACCAGCATCTCCACGTGGTGGGTCAGTGGGAACGCATCGACTATGGTCAGCTGCTTGATTTCATAACCAGACTGAATCCACGCGGCGAGGTCTCTAGATGCCGTAGCGGGATCGCAACCCACGTGGGCTACATAGCGTGGGCCGAATTCCGCGATCCTTTCCACCACTTTTGCCCCTGCACCCGTGCGAGGCGGATCAAGGACAACCACGTGCAAACCATGGTTTTCTTCATCGTTGGTGCGCAGCGCGTCCAGGCTCTTGGAAACCTCACCGGAGAGGAATCGAACGTTCTCAATTCCGGCTGCAGCCAGTGCTTCCTTGCCAGCATCTGTGCTCAGCGAACCGGTATCGACAGTATCCATTGCACCCACCCGGTCGGCCAGGGCGGCGGCGAACACTCCGGCACCACCGTAGAGATCCCAGCCCAGGCCAAGATCAGCAGGGATATTCTGGCGCAGCCACTGGCTATAAAATTCCGGTGCAGCGCGGTGCCCCTGCCAGAATGCATCGGCGGGAAGATCCCATGCGATCTCTTTGTCACCCATCTTCACGTGGTGGGTCACGTTCTTCAGCCCGCCGATGACCTTGCGCTGCGGGCGCTGACGAGAGCCAGTCAGCTGCACCACGCTGCGCTGTGCACCCTCGCCATCGATCTTTCCGCCTGCCTGCTCACCGAGTGCTACGGCGATCTCAGCTCCGGCCGGGAAAGTCTCCTCTTCCAACCCAGCTACCAGGCCTGCAGCCCACTGAGCGCACGTCGCAGCGGACAACGGGATGACCTCGTGACTGTTCTTCTTGCGCACGCCCGCGCGGCCTTCCTCATCCACGCCGAGGCGTGCACGGGTTCGCCATCCCAGGGAGGGAGTCAAGCTCTCAGTGCTGATCACTGCCTCATCCAGCTCGATCTTGCCGATCCTGCGCAGCTGATCCAGCACCACATCGCGCTTGAACTCCAAGCTACCCTGGGCATCCACAAAGTCCAGGTCGCAGCATCCCCCACCGAGGCTGGCGGCAGCGCACTGCCCCTCAACCCGGTGTGGTGATGGCTTACCGATGTGTGTTGCCGTACCAGTGCGGAAACTCTTCTTGGAGTTGGATCCCTTGGCAGGATCCAAAGCCACGGTGACGTCCTTTTCCCCGGGCAAACCGCCGCTCAGGAAAACCACCTGACCATCCATGCGGGCGATCACACTGCCACCATGGGCCGGGTTATCCACGTCCACGGTCACGATCTCGTTGGCTGGTTCTGTGCGTTCACTCATGCTTTTACACCCTCTGCTTTATTCGCTTTTCGAACTGCCCACACTGTCACCAAAACCACCAGGATGGTTAATGGCCAGCCCATTGCGATGCGCGTATAGCCCAGGGCATCTGTGGCGTCCTTCATGAACAGCCACTGCTGCACCGCAAAGCGGGCAAAGAATACTAAGGCCCATGCTGCCGTGGCGATGCTAAACGCCTTCACCGCGGCCCGATTTGTGCGCCATCGTTGGTCTTCCCCGTTGATGCCACGCCAGATCACCCCGACCAGCGGCCATCGCACCAGAATGGAAACGGCAAACAGGATGCCCGCCACCAGCGAGTACCAGATGCCGTAGACGAAATACCCCTTGGCATCACCCGAGAACCAGGCGATTCCGGCGCAAAACAGCACCCCAATGAATCCGGAGATCGCCGGCTGTAGGCTTTCCTTACGCACCAAGCGCCACACAAAAACCAACGCTGCCACGGCCAAAGCCGCGATGAGCGCAGGCTGCAAACCGAAGTTGCTGTTGATGGGCACCAACACCAGAACCGGCAATGTGGTGGCCACCAGACCGGTGAGCCCGCCCATTTGTTCCAAGAGCGTTTCCGGCTTCTTCGGATCCAGTGGCTCATTGGTCACTGGCGGGTCCACCTCAGTGCTCGGTGCAACTCCAAATTTCGGTTCTGGCCTCGGGTCGTGAGTCACTAGTTTTGCTTCTCCTGATCGGCGGAATCCGCGGCGGAAGGGTCAGCCACGCGCACCACGCCGTTGTCTCCGGCATCGATCGCACCAGAGCGAGCCATTTCCTCATTACGCGCCTGGATCTGCTTCTGCAGTTCTTCCGCCATCGCCTGCGGGATGGTCACGGGCAGCACGTTTCCAGCGGGGATTGGATCATTACCCCGGCGAACGAAAGAGCGAGCCATCACTTCCCGGGCAATCCGCGCCACCTCTTCCGCGCCCTCGGCAGGCCCGGCCAGAGTCAAACGCAGCATCCATCGCTCGCCCATTGCGCCGATGATGCGCATCGCACCATCGCCCACGGTGGCCGCGATCTCTTCACCCCAAGGGCCGTCCTCCAACGCGACCGTCAGACCATCCTTGGTCATTCCTTCTACAACTTCCGGGATGCTCTCTTCCCACAGGTTTCCCTGGCGAGGCGCAGCGAAAGCCACTGGTGTGAGACGACCAGCCGGGGTCAGAATGTGCACCATCTGTGGGCCGCTCTGTCCCATCTCCACCTGCACCTCACCCTCGTGAGGCACCGGAATCAGCATTGAACCTAGATCCAGGCCACCCTTGGCAAAATCGGAGAAATCAAACTGCTGATAATCCACCGTATCGCCATCAAATGGCCCGAAATCCGCCTTGTCGTTCCCGGTTGCGGGCTCGTTGTGCTCGTTATCTTTCCCAAAAATTCCCATTAGCATTCCTTAGTTTTTTGTTTTTTCGACGCCAGCACTGCCATCACCTGCTGATCAATCTAGTCAGGCACAAGACAGGCCAAATGAGTGAGAACTATCGCGAACCCGTGGAGCCGTAACCACCGGCACCGCGGACGGTTGTGCCGAGGGCCTCCACGCTCTCCACTTCCTCCACGGGAGAAAGCAGCACTTCCTGCAGCACCAACTGCGCGATCCGATCACCCTTGGTGATCTGAATGGGAGTGCGGGGATCGAGGTTGATGAGGCTGACCTTGACCTCTCCCCGATAATCCTGATCGATCGTGCCCGGTGAATTCACGATGGAGAGACCTTGCTTATGGGCAGAACCACTGCGCGGGTGAATCAGTCCCACTGTCCCCGGGTTCAGAGCGATGGCAATGCCCGTGCCCACCAAGCACCGTTCGCCCGGCTCGATGGTGGCATCCGCAGCTGCATAGAGGTCTATTCCCGCATCAGTTGGATGGGCGCGGGTGGGAACCGGAAGGGTTTTGTCCAGTCGCACCAGCCGTAGTGGCAAGGGTGTGCTCTTTTCCATAGTCCACCACTGTACAAGCCGGACAGGACACCTGATACCTAAGTCGGGAGGTTTGTTGGCTAGACTTGAAAACCGAACTTGGGCTTGTGCTTGGCATCGTCATTCACAGCCCAGATGATTGCATCCACGGGGTTTTCGGCCGTGGACTGTCTAACCCAGTCAGCAACGCGGAGGAGCACTAGTGCCAACGACTGAGCCCCGACCGGCGCAACAATCCGAGATTCTCTACAAGGAATCGCAGCGCGTCCCTCTTGCTTGGTGGCTGCTGGGTGCCATGTTTGTCGCACTGATCTCTTGGCAGGCACAGATGCAGCGCGAGTGGTACTGGGGTGTCGTCGCGGGAATCCTCTCGGCAGCTGCTATCGGCTGGTCATTGATCTCCCTGTCCTCTAATAAGCTCACGGTGGTTCGTGCCGACGGTGAAACGTGGCTCTACGCGGGTGCTGCAAAACTTCCCGCTGATGTCATCAGCCGCACGCTCGTCATCCCTCCCACGGCTAAAGACGCCGCCATGGGCCGCCAGCTTGATCCGGCTGCTTATGTGATCCACAAATCCTGGATTCCCACCATGGCGATGCTGGTTCTCGATGACCCCGATGATCCCACCCCGTACTGGTTGATCAGTTCAAAGGAACCTCAAGAGTTGCTGGAAGCCATCGGTCGCCCGATCTACTAGGCGATTATTGCGCTGTAACTAGGCACCCGTGGCCTAGTGCCCGCTCCTCTCAACTGAGTGAGCGAAACAGAACCAGAGAACACGACAAAGCCCCGCGAGGAATCATCCTCGCGGGGCTTTCATCACGCTTCACCCAGCAGCTTTATCGAGCTATTGAGTTAGCGGAAGTGCTTAGGCGCAATCCACGCAAATGTTGAAGTCGCCCTCTTTTTTCGCGATGCGGGAGCGGTGCTGCACCAGGAAGCACTCGCCGCAGGTGAACTCATCGCTCTGCTTGGGGGTTACCGTGCCAGAGAGTTCCTCGCCGGAGAGATCGGCCATGGGGACATCAAATGGCTCTACGATCTCGCCATCGTCGGTATCATCCACTACCTTCTCAGATTTTTCCGCTGCCTTGAGGCCCTCGAGAGAATCGGTCTCAATTTCGTCTTCAGCGCGGCGACGCGGAGCGTCATAATCTGTAGCCACGTAATCCTCCTCGGGGATATTGTGTTCGTCGTGGCGGATACTAAACCAGCTAGAGGGTGTCTGTCATCTTAGCCATAGCTAGGGGGCTGTCACCGGTGCCAGCACTCCCCCCGCTGCGCCTCGTTCCAACGCTTGTTCGAAAGCCTGAGCCACTCCTGGTTTCACTGCACTGACCTGCAAACCAGCATCCGAATACACGTCCAATTTCGGCATCTTCACCACTGCCCCCGCACGCGCCGCGATGAGGACTCCCGCTGCATGATCCCAGGGCCCCAATCCGTGCTCGTAATATGCGTCAACTCGTCCTGCTGCGACATGGCACAGGTCCAGCGCAGCCGAGCCAATCCGGCGGATATCCCGCACCTGAGGTAGCAGTTTTACTAACAGCTCTGCCTGGGCGCGTCGTCTTTCGGCGAGGTAGGAGAATCCGGTCGCCACCAGAGTTTGCTCCAGGCTGGCCGCAGACTCCCCTGCCGCATCAACAGAATCGCCATCACCGGAAACTCGGAGAACTCTGCCTTCGCGACCCGAGGTGGCGTCGGCAAAAGATTGTTCTACGGCCGGCCGACCGCTTGCCGCGGAGTACACCACCTGGCCGGCCACATCCGCTACTGCGGAAGCGATCGGCACGCCGGCGGATGTCGCAGCGATGGACACGGAATACGCGGGCAGGCCGTAGATGAAGTTGACAGTGCCATCGATGGGATCGACCACCCAGAGCAGACCAGAATCGTCCTGGGTTTGCGCCTGGCCCAAGCCGTCCTCCTCACCAAGCACGCGGGAACCGGGAGTGGCAGCCAGCAGTTGCTCGCGGATGAGCTTCTCGGAGGCGTTATCCACTTCCGTCACGGGATCCACCGCGGAGCTCTTCAGATCCTGCACTCCCACGTGCCCGTCATCACCGCTGGCCTCCCGGCGAGCTCGCGATACCAACTCGGCGGCCTCCAAGGCCACCCGGACGGCGATCTTTCGCAACTCCTCCGGGGAGAATTCACTGGTGGCGGAACTGCCTTGCGGCGGCTGGGACGTAGAAGTTTCATCGAGGGCAATGACGCGTTCGAGATAGGAAGTGTTCATTCCTCCATTGTGCCCCGCCCATGGCAGATTTTGCCTGTAGCATTTCTTGGTATGACTCAGCCAGGGATGACTCAGCACACCACGAACAACACCCACGATGATCTGGCATTCGGGGTGGATATCGGCGGCTCGGGAGTCAAGGGGGCGCTGGTCAACGTGCGCACCGGTGAGCTGGTCAGCGAGCGGCAAAAGATCAAGACCCCGCAGCCTTCCACCCCGGATGCAGTGGCTGAAGTGGTGCGCCAGCTGGTTGATGCCGAGCATTGGGACGGCCCCGTGGGCATCACCGTGCCGTCCGTGGTCCGCGAGCAGGTCGCGCTAACCGCGGCGAATATTGATCCTCTGTGGATCGGCACGCACGTTCAGGATCTTTTCCAGGGCCACCTGGGTGCGCGGGAAATTACCGTGTTGAACGACGCCGATGCGGCCGGTCTAGCTGAGGTGAGGTTCGGGGATCCTACGGCTCGCACCGGAGCGGTCATGATGCTGACCTTCGGCACCGGAATTGGCACCGCACTGTTGATCGATGGAGAGCTGTACCCCAACACTGAGCTGGGACACCTCCCCTTTGGCTCCACCACTGCGGAGAAGTATGCAAGCTCCAAGGTTCGCGAGAAGGAAAACCTGAGCTACGCGGATTGGGCGCAGCGGGTGGACGAGGTAATGCACGCCTACTCCAAGCTCTTTAACCCGCTGACGTTCGTGGTGGGTGGCGGAATCTCCCGCGATGCAGACCGCTGGGTGCCGCTGCTGACGGTTGAGCAGGATGTGGTCCCCGCGCAGCTGCGCAACGAGGCGGGAATAATCGGGGCGGCTCTGGCTGTTAAGGAAAATACCAAGCCATAGGAACCCTCCGCGGGACAACCCGGGGAACCGACGTGAGGGCACCGTGTTAGCACAGTTCAACCGCCCTGAGCACACTATTTGCTACAAATTTGGTTATAATAGGCGGTTGATCGCAATACACGCGCTTGCGAGGTGTTTGACCAGCAAGTTTGCGCAATTGAAAGGCAGATCCTGCTTGTTCCCAGAAGGGAATAATCAGCAGGTGGATGCGAAATACGAGGGAAAGGGCTTCTGTGGCAGCGAACGACTCGACCACTAGCGGTGAGAACAGCGAGAACACTGCGGTGCGCAAGGTGGCGAAGAAGACAGCCAAGAAGACCACCCGCAAGGTAGCTAAGAAGACCACCGCCCCACGGAAGGTCGCCGCCACTACCGCTGCAGAGAATTCCACCGCCGGAAATGAACCGGCAACAACCGCCGCTCCATCCGCGGAAAAGAAGACCGCAGCCAAGAAAACCGCTGCGAAGAAAACTGTGGCCAAGAAGACGGCCGCCAAAAAGACTGCAGCGAAGAAGACTGTTGCTGCCAAGACCGTGGCTCCTGAGGCCGAGGCTTCACTGACTGCGGCTCCTGAGGCCACGGAAACAGATACCGCAGCGCCAGAATCTGCAGCACCGAAGGCCGCGGCTCAAAAGACCACCGCCAAGAAGACTGCTGCTAAGAAAACCACTGCGAAGAAGACTGCGGCGAAGAAAACAGCAGCCAAGAAGACCACTCGCAAGGCCGCCACGAAGAAGGCAGATGCCTCCGTGGAGCCAGATGCTACAGAGGGCACCACTCCAGAATCCACCCCAATCGTTGAGGTTGTAGAACCCATCGCCGTTGCCGGTGTGGATGTTGAGCCAGATCTTGACGTAGCACTGGAAGCCGAAGACATCGAAGATGATGAAACCTTGGCTGATGACCTCGAGGGTGACATCGAAGACGATGCAACCCCAGTGGTAGTAGCTGAAGACGAGGATGAGGAAGAAGCCCCCACTGCGGGCAGCTTCGTCTGGGATGAGGACGAATCCGCCGCTCTGCGCCAGGCCCGCAAGGACGCTGAGCTCACCGCTTCTGCCGATTCCGTGCGTGCGTACCTCAAGCAGATCGGCAAGGTTGCCCTGCTGAACGCGGAGCAGGAGGTTTCCCTGGCCAAGCGCATCGAGGCTGGCCTGTACTCCACCTACCGCCTGGAGCAGATCAAGGAATCCGGGGAGAAGCTCTCCCCCATGAATCGCCGCGACCTGCGAGAAATCGTGCGTGATGGCCGCAAGGCCAAGAACCACCTGCTGGAAGCTAACCTGCGTCTGGTTGTGTCCCTGGCCAAGCGCTACACCGGCCGTGGCATGGCGTTCTTGGACTTGATCCAGGAGGGCAACCTGGGTCTGATCCGCGCCGTGGAGAAGTTCGACTACGTCAAGGGCTACAAGTTCTCCACCTACGCCACGTGGTGGATCCGTCAGGCCATCACCCGCGCCATGGCTGACCAAGCCCGCACCATCCGCATCCCCGTGCACATGGTGGAGGTCATCAACAAGCTGGGTCGTATTCAGCGCGAACTCCTGCAGGATCTGGGCCGCGAGCCCACCCCTGAGGAATTGGCCAAGGAGATGGACATCTCCGTGGACAAGGTGCTGGAGATTCAGCAGTATGCCCGCGAGCCAATCTCCCTGGATCAGACCATCGGTGATGAAGGCGATTCCCAGCTGGGAGACTTCATCGAGGATTCCGAGGCCGTGGTGGCCGTGGATGCCGTCTCCTTCACCCTGCTGCAGGATCAGCTGCAGGACGTGCTGCACACTCTCTCCGAGCGTGAAGCCGGTGTGGTTAAGCTGCGCTTCGGCCTCACCGACGGCATGCCGCGCACTTTAGACGAGATCGGCCAGGTCTACGGTGTCACTCGCGAGCGCATCCGTCAGATCGAATCCAAGACGATGTCCAAGCTGCGCCACCCATCCCGCTCCCAGGTGCTGCGCGACTACCTGGACTAGTTCCGTACTAAAACTGGGTTAACTCTGAACTAACCCAGCAACCACAAAGCCCCGGCTCCTCCGAGATCGCTCTCAGATGGCCGGGGCTTTTCCGTGGCGGAAAGTGCGCTACTTGTTATTGTCCTGCAGGCACTGCGCATACTGATCCTTGGGCACGTCTCCACATTCCTCAATTGCCTTCAGACCCACGCTAGTGAGGAAGATCGCGAAGCCCAGCGCCAGAATCGAGAGCACCAATCCCACGATGGCGAACGCCCGCTGCGTGCCATTGCGGGATGCGCGCAGCAGCGCAACGATGCCGATTGCCACACCAATCATTGCCACGATGATTCCGAAGACCGGCATCATGGCCGCCGGGATAGTCAGGATGCCCACGATCAGCGCTACGAGCGCCAACTTGGACACTGGACGCTGCCCCACAACCACGTCCTGGGTCTGGACGGAGCGTGGTGCGGAATCGAGATCCGAATAATCTTTCTTAGCCATAATCAGGGATTATCGCAGGTTCGGCGATGGTTTACCATTCGCGCAAATGATCAATTCGCTCTCTTAATTGAGCAGCGGAGCATAAAGCAGTGGGTGGCCCGCCACATTTCTTGCGCACCTCAGTGTGGATCGCGCCATGCGGCCGGCCCGTGCGCGCCGATGTCATATTGACCAAAGCGTTGAGTTCCTTACGCAGCGCAGGCAGCTCCTCGCTGGCGATTCGCGCGTGGGCCGCATGCAGCACAGTCCCCTCTTGCGCCTGCGCGATCTTCTTCTCCCGCTCGGCCTCGGCACGCGCTTCCACCTGCACCGCTTGCCGCCGACGCAACAATGTACGCATCTGTTCCGCATCCAACAGCCCCGGCAATCCCAGGTACTCCTGCTCCTCCTCGCTGCCCTCCACGCGGGTGCCATAGGTGGAGCCATCGTAGATCAGCGAATCGAGCTCAGCATCCGCCCCGATCGACTCATAACTGCGTGATTCGTCCGGTTCATCCTTTTGCTTGTTCGCCTCGGCCAGCGCCTGGTCATCCCATCCCTCATCAGGTCGGTCAGGCTGGCCCAGCACGTGGTTGCGTTGTCTTTCAATTTTCGACGCCAAGTCAAGCAATACCGGCACGCTCGGAAGGAACACGCTGGCGGACTCGCCCCGGGTACGCAGTCGCACGAAACGGCCGATGGCCTGGGCAAAGAAGAGTGGCGTCGAAGAACTGGTGGCGTACACGCCCACCGCCAGACGGGGAACGTCCACGCCCTCGGAGACCATGCGCACGGCAACCATCCACTCGTCTGTGGAATCGGAGAAGTCCTTGATTCGCTGGGAGGCTCCCGCCTCATCGGAAAGCACCACGGTCACCGGGGTGAAGCTGATCCGGTTCAGGATGGTGGCATAGGCGCGGGCAGCCAGCTTATCCGTCGCGATGACCAACCCGGCAGCATCCGGAGTCACCTCGCGCAGCTGCAGCAACCGTGTGTGCGCGGCCTGCAACACGGAAGGGATCCAATCGCCGCGGGGGTCCAGCGCGGTGCGCCAGGCCCGGGCATTCTGCTCCGGGGTGAGGATCTCCCCCAACCGGGCTTCGTATTCCTCGCCCGCGCTATCGCGCCAGCGGGCCTGCCCGGAATAGGCCAGGAACACCACGGGGCGCACCACCTGGTCGCGCAGAGCCTCGGTGTAACCGTAGGTGTAGTCAGCCTCAGATTCCAAGGCACCACCGGTTCCAGGGACCTCGCGGTAACGCACGAAAGGGATCTGCGAATCATCGGAGCGAAACGGGGTACCGGTCAGAGCAAGGCGTCGTTCCGAATGCGCATACGCCAAACGCACACCATCGCCCCAGCTGCGGGCATCACCGGCGTGGTGAATCTCATCGAGGATCACCAGAGTCTTCTGCGCGGTAGCCACCTGATAATGCTTGGTCGGCTTCATGCCCACCTGGGCGTAGGTGACCGTCACACCGTCATAGGCATTGTTGAATGCGGAACTGTTGGTGAAGGCCGCATCAAGAGCGATACCCATGCGCGCCGCTGCCGTGGCCCACTGAACTTTCAGGTGCTCGGTGGGCACCACGATCACGATGCGCTGCACCACGCGGGTATCCAGCAACAACCGCGCAACGGTAAGCGCGAACGTGGTTTTGCCTGCTCCGGGGGTTGCTACGGCGAGAAAATCCCGGGGAGCCTCATCCACATACTTTTCTAGAGCCTCCCGCTGCCATGCGCGAAGCCCCCTCACTTCTTGCGGAGGCCTTGGTAGATCTGCTCGCAGTCAGGGCACACTGGGGAACCGGGCCTTGCCTGCTTGGTGACGGGGAATGTCTCGCCACACAGCGCGACCACCATTTTGCCCTCGATGGCAGATTCGACGATCTGGTTCTTCTTCACATAGTGAAAGAACTTTGGGGTTCCGTCCTGCGTTTGGTCTTGAGTGACCTCTTTGGGCCGCTCGATTGTCGTAGTGCTCGTGTTACTCACAATGATCCATCTTGCCCCGCGCGTTCCGCATTTTCCACTCGCGTACTACCGTAGAACTCATGGCTGCAGGTAAGGGACACGACAAAGCGGGGCGGGGCTCCCACTCCGGTGCCCGCGCACGTTCCCGTGCTGTCACATTGATCACCAGCGCGCAGAAATCTCCACTCCAGGATTGGAAAGATAGGCGCAAGCTCTACATCACGCTTCAGCTCTCGCGCCTGCCGCTCATGGCGATGGCGGGTTTGCTGATGTGGTGGACAAACAACCTGTGGATCTCGGCATCCGTGGCGATGATCAGCCTGCCGCTGCCCTGGATCGCCGTGCTGCTGGCCAATGAAACGGGTAACTCCGATCCACGTAGCCAAAGGGTGTACAAGCCTCAATTGGTGCGCGAGGCGCGCAAGGCCCAAGCTCTGGAAGCCGAACGCCAGCGGCAATTGAGCCAGGGCGAGAATGCTCCCACGGATCAGCCGCAGGCCGTTGCCCGCAAGGCCTCGCCGGACATCATCGATATCGAGTAGCTGCTGGCGCTCTGCCTATTTCGAACGCCCGCCTATTTAAAACTCTGCCTGCCGCTCAACAATAAAGAGGGAAACCACGTGACTGCTGCCCACACCTCCACCGCCCGCCCCGGCAAGGCCCTCACACGGTTAATGGGGTTCTTGCGCACGGAGAATTACACAGTAGAACTGGTGCACACGGTCCTGGGTGAAGAGGGAGTCCGGGCCGCCGCCAGCGGATCTCCCCAAGCTGCGCTCTGGCACGCACATCACAGTTCAGCTCCCGAGTCATCCACGCTTCTGATCACCATGTTCTACCTCCGACAGCCGGGACAGCGTGCGTCCGTGGAAGAGCTGCTCGGAGCAGAGCTCACGTCCGAACTCATGGAAGCGCAGATCCTCAGCTCCGAGGACGAACACTTGGTTTCCCACGTGGATATCCGCCCGATATCCGTGCCCGCACACGGTGTGCAGGATGTGCTCATCGCTTCTGATCCCGATGCCTCCATGAGCGACTACATCCCGGATGCCGAACACGTCCCCGGGGTGGGAAATGCTCCCCTTTCCCTGCTGAACAATATCCCGCCCATTCGCCCCGGATCCCGAGTATTGGATCTGGGATGCGGCTCCGGGGTCTTGAGCGTGGTGCTCGGCGCCTCGGCGGAGGATGTGCGCGTGCTCGGCACTGATATTTCCTTGCGGGCCTTGGCTTTTGCGCAGGTTAATGGAGAGGTGGCGTCGAAAAATAAAAACGTCACGTGGAAGCACGGCGATTGGTTCGAGCCCGCCGCGGAGCAGGAATTCGATTACCTGGTGGCCAATCCGCCCTTCGTGGTGGGCCCTGCGGAGATCGGGCACGTGTACCGCGATTCTGGACTGCCGCTGGATGGCGCGACGCGCAAGGTTGTCTCCGAGGCCGCCGAGTACCTGGCTCCCGGAGGCACCGCGCACATTCTGGCCGCCTGGGCGCTGGAAGATCAGGAAACTGCGGGCCAGCATGTCGCGGACTGGCTGCCCGCCACGGGCGTGCGGGCCTGGGTGGTGCAACGCGAGCTGGTCGATCCCGCCACGTATGTGAGCACGTGGTTGGAGGACGAATCCATCGATCCGCGGCACGCAGTAGGCCGGGCGCGCACCCAGGAATGGCTGGATTTCTTCGCCGAGCACTCCATTTCCCGGGTGGGATTGGGCTTTGTCCACCTGCAGAGGATCGACGATGAAACCCCCACGGAAATCCTCGCCGAGAACCTTGATCACCCCGTGGCACCCGGAGCATTCTTGGGCGCAGAAGTGGCGGAGTACTTCGCCCGCTGCGAGTGGCTAGCCGGCCGAGATGCGCAGGACATCCTTTCCGGGCAGTACGCGTTGCGGCCAACGTGTGCGGTGGAGCGGGTGAGTCTTCCTTCTTCCGACGCCACCACTTCCCTAGGTTTCCAACCAGTGGTGCAGCGGATCACTCGCACTGATGGGCCGGCGTGGTCACACGAGGTGGATGAACCCCTGCTGGCGATTCTGGCTGGGTTGCATCCGCGCGCGCTTCCCCTGGAGGATGTGGTGGAACTCTTCTGTGCGGTGAACGACCTGGATCCGGAAGATTTTGGGCAGGTTTTGGTTCCGCTGATCGTTGATTTGATCCGGCACGGGATGGTCATCCCCGCGGAGCTCTGGGAAGCGGATGGCGATCTCCCCAATGGGGGGTAGCTGGGAACCGATTTTCAGATTTCTGCAGAGCGATGCAAACATGCGTGACGAGTCACGATTCCTCGTCTGTGCTGCGGTGTTTCTGGAGGTCACGGTGATTTTTTCCGAAATTCCGGTGACCAGGTTTTTCGCATCCCCCAGCGTAAATCGACCGCTCATGTAAGATGCTATGTACTGCCAAAACAAGTTTGATGGAACTATTGCTCGGCGCTATGCGTTTGAGAAGTAGATCAAAAAAGATCCACTGCTCCGCAAGCAAAGTGGCTGTATCCGCCCCGAACCTCAGGAGGTTTTCGCGTACATGAGTGATTCCATGTTTGACGATGACAACGTCGACACGCTCAAGGGGGCTGATCAATTCACCAGCGAAGATGAAAAGTCTCCGGAGAAGCCCGAAGACAAGGGTCGCCGCCGCGGTAATAACGAAAATCCTTCTGCCGACCTCGTGAGGGTTTACCTCAACGGCATCGGCAAGACAGCGCTTCTTACTGCTGAAGATGAAGTGGAACTGTCCAAGCGGATCGAAGTTGGCCTGTACGCCACTCACCTCTTAAACAGTGGAGAGACCCTCACCCGTGCCCGCAAGCGCGATCTGAAGATCCTGGCTCGCGAAGGCAAGGCAGCGCGCACCCACTTGCTGGAAGCAAACCTGCGCCTCGTGGTCTCCCTGGCCAAGCGCTACACCGGCCGCGGAATGCCCCTGCTGGACCTGATCCAAGAGGGCAACCTGGGACTCATCCGCGCGATGGAGAAGTTCGATTACTCCAAGGGCTTCAAGTTCTCCACGTATGCAACGTGGTGGATCCGCCAGGCCATCACCCGCGGAATGGCTGATCAATCCCGCACCATTCGCCTCCCAGTGCACCTGGTTGAGCAGGTCAACAAGCTCTCCCGCATCAAGCGGGAGATGTACCAGCAGCTCGGCCGCGAGGCCACCAATGAAGAGCTGTCTGAGGAATCTGGCATCGAAGAGTCCAAGATTGAAATGCTGCTCAAGCAATCCCGCGATCCGGTGAGCTTGGACATGCCAGTGGGTTCTGATGAGGAAGCACCTTTGGGCGACTTCATTGAGGATTCCGACGCCACCGATGCCGAAGCCGCTGTGGTCGCCTCCCTGCGCCACTCCGATGTTCGCGCTGTCCTGGGGACCTTGGAAGAGCGGGAACAGGATGTCATCACCCTGCGTTATGGGCTCGAAGACGGCATGCCACGCACGCTGGATCAGATTGGCCGGCGCTTTGGCCTTTCCCGCGAGCGGGTACGCCAGATCGAACGCGAAGTAATGGCGAAACTCCGCGAAGGAGACCGTGCGGAGAAGCTCCGTGAGTATGCTGTGTAGCGTTGCAGTAATTTCTTGATGACTGCGTAATTTTTTAAGAAAGGTCTACACCTTGAGGGACTTGGTCGATACAACCGAGATGTATCTCCGGACCATCTACGAACTAGAGGAAGAAGGAATTCCTCCTCTACGTGCGCGTATTGCGGAGCGACTGGAGCAATCCGGCCCTACCGTGAGCCAGACCGTAGCTCGCATGGAGCGGGATGGACTGTTGACGATCGCTCGCGACCGCTCCCTCAAGCTCAGCCCAGAAGGCCGCGAGCATGCCACCGCCGTGATGCGCAAGCACCGCCTCGCTGAGCGTCTGCTCACTGATGTCATCGGATTGCCTTGGGAAAAGGTGCACGATGAAGCGTGCCGCTGGGAACACGTGATGAGTGATGAGGTTGAGCGTCGCCTGGTCAACGTGCTGGATAGTTTTTCCACCTCGCCCTTCGGCAACCGGATCCCGGGATTGGCTTCCCTGCTGGACGAAGATCCACAGAAGGAAAACCTCCTGCAGAAGGTGGAGCCAGAAGTGGATGGAGATTTCATCCGCGCTTCCGAGGTAGAAACCGCAGAGCCTATCCAGGCGATCGTCCTCAACTTCAATGAGATTGTGCAGGTTGAGCACAAGATCATGGCTAAACTCAGCGCTTTGTCTATCGCCCCCGGCACCCAGGTGACCGTTCGCTACGCAGATGATGGCCTGTACTTGAAGAGCGACCAGGGTGAGATGATCATTCCTGACGAACTCTGCCACGCGATCTGCTTGCGCATCGTCAAGTAGATAATTGCTCTTTGATTTCCCCAGTGCCCGATCGTGTGATTCTCCACGATCGGGCATTCCCCTTTTTTCTTAATTTGGAAGGACAAGAATGACCTCCACCGCGCCTGACTCTGCAGCAACCGAATCCGCCTCCCTCGCTGGAGCCGCACTGCAACCCGGGAGTCACGTCCTTGTTACCGGAGCCGCAGGCTACGTAGGCAGCGTGTGCGCTACTGTGCTGCTCGAGCAGGGATACCGGGTCACAGTGGTGGATGACCTTTCCACCGGCAACCGGGATGCCATCCCCGAGCAGGCCGAGTTCGTTGAGGGGGATATCCGTGAGCTCGCCGAGTCTGTCCTGTCCGGTTCCGATATTTCTGCGGTCTTCCACTTCGCAGCCCGCTCCTTGGTTGGGGAATCCGTGGAGCAACCTGCTGCATACTGGCACCACAATGTGGTGACATCCCTGGAATTGCTCGATGCCATGCGTCGAAATAACGTTAATAACCTGGTCTTTTCCTCCACGGCCGCCTGCTACGGCGAACCCGAGCAGGTGCCCATCACGGAGGCCATGCCCACCCAACCCACCAATCCTTATGGTGCCTCCAAGCTCACCATCGACCACATCATCACCAGCTACGCGAATGCTTACGGCCTGGGAGCCACTAGCCTGCGCTACTTCAACGTGGCTGGCGCGTATGGCTCGGTGGGAGAAAACCGCGAGGTGGAAACGCACCTCATCCCGCTGGTGCTTCAGGTAGCCCTCGGCCACCGCGAGCAGATCGCAATGTTTGGCACGGACTGGCCCACGGTCGATGGCACCGCAGTACGCGATTACATCCATATCCGTGACCTGGCTGATGCCCACATCTTGGCTGCTACCTCGAATGCTGCGGGTGAGCACCGCATTTTCAACCTGGGCAGCGGCGATGGATACAGCGTCAAGCAGGTAGTGGAAGCGTGCCGGGAAGTCACGGGCCACCCCATTCCTGCGGTTGAGGCTCCGCGTCGCGCGGGTGACCCCGCCACGCTCATCGCCTCGAGCCACAAGGCTATCGCGGAATTGGGATGGGAGCCCACGCGCTCTGACCTGCACACGATCGTCTCTGATGCATGGGCGTTCACGAGTGCTCTGGGAGACAAGGCCCACTCGGCACGGCCTCGGCCATAGCGTCCCAATCCACGGCACGCTCCAGCTTGTCGATGAATTCCCGGTAGCGTTCGCGGAAGGTTTGCTCCATCTGCGCATCTCGAGGCGAATCCTCCGGGAGCGCCCAATTAACGGCCCAGAAGACCCCATGCTCTGCGACTCGATGAGCCTGGGCTTTGCTCGTGCCTTCCATGTGCCCCTGCCAGAGGTGGCTGCGCATCAGCGCGGTCAATCCATCGATGTTCCCCAGCTCTCTCGGTTTGCCGAGTTCTGACCCGCATCTTTGCAGAGTGTGGAAGGCGGGCATTCCCTCCCCGTTTCCCGCCAACACGGTGGACAGCAGCGCGAGCAGCCGCCGTCGCACCTGAGTGCGAGTACGCCGTGCCGCTTCAGCCAGAAGTTCGCGCATGATGGGAGCCCTGTCCCCCAAGCTCAACGCCACCAACAGCGGGTGCAGCCTTTCATCCCGCGCCAGGCTTGCCGCGGCCAGCACGAATTTCCTGCGCCCGCACTCCTGCTCCAGCAGCGCATCCCCGCTGTGGATGGAGAGCACAAAGTCCATCACCGTGCAGGCATCTTTGAGCAGTTCGGTGGTTTCACCAGCGGATTCAGCAGAGTCCACGAACGTCCGCGGATACAGCGGCTGCACACTCTTGAGCGGGGTAAGCCACGTATCCAATTCCTTCCGGCTCCCGAAGATCTTGGCGCCGTGGATGGCGGAATGGGAATACATCGGGTTGTCGGTGAGCAGCCCAATGCTGCCTCCACCTCCCGTTTCCAGATCCTCCCAGTCGCCTCCGCTGACAAGTTCTGGTGCCCACCACGAACCGAGCGAATCGATCTCATGATCCAGCAGTGTTTCTTCCGCCATATCCACGCACTGTTCAGCCTGCGCTTTCCGCGGGTGGATCGCATAGAGCAAGGCCTTCACATCTTCGATATCCGTGAGTGCCCGGGCCATTGCGCGCACGGCATCGGTGATGGATTCCGGATCCATTTCTGCGCGCACCACCGGGCCCACCCGGAATCGATGGGGGTGCGATGGATCCGGGAGAATGCCGATGATCACCAGGGAGCGATCCGGCACAAAGCCCATCATGGACGGCATCGCCGCGAGAATGGCGCCCGGATCAGAACCGATCAGAATCGGGTTGTGCGGAATACGTTCTGGTTCGAAGGCGTTGGATGGAGAGTCTTCGCTGTGAGTCATGCACTCATTGTGGGGCCCGTATGGCGGGCTACATCCGGAAGCGAGAGCCGCAGCCGAGGGTTTCCTCAGGACCGTGTGGACAACCCGTGACCTGTGAATAAGTGCCGAGTTCGGCTGGTAGACTAGACCAATATTTAGTGCGAGAAGGGAGCGCCACTATGAACGCCAATGATCGCCCGGCATTTGACCGCTACAACCACTCCGATAACAATCGGCGGAAGAACTCCATGTATGAGTTGGCCTACCCCGGGCCAATCGCTGCATCCGCTGAGTTTTCTTCCCTGCCCATGATTGTGGCTTTGGAGGGTTATGCAGATGCCGGCCAGGCTATCTCCCAGGTATCCTCCCACCTGCTCCAGGCACTGGATAGCACTCCTGTTGCCACCTTTAACGTGGATGAACTGATCGATTACCGAGCTCGCCGTCCCAGCGTCACTTTGGATCATTCACGCGTGGCTGGCCGGGAAAAGCTGAACTTGGTGCTGCACTTGGTGAAAGATACCAACGATTCCCCTTTCCTCATCCTCACCGGCCCAGAGCCGGATTTGAAGTGGGAATCCTTCGGCAAGGCCGTGACGGAACTGGCGCAGCGTTGCTCGGTGGAGCGCGTGGTCACCCTGTACTCCGCCCCCATGACCGTCCCACACACTCGCCCGTTGGTCGTGAGCGCACATGCCTCCGATCCGAGCTTCATCAAGGATTTTCATTCTTGGGGTGCCCGGATGATCATTCCTGGTTCCGCCGCGTTGGACATTGAGTTGAAGCTGAAGGAGGCCGGTCTGGAAACCGTGGGTTTGACCGCCCACGTGCCGCACTACATCGCCGCTTCGGATTATCCGGAGGCCACCCGTGCCCTCCTGGAGGCGGCCGGCAAGCTCACGGATCGTTCCATCCCCGTTGGGGCGCTCGACGCCGACGTGGAGCGGATGCAGCGTCAACTCGCAGATCAGGTGGATGATAACCCGGAGATCGCCACGGTGGTCAATGCCCTTGAGCAGCAGTATGACCTCGAGTCTGAGCGGCAACGACAGCGCAAGGAGAGCAATCTCTTGGAGCCGGGGCAGGATATTCCCACTGGAGAAGAGCTGGGTGCCGAGTTCGAGGCTTTCTTGGCCGAGATGTCCGATGGTTCCGGTGAGACCACTGAGGGTGGCGAGGAATAGCCCGTGGGTGTTGCTGCGGATCTCGCTCGATTGCTCCCGGACCTCGATGAGGTCCCCGAGAGCTTGGTAGATGATGCCATTCTCGAATCTTTCCTTGGCTGGGCGAGGGATCGTGGCATCACCCTCTACCCTGCTCAAGAGGAGGCAGCGACCGCGCTGGTTGCTGAAGATAACGTCATCTTGGCCACTCCCACTGGTTCGGGAAAGTCCATGGTGGCCATCGCCGCACACTTCGTGGCTTTGGCGCGCAAGCAACGCAGTTTTTATACCGCACCCATCAAAGCGCTGGTGAGTGAGAAGTTCTTCGATCTCTGCCAAACCTTCGGCCCGGAAAACGTCGGCATGATGACCGGCGATGCGACCGTCAATGGACGCGCCCCAATTATCTGTGCCACGGCCGAAATCGTAGCCAACATTGCCCTGCGCGAGGGTGCCGATGCCCAGATCGAACAAGTGGTTATGGATGAATTCCACTACTACTCCGAGCCGGATCGTGGCTGGGCATGGCAAGTTCCACTGCTGGAACTGCCCAAAGCGCAGTTCCTCTTGATGAGCGCGACGCTGGGTGATACCGAGGCCCTGCAAGAGGATCTCTCGCAACGCACTGGTCGCACCACCACCTATGTCACCGGCAGCATCCGGCCAGTTCCGCTGGATTTTCATTACGTTTACACCCCAGTCCACGAGACCATCGAGAATCTCTTGGCGGAGGGGAAATCCCCCATCTACGTGGTTCACTTCACTCAGCGTGAAGCCGCGGAGCGCGCCCAAGCTCTCACAAGCCTTTCTGTGGTGGATGCCGAACGCAAGAAACTCATTGCAGAAGCCATCGGTACTTTTCGTTTCAGCTCTGCCTTCGGCAAGGTGCTCTCCCGCCTGTTGCGGCAGGGCATCGGAATTCACCACGCGGGCATGCTCCCGAAGTATCGCCGCCTGGTGGAGCAGCTCTCCCAGCAAGGATTGCTGCGCATCATCTGTGGCACGGACACATTGGGCGTGGGCATCAACGTTCCCATCCGCACCGTGGTGTTCACCGAGCTGGCCAAGTATGACGGCATCCGCCACCGCATTTTGAAGTCTCGAGAGTTCCACCAGATCGCGGGTCGCGCGGGACGCGCGGGATATGACACCGAGGGCACCGTGGTGGTGGAGGCGCCGGAGCACGAAATTGAGAACTTCCGCCTCCGGGAACGCGCGGGTTCTGATCCCGCCAAGCTCAAGAAGATGCGCAAGAAGGCCGCCCCGGAAGGCCGCGCCACCTGGTCTGAGAAGACATTTGCACGGCTCACCACCGCTGAGCCAGAAGAGCTGGTCAGCCAATTCCAGGTGAGCAACTCTCTGCTGCTCAATGTCATTGCCCGCGAAGAGTGGACCTATGGGGCGTTGAAGCACCTGATCCGCGGCAACCATGACTCGCGCAGCAAGCAAAACGCCTCAATCCGCAATGTCATTGAGCTCTACCGCGGATTGCTCAGGGCGGGCGTGGTGGAGGAATACGATGATCCCCGCACTAAGAGCGGAAAGAATGCCCGGCTCACCGAAGATATGCCACGCGATTTCGCGTTGAACCAGCCGCTCTCCCCTTTCGCCTTCGCAGCACTTGACCTGCTGGATCCGGAATCTGACACCTACACGCTGGATATCATCAGCACTTTTGAAGCGGTGCTGGATGACCCGCGGCAGATCCTCATTGCTCAGCAAAAAGCGGCACGCTCCGAAGAAATCGCCGCTCTCAAGGCAGAGGGCGTGGACTACACCGAGCGCATGGCAATCATCGAGGATGTCACCTGGCCCAAGCCATTGGCGGATCAGCTGGATGATGCGTTCGAGCTGTTCTGTGAGGGAAACCCGTGGGCGAAGGATTTCGATATCAGCCCTAAATCTATCGTCCGTGAGATGATCGAAAAGGCGATGACGTTCTCGGATTTCATCGCCACATATGGGTTGGCACGCTCCGAAGGCGTTTTCCTGCGTTATCTCACGGATGCATGGAAGACCTTGAGTCATTCAGTTCCCGCGGGGCACCGCACGGAGCAGTTGGAGGAAATCCTGGAATGGCTGGGAGAAGTCATCCGCCAAGTGGACTCCTCTCTGCTTGATGAGTGGGCGACCATGGGCGATGACGAGACTCCCCTCACCGAGGAACAGGTTCAGGAGCTGGCCTTCGGCATCGAGGATGCTTCCCTGCTCACCTCCAATCCCCGTGCACTGCGCACCATGGTGCGCAACCTCTTCTTCCGGCACGTGGAACTGTTCGCATTCGAGCGCGAAACCCAATTGGCGACCCTGGATGAGTACTTGGACGACCCACCAAACTGGCCGCAGGCAATGGACGATTATTTCGACGAATACGCCGACCTGGGTGTGGACATGGATGCTCGATCCGGTGACATGATCCACATTCAGGAAAACATGGGATTCGACGGCCCGGAGCAGGGAATTTGGCTTGTGCGCCAAACCTTGGATGATCCGGAGAAGGATCACGGATGGGCGTTCACCGGTGAGGTTGATTTGGCGCAATCCAATGAATACGGCGAGGTGCGG
Organism: Corynebacterium suicordis DSM 45110; assembly: GCF_015351405.1. Classification (GTDB taxonomy): domain Bacteria; phylum Actinomycetota; class Actinomycetes; order Mycobacteriales; family Mycobacteriaceae; genus Corynebacterium; species Corynebacterium suicordis. Next base: position 1,122,132 of record NZ_JADKMY010000001.1, on the reverse strand, counting down.
TTGCGCGCGCTCCGCGTGGTGGAAGGCTAAAACTAGCCAGCGCGGTGCTGCGCAAGGAACTCCCGGCTGCGGTTATCCGCAGCTTCGATAGCCCCCGAGAGGATATCCCCCAGCTCCACGTAATCTCCGCTGCGCGTGGTGCTGGAACGATAAGCCAGCACCAGCGACCTGCTGGCCTTCTCCAAGCCATTGGCAAAGGTGCCAAAGGCCAGACCCGGGCGCGTGCATTCCACTGCTACCGCGCTCATGGGAACCAAGGTGGAACCCATTCCCGCGGACACCAGCTGCATCACCGTGGTGAGACTGGCAGCTCGGGTGATGGATTGCCGCTGATCTTTCTTGATATCCGCGATCCGGCACAGTTCCACCACTTTCTCGGTCAGGCAGTGCCCATCATCCAAGAGCATGATGTTCAGCTCGTGCAGATCCGCCAACACCAGGTCGTCCCTGCCAGCCAGAGGGGAATGCTCGGGCACGACCAGGACAAACTCTTCGGTGAACAGCGGAATACTGTAGAAGTTTTCCCTGTCCAAGAGGCCACCAACCACCGCAACTTCCAGGTTTCCGCTCTTCAACCCCTCCACTAGATCCGGGGTCTTATCCTCCACGATGTGGGGGAACAGTTCGGAGGCGCGCTCCGGGGCAATCTTGAGGAAATCCGCCAGGATGTACGGAGCGATGGTGGGGATGAGACCCATCGTCAGGGAGCCCACCAGGCCGCCTTTCACTCCGCGTGCATGGTTGACGAATGCATCCAAACTTTCCAGCGTGGCTTGAGCAAAGGGCAATAGCGCCCAGCCAATTGGAGTGACGATGACCTTGCGCGTGGAGCGTTCGATCAACTGCACCCCCAGGCCCGCTTCAAGTGCAGCGAGAGCTTGGGAAAGTGAGGGCTGGGAGATTCCCAGGTGCGTGGCAGCTGTGCCGAAATGACCGAACTCCGCAATCGTTGCGAAAGTCCTGAGCTGAGCCATTGTCGGTCGATATTCCTTGTGAACCACGTTGCAAGCCTACATAAGAGTGCAGCTTGCAAGAGGAGCGCACCGAGCGTTCACGGTGCGCCATGCGTTCAGGGTGCGCCATGCGCCCAGGGTGCGCCACGCGCCCAGCGCGACTACACCACCGTGACGGTCGCGCGCGTGCTGAACGGAGTGAGTTCCCCGCCCAGGGCTTTGGAATCTCCCCGGAATTCGATGGTGTACTCCCCTGGCTGTACATCCCGGGTGCTCCACGACACGATCACGGTGGTGGTGCCCCAGGAGTTCTGGAACGTGATCAATGTAGATTCACTGGAATCATTGCCGATGACCTCACCGTTGGCGTCGGTAATACTCAAGTAACCCTCCCCGTGCCGCAGGTTGTTGTTGGGATTGGCTCCCACCAGCTTCAACGTGGCGTTCTCGCCGCGAGTCACGCGCCCTGGGGCCTGGAGCACGTCGCCAAATCGCTTTCCGAAAGGCGCGATATCCACCAACGGGTTGGAGCCCGGAGCGGCTGGGATCAAACCAGTGAGGTCGCCCGCAGGGCCACCCGCGTTCACCGGCTTGCCCTGTTTCATCGCCACTGCCAGCTCAGAGAAGATCTGCTGCATGGCCGGAAGTTGGTTCCGCCCAAACGCGGTAGCACCACCCTCGTAGTTCTGCGTGGAATACTCCTCCGGGGTGGTCACGTAATGTCCATAGCCATTCACATAACCCTGGGAGACCACGGAATCCAGTGGGACATCCAGCGCTTCTGCCACCGCGCGCCGCAAGCGCAACCCCGAAACGATGGTCGCCTCAAAACCATGGGAAATGAGCACCAGGCCGCCGATGCGGTGGATGTAGAACGGGAACACCTGCTGGAGCATGCCGGGGATAAATCCCACGGGCAGCAGCATCTCCTTGGGATCGTGGATGTCATGCATTTCCTTCGGGATCACCACGTTGCCCACCTGCTTGACCCATGGCGTGCCGCCGCGCTCGCCCTCATTGAATCCCAGCAGGGGCTCGCCGCCACCGTCTTCCTGAGAAGAGGCCGCGAAGCTCGCTCCGAGGATGGCCGGGCTGGTCTTGCCGGGCTTGCCATCGACCGTCCACTTCCCCGCCACCTCTTGCGCAGAAATATCCGCCCAACGGTAGATGCCGCTGATCCCGCTCCCGCTCACACCACTGACTTCGGTAGCATCCGCGATGCCGCCCATGAGCCTTTCGCCGATGATCCGCGCGGAATCCTGGGAATTGACTCCCGGGCCGCTATCCGGGGTCAATCCCAGGTTCGGGGTGATATCTCCCGGCGAGGAGTTCGCGAACGCGGCCACAAATGGTGCGTTTTCCGGGTGTTGGTGATCCACGCCCATGGCTTCTTCCGTGGCCCAGGCGGCATAACCCTTGTTGTCCGTTCCCACATGTCGATAGGTATGGCCGTTGCTCGTGGGGTGCACGGCGAACCAGTTGATAAAGCCCACCGAAGTATCCCCGCGGTGGATGTGCAGCGTGGTGGCGGCGGGATCAATGCCGTTCGGGAAGTGATCCTTATCGGCTTGCGGGTTCTTATCAAACGCCTGCTTGGAGCGGTTCGCGCTGGCATTGTGCACCTCAGCCCGAGTCAAGGTGATGTCCGAAGGCTGGATATCCTCATGTGCCCGGGAAATTGCCTCCACGATTCCTGCCACATTCGCTTCAAACGTGACCGGCCGGAATCCGCCGGCAGTGAGATCCACCATTAGGTGTGCAGACGTCCCGCCCGGTGCAATGTGGGTGTGTTGCGCGTGCAGCAGCACATTGTGCTGGCCGTAGTGTTCCCCGAATTTTCCTTGGAGACGACGCAGCACTTCCAAATGAATGGATTGGAACATCAAGCCGAGATCAGCCGTGCAGTGCACCACGCGCTGTCCTGATTCCGGGTCCACGAAAATGAAGGCGCGGGCGTACTGCCTGCGCTGCAGGCCAATTGATGACTGCTCCAGCACGGCGTAACCGTTCATTCCCGCGCCCCACGGCTCGCCCGTCATGTCCGCCATGCCCCTGCCCACCTGCAAAGATCCTTGAGGATCGGCTGCGGCTTGCCCGGTTCCCAGGGAGCTCCACAGCACGCCGCCACCAATGGCAGCCAGGCCCGCGAAGAAGGTTCTTCTGGAGAAAGCAGAGTTGAATGAGGTACTTGGTGGAGCGGCCACCTCCGTGAATGAGTGTGCGGTTGTACGTGCAGCGGGCATGGCCACGTCGGTCACTTGCTTTCTTCTTGTGAACTATATTGCTGGGGAAATAATATACCGGTGCAAATAGCTCGCCAGGCAGAATGAAGAACTGCGCTGCCCACTTGTTAGAATTGCCACAGTGAGTACCCCCAGCAGCAGCGATCAAGCACATGACGGCCACCCCCGCCAGCAGACTAGTCATGGCCGGAAGAAGCGTCGCCGCCGTTCTTCACGCTCGTCACACCAAGGGCAGCGCAACCGTCCGCGCATTGAGCGGCACATCGGCCCCATCCACTTCCCCGAGCAGCTGCCGGTCAGCGAACGCCGGGAAGAAATCATGCGGGCCATCAGCGAGAACCAAGTGGTCATCATCGCTGGCGAAACGGGTTCCGGTAAGACCACCCAGATTCCGAAAATGTGCTTGGAGCTGGGGCGCGGCCGCAGTCAGGTAATTGGTCACACCCAACCTCGGCGCCTCGCTGCCCGCAGTGTGGCCGACCGAATTTCCTACGAGTTGAGTGAATCCAGCGAAGAAAACAAGTCGCTGGTGGGTTACAAGATCCGCTTTGACGACAACATCAGCTCGGCCACGGCCATCAAGCTAATGACAGACGGCGTACTGCTCAATGAGATTCAGCGCGATCGCAAGCTGCGCGATTATGACACGCTCATCATCGATGAGGCTCACGAGCGCAGCCTGAACATCGACTTCCTGTTGGGCTACCTCAAGCAGCTGCTGCCACAGCGCCCTGATCTCAAGCTCATCATCACCTCGGCAACGATCAACCCCGAGGCATTCGCGGAACACTTCTCCGATGCTGATGGAAAGCCCGCCCCCATCATCGAGGTCTCTGGCCGTACCTATCCCGTGGAGGTACGGTATCGACCCCTGGTTCGTGAGCACCTCAACGAGAAAACGGGTGAGGTTATCGAATCCGAGGTGGATCCTCTGGATGGATTGGTGCAGGCGTGCCAGGAGCTCATCCGCACCGGTCCCGGCGATATCCTGTGTTTCTTCTCCGGCGAGCGAGAGATCCGCGATGCCGCCGATGCCCTGCAGGCGGCGTTCCCCGGCAAGCGCGGGAACATCGATATCCTGCCGCTGTTTGGCCGGCTTTCCAATGCCGAGCAGCACCGGGTCTTCTCGCCCGGTGGCAACCGACGCATCGTGCTGGCCACCAACATTGCGGAAACCTCGCTGACCGTCCCCGGCATTCACTATGTGGTGGATACCGGATACGCGCGTATTTCTCGCTACTCCCACCGCACGAAGGTGCAGCGGTTGCCCGTGGAGGAGATCAGCCAGGCCAGTGCTACCCAGCGCTCGGGACGTTGTGGCCGTACCGCGGATGGCATCGCCATCCGCCTGTACTCCGAAGAGAACTTTGAAGCTCGGCTAGAGTTCACCGATCCCGAAATTCTGCGCACGCACTTGGCCAGCGTGATTCTCTCGATGACTGCCCTGGGATTGGGCGATATCGATCAATTCCCCTTCCTCCAGGCTCCGGACAAGAAGTCCGTCCGTGACGGCATCGCCCTATTGCATGAGCTTGGGGCGTTGAGGGTGGCGTCGAAAGAAAAGAAGAACGACCCCGCACCGCAGGAGCTCACGAACACGGGCCGGGACATGGCGCGTATCCCCACCGATCCGCGGTTGGCCAGGATGCTGGAGGCAGCACATCACAACAATGTGTTGGAGCAGGTGGCGGTGATTGTGGCCTCGCTCAGCATTCAGGATGTGCGCGAGCGTCCGCTGGAGCACCAGGGCAAGGCGGATCAGCTCCACGCCAGGTTTGCGGCGGATTCTGATTTCATCAGCGTGCTGAAGCTGTGGAACTACCTGCAGGAACAAAGGCGTGAGCTCAGTGGCAATCAGTTCCGCAAGCTGTGCCAGAGTGAGTTCATCCACTACATGCGCTCGCGGGAGTGGATGGATCTGGTGCGTCAGCTGCTGACGGTGATCCAGGATCTCTCGTGGACTATCCCGAATCTGCAGCACGTGCGTGACCTGGAGTTTTCCGAGGAGAACATCCAGGAAGAGGCGGTGCACAAATCGGTGCTCACGGGTCTGCTCACCAATATCGGTATGCGAGAGGGCAACTCCAAGCAGTTCACTGGGGCGCGCAATTCCCACTTCGTGGTGCACCCGAGCTCGCAGCTCTCCAAGAAGCCGCCGCAGTGGATCATGGCCGCAGAGCTGGTGGAGACTTCGCAAATCTTCGCGCGCACCATCGGGCCGATTGACCCGCAGTGGGTGGAGAGTATCGCCCCACACATGACCAAGACCGTGCACTCTGAACCACATTGGTCCAGCTCTCGGGGCGCGGCAATGGTGCATGAAAAGGTGCTGATGTTAGGGCTTCCGCTAGTGGCGGACCGCACGGTGCAGCTGGGTAACACGGATAAGCCTCTGGCCCGTGAGCTGTTTATTCGGCACGCCTTGGTGGAGGGAGATTGGACGACCAAGCACGCGTTCTTCCATCGGAATCAGGAGATGTTGGAAGAGGCTGGGCAGCTGGAGGAAAAGGCGCGGCGTCGCGACATCATCGTGGACGACGAAACCCTGTTCCGCTTCTACGATTCTCGGATTCCGGACAATGTCACGTCTGCGCGCCACTTCGACTCTTGGTGGAAGAAGGCGCGTCACAAGGATGCGGAACTGCTGACGTTCTCGCCCGAGGCCTTGATCGACTCGGCAGAGGGAGCCACTGCCGCCAATGAGTTCCCCGATGTGTGGCAGCAGGGATCTTTGGAGTTCGAACTGGAATACGTGTTCCAGCCGGGTGATCCGCGAGACGGCATCACCATGCGCGTTCCCCTACCGCTGTTGGCAACAGTCAACGGCGAGGCCACGCGATGGCTGGTCAGCGGGCTGCGCCACGAGCTATGCATCGCACTGATCAAGACTCTGCCAAAGCCGCTACGCCACACGGTTGTGCCGGCCACGGACTTTGCCTCCCGCGCCCTAGAGCGGATGACTCCGTTTGATGGTGCCATCGAGAATGCCCTGGCTGACGCCCTGCGCTCGCTCGGTGGCAGCGGGATTTCCGGGGATGACTTTGATTGGTCGCGCGTCCCCGACCACCTGAAGATGAACGTGGCTGCTATCGGGCGGCGCGGAAATGTGGTGGAGCAGGACCGCGATGTAGACGCATTGCAGAACCGCCTGACCTCGCAAGTCACCACCGCGATTGCTCAGGCGGCGGCTCGTTCCCTCGGGGCTGCGGGTCAAGCACCTTCCCCTGCGGAGGCACCATTGCATTCCGGTTCTGGGCCACGCGCTTCTGGATCTCAATCTTCTGAGTCTCAATCTTCTGAGTCTCAATCTTCCGGGGAATCCACGTCTTCGCGTGGCAAGCAAGGCAAGAAGAAGCAGGATCGCCCGAACCGCGGTGGTGCCACCACCGGTGGTGTGCTGGCCCGGGCAAGCGAGTGGGATGCGCAGGGCATCGGCACGATCCCAGAGACCGTGGAAACCATCGTGGACGGGCAGCCGGTGGTTGCGTACCCGGCCATCGTGGCGACCGCCGAGGGGGTGGTGTTGCAGGCTTTCCCGACGGCACAATCCGCTGCCGCGCAGCAGTTCAAGGCAGTTCTGCACATGATGGTTCAGAAGGTCAGCGTGTCCCGGAACCAGATGCTCAAGGGATTGCCGCTGCGTCAGCGCGTGGCTTTGGAGAACTTCCCCTATGGCGGGTTCGATCTTCTCTTGGAGGATCTGGTGGCTGTGAGCTGCAAGACGATCTTGCAGGAGAAGGGGCCGATTATTCGCGATCCTCAACGCTGCGCCGAAGTAGTAGCGCTGGCCCAGAAGGACGGTGCGGGAGCGGTGCGCCGAGCGGTTGTGGAGGTTGCCCCCGCTGTGTTGGCTGTGGCAGATATGGCCGAAGAGCTCAAGGAATGGAGCGGTGAGCCCATCGCGCAGATGCGCGCGCAATTGGACTTCTATCTGGCCTCGCATGCGGTGGCGCGCCACGGCGTGCAGCAATTAAGGCATGTTCCGCGGTATGTGGCGGCCATGAAGTCTCGGCTAGAACTCATGGAGAGCGATCCCGGCAAGGAAGAGATGCTGGATGCGCAGGTCTCGGAGGCCGTGAAGTATCTGCAGAGCACGCTGGGGCGGTTGCCTCAGGCCCGGTCAGCTTCCCCACAGATCAAGGAGGTGCGATGGATGATTGAGGAACTACGAGTGAGTCTCTTCGCCCAGCATTTGGGTACTACCCGCTCGGTGTCTGTGCAGCGCATCAAGAAGGCGCTGGATAAGATCCGCTAAGTGGATCGGCTACCCGCGTGCCCGGTGGGCACGGAGGGATTCGATTTCCTGTTCAAAGTCTTCCGCGCTATCGAATGACTTGTACACAGATGCGAAGCGCAGGTATGCGACTTCATCGAGGTTTCGCAGTGGATCGAGGATCGCGAGTCCAATCTGGTTGGTCTGCACCAGCGAGCCGTGCTCGGCACGGATGATCTGCTCGACCTCATGAGCGAGGCGCTTGAGGGCATCGTCTGACACGTTTCGGCCTTGGCAAGCCCTGCGCACACCCTTTACTACTTTTTCGCGACTGAACTCTTCTGTCACGCCACTTCTCTTGGTGACGAGCAGGATGGATCGTTCCACGGTGGTGAAGCGTGTTGTGCAATCCAGGCATTCTCTGCGGCGGCGAATCGACACACCCATTTCAATGGTGCGGGAATCGACCACGCGGGACTGTTGCGAACTACATTTTGGGCAAAGCACGAGGTTCATCGTAGTCCGCGGGTCTCATTACTGGAAAGCGGATTCCAGAAACCGCTTCCCTACTGCGCGGCTCGCAACACACCACGCGGCTGGCTCACCCAGCACCTCAGAAACTAACGACCGGCGGGTGCCTCGGCAACCGCCGCGGGAGAAGACACTGAGGCGGACGGAGCCGGTGCTTCAGCCGGATCTGCCAAGAACAGTGGGCTCAAGCCAAGGCTCAAAACGATGCTGGTGGTTGCCAACAGTGCGCCTCCCTTAGAGGTGGCGAAGTTCTCCACTCGGCGTGACCACTGATCGAGCCACGAGGTAGGGGTATTATCGAACACCGTTGGATCACCGGAAACAATTCTTTCCGCGCGGCGAATCTTCGACCGGGTAGGAACCAGGGCACGGCCCTCACCGAAAGTGTTCGATTCCGAACGAGTCCGCAGGGCGTGATCTGGCGCGTCCTTGAGAAATTCAGACAAGCTCAAGGTGGTGCGTGGTGCGGGTGGAGTCTTGCGAGCAACAGCGGTTCCAGCCTGCGGAGTGGAGTTGAACTCCAGTGGACGGCGGGTGGTGTAAACGCTAGTCATCATATCCTTCTTTCCTCTGTGCCCGTGCCATACTGTGTTACGGGCTGTTCAGTACTCATTACTGTTTCCAACAGTTCAACTGCTCTGAAACTCATTAAACTCACTGCCAAGACAACATAATCGAACAGTGACCCTAAAAGCCGGATACTTAGTACGAACGTTCGATATTTGATGCTGTTTCAAAAAATAGCACGCCCGTTCGATACTGTCCACCCATGTTCGAAAATATTTCGAACAAATGTGCCAAGCGTTTCTCAATCAATGCGCTATGGTGGTGAAGTACGTTCCGCCCGTCCCCGCGTTGACCGGGAAGATCCCTTCCCCCGAACCGCGTGCCCGCCCGATCTCGAACCCAGGAGCAGTCTTGAGCCCAATCAATTCCGCAGACAACAGTCTTTCCGCTGCCGATGCGCCAAAGAGGAAGCCTGGTCGCCCGCGCAAGTCAGAGGCTGACCGAGCCGCCACCGTGAAGGCCAAGGGCAAGACCGCTCTCACCGAACGCCAGCGCCGGATCTTGGAAGTCATCACTGATTCCAAGGTGCTGCGCGGTTACCCACCAAGCATTCGAGAGATCGCAGAAGCAGTGGGTCTCCAGTCCACCTCATCCGTGTCCTATCACTTGGGGCAGTTGGAAGATAAGGGCTTTTTGCGTCGTGAAGATAAGAAGCCACGCGCAGTAGATATCCGCAACTATGAGGCAATGCCCAAGAAGGCTGTGCCTTCGCAGGCTAGCGATGAGCGGCCCGAAGCCTCATATGTACCGGTTGTGGGTCAGATCGCCGCCGGCTCGCCGATCTTGGCGGAGCAAAACGTGGAAGCTGTCTTCCCCCTGCCCCACGAGCTGGTGGGAACGGGCGAGCTTTTCCTGCTGCAGGTAGTGGGCGAATCCATGCGGGATGCGGGAATCCTGAATGGCGACTGGGTCGTGGTGAAGTCGCAGAAGGTCGCCGAGTTTGGTGAATTCGTGGCGGCAATGATCGATGGCGATGCCACGGTCAAGGAGCTGCACAAGAATGATGACGGCCTCTGGCTGCTGCCCCACAATGATCTCTTCGAGCCAATCCCCGCGGAAGAAGCCGAGATCCTGGGCAAGGTCGTAGCAATCCTCCGCAAGATATAGGTTGCCCGGGTGCTCTCCGCCTGATGGGAAGAGCATCCACCCCTGGCGTTAGTGCCCCGGACCCCTGCCCCGCGCTAGGATTCCAGAAGACAGCAGTATCAATTCTTCTGCCGCTCGCACGTGCCGCCTTCACATGGCCTCCCGGGAAAACTGGGTGGCGCGTGAACCGGCTGGGGTGAGCGTAGATTGAGCGACGAATCAGGAGGGCACACATGCCGTTGCGCTCGGATGAACGTCGCCGTCAGATCACCTCCTTGACCGCAGTGAAGGGACGCACTACGGTCTTGGAACTCGCCGAGAAGTTCGGCGTGACAGCAGAAACCATCCGCCGGGATCTCTCCACCCTCGATGAACAGGGCAGCATCCTGCGTGTCCACGGGGGTGCAGTTCCGGCTCGCACGTATCGCACGGATCACACACCGTATGAATCCCGTGCCCGGGCATCGCTGGCCGCCAAGCGGAAGATCGCCAACAAGGCCATCTCACTTCTCCCCCAGCCGGGCAGCACGCTGTTTCTCGACGGCGGCACCACCACCGCCCTCATGGCCGAAGCACTCGCGATGGCTGATTCCCCGGAGTTCACCGAGCCGTACAAGCTCATCACCAATTCCCTGCCCATCGCCAAAACGCTGGCCAATTCAGCGAACTTCGATATCCAACTGCTCGGCGGGAAAATCCGCCCCCAGTCTCAATCCGTCCTGGGCAGCGTGGCCACCCAAACCTTGGCCGTGCTGCGCGCGGACGTGGCGTTCGTGGGCACCAATGCCCTGACCCTCGAGCACGGCCTGTCCACACCCGATGCCGAAGAGGGCGCGGTCAAACGGGCAATGGTGACCAATGCGGATCAGGTGATTGCTTTATGCGACGCCACCAAGTTCGGCCTGGACTACCTGGTCAGCTTCGCCCCCACGGAGGATATTGACACCGTGGTGACCGATCTCGCCAGCGACGAGCCCTATGTCCGCGCACTCAAAGAATGCGGGATAACGGTGGTGTTTGCCGCCGATTAGGCGGTTTCGGACACCACGAACTCGTGAAGCTCCCCAGCCACAGCTGCGGGCAGGCGCACTTCCATGCGGGTGCCGGCATCATCGTAATCCTCGCTGATCACGGTGCCGAGCTCGTGAACCCGGGTCACAATGTCTCCCCTCGTGAAGGGAATGTGCACGTAGACGTGGGTATCCAAGCTGTTGAGGAACAGCTCCAGGCGCGTCTCTAGCTCTTCAATGCCCTCGCCAGTATGCGCGGAGACAAACACCACGTCATCCAAGCGGTGGCGCAGTTCCGCCAGCACCAGAGGGTCGGCGGCATCGATCTTGTTCACCACCAACATTTCCGGAGGCGCGGGCCGCCCGGTCTCCTTGACGATATCGCCAATCACCTTGTTCACGGCAGCGATCTGCTCCATGGGGAATGGATCGGAACCATCCACCACATGGAGCACCACGTCGGCCGCGAGCACTTCCTCCAGGGTGGAGCGGAAGGCTTCCACCAGCTGTGTAGGCAAGTGGCGAACAAAACCCACCGTGTCGGTGAATACCACGGCGCGCCCATCACGCAGGCTCGCCCGGCGGGTTGTGGGATCCAGGGTGGCGAAGAGAGCGTCTTCCACCAAAACTCCAGCACCCGTCAAGGAGTTAATCAGCGAAGACTTACCGGCGTTCGTGTAACCAGCGATAGCCACCTGCGGAATCGCGGCTGCATCGCGGCGCTCGCGCTTGATATCGCGGGAGGTCTGCATCCCGGCAATTTCCTTGCGCAACTTGGCCATGTCGGTGCGCAAACGGCGCCTATCGGCTTCGATCTTGGTCTCACCTGGACCACGCAGGCCCACGCCGCCATTGGATCCAGCTCGGCCACCAGCCTGGCGGGACAGAGCTCCACCCCAGCCACGCACGCGCGTGATGAGGTACTCCATCTGAGCCAGCGCAACCTGCGCCTTACCTTCCTTGGACTTTGCGTGCTGCGCGAAGATATCCAGGATCAGCATGGTCCTATCAATCACCTTGACGTCCAGCGTCTTTTCCAGGGCGATCATCTGGCTGGGGCTGAGCTCACCATCACAGATCACGGTATCGGCACCGGTTTCGGTGACGATAGCCTTGACCTCTTTGACCTTGCCGCTGCCGATGTACGTTCCGGAGTCTGGCTTATCCCGCTTCTGATAAAGCGTGTCCACGATCTCCGAACCAGCGGTTTCCGCCAGTGCCTTCAGCTCCGCGAGTCGCGCCTCAATCTGCGCCACGGTGCCTTCGGTCCACACGCCCACGAGCACCACCTTTTCCAGGCGCAGCTTGCGGTACTCCACGTCATAGCCATCGGACTGCTCATCCGTGTACGTGTTCACGCCACGGGTCAAGCGCCGCAGGCTAGAGCGGGCTTCCAGATCCAGTTCGCCTACCGTGGGCGAGTGATCGGCATTCTCGGCAGGGTTTTCGGCAGGGCTGCCCGCCTGGTTTTCGGCAGTGTCTTCTGCCACGTTTACATTGTCAATAGTGTCGTGATCCGCAAACTCTTGAGTGTCGCGATCATCGTAGTGTTCTGTCATTACCTCCAATCTAACACTCTCACCTGCGGAAAATTAAACTTTCGCCTGTTCGCGTTAAGGTGAGACTCATGATTCCGGAATTGCGCAGCATTGGTCTTGACTTCCCCCAGTGGCAGGACGCACTCGAGGCCACGTATTCCTCAGGCTTGCTCAGCGTCACCGGCGAGGTGCGCGATGGCCAGGTTTTGCAGTACGACGATCCCTCCGGTGCTCGCCTGGTCATCCTCACCGCGCCCCCTTATGGCACCTTCGCCAGCTACCTTGGTGGCCCGCAGGCATCGGCGCACTTGAGCATGGTTAACGATGTCATCGGTGTGTTGGACGTGGTGGAGGATTCCCCATTCCTGCACGCTTCCGGCCAGCAGGCTCCCACCATCGCCTCGCTGACCGCCACCGTTGCGCAAGGCCCGATGCTCGCAGAGGTGGATCCGCTGGAGTACCAGCCCATGAACATCGCTGCGCTGGCCACGGATATTTCCGTGTATTCCTCCCCCACTGAGTTTGCCGAGGCCGGCGGTCGGCAGGTCGGAACCGTCACCTCTTCCGGCCTGGCAGACATCAACAAGGGTTCCACCACCCCCCACGCCAAGGCCGAGATCGCTGTGGAGGCCACGTCGCTCACGCAGCGCGTGTCCCAGCTGACGGGTCAGAAGTTCTGGGTGGCCACCGTCCGCAGTCCCTTTGATTTCTCCGTGATTTTCCCGGGAGACATGCTGGATCTTCCGGTGGATTCTTTTGGCCGGGCGGAGTTGGGCGTCGAGAAAGAAGGAGCTTCTTCGACGCCAATTATCGCCGGTTCCGTGCAATTCACCTGCAGCACGCTGGAGGCCTCGTCCTGCTCAACCAGCGGTGGGTGCGGATCGGGCAACTGTGGCTGCGGTGGCCACTAGTTAACCGATTGCGCTGGTTTAGCCGCGGTACTCGCCGGTGGCGATGATCTGCGAGGGGCCTTTGAGCGTTGCTCGGCCTTCCGCCAGTGTTACTTCCACCTGACCTCCGGGCACGTTGACTGCCACGGTTCCCTCGCTCCGGTCCGCGTTCCGGAGGGCAGCGAAGGCTGCAGCTACTGTGCCTGTGCCACAGGAACGGGTCTCACCCACGCCGCGTTCGTGGACGCGCATGTGGATGGCATCGGACTGCAGCGGGGTGATTACTTCCACGTTGACTCCGTGTGGGAAGAACTTAGGGTCCCAGGTCACGGGCTGGCCCACGGGGAGTTCGCGCAAGGAATCCTGGGTGAGATTCGACAGGATCACCACTGCGTGCGGATTGCCCACGTTCACGCCAAGGCCCGTGGCCTGAATGCCCGCGACTTCCACGCTGGAGTCTCCCATTTCGGTGACGCTGCCCATTTCCACAGAGACCATTGCGTGTTGGGCATCGGCGTGATGAATCGTGACTGCTTTGCGCCCATTGCGCGTGCCGATTCCGAAGTGCGTCTCGCCCTCCATAGGCACCAGACCCTGCTCAGCCAGCACGTGGGCGAAGACACGCACGCCATTGCCGCACATCTCGGCCAACGATCCATCGCTGTTGCGGTAATCCATGAACCATTCGGACTCGTCACAATCACCGGGCAGTTCATTGAGCACACCGCGCTCCAGCAGCTTCCCCGCGGTGGCGATCCGGATCACTCCATCGCCGCCAATTCCAGCGCGGCGATCCGCCAACTGCTGCACGGTGGATTCGCTGAGTTCAATGCTCACTTCTGGGTCAACCAGCACCACGAAGTCATTCTCCGTGCCGTGAGCTTTGAGGAATTTCCATGCGGGGTTATTCATGCCGAACATCCTACCTCTGCTGCCAGTTATTCAGACCCGGCTCTCTAATCAGACCGAGCTCTCTATTCAGACCCAGCTCCGCGCCGAGCCAGCTCCACCACCTGCTCCACCGCGTCTTCCGCCCAAGCGTCCACCCAATGGATGCGGGGATCACGCCTAAACCAGCTGCGCTGCCGTCGGGCATATCGGCGAGTGCCCAGGTACGTGGCCTCTTTGGCTTCCTCCTCGGTGAGCTCACCGGCGAGGTATGCCAACACCTGGGAATAGCCGATGGCCTTGCCCGCGGTGGAATCCCGCTGCAACCCAGCCTGGGTAAGCGCGCGAACCTCATCCACCAAGCCCTGGGCCAACATCAGGTCCACGCGCTGCTGCAGCCGCGGATCGAGCCACTCCGCCGGGGCATGCAAGCCGATGAGCTGACAATTCCACCGCGCTGGGCGATCCTTGGGTGGCTGGGATGCGGCAAAGGGCTTGCCCGTCAGCTCAATCACCTCGAGCGCACGCACCGTGCGCCGCGGATCCTTGGTCTCAATGATGCCGGCCGCTTGGGGATCCACGCTTTGCAAGTGGGCATGGAGCGCCTCCACGCCGATCTCCTGCAGCTTGGCCTCCCACCTGGCACGCACTTCAGGATCGGTGGGCGGAAAATCCCACTCGTCCACCACAGATTGCACGTACATCATGGATCCACCCACCAACACTGGTGTCTTTCCCCGCGCAGCTATCTCCTCCACCGTGGCCACCGCAGCTTCCCCATACGCGGCCACGCTGGCAGGCTCTGTCACATCCCAGATATCCAGAAGGTGGTGGGTTATCCCCTCGCGCTCCTCTTCTGCGAGCTTTGCCGTGCCGATATCCATGCCCTTGTAGAGCTGCATGGAATCGATATTGATGATCTCCCCGTCCAATTCCTTCGCCACCGCAATGGCAGCCGCGGATTTCCCAGATCCCGTGGGTCCCACGATGGCCACGGGGCGGCGGGCCAGAGAACGCGGAGAGGCTGGAGAATTAGTGGAGTCTTGATCGGGCATGTTGTTCATTTTAAGTCAGCCTCTATTGGCGGGTTCCTCTCGCCTCTTCGCGCCCGCCCTACCCCCACGAGAGAGCGGATACCGTCCATCCGAACCATTCAGTCTGTAATAATTGTTTCAGATAAGCACCGGTGAGATTAGTCTCACTCCGCAGCCGCGTCGCGCGGCGACACATTCTTTTGGTTCCTTAGGAGTACCCGAGACCATGAACTCCCCTCTTGACCCCGCTTCCCAGCCCACGCCAGGTAATTCAGCTGGCACTCCTCGCCCGACTCCCGGCCCCACTCCAGGTGCCTCGCCTGGACCAAAGCCCGATGTTCGTCCGGGAGTTCACCCGGGTGCTGTGCCCCGTCCCAGCCAGATCGCCAAAAACGCCGCTGGCCAGGCTGCTTCCCCGGTGCCGAGCCAGAAGCAGTCCGATCCCTCGAAGTTCGGACGCGTAGAGGAAGACGGCACCGCATGGGTCAAGGGTCTTGATGGCAGCGAGCGACAGATTGGCCAATTCAAGGCCGGAACTCCCGAAGAAGGCCTCCGCCACTTCGCCACTCGATACGAGGACCTAGCTACCGAGGTTTCCCTCCTGGAAAACCGCGTGCGCAAGAACCCAGACGAGGCTCCCCAGGTACGGCAGAGCGCAGAGAACCTCCGCGAATCACTCGCCACCGTCGCCGTGATCGGTGATCTTCCCGCCCTGGATCAGCGCTTGGCCCGATTGCTGGATGATTCAGCGCAAGCCGAGGAGAAGTCCAATCAGGCCAAGCAGGATCGCCGCGCTCAATCCATCGCGCGCAAGGAAGCCCTGGCCGCGGAAGCCGAAGACATCGGGGAAAACTCCACCGACTGGAAGGCTGCGGGCGAGCGTCTCCGCGAAATCCTCCAGGAGTGGAAGACGATCCGCGGTGTGGATCGGACCACTGATGATGCCCTGTGGAACCGTTACTCCGCTGGTAGGGATGCTTTTTCTCGACGCCGAGGCGCTCACTTCTCCGAATTGGATCGCAACCGCGGGGTAGCGAAGCAGAAGAAGGAAGAGCTGGTTGAGCGCGCGGAGGCTCTGATGAACTCTGTTGAATGGGGGGAGACCGCCCGCGCATTCAAGGATCTGATGCAGGAGTGGAAGGCTGCTGGACGCGCTACTCGCGAGGCCGATGACTCCCTCTGGGAGCGGTTCAAGGCCGCGCAGGACAAGTTCTTCGATGCACGCAAGGCCGACTCCGCCAAGAAAGATACGGAATTCGAAGCCAATGCTGATGCCAAGCAGGCTCTCCTGGATGAATATGATTCCAAGATCAATCCCGAGCAAGGCATCGACAAGGCACGCCAGCAGCTGCGTGAGCTGAATGAAAAGTGGGATGAGATCGGGTTTGTCCCCCGCGCTCGGATCCGCGAGTTCGACCAGAAGATTGGTGCTCTGGAAAGCCGAGTGACCGATGCCGCGGATGCAGAGTGGCGTCGCACCGACCCAGAAGCGCTAGCACGCGTGGCGCAGTTCCAGGCCAAGGTGGATCAGTTCACCAAGGAGGCCGAAGCTGCCGAGGCCAAGGGCAACGAAAAGAAGGCCGCCCAGCTGCGTGCTCAGGCTGCGCAGTGGCAGGAATGGGCTGACGCTGCTGCCTCTGCCACTGAGAACTAGCACTGAGAACTAACACCAAGAACTAGCGCTTGGAATCAGCGCACAAAAAATCCCCCGGGCCATGAACCCGGGGGATTCTCACTGAGTTAGTTCTTTTCTCGTCGCGCACGAGCCCGGGCGCGGCGATCATCAACGATTTCCTCTTCGCTGGTGCGATCCAGCAGACCAGTGCGCAAGCGTTGCTGAGCCATGCGGGATTCCTCGTTGCTGTGCGCTTCTTCCCGGCGGGCGCTCGCCAGCGCCTTCTGCAGAGCGTTGCGGCGGAACAGCACCACGGTCATGGTGAGGAACATGATGGTCATGCCCACCGCACCAATGACCAGGCCGAAGCTCGGTGGCTGGCCGGCGGACGTGACCGGTCTGGTCTGCCCCATCCAAATGGCGAAAATGCTGTACCACCAGCCCACGCCAGCAAAAGCCCAGTTGAACCACGCCACCAACCAGCTGCGGCTCAGGATGGTGCCGATGGGCAACAGCACACCACCGGTGAGCGCCAGGATTGTGTAGATGCGCTCGGGCATGGTGGTGTCGAAGGATTCCGCCTTCGGGGTGTTGAGGAGCACGTCGTACCCGAAAACCTCACCGGCATGCGGCAGGAAGAAGCTCATGAGCACTGCAAACATTCCCAGAGCCATGGGGATCAGGCCCACGCCGTAATCCACTTCCTTGCCCGCGGAGCGTTCCGCCTTAGCGATGCTCCCGCCGGATTTTTCGATCTGCTCGGCGATCTTCTCTTCGCGAGTCTTTCGCGGGGCGGTAGAAGATGCTGGACGGGATTGAGCTTTGTTCTTCTTAGGCATCGCAGCCACATCCTTCTGATCCGCAACTCGTTGCGCTGGGAACCGGGGTAATTACTTCGAGGTTTTGGGCGGAGCGAATAGAGGGCAGACCCAGTCCCACGCCCACGGGTGCGGTGGTGGGCACTTGGCCTGCTTCCCAATTATCTCCCGCGCGGGTCTTCCAGTGCTCGTGCACGCCACTGTCCGCGATGAGGAAGTACGGTGCCGCATCCGTGATGGTGACGGTGAGCAGGTCGCCGGGGCGGATGCTCTCCTCCAGCCTGCCACTTCCCGCGAAATCAGCCGCGGCGGTAGGCATGAAGTGCACCAGACGGCCATCGCGGGCGCGTCCGGTCATGCGGTGCGTACGGTCATTCTTCCGCCCACCCTGATCCTGCACCAGCAGCTCCACGGTGGTCCCGATCAGCGCGAAGTTATCTTCCTTGCTGATCCGCTCCTGCAGGGCAATGAGCCGCTCATAGCGCTCCTGCACCACTGCCTTGGGAACCTGCTGGTCCATCTCGGCAGCTGGGGTGCCCGGCCGTGGCGAGTACTGGAACGTATACGCCGAGGTGAAGCGGGACTTTTCCACCACGTCCAACGTAGCTTGGAAGTCTTCTTCGGTCTCACCGGGGAAGCCCACGATGATGTCCGTGGTAATCGACGCATGCGGGATGCGATCGCGCACCTTCTCCAGAATCCCGAGGAATTTCGTGGAGCGGTAGGAACGCTTCATGTCTTTGAGCACCTTGTCCGAACCCGACTGCAGTGGCATGTGCAACTGCGGGCACACGGCTGGCGTCTCCGCCATCGCCTCAATCACATCATCGGTGAATTCAGCAGGGTGCGGGCTGGTGAACCGCAAGCGCTGCAGTCCCTCGATCTCCCCGCAGGCACGGAGGAGCTTGGCAAAGGCACCGCGGTCGCGGTCCAGGGTGGCGTCGGAAAAATTAACGCCGTAGGCGTTCACGTTTTGGCCCAGCAAGGTCACTTCTGCCACGCCCTGCTCCACCAGCGCCTTTACTTCGGCGAGCACATCTCCCGGGCGGCGATCCTGCTCCTTGCCGCGCAGCGCAGGCACGATGCAGAACGTGCAGGTGTTATTGCAACCCACGGAGACGGAAACCCATCCCGCATAGGCCGATTCGCGCTTGGCGGGCAGCACTGAGGGGAATTGCTCGAGCGCATCCGCGATCTCCACCTGCGCCTCATTGTTGTGCGCAGCACGCTGCAACAGCGTGGGCAGGCTACCCAGGTTGTGCGTGCCAAAGACCACGTCAACCCACGGTGCCTTCTCCACCACCACTTGCTTGTCCTTTTGCGCCATGCAGCCGCCCACCGCGATCTGCATGCCGGGATGCGAGTCCTTGACCCCCTTGATCATCCCCAAAGTTCCATACAGGCGATTATCCGCGTTCTCGCGCACCGCGCAGGTGTTGAAAACCAGCACATCCGGAGTAGACCCATCCCCCGCCGGCACATAACCGGAATCTTCCAAGAGGCCGGAGAGTCGCTCGGAATCATGAACGTTCATCTGGCAGCCAAAGGTGCGCACTTCATAGGTGCGGTTGGAGGAGTTTTCGGGAGTGTCAATCGTCTGTACCACGGATGTTGACTCTACCCATCGCGATGATTAAGCGAAACTAAGGCTTTACGTGCATTTTGCATAAATGTGAGACGTGTCACGATAGCATTCACACATGACAGCAAATCCAGCTAGTTCCGCGATGATCAGCATGCGGAATGTGAATAAGTACTACGGCGAATACCACGCCCTCCGCGATATCAATCTCGAGGTTCCCACCGGCCAAGTTCTGGTGCTCCTCGGCCCGTCCGGCTCCGGCAAATCCACGCTGTGCCGCACTATCAATCGCTTGGAAACCATCGATTCCGGCGAAATTCACATCAACAACTCTCTGCTCCCCGAAGAGGGCAAAGAACTGGCCAAGCTCCGCGCTGACGTGGGTATGGTGTTCCAGTCCTTCAATCTCTTCAGCCACATGACCATCCTGGATAACGTGACGCTCGCGCCCATGAAGGTGCGCAAATTGAGCAAGGCAGACGCCAAGAAGCGCGCCATGGAACTGCTCGAGCGCGTAGGCATTGCGGCCCAGGCGGACAAGTACCCTGCCCAACTTTCCGGTGGCCAGCAGCAGCGTGTGGCCATCGCCCGCGCCCTGGCCATGGAGCCCAAGGTGATGCTCTTCGACGAGCCCACCTCCGCCCTCGACCCGGAAATGATCAACGAGGTGCTGGACGTCATGGCTGACCTGGCACGTTCCGGCATGACCATGGTGTGTGTGACCCACGAGATGGGCTTTGCTCGCAAGGTGGCCAACCGCGTGCTCTTCATGGCCGAGGGAAGCATCGTGGAAGACACCACTCCCGAAGCCTTCTTTGCCAATCCAGAATCCGACCGCGCCAAGGACTTCCTGGCCAAGATCCTCGATCACTAAGTGGACGAGGTTTCACGGAAAAGAGCAAGCATGAAGAACATTTATCGACGCCTGACCGCAACGATCGTGGCTATTCTCAGCACCGTTGCGCTGGCAGCTTGCGGGAGTAACGAAGCCCGTAATCTATTGAGTTCCATCGAATCCGGGCACATCGTCATCGGCACCAAGTTCGACCAGCCCGGCTTGGGAGTCCGAACCCCGGAGAAGACTTTCCAGGGTGTGGACACGGATGTCTCCCGCTATGTGGTGAACTACATCGCCAACAAGCACGGCTGGGAAGTACCGGAGATGACGTGGCGCGAGACTCCCTCTGCCCAGCGAGAAACACTGATCAACAACGGTGAGGTGGATATGATCGCCGCCACCTACTCCATCAGCGCCTCTCGCCTGCGCGCGGTGGATTTCGGCGGCCCCTACCTGCTGACCCACCAGGCGCTGCTGGTGCGCAGCGATGACAAGATCCAGGGGTTGGAAGATATGAACGCGGACACCAAGCTGTGTTCCGTGACCGGTTCCACCCCAGCTACCAAGGTGAAGAGCGCACTGCCGGAAGTGCAGCTGCAGGAATTCGATACCTACTCCGCATGCGTGGAAGCGCTCGCCCGCGGCAAGGTCGATGCCTTGACCACCGATGCCACCATCCTCGCCGGATTTGCCGAGCAGTACCCCGGCAAGATGAAGGTCGTGGAGCTGAAGAAGCCGGACGGTTCCTTCTGGACCAATGAGAACTACGGCATTGGCCTGGCCAAGGGTCAGGACAAGGCCGTGGCAGAGATCAACGAAGCCCTCAATGAGATGCACGATTCCGGTGAATACCAGCGCATCATTGAGAACAATCTGGGAGATGCCATCGAGCCAGGCGATAAGCCTTCGATCGGCGATCTCTCCTTCACCAAGAAATAGGAAGGAGGAACAACACTAATGAATGCCGAACTTTGGGCGGACATGGCTCCCCAGCTACTTCCAGCCTTCTGGACAACCATCAAGCTCACTTTCTGGGCTGCGCTGGGATCTTTGATTTTTGGAATCATCCTGACCGCGATGCGCGTCTCCCCCGTCTCGATCCTGCGAACCATCGCGACCGTCTACATCAACATCACGCGTAACACTCCCCTGACGTTGATCGTGCTGTTTGCCTCCCTTGGCCTGTACGTGAACCTAGACATCACGCTGGCTCCGGATGGCCCCAACTTCACCACGCAGAACAACTTCAACTTGGCAGTCCTTGCCTTTATTATCTACACCTCTTCCTTCGTGGCAGAGTCCCTGCGTTCCGGTATCAACACGGTGCCCTTCGGGCAGGCTGAAGCTGGCCGCTCCCTGGGGTTGACCTTCATGCAGAGCTTCCGGAACATCATCTTCCCGCAGGCTCTCCGCGGAGCGATTGTGCCCCTGGGCAATACTTTGATCGCACTGACCAAGAACACCACCATCGCCTCGGTGATTGGTGTGGCTGAAGCCAGCCTCCTCATGAAGTCCTCCGTGGAGGATCACGCCGACCAGGTCTTCGTGATCTTCGGCATCATTGCCCTGGGCTTCATGATCATTACCCTGCCGACCGGACTCATCTTCGGTGCACTCAGCAAGCGATTGGCGGTGAAGCGCTAATGACTACCCGCGCAACTGTTTTATATGATGCCCCCGGACCAAAGGGCATCCGCATCAATCGAATTCTCACGGTGGTTACCGTGCTGGTGCTGGCCGCAATTGCCTTCTGGGCTGGCCGGATCCTGCATGCCAACGGCCAGTTTGAAGCCGCCAAGTGGACTCCGTTCCTCCAGGCCAACATGTGGACCACCTACATCCTTCCGGGTCTGTGGGGCACCATCAAGGCTGCGGTGATCTCCATCCTCCTCGCGCTCATCATTGGTGGAGCATTGGGTATCGGCCGCTTGTCCGCCAACCGCCTGGTGAGTGGTATCTGCGGTGTGATCGTTGAGGTCTTCCGCTCCATCCCTGTGCTGCTGCTCATGATCTTCGCTTACCAGGTCTTTGCTCTCTACGGCCTGGTGCCCACGAAGCAACTCGCGTTTGCCGCGGTGGTCTTCGGTTTGACCATGTACAACGGCTCGGTCATTGCGGAGATCCTGCGTTCCGGCATCCTCTCCCTGCCTTCTGGCCAGGAAGAAGCCGCCAAGGCGCTGGGATTGTCCCGGATGCAGACAATGTTCCGCATTCTCCTCCCCCAAGCCGTGGCGACCATGCTTCCCGCGCTGATTTCTCAGATGGTTATTGCCCTGAAGGATTCCGCGCTGGGTTACCTGATCGGCTACGTGGAGATCGTCCGCTCTGGTCTGCAGTCTGCCTCCTGGTTCCGCAATTACTTCACCGCGATGATCGTGGTGGCTGTCATCATGATCATCCTGAACTACTCGCTGGGCCGTCTGGCCGAGCGCATGGAGCGTCAGTTGCGCGCTGGGCGAGCCCGGAAGAACATCGTGGCCAAGGTCCCCGAGCATCAGGATCTGGGCGCGATTTCGAAGGATCAGGCTACTGTGGACTGGCATGATCCATCGCATAAGGATCTGCGAAACAAGTACGAATAGGAGCGCGACTCACAGTGTCTCAGTTTAAAGATGAGCTGACGGGCGCAAAGTCCCCAGCGGTCGTCAAGGATTTGGCGGCCCTCGCGGAACGCACCGTGGACGAGCAGTCCGGATTGACCGGCAAGCTGATCCAGGGCGCGTACAAGACCGCGACCAAGGTGGATAGCAACATTTCCGAGAAGGCAGCTCGGCAGCTACTGCCTGAGCTGGCAAAGGAATTGGAGCCATTTTGGGATGAGTTCCAATCCGGTGATCATTCCGGTGGTTTCGGTGAGTTCTTGATCCAGCGCAGCGAGCAGGTTTCTTCCCTGCTTCTAGAGTCAGCTGATCGCCAGGCCGGCAAGGTTAATAACCAGGCACTGCAGAAGGTGTACAAGCCTCTGCGTGGCAAGATCGCCAAGATCGTTGAGGCAAAGGTCCCGGAGATCGGCGAGGTCCTGGCCAAGCACGAGCAGGGCTAGTTCTCTAGCTGGTTGATCCGCTCATCCAGTGCCTGCCTCGCGGCAGCCAGGCATGCACCTTCCGGGAATCCCCGGCGAGCGGCCACCCCGACCACTCGCTTCAGCACTTTGTTGTACTCGGCTCTATCGGCCGGAACTGTTTTGACAGTTCCGGCCTTTTTCGTGACCAATTGCGCAATGGTTTCCTGCTGGCTATCCCAGGAGATCTGCTGAAGTGCTTCTTCGATCAACGCCCCGTGCACACCTTTGTTCTGCAGTTCTCTGCGCAAAACAGCGGGTGACTTCTTCTGGTTCTCGTGCCTGTGCCGCACCCATTCAGTGGCAAAGCGCGCATCGTCAACCATTCCGTTCTCGATGCATCGCTCCACAACCTGTTCGACCAGTTCTTCGGCAAACTCTGCATCGAGCAAACGGGTGCGCAGTTCGTGCGCGGAGCGATCGCGATGATTAAGCAGCCCCACCGCCTTGGCACGCACGGGTGCCAAGGCTTTCTCTGCTTCCGCGTCAATGATCGGCGCGGTATCCCCCTCTTCCCAGTTCTGCAGCGCTTCCCTGAGACCAGCAATCTTGACTTCTTGGCTATTCCTCATCGTCATCGTCGAAGTTAGGAGACAGGCCAATTGGCTGATCATCCGGATCCAGGGAATCTTCGGCAGCCGCTGGTGCTGTGCCCTCCCCGCCTTCGGCGTTCTTCAGGCTCGCATAAGGGCCAACCTTGAGCTCCTGCATGATGCGATCTTCCAGCGTTTCCGCCAGATCCGGATCCTGCTTGAGGAACTCGCGTGCCTTCTCCTTGCCCTGGCCCAGCTGGTCACCCTCATAGGTGAACCAGGCACCGGACTTCTTGATGATGCCCGCTTCCACGCCGAGGTCGATGATCGAGCCTTCGCGGGAGATCCCTTCGCCGTAGAGAATATCGAACTCGGCGATCTTGAATGGTGGGGAGACCTTGTTCTTCACGACCTTTAGACGGGTGCGGTTACCCACCACGTCGGTGCCGTCCTTCAGCGCCTGGATGCGGCGAATATCGCAACGCACGGACGCGTAGAACTTCAGTGCCTTACCACCGGTGGTGGTTTCTGGAGAACCGAACATCACGCCGATCTTCTCGCGAAGCTGGTTAATGAAGATCGCGGTGGTGCCGGTCTGGCTCAGCGCACCGGTCATCTTGCGCAGCGCCTGGCTCATCAGGCGAGCCTGCAGACCCACGTGGGAATCGCCCATGTCACCATCGATTTCCGCCTTGGGGGTCAGGGCAGCCACGGAGTCGATAACCACCACATCGATGGCACCCGAGCGCACCAGCATGTCGGTGATCTCTAGGGCCTGCTCACCGGTATCCGGCTGGGAAACCAAGAGCGCATCGGTATCCACACCCAGGGCGCGGGCGTACTCCGGATCCAGGGCGTGCTCGGCGTCGATAAACGCGGCGATGCCGCCTGCCCGCTGCGCCTGTGCGATGGCATGCAGCGCAACGGTGGTCTTACCGGAGGATTCTGGGCCGTAGATCTCCACCACGCGGCCGCGGGGGAAACCGCCGATACCCAGGGCAACGTTGATGGCGATGTTGCCAGAAGGAATGGCGCTAATGGGAGGACGCTTATCCTCGCCCAGGCGCATGATGGCGCCCTTGCCAAAGTCCTTTTCGATCTGCGCCATGGCCAGATCCAAAGCCTTGGAGCGGTCTCCGTTGTGACCCACTGGATTCTTTTTCTTCGGTGGCATATCTGTCAGCTCCCTTGTCCGAGTTTCTACTTCTGTTTCGCTCACGCTCACGTTAGACCACGTGGATCGCGCTGAGGTTCTCCGATATTTTTAGCTTGCGTTCAAGACAGCAGCCTACACTATAGGAACGCTTGTTCGATATATTTTAGTTTCGGCGTGCCATCTGCGAAGCAAATGAGGCGCAGGTTGGCGTCGAAAAGAATTAAAGATCTTCGCCCAACCTGCGGGCTGGTGGCACATCGAAGTCCTGGCACAGGGCCAGCCACAGATCCCGAAGGTCGACTCCCTGTTCGATTAGCTGCGTGGGGCTTTGTCCGTACTTCTCCAGCACGTGCATGTCTGCGATCCACGAGCCGAAGGAATCTCCAAACTCACCTCGGACGAGTCGATCAAATTCCGCGCGGCGCATAATCCTCGACTCTACAAACTCGCGAGCCCAATTACACTTCCAACCCGCCAGCAGGGAGCAATTGAACAGTGTTTAAGTTTCGGGGTTATGATGACTTCCATGAATCGACCAAAGTCGCAGATTTCCACTGCCACCAGCATTGCTTACATCGCTACGTTCGCCGCCCTCATCGTGGTCCTGGGCGCGGTGGCCATCCCGGTCGGCTCCGCTGGTGTGCCGATCGTCTTGCAGAACATGGGAATTCTGCTGGCCGGCATGCTGCTGGGCATGTGGCGCGGTGGCTTGGCGACTACCCTCTTCCTGGGCATCGGCCTGCTCGGCGTGCCCAACCTGGCCGGATGGAATCCCACCATCAGCGCGCTAGCCGGGCCGACCATTGGCTACCTGGTGGGCTACCTCATCTCCGGTTTTGTGGTCGGCGCGATTGCCCAACTGACCAGCCGCACCACCAAGACGGCTGACCGCGCCATCATTCTTTCCGTCGCTGGCCTGGTGGGCGTACTCATCCAGTACATCTGCGGCACCTTCGGCCTGATGGCTCGCCTGCACCTGGATCTGGGAGCGGCAATCGCTGCGAACACCCCCTTCATCATCGGTGATCTGCTGAAGATCGCGGCTGCCGTGGCCATCACCCTCGCGGTCATGAAGGCCGTCCCCCACCTGCTGCCAGCGAGCGCGCGTGCCAGTCGTTGAGTTTGCGCAAGCGGAAGTCGCAATCCAGGGTAAAACCATCATCCACCCGCTCAATTTGCGATTTTCCGAGCATCGCGTGGGCATCATCGGCGCCAACGGTTCGGGTAAATCCACCGTGGCGCGGCTCATCAATGGTCTGAATATCGCCACCGCGGGGCGCGTCACCGTGGATGGAGTGGATCTGGCCACCCATGCCAAGGATGTGCGCAAAAAGGTGGGCTTCATCTTCTCGGACGCCGATTCCCAGATCATCATGCCCACGGTGGCCGAGGATGTTGCTTTTTCCCTGCGCAAGCACAAACTCAACAAGGCGGAGAAGGCTCGCAAGGTACACGAGGCTCTCCAGCTCGTGGGGCTCGTGGGACACGAAGACCAATCGCCACACATGCTCTCCGGTGGGGAAAAGCAGCTCCTCGCGTTAGCCTCGATCAGCGTGTTGAATCCCGATCTCATCGTGGCTGATGAACCCACCACCCTGCTTGACCTGGGAAATCGACGCCGCGTAGAAAAACTCTTCACCGAGCTTCCGCAGCAGATGATCATCGTTTCCCACGACCTCGACCTGCTGCGCCATGCCGATCGCATCATCTGCATGCAGGACGGCCGCGTGGTGGATGATTCCGGCTCGCCAGCGGGCACCCATCCTGATTTTTCTTCGACGCCAGCCGCTGTCATCGAGCGCTATGTTTCCCAGTTCTAGAACGACTCAACAGGTACCGCGCTCCACCTACATCCCCGTGGACAGCGCGATTCACCGGCTCCCTGCGGGGAGGAAATCAGTAGTCCTCATTGCGCTCCTGCTGGGCAGCGCTATTTTCCTCAATTCAATTCCCTGGGCCGCAGGAATGCTCGCTATTGCGCTGGGCTTGTACGTGATCGCGCGCATCCCGCTGCGAGATGCCATTGCGAACTTGCGCACTCCCCTGCCCGTGCTGCTGATTCTGAGCATTTTGCTCTGGTGGTCGCAGGGCATGCATGAGGCTGTATTGCGGTTCCTGCTGATTTATTCCGCGGTGGCGCTGGCAATTCTGTTCACGCTCACCACGCGCATCTCGGACATGATGGACGCGATGGAACGCGCGCTGACTCCCCTGGCCCGCTTCGGGTTTCCGGTGGAGAGCGTGACTCTGGCATGCTCGCTCACCATGCGGCTGATCCCGCTGCAGCTGGAGACCATCAATCAGATCCTGGACGCGCGAAAGGCCCGCGGAAGCGGTGGATCGATCGTGGCATTTGGGGTGCCATTGATCATCCGCACGCTCCTGCGGGCCAAAGCTGTGGGAGATGCGCTGATGAGCCGGGGCGTGGGCGATTAGCCCACCATTGTCGCGGTGGGCGATTAACCCACGATAATCCCGGCGACTAGCCCACGGGCTCTCCGCGGTTGCTAGCTTTCGCCGCGGAGCTCACGCATGCGCTGGGCTACTGCCTCATCCGCACCCTGTGAGCTGGCGGCTGGGTTGCCGGCCTGTGGCTGACCACCGGAGATGGCCTGCTGGTTTTTCCCTGCAACCTGCCCCTGACCAGCATTGTTTCCACCGGACATTTCCGCACGGATCTGCTCCAAGCGGGAGTGGCCAGCCAGCTGCACGCTCGCCTGCTCAACTTCCATCATGCGACCCTGGACGGAGCTCTGCGCCAGTTCAGCCTGGCCGAGAGCGTTAGCGTAGCGAGTCTCGATCTTCTCGCGCACCTGATCCAGGGTTGGGCCACTGTTGTGGGTCAGCGAATCCATGGACTGCAGGGTTTCCGCAACGCGCTCCTGCATCTTGGCCTGCTCCAACTGGCTGAGCAGCTTGGTGCGCTCGGCCGTCTTCTGCTGCAGCTGCATTGCGTTACGTTCCACTGCCTGACGCGCCTGACCGGCGGACTGCAGGGCTTGGTCATGCATCGCCTTGAGGTCTTCCACGGACTGCTCTGCAGTGACCAGCTGAGCAGCGAATGCCTCTGCGGCGTTCTCGTACTCAGTGGCCTTCTGGGTATCACCCTGGGAGCGGGCGTTATCGGAAAGCTGCAGCGCGTTCTTGGTGCGTGCCTGCAGGCTCTCGATGTCCTGCAACTGGCGATCCAGCTTCATTTCCAGCTGACGCTGGTTGCCAATCACGGCAGCTGCCTGCTGGGACAGTGCCCGGTGCTGACGCTGTGCATCCTGAATTGCCTGTTCGATCTGGATCTTGGGATCCGCGTTTTCTTCAATCTTGCTATCGAACAGAGCCATGAGGTATTTCCACCCCTTGGAGAATGGATTAGCCATATGTAGCGAAACTCCTTATCGAGGTGCATCTGACATCCAGCGATAAACGCCCAGTGCAGAATGCTTGAGTAATTCTTAATAATCGCGTTTGATTCTACCAGCGGTTGCGCCGGCACCGGCGGTGAAAAGTTGGGAACCAGCTGCGCTGAGCCCTACAAGCTGCGCTGAGCCCTAGCTACGAGAAGGAACGGCCACGCGGCCTTCGTTCCCCATGGTCTCCGCCAGCTGTGCCGCAGCGGCATCCAGTGCCATCATGTCCGCGGATTCCAGAATCACGGACGCCACACTCACGCCCATCGCGTGGCACACACTGGCCAGCAACTCAGAAGAAACTTCCTTGCGCCCACGCTCCAGCTCCGAAAGATAACCCGGGCTGATGTTCGCCATCTTCGCCAATTCGCGCAGGGTAAAACCGCTCTGGGAGCGGAATTCCTTCATGGTTGCGCCCAAAGCTTCCCGCAGCAAAGGCTCGCTGTGCGGCATGTGGAAAGCGTGCGCAGAATCCATGTCCACATCATGAGCTTCTGGGTGGTTTACTCTCACCATCGTTTGTTGTGTCATCAAACATCCCAACGGATCATCTAAAGAATTTGTTCCCACTAGTCTAACTATCCAAACAATCCAGAACCCCACGGAGGGCAAAGTTCACAGCAGATTGCCGGACAATCGCGCGGATCCAGGCAGGATCACCCTCCGTGGGCAGGTACGGAATATTCATTTGCTTCGTAACGCTTTGGCCCGTCAGATCTTCCTTTTCCGACGCCACCCCTGACAAATACCAGCTCACGAATACTTCCCCGACGGGATGCCCATCCTGCGGGTCCGGGCCAGCCACCCCAGTCAGCCCGATCCCGATATCCGCCTGGCACTTGACCGCTGCTCCCCGCGCGAGCTGCGCGGCTACTTCGGGATCCACCGCACCTTGTCTGCGCAAGAGCTCCGGGTCCACTCCCGCGAGGAGAGTCTTGAGCTCAGTGGCGTACACAATCAGGCCACCACGCAGAACGTTGGACGCGCCTGGAACCGTGGCAATAGAGGACGCAACTAGGCCAGCCGTTAAGGATTCAGCGGAAGCGAGGGTGAGCTGCTGCTCAGAGCAGGCCTTCACCACACGGGGTGCCAGATCAGCAGTCAGTGCGAGGGCTTTTTCCAGCGGGTCGGAGGACACTAGGCTGCTGGGGCGGGGGTTGGTGGGGTTTGGCGTCGAGAATCAAGAAGATACTGGATGCCGGTGACCACGGTGACGATGAGCGCGGCGGCCATGGCCACGTGCGCTGCCCAATCCCACGCGCCACTCAGCGGCAGGATGTAGAGGGTCACGGCAAGGGTCTGCAACACGGTCTTGAGCTTGCCGCCCTTGGAGGCGGGAACCACATTGCCCCGGCGTGCCAGAACCATGCGCCAGACGGTGATGCCCAGCTCGCGGACCACGATCACGATGGTGACCCACCACCAGAGAT
Source organism: Corynebacterium suicordis DSM 45110 (assembly GCF_015351405.1). GTDB lineage: Bacteria > Actinomycetota > Actinomycetes > Mycobacteriales > Mycobacteriaceae > Corynebacterium > Corynebacterium suicordis. Next base: position 1,092,742 of record NZ_JADKMY010000001.1, on the reverse strand, counting down.
CGCCCAGGATATTCAGGCTGACCAGGGCGGAGATCATCAGTGCTTTGTCCGCGATGGGGTCGGCCAGCTTGCCGAAATCGGTGATGATCTCGTACTTGCGGGCCAGGAAGCCGTCCAGCTGGTCGGTAAACATCAGCAGGATGAAGGTGGCTAGAGCCCACCAACGATGGGTGAGCGCCGAACCGCCATCCTGCCAGTCCCCCGAGGAGAGGATGAGCCAGAGGAACACCGGAATGAGCAGAATGCGCACGCACGTGAGCACATTGGGCAGGCTCACAGCACGCACCAGACGACCAAACGGTGAACGCTGGTTCGCAGCTGGCATTTCCTTGGTCATCGGACTCCTCTAGTTGATCTCCCACGGCATGGATGCGAATCCACAGTCTACCGAATCACAGACCATAGCCGGTGTGTTGTTTATCGCACGGAGCTGTCCGCAGAATCCTCAGTCGTATCTGCGGAATCGGGAGCCTTTGATGCATCGGTCTGCACGGACTTATTCTTACCCACGGTCAGGGAGAGAACGGTGGTCACCACCAAGATGCCAACGATGACAATCAGCGAGAGCTCCACAGGAACCTCTGGCACGGAGAAGTTCTCGCCGTTGTTGAGGAACGGCAGGTTGTTCTGATGCAACGCGTGCAGCAGCAGCTTCACGCCGATGAATCCCAGGATCAGGGAGAGGCCGTAGGAGAGGTACACCAGCTTATCCAGCAGGCCATCCAGCAGGAAGTACAGCTGGCGCAGGCCCAGCAGAGCCAGAGCGTTGGTGGTGAAGACGATGTATGGCTCTTGGGTAATGCCGTAGATCGCGGGGATGGAGTCCAGGGCGAAGAGGATATCTACAAAGCCGATGGCAATCAGGGCCACGAACAGCGGAGTCAGAACGCGCTTACCGTTCTCCTTGAAGGAAAGCCGGTCATCGTGAGGCTCGCCGGAAACCGGGATGACCTTGCGGATGAACTTGATGATGGGCATGTCATCGGGGTGCGTCTCGTCCTTGTCGGAGACCTCGTCCCACAGCAGCTTGGCTGCCGTCCACAGCAGGAAGATGGCGAAGAGGTAGAACACGTCAGACCACGCGGAGATCACAGCAGCGCCCAAAAGGATGAACACCAGACGCAGAGCCAGGGCAATAGCGATGCCGATCAGCAGAACCTTCTGCTGGTACTTGCGTGGGATCTGGAACGCGGAGAGGATCAGCGCGAAGATGAAGAGGTTATCTACGCTCAAAGCCTTCTCGGTGACATAGCCCGTGAAAAACTCGATGCCGTGTTGATGCGGGTTGCCGGGCTCACCCCAGGTGAACCAGAGGAACACGCCAAACAGCAGCGAGAGCCCGATGTAGAAAACGGACCAGCCTGCGGATTCCTTCATGGTGGGCTCGTGAGGGGTTTTCACGTGCGAGTAGAAATCGAAGACGAAGAAACCAGCGATCACCGCGATGGTGATTGCCCACGTTAAAGCATTTACTTCCATGATTAAGACCTCCGGTCTTTTGTACGTTTAAAGGACCGGAGGTCTCCCCCACTGGCACGGTAGGACGCTGCAAAAACGAGCGTGCACTCCCAGCGCAACAACTGCTGTTCAATTGCTGCCCTGAGGGCTGATGCCAGCCAACCTGACCGAGTTTCGCATTAGGTGCAAAACCGTGTTGACGATCAGATCGTAGGAACGGGGTACTCCCCTCCAACTCGCTCAACTCTACACGGCAGGGCAAAAGTGTCACGCATCCGTGACTGCCACGCGCCCGTGCCCGAGCGCCCAGCCGCTGAGTTAGAAGGATCCGCTCGGTGGACGCGCAGACACGATACGCGTGTCGCCCTGCTCATCGCCCGCATCCTCTGCGTCCGAGTCGGCGAAGCCATCATCTTCAGCGATACCGGAAGATTCCGGGGCATCGGCGTCGGCAAAATCATCGTCCTCGTCCTTCGGCGCGGTTGCCGGGTCGGCACCCTTGATCATCCAAATGATGGTCTCCAGCTCCTCGGGCTTGACCAGCACCTCGCGCGCCTTCGAGCCTTCGGATGGGCCCACCACGCCGCGGGATTCCATGAGATCCATGAGGCGGCCAGCCTTGGCAAAGCCGATGCGCAACTTACGCTGCAGCATGGAGGTGGAACCGAACTGACTGGTGACCACCAACTCCACGGCCTGGATCAGATCCTGCAGATCGTTGCCGATATCCGCGTCAATGTCCTTCTTGGCCTCCGCGGCCTTGTCCTCGGTCACACCCTCGGTGTAATTGGGATCAGCCTGATCCTTGGCTGCATCCACCACGGCCTGAACTTCTTCATCCGTCACAAACGCACCCTGGATACGCTGCGGCTTGCCCGCACCCTGCGGGATGAACAGGCCATCGCCCATGCCGATCAGCTTTTCCGCACCGGACTGATCCAGGATCACGCGGGAGTCTGTCTGCGAGCTGGTGGCGAAAGCCAGACGGGAAGGCACGTTGGTCTTGATCAGACCGGTCACCACGTCCACAGAAGGACGCTGCGTGGCCAGCACCAGGTGGATACCCGCTGCACGTGCCTTCTGCGTGATGCGGACGATGGAATCCTCGATCTCGCGCGGAGCGGTCATCATGAGGTCAGCCAGCTCGTCCACAACACACACGATGTACGGGTACGGCCGGTACACGCGCTCGCTGCCCAAAGGCGTGGTAATTTCCCCGGACTTCACCTTGCGGTTGAAGTCCTTGATGTGGCGCACGCGGCAGCTCTTCATGTCCATGTAGCGCTGCTCCATCTCTTCCACCAGCCAGGTCAGCGCGGCGGCTGCCTTCTTCGGCTGGGTGATGATGGGCGTGATCAGGTGCGGAATGCCTTCGTATGGCGTGAGTTCCACCATCTTGGGGTCCACCAGGATCAAGCGCACGTCTTCGGGCGTGGCGCGGGTCAGCAGACTCACCAGCAGCGAGTTCACGAAGGCAGACTTACCTGAGCCCGTGGAACCCGCGACCAGCAGGTGCGGCATCTTCTGGATGCTGTGGGCCACGAAGTCGCCCTCAATATCCTTGCCCAGACCTACCAGCATGGAATCGTGATCCCCCACCACCTTCGGCGCGTTGAGCACATCAGCCAGGCGCACCATTTCGCGGTCCTTGTTCGGAACCTCGATGCCCACGGCGGACTTGCCGGGGATCGGTGCCAGCAGACGTACGTTGTCAGTGGCCGCGGCATAAGCCAGGTTGGACTGCAGGTTGGTGATCTTGGAGACCTTCACACCCGGGCCCAACTCCACTTCATAGCGGGTCACTGTGGGGCCACGAGAAAAGCCCGTCACCGCAGCGTCCACGTTGAATTCCGCGAACACCGCCGTGATGGCATCGATCATCTGATCATTTGCCGCAGATCGGGTCTTGGGAATATCACCCGGGATGAGCAGGTCGGTGGAGGGCAGCACGTAATCGCCCTCTGGCTGGATGGCTTGGGGCCCTTCGTTTTCGACGCCAGCCTCTGCCTTTTCCACCTCTGAACGAGGAGTCGATGCGGGTACCGAGCTTGGGTCGATGCCCGAGCGGGCGATGATCGCCTGGCGCATCGCTTCACGGGAATCGCTGACCGGGTCCTGCGTGGCTGCCTTTGCCACTCCGCGCCCACCTGCTGCGCGTCCGTCTTCTGCGCGTCCCGCTGCGGGAGCGCTGGTGGCTGGCTCTTCGTCTTCCAGCAGCTCAGCTACGTCATCCAGCGGAGGTACCGCCTTGGGTACCTTGCTGCGTACCTTGCGCTTAACCGGTTGTACTGGGGTCGCTGGCTCAGCGGGCTCCGCGGGCTCCGCAATGGGTTCTGCCGCGCTCTTCCTCTCGAAGTTCAACACCCGGGTCTGCTCAGCTGCATCTGCATCAGCTGGGTAGTTTTCCACCGGGTAGTTGTCCATGGGCGTGGCTGCGGGACGCTGGCGCGTCAGAGCAGCACTGCCCCGGCCACGGCGGACTGGGCGATCCTGCTCGATAGCCTGCTCGAGCTCGGCATCGACATCACCGTAGAGATCGTCGTCCTCAATGAGTTCCCCGTCTGCGCCATAGCCTTCGCGGAAATCAGCTCGGCGCATGCCCAGCCAGTTGGTGATTTCTCCCCATACCTGGGCAATGCTTAGACCCGTGAGCTGCAGTGCGCCGTAGACAATGGCGATGAGCAACAGCGGCACGGCTACATATTCCGTGAATCCAACGGCCATGGGCGAGCCGATGAATTGCCCGACAAGGCCTCCGGCCGCGGCCTTTCCGGGGCCGTCCGTAGGCAATCCGGCAAAGATGTGAATGATGCCCAAGGTGGACACGCTGATCAGGGCAGTTCCCAGCCAGAGGCGCACGGTGGAGCGCTGGCTGGTCTGCACGCCAACCATCAGAACCCATCCGCCAACCAGCAACAGAATCGGTACCAAGAGAGCTCCGGCACCGATAAACCACTGGAGAACATCCGCGATGCCATTGCCCACGGCTCCGCCTATCCCGAACCAGAGCGTCGCAGCCAGGATGAGCGCCAGGGCGAACAAGCCCAGGGCGGCGCCATCACGGTTTCCGCCTACTTGGCGGAGCTCGAATTCCTGTTCATCCCCGCCCCGATCAATCACTTCGGTTGGGGCATCGGCATCGTCGGAGTAATCATCTTCATAATCATCTTCGTACGTGTCCCGCGCATCGTGATTGCGGAAGCCATCCTTGGCAACCTTGCGGGTCAGGCCGCCGAATCCGCGGGCAGCCCCGGAAAACATGGAGACCAGGGAACTGCCCACTGGGCCGAACGCGCTTCCCGTGCGGTCGAACTCCGAGGTGGAGTGAAAGCTTCCGGGAGATTCGCGGCGTGCCACAGAACGGCTGGCGGTGGAACGAGCCCCAGTGGACTTCTGCGCACCGCGGGAGTTACTCGACCCGCGTGCGCCGGAATTACCCTGTGAGCGGCTAGAACTTTGTGGCTTCTTGCGGCTTTGAGAGCCACTCGCGTTTCCGGAGCGGCTGTGAGAACGAGAGCGCGAAGCACTTGAAACAGACATGCAACCACTCTAGTCTCTCAAATAACACGAGTCACAGTTGCAACACGCGTTTTACCCCGGAATCGCGCGCCGAAAAGACCCAGCTTCCCAATATTTCTCCCGGGATAACCTGAGCTACATAGAGCTGCTGGAAATGCGCTTCCGAGAGCCGGGCTTGTCCTCGGAAATCTCCACCTGCGCGGCTTCCTCGCGACCAAAGATCCACAGCAGTAGTTCCCCAACAGGCCCGGAAATCCGGACCTCGTCGCCCTGCTTGTCACCGCACACGTGACGCTCAGGAGATGCAGCAGAATTGCCAGGCTTGGCGTCGATTGCCTGAAAAACTACCTTCACACCGTCGGTCCGCAACGACATACGTGACATCTGTTGCAGTACACGCCACAGGGCGCTGCGCATGTCGGCAGGGAGCTCACGAGGCTCGAAAGGCTCCCCTCCCCCACGGCGCACATCCTCGTGGTGAATGAAGTTTTCGGCCAGATTCACGAAGGAATCCGCCAAACGCATCGGATTCCACCTCGGTGGGCCTTGCCGGAAGCCTTCCACGAGCTCTTCGTACGGACGCTTCTCCAAAGTGCTCGTGACGGAATCCAAGTGGCTCTTGACAGGAGGTAGGAACATGCCGGCGGCCGCGTCCGGGCGATGCTCGCGGAGATAGAGGTGGACGGCCATATCACGGGTCTGCCAGCCTTCACACAAGGTGGGGGCGGAAGGTCCCTGGGACAGCAAAAGACCCGCTAGAGCCTCACGCTCTTGGCGAGCGAAGGACTCTGAACGGGCCGAGTTGGACTGAGATGCAGAAGTCATGCATCCAAGTCTAACTACTTACTGAACTGGAAGTGTGTCGTCTTCTTCCAGCTCTTCCACGATTTCACTGGTCATAGGCACAACGGTAGGAAGAATCATTGGCTTGCGCTTCCACTTATCCAGCACCAGCTTGCTCACCCGGCGTCTGATCGCCTGGTTGAGGCGGTGCGGATCGCTTTCGCCTTGGCCGGCCTGATCCAGGACAATGTTATCCACCAATTCGGTGATCTCGCGGAGCATATCGCGCGCATCATCGGAAAGGCCCTTGGCTTGCACGGAAGGAGCCTCAAGTGCACGACCGGTGTGGTTATCGATTACCACGGTGACGGACACAACTCCGCCTTCGGCCATGGTGGTGCGATCCTCGAGAACCTCATCATCCACATCGCCCATGCGGCTGCCGTCCACAAACATCTTGCCCATGTCCAGCTGGCCGGCAACCTTGGCCACGCCGTCGACCAGGTCCACGACCACGCCGTTTTGTGCGATGGCGACATTCTCCGCCTTCACACCGGTGCTGATCGCCAGGTCACGGTTTGCGCGCAGGTGGCGGAACTCGCCGTGCATTGGCATCACGTTGCGTGGGCGCGCTGCGTTGTACAGGAACAGCAGCTCGCCGGAGAAACCGTGGCCGGAGGTGTGCACCATGGCATCGCGGCCGGTGATCACGGTGGCGCCGATCTGCGACAGGCTGTTGATGACCGCGAAAACAGCCTCTTCGTTGCCTGGAACCAGGGAGGAAGACAGGATGATCAAGTCTCCAGGCCTGACGGTAATCTGACGGTGCTCACGGCGGGACATGCGGGACAGAGCAGCCATTGGCTCGCCCTGGGTACCCGTGGTGATGAGCATGACCTTGTGCGGAGCCATGCGGGATGCATCATCCATGGAGACGATGGTGCCGCGTGGAGCATTCAGGTAGCCCATGCGCTCGGCGATCTCCATGTTGCGCACCATGGAGCGGCCACTGAAGGCCACCTTGCGGCCCGCAGCCACAGCCGCATCCACGGCAGACTGCACGCGGGACACGTTGGAGGCAAAGGAAGCCAGGATCACGCGCTGCTTGGCCTCAGACACGATGCGCTTGAGCGTAGGAGCAATCGCTGCTTCAGAACCGGAGACGCCAGGGGTGGTGGCGTTGGTGGAGTCAACCATGAACAGGTCGATGCCCTCATCACCGAAGCGAGAAAGCGCAGGAAGATCCGTTGGACGGTTGTCCAGTGGGGTCTGATCCAACTTGATATCGCCGGTGAGCACAACCAGGCCAGCGCCCGTCTTCAGCGCGATACCCAGGCACTCGGGGATGGAGTGGTTCACGGCGAAGAAGCGGATATCAAATGGTCCGCGGCTCTCGTGAGAGTTCTCATCCACATCGATGAGCTTCGGACGCAGGCGGTGCTCCTGAGTCTTGGCTGCAATCAATGCGTTGGTGAAGCGAGAAGCGATGATGGGAATATCGGAGCGCTGCTTGAGCATCCAGGGAATGGCGCCGATGTGGTCTTCGTGACCGTGGGTAACCACCAGGGCTTCCACGCGATCCCACTTGTCATCCATGTAGGAGAAATCAGGCAGGATCAGGTCCACGCCAGGCTCATCAGAGCCGGGGAAGAGTACGCCACAGTCCACGATGAGTAGACGGTTGTTGTACTCGAAGACCGTCATGTTGCGGCCGATCTCCGAAATACCGCCCAGCGCGACGATGCGCAGGCCGTTCTGCGGAGCCTTGGGAGGCTGTGGCAGACGCTGCGTGAGGTCTGCAGTCTGGGTGGCCTTGCCACCTGCGTTTCCACCGTTGCCACCGCGTCCGCGACCGCCACCGTTGTTGCTTCCGCCGCCGTTGTTGCCACCACGGCCACCGCGGTTGTTGCTGCCGTTTCCGCCGTTGTTGCCACCACCGTTGCCGCCGCGTCCACGGCCGCCACGGTTGTTGTTGGAGTTGTTGTCTCCACCGTTGTTGCTAGAGCCGTTGTTGCTAGAGCCGTTGTTGCCGGAACCGCTACCACCGTTGTTGCTACGGCCACGGGAACGACGAGACCGGTTACGGCCGTTGTTACCGCGGGAGTCTTGGTCATCGCCAGCGGAGTTGTTGTCAGAACCACTACCCTGCTGCTCGGAGGCTGCTGGGGCAGAGTCAGCCTCTGGGGCATCATTCTGCGGGGTCTGCGCTGCGCGCTGTGCGCCACCATCGTTGAACAGGGTGGCCACGGCTTCATTGGCAGCCGATGCCTGCGCGGTGGTGTTGGTATTAGTTGCTTCCGAAACGGCTGCAGTCTCTGCGCTTGGCGGAGCTGCCTTACGGGTCACCTTGCGGCCCCGTGATCGTTGATCAGTCATATTTTCCTTACACGCCTGCTGCTTGCAGGTCTTCCTCGAGCTGAGTCAATTCAGCGTCTGTTGGTTCAATAATGGGCAGACGTGGAGCACCCACGTCGATGCCTCGGAGCTTCAAAGCAGCCTTCGCGAAAGCCACTCCGCCTAGACGCGCCTGTGCGCGTTGCAATGGCGCCAAACTCACGGCGATTTTCCGCGCTTCGGCGATATTGCCGGCGTCGAACTCCTGGCGCATGGCCTTCAGACGATCCGCCGCCACATGGCCAATCACGGAGATAAAACCGGTGGCACCAGCGGCCAACCACATGAGGTTGGAGGGATCATCGCCGGAATACCAAGCCAGATCCGTGCTTTCGATCAGTTCCATGGCTGGGAAGATGTCGCCTTTGGCGTCTTTCACAGCCGCGATGTTGGGGTGCTTGGCAAGCCGCGCGATTGTCGCTGGCTCGATGGGCACCACGGAACGCGAAGGGATGTCATAGAGACAAATCGGAAGGTCCACGGCATCCGCAACTGCGGTGAAATGCCGGATCAGCCCTTCCTGACTTGGCTTGGAGTAATACGGAGTGACCACCAGGAGGGAATCCGCGCCAGCTTCCTGGGAAGCACGGGAAATCTCGATGGACTCCGCAGTATCGTAAGTTCCGCCACCAGCGATGATCTTCAGACGATCGCCGAGTTCGGAACGTACTGCTTTGAGCAGGTCCAGTTTCTCTTCCAACTTAACCGTTGGGGACTCGCCGGTGGTACCTGCGAGAACCAGAGAGTCGCAGCCTTGATCCACCAAGTGCCCCGCGAGGGACACGCCGGCTTCCAAGTCAATGGACCCGTCCTTGGTGAAGGGGGTTGCCATCGCTACCGAGATTGTGCCGAACGAGTCGGTTCCTCGAGTCGCTGCATTACCTGTGCTCATGAGTCACCAGATTACCTTCCTGCCCAGAATTTGGGCGCATTAGGGGGTCATCGGCCATGTTCTTGGAGCCGTTGCTCCCCTAGCTTTTATTCGCAGTGTTACTTCTCGTTGCTGTGGCCTGATTTATTTCTCGACGCCAACGCGGCGCCAATCAGATATCGCTCACATATGGGCTAGTGGCCATCTCTGCACCATCGCGCAGCTTCGTGATGGAGAAGTCCGCGAAGATTTCCGGCATGGTCTCCTGCAGCAAGCGCAGGCAGTGCACGGCGATCCGGCGAATTTCCGGATCTGCGTGCTCCGCGGCGCGCATGCCGATGAAATGCCTCCAGCTTCGCGCATTGCCGGTCATCACGAAACGAGTTTCCGCGCAGTTCGGCAACACCGCGCGGGCAGCTTGCCGAGCTTGCTTCATCCGCAGCACCGCGTTGGGTTCTTGGGCGAAGCGTTCACTGATGCCATCCAGCAATTCGCCGTAGGCATCGTAGGCCACGTCTGCGGTCTGCAAGAAGAGCTTGGTCAAGCGCTCATCCTGGAGCACGGCTTCCGGAACCACCACGCGCGCCTCATCGGCTGGCACGTAGCGCTGGGAAAGTTGGCTGAAAGAAAAGTGCCGATGCCGCATGATTTCATGGCTGCATGAGCGGGATACGCCGCGCAGGTACATGGTGGCATTGGAATGCTCCAGCAGCGTGGTGTGCCCCACGTCCAGAATGTGCCGCACGTAGGCATCATTGCTGGCCGTGTGCGGATTCGGCTTGTCCCAGGTTTCATAGCAAGCGCGTCCGGCGAACTCCACCAGTGCGGAGCCGCCATCTGCGTCTGTATCCCAGTCGATATCCGCGGGCTTGGAGAAACCGGAGTGGCTGACTAGCTCAATGCTGAGGTCTGCGACTGTGGCCATCGTTGCTTACAGCCCCAGGAAGCTCTCAAGGCCGATGGTCAGTCCGGGGTTCTCGCCGATCTTTTCCACGCCGATGAGTACACCGGGGACGAAGGATTCGCGGTCGTAGGAATCCTGCTTGATGGTCAACGATTGCCCACGAGTACCGAAGATCACCTGTTCGTGAGCCACCATGCCGGTCATGCGCACGGCATGCACGGGTACTCCCTGCACATCTGCGCCGCGGGCGCCGTCCAGGGTCTGCTCGGTGGCATCGGGCTGCGCGCCCATTCCCGCCTCTTGGCGCGCCCGAGCAATACCTTCTGCGGTGTGCACGGCCGTGCCGGAGGGAGCGTCCTTCTTATTGGGGTGGTGCAGCTCGATGACCTCTGCGGATTCGAAGAATGGCGCTGCCATTTCCGCGAACTTCATGGTGAGCACTGCAGAGATGGCGAAGTTGGGCGCTACCAGCACGCCGGTGCCTGGGTTTTCCTCCAGCCACTCATGTACCTGGGTGTAGCGCTCTTCGGTCCAACCCGTGGTGCCGATCACGCAGTGGATGCCGTGCTTCACGCAGAACTCCACGTTGGCCATCACGGCATCGGGGACGGTGAAGTCCACCACTACCTCTGCCCCACCATCAACCAGTGCCTGCAGATCATCACCGTGATCCAGTGCAGCTGCCAAGGTGAGATCATCAGCAGCTTCCACAGCTGCCACAATCGCCGTGCCCACGCGTCCGTGAGCTCCTAGTACGCCAACTTTCGTCATGCTCATCCTTTTATCTGCCGCGAGTGCGGGGTTGGGATTAATCTTCCACCAGGGTCAGGGAGATCTTGCCGCGGTTGTCGATATCCGCGATCTCCACCTGCAGCTTCTCACCCACGGATACCTCGTCCTCCACCTTCTCCACTCGGCGGTCGCCACCGATGTTGGAGATGTGCAGTAGGCCGTCACGGCCGGGCATCAGAGAGATGAACGCGCCGAAGGCGGTGGTCTTCACCACGGTGCCGAGGAAGCGATCGCCCACCTTGGGCAGCTGTGGGTTGGCGATGGAGTTGATGCGATCCAGTGCTGCCTCAGCAGCCTTGCCACCCACGGCGGAGACAAACACGGTGCCATCATCTTCGATGGTGATGTTCGCGCCGGTCTCCTCGGTGATCTGATTGATGTTCTTGCCCTTAGGGCCAATCAGTTCGCCGATCTTGTTCACGGGGATGTTCACGGTGGTGATCCGTGGTGCGTACTCGCTCATCTCATCCGGGGAGTCGATGGCATCAGCCATCAAGCTCAGGATTTCCAGACGAGCGGTGCGAGCCTGACCCAGGGCGTCGGTAAGAACATCCGAAGGAATGCCGTCCAACTTGGTGTCCAGCTGCAGCGCGGTGACGAACTCTTCGGTACCGGCGACCTTGAAGTCCATGTCGCCGAAGGCATCTTCCGCGCCCAGGATGTCCGTCAAGGTGACGAACTTTTCCTTCTTGCCGACCATGCCGGTGACCAGACCCATGGCGATACCTGCGACAGGCGCCTTCAGTGGCACGCCCGCGTTGTACAGGGACAACGTGGAGGCACACACGGAACCCATTGAGGTGGAGCCGTTGGAGCTCAGCGCCTCGGATACCTGGCGGATGGTGTACGGGAAGTCCTCGCGGGAAGGGATCACTGGGGTCAGGGCGCGCTCGGCCAAGGCTCCGTGTCCAATTTCTCGACGCTTTGGCGATCCCACACGACCAGTTTCACCCGTGGAGTAAGGGGGGAAGTTGTAGTGGTGGATGTAGCGCTTGGAATCCGCTGGGCTCAGGGAATCAATCTGCTGTTCCATCTTGAGCATGTCCAAGGTGGTGACACCCAGGATTTGGGTCTCGCCACGCTCGAAGAGAGCGGAGCCGTGTGCGCGGGGAACCAGCTGCACCACGATGCCGAGATCGCGGATGGTGGTGTGATCGCGGCCGTCGATGCGGAAGCCATCCTCGAGGATGCGACGACGCACCAACTGCTTGGTGACTTCATTGTGAGCCGCGCGGATCTCATCTTCGCGCTCAGGGAATTCCTCGGCGAGGTTATCCACTGCTGCCTGGACGTTCTCTGCCAGGGCTTCGTCTCGCTCGCCCTTGTCTGCGATCTGCATGATGGCTTCGAGTTCCTTGGAGGACTCGGAATCCACTGCAGCGATGACATCTTCGGCGAACGGAGGGAAGACCTCGAGCTCGAGGGGCTGAGTGCCCACGGCCTCGGTGAGCACGCGCTGCGCCTCACACAAGGTGGCGATGAATGGCTTAGCCGCTTCGATGCCCTCGGCAACCACTGCCTCGGTAGGAGCTGGTGCGCCCTGGGCGATGCGCTCCACCACGTTGTTGGTGGCACCGGCTTCCACCATCATGACTGCCACGTTGGACTCGTCGTTTGCCTTGGTGCGACGACCCCGTCCACCGGTTGGCTTGGAATCTGCCACTCGGCCAGCAACGACCAGCTCGAATACGGCCTGATCCTGCTGCTCATGGGTGGGGAATGCAACCCATTGGCCTTCTGGGTGCTTGTCATCGGCAACCAGTGCCATGCGCACGCCACCAACTGGGCCGGACACGGGCAGTCCGGACAGCTGGGTGGAGGCAGAGGCAGCATTGAGAGCGAGGACATCGTACATATCCTTGGTATCCAGGGACATCACGGTGACCACGATCTGCACCTCATTGCGCAAACCCTTCACGAAGGTGGGGCGCAATGGGCGGTCGATCTGACGTGCGGCCAGGATGGCCTCGGTGCCGGGGCGACCTTCACGGCGGAAGAAGCTTCCGGGGATGCGACCAGCGGCGTAGAGGCGTTCTTCCACATCCACGGTGAGCGGGAAGAAATCGATTCCCTTGCGTGGCTTGCGGGATGCGGTGGTGGTGGAGAGGAGCATGGTGTCCTCATCCAGGTAAGCGGTGACGGCGCCATCGGCCTGGCGGGCCAAAAGACCCGTTTCCAAGCGGATGGTGCGGGTTCCGAAATCACCATTATCAATGGTGGCTACGGTTTCCCAGACTCCTGCGTCCGGGTCGATCAATTCAGCTTCGATTTTTTGTGCGCTCATAGCGTTTATGTGCAATCGCCTTTCTTTTGCGTTTGCTGCTCCCCACGTCCACGCCGGTCATCGGTGCCGGCGGTTTGTTGAGGGAATGTGTTCTTCTTCTTGCAAGTGTTGATACTTGTCAAACCACGACTCTACCAAAGAAAGTCGGAATTTCCGGTACGAGCCGAGCCCTAGCGTGGGCATTATCACGCGCCAGCCCCACGCATTGGTCTCAAATTGGCGCGGAATTAATCGGCGCTCGCGCGCATAAAGCTACAGGTAATTCCCACGTTAAATGACCTATTTTTTGCCGCGCTGAACTGGAACTTTACTGTTAATCTCATTTATTAATTGACGTCACGGATCGAATAATTGAGGAGAATTAAATGCGCAAAAGATTAATGGCTGTTATTGCGACTCTAGCCACTGCAGTAACCCCCATGGCTATTGCTAATGCCGTGCCTGAGCCCACCACGGGCGTGGAAACCCTGGTGGGTCCCGATCAGTGGGTAGGTGTGCCGGTGGAGTTTGATTACGCGGCGGCCGATGAGGGTTTTCAAGCCCAGCGTCAGCTGCGCGCTGAAATGTGGGACATCAACCCGCCTTTCAAAGGAAAGCCACTGCGGGTGGCCGCAGCTGAAGCGGGAATGAAGACAAAGGATGCATACGTCAACGGATTCAAGCTGGACTACAACCTCAGCAAGATTGCGGTTCAGCGCTCTGTTGAGCAGGTAAGAGGATTGATGCACGCGCGTCCAACAGGCACGAATTGCGCTTGGACTGATAACAACAAGTGCCTCGCTAATGAAGGCACTGCAACCATCAACGGCCAGGGTGGGTGGGGAAACAGCCTGGCAGCAGGTCGTGCGACAATTCGAGAATCAGTACTGGATGCATGGGGACACGGTGAGCTTGCAGCTCTCAGGACTGCTAACGGCTTTTTCGATGGCCCCAGTGGGCATCTCCACCAAGCCATCAATCCGGAGAACAAGTACCAAGGATTCGGATTGATCAGGCGCCTCGATGGCAGTGGTTACAAGTATTACTCAGCAACCACCTTCGGCTGGAACGCAACCACCGGTGGCACCACTCCCCTGAAGAAGGGAGTTCAGCGCGTCACCATCTACCGTGCTGCGGTCAAGGGAGAAAGGCCCACCGGGACCACCACCCCGACTAATCCCGCCAACCCACTCCCGGGCAATCTCGGTGACGTGTTGCAGTCCAGCGATGGAAGCAACTCCGCACAGATCTTCGGGGTCATTGCCGGGTTGGTCTCACTGGTTGGCCTCATCGCTGCGATTTTCGGCCTAAGCAGCGGTGCGATCACTATCCCCCTCGGATAACCCGCTAGCAAACAGAGATCCAAAAAAGCCCCGCGCAAGTTCTTTTCAGAACTCTCGCGGGGCGATCTCGTGCGTGAAGCTAATTAGCGACGCAGACCCAGACGCTCGATCAGGGTACGGTAACGATCAACGTTGTTGGCAGCCAAGTACTTCAGCAGGCCCTTCCGGCGACCAACCATGAGCAGCAGACCACGACGAGAGTGGTGATCGTGCTTGTGATCCTTGAGGTGCTCGGTCAGCTGACGGATACGAACGGTCAGCAGTGCAACCTGAGCCTCTGGGGAACCGGTGTCGGTCTCGTGTACGCCGAACTCCTTGAGAGTCTCAGCCTTAACTTCCTTGGACAATGCCATGGATTTTCTCCTTGTAGATAGTTGTTTCAGTCCGCGCATTGAAATGCTTGCAAAATTCAAGCGATAAAAAGTTTCCAGTGACTACCGCGAACCACAGTCACAGACCGAATAACACTAGCACCCACCCACACGAAGAACCAAAAGCCTCCGCGATTCGGACACGCAGGAAACTACTTCCCTTCCAGCACCCCGCGGGTCTGCGCCACATCGCGGTTGATGGCCTCGATCAGCTCATCCAGGGAGTTGTACGTCTCCATCCCGCGCAAGCGATGCAAGAACTCCACGGTGACGTTCAATCCGTAGAGGTCTGCCTCGTGATCCAGCACGAAGGATTCCACACTCCGGGGCTCATGACCGAACGTTGGGTTGGTACCCACGGAGATCGCAGCGGGCATCCGCTCCCCCAGCGGCATGGTGCCCACCTGCGTGGACTCGCCCAATTCTGGGTTGCCCTCATCTCCGGATTCCACGATCAAGTATCCGGCGTACACACCATCGGCTGGCAGCGCGTACTTGTCCTGGAAGTAGAGGTTCGCGGTGGGGAATCCCAGCGCGCGTCCGCCTCGTCCCGCGCCGTGGGTCACTTCGCCACGCACGGAGAACGGCCGTCCCAGCGCCTGGTTAGCGTTCTCGATTTTCCCCTCCGCCAATTGCTCGCGGATGTAGGTGGAACAGATAGTTTGCTCGCCCTCCTGCAGAAGGCTCAGCACGTGGACGTCAATACCCCGCTCAGCTCCCAGCCGTTCCAAATCAGCTGGCTTTCCCGCAGCCTTGTGTCCAAACGTGAAGTTGTCTCCCACGTACACAGCCTTGGCACCGAGCCGGTTGACCAGCACTTCATCAACGTATTGCTCTGGGCTCCAGCTGGCGATCTCCTTGGTGAAGCCAATCACCACCACGTGATCGATCCCCATCTCAATGGCCAACCGCGCACGTTCCTCCACTGGGGCCAGCAGCGCGGGGACGGATTCAGGGCGGAATACCACCGTGGGGTGTGGGTCGAAGGTAAACATCACGCTAGGCACTCCCCTACGCTGTGCTTCCTCCACCGCTGCGTTCACCAACGTCTGATGCCCGCGGTGCACGCCATCAAAAACGCCAATGGTCACCACGGTTCCCCGCCCGCTCAAGTCCTGCGGAACCCTGTCCAGTCCGTACCAGATATTCACGGTGTTTTAGCCTACGTCATAGACTGTCCTCATGGATCAATCCCACCCCTCCACGTCTCCGCGCACCACCAGCTCTTCCCCGGGGTTGAGCGGCAGCATTTTAGAGCGGTCTGGAGTGGTGATCGTGGACAAACCTGCCGGTATGACCAGCCATGATGTGGTGGGTAAGCTGCGCCGCATCATGGGTACCCGCCGCGTGGGGCATTCCGGCACGTTGGATCCCATGGCTACCGGCGTGCTGGTGGTGGGCATCGAGCGCGGTACCAAGTTCCTGGCCCAGGTGGTCACCCATGACAAGCGCTACGAGGCCACAGTTCGTCTGGGAACTTCCACCCTCACCGATGATGTTGAGGGTGAAGTGCTCAGCACCGCCTCCCCAGAGGCTCTGGAAAAGCTCAACGAACAGCAGATTCGGGATGCCTTTGCCACCCAGGTTGGAGAGATCATGCAGCGCCCCTCCTCCGTTTCCTCCATCAAGGTCAATGGTCGCCGGGCGCATGAATTGGTGCGCGAGGGCCACGATGTTGTCCTCCCGGAACGCCCCGTGACCGTGCACTCCCTGGAGGTCGGGGAGGTTTCTTTTGTTTCCGACGCCACCACTGACTCACCCCACTGGTCAGCCCAGATCAGCGTGCATTGCTCTTCCGGTACGTACATCCGCTCCATCGCCCGGGATGTGGGCGAGCAGCTGCACGTGGGCGGTCACCTCACAACGCTGCGTCGCACGTCAGCCGGTCCTTTCGATATCAGCGAAGCCTTCACCATGGAGCAGCTGGCAGAGCATCCACAGCTCTCCCTCCACCTCGATGACGTGATGGCCCGCTGCTTCCCCGTCCGGGACATCACGGACGAGGAAGCCACCAACATCGCACTGGGTAAGTGGTTGGAGCCCCAAGGTATCGAGGGCACCTATGCGGTGGTGGCACCGGATGGCCGCGCCATGGCGCTGCTGGAGGAAAAGGGACAGCGCGCAGCCAGCGTCTTCGTGGCTCGGCCTGAGGGCATGAGCTAGCCTCTGTTGTCTTAGCCGCGGTTTCCCCAGCTACGGTCGGTGCGTCGCACCCCAGCCAGGGTCACCACGCACCCGTCGCGGACAATCCACTTGCCCTCGATGAACGGCACCGGCACGGGACGCACCAGCAAATAAGAGCGGAAAGTGCCATCCGGGCGGATATCAATCTCCGCCTGATCGAAGTCCAGGAACCGGTGCGTCAGCGGGAACCACGCCTTGTAGGTGGTTTCCTTCGCGGAGAACAGCACCTTATCCACGTGCGCAATGCCTTCGGCACGGGCCAAGCGGTGAATCCGGCGCTGCTCCTCCGGGCGGGCGATGGTGTTAAATACGCCTTCGGGCAGAGGGGTGGCGGGTTCGGCGTCGATCCCTAAAGAAAGCCAGCGGGAACTGCGCCCCACCAGCGCTGCCCGCAGGCCCTCGGTGTGGGTCAGGGAGCCGGTCACGCCATCGGGGAAAACGGGCATTCCGCGCTCGCCGCGCAGGATGGGCTGGTCTTCCGCAAAACCGGTCATGGCGGCGTGGGCGCACCAGCGGGCGTCGCCGAAATCTGCTTTGCGGCGATCCACGGCTGATTTCACCAGGTCTTGCTCTTCGGAAAATAGCTGATGGTAGCGGTCCAGGTTTTCCGCGTTGGCGTGCAGCTCCACGCACCTGGTCCCCTTGGGCAGCATGTCCGTGGGCACGATGGGATGCACCGGTTGACCGCTGAAGTCATACGCGGTAGAGCCGGAGAGTTGATCGGGCTTCATCGCTGCACCTCCTCTGTAAGAACCGGGTATGGCCAGCGGCCGGCAGCCACGCGCGGGGCCAGCGTTCGCAGCCGCTCGTTTCTATAACCGAGGGACACCTCGGTGTGCGTTACGCCGTCGACTTCCAGCTTCAGCGGGATGTGCAGGTGGCCATAGATCACCTGGCTCGCGCGGAAACGCACGGGCCAGTGCTGCGTGTGTTTGCTGCCGGACCACAAGCCGATCTCCTGGTGGGTCACATTCCCCATCGCCTCGCGCACCAGCGGCCAGTGATTGATCAGGATTGTGGGTCCCATCACACGCGATAATCGCTTCACCGAGTAATGCAGGCGCTCCGAGCACCACTTGGGAATGCTCACGAAGGGCGCGATGGCGTAATGATCTGTGAGCACTATGCCCGCATCTTCAGCAGCGGAAAGCGCGTGCCCCACCTCGGTTGCGGGCGGCCGCCACGTGTGATCGTAGAGGGTGAATAGTGGCGCAATCATGTGCCCGGCAAAACTCGGGTAGGGATCTTCCGGGGTCAGCACGCCCAGCTTCCGGCATCCCTGCACCAGGTATTCGTACTTCTCCTTCACGCCCAGGCCATCGCCCACGCGCACGTAGAGCTCATGATTCCCCGGCACCCACAGCACCTGCTGGAATCGCTCCGTCAGCTCGCGCAGCACCCCGAGCACCGTGTCCGGATCCTCCGCCACATCCCCAGCCACGATCAGCCAGTCCTCCGGATGCCGCGGGCGCACCAGCTCTGCCACGGTGTCCCGGTTGCCCGGAGAATTGATGTGGAGATCGCTCACCGCCCACAAGGTGCGTACTTCCTTGTTTTTCGACGCCAGCTCTTCCCTCCCCATCACCGAACACTCACAGTCAACCAGGTAGAACCGCGGTATCTCCACACCACGGCGATCAGGCGCAGGCTAATGAACGCCAGCAGTCCACACCACACACCGGTGAGGCCCCAGCCAAAGGCCAGGGAGAGCCACACCAGCGGGATGAATCCCGCGACCACGGAGAGCACCGTGGCGTTCCTGAGAAAAGCTACGTCTGCGGCTCCCAACAACACGCCATCCAGGGCGAATACCACGCCGCCGAGCAATACCAGGACGATCAGCATCCACCAGGGCGCGCGCATTGCGTTCAGCACATCCTGGTCCTGGGTGAACAGGCGCGGAAGCGCGTATGCACCCGCTGCCAAGAGGCCAGCGAGCAACACTGACACAGCCACGGAGAACCGCAACACCTTGTTTCCCACCGCGCGGGCCAAAGGCGCGGACTTCGCACCCAACGCTCCACCCACCAAAGCCTGGGCTGCGATGGCCATGGAATCCAGAACCAGAGTGAGGAAATTCCACAGCTGCAGCAGCACCTGGTGGGCGGCCAAGCTAGCTGGGCCGATGCGCGCGGCCACCGCCGCAGCGGAAACAAAAGCGACCTGGAAGGACAGGGAACGCAC
Organism: Corynebacterium suicordis DSM 45110; assembly: GCF_015351405.1. Lineage (GTDB taxonomy): Bacteria > Actinomycetota > Actinomycetes > Mycobacteriales > Mycobacteriaceae > Corynebacterium > Corynebacterium suicordis. The sequence goes on along the minus strand of NZ_JADKMY010000001.1, from coordinate 1,073,676 downwards.
GATGAGATCCTTGCCCATGGCCAACTGCGGCTTAATCACGGACCATTGCGGCTTCCACGTGCGCGCGTCCCCCAGCGCGCGCCAGCGAATGATTAGGGCCGCGAGGAAACAGATCGCGATGATCCACTCCCCCAACACGTTGGCATACGCGGAGCCAACCAAACCGAAATGGTGCACCGCCCACGGGACAGTCACGGCCATCGGGATCACCCCAGCCAGCGTGAAAAGCAGCGCCAAGCGGGTATTAGACATTCCGCGCAGCCAGCCATTACCCGCCATGGTGATCAGCGCGGGAATGATGGATCCGCAGGCCACCCGCATCCACTGGGTGGCGCTGGCGGCCACGGCGGGATCATGGGCGAGCCAGTCCATGATCTGCGGCGCGGCCGCGAATATTCCACCCGTTAAGAGCGCGCCAACGGCTAAGGCAACCCAGGTGGCTTGGACACCTTCGTAGAGGGCATCGGCTTTGCGGCCGGCGCCGAAAAGCCGGGCGGCTCTGGCGGTGGTGCCATAGGAGAGAAAAGTGAGCTGGGTGGTCACCGTGCCCAGCACGGTGGCACCTGCTGCAAGTGCAGCGAGTTGAGAGGCGCCGAGGCGGCCGACCACGGCGGTATCCAACAGCAGATACAGCGGAGTGGCGGCGAGAACCACCAAGGCTGGCCAGGCCAAGCCCAGAATTTTCCGAGTCGAGGCTTGAGCTGCCGCTTGGCTGGCCAGATCGGCTTCCGGGCGCATTAGCGCTCCTCGGGCTCCGCAGGGTTGCGTGGAGCATTAACAGCGGGATCCGCATCAACAGCAGAATCAGCATCATCGCTGATCCGGTACGGATCCGGGTCACCGGCAGGCTTCGCACCCGCAGCGCTCTGGCGGATCACCTCATCCTGCGCACGAGCCTTGGCCAGCAGCGCCTCCATGTGCGCCGAAGCCTCCGGCACGGTATCCACGGAGAAGGACAAGGTCGGGGTAAAGCGCACGGAGAGCTGGTCACCCATGATCTTGCGCAGCTGTCCCTTGGCCTTAGCCAGTGCTTCTTCCGCCAACTGCACGTCTGGCCTGTCCTCCACCGTGCGGCCGCGCACCGTGTAGAACACGGTGGCATCGTGCAGGTCGCCCGTCACGCGGACATCAGTGATGGTCACCAGCTCCAGGCGAGGGTCCTTGATCTCGTGCTCAATGGCCAACGCGATGATTTGCTGAATCCGCTTGGCCAGCCGAGCTGCGCGTGCGTGATCAACCATGGTGTAAAACTCCTAGGATTAGTACTGGTTTCGACAGAGGTTGGCGTCGAAAAAAATAAAAAGACAACTGACACAAAACCCGCTCCGCCGAGCCCACAAACTGGGCCCGGAGAAACGGGGTGAGTGAGCAGGATGCATGCACCTTGCTCAGACTACGCGACTAGTCGCGAGGTACTTCCACGAGCTCGTAGGCCTCGACGATATCGCCAACCTGAATGTCGGGGTAGGACAGAACCATACCGCATTCGTAGCCAGCGGTAACCTCGGTGGCATCGTCCTTTTCGCGACGCAGAGAGTCGATATTCGCCTTCTCCACAACCACGTTGCCATCGCGGAGCAGGCGAACCTGCGCGTTGCGGCGGACCTTGCCGGATTCCACCATGCAACCTGCGATGAGGCCCACGGCAGAAGCCTTGAAGATCTCGCGGATCTCCGCGCGGCCAATCTCGCGCTCTTCATAGATTGGCTTGAGCATGCCCTTGAGCGCAGCTTCGATCTCTTCGATCGCGCGGTAGATGACCGAGTAGTAACGGATATCTACGCCCTCGGAGTTAGCCACCTCAGTGGCCTTGCCCTCTGCGCGAACGTTGAAGCCGATGATCACTGCGTTAGAAGCAGCTGCCAAGTCGACGTTGGTCTGGGTGACAGCACCCACACCACGGTCGATGATGTTGAGCGCAACTTCGTCTTCCATCTCGATCTTCAGCAGGGCATCCTCCAGCGCCTCGACGGTACCGGCGTTGTCACCCTTGAGGATCAGGTTCAAGGTGCTAGTTTCCTTCAGCACTGCATCCAGATCCTCGAGGGAAACGCGCTTGCGAGACTTAGCCTGCATTGCGTTACGACGACGGGCGTTACGACGATCCGCGATCTGACGGGCAGTACGGTCTTCGTCCACCACCAGGAGGTTATCGCCTGCACCAGACACGCTGGTCAGACCAAGCACCTGCACTGGGCGGGAAGGACCGGCCTCCTGCACATCGTCACCGTGCTCATCGATCATGCGGCGCACACGGCCGTGAGCATCGCCCACGACGATGGAATCGCCGACGCGCAAGGTACCGCGCTGCACCAGAATGGTTGCCACTGGGCCGCGACCGCGGTCCAGGTGAGCCTCAATGGCCACACCCTGAGCATCCATGTCCTGGTTGGCACGCAGATCCAGGGAAGCATCCGCGGTAAGCAGAACAGCTTCCAGCAGCTTGTCGATGTTGTCACCCTGCTTTGCAGAGATATCCACGAACATCGTGTCGCCACCGTACTCTTCCGGAACCAATTCGTACTCGGTCAGCTGACCACGAATCTTCTCCGGAGAAGCACCTTCCTTATCGATCTTGTTCACTGCCACCACGATTGGCACGTCAGCGGCCTTCGCGTGGTTGATGGCTTCCACCGTCTGCGGCATGACTCCGTCATCGGCTGCCACCACGAGGATCGCAATGTCCGTGGCCTTAGCGCCACGGGCACGCATGGCGGTGAAGGCCTCGTGACCTGGAGTATCCAGGAACGTCACCAGACGCTCGCCACCTTCGAAGTCCACACCAACCTGATATGCACCGATGTGCTGCGTGATGCCACCGGCCTCGCCACCACCGACGTTTGCCTGGCGGATGGAGTCCAGCAGGCGGGTCTTACCGTGGTCGACGTGACCCATGACGGTCACCACTGGTGGACGCTGCGAAAGGTCTTCCTCTTCGCCTTCGTCATCACCAAACTGCAGGTCGAAAGACTGCAGCAGCTCGCGGTCCTCGTCCTCAGGAGAGACAACCTGCACCTTGAAGTCCATTTCCTCACCGATCAGGATGAGGGTCTCATCGGACACGGACTGGGTTGCAGTCACCATCTCGCCGAGGTTGAACAATGCCTGTACCAATGCGGCTGCATCGGCATCGATCTTGTCCGCGAAATCTGCCAATGAAGCACCGCGAGCCAGACGAATCGAAGATCCCCGACCGTTAGGCAGCTTGACGCCACCCACCACGTTAGGAGCCTGCATTGCCTCGTACTCGTTACGCTTCTGACGCTTGGACTTGCGTCCGCGACGAGGAGCGCCACCTGGACGGCCGAATGCACCAGCGGTACCGCCGCGGCGTCCACCGCGTGCACCACCACGTGGGCCGCCACCAGCTGGACCTCCGCCACCTGGGCCACCGGAGTTACCTCCGCGACCGCGGCCACCTGGGCCACCGGCTGCGGACTTGCTTGGCATCTGGCCGGGGCTTGGATGGCTCGGCATCATTGCTGGCGATGGACGACTACCGCCACCCTGACGCTCAGCGCCACCGCGCGGAGCTCCGCCTGGGCGAGGTCCGCCCTGTCCACCTGGACGACCACCCTGCTGAGGTGCGCCGCCACGACCGCCGGCTGGGCGGGGACCGCCCTGGCCTGGGCGGGAACCGCCTGGACGTGGCATATCGCCTGGTCCAGCCTGGCCACCGCGTGGGCGTGGAGCTGGGCGCTCCGTGGTGGAAGAGAATGGGTTGTTGGCCACGCGAGGTGCGCGACCGCCTGGCTTTGGACCTGGCTTGGTGCCGGCGCCACCTGGCTTAGGAGCGTTTCCGCCTGGCTTCGCGGTAGCTGCACCGCTTGGCTTCGGAGCAGAATCGGCAGCCTTGGCGGGAGCTGGCTTGGACGCACCTGGGCGAGCTCCGGGCTTGCCGGAGGTTGCTGGTGCAGAAGTGCCCGGCTTGTTCTGGCTGCCTGGGGTGGCCTGCTTAGCGGCTGGGGCAGCTGCACGCTGCTCCTTAGCTGCTGGCTGAGCCGGCTTAGAGCCTGGCTTGGTAGCAGCAGCGCCTGGCTTTGCGGAGCCTGGCTTGGGGCCTGCGGCACCTGGCTTCACCGAAGTTGTCGGTGCCGTGGCGGCCTTTGCCACCACTGGGTTGGGAGGCGCAGAGCCTGGCTTAGGGCCGGGACGGCCTGCACCAGCTGATGCTGCAGGGGCAGGCTTTGCGCCTGGCTTTGCAGCGGCCTGCTTGGGGCTGCTCGGTGCATCGGATCCCTGGGAATCCTGACCTGCGCCATAGAAGTTCTTCATCTTCTTGACCACAGGGGGTTCCACTGTGGAAGATGCGGTCTTCACGAATTCGCCCTGCTCCTTGAGCTGGGCGAGAAGTTCTTTGCTTGTTACACCGAGTTCTTTTGCGAGCTCGTGAACGCGTAGCTTTCCGGGCACTACTCTCCTTTAGGTTTATTGGAGCCGTAGACCGGACAAATACCGGCTACGTACGGCTCCCGTACGTGATGCTGCTCATCGCAGATGCTGCTTCATCGTGCGCTCATCAGTGTTCGGGTACTTTCTCTTGGTTTAGTTTCTAAATATTCACGAACCAAATGTAGATCCGCGTTACCTGGCACCTTCAATGCGCGGGAAAAAGCTTTGCGCTTCTCCGCTATCTCTAGCGCCCCTACTTCCGGGGTGATCCACGCTCCTCGGCCGGGAAGCCGACGGTGCGGATCCGGGACGATCATCACGTCTCCGTTGTCCGTGGTCTGCGCAACCACCCGCAAAAGCTGGCGATCTGCGCATACGGTGCGTGTAGCAATACACATCCGTTGAGGAGCTCTGCGCGAAGTTACTTCTGGAGTATCCATTCGGTGCAGTCACATCCTCTCCGTGCTGTGCCATCTACACGGTCCCGCAAACCTCTTCCTGCCCACATCCGGGAAATCTCAATCGGCGCGTACTAGGCATATGCCCGGTTTCGCCTCGACCACCAGATGTCTGGACAGGTAGATGCCATTTGGCTCAAGACCATCAACCATCTTAACGCCAAACGTCGCAAAATGGTTAACCGCCTCACCCCTCGGCGCGTGCTCTATTCTGCGAATTCCCGTCCAGATTCCGCGTCTCCGTTGCGCGATGACAGCGCTGCCTCATCGGCCTCTGCCTGCGCATCGGTCTCAGAACGGATGTCGATCTTCCAGCCGGTCAACCGGGCTGCGAGACGGGCGTTCTGCCCCTCCCGGCCAATGGCCAAGGAGAGCTGATAATCCGGCACCACCACGCGCGCCACCTGAGCTTCAGGATCGATAACCCGCACGCTCACCACCTTGGATGGCGCCAGGGCGTTGCCCACGAACGTTCCTGGATCCTCGGACCAATCCACGATGTCGATCTTCTCGCCGTTGAGCTCAGCCATGATGGCCGCCACGCGCTGGCCACGTGGGCCGATGCAGGCACCCTTGGCATTCAGTCCCTTGATGGTGGAGTTCACGGCCATCTTGGTGCGGTGTCCAGATTCGCGAGCAGTGGAAACGATCTCCACGGAGCCATCGGCAACTTCCGGAACCTCCAGCGCGAACAAACCGCGCACCAGCTCTGGGTGGGTACGGGAGAGGTTGATCTGCACGTTGCGGTTGCCGTTGTTGATTACGTCCGTGACAAATGCCTTCACGCGCTTTCCGTGCTCGAGCTTCTCGCCTGGGATTTGCTCGGAAGGCAGGATCTGGCCGTCGAGCCCATCGGCCTCCGTGCCCAGTCGCACCACCACGATGCCACGGTCGTTGGCGCGGGAATCTCGCGTCACCACACCGGAGACGACCGTGTAGCGCAGGTCAGCGTATTGATCGTACTTCCGGCCAACGCGAGCTGCGTTGATGGTCTGGCGGATCACGTCGCGCACGGCAAACGCGCCAGCGCGACCGAAATCGGTAGGGGTATCGTCCAAGCGCCCGGTGATTTCCCGGTTCTCATCGCGCTCTACCTGGTAGCAGGCCACTTCGCCGCTGATCGGGTCGATGGTGACATCCACTTCACCCTCGTACTTCGTCACCCCACGGTAGGCATCCCGCAAACCGTATTTCACTGAACGGAGCAGGTCATCAAAGCCCACTCCCTCCTGCTTTTCCAACGCGCGTAGCGCAGCGATATCAATCTTCACTTGTTCTCCTCGTCCGCTGCCAGCAGCAGCGGCTCATATGCGTGCCGGTCCAATCCGATCAGTTTGGCTTCGCCTTCCGGCACCTTGTTGAACTCAACTTCTACCACCGCACCCTCCACATCACCGAATTCTCGGGTGATCACCGTGGTTTTCTTCTTGTTCTTTTTCAGGAGGACGACGCCACCCTCGTCCGCCAGCAGCACTCGCGCACTTCCTGCTTGGGGCAGCGTGACGATCCGCCCTTCGTTCTTCTTCCAGTGCCGGGGCAGCGTGAGGGGGAATTCCAGTCCCGGGGTGCTCACCTCCAGGGTGTAACCGGAGCCGAAGTTCAACTGTTCTGCCTCTTCGGCCTCATCGAATACCCGGGAGATTTCCTTGCTGATTTCCTCAATCGCATCCAGATCGGGACTGTCAGTGGTGGGATCTTCCGCATCAACGGCAATCCGAACTGCGGATTTAGCGCCCGCTTTGGTGACCTTGATATTTTCCACGATCACCCCGAATTGGGTGAGCAAGGGGTTCAGGGTATCGGTCAGTTGTTCTGGAGTGGGAAAGGCCATGTCCATGAACATTAGCAGGCATCCAAGATGGCACTATGGAGCCCGTGAGTAATACTTCTTCCTCGGTTCGCACCCAGTTCTCCCCCGCTTCTGCAACGCCACGGGCTCCGCGAGCAGCGCGTGTCTCGCGGGCTCTCGCAGCAGCGCTCTGCGCAGGTGCGGTGGGGTTCAGCGTGACCGCGTGTGGAGCGGACGGACCCCTGGCTTCTCTCACCAGCGAGCCGGAAGCCAATGACACTCTGGTGAATCTCGATGCGCAGTATCAGCACGTCCTGCAGGACCAGCAGTTGGATGCTTCCACCAAGGATCTACTGGAAGATCAGCTGAAGACGGTTCGCGAAGAATGGGTTCGCCTCTGCGGCAAGGACGATGAGGGCAGCTCTCCCGAATCCTGCGTGGATGAGGCCAAGGTCGATTCTGTCTCGGTTCCGGGAAACTTCTCCCTGAATTCTCTGCAGGAATCCCTCGTTGATGCAGTGGTGCAGGTCTCCCCGGAGAAGGCCGGGAAGTCCGATGGCTCCGCCCTCGAAGGGGGAAACCGGGAGGTAAACAGCGCTGTGCTGCTGGATCTGGCTGCGGAGCTCTCCCCGCTCGTGGAGGGCAGCGATGAACAGGATCTGCAGAAGCTGCAGCTCACCACGTACTCGGAAGAACTGGAAACCGTGAGGCAGGCGGCACATGCGGGATGGTTCGCGGTGGGCGTCGGGCTGGCAAAGGACGACGGAACACACGCCAAGACCGTGAAATCAGTGCGAGAGACCTTGCGCGTGCTGCAGATGGACCTCACGGATCAGGCTGATCGCCTCAGCCAGGAACCCGCGGCGGAGCTGCCAGCTGGGTACATCGCCAGTGACACTGCGGAACCACCGCGGAATTCAGCCGAGGTGCTGCCCTATGTGGCCAAGATTCTGCCCACGGTGACACAGCCGCTGCGCGAGGCTGTGCTCAACGCGCGCGCCGTGGAGGATCGGAAGTATGCGGCGCAGTGGTACCTCCACCTCAGCCGGCTGCAGCATCAGGTGGGAGCGGAGCAGCAGTAACCATGCAGGAATAGCCTAGCCGGAGTAAGCGAGCCCGGCTCCTGGCCTGGCTAGCTACTCAGTTCAAGGTCTAGTTGAGCGCGGCCTTGATCGTGGCGACTGCGCTCTCGTAGTCAATCTCTTCGATTTCCCCGGTCAGGCGGTTGCGCAGCTCCACCTTGCCATCGGCAAACCCGCGGCCCACCACGATCACCAGTGGCATGCCCAGCAGTTCCGCATCCTTGAACTTCACACCTGGGGAGACCTTGGGGCGATCATCCAGCAGAACCTCAACGTGATCCTCGGACAGTGCTGCGGCCAACTTTTCTGCGGCCTCACCAGCGGCGGCATCCTTGTTGGCGATCACCACGTGCGCCCCAAATGGAGCCACGGAAAGTGGCCAGCGCAGTCCCTTTTCATCGTGCATCTGCTCGGCAATTACTGCCACCAGGCGGGAAACGCCCACGCCGTAGGAGCCCATGGTTGGTACGGCACGCTTGCCAGATTCATCGAGAATCTGCAGGTCGAATGCCTCGGTGTACTTGCGACCCAGCTGGAAGATGTGGCCGATCTCAATGCCACGGGCCAGGGTCAGGGTGCCTTCGCCGTCCGGAGAAGGATCGCCCTCGAGCACCTCGGCAGCCTCGATGTAGCCATCTGGGGTGAAATCGCGGCCGGCAACCAAGCCCACCACGTGGCGGTTCTTCGCATCCGCGCCGGTGATCCAAGCGGTGCCCTCCACCACGCGCGGGTCGGCCAGGACGCGCACGCCGTTGGCTGCGAGACCGCGGGGTCCCACATAACCCTTGACCAAGAATGGGTTGTTCTTAAAGTCCTCTTCAGAGGCCAGTTCCACCGCCGCGGGTTCCAGGGAAGCTTCCAAACGCTTCATGTCTACCTCGCGGTTGCCGGGAACCAGCACGCCGGTGAGCTCGGGAGCGTAAGCCATGCCGTCCTTATCCACGCCCGGCTTGGTCACCTTCACCACGATGCACTTGAGAGTGTCCGCGGCTTCCACTGCGCGGCCGTCAATCTGCACACCCTCGGAGTTTGCCCAATCCACCAAAGCCGTGATGGTTTCGGAATCAGGGGTTTCGTACTCTTTCGCCTCGGGTTGGCCATCGATGGGCTGCTTCTCGGGAACAACCGTGACCACGGCTTCCACGTTGGCCGCGTAATCGGAAGAGGTGGAGCGCACGAAGGTATCTTCACCGTGCTCCGCGACTGCCAGGAACTCTTCGGAGGCAGATCCACCCATGGCACCAGAGGTGGCATAACAAATGGCGTACTCGATGCCCAGGGTGTTGAAGATCTGCTGGTACGCCCGGCGGTGAGCTTGGTAGCTCTGCTCCAGGCCGGAATCATCCATGTCGAAGGAGTAAGAATCCTTCATCACGAACTCGCGACCGCGAAGGATGCCGGCGCGTGGGCGCTCCTCATCGCGGTACTTGGTCTGGATCTGATAGAGGGTAACCGGGAAGTCCTTGTAGGAGCTGAACTCGGACTTCACGATGGATGCGAACATTTCCTCGTGGGTAGGGCCCAGGAGGTAATCGCCATTCTTGCGGTCCTTCAGGCGGAACAGCGCATCGCCGTACTCGGCCCAGCGGCCCGTGGTCTGGTATGGCTCGCGAGGAAGCAGGGCGGGGAACATCAGTTCCTGTCCACCAATGGCGTTCATTTCCTTGCGCACCACGTCCTCCACGCGGCGCAGTACCTTCAGGCCCAACGGGAGCCACGAATACACACCGGGTGCCACTCGTCGAACGTAGCCTGCGCGGACCAAAAGCTTGTGGCTAGGGACCTCCGCATCGGCGGGATCATCGCGCAATGTGCGCAAAAATAGGTGAGACATCCGGGTGATCATGAGGGCTAGCCTACAACCTGCGGCACTGCTCACATACCCAAAGGGGGCTTTTATCCAGCACCCCTTAAAATGTGATGCATGCTGATCATCCTACCTCCGTCAGAAACCAAGGCCGTGGGTGGCGATTCCGCCCCGTTGGAACTTTCGGAGCTGTTCCTTTCAAACGTTGATTCCTCGGTGACGACGGTGCGCAAGCAGATCGCCACGAGCCTGACTTCCATGTCCCCGAAGGTGGCCCAACCGCTACTCGGTCTCCGCGATTCTCAGGTCGGCGAGCTCAGCCACAATAAGGAGTTGCTCACCTCCCCGACCATGCCCGCCATCGAGCGCTATACGGGAGTGGCCTACGACGCGCTGGACGTCACCGGCCAGCGCACCGGCACCGCGTTGAATTCCGCCGCGCGGGAAAAGTTGGCCATCGGTTCCGCTTTGTTTGGTGTGATCGGCGCCGAGGACCTCATCCCCTACTACCGCCTGTCTGCCGGCTCCAAGCTCAAGCTGCGCGGCAAGGCTGATCACGTTACCGTTCGTTCCCGCTGGTCTGGCGTGCTGACTCCCGCTCTCGAGCAGTGGCAGACGCAGTTGCCTGCGGACGATAACGCCATCATTGATCTGCGCTCCGGCGGCTATCTGAATCTCGGCCCCGTGCCCGGTTCTCTGAAGCTACGGGTGGAGTCCTTGTATCCGGACGGCACGCGCAAGGTGGTCAGCCACTTCAACAAGCACTACAAGGGTTTGGTGGCCCGCGAGCTGGCTTTAGCCGACGTCTCCATTCCTGCCGACCGTGCCGCGCAGGCCTTCTGCGATGTGGTGGCAGGCGTGGTTTCTTTTTCCGACGCCAACTTCTCCACGGAAATAGTCGATGAAGAAAACGTCACCTTGATCGTGCCTGCGGAGAAGTAGCCCTTCTAATCCAGCTGCACGTGCTGGCTTCTGGACTGCAGGCTAATGCAAGCATTTCCTCACTGTGCACAGGCTATGCATCGTTGACGCAGGTCACACCACTTTCTAAGCTCGCGTTCATGTCTTATGAAACTCACAATGCCCAGCAAGATAGCGGGCTCGCTGCAAAACTTAATTGGCTCCGCGCGGGGGTCCTCGGTGCTAATGACGGCATCGTCTCTACCGCCGGAATTATCGTGGGCGTGGTTGCTGCGGGTTCCAGCGCTTCCGCGATCCTGACGGCCGGGGTGGCCGCTGTTACTGCAGGTGCCGTTTCGATGGCTCTCGGAGAATACGTTTCTGTCTCCGCGCAGCGGGATACCGAGCGTGAGTTGGTCACAATCCACCGCGAGGCGCACGATAAAGATCCCGCCTCAGAAACTAAAGACATAGTGACTTCTCTACAGGAACTGGGCATGTCTCGTGCCACCGCGCTCACTGCCGCCGAGGAAATGTCCCCGCAGCAGCGTTTGGCTGGTCACTTACGTGTGGAGCTGGGATTGGACGAGGAGGACCTCACTAGTCCTTGGGCGGCTGCGGCAGCTTCGGCTTTCTCGTTTGTCCTCGGATCGATTCTGCCTCTGATCGTAGCCATTGTTGCACCGCAGGGAGCCAAAGCCTGGATGACCATTGTGGCCACGTTGATGGCGCTGGCCATCACTGGTTCCATTTCTGCACGCATCAGTGAAGGTAGTCGAACCAAGGCCGTTACACGGCTGGTGACGGGAGGAGGGCTGGCGTTGCTGGTCACCTTCGGCATAGGCTGGGTATTCGGAACCACAGTGGGCGCCTAAACCCCTCAGGTGCAGGGTAGGCACAACACGGAAAAATCAGCCCAGCTGCATGTGCTTATCGGCTACTTCGCCGATAACGAACAGTGCGGGAGGCTTCACCGCTTCCGTGCGCAATACTGCGGCAAGCTGCCCCAACGTGGTGGTCAGCAGACGCTGCGAAGGCATCGAGGCGTTTTCGATGATGCTGACCGGAGTTTCCGTAGATTTGCCGCCCTCTACCTTCATCAATGTCGTGGCGATCGCTGGGGCGTTTTTGACCGCCATGATCAAAACCAAGGTGCCCGTCAGGCGTGCCACGGCATCCCAATTGGTTTCAGACCTCGAATCCCCCGGCGGTACGTGGCCGGAAACCACGGTGAAATCGTGGTTCACACCACGGTGAGTCAGGCTCAAACCGGCCACGGCAGGTGCGGATGTCGCCGAGGTCACGCCCGGAATCACGCGCACTGGAATACCTGCTGCGTGCAGTGCTTCCCACTCCTCAAAGCCACGGCCAAAGACAAACGGGTCGCCGCCCTTGAGGCGAACCACATTTTTTCCCGCCTGTGCGCACTCAATCAGCAATTGATTGGTCTGTTCCTGGGCAACCTGTTTGCCATACGGCAACTTGGACACGTCGATAACTTCCGCACCGGATTCCTCCGCAGCCGTCTCTGCCAGCTCAAACGGACCTAAGTGATCAGCCAGAATCACGTCGGCTTCGGCGATCGCCCGCGCACCAGCGACCGTGATCAGCTCCGGATCCCCCGGGCCGCCACCCACCAAGGTCACGGTGCCCAGCTCATTATCTGAGCTCGTGGGGGTCTGTCGAGTTCCCACACTGCGGCGATCATCCACCGGAATCCGCAGCTCGCGAGCGCGTTGCACAACGCGCTCGGCATCCGCGGCATCGAGATCCGCGGGGATCATGGCTAAAGAATAAGGGGACTCGAGTTTGGCGTCGGATAAAAACGAAGAAATCTCCCCGACCACCGGCAATGCCCCACTTTCCGCAATCCGCCGCGCACAAATTTCCGCGGAGGCAGTAGAAGGGACAAAGACCGTGAGGCCGGAGAGATGCAAACTCATGAAGGGGATTTTAGCCCAGCTTCAGAGTCTTCTGCGAACGGTCCCACTGCTCGTTGAACAATGCGGAATCCTTGGCCAGGCGAGTGCCGTAGGAAGGAACCATTTCCTTGAGCTTCGGGCTCCACTCGCCCATCTTGGAACCGAAGCAGCGCTCCAGAACCTCAATCATGGCGGACGGTGCGATGGACGCTCCAGGGGATGCACCCATCAGGCCGGCGATGGTGCCGTCAGCGGAGTTGACCATGGCGGTACCGAACTCCAGGGAACCGAACTTCGGAGCACCGATCGGCTTGATGACCTGCACGCGCTGACCAGCGATAACAACTTCCCAGTCCTCGTCACGAGCGGTGGGCATGTAGTCACGCAGAGCCTCGACCTTAGCGGTCTTATCCTTGAGAACTTCCTCAATCAGGTACTTGGTCAGACCCATCTCCTGCACGCCCACGCCCAGGTAGGAAGGCAGGTTGTCTGGACGGATGGACTTGAACAGGTCCAGGTAGGAGCCCTTCTTCAGGAACTTCGGGGTCCAACCGGCGTAAGGGCCAAACAGCAAGCCCTTCTTGCCGTCGATGACGCGGGTATCCAAGTGAGGAACGGACATTGGAGGCGCGCCCACGGAGGCCTGGCCGTAGACCTTGGCCTGGTGCTGCTCCACCAACTCATCGTTGGTGCAACGCAGCCACTCGCCGGCCACGGGGAATCCGCCGTAACCCTTGATCTCGCGGATACCGGACTTCTGCAGCAGTGGCAAAGCCATGCCGCCAGCGCCGACGAACACGAAGTTAGCGGTGATCACGGAGGTGTCGCCGGTGTGGAGGTTCTTGGTCTCCACCTTCCACTTGCTGCCATCGCGGGTGATGTTCTTGACTTCGTTGCCGTAGCGAACGGTTACTCCGCGCTCGGTCACTGCATCCAGGTACTGGCGAGTCAGTGCGCCGTAGTTGATGTCGGTACCGTTCTCGAACCAGCTCAGTGCCACTGGGTTGTTGAAGTCACGGCCCCGCGCCATGAGTGGAACAGACTCCTTGAACTTCTCCTCGGAGTCGCTGAACTGCATGTCAGGGAACAGTGGGTGATCCTTCAGGGCCTCGTAGCGAGCCTTGAGGTAATCAACCTGCTTCATGCCATTGGCGAAGGACACGTGAGGAACCGGGTTAATGAACTCAGAAGGATCCCCCAGGATTCCTTCTTCCACCAGGTAAGACCAGAACTGGCGGGAAACCTGGAACTTGGAGTTCACGCCCACGGCCTTGGAAATATCGATCTTCCCGTTGACCTCTGGGGTGTAGTTGAGCTCACACAGAGCGGAGTGGCCCGTACCAGCGTTATTCCATGGGTCGGAGGACTCCGCGCCCGGGACGTCCAAGCGCTCAATGATCAGCTGAGACCAGTCAGGCTGCAGTTGCTGCAGCATGACGGACAGGGTGGTAGAGATAACTCCCGCTCCAACGAGCAGGACATCAACCGAGTCTTTATTTGCGGGTGCGTTACTAGCCACTGTGTTTCTACATTCCTTTGTCAGTAGCGCGAGCACGGCTCACGCTTTGCTTTGAACGAATCGAGACGGGTGTGAAAAACAACCTTACGCCCTAGACGGCACAACTCAATTACCGACCCCAGGCCACAACAATGGATAGGGTATGTGACGTGAGCCAATTTAGTAGCGCGATGAACCTGCAAAAAGCCCTGCGTAGCACCCAGCATCCAGCCGCCGGTACTTCCGTGTCTGAGTTGGAATTCGGCCCGGATGAGCTGGGTGAGGGCTTCAGTTACCACTACGTGGAGATGGGCAAGGACCCGGACCGCGAAGCCCCGGTGCGCTTCACGCTGGTCCGCTTCCAGCCCGCCCAGGATGCTTCCGGGGTGGAGCTCAGCCAAGCGGAGTTCTCTTCCCGTCCGGCCATCCTGCTGGTGCACGGCATGACTGATTACTTCTTCCAGCGCCACGTGGCCGAATATTTCACCGACCTAGGTTATGCCGTTTATGGCATTGACCTGCGCAAGTGCGGGCGTTCCTGGCGCGAGGGGCAGACCTGGCACCACGTATCCAAGCAGCGGATCTACGGCGAGGATCTCACCATCGCCGCGGCCCTCATCACCAATGCGCACCCTTCTCTCACAGTGTTTGGGCATTCCAATGGCGGGTTGGGAGTGACCATGTGGGCTTCCCGCCTGCATCACGATGCCGTGGATATGCCGGAAAGCCCCCAGGCAACGCTGTTCAGCCGGCTGGACGCCGTGGTGCTGAACTCCCCGTGGTTTGGTCTGCAGTTCAACGCGATGACCCGCATCCTCATCAACAAGGTCATCCCCGTGGTGAGCCACTTCCGCCCCAACCTGCAGCTCAAGGGTGGGGTCAACCCAATCAACGGTGTCACCCTCCACACTTCCGAAAAGGGCGAGTGGGATTACAACCTGGAGCTCAAGCCCGTCCAGGCTCGCCCCAAGTCCATCACCTGGCTGACCGGCGTGGCAACGGAGATCCGCAACCTGCAGACCGGCAACTACTCCACGGGCCTGCCCACCCTCCTGCTGTGCAGCGATAAGCACTACTTCGGCCGTGCGGTGGACGAGCGCGCCTACACCTCAGATGTGATCCTCAAGCCTTCCCAGATGCGGGAACAGGCGCGGAACGCGGATCCGAACACGGACGTGGCAGTGATCAAGGACGGGTTGCATGACATCTTCCTTTCCCGCCTCCCCGTGCGCAACGAGGCCCTCGCTGTGACCTCGGATTGGCTGGCCCACAACCGCCGCAGCCGGTAGTTTCTTCCTCTCGGACAAGCTGCTCGCGAGCCTCTTGGCGCCAGCCCGGCCGAATTAGTGGCAATGTAGAACCCATGACAACTGAGCATTTTGATCTCATCATCGTGGGCACCGGGTCCGGCAACACCATCGCGAATCATGATTTTCACCATAAGAAGATCGCTATCGTGGAGCGCGGAATCTTTGGTGGCACGTGCATCAACGTGGGTTGCATCCCCACCAAGATGTTCGTCTACACCGCCGATGTGGCCCGCGAGGTTGCCGACGCCCAACGCCTCTCCCTCACCGGTGAGATCACCCACGTGGACTGGAAGGGCATCCAGCAACGCATCTTCGGCCAGCGCGTGGATCCCATCGCCGTGGCTGGCGAGGAATACCGCCGCGGCCCAAAGACCCCCAACATCACCTTGTTCACCGGCACCGCCTCCTTCTCCGGTCCCCGGACTCTGGACATTGACCTGGAGGATACTCCTGGTTCTTCTTCGGATTCCGACGCCAACTCCTCCCCCTCCCGCGTCACCATCAGCGCGGACGATATTGTCCTGGCCACGGGCACTCGGCCGTCAATCCCAGCGATCATCAAGGATTCCGGGGTGCGCTACCGCACCAATGAGGACATCATGCGCTTGGAAGAGTTGCCCAAGTCCTTGACCATTCTGGGCGGCGGCGTCATCGCCGCGGAGTTCGCCCATGTGTTCTCTGGGCTGGGCACGAATGTCACAGTGGTCAACCGCTCCCCGGTGATGCTGAAGAACCAGGATGCCACCGTGGTGGAGCGCTTCAATGAGCTGGCCAAGGGTCAGTGGAACAACCTGATGGGACGCACCTTCACAGCTTTCCGCGAAGATTCCGAGGGCAACGTGGTGGTGACCCTCGATGATGGCACCGAGGTGGTTTCGCAGGAGCTGCTGGTTGCGCTGGGACGCGTGCCCAATTCCGATCTCCTCAATCTCGAGGCGGCCGGAGTGGAGACCAACGAGCGCGGGTTTATCCAGGTGGACGAGTACGGCCACACCAGCGCGGAAGGCGTGTGGGCTATGGGAGATGCCTCCAACACCTTCCAGCTCAAGCACGTGGCTAACGCCGAAGCTCGAGTGCTGCAGCACAACCTGCTGCACCCGGATGATCTGCGCAGCTACAACCATGATCTCGTGCCGGCGGGCATCTTCACCAGCCCGCAGATTGGCACGGTGGGCATGACGGAAGCCGAAGCGCGTGAATACGGCGAGAAGACCGGGCACGGCATCACCGTGAAGGTGCAGGACTATTCAGACGTGGCCTACGGATGGGCGATGGAGGAACGGGGCACGTTCTGCAAGATCATCGCCGATGCAGAAACGGGCCAGATCCTCGGCAGCCACATCATGGGCCCGCAGGCCACCACGCTGATGCAGCAGCTGATCACCGCGATGGTCTTCCGCATTGATGCGCGCCTGCTGGCCAAGAATCAGTACTGGCCACACCCCGCGCTCTCCGAGGTCGTGGAAAATGCCCTGCTGGGACTGGAATTCACCAGTGCAGATCCAGAGGGCATCGATCCTTAAAGATCCCTAAAGCGCGGTCAGCACTTCGCAGCCATCATCGGTGACAACCAGCGTGTGCTCAAACTGGGCAGTCCACTTCTTGTCCTTGGTCTGCACAGTCCAGTTGTCATCCCAGATGTCATAGTCCAGGGTGCCCAGGTTGATCATCGGCTCGATGGTCAGGGTCATGCCGGGCTCCAAGGTGGTGTGATCCCGCTGGTTATCGTGGTGCAGGATCACCAGCCCATTGTGGAACGTTGGGCCCACGCCGTGGCCGGTGAAATCCCGAACCACGTTGTAGCCGAATCGCTTGGCGTAGCTTTCGATAACTCGGCCGATCACGTTGATTTCCCGCCCAGGCTTAACGGCCTTGATGCCGCGCCACATGGCCTGCTCGGTGCGTTCCACCAAGAGTGCATGCTCCTCGGATGCTTCACCGGCGATAAACGTGGCGTTGGTATCCCCGTGCACCCCGTTCTTGAAGGCGGTCACGTCGATGTTGACGATATCCCCCTCTTCCACCACGGTGCTATCCGGAATCCCGTGGCAGATGATCTCATTCAAAGAGATACACGTGGACTTCGGGTACTGACGATAACCCAAGGTAGAGGGGTATGCGCCATGATCGAGCATGTACTCGTGCGCGATCCGGTCCAGCTCATCCGTGGTGATCCCCGGTGCCACTGCTGCGCCGGCTTCGCGCAGCGCTTCCGCCGCAATGCGCGAGGTGTCACGCATCTTTTCGATGACCTCAGCACTCTGGATCCACGGCTCGCCGACGTTTTCCTGAACCTCGTCCTTCCACACGTACTCGGGGCGTTCGATGTGCGCCGGCACAGTGCGGATGGGTGTGGGGTTTCCAGGGGTCAGTGGCGATCTAGTCATGCGCTCCACCATACTCCCCACCCGGACAGGCAGATTATTCGGCTTTCCGGTCCAAATTCTGGAAGAAATTGCTGGTCACGCCCACGGCGTTCTCCGAGCCTCCGCCCAGAACCACCAGAGTGGCAAAGGCCAGGTCTCCGCGATAGCCCGCAAACCACGAGTGCGATCCCTCGTTAATTTCCGCCTCACCCGTCTTGCCGTACACCTCTCCGGCACCCGCGATGGCGCGGCCGGAACCCGAAGTAACCACCGAGCGCATCATCCGGCGCAGCTCATCAATCTTGACCGGATCCAGCTTATTGGCAGCTTCATCGGCTGATGCGGTCTGGTGATTGTCTCCGCTAATCAGGTAGGGAGTCGGTCGCGATCCTGCCGCCACCGTGCTGGCCACCATCGCCATGCCAAACGGGCTCGCCAAGTCCAGGCCCTGGCCGTAGCCGGCTTCCGTGCGATCCAGCATCACTTCGCCCTTGGGCACCGAACCGGTGAGCGTGTCCAATCCTTGAATTTTGAAATCGACGCCAAGCCCGAACTGCTTGGCGAATTCCTCCAGCTCTCCGGGCTGCAATTGAGTGGAGATGTCCGCGAACGTGGTGTTACAGGACTTGGCGAAGGCATTTTCCAGTGGTGTATTGCCCAGGGAGAAGGAGTTGTAGTTGGTCACGATGCGCCCACCGATGTCTTGGGTGGATGGGCAACCGACGATGGAATCGGGAGTCAATCCCTGCTTTTCCAGACCGGCGTACGCGGTGAGCATCTTGAAGGTAGAGCCCGGTGGGAATTGGCCCATCATGGCCAGGTCACCGCGCTTGTCCGCCTCTGCGGTCTGCGCCACAGAGAGGATCTCGCCGGTGGATGGGCGCATGACCACCATCATGGCCTCTGCACCCTGGCGGGAATCAACCGCTGCCTGCGCCGCCATCTGCACCTCGCGGGACAAGCTCACCTTCACGCTGGGCGCGGCCACGGCATCAGTTTGGGCCAGCGTGGTGAGCTCTGCCCCTTCGGTGTTCGAGGAGACGATCTTCCATCCGTCCTCCCCCGCCAGGTCATCCTTGACCAGGTTATTCACACGGGAAAGGATGTCCGGGGCAAAGCCGGGATCCGGGCGGACCATGGCGAATTCAGAATTGAAGCGCACTCCCGTGGCATCATCCATGGCCGCTTGCAGTTGCTTGCCCTGCTTCTCGCTGAGGGTCAACACGGAATAGTCACCCGCAGTGTCGCGGGCCTCGGCGGAGAGTTTGTTGGCGTCGATAGAAGGAACGGATTCATCCTGGCCGCGCATGGCGTCCAACTCATTGGAAATCCGGGTGAGAATACCGTTCACATTCCCCACCTTTTTGGTGTCCAGCACCACGCGGGTGATCCGGCCGGGCTCCATCAGCACTGCCCCATCGCTGCCCACCACATTGGCGGATTGTGCAGCGACCTTGCGCAGCTCCATGTGTTGCTGTGCGCCCAGGTCCGGGTGGATCACGGAAGGCTGCCAGCGCACGTCCCAGTTCTCGCCGGTCTTGGTGAGGGTCATGGTGGAGTCATAGGCAAAGTTGCGCTCACCGGGTAGATCCCAATCCATATGGAACGTAGCGGTGGCCAGATTGTCCTTGGTATGGACGTCCTTGAGCTCCGCGTTAAGCCCCTCAGCCTGCAGGGAATCCCAGGTCTGGGACATCTGCGAGCTGGCCTCATCCGGATTGTCGGTGAACTGGCGCACGTCATCGCTGCGCTCGGCGAAGGCGGTGAGGAATTGCTCGGCGACATCATCGGGAACATCCGGCTTGGGCGTACACGCGGCCATGCTGAAAACTAAACCTGTCACGGTGGTGGCGGCCAGGATGCTTCTGAAACGGTGATGCATAGGTGCTCACCTTAGTCAGTGATTTAGAGGATTCCGCGCTCCCGCGCCACAGCCACTGCAGCCGTGCGATTTTTCACACCCAGTTTGGAGAAAACGTGTGCCAAATGGGATTTCACTGTGGCTTCGGTGAGAACTAGTTGCCTGGCTATCACTTTGTTTGAGCTGCCTTCACCGGCTAGGCGCAGCACGTCGAGCTCTCGCGCGGTGAGTTTTTCAAAGGGGTTGGAGAGCCTGCCCATCACCTTCCCCATCACTTGCCCGCTCATCACGGATTCCCCGCGCGCGGCCTGCTTTATCCCCTGCGCCAGCAATTCCGGGCCGCAATCCTTGAGCAAATAACCCACGGCGCCCGCGGAAATCGCCCCCAGCACATCGCTGTCGGTGGAGTAATTGGTCACGATCAACACCTGCGGAGGGTTCGGCAAAGCCCGCAGAGCCTTGGTGGCACCCACGCCATCGCCCTGAGTGTCGTTTGGCGATTCCCCGAAGCGCAGATCCATGAGCACCACATCTACCGGGTTGGCCAGGCAAAAATCCACGGCCTCTCCGGCCTGTCCCACGCTGGCCACCACTTTAATATCCGTGGTGGCAAGCATCGCCTCCAGGCCCGCGCGCACCACGGGGTGGTCATCCGCGATAACTACTCTGACCATAGTAAATTCCCCTTGTCTTGGGCGCCCGCGCCGTGGGTGGGGATGTGCACGGACACCCCGCATCCTTCGCCCGGTTCGCTTTCGATTGCTAGGCTACCGCCAAGTTTTTTCACCCGACGCCGTACCCCGTCCATCCCCACGCTGGACCACTGCGTGTGCTGCACGTCCATCCCCCGCCCGTTGTCCACCACATCAACAGAGATCGCATCTGGCTGATAAGTCAGTGTCACTCGCGCGGCGGTGGCCTGGGAGTGTTTCACCACGTTGGACACCAGGGACTGCACGATTCGCAGCACGTCTTTCTGCGCGCTCTCCCCGATCAGATGCGGCTGGCCGTCTACTTCCAGCTGAATGGCCTCACCCATTGGCGTGGTGGACACCACCGCGCCCAGAGCCGTTGGTAGATCCGCGTCCACTAATTCACCGGGTTGGAGCTCCGCGATAATGCGTCGGGTCTCCTCCAGATTGCTTTCGGCCGTTTCGCGGGCCAGGCTGATCTGCTCCAGGAGGATCTCGCGCTCAACCGCGGGGATTTCCAAGCGCTTGAGCCGGCCTTCCACGGAATGCAGGAGCATGTGGATGGAGCTGAGACCCTGGGCCACCGTGTCATGGATCTCCCCTGCCAGGCGCATGCGTTCGGCCGTGGCAGTTTCGCGGCGCAACATGCGGAAACCCACGCCCAGTGCGATGGCCACCATGGCTCCGGTCACGGGCCCGATCACCCCGCCAATGGTCCATCCGTTGAACCTGCCGAGCGCATACACGGCCACTGCGGTCACCACCGCTACCGCTGGTACCGCACGGGCCATGGGCAGCATGCCGATCAGCAGGAAGAACAGCGGGAAAGCCAGGAAGGCTGCGGTCGGCGCGACCATCAGCAGCAGAGTCCAAGTGCCGACCAACAGCAGCAGCCACAGCCACGTGGGGCGCATCCACATGCCCAGCGCATAGACGAATGCGAAGGCCGCCAGGTTCCAGCTCATCCCGTCATTGGCCAGGGTGACCAGCAGCAGCACAAACGCCAGCACGTGCAAGCCGTGACCCAGGAAGCGCCACGCTTGGTCGAGTTTGTTCACCATAGTGGAATCCACCCTATCCTCCGCCCCGGACTGCGACCTCATACAAAAGTATGAACAAAACACCGATCTAGTGCCTGATGTGCACAAACCTTCCCCGCCGCACAATGAATAACTATGAATGGATTTATGTTTCAGGGGCTCGCGGAATTGCGCCGCGCCAAGGCCCGCACAGCGCTCATCATCGTCACCGTCCTCATGATCACCCTGATGGTTACCTTCCTCAGCTCACTGGCGGCTGGGTTGCAGCACCAATCCGTCTCCGCTCTGCAAAACGAACTCTCGGGAGGCAAGGCGCTGGTGGTGGCCGGGGATAACCTCTCCAGCTCACAGCTCTCCAGCCAGCAAGAAGCAGATGTGAATGCGGCCGGTGGAGAGTTGGTTCACCTGGCCCGCACCCCGGATGCGATGCACATCTCCCGCACGGATGGTCAGCAGCCCGCGGACCTGTACCTCGAACATCAACCGGTGGTCTGGGGCACCCCGCAGGAAGTAGCTGACATACCGGGCGCGGCCACCGTGGGCGTCGTGCCCGCCGATGCCGGAGTGGACGGAGCTCTCGAAGGACAAGACGCCCTCAACACCTCCGCCTCGTACAAAGGTGAGCAGCAGTCGCTGGGGTTGATGATCAACCTGCTCTACGTGATCTCCGCACTGGTACTCGGCGCCTTCTTCGCGGTGTGGACAGTGCAGCGCCTGCGTGGCGTGGCCATCAGCGCGGCTCTGGGCGCTTCCCGCTCGGTAATCATCACGGATGCGGTGGGCCAGGCGCTGGTGGTGCTCGCCATCGGCATCACCTTCGGCGCGGCAATCACCGTGCTGGCAGGAACGTTCATTTCAGGCATCCCCATGGTGGTGTCCCTGTGCACCGTGGGCATCCCCGTGCTCATCCTCCTGGCCGCTGGCCTACTCGGCGCAGCCCTGTCCATCCGCCCGGTGCTGAAGATCAATCCGCGCACTGCACTGAACGCTTAGCTCTCAGCGCTCAACTTCCCCGCACAACCACACACCCTCCCACCAGAAGGAAACTCTCATGCTGGAAATGAACCACATCGTCCTGGACGTACAAGACGGAAAGTCCGCCCGCCGAATCATTAACGATGTCTCCATGCGCATCGAACCTGGAGAGGTCGTGGGTCTAACCGGCCCATCCGGCTCCGGCAAGTCCACCCTGCTGGCGATAGCCGCTGGCCTGCAAGAACCCACCGAGGGAACCGCAGTGCTCAACGGCACGATTGATCTGGTCCACGGCGGGCCCAAGGTTCGCCGCGAGCACGTGGGCATCGTGTTCCAACAACCGAACCTGTTGCCCTCCCTCTCGGCCCAGGAGCAGCTGCTGGCCATGACCCGGTTGGATCGCACGTGGGGGCTCGGCTCCAGCGAGTGGAAGCGGGATCAAAAAAGAGCCAGCGATTTGCTGGCTCGGGTGGGTCTGGCAGATAGGCTCGACGCCTCGGTGAGCGATCTTTCCGGTGGTCAGCAAGCCCGAGTTAATGTGGCCCGGGCGCTGATGAACCAGCCTGATCTGCTGCTGGTTGATGAGCCCACTGCTGCCCTGGATACTCAGGCAGCCGATGCGGTGACCAAGCTGATCGTGGACATGGCTCGGGAATCGCAGATCCCCGTGCTCTATGTCTCTCACGATGCCCCCCAGCTCAGTGGACTCAACCGGGTGCTCACCATGGTGGATGGCGAGCTGGTTGATGAGCTAGCTGAACAGCGGGTCAGCTAGCGACCTGGGCTATCAAGCCCAGCTAGCGGGTGACGCGCACGTCCGCCTGCGCGCCTTCGATGGCTTCCAAGCCCTGCTCTTCAGCAATGCGCATTGCCTCTTCGATGAGGGTTTCCACGATCTGATCCTCGGGCACGGTCTTGATGACCTCACCCTTCACAAAGATCTGGCCCTTGCCGTTGCCGGATGCCACGCCGATGTCCGCATCGCGAGCCTCGCCCGGGCCGTTAACCACACAGCCCATGACAGCCACGCGCAGTGGGAACTCCATGCCTTCCAGACCAGCGGTGACCTCTTCAGCCAGCGTGTACACGTCCACTTGAGCGCGACCACAGGATGGGCAGGACACGATCTCCAGCTTGCGTGGGCGCAGGTTCAGCGACTGCAGAATCTGATCTCCCACCTTGATCTCTTCCACGGGATCCGCAGACAGGGACACGCGGATGGTATCGCCAATGCCCTCTGCCAGCAGTGCGCCGAAAGCCACGGATGACTTGATGGTGCCCTGGAATGCAGGTCCTGCCTCAGTGACTCCCAAGTGCAGTGGGTAATCGGATTGCGCGGCCAGCTGACGGTACGCCTCCACCATGATCACCGGGTCATTGTGCTTCACAGATATAGCGATATCGCCGTAGCCGTGCTCCTCGAACAGCGAGGCTTCCCACAGCGCGGATTCCACCAAGGCTTCAGGCGTGGCCTTGCCGTACTTCGCCATGATTCGGCTATCGAGGGAACCGGCGTTCACGCCGATGCGGATGGGGATGCCGGCATCGCCCGCAGCCTTCGCCACTTCCTTCACGCGGCCATCGAATTCCTTGATGTTTCCGGGATTCACACGGACGGCGGCACAGCCGGCGTCGATAGCCGAGAAGATGTACTTCGGCTGGAAATGGATATCCGCGATCACGGGAATGGGTGACTTCTTGGCGATGATGGGCAGCGCCTCAGCATCCACGGTCTTGGGGCAGGCCACGCGCACGATGTCACAGCCAGAGGCAGTGAGCTGGGCGATCTGCTGGAGCGTCGCGTTGACATCGTGAGTCTTGGTGGTGGTCATGGACTGCACGGAAATCTGGTGATCACTGCCCACGCCCACTCCACCGACCATCAGCTGGCGGGTCTTGCGACGGGGCGCGAGGGTGGGCGGTGGGCCGTCGGGGATTCCCAATGAAATACCGGACATGAAAACTCCTGACCTAAATCAACATCTATCTGCGACGAACATCTGCGCCACAGCCATCGCTACTGCAGTTGAGCGATGTGTTTGTGCACCTGAGGTGCTTGCAGCGCCCACTCTACTCGGAACCAGGACAGCCCCGCGCGTCAGGTCTCGCCCGTTGCAGTTTTGCTGGGGGTCAAGCCCGAAGCAGCGTTAGAACACCTGGACCGGATTAACGATATCCGCCACGATCACCGTGAATCCAAAGACCATCAAGATCAGCGTGGCCGCGTAGGTCAAGGGCATGAGCTTGGTGTAGTCGGCAGGCCCTCCCGGTTGGAGGCCGCGGAGGCGTCGGAAAAAATCACGGATCTTCTCGTAGACGATCACGATGATGTGTCCGCCATCCAGTGGCGGCAGCGGTACCAGGTTGAAGGCCGCGA
Source organism: Corynebacterium suicordis DSM 45110 (assembly GCF_015351405.1). Taxonomy (GTDB): domain Bacteria; phylum Actinomycetota; class Actinomycetes; order Mycobacteriales; family Mycobacteriaceae; genus Corynebacterium; species Corynebacterium suicordis. The sequence goes on along the minus strand of NZ_JADKMY010000001.1, from coordinate 1,049,207 downwards.
GGAACAGGTTCAGGCTGGCCAGGGTCATGAAGAAGGCCTGCCACATGTCCAGCTCCACCATTTCGCCACCCAGGCGGGAGGCACCCACCACGCTCATGGGCGAATCTGTATCGCGGTTACCACCGAAGATGGATTCCACCACGGCGGGGAAGCGCTGCGGCAGCTGCACCACGCCCTGGATAGTCTGCTCCACCATGTTTCCGGCAAAGGCCGCAGAACCCACCACGGCGGTGGCCGGGTTGTAGCGCACCATCTCCACCTTGGGCTGGACGGCCTGAATACCCACGGCACCCACGGTCATGGGCTTGCCGGAAGTCGCGATGCGCTCCACCAGGGCGACCTGCAGATCCAGCGGCACCTCGCGTCCCTCGCGCTGCACCACGGCGGGCACGGTCAGGGTATCCCCGGGCTGCCCATCGGACTCATCGCCCAGCTTGGTGATGGCCTTCTGGAAATCCGGGAAGGTCGGCGTTTCCTCGCCATCCACGGAAACGAACTTATCCCCCGGCCGCACACCAGAGCTTGCCGCGGGACCGGCACCCTCACACTTCGCCAGCGTGCCATCTGCATTTTGCTGCGGAGCCACACACTGCGTCTGCTCCACCAAAGGCGTGAACGGCTTGTTCGTCTCCGGCAGACCCCACGCCAGAGCAATGCCGTAAATGATGCCCAGTGCCAGGGCGATATTCACGATGATTCCACCCAGCATCACGATGATGCGCTGGTAGGCGGGGCGATCGTACATCGCGTACGGCCGCTCTTCCTCGGTCATCTCATGCAGCTTGGTCATGCCCGCGATATCGCAGAAACCACCCAGCGGGACAGCCTTGAAGCCGTACTCCGTGTTGCCCTTTTTCCGGGACCAGATGGTGGGGCCAAAACCGATGAAATACCTGCGCACGCGCATGCCAAACATCCGCGCGGTGTACATGTGACCCGCCTCATGCAGCGCGATGGACACCACGATTCCCAGCGCGAAGAGCAGCACTCCGATTATGAAAGCCATGTGCGCATCCTTTCATGGGCCTGGGCGCGGGCAGCGCGTTCTGTGTCCACTACTTCCTCAACCGAGCTTGGGCTGCCTGCCAGATCAGCGCAATCTTCCATCACAGCGGCCACGGTGTCCACGATGCGCGGGAAACTCAACCGTCCGTTGAGGAACTCCACGGCGGCTTCTTCGTTTGCGGCGTTGTAGATGGCGGGCATCGTGCCCCCGGTGGCAACTGCCTGCCTGGCCAGCTGCACGGCCGGGAAGACTTCATTATCCAGTGGCTCAAATTCCCACGTGGATGCCTTACTGAAATCCAAGGCGGGCTGAGCCCCGGGTACCCGATCAGGCCAGCCGAGCGCCAGGGCGATGGGTAGTTTCATGGAGGGGGGCGACGCCTGCGCGATGGTTGATCCGTCGTTGAACGTCACCATGGAGTGAACAATCGACTGCGGGTGCACCGTGACATCAATGAGCTCCGGATCCATCTCGAAGAGCAGAGATGCCTCGATGAGCTCCAAGCCCTTGTTCACCATCGTGGCGGAGTTCAAGGTGTTCATCTGTCCCATGGACCAGGTGGGGTGCGCTGCCGCCTGGGTGGGAGTCACGTCTTCCAGCTGCTCGCGGGACCAGCCGCGGAATGGACCACCGGATGCCGTGAGCACCAAGCGGGCGACCTCTTCACGCTTGCCCGCGCGCATGCACTGCGCCATCGCGGAATGCTCGGAATCCACGGGGATGATCTGCCCGGGGCGGGCTGCGCGCATCACCAGTTCACCGCCAGCCACCAGGCTTTCCTTGTTGGCCAAAGCCAGGCTCGCTGGAGAGTTCAAGGTGGCCAAGGTGGCGTTGAGTCCGAGGGAACCCACGAGAGCGTTGAGCACCACGTCTCCCTCTTGCAGCTGCGCGCCGGCTTCCTCAACCAATTGGCGCGCGGAATCCTTGCCGCGGATCACTCGTCCGCCCAGTTCGGCGTCGATTACATCCGCGCTGCGCTCGGAGGCCACAGCAATCTGGTTGGCCTTGAGCCCGAACTGGCTGGCCTGCTCCAGCATCAACTGGGGATCGCTGCCGCGGGCAGAAAGACCTACCAATTCGAAGTGATCGGGATTATCCGCGATCACCTCCAGAGCCTGCGTACCGATTGACCCTGTGCTTCCGAGGAGAACAACGCGCTTTTTCACCAGCACCATCTTTCCATGTCTCTAGAAATTGAGGAATACCGGGCTGCTGTGAACATGCTGATAGGGGCTCGCGCGGATGGCTATTCAACTCAGGATCACTCGCTGTTGAGCGAACATGCAGCCGGTTCACGCCTCCTTACAATGTGTGGCGCGGAAGCCCCTAACCCCCTATTGGGTGGCGATACCCACAAAGCTGGCCGAATATGTCAAAATACAAGGGATACAACTGACTGCGCACTGGCCGGCTGACTCCGGTTTTGAACCCCGGCGCAATCTCCTGACGAACTATTGGAGGAACCGATGGCTTCCCACGCTACGAAGGTCGAAGTTTACGAGGGCGTCTCTACGGACGATGTGCCCTCTGCAGCTTGGGGCTGGAGCGCTCTTTCCCGCCGCTCGATGGTTATTGCTGGCGTGTGCGGTGGCCTCTTCCTTTTGGGCATGCTGTTCGGCAACCACAAGGGCAACGTGGAAAACTACTTCCTCATCGCGCTGGCTATCTTGGTTTTCTTCGGCACCGCGGTGTTGGCATTCCAGCCAAAGCTGACCCAGCGCCAGACCTTGACCGCTCGCAACCAGCCAGTGGGTCACGTGGAGCCACTGTGGACCGCTGAGCAGCGCAACATGACCGGCGTGTACGCCAACCTCACCCGCGAGCAGCGCATGGCGCTGAACATGGATGGGACTTCCGAGGGATAATTTCCCCACTCTGCACTTCCAGAGCAGCTAGAGCGTTCAGAAAAGCCCGCGTCCTTCCCAAGGACGCGGGCTTTTTTGCGGCGTATTAGGCGCGCTCTTCAGCCGCCAACTGACCACAGGCTGCGGCAATTTCCTGGCCCTTGGTATCGCGGACAGTACACGGCACACCCTGCTCGATCACGCGACGGACAAACTCATCCTGGCGCTCCTTGGGCGAAGCATCCCACTTGCTGCCCGGGGTTGGGTTCAACGGAATCACATTGACGTGCACCTTGGAACCCAATGCGCCGTGCAGCTTCTTGCCAAGCAGTTCCGCGCGCCACGGCTGGTCATTGATATCGCGGATCAATGCGTACTCAATGGAGACTCGACGGCCGGACTTCTCAGCGTAATAACGCGCCGCATCCAGCACTTCCTCGACTGACCAGCGGTTGTTCACGGGCACCAATGTATCGCGGAGCTCATCGTCCGGAGTGTGCAGCGATACGGCCAGGCGCACGGACATGTCCTCATCCGCCAGCTTGCGGATGGCCGGAGCCAGGCCCACGGTAGAAACAGTGACGTTGCGCTGGGAGATGCCGAAACCATCCGGTGCCGGTGAGGTGATCTTGCGGATGGTTTCCACCACGCGCTTGTAGTTCGCCAGCGGCTCACCCATGCCCATGAACACGATGTTGGACAAGCGTCCCTCTTCACCCGCCACATCGCCATCGCGCATCGCAACCGCGGCGGTGCGCACCTGCTCCACCATTTCACCGATAGATAGGTTACGGTCCAGTCCACCCTGGCCAGTGGCGCAGAATGGGCAGGCCATGCCGCAGCCAGCCTGCGAAGAAATACACAACGTGGCACGGCCCGGGTAACGCATCAGCACGGATTCCAACAGGGTTCCATCGTGCAGACGCCACAGGGTTTTCCGGGTTTCCCCGTCATCCGCTTCAGCTTCGCTGATCGGAGACATCAATTGCGGGAACAGCGATTCTTGAACCTTTCCCCGCATGCCTTCCGGCAGGTCCGTCATCTCCATCGGGTCGCCCTGGAGGCGGCCATAGTACTGCCGGGCGATCTGATCGGCGCGGAATTTTGGCAGGCCGATCTCCTTCACCGCGTCTTGGAGCTTCTCGCGTGAGAGGTCCGCCATGTGGGTGGGCGGCATGCCGCGGCGCGGGGCCGTGAAATTCAATTGCAATGGTGTAGCCATGATGCCAGCCATTATTGCACGTTAAATGACATAACCCCATTTGCTGTAGTGGCGCATTCGTGCAGAATCACGTTGAATGGACGGCATGACTAATCAAGATCCCATCAACAACAGCTTCGACAACCAGCCCGTGGCTAATTACACGGAGACTGAGTATGCAGACGCGACGTCGACAAACAATGATCTCGCACCTACCACCACCGCCCGCGAGGACGCCAAGGTGGAAAAGTCCATCGCGGGCAGCACGTGGGTTGCGTTGATCATCGGCGCCATATTGCTGATCCTGTTGCTGGTCTTCATCATGCAGAACCAGGAAAACGTACAGCTGCAGCTCTTCGCATGGGAGATGACCTTCCCCATCGGCGCTGGCATGCTCATCGCCGCGATCACCGGCGCCCTCATCATGGCCCTGGCGGGTGGCGTGCGGATCATGCAGCTTCGACGCCAAGTTTCCCGTTCCCACCGCTAGTCCCCTCCCCTCTCACGAGGGAAACGCCCCGCGGCTGCTCACTTGGAGCACAAGCCTGCGGGGCGTTTTTTTTGGGTTCTTCGGGGAACAGCTAAGCGCCGGAACGGTTAAACAGCACTGAGCATATTCAGGACCACCCAGGTGATCATGGCTGCGGGCAAGAGGCCGTCGAGGCGATCCATCAGGCCGCCGTGGCCGGGAAGCATGCCGGACATATCCTTGATGCCCAGATCGCGCTTGAACTGGGATTCCACGAGGTCGCCGAGTGTGCCACATGTCGCCAGGCCCACGCCCAGGAGGATGCCCACCCAGAATTCGCCGCCCAGCATGAGGGTGACACAGCCGATACCAGCGGCGATGGAGAACACCACCGAGCCGGCGAAGCCTTCCCAGGACTTCTTGGGGCTCACCGCTGGTGCCATCGAGTGAGTACCGAAGAACACGCCGAAGACGTAACCGCCCACGTCGGAGGCGATCACGCACAGCATGAACGTGAAGATGAAGGCTGAGCCCGCGACCTCGTTATTCTCCATGCGGGAAAGCATGGCGGCGAACGCGCCGAACAACGGGATCCAGGTGAGGATGAAGATTCCCACGGCCGTGTCCCGCACGTAGTTGTGCGGTGGGGATTTGCGACCGTGATGGAACAGGCGGGTGACCATCAACAGCAGCACGCTCAGGCCGTATCCGGCCACCAAACCCGTGGTGCCGAACGGCCATGAGAGGTAAACCATCAGCTGGCTGCCGATAACGATGGTGGCCAGTGGCAGGACGTATCCCGTTTCATAGAGCCGGCGCCAAACCTCATAGCTGGCCAGACCCATCGCGGTAGCCACCAGTGGGTACCACGTGATGGGTGACTGCAGCGCGCCTAATACCAACAGCGCGAGCAGCACGCCCACGCCGATCGCCTGCTTCAGATCACGACCGGCTCCATTCTTCGGTTTCGGAGCTCCCATGGGGTTTAGACCTCCATCAGCTCCTTTTCCTTGTGTTCAACCAAGGACTCAACCTGAGTGACGTAGTTCTGCGTGACCTTGTCCAGCTCTTTTTCTGCAGCCTTGACTTCGTCCTCGCCAGCTTCGCCGTCCTTTTGGATCTTGGCCAGCTGTTCCATTCCCTTGCGACGAATGTTGCGGATGGCGATCTTGCCATCTTCGCCCTTGGACTTCGCCACCCGGGTGAGGTCCTTACGACGCTCCTCGGTCAGCTGCGGGATAGTCACGCGCATGACCTGGCCATCGTTGGTGGGGTTCACACCCAGATCCGAGTTGCGGATCGCATTCTCGATGACACCCATGGAGGACTGCTCGTAAGGCTTGATGATCAGCATGCGTGGTTCAGGCACGCTGATGGTAGCCATCTGGGTGATCGGGGTGGGGCTGCCGTAGTATTCAGCGACCACGCCGTTGAACATCGCGGGGTTGGCGCGTCCGGTTCGGATGGTAGTCAGGTCTTCGCGGACATGGTCCACGGAACTGGACATACGCTCTTCGGACTCAAGCAAAACGTCATCAATCATGGAATTGAATCTACCAGCTGCCGGGCCCAGCAGTGCTGTTGACCGCGCGGGTCGGCCAAGCCTCTGTTCTACTTGGACTGGGTAGCGACGAGCGTGCCGATCTTTTCGCCAGCCACAGCGCGGGCGATGTTGCCTTCGGTGAGCAGGTTGAAGACCAAGATTGGAATGTCATTATCCATGCACAGGGAGAACGCGGTGGCATCCGCCACCTTGAGGCCCTTCTCGATGACCTCGCGCGGGGTGATCTCAGTGAACAGTTCCGCATCGGGGTTCACGCGGGGATCATCGCTGTACACGCCATCGACTCCCTTGGCCATGAGCAGCACGTCACAGCTGATTTCCAGGGCGCGCTGCGCAGCGGTGGTATCGGTGGAGAAGTATGGCATGCCCATGCCCGCGCCGAAGATCACCACGCGGCCCTTCTCCAGGTGTCGGTCTGCCCGCAGTGGCAGGTAAGGCTCAGCCACCTGGGTCATCTGGATAGCAGTCTGCACGCGGCAGTCCACGCCTGCTTGCTCGAGGAAGTCCTGGAGAGCCAGGCAGTTCATCACGGTGCCGAGCATGCCCATGTAGTCAGAGCGGGAGCGATCCAGGCCGCGCTGCTGCAGCTGGGCCCCACGGAAGAAGTTTCCGCCGCCGATCACCACGGCTACTTCCACACCGGTCTTGGATACTTCTGCAATCTGTCGCGCGACGTTCTGCACCACGTCTGGGTCGATACCGACATTGCCACCGCCGAACATTTCACCACCCAGCTTCAGCATTACTCGCTTGTATGCGCTGCGGTCATTGGTGGTAGTCACGCGTTGGTCTCCTTGATGAGAGTTCGAGGGGTGAGAAGTTGGGCGTCGAAAAACGAAATGGCACCCAACCTGCTGGCACATATTCGTTTAACCACCCTACCGTGGCCACGGCATGCCCGGCGATCAGGCCACCCCAAAATATGCGGGTGGAACGGGGCGGGCGATCGTCCCCTGTCGCGCCGCCGCCACACCCCAGCAACCACATGAAGGCATAAAGAAAACCGGCGAGAGAAACCATGTTCTCTCACCGGTTGACTACGAGCCAGAAGCTATTAAGCCTGGCCAACTTCGAAACGCTCGAAGGCGGTCAGCTGGATGCCGGCATCTTCGGCTACCTGCTTGACGGTCTTCTTGGATTCGGTGACGGATGGCTGCTCCAGCAGAACAGCATCCTTGTAGAAGCCCTTGACGCGACCCTCAACGATGTTTGGCAGTGCCTTTTCTGGCTTGCCCTCTTCGCGAGCGGTAGCTTCAGCGATCTCGCGCTCCTTGGCGACGATATCGGAAGGAACATCCTCGATGGACAGGAAGCGAGCCTTGAGGGCTGCAACCTGCATAGCAGCTGCGCGTGCAGCCTCAGCGTTATCGCCGGTGTAGGCAACCAACACGCCGACTGCTGGAGGCAGGTCAGCGGAACGGTGGTGCTTGTACACAGCAACGTTGTCGCCCTCGATGGTGACAGCGCGCTTGAGCTCGAGCTTCTCGCCGATCTTGGCGGAGAGCTGCTGGAGTGCATCCAGTGCGGTCTGTCCGTCGATGTCAACGTTCTCCAGCTCTTCGCGGGAGTTGGCCTTAGCGGCAGCGGCAGCTTCAGCGACCTTGTTTGCGAAGTCAATGAACTCGGAGTTCTTGACCACGAAGTCGGTCTCGGCGTTGACCTCGATCATGGTGTTTCCGGAGATGGCGATCAGGCCCTCGGAGGCGGAGCGCTCTGCGCGCTTGCCCACGTCCTTGGCGCCCTTGATGCGCAGGATCTCGATGGCCTTATCGAAGTCGCCCTCGGCTTCAACGAGTGCCTTCTTGCAGTCCATCATGCCGGAACCGGTGATTTCGCGGAGCTTCTTTACGTCTGCTGCGGTGTAGTTCGCCATATGTGGCGTTCCTCCTAGATTGGTGGAAAAGTTCAATGTAGCCGTTTGCTCAACAGCCTAAGTGAAGACGATCGCCCACGCCCGTTGGGCACCGTTTCAGGTGGTCCATACGGGGTGGGCGGTGAGAGTAATTACTCTGCGGACTTAGCCTCGGTTGCCTCAGCTGCTGGGGTTTCAGCTGCTGGAGCTTCGGTGGCTGGAGCCTCCTGAGCAGCAGCTTCTGCTGGTGCCTCAGTGGTTGCCTCTGCGGCTGGAGCTTCAGCGGTATCGCCGGCAGCGTCCTTGGCAGCAGCTTCCTGGCGCTCGGTGCGAGCCTGGCGGCCTGCCTCCACAGCGGAAGAGATCACGGAGGTCAACAGGTTTGCGGAACGGATCGCATCGTCGTTGCCTGGGATCGGGAAGTCAACCACGTCTGGGTCACAGTTGGTATCGATGACTGCGACAACAGGAATGTTCAGCTTGTGCGCCTCGGCGACAGCAATGTGCTCCTTGTTGGTGTCAATGATCCACAGTGCGGAAGGAATCTTGGACATTTCCGCGATACCGCCCAGCACGCGCTCCAGCTTGGTGCGCTCGCGGGTCAGCATGAGGATTTCCTTCTTGGTGCGGCCCTGGTAGCCGTCCTCAGCAGCGTCCATTGCCTGGAGCTCCTTGAGGCGGTGCAGACGCTTTGCCACGGTCTGGAAGTTGGTGAGCATGCCACCCAACCATCGGTGGTTCACGTAAGGCATTCCGACACGGTCGGCCTGTACCTGAACGGCTTCCTGAGCCTGCTTCTTGGTACCGACGTAGAGAATGTGGCCACCGTGGGCAACAGTCTCCTTGACGAATTCGTATGCTTCGTCGATGTAGGTCAGGGTCTGCTGCAAATCGATGATGTAGATGCCGTTGCGGTCCGTGAAGATGAATCGCTTCATCTTCGGGTTCCAACGACGGGTCTGGTGACCAAAGTGCACACCAGCATCGAGCAGTTCGCGCATAGTAACAACAGCCATAGTGTTACAGGGGCAGTCTCACTGAGTGTTCAGCGCTTCCGTATGAAGTGCTGCCCCTTCCTCGCTTTCAAAAGTCTAAAGGTTTTACGGTTTTCATTCGCTCTACTTGCATCTTCCCGGCTGGGTCGATGTTCGCAAAGCGTCCTGGCAGATATCCTCGGGCTGCGCTTCACCTGTGCCCCGCTTTCCTTGCGGAAATACTTGGGGACCGTGATGGTGAAAGCAAAATGAGGTCGCATCTCATCTACGCGTAGTCAGCATGGGCGCCTTGCCGAGTGCTAATGCGTGGCACTCTATCTCCGGCACATAATCACTGATTTCTTCTGTGCGAATACTTCAGTGACTGTGCCATCGGGCAAAACTTTTGCATACTGCTGTCGCCCACCTTACCCCGTGATTACGGCAAGCAACAACTTAGTTGAGCAGCGTGTCTGTGGATAAAGTTCGTTGTCCACAGGCGGCCGTCCGTGGTGGTTGTTTCCCTTTCTTTTCGACGCCACCCTGATCCCATGCATCCACCTTTCAGACCGAATGATCCACGGGTCTCCACCACCGCTTTCTGCTGGCTTATCGCCCTGTTAAGCATCATCCTGCTGCAGCTGAGCATCCCGCCTGCACTCGGGCAGGCTGTTCCCACTTCTCAACCTGAACTCCCTGCCGCTCCCCTGTCCCGCACTCATCGCCTCCCCATCGCCACCTCACCTGGAGAATCTCCGCAGAGCGCGGTCCTGACTCCCGCGGCCATCCCAGAGAAGAACTGGGAAAGCGGACACCGCGGTGTGGATCTCCGGGCGCAACTAGGTGATTCAGTATTCGCGTCTCGCGGGGGCACAGTGCACTTCGCCGGATCAGTGGCGGGCACGCCTGTGATCTCTGTGCTGCATACAGATGGGCTGCGCACCACGTATGAGCCTGTCCGCACAGAATTGAAGAAAGGTGACACAGTGCGCCGAGGTCAGCTGATTGGCCACCTGGTGGGTACCGCGACTTTGGGGGAACACGCACGTAAGGGGCCCGGGTTGTCTTGGGGTGCGCGCGTGGGAGAGACCTATGTGGATCCGCTCACGCTGCTCGGCACTCCGCACGTGCGGCTATACCCCTCTGTTCCAGCGGACTAGCGCGAGTCGCCGCTGCGCGGGTGAGCCTGACGGAAGACAGCCTGCAGGCGTTCGGCTCCCACGTGAGTGTAGATCTGCGTGGTGGCCATGCTGGAGTGACCGAGTAGCTCCTGGACGGATCGCAGATCTGCGCCACCCTCCAACACTGCGGTCGCCGCGGAATGCCGCAACCCATGCGGTGAAAGCCTCGGGCCGTCGGCTGATTCTGTGGCGCTATTCACCACGCTGCGGATCTGTCGCTGGTCAATGCGACCCCCTCGTGCCCCGAGAAACAGTGCGGATGACGAACCCTTGGCTGCCCGCGAATTCAACAGTGAGGTTCTGACCTTCAACCATTCAATGAGGGCATCGGAAACCGTTTTGCCGAACGGAACCACCCGAGTCTTATTGCCCTTACCCGTGACGCGGAGATAGTGATTCTGCAGATCCGCATCGGTTATGTCCGCACCAGCCAGCTCACCCACGCGAATGCCGGTGGCATACAGCACCTCGAGCATCGCCCAATCTCGCACGGATAGCGCGCGCTCCCGCGGAGTAGCTTCGGGATCATCTTTTACTTGCTGCGCGCGAGTGCGGGCGGCATCCAACACGTCATTGGCTTGATCCAACCTGAGCACGCGAGGCAGATGCTTCTGCGGTTTCGGGGCCTTGAGCGCACTGACAGGGTTGGCTTCCACCAGACCCTTGTGCGCCAAGAATGTGCCGAAGCCCTTGAGCGAGGAGACCATGCGGCTAATCGATGCCCGGCTGGCCTCCCTTTCCACTGCCCACCCCAGCACATCCCGGGCGTGATCCAAGGTGAAATCCGCGATCTCCTCCTTGCCCTCGAGCGCAGCTGTCAGATCTTGGGAATATGCACGGATGGTGTTATCCGAACGCCCCACCACGTACCGCAAGTGGTTTTGATACTCCTCCACCGCCCGCGCCAATGGCGAACCGGGGACCAGGGCTTCCCGGCGCGTGGTACTGGAGTGACTCATGGGATTAATCCTATACGCGACTCAGCACTACGAGCGAACCTTGATCCACCTTTCTCCCTGGCGAACGAGAACCCCTTTGAGTTCCAAATCCCGGACAGTGCGCATGACCAAGGCACCGTCCAATCCCGTATCTCTTTGCATCTGCACCAGGTAGCCACTGTCATCCGATTCAATGCCTGCTGCATCGAACACTGCGGTTTCCTGCCAGCTGAGCTTCTGCTGCCCGGCTGGATCCAGTACTCGGTCCGCACCCAACTCGCTTTCGCCCGCATCCAGATCAAGCGTGAGTTGCGTCCCCAGTGGATCAACCACGTCCAGGATGTCCTGGGCCGTGCGCACCAGACTTGCCCTCCCCTGTTGGATCCGCACCAGCGCTCCCTGGCTGGAAACGGAATCCACTGGACCGGGCACCGCGAGCATGGGTTTGAGCATGGCTTCAGCCCAGTTCATGGTGTTCATCGCCCCAGAGCGCAGCGGCGCCTCCACCAATACCGTTGCCTTGCCCAATGCAGCAGCCAACCGGTTGCGCGTGAGGAAACGATGGCGAGCCGCTGAAGTGCCCGGCGCGTACTCGCTGACGATCAGAGAACCCGCAGCAACGATGCGCTGAAACAATTCCCGGTGCGCCGCGGGGTAATCCACATCCACCCCGCAAGCCATCAAGGCAATCGTCGGAGCCCCAGCCGCAAGAGCCGCCGTATGCGCATGCTTATCAATGCCCACGGCGCCTCCCGAGACGATTGCATAACCGCTGGCGCATAGTTCCGTAGCAAATTGCTCGGTCACGGATTTCCCGTAGCGCGTGGCCGCGCGCGTACCCACCATCGTCACGGACTGCTTTGTCAGCTGCGCCAAGTCACCCGAGCCACGCACCCACAGCGCAAAGGGAGCTTCTGCCTGACCCCTCACTCCCGCGTCCTTATCCGCTCCGGTCCCAGTCATGCGCACGAAGGCATCGGTGAGCTCGGTGGGCCATTGCGGGGAATCTGGGGTGAGTATCCGCATGTTCTCTCGCTGGGTGGTTTCCCATTGCCGGCGCGGATCAAAGTCATAGCGGTGAGCAGTCGCATTCAACACCGACTGCGGAAGCGAGGAATCCCGGCGCAGAATCCTGCCCGATAAACGGGTCACATCCCCGGGAGTCTCGTTCAGGCGTCGAAGTTCCCAACCTTCGGGCCACAATTCTGCCAGCACATCCGGCCTACTGCCCTCCACCACGTGCCGCAGATAAATCCACGCCAGTTCCCGCCTGAAATCCTCACTGAATGTCATCGCTGTATATCTCCACTGCATCGAGAACTTCGGCTACTCCCGGTTTGTCTTTGCCTTGCAGGTCCGCAAGCGTCCAACTCACTCGCAGTGCCCTATCCACCCCGCGCTGTGAGAGCGATCCCCTCCGTAGGAAGTCCTGCAGCGCCCACATCCCCGCTTCTTCGGCGGGTGCCTCCGTGCGCAAGACCTTGCCGGAGATCGTCGCGTTCACCGCCCCGGAATAGGTGCCTTCTTTATCGACGCCGCCCCATCGCCTCCGCGCTCGTGCGTCTGCCTCCACTACCCGCTGCCTCACCTGAGCCGAGCTTTCCTCTCCTCCCAGGGTCAGCGTGGCCAAGGTATTGCTCCTCGTCCGCGCGAACAGGTCAATCCGATCCCGCAAGGGTCCGGAAAGCTTGGCTTGATACTTCATCCGAGCACCCGAGGCGCACGTGCATTGAGCTGCGAACTCCGCTCCACACGGGCAAGGGTTGGCCGCACACACCAACTGAAACTTCGCGGGGAATCGCACTGTGCGTTGTTGGCGGGTTAGCTCCACGCACTCGGATTCCATAGGCACGCGCAACGTGTCCAGCACTGGGCGGGACATCTCCGCGATCTCATCCAGAAACAACACCCCGTGATGGGCCAGGCTCACGGCTCCGGGTTTCGGCCGCGCACCCCCACCAACGAGCCCAGCCTGAGTAACGGTGTGGTGCGGGGCGATGAAGACCCGCTGGCCGCGGAAGATCTGCTGGATCTGACTGTGTGCCCCGGCGATGGAGTGCAGCGCAGCGCTTTCCAAAAGCTCGTGTGGTTGAAGCTCTGGCAGGATCCCGGGCAGTCGCTGAGCGAGCATAGACTTTCCGGTTCCGGGTGGCCCCACGAACAACAGGTGATGCCCACCCGCGGCGGCCACTTCCAGGGCGCGCCGGGCTTCGGGTTGGGAGACCACGTCTGCCATATCCGGTGTCTCAGAGACGTTTTCCCCGTGTATCCCCGGCTCCTGCGTTTCCGATCCCTGCGCGATCAACTCGGCGAACTCGCGTGCCTCCAGCAATCCGCGCCCCGTGGTCAGCCATTCGGCCACATCCCGCAGGTTAGAGGCCACCAGGATCTGCACCCCATCCACCAGCGCGGCCACGTGAGCGGCCTCTGAATGATTCGCCTCGGGCACCACCAATATGTTCATCCCTCGGCGGCTCGCGGCCACTGCCCGAGGAAGGATGCCCGGTACGCTGCGCAACCTGCCATCCAAGCTCAGCTCGCCCACCAAGATGCTATGCCGCAGGCGTTCCTGCATCCCAGTGCTACCGGTGCGAGCGGCCAACATCGCACACACCATCGCCAGGTCATACCCTGCCCCGTGTTTTGGCACTCCAGCCGGGGAAAGGCTCATCACTACCTTTTGGCCAGGCCAGTGCATCCCGGAATTATTCATGGCCGCGCGGATCCGATCCCGCGCCTGCACCACCGCAGCATCGCCCATGCCGATCACACTGATTCCAGGAAGTCCCAGGCCCAGATCACACTCCACGCGGATCACCAGACCCTCAAGGCCCTCCAGCGCCATCGCGAACGAGTACCCCACCGCCATCAGCTACCACGCGCCCTGAATATGCTGGCGCACCCCGGCTGGGCCCACGTCTATGACATCGAAGCGCAACGGCGAGGAGTTGGCGCCCCGCGCCTGCAGTTCGCGGCGATGAGACTCCATCCATTGCAAAGCTGTTGCAGTCACCCGGCGAATCTTCGCAGGAGTGATGGCTTCTGCCCCGGAACCGAATCGGGTTCGCGTTCGGTACTTCACTTCCACGAACACCAGCACCCCGGCAGAAAGAGCCACGATATCCAGCTCCCCCACCCGGCATTCCCAGTTCCGTTCCAGCACCTGCCACCCCATCTCGCTCAGGTAGCGCACCGCGCAGTCTTCACCCGCGTCCCCCATTGCCTTTGTAGTCATGAATCAGAGGATGCCTGAGGGCCTGGAGGGTGGCGTCGGGAAAAAGGGAGGGGAAACAACAAAAGGCCAGGACGCTGTGGAAAGCGCCTGGCCTGTGGAGAAGGAAAGAAAAGAAAGGGAAGAAACGGAGAGCTAGTTCTCCGGAAGCTGCAGCTCCGGCTTGTCCAGCTCCTCTATGTTCACGTCCTTGTAGGTGATCACGCGGACGTAGCGCACGAAGCGGGCGGGGCGGTACATGTCCCATACCCAGGCGTCGGACATACGGACCTCGTAGTAGACCTCGCCGCCGGAGTTGCGGGGAATCAACTCCACTGCGTTGGCCAGGTAGAAACGACGCTCCGTCTCTACCACGTAGGAAAACTGGCTGACCACGTCGCGGTACTCGCGGTACATGGAGAGCTCGACGTTTGCCTCGTAATCATCCAGGTCTTCAGTACTCACTTGAGCGTCCACACCTTCCGGGAAATCGCGCGACCGAACATTCGGCCATTCATGCCTCTGGTTGCAACCGTTGCTGGTACTCGGAACGAGCCGCAGCCACATTTTTGTAAGTGTAACGGTGATGCGGGGTTCCGCCATGCAGACTCACCGCAGCCATGTGCGCGGCCGTGCCATAACCCTTGTGCCCGGCCAATCCGTACTCGGGATATTCGGCATCCAGCGCCACCATGAGCCGATCCCGGGAGACTTTCGCCAGCACGCTCGCTGCACTGATACAGCGGGACAGCTGATCGCCCTTGAGCATCGGCAGGTGGGGTTGTGGCAGGCCAGGCACCCGCACCGCATCGGTGAGCACGTATCCGGGAATGGTGGAAAGCCCCGCCACCGCGCGTCGCATCCCGTCCACGTTCGCCGGCTGGATGCCTCGCCGATCTATTTCCGACGCCGAAATGTGCACCACAGAAAACGCCTCAGCCGTGGCTTTGATGAGGTCGAAGAGATGATCGCGCTTCTTCGGCGAGAGCTTCTTGGAATCCGTGAGCGTGTCCAGCTCTGGGATGGGACCGGGCGGCAGGATGCACGCAGCCATGGTGATGGGGCCGCAGCACGCCCCGCGGCCTGCCTCATCCACGCCGGCCACGGGGCCCAAGCCCGCCTCGTGCAACGCGTGCTCGAGGGTGCGGGAATGCGGGAGTGACTGCAGCTGTCCGCGGGTCAGGCTCGCGGGATGTTCGGGGGAAAGCAAGAGACGTGTGGGCTAGGCAGCTTGGTTATCTACGGAGTCCACGCCGCCGATGCGGGAAAACGGCAGCACAATTGCTTCGACTTCTCCCACCACGTTGTCCACGGGGATGGTGCCCTGGAGTTGGTCACCCATGTGTCCGCGGGAATCCAGGGAGTTGGTGCGGTTATCGCCCATCACCCAGATGTTGCCGTCTGGAACGGTGACGGGGCCGAAGAATTCGCCGCCGCAGGCTGCTGAGCCGGTCGGGGTATCGCTAATCGCGTAGGTGGGAGGATTGTTGATGTACGGCTCGTTGAGGACCTTGCCGTCAACCTTGATTCCGGAATCGCCCTCTTGGCATTCCACGGTTTGCCCACCGGTGGCGATGACTCGCTTGACCAGGGTGTTCTCATCAGGTGCGACCAATCCGATGTAGCTACCGGCATTCTGAATACCGCGGATGACGCGGTTTCCGGACCGCTGGGTGGTGTATTCGGTGTTCCACGAATCGGTTCCCACAAATACCACGACCTCGCCGGGCTCTGGGGATTCCCCATCGCCATAGGCCAGCTTGTTCACGAAGATCCGGTCAGGCTCACAGCCGGCACAGCCATGCAGCGTGGGTTCCATGGACTCCGAAGGAATCAGGTACATGCGACCCACGAACGTGTTGAAGGCTCCGAGCAGCAGGAGTGTCACCACGATGATGATGGGCATCTCCACCCACCACGGGTAGGTTTTCTTCTCTGCCTTCTCCTTCTTCACCTTCGTGGAGACGGGAGCAGCGGAGCTTTTTCCCTTTGCATTGCTCTGCTCAGCGGAGTCAGAACTTTCTTCGCGATGACTATTCACAAGGAGTCAGCGTACCAGTGGAGCCGGTGGGGTTAAACGCCTCAGGCTCGGCCACGTCGGGTTCCATTATCTTTGCAGACAACAGGAAAAACCCCCATCTGGATCCACTGTGAAGCGGACGCCAGTTGAGGGCTCTGTGATGCGGGAGAAGCTTAGCGCTTTTCCTTGATCTTGGCTGCCTTGCCGCGCAGATCGCGCAGGTAGTACAGCTTCGCGCGGCGCACCTTGCCGCGGGAGAGGATATCGATGTGATCGATATTTGGGGAGTGCACTGGGAAGGTGCGCTCCACACCGATGCCGAAGGAGATCTTGCGGGCGGTGAAGGTCTCGCGGATACCGGAGTTCTGACGGCGAATGACTACACCGCGGAACACCTGGATACGGGACTTGGAACCCTCGATGACCTTGACGTGCACGTCAACGCTATCGCCTGGGCGGAAATCTGGGATGTCGGAACGCAATTGCGCTGCATCGACCTTGTCGAGAATATGCATAGAAGAATCCTTCGTATTCGTCTGGATAGAGGATCCTCGCGGCTTTTCATCCCTCTTGGATGCGCCTACGGGTTCGTACCCACAACTGATTAACTTAAGCAGTATGCCAGCAGGTGCCGCGAACAGGCAAATAAGACCCGCCGGGCAATCTATTTAGCGCGCGGATTTAGAAACCGGCCTTTCGCAAGGCATCAGCCAGCGAACCGCCGCCGCTCCCCTGCTTGGATCCCTGCTTCGATCCTTGTTTGGAACCCTGCTGGCCGCGCTGTTCTTTACCTCGGTTGTGGTTCTTCCCGCCAGCACCTCGAGACCCGGAACCCTGTGCGCTCCCCTTACCGCCATTCCGCTGCTCCCCGCGTGACGCGCTGTTTTTGCCGGAGCTGGTGGCGTCGGAAGAAAGAACGAGCGACAACCCGATGCGCTGGCGCTGCACATCAACGTCCACCACGCGCACCTTCACCACTTGTCCGGAGGACACCACCTCGTGCGGATCCTGGACAAAAGACGTGCTCATCGCGGAGACGTGAACCAGCCCATCCTGGTGTACGCCCACGTCCACGAACGCGCCGAAGGCAGCCACGTTGGTCACGGTGCCCTCTAGGATCATGCCCTCGGTGAGGTCAGAAATTTTTTCGACGCCATCAGCAAACCGCGCCGTCTCGAACGTCGGGCGGGGGTCTCGTCCAGGTTTGTCCAGCTCTGCCAGGACGTCGGTAACTGTCGGCACGCCGAACTTCTCATCGGCGAACTGTTCCGGGCGCATTCCGGAAAGCGCCCGCGTATTCCCAATCAGCGCGTCCACGGTCAGCCCAGCTTGCTCGCCGATCTGGTGGACCAGCGGGTATGCCTCGGGGTGCACGGCGGAGGAATCCAGCGGGTCTTTGGCACCGTGGATGCGCAGGAATCCCGCGGCCTGCTCGAATGCCTTAGGACCCAGGCGTGGCACCTTCAGCAATTCCTTGCGGGAGGCGAAGGCTCCGTTTTCATCGCGGTAGCCCACGATGTTGCTGGCCAGGGTGGAGGTCACGCCCGCCACGCGTTCCAGCAGCTGGGTGGAGGCGGAGTTCACGTCCACGCCCACGGAGTTCACGGCGTCCTCCACCACGGAATCCAAGCCGGCGGAGAGGAGTGTCTGGTTCACGTCGTGCTGGTACTGGCCCACGCCGATTGATTTCGGGTCGATCTTCACCAGCTCAGCCAGGGGATCCTGCAGGCGACGGGCAATGGATACCGCCCCGCGCAGGGAGACATCCATATCCGGGAATTCACGCGCGGCCACTTCAGAGGCCGAATACACGGATGCGCCGGATTCAGAGACGATGACCGACTGAGGTTTGCTGCCGCCTGCCTGCGCGATGAGATCCGCGATCTCGCGGGCCAGCTTTTCCGTCTCTCGCGAGGCCGTGCCATTTCCCACTGCCAGGAGCTCCACGCGGTGCTTGGCTGTCATGTCCGCCAGGATTGCCCGCGCTTGTTCCCACTTGGCCTGCCCCTGGTGCGGGTAGACCACCACGGTGTCCAGCACCTTGCCCGTGGAATCCACCACGGCACACTTCACACCGTTGCGGTATCCCGGGTCCAAGCCCAGCGTGGCGCGTTGTCCCGCGGGCGCGGCCAGCAGCAGATCCCGCAGGTTCCGGGAAAACACCTGCACCGCACCTTCATCGGCGCGTTCCTTGAGCCGCATTCGCACGTCCACCGCGGAGCTCACGGAGAGCTTGGTCCGCCACGCGAAGCGCACGCACTCGGCGCGGAATTTGTCCGCGGCATCCCCCTGCGGTTCCAGCTCTGCCAGCTGGGCAATCAGATGCTGGAAGTAGGCATTATCTGCATCCTCATCGGCGCCATCACCAGCGGCGAAGTTCACGCGCAGCACGCCTTCGGTCTCCCCGCGCAGCAGCGCCAGGATGCGGTGGCTGGGCAACTTGTGGAATGGCTCGGAAAACTCGAAGTAATCGCGGTACTTGGATCCGGCATCCTCCTGCCCGGCGATCACCTCGGAGATGGCACTGCCGCGCTTGAAGTATTCCTCGCGAATCCGGCCCACCACGTCTGCATCAGTGGCGATGTCCTCCACCACAATGTGCCGCGCACCCGTGAGCACGGATGCAGCATCGGCAAAGACCTCGGTGATGTACTCAGCTGCCAGCTTCGCGGGATCCTCTGAAGTGCCCGCAAGCAGTTTCTGAGCCAGTGGTTCCAAGCCCGCTTCCCGGGCAATCGTGGCCTTCGTGCGGCGCTTCGTTTTATAGGGGAGGTACAAATCCTCCAGCCGCGCCTTGGTTTCCACCGCCAGGATTTCCGTGCGTAGCTCCTCGGTCAACTTGCCCTGGGATTCGATCGCGTCAAGGACTGCAGCTTTACGCTCTTCCAATTCCCGCAGGTAGTTCAGCCGAGCCTCCAGGGTGCGCAGCTGCGAATCGTCCAGACCACCGGTGGCTTCCTTGCGATAACGGGCGATGAAGGGCACCGTGTTGCCCTCGTCCAGCAGGGCAATGGTGGCCCGCACATCCTTCTCGCTGACATGGAGTTCGTGCGCAATAGTCTGGGAAATCATTCCGCCTACCTTAGTAGGCAGCGCGCGCGACCCCGCCTACCGCCCAGCACTCTGCACCTACTCTTCCGGCGAGCGCCCCAACTCCAACGCCTTCTCATCCCGGGCAGAAATCTCCCCCGCCACGCGCAGCCGATTGAGCAGATCCGGGCGCCGCGCGGAGGTACGCAGAAGCGCCTGATCCCGACGCCACCGCTCCACCTTGCCGTGGTTTCCACTGAGCAATACCGGAGGCACTTCGAGGTCATTCCACACTCGCGGCTTGGTGTAGCTCGGGCCTTCCAGCAACCCATCCTGGAAACTATCTTCCTGGTGGCTGGCCTGATTGCCCAGCACCCCGGGGATCAGCCGCACCATCGCCTCGGCCATCACCAGCACGGCCACTTCCCCACCGATCAACACGTAATCCCCGATGGATACTTCTTCCACCCGATAAGTGCGCGCCGCATCGTCCACCACGCGCTGGTCAATCCCCTCGTAGCGACCACAGGCGAAGACCACGTGGTCCTCATTCGACCAGCGCTCCGCCATCTCTTGGGTGAACGGGGCGCCCGCGGGCGTGGGGACAATCAGGAGTGGTTGTTTCTTATCGACGTCACCCTGGTCCGAGTTGGCGTCGATAAAAGAAGAAGGAGAAGACGCACGATGCGAGACCGAGGAGGTGAGATCCTCCGCTGCGGCGGCCGCGCCCGAGCGGGCTGCCACATCCGCAAGAGCCGGGCCCCACACTTCCGGCTTCATGACCATGCCGGGACCGCCACCGTAAGGGGAATCATCCACGGCTTGGTGCACGTCGGTGGTCCAGCTGCGGAGATTATGCACTCCGACCTGCAGGATTCCGCGCTCAATGGCCTTGCCCAGTAGAGCATGGCGGAGGGGCTCCAGGTACTCGGGAAAGATGGTGATGATGTCTAAGCGCACAGGTCTGCTACCAATTTCCTAGCGTGTTCACGTTCCTAGAGTTCCAGCAGACCTTCGGGCGGGGTGATGACCAGCGCCTCGTTGTCCAGATCCACGATGGGAACGATTGCCGTGCGGAAAGGGATCAGGGCAGTCTTGCCAGGCTGATCATCCAGGCTGACTTCCAGCAGCATGCCGGCTGGGCTGTGGGAAACAGCTACCACTTCGCCGATATCCTCGGGCTCAGGCTGAGCGCCTTCATAGGCGCGGGCATAAGCCTCTTCTTCGCTGACCGGCCCCACGTTGAGCACGCGGAGGCCTTCGAGCTGGTGATCGTAATAGGACTCTTCATCCTCATCGAGGATGGGCTCGGCGAAGAAGCGAACGCCACGCAGGGTATCGGCTGCGTTGCGATCCGGGACTTCCTCCGCGGTGAGCAGGAGGCGGCCCTGGTGTGGGCGGGTGGAGCGCACCGTGAGGGTGATCTCCTTGCCCGCCTGCTTGCCGTTGAGCACGGTGCCCTTGGCGAACCGCAGCTCTGGCTGGTCGGTGGTGGCATCCACCACGAGTTCCCCACGCACGCCGTGGGGTTTGATTACGCGACCAATCTGCACTTCAACCATGCGGATTAGTCTAAATCACGCCTGCTTTAAATCACACCTTGCGCCAGCATTGCATCGGCGACCTTGCGGAAGCCCGCGATGTTGGCACCTGCCACGTAATCGCCTTCCACGTCGTACTCCGCGGCGGTGTCCGCGCAGGCACGGTAGATGTTGCGCATGATGCCCTTGAGGCGCTTATCGGTGTATTCGAACGTCCAGGAATCGCGGGAGGCGTTCTGCTGCATCTCCAGCGCGGAGGTGGCCACGCCACCGGCATTTGCTGCCTTGCCTGGTGCGAAGTGGATCTTGCGCTTGCGGAAGACCTCCACGGCCTCCGGGGTACATGGCATATTGGCACCCTCGGCCACAAATTTCACGCCGTTATCTGCCAGGAGCTTGGCGGATTCGCCATCCAGCTCATTCTGGGTGGCACAAGGCAGAGCCACATCGGCTTCGATCTCCCAGATGTTGCCGTTCTCGTGGAACTCGGCATCATTGGCTTCCTTGGCGTAGGTGGCCACGCGCTCGCGTCGGTTTTCCTTGACATCGCGCAGCAGTTCCACGTCCACGCCGTCTGGGGTGGAGACATAGCCGGAGGAATCGGAGAAGCCCACCACGGTGGCACCCAGTTCCTGAGCCTTCTGGATGGCGTAAATGGCCACGTTGCCGGAACCGGACACGATCACGCGTGCCCCATCCAGACGCTCGCCACCGGCGTTCATCATTTCCTGGGTGAAGTACACGGTGCCGAAACCGGTGGCCTCGGTGCGCACAAGCGAGCCACCCCACTGCAGGCCCTTGCCGGTGAGCACGCCGGACTCGTGGCGGTTATTCATGCGGCGGTACTGGCCGAAGAGGTAACCGATCTCGCGTCCACCCACGCCGATGTCACCGGCTGGCACGTCCACCTTGTCGCCGATGTGGCGGTTGAGCTCAGTCATGAAGGACTGGCAAAAGCGCATGACCTCGTGATCGGACTTGCCCTTGGGGTCGAAGTCCGACCCACCCTTGCCGCCGCCGATGGGCAGGCCGGTCAGGGAATTCTTGAAGATCTGCTCGAAGCCCAGGAACTTGATGATGCCCAGGTTCACGGATGGGTGGAAGCGCAAGCCACCCTTATATGGACCCAACACGGAGTTGAACTGCACGCGGAAACCACGGTTGACCTGCACCTGGCCCTTATCGTCCACCCAGGGCACGCGGAAGATGATCTGGCGTTCTGGCTCACACATGCGCTCGATCAAACCGTCTTTGGAGTAGTGATCATTCTTCTGCAGCACGTGCTTGAGGCTTTCCAGCACCTCAGCCACTGCCTGGTGGAATTCTGGCTCACCGGCATTGCGCTGCAGGATCTGCTCGTAATAACTCTTCACGGTCTGGTCAACGTTCACGGTGAAACCTCCAAGGGCGAAAAATGCGCGATAACTGCGATAACTCTAGTACTCCTGCGAGTTTAGGTGACCCACAGGTTCCGTGACACCCGGCTGGGGGTGCTCGGATCCACTCACTCGCCCATTCACCAACGCTCCCCGGGCCTTTTCACACACAAAAAAAGACCGACCCAAACGGGTCGGTCTTTCACTAGCGAAGAACTAGTACAGAATTACTCTGCGGATTCCTCAGCAGGAGCTTCTTCTGCAGGAGCCTCATCAGCGGACTCGGACTCAGCAGCTTCGGCCTTAGCCTTTTCTGCAGCTTCCTTCTCAGCAGCGGCTTCAGCAGCAGCAACCTCGGCGGCAGCCTTGGCTTCTGCGTCTTCCTTGGCCTTGCGCTTCTTCTCGGTGATGGCCTCAGCGGTTGGGCCTTCGGAAGCCTCGGAGAGAGCCTCGTTGAACAGGTCCAGCTTGGACTTCTTCTCTGGCTGTGGCTTCAGGGTGCCCTCGGCGCCCTCGAGGCCCTTGTGCTTCTGCCAGTCGCCGGTCACCTTGAGCAGTGCTGCCACTGGCTCGGTTGGCTGTGCGCCAACTCCCAGCCAGTACTGTGCGCGCTCGGAATCGATGCGGATGATGGATGGTTCGTAACCTGGCTGGTAGATGCCCAGGTTCTCGATAACCTTGCCGGAACGACGGGTGCGGGCATCTGCCACGACAACACGGTACTCAGCGTTGCGGATCTTACCCACGCGCTGCAACTTGATCTTAACGGCCATGATTGGCTCCTTCTGTGGTCACTGGGCAGTTCAGACACTTCCTGCCGTTATGCAGAAAGCCGGTTCAACCCTTGTTGTTTTAGCTGCGTGTGACTATCGTCCGACCGTGGTCGGGCTCGATGTAACGCAGCAACCTTGCAAATACTAGTGCATGCTCGCCTTATCCCCAAAAATCGGCGCGCTACAGTGGCAGGTATGTCTGCACCAACCCTACTGTCCAGTTTCGCCGATACTTTGCCGGGTATGAGCGCGCCGTGGTCTCCCACTTCTTTTCCCGACGCCACCCTCCTCATCCTCAACGTTTCCCTCGCAGAGGAGCTCGGTATGGATGCCGCGTGGCTGCGCAGTGAGGATGGCTTGCGCTTCCTCATGGGTGAGCAGCTCCCGGAGTCCGCTCATCCTGTCTCCCAGGGCTACGCGGGCCATCAGTTCGGGCAGTTCAATCCTCGGCTCGGTGACGGCAGAGCCGTTCTCCTGGGCGAGGTAGAAACCGCCGAGGGTCTGCGGGATATCCACCTCAAGGGCAGCGGACGCACCCCGTTTTCCCGCGGTTCCGCTGATGGCCGCGCTACGGTTGGCCCGATGCTGCGGGAGTACCTGGTCAGCGAGGCCATGCACGCGATGGGCATTCCCAGCACGCGAGCTCTGGCGGTGATTCTGACGGGCGAATCTTTGCGCCGACAAGGAATAGAACCCGGTGCGATTTTGGTGCGGGTTGCTAGCTCTCACCTACGGGTGGGAAGTTTCCAGCTCGCGCGGATGCTGCACGAGCGCAATCCCGGGCAATTGGAAGATCTGGCGGACTTTGCCATCGCCCGGCACTACGCAGACGAGCTGGACGATGGGGATTACGTGGGGCTGCTCCGCCGGGTGAGCATCCGGCAGGCGCAGCTGATTGCGCAGTGGATGCACGTGGGGTTTGTGCATGGGGTGATGAATACGGATAACACCTCGATTTCCGGCGAGACCATTGATTATGGGCCGTGCGCGTTCGTGGATGCGTTTGATTCGAACGCGTGGTTTAGCTCGATTGACCAGCAGGGACGCTATGCGTTCGGCCGCCAGGGTCCGATCATGATGTGGAACCTGGAGCGTCTCGCGGAATCCCTGTTGCCGCTCATCGAGGCGCAATTGGGCGTGGATACCGAGGGTGCCATCGCTGCGGCCACTGAAGAGCTCAAGCGCTTCCCCGGGTATTTCCACCAGGCGATGGAATCCACGTGGCTTCCTGCCTTGGGCCTTGCCGAAGCTACGGATGCGCGGAGGCAGTTGCTGGAGGAGTTCCTCGACTGGCTCAATGCTGCGCATCCCGATCACCTGACGGTGCTGCGTAACTTGGCCGAGGCTGATTCACAGGAAGAGCCGCAAGGTACGTTGCTGCCCGAAGAATGGATGCAGCGCTGGCGTGCCGAGAACCCCGATGCCGAGCTCATGAAGCGCGTCAATCCTGTGCGTATCCCCCGCAACCACTTGGTGGAAGAGGCGCTTTCGCAGGCGGCTGGCAGAAATATGGAGCCCTTCGAAGAATTGCTTTCGGCGGTCACGGACCCCTTCGACCCCACCAATTCTGAGTGCCAGGCACATGCGGAGAAGTTCACCCAGCCTGCGCCAGAAGGCTTCGGGGATTACACCACCTACTGCGGCACCTAATCGGAAGGCGGGGTAACGGCAATTCCAGCTCTTGACAGGGGCACGCCCCTCGCCTAGGTTTACCACCTACATGGGTAACCCATGATCCCAATGAGTGAAGAGGAGGTGACAGCAATGCCCATCGATCCCCATGATCCCCGACCGATCTATCTGCAAATTGCAGAAGAGATCAAAAGCCGCATCGGCGCTGGCCAGCTAGCCGCAGGTGATCGAGTCCCGTCCACCAATGAAATCTCCGCGTTTTACACAGTTAATCCCACCACCGCGGCGAAGGCACTCACCCAACTTCATGAAGAAGCGTTGGTGATTAAAAAGCGAGGCCTCGGCATGTTCGTCACCGATTCGGCGCAGACAACCATCATGTCTCAAAGGCAGCAGCACTTTGCGAAGAACTTCATCCAGCCCTTGATCCGCGAAGCAACAGCCCTGGGGCTTTCCGAGGGAGATATTCAACAGCTCATCGCAAAGGAGATGCGCGCATGAACACAACACCCGGACAATCCCCCACCCCCGGAATCACTGGAATCGTGGGACCAAACGGCGCAGGTAAGACTCACTACCTGCGCGAGCTGGCGCAGGATCTCCGATCAGCCATGGGTCAAGCAGCGGGCGATATGCACTACTTCGGGAGGAATCCTAAGCAGCATTTCCGGACCATTTCCGCAGGCTGGAGGAAACTCGATGTGAAAGCTGCCACCGACTGGATTGGGTTTCCCGCCACTACCCCATGGCGAAAACTCAGCCTGGGACAGCGGCAAAAGGTCATCAACGCAGGAGTGGTTTTTTCTGGAAAAAGCACCTTACTGCTCGATGAACCATTCAATGGCTTGGATTCCGCACACCGCAAACAGCTCACATCCTCATTGAGCGAGCTATCTCTGGAGAACCCAGACATGAGCATTCTGGTCACCTCTCAACATGCTGGTGACCTCGAGGGGCTCATTGAGCGCCTCATCACGGTGCATCAGCATGAGGTGAGCGATCCACTAGATCTCGATACCGCTCGCCTCCAGCACCCGGTCATTACGGGAGAACAATCATGCATAGCTGAATTCACGCAGGGTTACCCGGTTCTGCACAAAAGCAGTCTCGGCGCCACCACTCGCGCGGTACTGGGCAAGGCTCTCACTGCGGAGGCCGCTCAGGCCGCACAAGAAACCGGCATGGAGATTTCCTACCTCAGCCACGGCGAACTCATCGAGTTGCTGAGCGAGCACGCCACTAGCGCACAACACCAGGGAGAAAACTCATGATCCGAAGCAAAAATTTCACTCTGTTCAGCGTATTTCACGGCGGACGGGCCGCTGAGTTTTTCCTTGCGCTCTTCGCCATAGCTGCGCTGTTCGCTGGCCTCAGCTGGTGGGGATCGGACTGGTTCTTCCCCGATCTCATGCACTACCTGGCCTTTTTCCTCATCATGGCCCTGCAAGCGTATAACTCAGTGCCAATCATCAAACACCATGTCTCGCCTACCCGCTGGTGGAGTTCCGGAACTATCGCGGCAGTGTTGATGAGTGTGGTGTTCAGTGTGATTCCGATTCTCATCATCCACTACGCGCCACTAGACCTGCTGCGCAATGATCCTTTCGAGAGCTACATCATTCCTTCATGGAGACTTGCACCAGAGGTCATCATCGTGGAGCCTCACACGATGCCCGCCAATATGGGCAGTTTCGCCTCGATGGCGCTGACATTCCTCGGAATTCTCTGCGTGAACTTGGCGGTGAGCCTCAGCGGAATGGCCTTAGGTGCCGTCATGCGCAGCCACGGTGTCCGGGGAATATTCGGCTTCATAGCCGTAGGGATCATTGTTGTCTCCCTCACCTCGTGGGCAGGAAACTTGATGTGGGATTACGGCGTGCCCGCACCCTGGCCAGGAGTTTTCTTCTACTCTGTCCCGATGATTGTCCTGGGACTCATCGCCGCTCACGTCGCAGCCACAAAGCAAACCTTTGGGAGCGAAACGCGAGCCGCTTAAAACACAGGACGGGCGAGCGAGCTACTTGCCCTTCTTGCCAAAGCCCATCTTCGAGAAATCGATGTTCTCGAAACCTGGGGGCAGCTGTTCCTGCATCTTCTGCAGCTCAGCCATATCCGGCATTCCCCCGCCGGGCATTCCTGGCATTCCAGGCATGCCGCCCATTCCTGGAGGCATCTTCGGCTGGGTAGGACCGCGACGTTTCGCAGCCTTACCCTTCTTGCCGTTCTTGCCCTTGCGGTGATTCTTCTGCTTCTTCGTGGCAGAACTGCCGCCGCCCATGCCGAACTGGCCGGCCATCTTGCCCATCATCTTCTTCGCTTCGAAGAAGCGCTCCACCAGCTGGTTTACCTCAGACACGCTCACGCCTGAGCCCAGTGCGATGCGCTTGCGGCGAGAAGCGTTGAGGATCTTCGGGTCCTTGCGCTCTGCAGGGGTCATACCGCGGATGATTGCCTGGATGCGATCCAGCTGCTTCTCATCCACCATGTCCGCCATCTTGGACATCTGGGAGCCGCCCGGCATCATCTTCAGGATGTTGCCCAGTGGACCCATGCGGCGGATCATCATCATTTGTTCAAGGAAGTCCTCCAGCGTGAGCTCGCCGGAAGCCATGCGCATGGCGGAGGTTTCCGCCTCCTCCTGATCGAAGACCTTTTCGGCCTGCTCGATGAGGCTGAGCATGTCGCCCATGCCCAGGATGCGGTTGGCCATGCGGTCAGGGTGGAAGACATCGAAATCCTCCAGCTTCTCACCCGTGGAGGCGAACATGATCGGCTTGCCGGTCACCTCACGGATGGACAGTGCTGCGCCACCGCGGGCATCGCCGTCCAGCTTCGTTAGCACCACGCCGGTGAAATCCACGCCATCGCGGAAGGCCTGAGCGGTGGTCACGGCGTCCTGACCGATCATGGAGTCAATCACGAAGAGAACTTCATCCGGCTCCACTGCGTCGCGGATATTGCGCGCCTGAGCCATGAGCTCTTCGTCGATACCCAGACGACCCGCGGTATCGATGATCACGATGTCATGCTGCGAGCGGTAGGCCTCTTCGATACCGGACTGCGCCACCTGCACGGGATCGCCGTGGCTGGTGCCCATCTGGTGATCCATGGATTCCATGGACGTGCCGGGATCTGGCGCGAAGGTGGGTACTCCGGCCCGCTCACCGACGATCTGCAGCTGCTGCACCGCGCCGGGTCGCTGCAGGTCACAAGCGATAAGCATCGGGGTGTGGCCCTGCCCAGCCAGGTGCTTGGCCAACTTACCGGCCAGGGTGGTCTTACCCGCACCCTGCAGACCAGCCAGCATGATGATGGTCGGCGGGTTCTTGGCCAGGTTCAGACGGCGCGTCTCGCCACCGAGGATGCCCACGAGCTCCTCGTTGACGATCTTGACCACCTGTTGCGCAGGATTCAGAGCCTCGGAAACTTCCGAGCCCGCCGCGCGCTCCTTGATGCGGCTGATGAAACCGCGCACCACGGTCAGTGAGACATCGGCTTCCAGCAGCGCCAGGCGAATTTCGCGGGCGGTGGCATTGATGTCCTGCTCAGTTAACCGGCCTTTGCTACGAAGCCCCTGGAGGGCGCCGGAAAGGCGATCTGAAAGCGACTCAAACACTCTGTGCGTGTCTCCTTCTTCGCGTGAAGTGGCTGCGTATGCAGTCTTTTACTAGCGCCCGACCCGCAATCGCGCACGGTCGAAACACATTTCTATCCCCCCTACCCTACAGTGCGGAGTCTCATTCTCTTTAGTGCGGAGGCTCTTTTCTTCGACGCCACCTCGCTTCTCTCCCCGCGCGCGGATCTGCCCCCGAGCAGACATGCTGGCTGCTTGGGGGCTATCTCGCTAGTGACGAGTGGGTGACTAATCCATCTCGTAGTGATACGCGGATTCGCGGTGCAGGGAGCTGTCGATGCCGGAATCCTCGGCGTCGCCAGCAATGCGCCAGCCCATGGTGAACTTGAGGATGAGGCCCACAATCACGGTGACCACGGCACACCACAGTGCTGCCACCGCAGCGATAACCAGCTGCACGGCGAGCAATTTGAAACCCTCCGCACCGCCACCGGTGAACAATCCCACGTCGTTAGCCAGCAGACCACAAGCGATGGTGCCCCACAGGCCCGCGACAAGGTGCAGGCCCACTACGTCCAGGGAATCATCGAAGCGGAAGCGGTACTTCAGACCCACGCCGAAGGCAGCCAAGATGCCCCCAATGAAACCGGCGATCAACGAGGTCAACGGGGTGAGAGACCCCGCTGCTGGGGTGATGGTGACCAGTCCAGCCACCACACCGGAGGCCGCACCCAGGGAAGTGGTGCGCTTATCGCGGACCTTTTCCACCAGCAGCCAGCCGAGGAGTGCGGCGCACGCGGCAGAGGTGGTGTTGATCCACGCCAACCCGGCCAATCCATCCGCAGCGAAGGCGGATCCACCGTTGAATCCGAACCAGCCGAACCACAACAACGCCGCGCCGAGCATCACCAGGGGAACGTTGTGGGGCTTGGACTCTTCGGACAGGAAGGTGCGGGAATGACCGATGATCAAGGCCAGCACCAGGCCGGCGATACCGGCATTGATGTGCACCACGGTTCCACCGGCGAAGTCGATGGGGGCGATGGCCGCGACCGTCTCCCCCGCTTCCTGCACAGTGCCGAACATGCGCGCGGCCAGCGAATTCTCACCGTCGCCGAGCAACCCGCCACCCCACACCATGTGTGCCATGGGGAAATATGACAAAGTCACCCACACCGCGGTGAACACCAGCCAGGTGGCGAACTTCACGCGGTTGGCCAGCGAACCAGAGATGATGGCCACCGCGATGGCTGCGAAGGTCAGCTGGAAACAAACATCGATCACGTTGGCATAACCCGCGGTGCCCTCCACGTAGAGACCGTTGACATCGGTGATGGCGCCCTCCAGGCCGAACATCTCAAACGGGTTGGAGAACAGCCCCAACCAGGACTCGGTTCCATAAGACATGGACCAACCCCACAGCACGTACACCACTCCGACCACACCCAAAGAGCCGAAAGACATCATCATCATGTTGATGGCGGACTTTTGCCGGGACATGCCTCCATAGAACAAGGCAAGGGCGGGAGTCATGAGCAGCACCAGGGCCGCGCTCATGAGCATCCACGCCGAATTACCGCTGGTGGCAGCGAGTTGATCGGGTGTCATAGTGGTTCTCTTTCCTCTGCAGACGTCTTTTCGTCCAAACTTCAAAGTCTTTCAAGAGACCACTTAACTGCCCGAATGTTTCCTGCGGACTGCACCTTTATTTACGGGCAGGTGAACAAACCAGGCATAAAGTTACGGCCGTGTTACACGCTCTGAAGCGATGCAACACGGCCGTTGGGGTAATCAGCGGAATTTAGCCGAGCAGGGCGTCGACAAAACTCTCCACCTCAAACGGTGCCAGGTGATCCTCACCTTCACCGAGGCCCACCAGCTTGACTGGCACGCCCAGCTCTTCCTGCACCTGGAAGACGATGCCGCCCTTCGCGGTGCCGTCCAGCTTGGTCAGGACCACGCCGGTGATGTCCACGACCTCGCGGAACACGCGCGCTTGGGTCAGGCCGTTTTGGCCCACGGTGGCGTCGAGCACCAGCAGGACCTCATCGACCTTCGCCCGCTTTTCGACGACACGCTTGACTTTGCCCAGCTGATCCATCAGGCCAACTGCGGTGTGCAGGCGACCTGCGGTATCGATGACCACGACATCGCTGGAATCCTCGATGCCCTTGGACACGGCATCGAAGGCCACGGACGCGGGGTCTGCACCCTCGGGGCCGCGAACGGTCTTGGCGCCCACGCGTCGACCCCAGGTTTCCAGCTGATCGGCGGCCGCGGCACGGAAGGTATCCGCAGCACCCAGGGTGACGGAGTGGCCCATGCCGATGAGCACGCGGGAAAGCTTGCCGGTGGTGGTGGTCTTGCCGGTGCCGTTGACACCCACCACCATGATCACGGCTGGCTTGCCCTCGTAGGGCATGGCCTTGATGGAGCGATCCATCTGTGGCTTGCAGGCATCGATGAGCGCCGCGCGCAGCATGGCGCGGGCTTCCTCTTCGCTGGACACACCATTGGCGGCGATGCGACCACGGAGATCCTCCACCACGGTCAGCGTGGTCTTGGTGCCCAGGTCTGCCATGAGCAGCGTGTCCTCGATCTCCTCCCAGGCATCCTCATCCAGGTCACCGGCAGAGAGAATGCCGAGCACTCCCCGACCAATGACGTTCTGGGACTTGGACATGCGCGAACGCAGCTTGCCCATGCGTCCGTCGACAGGGGCGATATCCTGCGCGGGATCGGCTGGGGTTTGTGGCTGCGCTGGCGCGGTTTCGGGTGCCATACCTGGCTCGGCGGTCGGGGCAGCACCCGGTTCCGGAACTGGAACGATCTCTTCCTCAGCGGGAGGAGTCACTTCCGGCGCGGAAGTCTGCGGTGCGGGCTTGGTTGCTGGCTCTACCGGCTTAGCGGGCTCAACCTTTGGCTCAGCAGCAGGCTCTGCAGCGGGTTCTGCGACTGGCTCTTCTGGCGTGATCGGAGCTGTCTGCTTTTCTGCCGGCTTCTCGGCGGGCTTTTCTACCGGCTTCTCAGCCGGCTTCTCTACGAGGTTCTCAGCAGGCTTATCGGCGGGCCGAGCAACCGGCTCCTTCTCGCGATCCTGCAGCGCATCCGCGGGGCGGTTGATCCGCACTCCGCCGATGGTCGTCTCGGACGGAGCCTCCTTGACCCCGCCACCGGCCGTGAAGTTAAAGCCACTCTGAGCCTGGTAATTGCCCGAGGAAGGCTTGGCTGGTTCGATCTCCTCCTTTTTTTGGAAGGAAACCTCCTTGGTCTTTTTCCGACGCAAGCCAAAGACCACAAGCAAGATGATGAGGAGCGCCAGCAGGGCAACTCCAATGATGATCCACATGAGCGGTGTCAGTTCCATGCGTTCCAGTAAACCAAAGGCTTCATTGTTCGGCTGCCCCCTGCGGGTCTATCATTCGCCTTATGCTCGAATCCCTCCGGTCGATTCCCCTCACCGGCTCCGTACCAATGGTTATTGCATGGGCCCTCTTGCTGGTCCCTTTCGCTCTGGTACTTCTACCTTTCCTTCGTCGGAAAAGGAAAAGGCCACTTCTGCTCAGCGTGCTCATCGCGGCCGTTCTCACCGCTGCTGCAATCGCCGCCACCATCTGGCTCGCGGATACCCCGCCCAATCAGCTCCGCCCTTCCGTGTACATCGCGATCTTCGCGTGGCTCACCAGCGTCGGGCTGTTCATCGCCTCCATGGCGCAGAAGTTTCTGCGCTGGCGCACAATCGGGATTTTCCTCGCTGTCCTGCTCATGTTTTCCGGCGGCAGTCTCATCTCCAACCAGGCTTACGACCAATACCCCGATATCGATTCCCTTAATCCCACCGTTCACTACAACGAGCTGAGCGCGGAAGATATCCCCGAACCGGATCCACAGAACCCCGCGCTGCCACTGGCCAAGTGGCAGGAACAGCGGTCACGGTGGGAAAACTTAACAGCGCACATGCCGCGCAAGGGCGCGCGGGTGAGCATGTCCGTGCCCACTCCCCACTCGGGTTTCTCCGTGCGCAACGCGGAGGTCTACCTACCACCAGCGTGGTTCGCTAACCCTCGCCCGCAATTGCCGGTGCTGACACTCATGCACGGCACTCCCGGTGAGCCCACGCAATGGTTTGAAGAGGGCGGGGTGGCTCGCTTGGTCGACGATTACCAGCGCACCCACGGGGGAATCGCCCCGATCGTGGCATCCATCGATTCCACCGGGGATTATGCCGGGAACCCGCTGTGCACGGACAGCTCGCATGGAAATGTGATGACCTACCTCACCAAGGACATCCCCACCTGGCTCAAGGATCGCTTCTCCGCCAATCCGGATCAGCACACGTGGACACTCGGCGGTCTTTCCTACGGCGGGACCTGCGCATTCCAGGTGGCCACCAACTCCCCGGGTAGCTTCGGCACGTTCCTGGATTATTCCGGCGAGCTGCTACCGAACGATGGCAACAGCCACCAAACCACGGTGAACAACTTCTTCCAGGGCAGCGAGGAAGTCTACAAACAGCGCAACCCCGAAGACATCCTGAAGAAGGCCATCGCTGAGAAAGACCCCAAGTTCCGCGATATCGCGGGAAGGTTTGTCAGCGGAGATGAAGAGAAAACCGGGCAGTCGGACCTCAGCACGCTAAATGATCTCGCCAAACAAGCCGGCATGGACACCACGTTCCGCACGCTCTCTGGCGGCCACGATTATGGCGTGTGGCGCAATGCCCTGGTCCAGGACTTTGCGTTCACCACCCAGCGCGGCGGGTTAGCACCCTAGTCGAACGCATCTAGGCGTCCCCTGCCTCCAGCGCTGCCCCAGCCTCGGCAGCGTCATCGGCGTCATCTGCCTCGTCTGTTTCGGCCAGCTCATCCGGGCCAAACACACCGAGCACCATCGCCTCCGCGCTGATCAGGTCACCCGTCACCAGGTCTGGAACCAGCCGAGCCATCTCCGCCCACGCGGCATACACTTGCGGCAGTTTGCCCAGCGTGGCGAGCCTGTCGTGGGCATACATGCGTGCAGCCAGCGCAAACATCATCGAGAGCACCGGCACCAGCGCCCAGCGGTTCGCGGGATCATCCGTATCCACCCCATCCAAACGCTCGAAGCGCACGCGCGCGGAGAGGTACAGCTGACGGTTAGCGCTCTTCACCTTGCGCAGAATCTTCACCGCGGTGGTCATCAGCTCGGGATCGCCCAGCAACTCGCTGAGCTCTTCTCGTTGAGCAAACGTCTCAAACACGCTGATCAGACGAGTATTCTCATCACTCAGCGCGCCGGGCACCACGCCCGCACCGTTGAAGAAAGAATCCAGCACCGCCTGCTGCTGCGCCGGAGCCAGGTGCGCGATCTGCACCGTGGTGGCATCGATACACGCGGTCTCCAGCGTGCGATCCCTACCCGTATCCATCGTCTCCACCACGGTATCGCCAGCCACCTCGGCCAGCTCCGCCCGCAGCTTCTTGGCCTGCCTGGAGTCCTCGCCCGCGGCAAAAAGATCGCCCAAGATTTCCAGAGCGGCGATCCACGGCGCGTCACCTCGGCGGGTTTCCTCCTTGTTTTCCGACGCCACCCTCACATGCACCAGCCCCGACATAATGAACTGCGCAGGTCTATCGGCAGCGGGCACCAGCGAGGTGCTCATCGCGTGGATTGACGCGGCGGGCTGCGCGGAAAGCGCCTCCCGCAGCTTCGCGGCATCCGAGTCCAGAGCTACGCGGCGCTTGAGACCACCGGCCAACACGTCCCACAGCGTGGGCAGGATATCAGCGTGCTGCGGTAGTTCTTCGGACTCCCCAGCCAGGAAGGCGGAGAGCTGGGTGAAGGGAGAGTTGGCGTCGGGATCAAAAGAGGAACCGAAGTAACCCTCGCGCTCCACGCGCACGGCCCGCACGCCGGGGAATTCCGGGGCGCGCAGGGCGTTGAAGCGGTCCGTGGAGAAGAGCTGGACGGCGAGGGGGCCGGCGTCGCGGAGTTCTTCCGGCAGGGCTTGCCCCAGTTCCACGCTGCGGGCGGATTCCCACGGTGCGGTGAGCGGCCATGCCCACAGGGCCTTGCTCTCCAGGCGTTCGGGATCATCGCACTCGAGGTGCAGGGTGTGATCTTCGGCGTAGGTGACGTTGAGGGTGGAATCCGGGACGATCCGGGCCATCCGCACGCTCACGCGCTTGCCGGCGCGGGCATCCACGAACTCCAGTTCCAGGGAACCCTGGGCCAGGATCTTCACGGAATTGGCGATGAGCGCGAGCTCTACCCACCAGGTGATGTTGTCCTGCGTGTTGAGCTTCACCGTGCGGGCGGGAGAACCGTGGCGATCGCGGACCACCAGGCGAGGGTCGCTGATCTCGGTCTCTGGGCGCACCCGGAAACGGGTCTGCAGATCCAGCCACGCGGTGGAAAGGCGCAGAGCTTCAGTGCGCCAGACAGGATCTTCACCCTGCATGGGCAGCTGGAAGCGGATGCGTGGAGGGTTGATCACCAGCGGTAGGGCGTCACCGGCCTCGGTTTCCACCACTGCCGTGGCAAAGCGATCAGCCGGGGTGAGCCGCAGCGGTGGGATCTTCTCGAAGGGCTTGTCACCGGAACGCAGACGAACGGTCGTGGGGCTCAGACCTGCGGTGAGTGGAAGACGGGTGTTGGCCGCGGGGCCGTCGATTTCCATCTCCACGTTCAAGCCCTCAACCAGGGCGAATTCGTGGCGGAAGCTCTCGTTGCGCGGTCCGCGCAGGCGCACCAGGTACTCGCCTACCCATGGGGAATCGTAGGCTTCGGGGTCGAAGACATCGAACACGCCGCCTTCGGCGCCCACCTCCAGTGGTTCTTCCTCGGAGACCTCATCGCCAGGCTCTCCCGGACCCGCATAGGCGGAGACGGACAAGTGCCACAACTCGGTGTCACCGGAGATGGTGGGTGGGAATTCCACCCGCAGGCTATCGGCGAACACCGGCTTGCCGCTCACCGTCTTCACGCAGGGTTGTGGTTCCTCGGGTTCCACGAAAATCACGCGCTGGCGGGAATCCACCGCGCGCATGGAATCAATGGACGGGCGACGATCACCATGGCGCTCGATGTGCAGGCTCAGGGCCTCGGAAAGATCCAGGCTGCGCATGACCCAGCCATCCCAGGCCTTCATGGGGCGCTCCCACAGCACGGGAACAGCCACGTCACGCACGGGATCCACCGCAACAGTGTCCTCCGGGCACACCACGATCACGTTCACGCGATGCAGCGTGGCCCGTTCGGTGAGCTCAGCTCCGCGCTCCGTAAACACCAACGCGGGCTCTGCGCGGTTGATCACCGGCAGGGTCCAGTGCTGGCCGTGCGTGACGCTGTGCACGTGCAGTTCGCGCAATGGGCGACGCACTGGCAGATCCACGACCTCCGAATTGACCCCACCGAAGTGCTCGGAGCGACCCGTTCGGAATGCCGAAGGGCTGCCGTCTGCATCCATCCGCCAGCGGATCTCCGCAGCTGGATCCTCCTCTACTGGAGGCAATGGCTGGGAAGGCAGGCGCAGCACCACGCGGTTGCGCGCGATATCCAGGCGCAAGCGTGGTTGCCCCTCGCGGTGGGCCACGCCCACCGCGTGTCGCCGGCTTTCCGTACCCACCGGGCGCTCACGCAATTCCTCGATCACGTCTTCGAGGATCAAGCGCGGCAAGTTCAGCTGCGGAAGGGTGTATTCCCAGGTATCTGGGTGGGCTTCGGCATGACGCAGGATCTGCACGATGGGCGTGAACAACCGCTGAGCGGTATCTGGGCGCAAGGCGCAGAGGGGGCCGGCTTGCAGCTCGTCTTCGGCGAGCTGCCGCACCACTGCGGCAGCTTCTGCTTCGGGGTCGGATTCTGCGTGGCCAGAGAGGCGTCGAGAATCAAAGACCTCGATGAGTTCCGGGATCCAGTCCGTGGCCAATCCCACGTGGAAGAAGAGACGACCCTTCTCCCCATCGGGTCCGCCGATGGCCTCGTCATGAGGGTTCAGGCCCGCGGCGGAGAGGATGTTTCCGAACTGGCCTTCGATGCAGGCCACGCGATCCGGGGTGGGTTCCAGGCCCAATCCGGCCCAGAATTCGCGGGGAAGCTCGCCCACTCGGTTGAAGCGGGCGGCGCGAGTCAACAAGGCGGTAGCGGTGAGCGCGGGGCAAGCGGCCAGCAAGGCTTGTGGGGTGGAGCCTGCGGCCAACTGGCGAGAGAGGAACGTGCCGAAAAAACGGGAATAGCGTTCCAGTTGATCACCGTTTACATCGAGATCCACGAACAGTTCCACGTCGCGGATTCTCGCGGCCAGCGTGGCTTCTGCCGTGGAGGCCCATGGGAGGAGAGTGTCATTCAAGTCTGCGATGGGGCTGTCAGTCACTCGCCCAATCCTACGCCCTCCCTGCACAAGATTTTGCGCGGGGCTTGCACACTTGCATCGCCGTAGAGCTTAGGCCTGTGAGCTGGCCATATTCGGGTTCATGCGCTGGGAAATAACGCGCGTGACTCCATCCCCGCGCATCGTCACGCCATAGAGCACATTGGCCACATCCATGGTGGGCTTTTGGTGAGTAATCACGATCAACTGGGAATCGCGGCGAAGCTCCTCAAACAAGGCGATGAGTCGGCGCAGATTCACGTCATCCAGTGCTGCTTCCACCTCATCCATCACGTAGAAGGGCGAAGGGCGTGCGCGGAAGATGGCCACCAACATGGCCAGAGCGGTGAGGGACTTCTCGCCGCCGGAGAGCAGCGTGAGCCGCTTGACCTTCTTGCCCGGCGGACGAGCTTCCACCTCGATACCAGTGGTGAGCATGTCCTCCGGATCCGTGAGCACCAACCGCCCGGCGCCGCCGGGGAACAGAGTGTTGAAGACCTTGGGGAATTCCGCCTCCACGTCCTTCCACGCCTCGGTGAACAGAGTGAGGATGGTCTGATCCACGTCCTTGATCACGTCCTGCAGATCCTCGCGCGCCCGCTCCACGTCATCCAGCTGCTGCGCCAGGAAGGAGTAGCGCTCTTCCAGCGCCTTGTATTCCTCCAGCGCCAGGGGGTTGACTTTGCCCAGGGAATTCAGCGCCTTCTCCGCCTTCTTCAACTCCGCGCGGGTCGCGGCGGCATCGAAATCCTCCGGTAGTTCCTCTGCGAAGAGCTGCTCAGCGGTGAGACTGAGCTGCTCCATGGCGTTTTCCAGGGCCTGGTTGATCTTCAGCTCCGCCTGCGCGCGGGCCAGCTCTGCTTGGTGAGCGGAATCTGTGAGCCTGCCCAGTTGAGCATTCAGCGCGGAGACCTTGTCCTTGTTCTGGCTCATTGTGGCTTGCCAGTGTTTGAGCGCAGCATCGGTTTCCCCGCGCGCAGTTTCGGCCCGGCTCAGGGCATCATCGATCCGCTGCCCCACTCGGCGGGCATGCGCCAGCACGGCAGTGGCCGTCTGTTGCGCCTGCATCCGGCGCTTTTGTGCGGCTTCGAATTGTTCGCGGGCGGCCTGCTCCTGGCGGGCTTGGCGGCGCAAACCTTCCGCGCGCCCACGGGTGGCTCCCGCGCGCTCCTCGGCGGTACGCAGAGTCAGACGGGCATCCATTTCCAGTGCCTTGACCTGGGACAAAGCCAGCGCAGCTGCATCCCTTTCCTGAGTGGAAGGCTCCTGCTCTTCCCCTTCGTCGTCCAGCCGGGAGACGCGATCCGCCAGTTCCTGCACCGAGGCGTGGGCAGCCTGCAAGCGCTGTTGCGCGGCTTCCGCATCGGTCTGCGCGCGCTGCAGTTGGCGGCTGGCCGCCGCGTATGACTTCTCCGCTGCGGTCACATGCTGCTGCCTGCCCTGCACCGTGGCTTTGTGCGCTTGCATCGCTGCCCTGGCTCCGGCTGCTGCGGTCCTGCGTTCTGAAGCGGCTTCCAGCGCACCATCCAGAGCCGCGTGCAGGTCTGCCAGCGCGGCTTCTTTGTGCGCCACGTCCGCTTCGGCCTGCTTGATGCGCCCGGCCAGTTCAACCGCGGTAGTGCCACCAGTTCCCGCCGCCGCCCATCCAGCACCGAAGAGCATTCCCTCACGCGTGACCGCACGCAGGCGGGAATCTTCCCGCACCACTCGCTGGGCCTCGCTGGGAGTATCCACGGCCACCACATCCACCAGCAGTGCGCTCATGGCGGATTCCAATTGCGCGGGCACATCCACCAGATCCAGCAACCACTGCCCGGTTGCCGGGGCGGTGTCTAGCCGCCAGCCCTTGGCTTCGCGCGTTTCCACGATGATTGCCCGGCCTTCATCGGAGGAGCCCAGGTTCTCGAGGATGGCGTCGGCCACAGAAGAAGACCCGACCACCATGGCGGCCGCGGCTTCCCCCAGCGCCACGGAAAGGGCCGTCTCCCAGCCCGAATCCGCGGCGATCTGCTCAGCCAACGCGGTGACTTCCGCCTGTTGTTCCTGGGCCACACGCGTGACCACTTGGGCGCCATCGGTGGGCCGCATCTGCTCGATCCACGCGGAAATGGTGGCGCGCAGGGTGGCCACCTCGCGCTCCAACGTGAGCTGCTGCGCGCGCAGTTCATCGGCGCGCTTTTCGGCGGTGGCAGCTTCCCGTTCTGCCCGCTCGAGGGTCTCGGTGAGGTCTGCCCCGGAAGTTTCGGCCTCGGTAGGAGTTTCCGTGGCCATGTCCAATTCCTCGGCCGCGGTGTCCAGCGATTCCTGGTGATGTTCCACGGTGAGATTGAGGCGCTCCACCTCGCTGCGCGCGGACTCCTCGGCAGCACTAGCGGCCTCATGCTGGCTGAGCAGCCGCACCACTCCCTCGCGACGGTCCGCGATGGCCCTCACCTGCGCAAAGTGTTCTTTTTCCGCTGTGCGGGCTGCGTCCTCGCGCTCCTCGGCTTCCTCCCGAATGGCCTCCAGCTTTTCGCGCGCGATCTCAACGGCCTCATCCAGCTGGGCCTGTTCCTCTTCGGCTCGTTCGGCCCGCTCGAGGAGCTGTTCCGGATCCTGCCCTGACCAGCGAGTTTCTGCCTGCTCCTCCGCACGATCCGCGGCGATGCGAATGGTTGCCGAGTTCTTCTCCGAAAGCGCAGACAAGCGGTACCACAGCGCGCGTGCGGCCTCGGCTTCTTCCAGCGCGGTGCGCAATTCTTCCTCGGTGTGCGCCAGCTGCTCCGAGTGATCCTCCAGATGCTCGCGCAGCTCCTCCACCTGCTCCTTGACCAGCCCCGCCCGGCCAGAAACCGAGTTCAACTCATCGGCCAGCACCTGCACATTGTGCACGGTCAGCTGCGTGCGCGATTGCCGAATGGTGGCCTGCACCGTGGACGCTTGTTGCGCGGCCTCCGCCTGCCGAGCCAGCGGCCCCAGTTGCTTGCGCAACTCATCGGTGAGGTCATGCAGTCGGTCCAAATTTGCCTGCATGTTCAACAGCTTGCGCTGGGCTTTTTCTTTTCGACGCCGATGCTTCAACACACCAGCGGCTTCCTCAATGAACGAGCGGCGATCTTCCGGCTTGGATTCCAGGATTTGCGCCAACCGGCCTTGTCCCACGATCACGTGCATTTCCCGGCCGATGCCGGAATCGCTCAACAGTTCCTGCACGTCCATGAGACGTGCTTTGGCTCCGTTGATCTCGTACTCGCTGGCGCCATCGCGGAACATGCGGCGGGTGACCGAGACTTCCGAATAGTCGATGGGAAGTGCGCCATCGGAGTTATCGATGGTGAGGGTGACTTCCGCGCGTCCCAGCGCCTTGCGCTCACCCGCGCCGGCGAAGATGACATCTTCCATCTTGCCGCCGCGCAGGGTTTTCGCGGAGTGCTCCCCCATCACCCAGGCCAGAGCGTCCACCACATTGGACTTCCCGGATCCGTTGGGTCCCACCACGGCGCAGATGCCGGGTTCTAGTTTGAGGGTCGTCGCAGACGCGAAGGACTTAAATCCCTTGAGCGTCAGCGATTTCAAATACATGGTGCGGAGAATTCTAGCATCGCACCAGGGCAGCTAAGCGCGGGTTGTGCCCGTTTCCCCGGACTTCGTAGCAGCCACTGCGGATGCACCAGACTTGGAGTTTGCGGACTTGGTATCCCAGAACTCACGGGTGGTGACCGGATCGCTTCCGTCCCAGCACTCCACGTTCTTGAGCTCGGGCAGGTCATCGCGGTGGAAGATGGGCTCCACACCCTGCTTCTTCTGCACGGAGTAGTGACGCAGCAGCTTCACTGCCACCCCCGCCAGAGGCACGATGGCAATCAGGTTGATGACCACCATCGTTGCAGCGAACGTATCCGCCAGCGCCCACACCAGTGGCACGGTGCCCACGGCTCCGCCGAACACGCAGAGCACCACCAGTACGCGGAAAATCACCATGGCGGTGGTGGACTTGGTGAAGTACTCCACATTGGCCTGCGCCAAGTAGTAGTTACCCAGCACGGAGGAGAACGCCAGGAAGAAGAGGATGAATGTGACCAGGTGAATGCCGATGTCACCCATCTGCGTGGCCATGGCATTCTGCGTCAGTCCGGCGGATTCCATGCCCT
Source organism: Corynebacterium suicordis DSM 45110 (assembly GCF_015351405.1). Taxonomy (GTDB): domain Bacteria; phylum Actinomycetota; class Actinomycetes; order Mycobacteriales; family Mycobacteriaceae; genus Corynebacterium; species Corynebacterium suicordis. Next base: position 1,008,541 of record NZ_JADKMY010000001.1, on the reverse strand, counting down.
CACCGAAGGCAGGTTCGGACAGCAGGATGATGAACGCGGTGATGGAACAGACCACCAGCGTGTCGAAGTACACGCCCAGAGTTTGCACCAGGCCCTGCTTCACGGGGTGGGACACGGCAGCGGTCGCAGCAGCGTTAGGGGCGGAACCCTGGCCGGCCTCGTTGGAGAACAATCCTCGACGCATACCGTTCATAAATGCCGCGCCCACCGTAGCTCCGGCGATCTCCTTGAAGCCGAGTGCGTGCATGACAATATCGGCGAACATGCCAGGAACCTCGGAGAGGTTCAACAACACCACGATTACGCCGACGATGATGTAGATACCCGCCATGAAAGGAACGATGATCTGCGTGGCGTTAGCGATGCTGCGCACGCCGCCGAAGATGATCACCGCGGTGATTGCAGCGATGACTCCACCGATGAGCATGCGCGTGGTGGTGGAGATATCGCCACCCAGGGAGGTTGCGGTGGCTTCCACGATTGAGTTGGTCTGCACAGCGTTGTAGACAAAGCCGTAGGTGATGGTGATGGCGATGCCGAAGATCATTGCCAGTGGCTTCATGTTCAGGCCACGGGTCATGTAGTAGGCCGGGCCACCCACGTACCCCTCTTCACCACGGGATTTCCACAACTGAGCCAAGGTGGATTCCACGAAGGCGGTCGCGCCACCGATGATGGCGATCATCCACATCCAGAACACGGCACCGGGGCCACCTACCGAGATGGCAATGGCCACACCCACCACGTTGCCGGTTCCCACGCGGGAGGCCGCGGAAATGGTGAATGCCTTGAAGGCGGAGATGTCCTGTGCGCCATGGCCTTGATCTGGCTTATCACGCAAGGAACGCAGCATGTCTGGGAACATGCGCACCTGCACGATGACCGTGCGCAATCCGAAGTAGACACCAGCTGCGATCAACAGGAAAGGGATGACCTTCCACACGTTGTTGTTGATCACATCGGTGACGAAGGTCTCAACCGAGGTTAGATTCATAGTGAGGAACCTATCCTATTCCGTGGGAATTCGGGGCATCAATTCTGACACTTTTCCAATTTCGTGAAAAGGAATCCGGCTGATATTAGCGATACACCTGGCGTCGATGCCCTACGCGGAGGACGAGGACGATCAACTCGCGATCACGGATCTCATAGATAACCCGGTAGTCACCGACGCGGATGCGCAGTTCACCCTCACCTCCAGCTAACTGGATACTTCCGGGAGGTCGCGGATCATCCGCCAGAGCTTCGATGGCAACCTTCAATCTCTTCGCATCCTGTGGATGAATACGGCGAAACGTTTTCGCCACATCGCGCGAGACGGAAACCTGATACCTCATTTAGAAGGAATGTGCGCTCTAAAGACCGAGTTCTTTCGCCAGGTCATCGAATGGAATGTATGGACCACCTTCACGGCGAGCATCCGCAGCAGCACGAACGTCCGCCTGATCCTCAAGTGCTTCTATCGCGCGGTCGAAGAAGTCTGGTGAAACCACCACGGCACGCCTCCCAGCCCCACGAGAGGTAATCTCGACAGGCTCACGCTGCGCAGCAGCGATGTAATCACTTTGCTTACTGCGGAACTGGGATAGCGTCACGGAATTCATATCTGAACCGTACCACTTGTACAAGATGTTCATCTACCCTGACTTGAACAAACTAGGCGCAACCGGGTCGAAACTGCATACCGAATATCTTTGACTCACTCCGCTCCCCACGAGAGGTAATCTCGGACCCCCGCGCTGTCACCGCTGGCACACGGGGCAAAAATGCGAAGAACGCCCACCCACAACAACCCGCTGAATAGGCGTTTCGCAGCGCACGCACGGCCGTCCCTCGCGCCCATAAACGTTCAGCGAGCGCGAGAAATACCCCGAGGCACCATTCACGTTCACGTATAGCGCATCGAAGCTGGTCCCGCCGGCTTCCAGCGCCCGTTCCATCACCTCGTGGGCAGCGTGAATTATCCTTTCGACGCCAACCCCGCTCAAACCAGCGGCCTTCCTCCGTGGCCGCACGCCAGCTGCCCAGAGGGCTTCATCGGCGTAAATATTGCCGATGCCAGAGACAACTTCCTGGTTCAGCAACACCAACTTGATCGGTGACTGCCTGCGCTTGATGTCCTTGGCCACCGCTTTAGCGTCGAACGTGGTTTCCAGCGGATCCTGAGCAATGTGCGCTGCGGAGGCCGGGACACCAGCCGGGTATTCGCCGTGTGGGTCCTCCACCAGAGAGACCAGCTCCCAGCGGCCAAAGGTTCGCTGATCCACGAAGTTCAGATCCACCCCGCCCGAAAGCCGCGCGCGGATACGCAGGTGAGTGGACTTCACCGCATCGGGTTCAGTCACCAGCATCTGCCCGCTCATGCCCAGATGCACCACTAATGCCTCGGTCGGCTCTGCCCAGTCGCCATCAGAACCCAGAGCTGTACCGGGGATCTTTCGGCTGAGCTCGAGCCAGAGAAACTTGCCGCGGCGACGGGCGGAGCGGATCAGGGTGGCGTCGAGAAGAGAAGAAAGGTCCTCCCCCATGTGCGAGCGCACGGCACGCGGGTGAAGAACCTCGACCGATTCGAACGTCCTGCCCACCACGTGGCGTTCCAGGCCGGCGCGGACAACCTCGACCTCGGGTAATTCGGGCATGAGGTTAGCTGGTCGCCTTGCCGGAGGCCTTCTGTGCCTGTGGGGCTGGGCCGTTGAGCAACTCCACCATCGCCTTGGCGGCGGCGTGCTCGGCTTCCTTCTTGGTGCGTCCGGTGCCTGCGGTCTGCAGGTTCTCCCCGACCTTCAATTCAGAGCTGAAGGTCTGGCTGTGCTCGGGGCCGCTGGCGCTGGTCTCGTATGAAGGAAGCAGCAGCTTCATGTCGCTGAGCTTTTCCAGCAGGACGGTCTTCCAGTCCATGTTCAGCCCAGTCGATGGCGCATTGGTGATGCGGCTGGCGAAGATGCGCAGGATGGTCTCCCGCGCCTTCTCGAAACCGTGCTCCAGGTAGATCGCGCCGAGGATGGCCTCCACGGTATCGGAGAGGATGGAATGCTTATCCGAACCATTGGTGTGCATCTCACCGCGGCCCAGCAGGATGTACGGGCCCATGCCGAGTTCGCGAGCCACATCCGCCAGCGCGTACATGTTCACCACTCCGGCGCGCATTTTGGAGAGATCAGACTCAGGGCGCGTGGGGAATTCGCGGTAGAGCTGCTCGGCCACGGAAACTCCCAGCACGGCATCGCCTAGGAACTCCAAGCGCTCGTTGTGCGGCAGGTTTTCGTTCTCGTGAGCGAAGGAGCGGTGCGTAAGCGCGAGGCGGAGCATGTCATCGGACAGCGTGACACCCCATGCCTCCAGGAGTGGCGCGTGATCCGTCTTGCTGTAGGCAGCCTCGAGCGCTGCTTCGCCGGTCAGGCGGCGTTTTCTAGCCATGTGTTAGTTCTCGCCCGGCTCTTCGTTCAGCTCTTCGCCCAACTTGAACTTCTCCAGCCCAGCCCAGCGGGGATCGGGCTTTTCTTCTGCCTCAACCTCTTCAGAGATGCCGTCAGGTGCGGGAGTGCTGTCCTGGCAGTCCGTCCCGTAATCCTTGCAGGTGGGAGAAAACGGGGTGTTCAGGCCGGCTTCATCGATGACCAGCTGGGAGATATCAATTGAATTGTTCTCCACCAGCAGGGGCTCTTCGCCCTCTTCGGCCTCGTCACCCGCGATGAAATCAGGGGACGCGCCGAATACGTCATTGATCCGGACGGTGAATTCCGGGGACAGAGGATTCAAGCAGCGGGCGCAGGTGCCGGTGGCTTCACCGGAAACTTCAGCGTGGACCATAAATGCTTCGCCGAGGTTGCTGACGGTGGCGTCGACACGCACGTCAGTACCTTCTTCAACGGCCAGCATGTTTGCGCCCCATCGCACAGGAGAAGGACCCGAGGTTTCGATCTGCTCCAGGGAACCGCTGGTGATATCACCAACATGAATGACAAATGGGTTGCTCATGCCTTCATTTTTACCTGCTTTAGTGCTGCGGGCGGTAACCCGCTGCACCCGCACCCTTGCGCAGGGCGGCGCGATCGCGGTTGACCACGCGCAAGGTGTCGGTCAAAGAGCTCTCGAACTCGGCCAGGGTGGAATCCACGTAACGATCGCACTCGGTACGCAGGCGGTCGGAATCCGCGTGGGCGGACTCGATGATGCGCTGGGCTTCCGCCTCCGCGTTGCGGACAACCTCGGACTCGGAGATGAGGCGCTGCTGCTCGGCGATGCCCTCGTCCACGGAGCGCTGGTAGGACTCGTTACCGGAGTTGATGAGGCGGTCGGCCTCAGCTGCGGCACGCTCGGTGACCTGCTCGTATTCGCGACGGGCATCGGAGACCAGGCGGTCGGCCTCTGCCTCGGCGTGTGCGACGGTGGAGGCGGCGCGGTCTTCCGCGTCCTGAACCAGGTCATTCGCGCGTGCCTGAGCTTCGCGCAAGATCCGATCCTGTTCGTCTTCAGCGTCGGCCACCAGGTTATTGGCCTGCGCCTGGGAATCCGCGATGATGTTATCGCGGTGATCCAGGACATCTTGGGCGTCATCCAGCTCGATGGGGATGGCATTGCGCATCTCATCGAGAATATCCAGCACCTCACGGCGCGGGACCATGCAGTTAGCGGTCATGGGCACGCCGTAGGCCTGCTCCACCATCTGTTGAAGGTCGTCCATACCCTGGAATGTCTTATACATGCCTTCAACTATGGCACTTGTGCGCAACTTTGGGACAGTAAGACACGCATGTTAATTGGTGTGACTGAAGAAATGTATGTGGTTAGCGCTGGTTCTCGGCGAATTTCTGCTGCATCGCGCTGACCACTGGCTCTGGAAGCAGTCCCTGTACGTCCCCGCCGTACTTCGCCACTTCCTTGCACAAGGTGGAGGACACATAGCCGTATTCCGGGCTGGTGAGCAGGAAGTAGGTTTCCGCGCCGGAGAGACGGTGGTTCATCTGCGCCATTGGCAGCTCGTATTCATAGTCCAGTGAGCTGCGCAGACCCTTCACCATGGCCTTGATATTGTGCTCGGACAAGTAGTTGACCAGCAGCCCCTGGAACGTATCCACCTCGATGTTCTGTGGCGCATTCGGGAGTGCAGCGATGGACTTGCGGATCAAATCCACGCGCTCCTCCGCGGAGAACAAGCCCTTCTTATTGGGGTTAAATGTCACCAACACCGTGACTTTTTCCCAATTCTGCGCAGCGCGCGTGAAGATATCGAGGTGACCTGAAGTCACCGGGTCAAAGGATCCTGGGCAAACAACATGCATGAAAACCAGTGTAACGGCGCGCGTGTGGCAGTGCTTGCGCGGCAAGTCCCGGCGGCTAGCTTTCGGCTGTGCCTCGCCAGATAGCCATGTCAAAGCGAGCGATACCGAAGGTGCGCTTCTTCAGCTTCTGCCCGGTGGGCTCAAAACCCTCCGGCCAATCCGTTTCCGCGGAGTTCGTGTGCCGCTCCATCACCACCACCGCATCCTGGGCCAGCAAAGGAATGAGAGCTGCCACGATCTCATTCGCAGCATCATCGCTAAGCTCATAAGGCGGATCCGCCAGCACCATCGTGTAGTGGCCATGCTTCGCGCCTTGCAGGAAGGTCGACGCCTTGGCCTCCACTACCCGCACCTGTGGATGACCCACCACTTTGGCATTGGCCTGGATTGTCTCCACCGCGCGATGGTTATCATCCACCAGCGTCACTTCTGCCGCCCCGCGCGAGGCTGCCTCCAAGCCCAGCGCGCCGGAGCCAGCGAACAAATCCAGCACGCGCTCATCCTGGAATCCGAAGCGAACCTGCAGGGAGGAAAACAGCCCTTCCCGGGCGCGGTCTGCCGTGGGCCGGGTGCCGGAGGGAGGAACGGCGATTTTGCGGCCCCTCGCTGATCCGGAAATAATGCGCGTCATCTCTGTTCTCCTTTTTCTACCGCTTCATGACTGGCCTTCTCTGCACCCGCTGCCTTGATTTGCAGCAGCTCATCTCCCCCGGCCACTGTCACAAAGTCTTCGTGGATTACTCTGCGCACAATGCCAGGCGCAGGAGCCAGCACCGGGGCTTCCAGCTTCATCGCTTCCACGATGGCCACGGGTTCTCCCGCGCGCACGGTGTCCCCATCGGCCACCGCATAGCGAACCGTCCCCGCAAAGGGAGCGTAAATCTTCATGGCGACCATCTTAGGTCTTCCCGCGCGAGTTCCTAACTGCGCTCGATATATTCCTGCTCTTCCACCTGCAGACCAGCCACCAGGTGCCGGGCCAGCTCTTCATCGAACTCCACCAACTCGGTGGCATAACGGCGCGCTTCCACGATGATCTCCTCGTCTTCGATGAGATCCAGCAAGGTGGCGCGGCGCACGCGGGATCCGGATTGCTGCTCGCCCAGGATGTCCCCTTCGGTGCGCTGCTGCAGGTCCAGCTCCGCCAGCACGAACCCATCAAGGGTTCCCGCCACTGCTTCCAGCCGGCGATAGCTCGGGGTGTCCTCAAAGCTTTCGGTGTGCAGCAGACACACGGCATCCGCGGCACCTCGGCCCACGCGGCCACGCAGCTGGTGCAGTTGGGAGACGCCGAAGTTTTCGGCGTCGAGAATCAACATCATCGTGGCGTTCGGCACGTCCACGCCCACCTCGATCACCGTGGTGGCCACCAATACGTCCACCCGACCGCGGGAGAATGCGGTCATGACCTCGTCTTTTTCCTCGGCCGGGAGACGGCCATGCAGCACGGCCACGGTGGCATCCGGCAGCAATTGGGTGGCGATGCGCTCGCCCCAGGCCTCCACGCCCTGGTCCCCCTCGATGCGCGGCACCACCACATAGGCTTGACGGCCCGCGCGCACTTCCTCGGCCATCCGCTCCCACATGCGCTGCACCCAACGCGGCTTCCACGCAGGCACCACCGACGTGGAAATGCTTCCGCGGCCAGCGGGAAGACCCTCCAGGCGTACGGGAGTGAGATCGCCGAACATGGTCATGGCCACGGTGCGGGGAATGGGCGTGGCGGTCATCACGATCATGTGCGGGGTGCGGTCCATCGGCGCGGATTCCCGCAGCTTGTCGCGCTGACGCACGCCGAAGCGATGCTGCTCATCCACGATGACCAGCCCCAGATCCGCAAACTCCACACCCTCCTGAATCAGCGCGTGCGTACCCACCACGATGTCCGCCTGCCCGCTGATGATGTTCAGCAGGTTCAGCTTCTTCTCCGCGGTGCGCTGAGATCCGGTCAGCAGGCTCACGCCCACGTTCGTGCCGGAGAGCAGCTGCGTGAGCGTGCGCGCATGTTGCGCTGCCAGCACCTCGGTGGGCGCAATGAATGCGCATTGATGGCCCGACTCCACCACGTGCAGCATCGCCAGCAGCGCCACCACGGTCTTGCCGGAACCCACATCTCCCTGCAGCATCAGCTGCGCCGGATCCGTGCTGTTCAGGGCCCGGCCAATCACTTCCAGCGCGTGCACTTGCCCCTCGCTGAGGCTGTAGGGCAGCGTTTTTTCTAGTTCCGACGCCAACCCCTCCCCACCCCAGCCAATCGCCCGGGCGCTGCGCTTTTCTGCATCGGCGCGGCGCAGGGCCATGACCGTCTGCAGTTCCAAGGCCTCGTTGAACTTGATCCTATTCTGCGCGGCGAAAGGTCCCTCCGGCGGCGGTTGGTGCACCTGAAACAGTGCATCCGCGAAGGGGAGCAGCGGCTCCCCTTCCGGATCAATCGGCCAGTCCGGTGCGCCTGCCACCTCCCGCGGGAGCATCTCCCTAGGGTGTCCCATCTCCTGCAGGATCTTGTCCATCACGCCGATGAGCTCGGAGGTGGAGGTGCCGGGCCGGCGCGGGTAGCTCGGCAGCCATGGCTTATTCAGCAGTTCTTGTGCTGCCTCGCCGGAGCCGGCTACATCCACGATTGTTTTCAGGGGTCCGAACGCGCCAAACTTCCCGCCTTCCACGGGTTGGACCGTGACGTAGCTGGGGTTTTTCAGCTGCCAGTTATCGCGGAACTTTCCGAGCTTTCCGTACAGCAGCACGATGGTGCCCGGCACCAGGCATGCCTTGTGCAGTCCGGGGTTTCCGAACAGGGCGGATTCCATGAGGGCTGCACCATCGGTGAAGGTGAAGGAGACGATGGTGCGCGGGCCTCTGCCGGAGTGGTTTTCCCTCTCGCTGAGGTTGAGGATCTCTGCCACGCAGGTGTACATCTCCCCTTCCTCCAGCAGGTCCAGGGCTTCCGTACTCCCCGCGCGAACGTACTTGGTGGGATAGTTCAGCAGGGCATCCGAGAAGGTACGCAGCTTGGGTTTATCCGCGAGGTTGCGCGCCCTATCCGGCGTGATGACCTGCGCTATTGGTCTCTGGTCTTCCCAACCCAGCACCTACTCCACTCCAATCTCCACGGCAGAGCCAGCGGTGCCCATGGCTTCGGCTGGGTAATCGTGAAATTCCACGTCCGGATGGTTGTGCGCCATGTGTTGGCGCAGGTTTTCCATCGCTTCTTCGCTGACTTCTGGGGTGGACCACAGCAAGGTAACCAGTTCGCCACCCTCTTCCAGCAGCGCATCGATGGCGGAGGTCATCTCTGCTTCGGTGGTGATCTGGAATCGCTGGGCGGAGACAGCATCCACCATGTCTTCGAGGTCATCATCGAAGTCATTGTCTGCGTCATGCACAGCCAGTGCGGCCAAGCCACCCACCAGGGAGGCGGTGTTGATCACGCTGATCTCCACGCCGCGGTTGAGCACGCGGGAGGCATCCCGCCCGTTGGTCAGCACCACGGCAGAACCGGGTCCGGTAGCGGTCAGTAGTTCGTGGATCTCCCTATCGCTGGCGGTATCCACATCAAGGGCAATCGCGCCCACCGATTCGAAGATCTCCGCAGCTCCACCTCCGGGAGTCAACGCAATGATGGGAGTGCGTGAAATCTCCTGCTCGGGCAGCACCTCCAGCCGAAGATCCGATACCTTCCCCAGCTCGTAGGCCTTTTCAATCACCGCACCAGCAACCCGGGAGTGCACATGCACGCGGTGCACCTCGGGTTGGGCCGCGGCGAACACCACGCTGTTGCCCACCCGATGCAGGTATTCGCGGAGGTTGTCCGTCGCGAAGGGGTCAGAGGTGGCGTCGAACATGAACATCACCTCAAGCTCGATGCCGCTGCCAATGTTCTTCCCGGCGTGACCGTTCTCCTCCCCCTTTCCTGCAGCGCCGTCAGCGGACTCGGCATCATCAGCGGGCCCAGCACCCCGATCACCAACAGCATCCTCAGCAGGCGCACCCCCGAGCACCTCGTAGAGCGATTGCAGGATGACCACCAGGCCGCGGCCGCCTGCGTCTACCACTCCGGCCTTGGCCAACACGTCGAGCTGCTCGGGCGTGCGTTCCAGGGCTGCTTCGGCAGCGTGCAGCGCATTGCCCACGGTTTCCTGCAGGGATTCCCGCCCATTGGCAGCCCCTTCGGCAGCTGCGCGGAGCACGCTGAGGATTGTGCCCTCCACCGGCGAGGAGATGGAACTCTTCACGAAGTCCACGGACAGGCGCAACATCCGCGCCACCGCGCTGCCGTCAACGGGCCCGGTGGAGGCGGTATCCGCCAGCGCGCGCAGCACCTGGGACAGCACCATCCCGGAGTTTCCCCGCGCACCGCGCACGGCACCGGAGGCCAAAGCGGTGGTGAGGGTTTGGGTGTCATCCTCATCGGCCGATTCCGCGGAATCCACCGCGGCTGTCATGGTGTAAGCCATGTTGGATCCGGTATCCGAATCCGCAATGGGGAACACGTTGAGACGGTTGATCTCCGCCTGACGTTCCCTCAATCCAGCGGCCGCCCGGCGCGCCCATTGAGCAATCAAGGGGCCGTCGAGGTTTTCTGACATGTGCAACAGCCTATCGGTTCAGGTCCCAATTCACGGGATCAGCGCCCAGATTGGCCAGCAGTTGATTGGCCCCGGTGAATGGGTGCGAGCCGAAGAACCCGCGATACGCGGACAAAGGCGAGGGGTGCGGGGAGACGATCACGCGTTCCTCACCGAACAGCGGGGCGAACTTCTGCGCGGGCTTGCCCCACAGGATGGCCACGGTGTCAGGACGCTCGGCCACTTGGCGCACCACCGACTCCGTGATCTCCTCCCACCCGCGATTGTGGTGAGAGGCGGGCTGACCAGCACGAACGGTGAGCACTCGGTTGAGCAGCATTACGCCCTGTTCTGCCCAAGGCGTGAGGTCGCCACTGGTGGGACGGTCCAGCCCCAGGTCTGTCTGGTACTCCGCGAAGATATTCGCCAGGGATTTTGGCAACCGCTCTCCCGGCGCGAGGTCCACGGAGAAGGACAGACCCACCGCGTGCCCCGGGGTGGGATAAGGATCCTGGCCCACGATCAGTACGCGCACGTCTTGGGGAGCCATCTGCAGCGCGCGCAGAATCCGGGGTGGTTCGGGGAGAATCTGTGCATCTTCAGTCAGCACATCCGCCAGCACTGCCTCGATGCCCGGGAGCTTCCATTCCGGGTGCACGTCTTTGCCTAGCTCAGCAATGAGGTCTTGAACTCCACTCACAATGACTGCCACCCCTTGGTGTAGGCAGGCTTTTCGCCGCCCACTGTGACGAACGCGGCGTTCGGGTCATCGTCTGCTAGCCGACGCACCATCCCAATCGGCCGGTAATTCGCCGGCAACCGGGAATCGGTGGTGCCCACGAGCGTGTGGTCCTCCCCTCCCGTGAGCACCCATTCCCACGGGTCCCCACCGGTGCGCTCTGCGGCGTGCAGAAGCATGTCATCCGGGGCTAGGGCTTCTGGGTTCAGGTCGATGCTCACTCCAGAGCGCTGCGCGATTACGGAGAGATCCGCCACCAGGCCATCGGAGTTATCGGTCATGGAGCTGGCTCCTGCTGCGCGGGCCACGGTTCCTCGCCCAGGCTCCAGCTCCGGGGCGCAGTGCCAGCTCACCAGCTTCTGCAGGATGTGGTCATCCTGGGGCACTGATTTACGGGAGCCGAAATGCTCCAAGATGCACAGTCCTGCAGCGGAATAACCGATCGGCCCGGTGGCGATCACCTGGTGGCCCACCCCGGCGCCATCCAAGGTCAACGCTGCAGCGGGTCCGCCCAGCTCACCCAGCGCGGTGAGGGAAATAACCAGGTCCTTGGATCGCACCACATCTCCACCCACCAGCTCTGCGCCAAACGGGGCGGCTGCCGAATGGATTCCCCGCGCCAGCTCAGAGATTGTCTCCAACTCCATATCCCCCGGCGTGGCGATGGCCAGCAGCAATGCGGTGGGCCGCCCACCCATGGCCTGAATATCCGCGAAGTTTTGCGAGACTGCCTTGACCCCCACCTCGAACGGGGAGGAATAGCGGAAGCGGAAGTGCCTGCCACGCACCAGAATGTCTGTGCTGCACACCTGCCTGGAGTTCGACGCCGTGGAGTCCAGCACGGCCGCATCGTCACCATTGATTGAACTTGGTGCTGCAGAGCGGATGGCGGCGATGGTGCCTGCCTCTCCCGCCTGCTCCACCGTGGTGTGTCGTGTCATGCTCGTCCTCGTTGTTTTGTCCGGCAAGTGCTCCGACTGCTCAACTTACGTGACTGGCCCCCGTCATGCTCATTGCCCGTCTCTTGCCCGCCCATTGTCCCTGTCTTGGCGCCCACTAAGATGAATTCCTATGTCCACTCAGGTCTCTACTCCCCGGTCCGGTTCCTCATACTCCCGCGTGGTTGTGGTGCTGGCGCTTGTGCTTGCCGTGGTGTTCACCTTCGCCGTGATCGCGGGCGCACGCATCTTCATGGAGCGCCAGTCCATGGTGCCCGTGGCGATGGGACAGGCCGATGCCCCTGATGCCCAGTCTTCCGCCTGCACGGATTATGTGGGCAACCTTCCCGATTCTCTCGGGGATTATCGGAACGTGGGCATAGTGGATCCTGCCCCAGCCGGCGCTGCTGCCTTCCGCAACCTTTCCAAGGCTGAGCTCACCGTGCGTTGCGGCGTGCGGATGCCGGATCAGTACACCGTGTTGTCGGAGACCGTTGAGGCTGGTGGGGCGCGATGGTTTGAAGTGAACGACGCCACCCCGGGCTCCACTCTCCGCACCTGGTACCTGGTGGATTCTTCCCCCACGGTGGCTATCACGGCAGATGCGGATATCGAATCCCAGCTCGCGGACTTGGGCGAAGCTTCGCACTCCTTCACCGCCGATGGTCCCGCCCCAGGGGCGTACCCGCTCTCCACGATCCCCATGGCCCAAGGTTCACGGGGGGATGCGAAGGCTGCCGCCGCCACGTGTGACAAGTTCCTGAATGCGCTGCCGCAGGATATTGAGAACTACTCCCGCACCACGCACGAGGATGCGCCTTCCGCCAGCGCCACCTACTTAAGCCAGGATGCCGCCGAGCCAGTGGTGGTGCGATGCGGAGCCGAGCTGCCGGAAAGCTACGCGCCGGGCGAAAGGGTCACTCAGGTGGATGATGTCGCGTGGTTCGCCGAGCCAAAATTGGCTCAAGGTTCCACCGTTGGCGTGTGGTACGCGCTGAGCCACCAGCAGATCGTGGCGATATCCATGCCCAATAACGCAGGAAACGCGGTGGTGAACGCTGTCACCACCGCGATTTCCCAGACCATGGAAAAAGAAGATCAGCGCTAGCCGCGCACTCCGCTTTCAATCAGGGTATCCAGCAGTTCGCCATAGGCCACGTCCGTTGCTGCGAACATCTTCGGGTACATCGAGATGGGCGTGAAGCCGGGCATGGTGTTGATCTCATTGAGCACTGGACCCTTGTCCGTGACGAAGAAATCCACGCGCGCCAAGCCCTGGCAGCCCAGGGCCTGGAAGGTGGCCACTGACCAGTTCTGGATCTGGCGGGTCATCTCTGGGTCAAGAGGTGCAGGAATGGCTGCGGAAACCGTGTTGGCCACGTACTTGGCGTCGAACCCATAAAAACCTTCATCCCCATCCTCGGTGCCCTGCAAGAGGGCGGGGACGGAAGCGATCAGCTCGCCGGAAGGCTTCTGCAGCACGCCGCACTCCACCTCGGAGCCGTAGATCATGGATTCGATGACCACCTTGTCATCGTGGGCGAAGGCCTCGGCCACGGCTGGGGCGAGATCCTCCCACGCGGATACCTTGGAGATGCCGATGGACGAGCCACCGCGGGCGGGCTTCACGAAGACGGGCAGGCCGAGTTCTTGCTGCTCAGACTCGGTGAGCTCGCGCGGTTCAGCGATCACCAGCTCGTGGGTGACGGGGATGCCGGCCTCGCGGGCCAGCTTCTTGGTGAATACCTTGTCCATGCCCGCGGCGGAGGCCAGCACGCCATTGCCCACGTAGGGCACGCCGGTGAGGTCGAAGAGTCCCTGGATGGTGCCGTCCTCGCCGTTCATGCCGTGGAGGACAGGGAAGATTACGTCGACCTGCGCAAACTCTTCACTCGCGCGCTGGCCGGTGGTGTAGCGCAACTGACCGGGCTGGCCGCCGATCACCAGTTGGACGTGCTCGCCGGAGTCCTGGACCTCGGGCATCTGCGCGCCTTGAGCCTTGAGCTGCTCGCACAGCTGCGTGAGCTCGGCATGCTGGGGAACCCATGCCCCATCTGGGGAGATGCCCACGGGGATCACTTCGTAGCGCTGCGGATCCAGGTGAGACATCACTGCACCTGCGGAAATGCAGGACACCGAATGCTCGGTGGACTGCCCCCCGAAAAGAACGAGCACCCGCAAGCGGGAATCCCCTGCCCGAGAATCCGAACCATTGCCAACCGTGTTTGCCGAAGTATCCATCACGGGAGACCACTTTACCGATCCACCAAGCTTTTACCGATCTCCCCCGGCGCAACTGCTGGGCGTTGCGGAAAGTTGGGTTAGAGCTCGGACTTCTTGGAGCGTCCGAGGAGATTCTGGATCTCGTCCTGCGCGTTGGCACCGCGGTGGCAGATTTCCACGATCGCATCGGTGATCGGCATTTCTACCCCCACCTTGGCCGCCAGCTCGGAGACGGACTGGCTGGAAACCACGCCTTCGGCCACCTGTCCCTTGGTGGCCTCTGCAGCTTCCTCCACCGTGTTGCCCTGCGCCAGGTGATAGCCGAACGTGCGGTTGCGGGACAGCGGAGAAGTGCAGGTGGCTACCAGATCGCCCATGCCCGCCAGGCCTGCCAAGGTGCGGGCATCTGCACCCAGCTCCAGAGCCAGCCGCGTGGTTTCCGCCAGGCCACGGGTCACCACCGTAGCCGTGGAATTATCACCAAAACCCAGGCCCGCGGAGATGCCTGCTGCCAACGCGATCACGTTCTTGCACGTGCCCGCGATCTCACAGCCCACCACGTCCGTGTTGGTGTACGGGCGGAAGTACGGCGCGGCCACGGCTGCCTGGATCAGCTGGGCGCGGTCGGTATCGGTGCAGGCCACAACGGTCGCAGCAGGCTGTTCCTGCGCTACTTCCTTGGCCAGGTTCGGGCCGGTGAGCACGGCCACGCGGGCGGGCTCGACCTCTGCCACCTCCGCGATGAGCTGACTCATGCGCAATCCGGAGCTGTGCTCGATGCCCTTGGCCAGGGAGACCACGGAGGCATCCGGAGGGATCAGCGACTTCCACTTTTCCAAGTTCTTACGGAGGGACTGCGAGGGCACACCCAGCACCACGATCTCCGCACCTTCCAGCGCTTCTTTGGGATCGGCGGTGCCATAGAGGGCTTCCGGCAGGGCGATATCCCCGAGGTAAGAAGAGTTCCGGTGATTCTCACGGATATCCTGCGCGATCTCTTCGCGCCGAGCCCACAGCGAGACGCTATTGCCGGCATCCGCGAAAACCTTGGCCACGGTTGTGCCCCATGATCCAGCCCCCATCACTGCGACCTGTACCATCCGCTACCCTCTCCCAAGCTCTCGTTGTGCGATAATTTGGACATTAGCCGCTCGCCACGATTATTCGTGCACTGCGGGCGACATTTTTCCTGTGAAGGAAGACTTCCTGTCAACGGAAGTTTAGTGAAAATCTGCATCAGTTACCTGCTTTGTGAGGAATTAATCCTGTGATCTCCCATTCCGGAATCGGCGATTTGTCCACTTCTCTTGCGCTTTCCCACCATGGCAATGGACACATCAGCCGCATTGGATCTGGCCCCACCGAGGAGTTCGCCCGCCCCACGTTTGCTTCCGGCGCGGTGCTGTGGCGCCAGGTGAATGGCGGAGAGCTGGAGATCGCGGTGGTTCACCGCCCTCGTTACGACGATTGGTCTCTGCCCAAGGGCAAAGTGGACCCAGGGGAAAACCTTCCCGGTACCGCGATCCGCGAGATCAAAGAGGAAACCGGTTTCGATGCCACCCTGGGCTGGTTGCTGGGCTACGTGCATTACCCTGTGAGCTCCCGCACCAAGGTGGTCTACTACTGGACGGCCGAGGTCACTAGCGGAGAATTCATCAAGAACGATGAGGTGGATGAGCTCCGTTGGGTCAGTGTAGAAACCGCCCACGAGCTGCTCTCTTATGATGTCGATTCCCAGGTGGTCAAGGCCGCCGAGGGAGTTTTGGCTCTGGGTTGCGATCGCCGCGTGCTTTACATCCGCCACGCCAAGGCCCATGACCGTAAGGGGTGGGCTGGGGATGACAACCTGCGTCCGCTGACGAAGAAGGGGCGTCGGCAATCAGAAATGCTGGTCTCCGCAGTTGAAGGCTACCGGCCAACGGTGCTCTCCAGCGCCCTTCCCGAGCGCTGCGTGCACACCGGCGAGCCAGTGTCTCAGGACCTGGGCCTGGAGCTGACCGTGGATGTCAATCTGGGCGACGAGGGATGGAGCGAGGATTCCGCCAAGGCCATGGACGCGTTCCGCGCTGCCACCACTGCCCCGGTTTCCGCTGTGGTGGCCCAAGGTGCGGTCATTCCGGGTGTGCTCAGCCGCATCTGTGCGGCCAGTGACATCGAGGTGGAAGACATGCGCGTGAAGAAGTCCAGCATTTGGGTGCTGCACTTCAAGGGAGAGAAGCTGCTGGGCCTGGATTACCTGGCCAGCCCGCTCCCCGTGAAGTAGCTGGTACGGCCGGGGGCCAGACCAGCCAGGAACTACAGCGTGACCGGCTTGAAGCTGGGACGGGCCTTTTCGAAAGCCTCGATCTCAGCCTCCTGGCGCAGGGTCAGCCCGATGTCATCGAGGCCCTCCATCAAGCGCCAACGCGTGTAGTCGTCAACCTCGAGCTGGAAGGAGTGCGTGCCCAGGGTGGCGGTGCGCTCTTCCAGGTTGATGGTCATTTCTTGACCTGGGTTTTGCTCCAGCAGCTTCCATATCAGCTCGATATCTTCCTGCTCCAGCGTGGCGGCCAGCAGGCCTGCCTTGCCGGAGTTTCCGCGGAAGATGTCCGCGAAGCGGCTGGAAAGGACCACGCGGAAGCCGTAATCCATGAGTGCCCACACAGCGTGCTCGCGGGAAGAGCCGGTACCGAAGTCTGGCCCAGCGACCAGCACGGAGGCATTGCGGTAATCGTCCCGGTTCAGCACGAAATTGGGATCGTTGCGCCATGCGGCGAAGAGTCCATCCTCGAATCCGGTGCGAGTCACCCGCTTGAGGTACACCGCGGGGATGATCTGGTCGGTGTCAACGTTGGACCTGGTCAGCGGCGCTGCTACGCCGGTGTGGGTGGTGAATTTATCCATGTGTGCTTTCTCCTTTGTCTCTCTTTATTGCGTTTGCGTGCTCGTGCTTGCTTGGCCGGCGCTTATTCAGCCGACGCCAATTCCAGATCCGCTGGCGAAGAAAGCGTGCCGCGGATGGCGGTGGCTGCAGCTACGGGCGGAGAGACCAAGTGCGTGCGGGAGCCCTTACCCTGGCGGCCCTCGAAGTTACGGTTGGAGGTCGACGCCGACCTCTCTCCCGGGTTCAGCTGATCAGGGTTCATGCCCAGGCACATGGAGCAACCTGCTGTGCGCCACTCAGCGCCGGCATCGATGAAGATCTGATCCAGACCTTCCTCTTCAGCCTGCAACTTCACGCGGGTAGACGATGGAACAACCAGCATGCGGACACCATCGGCCACCTTGTGACCCTGGATGACCTCGGCTGCCACGCGCAGATCCTCGATGCGGGAGTTGGTGCAAGAACCGAGGAAGACGGTATCGATCTTCACTTCGCGCAGCGGGGTGCCGGGCTCCAGATCCATGTACTCCAGCGCGCGCTCGGCTGCGGCACGATCGCTGTCATTGGTGAAGTCGTCCAGGGACGGAACATTCTCACCCAGGGGCAGGCCCTGACCAGGGTTAGTTCCCCAGGTCACGAAGGGGGTCAACGCCGATCCATCGATGTGAACGACGGTATCGAACTCCGCATTGGCGTCGGTCGGCAAGGTCTTCCAGTACTCCACGGCCGCGTCCCAATCTGCGCCCTGAGGTGCGTGGGGGCGACCCTGCACATACTCAAAGGTGGTCTCATCTGGGGCGATCATTCCGGCGCGGGCGCCTGCCTCGATGGACATGTTGCACATGGTCATGCGCGCTTCCATGGAGAGCTTGCGGATGGCCTCGCCGCGGTACTCGATGATGTGGCCCTGGCCGCCGCCGGTGCCGATCTTGGCGATGATGGCCAGAATCAGGTCCTTCGAGGTCACGCCCGGCTGCAACTCGCCGGAGACCTCGATGGCCATGGTCTTGAAAGGCTTGAGCGGCAGGGTTTGGGTGGCCATGACGTGCTCCACCTCGGAGGTGCCGATGCCCATGGCGATGGATCCGAACGCGCCGTGGGTGGAGGTGTGGGAATCGCCGCAGACCACGGTCATGCCCGGCTGGGTCAGTCCCAGCTGTGGGCCGACGGTGTGGACAATGCCCTGCTCCACGTCACCCATGGAGTGCAGGCGGATGCCGAATTCCTTGGCGTTATCGCGCAGCGTGGAGACCTGCAGGCGGGAGGTTGGCTCCTGGATTTCCAGGAGGTTTCCCTTGGAGACGCCCGAGGTGGGGACGTTGTGATCCTCCGTGGCGATGGTCAGGTCTGGGCGGCGCACGGGGCGACCTGCCTGGCGAAGTCCATCAAATGCCTGGGGGGAGGTCACTTCGTGGACCAGGTGGAGGTCGATGAACAGCAGGTCAGGGCCGCCATCCTTGCCTTCGGCGACAACATGGTCGCGCCATACCTTCTCTGCGAGGGTTAAGGGCTTGTCCGTCACGGGATCTCCTCGGGGGTCGTTGGTGTGCATAAGTGCATGTGCATTATGGGTAGATGCATTGTGATTCAATGTGAATCAGAGTGAGCCAATGGCTAGTGAGTCACACTTGCCTTGTTCCACTGTATGGAATGTATAGTATCAAACTATGGGACAAAACAAGGACGTGCCCGCCGTTAGCGGAATCCAGGTGCTTGATCGCGCTGTGTTTCTCCTCAACGTGATCGCCAAAGAACCTCGCAACCTCGCGGAACTGTGCGAGATCACCGGCCTGCCCCGAGCCACCGCGCACCGCATCGCCGTGGCATTAGAGAAGCACCGGTTGATCGAGCGCCTCAGCGATAGCCAGTGGACCGCCGGACCCGCCCTCGCCGAACTCGCCCCGGATACCAGCACCCACCTGGAAGAAGCCGCCGAGCACATCCTCCCCCGCCTGGTCCAAAGCACCGGTGAATCCGTGCAGCTTTATCGACGCAGCGGTATGGAGCGCGTCTGCATCGCCATCGCCGAACCCGCCTCTGGCCTGCGCGATACCGTGCCCGTTGGCACCCGCATGACCCTGGCCGCCGGCTCCGCCGCGAAGATTCTCGTGGGGTTCGGCTCCCCCGCCCTCCAAAAAGAGGTGCTTCCCACTGCCGCGTACACCGCCGAAGAGCTGACCCAAGTTGTCGCCGAGGGCATGGCGGAGTCCTCCGCCGAGCGCGACCCTTCGTTGGCTTCCGTTTCCGTTCCCATTCTCGACGCCAACAACATCGCCATCGCCGCGCTGTCCATTTCTGGGCCGGTGGCTCGCATGGGCGATTCCCCAGCAGATAAATACGGTGCTCAGGTGAAGGACGCTGCTGCAGAGATTGAAGCTTTGCTGCGGGGTTAGATAACTGCGGTATTAGGTAGATGAAAAGCGAGCCCCTGCATTAGTGATAATGCGGGAGCTCGCTTCTTTTTGTACCCCGTACGGGATTTGAACCCGTGTTACCGGCGTGAGAGGCCAGCGTCCTAGGCCGATAGACGAACGGGGCGCAGTCATTGCTGACTTATCCATTCCAGTCTCAACATTCTCGACTGGAACGAATGTCTACTT
Organism: Corynebacterium suicordis DSM 45110; assembly: GCF_015351405.1. Lineage (GTDB taxonomy): Bacteria > Actinomycetota > Actinomycetes > Mycobacteriales > Mycobacteriaceae > Corynebacterium > Corynebacterium suicordis. The sequence continues at coordinate 989,334 of NZ_JADKMY010000001.1, read as the reverse complement.
TACACAAGCAAGAAGTTGCGCACCTAATCTCCCGATCGGGGTGCTTTTCCGCGTTTTTCTCCTCTTCGCTCACCCGTGCTTAGAATTTCTCTCCCCCACTTGGCCTATCCCGCCGGGACCACCCCTGGAACTTTCTCGGAAATCTTCCCCGGCCTAGCACGCCCGGCTCGGCGTCTGAGATTTTGCAGCCTTCGGCCAGGAGTGCGCGCACTCGAAGGACTGAGATTTCTCCGCGGCCTGCGTTTCGGATCATCGCTCTCCGGTGGGAGCCATATCACCTTTTCTCCCGTGCTCGGATCTACGCATATAGTCCACCATCGGTTTCTATTCGAGCGATCATCGTCAACCCGCGCATGCATTCTTGGATCCGCGAACGTGAGATTCTCGATATCAGTCAATCCCCCGCGCTCCCAACCATCAATATGGTGAATGTGGCATCTTGCTGGAGGCGCATTTGAGCCCGGAGCTGTCGAGGCGCCTTCTTCCCCACACAGCGCTAGGTATTGATCCAGACTGCCGAGCCTTTGCGATCGTCCTAACCACAGACTCCTCCCGTTGAGATCCAGTACCTGCAGGTAGAAGTCACGAGCAAGCGTTCCGGCAATCAATTCCCCCATGCCGATCTTCATGTTGGTATCAGTCATCCCAAAGCCTTTGCCCGCCATCAAGTCTTTGAGATTTACTACCGCGACTATCGAAGTACTCCCTCGCCGCGGCTTGAGATCACAATCTCGTAGTGGTGGGATGAATTCGCCCTCGTTGTTATCTTCACCGCCTTCAATCCCATCCTTTTCCACTGAATCGGGCCAATCCGCGAATTCTTCCTGCAATATGGCTCGTTCTTCCCGGGAAAAGCTCTTGAACAGAGCAGCTTCAAGGCAATCGTGAGAACGCTGGCTGGGAGACCTCGGATCCTCGTTGAACCCCAGAGCATGCAACTCTTCATCCTTCAGTAGCCCACCCGCCGTGCCGTGATCGGCCAACAAACGCTGAAACACGGCTGCGCATCGAGGCGTCAAAGTTCCACGGATAGTGCTCATTCCGTCTTTACCCTGGCGGGAGATCCGAAGGCTTCTCTTTCTTGCATGGTCCTTGGGTTCAAACTCCGGTTCTTCCTCCCCCAGCAATGCCCACATGAGGTCGCTCAGCTCATTCAAAACCTCCGGCCCGCACTGTTCAGCCAAGTCCGCGATGACCTGATCCCCACGTTCCACTAATAGATCATGCGTTCTACTAGGCATTGAATTGATAGCACGATCGATACGCCTGATACCCTCACAATCCAAAGAACCTTCATTGACCAACCCATGCACTTTAGGCATGTACTTCTTGGAAGGCCGAAGATCCGGACCCTGAACCCGCCCGTCAAGCCTTTCAGCCGCAGCCAGAATCCCCCGGGCTTCAAGGGCTGTAAACCGAAACTCTGAAACTAGCCATTGCGGCCGCTTATTCTTTCCAAGTGGCATGTAGTCCTCATGGGCATTGACAAATCCCACATCAGCATTGCTCAACTTGCGCCTAGACGTGGTGACCAGCGCGTAATAATCCTCACGCTGATCGAATTCAATGCGCTTCCACATATTGGCATCGCGGGAAGCCACCCGGGCAGATACCTCGGCGAGCAACTCCAGATCGGCCTTAAAATCTTCCAAACTATCGACGCCACCAAGGCCCCCGCCAGCTGGAGCAACACCATTTTCTGCCAATGACTCCGAAACGCTCCACACAGAATCCACCCCCTCTAGCTTCCCCGTTTACTACCCGTCACCCCGTTTGGAGCCCGGTCCCCTTGACTTGCGTTCCCAACACTTTCTAAGATAAAGTTTAGATCACACGTTCTAATAGCACAATAGGTCACAGAAACTTTCTTCAGGATTTTTCCGATCGGGCCAAACCACCACGTCATGCCCCTACATTGCACCCAGATCACACCCCTCACCCAACGGATTCACGTAATCTCAGCCCCATGCCAGCGCTGAGAAATCGCGCCATTTACTAGTCCGATCCACTCGCCCACCGAGCCCCAGAACTACATGGGCTCAAAGACCTGAGAGTCCTCCATGAGCAAGAACCCCGATTCTGCCGAGAACACCACCGCCGTCTCCCTCAGAGAACTGCGCGCTCGTCGCTTGATCGCGCAACTTCTCGCCCCTTCCGCAGCCCACCCGCTCGCATCCACACTGCAGTCCCTAGAACCGCTATCGGCCATTTCCACCGTGGCGGAATGGATGATCGCCACCCAGTTCCAGCTCCGCAATTCCGGTCTGGAAGCACTCGCCATCCGCGCCGGCGCCAGCACCCAACAGGTAGAGGAAGCAATCACCCAGGGATTGATCGTCCGCAGCTGGTCTCAGCGAGGCACCCACCACGCGCTCTTCGCTCCGGATGTCAGCTGGGTAACCCGCGTGTGTACGCCTCGAGTGCAGGCCGCGTCCACCAAACGTCGCCCAATCCTTTGGCTCACAAATGAAGACGTAGATACTTCCCGAGCCGCCCTCATCAAAGCTCTCTCCGCCTCCGATTCCCCGCTGAGCAGGACTGATTGCTACGAGGTATTCCGCTCCGCAGGTGTGGATCCAGGCGAGCAGCGTGGTCCGCACATGCTCCGGCACTTTGGTGGGGAAGGCGAGATTATCCAGGGCCCGTTCTCCGGAAATGCTGATTCTTTCGTGCTGCATGATTCTGTGGTGAGTCAGGCGCGTGACGTCGATAGGAAGAAGGGCCGGGAGGCAGCAATCGTGGAGCTTGCCGCGCGGTACATCAATTCGCGCGGCCCGGCCACGCCGCAGGACTTCTCGTGGTGGGCTGGGCTCACCGTGAAGGAGTGCAAGGATGCTTTTGCTGCGGTCGCCTCGCAGGGGAAGTCAACGCAGGTCACGTGCAATAACATCACCTACCACATGGGCAACTGGCAACAGGAAGTCACGCATGAGGAGCTCAACATCGCCCTCACTCTAGAACTCAGATTGCCCGCGTTCGATGAGTACCTGCTGGCGTACAAGGATCGCTCGCAGGTCATTGAGCCCCATTTGACCCCAGAAGTCGGCCCTTCCAAGAACGGTATGTGCTGGCCATTCCTCGTCGAAAACGGCGAAGTTCTCGGTCGCGCGCCTCAATCCGCGGGCTGAGTAGAAGGGGTAAGTTATTAGCGATGTCCAAGAAGAAAGTGGTTGAGGAAGCCCCGTTTGTCGTGCCCGCGGAGGGTGGCCAGCGCATCCCCACCATGATGTACAAGGACTACCACCGGCAGGTCAGCCAGCAGCAACGTTTCGTGAAACTGCCGGCGTGGAAGCTCATCGCCAGGCGCCTGTATGTGGAGACGTTCTTCCGCGGCCTCATGGATCGCGGCGCTACCCTCAGCTTCTTCACGCTGCTCACCACCGTCCCCACGCTGATGGCCTTCTACGCAATCACCACCCTGGTACTGGACCAAAACCGAGATCGCATCGTGGAGATCACGGATCAATTCATCTCGGAGAACATCCCCGCAAACTTCGCTGACCAGGCACGCAGCATAATCGACACGATCATCGGCTCCACCGAACAATCGGTGATCACGCTCATCATTTCCGTGTTCATCGCACTGTTTTCCTCTTCGGCGTACATCCGCGCGTTTTCCCGCAGTGCGAATTCCATGTACGACCGCCACGAAGGCCGCACCCTGGTGGTCACGTGGTTGACCATGTGGGGCCTGACCATCCTGCAAGTCCTCGGACTAGTGATGATTGCTGTGGGCTTTTTCCTCCGCGATGACCTGGTCTCTCCCCTGCTCAACAGCATCGCGCAGCCGCTGAGCTGGCAAGGTTTCACCGACTTCGTACAGACCAGATTCCTGCCGGTCTGGGAATTCGTCCGCTGGCCATTCATCTTTGGGCTCTCGATTGTGCTCATCGCGCTGCTCTATCACGGCGCCCCAAATGTGCGTTATGGTCGAGTCCGCTGGCTCACCACAGGCTCAGTGTTCGCCCTGGTCACCATGACTCTGGTGGCGCTCGGCGTGCGTTTCTACCTCAATCACTTCCTGCACATCGGCATGTACGGCGCGCTCGGCGGAATCATCGCCGGATTCATGGGCCTGGTGCTGATCAACACGCTCCTCCTCTTCGGCATGAAAATCGACGCCGAAGTCACCCGCGCCCGCGAACTCCAAGCGGGAATGGCCTCGGAAATGGTGATCCAAGTTCCCCCGCGCTCTTCCAAGGCCGCGGATGGTTTAAATCAATTCGACGCCACCCTCGCCGAACAAGCGGCCTCTTTCCGAAAGGCCTACGGGGATCCCAATCCGCCGTCTATCGCGGCTTCACGGGCTGACGCAGGACTGTCTTCAACTTCTCAGGAGCGGTTTTCCGCGGATCCGAAAGATAAATCTCATGATGCGGGCCATTAAAGGTGAGCTCACGCTCCGCCATGATGTCATTGTGGAGCGTGGCTAGTACTGGGCCTTCGTCGTCATAGGAGCCAATGTGCAGGATCTGCAGACATTCGCCCTCTTCAATGGTTTGCAACCGCACTTCGGGAATGGGCAGGTCAGGCTTCTTCTTCCGCGCCTGCGCTACTCCCAGCTCAAAGAACTCCGCAACCACTGAATCAGGTAGCGCGATGAGCATGGTCCAGTTCCATTCGTTCTTTCGCGAGGCCACGAACGCCGTGGGATCTTCACTCCACCACAGACCCTCCAGCGGCCCCACCACAAAAGTGTTCCCAGTCTGTTTCTTCCACTCAGCACGGATGGAATAACCCACCGTGTAGAGGCTCTCCACGGCTGCCTGGTAATCCGTGCTGGTGTTCGGATCACCCTGCCCGTCGATCGCTAGATACCGCAGTGCAGGCACGGTGACCTGCGTGAATTCCTTCTTCCCCTGTGAATAGAGCTCCTTGAGCTCCTTCTTGATATCGATGTTGACCATCGCCTACTCCCCCGCTTCCTCACCTGAAGGCGCGCCTTCCCCCTTCGGACCCAGCTCAGCTTCCAGGACTTCCTGCACCACCTTCATCGCGGAAAGAGCCGCGGGCGCGCCACAATAACCGGAAGAGTGAATCACGGCCTCCGTGATTTCCTCACGGGTCAGGCCGTTCTGCAGCCCGCCACGCACATGCCCGCGCAGTTCTTCGGTGGCTCGCAAGGCCACCAGCATGCCAATGTTCAGCAAGCTGCGGTCTCGGCGGGACAGCCCTTCGCGCGTCCACACCGAACCCCACACCGTGGCCGTGACGTGCTTCTGCAGTTCTTCACCGTCCGACCCTGCGGCGCGCTGCAGGGCGGCATCGACAAAATCATCCCCCATTACTTCGCGGCGAACTTGAATGCCGGCGTCGTAACGGGGGTCGATGTTGCTGTCGGGGTTTCGCTTGCTGTTTTCGGTATCTCGGTTCATGCCTCTCACTCTAGTGAGCGCCGAGACAGCCAAGTCTTAGAGCTGAGACAGTGCCTCAGCAACTGGGGTGTCACCATCGTGGAAGTTGATGTGCTTGCCGATGGTCGCATCCTCATCCACAGCCGCTGCCACCACGCGCGCCACATTGCCACGGGAGGTGGAAGGCATGTCTGTATCCACGCTATCCGGATCAGTTTCCACGGTGATCTTGCCGGTGGGCTCGTCCAGGGTGAGCTCGGATGGGTTCACGGTGGTCCAGTCCAGGTTGCTGGCCACCAGGTGCTCGTCGGCCTGCGCCTTGGCGTTGAAGTAGGCGTACATGTCCTCGGACTTATCCACGCCGGGGAATTCGCCGTCTACCAGGCGAGAATTGAAGAAGGACACCATGATGTAGCGCTTCACCCCTGCCTTTTCGGCAGCATCCATGGTGCGGATGGCGGCGTCGCGGTCAATGGCCCACGTCTCCTCCTCGCCGGATCCACCGGCACCAGCGCTCCAGATGATGACGTCGGAACCCGCAAAAACATCCTTCATTTCTTCGACGCCAAGCTTGTTCACATCCTGAACCACTGGCTCAGCCTGAGCTTCGCGAATATCCGCGGCCTGCTCGGGCTTGCGAATCAGGGAACGAACGGAGTGGCCCTGCTCTGCCAGCAGAGGTGCGGCTCGCAAAGCGACTTTTCCGTGTCCGCCGATGATCGTGATGGTTGCCATGTTGAACTCCTAACGATTGGGAATCATGTCCACTCTCCCCAACGTAAGCGAAACGAATTAATTCCATCGAGCGCCCCCAAAAGGCTGCGAATGTGCGTCATTCCTCGTTTCTCAAGGTGAACACAAGGTAAAGTCCCCGTTACCTTTGAGAGAAAGATCTTCCGAATGAGCACAGCTTCGCCAGCATCTGGCACCAATACTCAGACGGCAACGTCGTCAATGCGCGAGCTCACGCTTCGCGCCGTGATCCTCGGTGGCATCATCACCTTGGTCTTCACCGCTGCAAATGTTTACCTCGGGCTAAAAGTTGGCCTGACCTTCGCCACTTCCATTCCCGCCGCAGTGATTTCCATGGCGATTCTGCGCAGGTTCGCGAACCATTCCATTACGGAAAACAACATTGTGCAGACCATCGCCTCGGCGGCCGGCACGCTCTCCGCCATCATCTTCGTGCTTCCCGGCCTGGTGATGATCGGATTCTGGACAGGCTTCCCCTAATGGACCACTGCATTCGTGTGCGCTATCGGTGGCATCTTGGGCGTTACCTATTCCATTCCTCTGCGTCGCGCGCTGGTGACGGGTTCTGATCTGCCGTATCCCGAGGGACGCGCCGCTGGCGAGGTACTGAAGATCGGTGATGATCAGGGCACCGCTGAGGAAAACAAGAGCGGCCTGAAGGCCATCCTCGTGGGCTCGATTGCCTCCGCCGGATTCGCTTTGCTCGCAGCGCTGAAGGGCGTGGCAGGATCACTGTCCACCTACTTCAAGGTGGGCGCGGGTGCCACCACGGTCAGCGGATCACTGTCTTTGGCTCTGATCGGCGTGGGCCACCTGGTGGGCATGTCCGTGGGTATCGCCATGATCGTTGGTCTGATCATCTCCTTCGGCGTACTCCTGCCTCTCAAGACCTCCGGCATGGTCGATGGCCTGCACGGCTCGGCTGCGCTGGCAGACATCGTGGACACCTCCTTCTCCAGTGAAATCCGCTTCATCGGTGCTGGCACCATGGCCGTTGCCGCGGTGTGGACCCTGCTGAAGATCATCGGCCCAGTGGTCAAGGGCATCAAGGATTCCCTGACCTCCGCTCGTCTGCGCCAGACCGGTGCTCAGGTGGATATCACCGAGCGGGATATCCCGTTCCCAATCGTGGCCGGTGTGACCCTCGCATCCATGCTCCCCGTGGGCATCCTGCTGTTCCTCTTCGTGCAGGACACGGACATCGTGCACCACACCTGGAGCCTGATCATCCTGTCCATCGTTTATGTTCTGCTGGTCGGCCTGATTGTGGCGTCGATCTGCGGTTACATGGCGGGATTGATTGGCGCTTCCAACTCGCCGATCTCCGGAGTGGGCATCATCGTGGTGCTCTCTGCGGCGCTGCTGATCAAGGCAGTCACCGGTAATGAATCCGATAGCCACCCGGAAGCGTTGGTGGCATACACGCTGTTCACCGCGGCCGTGGTGTTCGGCATCGCGACGATTTCCAATGACAACCTGCAGGACCTCAAGACGGGTCAGATCGTGGGTGCTACCCCGTGGAAGCAGCAGGTCGCGCTGATCATCGGTGTGATCTTCGGCTCCGCGATTATCCCGCCGATCCTACAGCTGATGATGACCAGCTTCGGTTTCGTGGGCGCTCCCGGTGCCGGCCCTGATGCACTCGCCGCTCCTCAGGCCGCGTTGCTCTCCTCTGTTGCCAACGGCATCTTCGGCGATTCGCTGGACTGGTCTTTGATCGGCCTGGGTGCACTGATTGGCGTGGGCGTGATTATCGTCGACGAAATCCTGCGCAAGACTTCCCGCTTCTCCCTCCCCGCGCTGGCCGTGGGCATGGGGATGTACCTGCCCATCTCGCTGACGCTGATCATCCCGATGGGCGCACTGCTGGGCATGTTCTATAACAACTGGGCTGAGAAGCAGCGCTCCCCGGAATACTCCAAGCGAATGGGCCTGCTGATCGCCACCGGTCTGATCGTCGGTGAATCCCTGTTCGGCGTGCTGAACGCGGGCATCATTGCTGCAGCTGGCGATGGCGAAGCACTGGCAATCTTCCCCGAGTCCTGGGCCACCGCGGCTAACTGGCTGGGCCCGATCCTGTTCGTGGTCTTCGTGCTGGGTTGCTATCGCTACGTGCAGGGCCTGATCAAGAAGAGCTAGTGACTGCTCCTCTACGTGGCAGGTGAGTCCTTGTCCCAAATCTGGGCGTACTTTTCTGCCACGAGAGGCCAGATAATCTTCTTCGCTTCTTCTAACGACACCACTCCCTGAGCCATGTCCCCCGCCACAATAAAGTCGTGGGGAATTACTCGACCCGCACTGTCCTTGCGGCCCTCAGGGTCTTCGAAGCGAACGGCCGTGTACTCCTTATTGACGTCACAAAGTTCACGCCGGATGTGAGAGTTTCCAAAAGCTTCGCTGTACATTTTCAGCGGTTGCGAATGACCCCCATCGAGCAAAAATCGGAACCCCCAGTCCTTGCCCCGGGTTGCCCAAAGAATAGACATTAGTTCCTAGACCTCTTGAGCTTTCGATCCTTCTCCGCATTAGACAAGGACACCGCAAATTCGGAATACAGAGCTCTGAGGAATTGGTCTTTCTCCAAAGCTTTATCACGGATCTTGATGATTTCCGATACAGCGGACTGCGTGAGAATCACAAGGAATGGGAGTAAGGACTCTGCCCTCTTTGAATCCTTGATCTTAGGTACGCGCTGAAGGACGTTTTGAATGCCCACCTGTACGAATTGTTGCTGGTTAAAGGCCTTGAGCTTATCCGTGATCGTTTGAGGAATTTTTCCGTACTTATCCCACCGAGTGAATTTCTCCATCGGGTGAAAAGCGGCTAGTGGGAGGATGAGATCCAGCCCGGTCCGCTTGGTGACATCAATGTTTGTCTCCCCGAATTTCGCGGAAGACAAAAGAACAAACTCTTCTCCTAGACTGAAATTCTCATCCATCTGAATGAACTTCTTCAGCGTTCTAGCGAGCTCCGAGATCTCACCCTGTGCCTTTTTAACGACCAAGTTGCGGAAAGCAATGACATCAAACTCGGGCAACAGGTCTGCCTTGGACAATCCGATCATCCAGATCCTCGGGAATTGCTCGAGCTTAGGCCCGCTCCCAATGATGCCTTCGCGCTGGGATTCAAGCGCGGATCGAAAATTCATGAAGAGGGCTTTTAGATAACGTTCTTCTTCGCCCCTATTCGCCCGCAGTTTCGAGCCATCAACGAGAAAAATGGCCACGTCCGAGGAGATCAGTGACTTAAAGGCTCGAGTCCTCTCAACCTTCTCTTCTTCGGTAGCAGGATCGGTCTCGAACCATTCACCTGGGTAATCGTGCCATTCTAATTCCATCTGCTCTTTGGAGGATTCACCACGAGGGAAAATACGAAACTTGACCATGGTGTCGACAAAGCGGTTCTGAACTGGGGTCTGGTTATCTTCCTTCATTTTCAGATAATTCTGATGCAGCACACGTCCGGTTTCGCTCTTGTCTGTCAGAACCTCGTAAATGGACTTGTCCATGAGCTCTGGTTCCTGCGTCGGACCATAGAAAGAGCTCATCAGGACTGTTTTACCGCTACCCGATTGTCCGAAAACGGCTAGTTTTTGCCTTGCAGTTTTATTTTTTGCCATTGGTAAATCATAGTTCCGCCCTCCCAGAACTTCTCTGCATCGCGTAAACCGCTTTCCCCTCCACCACGCCCGTCGAGAACATAAGATCATCCGCATGACCTCGACTTCTGCGCTCACTTGCGCCATGCTCTCCGCAGCCCTCGTCAGCGCCTGCACCGGTTCTGCCGATTCCTCCCTCGGTTCCAGCTCTCTTCCCGGTTCCAGCACCACGCCTGAGACGACCATCAACTACGTGGCCCTCGGCGATTCCTATGCCGCGTTCGGCTCCGCTAATGCGCCCACCACCGGGCCGAAGTCCTGCCATCGCGCCACGGATAACTACCCCTCCAACATCATGAAGTCCAGCAAGATCAAGGGCACTGATGCATCGTGTGGCGGCGCGAAAACCGACCACATCCTGGCGGAATGGGATCGGGGAGGCGGAGAGTTGATTCCCGCACAGGCGGATAGCCTGCGCTCGGACACGGAGCTGGTCACGCTTTCCATCAGCGGCAATGACATTGAATTCGGCACCCTCACGGACTGTTTCATGGATATTGGCCAGCACCCTGGCGCGGCCACGTGTGAGTCTCGTCTGGGTGCGAAAACAGACGCCCTCTACGCAGCCCTACCTGCGAAGTTGGATGCCGTCCACGAGGAAATCAAGCGCCGCTCCCCTAACGCGCGCGTCATCGTGACCGGTTACTACGCCCTCGCCACCGCCTCGGGTGCATGCCCTGCCGCGGGCTCCATGACCGTATCTGATCGCCAATGGATCGCTGATCTCACCAGCCGGCTTAACACCATTGTTTCCGACGCCGGCAGTCGCCACGGCGCGGAATTCGTCCTCCCAGCCAATACCGACCAGCACACCGTCTGCGCTGCCCCTGCGCAGCGGTGGGTAGACGGAACGGGTCAAGACACCGGTTCAGTGCCGATGCACCCCACCGCCCTGGGCCAGAAGACCATGGCCAACGCGGTACTCGCGAAACTTTAACCCACCTTCACCCGGATGAGTGAGTTCCAAGGATCATTGAACTCCAAGGTTTGCCCATCATCACGGGTGGAAATCTGGTGGTCTTTGAGCCTGGCAGCTAATGCGAGGCGGTCATCCTCTGCGGGGACATCAATGTCCACTCGCCCCAGTCCATAGGATGCGGCGCGCGGGCCGGCTCCGCGGGATTGGAATACGTTGAGCGCCATGTGGTGATGATAACCGCCGGCGGATACGAAGAGCGCAGATCCCACTTCCCCGGTGATCTCAAAACCGAGCACACCGGCGTAGAAATCTCGAGCGCGATCGATATCTCCCACCTGGAGGTGCACATGGCCCAACGTGGACGTGGCGTTCTCCAGTTTGTGCTCGTTCAGGTTTTCCCCGAGGAACGCGTTGGGATCTAGGCCCAGCGTGGCCTGGGAATAAAGCTTGGAGTTCGGTTCCACTTCCCACTGCTCGCGCGGGCGGTCGAAGTAGAGTTCCACGCCATTGCCTTCGGGATCATCGAAATAGAAGGCCTCGGAGAAGATGTGATCTCCCGCGCCCGTGTAAGAACGAGGGAATTTCTGGGCAATATTGAACAGGGCTGCGGAAAGTTCTTCACGGGTGGGATAGACCAGCGCGGTGTGGAAGAGTCCAGCTCCCCGTCGATCAAACGGAGGCAGATCCGCAACCTGCACCAGCTGCACGCTAGGTATGCCGTTCTTGCCCAGCGTGGCGAGGTCACCGGTGTGCCCCAAGACATCCAGCAGCGCGCCCTCGTGGTAGAAATTCAGCACTGCATCGAGGTCGCGGACCAGCAGTTCCACCGCGCCCATTCGGGTATCGGCGGCGAGCAATTGCTCGGCTGGGCGATCAGTGGCGTAGTCGGGATGCACCTGTTGCGGGAAGCGCGGCATGTTGAACTCCTGAGTTAGTTGACGTGTCCACTAAATCAGAACGCTCGGAACCAGCAGGATATTCCTCGCTCTTACGCACGGGCAGGATGCGGCGGTTCTTAATCATCATGACCAGCGCAAACAGTCCGTATCCGACCACCAACAGCGCACCGGTGTAGAGGAAGCTTTCGCGCCACCACCAGTAAGGAGACTGAACTGGGTGGTTGTATCCGAGGTAGTCAGTCAGAGGCCTACTGAGGAATGGGATCATCACCAGAGTCAACACAGCCATCGCGATCAGCGCGCCCAACTGGGAGTAGATCCAGCCACCGAAACCGTTCCACTGCTTCCTCAAGCGGAAGGCCTCAAACTTCTCGTTGAAGAAGCAGGCGATGCACACACCCAGCGGCACCAGCCACACCCAGTGGTGGAACCAGGAGAATGGGGAAACCAGAGCAGCTGTAATGCCAGAGAGCACCATGGCGAACGACTTATTGCCCAGGCCCAGGCTGCGGATCAAGCCCAGCACGCAGAAGATGAACACCACTGCCACGAGCGTAAGCCAGAGCCATCCCTGAACTTCGCCAAACTCGCGGAACAGCACTGCCTTAATGGCCTGAGCTCCGGTGTTTTCTTCCACGCCCACTCGCTCGGAGTCAAAGATGGCCTCGGTCCAGAATTTCTTGGCGTCGGGAACAAAAGAAAAACCAATGGCCACGGTGATGAGGAACGTACACACACTGACCACCGCAGCACGCCAATTGCGTTCCACCAGGAAGTTCAGGCCCATGAATGCCGGGGTGAGCTTCACACCGGCAGCCAGGCCCACACCCACGCCCGCCCAGGGGCGCTTGACGGGGAGCAGATCCATGGCCACGAGCAACATGAGGAACAGGTTGATCTGGCCGAAAACGAAGGTGCCCTTGACCGCGTCCAGGGTGATGGAGGCGAAAGCCAGGCCCACAGCGATGAACGCCACGGGTGCTGTGATTTTGATCTTGCGCTCGGCCATCACGGCGAAGATCACGGCGATGAGCGCGAGGAAGCTGAGGAGCTGCCAGAGGATAGCCGCGGTTTCCACAGGCCACCGGGAGAACAGGGAGAACAGTGCGCCGGAGAACGGCGGGTAGGTGAATGGGAGGCCCTTGAGGATTGCGCCGTCGTAGAGGTTGTGCCCCTGGGCGATGTCCTGGCCAGCCAGGTAGTAGATATAAAAGTCGATGGGAGTGCGCCCACCCCACGTTAGGTTATTGGGCTGGTGGGACTCGTAGTTGAACAGCCACCACAGCAAAAAGCCTAAGCCGACCATCCAGGTAGTTTTACCGCGCCATTCCACAGGCAACTTCTCCTTGTGCAGAGCAAAGCTCAAAAATCACAGACTTGAAACTCATCTGACCTTACAACAGGGATGGAAAAACCAGCGGGTGAAACACTCCCCGCGGGAGGGTCAGATTTTGCGGATTCCAGGCAAAGAAAAACGTGCCGCCTGAACCGTTGTGGTCCGGGGCGACACGCGTTCTTGGTTAGAGGATCGAGAAGCGGAAATTACTGCTTTTCGATGGTTTCCTTGAAGGTACCAGCCTCATCCTGTGCCCAGGTGATGGTGCCGTTCTGGAAGGTCTGGGTCCAGCCGGAAGCTGCATCGCCGGTCTCTGCGGCGGTTGGCAGGCCGAGCTCGTTGTCCAGTGCGCCACCCTCGGTCCATACTTCACCGATCTTGCCGATCAGCTTCACTGGGCCGGTTTCGTCGGAAGAAGCGATCTGACCCTTAGCGAAGGTAGCCAGAGCGCCCTTGTCGCCCTTCTCGAACTTCTCGAAATCTCCGAGTTCGCCGTTAGCGCCGCCGGTGTTCTCCCAAGCAGCCTTGATGTCTTCTGGGAGATCCTTAACGTCCTGGGAAGCGTCGCCTGCTGCTTCGGTGGCATCGTTGGCTGCGCTGCCTGCTGCGTCGGTTGCCTTGTTGCCAGCGTCGCCGGCTGCGTCGGTAGCGTCCTGAGCTGCAGAGGTGGTGTTGTCCTTAGCGTCTTCTGCCTCAGAGCAAGCCGCGGTGCCGAAGACCAATGCGGTGCCTGCTGCAACTGCAACGGCGCCACGACGGGTGAACATCTTGTTGAGAGCCATGATTCTATTTATCTCCTTGTTACTTGCTGTTAATTGCTTATCCATCTGTACCTAAACTTCTTCGCCGCTTCCGCCTGCGAGCGGAATTGAGACCGAATTGATACCAAAGCTTTACCAATTCGCGAAGAGCGATTTCATATTCTAGCCAAGATTTCAGCACGGGTTTGTAGGCTGGTTCCCATGAAGCGCTTCTCCGTGCCAGCTGGTCTCATCTTCGCTGGTGCTCTCCTCACCGCGTGCACCACCTCGGAACAGGGTGATCCAGCACCGAGTTCACCAGGATCTGCCACTAGCTCAGCCACCACAGCGCCACTACAGGAAACATTGAACTACGTGGCGCTCGGCGACTCCTACGCCGCGATGGGTTCCCGCTCCGCCCCCACCACTGGACCCGGACCATGCGTGCGCTCCACGGACAACTATCCTTCGCTGGTTCTGGAGGAGCCGAATATAGAAGGTATAGACGTCTCCTGCTCCAGCGCGGTCACCGAGCACATCCTGGGTGACAGACTGAGGCAGGAAACCATCCCCGCCCAGGTCAACAGCCTTAAAGAGGACACTGACCTGATCACGCTCTCCATCGGCGGCAATGACATCTACTTCGGTGACATCGCAGCCTGCATGTACGGCGCCATGGACGGCAGCATCCCCACCACCTGCGAAAGCCAGCGCGGTGCCAAGACCAATGAGATGCTGGGCCTCCTCCCTGCCCGCCTGGACGCAGTCCACGAAGAAATCCGCCGCCGCTCCCCCAACGCGCGCGTCATCGTCACCGGCTACTTCCCCATGCTCACGGCCAGTGGCGAATGCAGCGAGGCCGGTTCCATCAGCCCAACTGATAAGGCATGGTCAATTGATCTCACCGCCCGCCTCAACGGCATCATTTCCGACGTCGCTTCTCGCCACGGAGCGGAATTCGTCTTGCCGGAGAATACTGAGCAGCACACCGCGTGCGCAGAGCCGAAAGAGCGCTGGGTAGATGTGAGCGGAGTGTTCAGCGATTCCTACCCGATGCATCCCACGCCAGCGGGTCAGGTGGCGATGAGTGAGGCTGTGGTTGGGGCTGTTCGGGACCGCTGACCTATAGACTTAACAATTCACAAGAGCCTTGCCAAAAAGATATAGCGGCTATTGATACCACCACCTAGATCGACGCACACTCGAACAGGCTCAAGAGCAAAAACAAGCACGAGCGCCAACAATCCCACTCATCACCGTTTGTATCCAACAACACCTATTACTTACGTAACAAATGCAAGAACAATAAAGAACGCGTGTTGACGTAAGTAGCGTAAATGTTGTTAAGCAAGCTTCGTGCATGAACTCCTAAAAGAATAAACATACGCACAACACATTAGCCGAACGTTATCGAAGCACAGAACCATCAACCTAGACATACTAGGGGCACCCAGCCGAGTTAAGACCCTAAATGGAAGAAGGAAGAAACCGCACATCCGAAGACCCGACAAACAAAAATCTATTTGCACTGCCTGCGCCAACGGCCCAGTTTGGAGTGTCTCTTGATGTGCAAACATGCAATTCAAACCCGGCATCTCTACAAACAATGCGGCAAAAATCATCCACGACGGAAATAGGTTCGACCGAATCTTGACTCTCTGACACCTGGCGCGCTATGGCCTCATCCCCTGGCAAAGCATGACGGCAATCAAGCACATCAACCAAACTTCCATCCTTCGAAAACCCAAGGAGAAAACTAGCACCACGTGAGATTATCTGAACTACTTCAGGGCGTCTATCATCCGAAAAACTAAATTCAAGGAAAGGAGTACTCCCACCGTAGTGGTGTTTTTTCTTAACCATGGATTGAGACATCATCAGCGTTGGCTGGCCGACCGCATGTCGAATTTTATGTAGAGTTAAAAGCATCACGGAATTCAGCAGTCCGAAAAACTCGTCAACGACATCCAGAGTTGACTCTAGATCTGCAAAACTTGGAAACTGCTCAATATCCGGCGAATGCGCAGCTTCATTTCTCCATTGATAGAGCTCCTTGAAGACTTCACGATTTCGTTTCTGCGGAGCACCGATGGTGTCCGCAAAAGCATTAAGCGGAGCTCTTAGATCTGAAATATCATCAGCGGATAGAGCTAAACTGCAGATATTTACAAAATGCTCAATCATTACCTCAATTACAAGATTCTTCTTCCTTGCAAAAGCAATGATCTCCACAATGGAACGGGCCTCTCGCAACCCTCCCGAAGCAAACATCGCATCGATTTCAAATAATTTGTAAAAATCTTCCGAAATTTCATCCAAACTGAGGTCAAAACCCCACAGCTTCTCCCTATCTACGAAAATTTGAGCTGCTAGTTTAAAATATTCTCGACGAAAGCTGTGAAATTCAGCTCGTTCCTTCTCTCCAGGGCTCTTGTACAATGTTCCATAAATCTCAAACAAAGAGTTTAGAAAATCTCGAACTTTTGAAAGATAAGCATCTTCGATTTTACTCGTTATTTCAATGACAATTCCTCGCCAGAAGACAGAACGAGGCAAGACCGGATCGTGCGACCGGTTATTAAAAACCGTCTCACCGGGAAGCGCGTTGCGTACAGCTTTAATGTACGTCACAACCTGGCGCCACTCTTGATAGCAGAAGTAAGAATTCCCGCCCGTTTTAAAAAGTCCGCGTTAGAGGTCTTTCTCCCATCAAAATACTCTGCATTCTCAATCTGCGCTTGAATCAAACATTCCTCAACATCCTTCCTATGACGGCGGATTTCATCACTGTGATCAAGCAATCCAGACATGGCATAGGTCATCGAGTCATAGATGAAATATCGAAACTTGCGAGGTTTTAGATTGCCGTCAACGTTTGTCCATAGGGAAAGTGCATCCTCACCCAAGACATCAACCATCAGTGAGCAAGTATTCGACAGAATATCGCATATAGAGTCGATAACCGATTGATCAAGGTATCTATTCCCGTTCAGCCAATACTGATCCAGCATCACAGATAGTGTCTTTATACCAGCAAACCTGCCACGCTGTCGGTTAACAAAAAAACGTAGGACAAGTTCTTGAGCGCCTTGACGTTTGAGTAGTCTCTCATCTTGCTTCGTAGTTCTCTCGCTTGCAGCAGCTAGCCGTCTCTCTGCATCGCCCAATCCCCAAAGAGTCCGGAAATTGGAATCATTCTGCACAAAGTCGTTGATGCTGTCGCTTAGACGCCCATTAGAGTTTGCTTTTCGAAGTTCCTGCTCTTCTAGTCGCTGACCGCCTGTATTGAGCCTTGTGAAAACTTCTCGCTTTAAGTCGCCCGCATGTTTTGAATCATGCGCAGATTCCTTGAGGAGAATCACTGATGAAATGTAACGCCTATTGATTCCATCTCGAACTTTATCCGGAAGTTCTGAATAAGTCATTCCATTAAGGGGCTCCCAAACTTTAAGCCCTGTCAGTTCTAATTCATCATTGTAAAATTTCTCGATAGTGGACAGTCTTTGTACCCCGTCCATTACTTCATACTTGGAGTAGTCAATCTCATACAAGAAAATTGGGGGAATTGGTACGTTCATCAATATGGACTCGATTAGGGCTGACTGTTTTTCTTCATCCCACACGAAATTTCGTTGATAGTCGGGCTCCAAACTATAGATTGATCTATCGCTGACTGACCGCGCAAGCTCGGGCAGTCTTGTTCTTCCCTGCTCTGTTACAATGCGAAATTCGCCATTCTCGTATGCCTCTTCGATATCTGCACCGGGGGGCACACTAGCAGTGCGATATGAACTAAAATCTATCTCTTCGCCTGGTACAAGTTGCATTATTTCTCCGTAAGCTAGTTTCGGGGTGGGGAGAGTCCATCGAAAGCGAGATTTCCTCTACTAATAGTTAGTCAGAGGCGATCAGATGAAAGTTGATTCATAAAAAGGTTCTATTTGCGAACCACATTTGGTTTCTGAAGCTCGTCCAGTGGCTTCTGAGATTCAGGTGCGCGTCACCAGCCGCTGGTTCAATCCGACAGTAGCCGATGCCGAAGAAAGTTGCTTGACTTTCGAGCTTTTTTGTTTGTAACCACGAGACGTGGCTACGTGATGGCATACTGAATAATTGGAATCCTCAGCTTAGTTTTTGCGAATCCAAAATCCGTTTGTCTGTCTAACTTAATGCTTTCATTGAGAATGCGAGGCTTGACTTGTTTCCTCAGACTCGTACTTGAACCCGCAGAGTCCCCAGAGCCATACGAACACAGACTCAACATGCGCTTCGCTGTTCCTTGCGATTCTAGCTTGCTTTTGGTCTCAGCGATAACCTAAAGGTGCAGATCAGCTTCTAACGGACGATTTGATTCCCGTTTTCAACCGTCCAGCTCGAGAATTTGTTAGCCTCAATCAGTTTGCTTTCGCGATTCCTTATCTCCCGCACCTTGCTGCGAGTGGCGGTAGATAGCAACCACCTAGCACAGACTCTGCTTAGATCTGAGAGAATTGAGAAAGCAGCCAAGTCCGAAGACTTAGCTGCTTTTGTGAAACTTTGTTTCACGCTTGGAAAGATCCAAGTTAGTTGTACCCCGTACGGGATTTGAACCCGTGTTACCGCCGTGAGAGGGCGACGTCCTAGGCCGCTAGACGAACGGGGCGCTGGCCTACCAGGACTCGAACCTAGAATGACGGTACCAGAAACCGTAGTGTTGCCAATTACACCATAGGCCATCGTTCGTTTTGAGCGCGTTTCACTTGGCAGTAGAACCGCGCTTGCAACGAGAGTTAATATAACCAGACACCCCAGATTCAAGCAAATCGCCTGTTCAGGGCTTGTTTACATCAACTCAGAATGAGTAAACGGAACCACAGCGCTGTAATTAACCGCTGCAGCTCCAGAACAGCCCAACTACTCCGCATCCACACCAAACGGAGTCACAGCCAAGGCGGAACGCAACCGAGCCAGCGTGGAGTCCTTACCCAGCAGCTCCATGGACTCGAACAGCGGTGGGGAGATAGCAGCGCCAGAGATAGCCACGCGCAGCGCTCCATAAGCCTTACGGGGCTTCAGCTCCATCTGTTCAATCAGTCGACCCTGCAGTGCACTCTCAAGGGTAGATGCTGTGAAGGAGTTGGCGTCGATCCCCTCAATCTCCTCAATGGATACGTTGAGTACCTCCACCGCATCTTCCTTGAGGTTCTTCTTCGCGGACTTCTCGTCCAGAACCAAGTCTGCGTCGGGAGTGATGAGGAATTTCAGGAGGTCGTCAGCCTCGCTGAGCACCTTGATGCGGGTCTGCACCAGCTCGGCCGCATAAGCGAACTTGTCCGCCGGGTAATCCGCAGGGAAGCCTTTGTACTCCTCCAGGTAGCTGCGCAGGCGCTCGGTGAAGTCCTCAAGCTCAAGCAGGCGGATGTGATCCGCGTTGATGGCTTCCAGCTTCTTCTGGTCGAAGCGCGCTGGGTTGGGCTTCACGTTGGACACGTCGAAGTTGGCGATCAGCTGATCCATGCCGAAGATGTCCTCGTCCGCGCTCAGGGACCAGCCCAGCAGGGAGAGATAGTTGAGCATGCCCTCGGGGATGATGCCGTTCTCGCGGTGCAGGAAGAGGTCAGACTGCGGATCGCGCTTGGAGAGTTTCTTGTTGCCCTCCCCCATCACGAATGGCAGGTGGCCGAAGGTGGGAACCTGTTTGGCCACACCGATGCGCTCCAGTGCCTCGTACAGTGCGATCTGGCGCGGGGTGGAAGGCAGCAGGTCCTCGCCGCGGAGCACGTGGGTGATCTCCATCAGTGCGTCGTCCACTGGGTTGACCAGCGTGTACAGCGGCTGACCATTGGAGCGAGCCACCACGAAGTCTGGGATGGTCTTGCCCTCCACGCTCATCTCACCGCGGACCAGGTCAGTCCACTCGAAGGTGCGGTCGGATGGCATGCGCAGGCGCCACACGGGCTCGCGACCCTCTGCCTTGAACGCCTCGATCTGCTCTTCGGAAAGCTCACGGTCGAAGTTGTCATAACCCAGCTTGGGGTCCCGACCAGCGGCCTTGTGACGCTCTTCCACCTCAGCAGCGGTGGAGTATGCGGGGTAGATCTCACCGGCATCCTTCAGCTTTTGCAGCACATCAGCGTAGATGTCCATGCGCTGGGACTGACGGTATGGCTCGTGGGGTCCCCCAACCTCCACGCCTTCGTCCCAGCTCAGTCCCAACCAGGTCAGCGAATCGATGATCGCCTGGTAGGACTCCTCAGAATCGCGCGCCGCATCAGTATCTTCGATGCGGAACACGAGCTTGCCACCATTATGGCGAGCGTGTGCCCAGTTGAACAGGGCGGTGCGCACCAGTCCCACGTGCGGGGTTCCGGTGGGCGATGGGCAGAAACGAACGCGAATATCACTCATAACGTGCCAGTTTAGCGTCTATTTTTTTCTCGACGCCACCGCTGCCCCGCCAGTCTTATTCCGCAGGCCCGGGCAGAGTCTTGTTCTGGCGGGCGAGGAAGCGCCATGCTTCGTTCGCAATATCCGGGGAGACGAACCAGGTGTGGTCCTGTCCGTTGACTCGCCAGTGGACAGCTTCGTCCTTGCATCCGGGGAATCCAAACTGAGTCACGCCACCGGGCAATTCAGACTGCACCGGTTGCGGGGCACAACCGTTGGCTTGTGCGCGGCTGTTGATCACGTTCATCACTGGCAGGTACGGAGCATCGTGGAGCGATCCGCCCTGGTAGTGAGTGAGCTTGTCTTCAGAGCCATGCACTAGGAAGGTAGGAACGCTTCCCGGGGCGCAGCCCTCGTTGACGGGGTTGTAATACGCACCGGACACTCCGACTACACCAGCCATGAGGTCTGGAGCCTGGCACGCCAGGTTCGCGGCCATGCCACCACCGTTGGACATTCCCACGGCATAGATGCGGTTCATGTCCACGTTGTAGTGCTTTTGCAGCTCACCCACGATCTGGCGGACGAAGTCCACGTCCCCTCCCCGCGTGGTGCGAGAGTAAGGCGCGCCCTCCCAGGCATTCTCCCGTCCGCGTGAGTAGACCACGATGGCTTCCTGCGCCGCACCCGTGTTGGAGAAGCGGGAGTAATTCCGGTAATTCTCCGGGGAATCGTGCCATCCGCCGAAACCGAAGAGGATGGGTACGGGGCGCTTGGGGTCGTAATTGGAGGTCACGCTAACAACGGCGCTACGCACCTCCCCATAAGGACGCACGAATTCCACGTTGGTGGGATTGCCCTGCAAGGTCGGCGCCAATGCGGCCAAAGACTTAGCGGGCGGCGGAGGCGGAGCATTCTGCGCCGAGGCCACTGGGTTCAGAGTCAGCCCAAGAAGCACGGCAAAGCTCAAAGCGAGGAAAATCCGGGCATTGTGCGCACACTGGCGCACATTTACTGGTTTCACATAAGTCACAGAGGTCACACAGGTCACTTTAATCCCAAAAGTTCCTCAACAGCGGGATCTTTTCCTGTGGCGCGTCGAGAAAAATTACACACTGCGCAAAATTCATGTGAAATTTACCTATAAACCCAGCACACAAATTGCTCAGCCCATACTCTCCTTTTTATGACCAACCACGACCCACGAAACATTGACCCCAACTCCAACCACGCTGACGGCGCACACCCAGTGGATGCCAACGAAGGCAAGTCCAAGAAGGGCTCTCCCCTGAGCTGGCCACTACGCATCCTCATCATTCTCGTTGTCGTTGCCGCTGTTTTGGGCTTCATGTTCCGCAACGCAGATGTCATGCCATGGAACAACAACGCCCAGGCCGGCGATTGTGTGTCCGCGGAAGGCACCAGCCCAGATGCCTCGAGGAAGCCACAGGCAGTGGATTGCGATGGCGATGAGGCCAAGTACAAGGTCCTCGAGTCCGGTGAAGACGTAGATTGCTACTCCGTTGAGGGCGCAACCGATTCCTACACAATCTCCATCAAGGGTCGTCGCACCGATACCGAAAATCTGACCTACTGCTTGCAAGAGCTCTAAACTTCCCTCCCCGCCTGATCTTTAGCCCTTTGAGCATCCGAAATTGCCCCACCCTCTAGGCTAAGTTCATGGCTTCTCCTTCCCCGCAATCATCCGGCCGGCTCAGCACCGCGCCGGACTTTTTGCTGTCTCGGCCCCATGGCAGCGTCCGCTCGCAGGGATCCAGGGAAGAATTCCGCAGCGCCTACGATGCCTCCACCCATATCCGGGACCTCATGTCCAGCGAGTCAGCGAGCTCCCAGATGGTGGTGGGCTGCGTACCTTTCGACTTCAATGAACCCGCCGCACTCACCGTCCCGGAGAAGATCTGGCGCTCCGAAGGACCCTTGGAGCCGCCCGCCGCTTACCGTGGTGATGACAGTCGCCTCACCGTGAGCAACATTTCCTTTTCTTCCGACGCCACCTCTCACGCCCACGTCGTTGCCGCAGCAGTTGACACCATTGCGTCCACCGAGCTGGAGAAGGTGGTGTTGGCCCGCTTTGCGGATGTTCAATTCGCCGAGCGCGTGGATCCCCTGCTGATCTGTGCGCGCATGATCGATCTATCTAGTCATCGCGATGGTTACGGTGTACAGCTCGCCGCAGACCTCGGCGGATCATTTTTCACCGGATCCAGCCCGGAGGTATTGATCAAGCGCCACGGGGAGAATTTCTCCGCTTTCCCCCTTGCCGGTTCCATCCAGCGCTCCCGCGATAAGCAGCAGGAACAGCGGAGTATCGAGCAGATGCGAAAGTCTCCCAAGGAGCTCTACGAACATCGCCTGGTGGTGGATCACTATCGCCGCGTGTTGGAGCCCCTGAGCCGAGAGCTCAACATTCCGCCCACCCCGGGAATCCACTCCACAAAGGAGATGATCCACTTGGGCACGCCCATCACCGGCCAGCTGAAGGACCGCGACTATTCCGCGTTGGATTTGGCGCTGCTTTTGCATCCCACGCCAGCGGTCGGTGGCACGCCCGCTGAGGCCGCGCTGGGTGTCATTTCCGCCGCTGAGGAAGAAAGTCGCGGAATGTACGCGGGGTTTGTGGGCTGGTGCGATGCCTCGGGTGATGGCGAGTACATGGTGTCCATCCGTGGCACGACTGTGGCCCAGGACGGGCTCTCCGCCCGGTCCTGGGCCGGCGGGGGAATCGTCAGCTCTTCTGATCCCGCAGCTGAGGCTCGGGAAACTGCCGCGAAGATGCGAACAGCCCTGCGGGCAATGAATGTGCCTGCAGAGCTGTTCGAGAAGTTGAACTAGGGCCGAGCCCTAAACCCGAGCCTAGTAACGAGCGATCGGGTTGGAGAGCGTTCCCAATCCGGGGATCTCAATGGAGATCCGATCGCCGGGGTGCATCTCTGCGGTGCCCGCTGGGGAGCCCGTGCAGATGATGTCACCTGGCAGCAGGGTGAAGGCGGAGGAGATCCATTCCACGATCTCCGGCACGGCCTTGATCATCTGGTTGGAGTTGGAATCCTGCTTGGTTTCCGTCTCGCCCTCGTGGGTCAGGTGTGCCTTGATGGAGAGGTTATCCGCCTCGATGCCATCCAGGTTGGTCTCGATCCATGGGCCGAGGGGGCAGAAGGAATCCAGTCCCTTGGCGCGTGCCCACTGGCCATCAGCGAACTGCAGGTCGCGGGAGCTCACGTCGTTAACGATGGTGAAGCCGAGCACCACGTCTTTCCAGTTGGCGCGGTTAACGTCCTTGCAGGGACGGCCGATGACGATTGCCAGCTCGCCCTCGAACTCCACCTTGGTGGCCCACTCGGGGATACGAATGGGAGCCTCTGGGCCCACCACTGCTGTGGGTGGTTTGAGGAAGATGGTGGGAGGAAGGTGCTCGGCACCCTTCTTGAACACCTCGGCCACGTGATCCGCGTAGTTGCGACCCACGGCCACGACCTTGGAGGGGAGGATGGGAGCGAGGAGGCGAACATCCTCGATTGGCCAGGTCTTACCGGTGAACTCCGGCTGGCCAAAGGGGTGTCCGGCGATCTCTCGACACGTGGCGCCGGAACCGTCCGGCTGACCACCTTCGAGTACCGCGAATGTCATGCCTTCAGGGTGGGCTATTCGAGCAATACGCATGAAAGTAGATGTTACCTCACGCTTAGCTAACTCACAGGGGCTGCATGTCCTTTAAGGTCCTCACCCGGGAACGCGCCCATTGTGCGAGGTACAGCTCCGCACACGCCAGGGCATCCGTCAGCGCGTTGTGGCTGCGATACTCCGGCAAAGCATAACGTTCGCGCACCCGCGGGAGGCGCAGGTCTTCTCCCCGTGGGAAGGTCCCCATCCGCTCCATATGTCGACGCTCAATCTCAAACGTATCCACCACAGGCACCGACAATCCAGACCCACAGTGCTTGCGGCACAGCGCCCCCAAGAACTCCTTTTCGATTGACGCGTAGTGCGCCAACATTGCCCGGCCAGTCAGTGCGCGCAACACAGAGTCCAAGGCGGCTTCTGGGCTGGTGCCCTCCGCTAGCTCCTCGTCCGTGAGCCCGTGGATGGTCGCGGACTCCCCCACGCTCTCCGCCCCTGCGGTATTCACCAATTCATAACCCGCGCCGGAGAGATCAATCTCGCCACCGTCAATGGGCACCCACCCAATGGACAGCACGCGGTCTCTGGCGGGATCCAACCCCGTGGTTTCGATATCAACAGCCAATAAACGCAACTCCTCCAGCGGGGTCTTCCCTTCTGGGCGAGGCACCTCATAAAAGCCGCGCAACGCCCCGGTGGCGGAACCGTGGCGTCGAAATCGGGGAAACATCAGATGCTCCGGATGGGATATTTGAGGTTCAGGGCATTCTGCATGCTTTTAATGATCTGGAAGGCATCCCGCAGGTTCTCCCGGTCCATCTTGGATAGGCGGCCGGGCTTGACGTGGTAATCCGGCTGCTTGCCCCGGCGGATCTGCTCCGCCTGGTGGTTCAGGGTGATGTTGTTGAGGAAGGAGAACGCGTCGGTGAGATCGCGTGCCGAGCGATCCAGCCGCTGCAGCGTGCCCAGTGCATCCCTGCCAGCAGTGATTGACAGCAACCGCGCCATCTGCACGATCGCCGCCGTGCCGCCCTTCTTCACGTTGAGCGTGTTGCGGTAATCCCCACCGCGATCCACCACCAGCCCGCGGAAGAAACCGAGTGGAGGTTCGCGCCGGGCAGCCAGGGCCGCCAGGTGGGCGTGGAGTCGGGGTGCGTGTTCTGCCGACGCCACCGCCTGCGCATGAACCGTAGACCCCAGTTCCAGATCGCCATGGATTGCCCGCATGTCGAAGAAGGTCTGCGCGTAGAGCAGCGCATCGGGCTCAGGTGCGGTGATCCAGTGTTGGAAAGTGTCCGCCCACTGAGAGGCGGTCATGCGCCATTGCGGGTTGCTCGCCATCATGTCCCCGGGGCACAATGCCTGCCCTGCGGTGGCCAAGCCCTGGCAGACAAATTCAGATAATTGGGCGAAGTACTGGCCGTGGGAGGTGGCGTCGAACTCATCGGATAACACGAGGGCATTGTCCTGATCAGAGGCCAAACCCATTTCCTTGCGACCCTGCGATCCCAGCACCACGAACGCATAAGGTACCGGTGGCGGTCCCAGGGATTCCTCGGCCAGGTGCAGGAGGCGGCGGGCCATGGCATCAGCCACCAGGGAGAGGAGGCTGGTGATCTCGTCGGCGGCGGCACCTCGCTCGATGAAGCGCAGGGCCACCCTTTGTGCATCCTCGTAAACCACCTTGATCTCTTCCGGGGAGTTCTTGCGCGCCAGGTCCCCCGCGAAATACATCGGGTTGGCCTGCAGCAGGCGCATCACGTCCGCCGAGGCGATGATGCCAGTGGTGCGACCCTCATCAACGATGGGAATGTGATGGATGTTCAGCTCCGCCATGATCAGCATGGCCTCGATCACCAGCTGGTCAGAAGTGGCGGTGCGCACGGAGCGGGTCATGAGCTCGCTCACGGGCGTGGTGGGCGCGATGGCCCCGGCGATGGCCTTGCGCATATCGCGGTCGGTGATGATTCCCTGCAGGGTGCCCTCGAGAGTGCCATCGCTCATGACCAGCAGAGAGCTGACGTTTTTCTCACCCATGATGCGGGCGGATTCCTGCAGGGATGCCTCCGGCCCGATGTGCGCGGGATTCGGGATAGCGAAGGTGGCCAGGCGCGTGCGCAGGATGTCTGAAAAGGATTCCCCGTGCAGGTGCTGGGCTTCCGCGCGGATGCGGGCCGAAAGCCCCGAGTAGTAGCGCACCAAATCAGGGCTGGAGGTCGCGAGCTCCTGAAATGCCGGGCGTTCCATGACCAGCAGCAGGGAGTCTTCCACCGTGGTCACGGTGTACTTGGAGATGTTTTCCCCGACCAGGGTGGAATACCCGAAGCTGCGGCCGGTATCGCGCCGGTCCAGCAACACTCCATCGACATCCATCACATCCACCGCGCCAGAACGCACCACGTAGAGGTGGTCGTTCGGCTCCCCCGCGGTGATGAGCGTGATCCCCTTGCGCACATAGCGCATGGTCATGGAACGCGGCACTGCATCGAGGACTTTCGCATCCAGCGACTGAAATGGATGGTGCTCCGCGAGGAAGCGACGCACCTCGTCTAGCTCAACGTTCATAGAGATAGTTTATCCCGCAAACGCATCTTCCAACCCCGGGTTGGGTGAACCGAGAATTAGAGATTCCTCACAGCTGCGGCCACGCGATCGCCCACCTCGGAGGTCTTGATGGGCGAACCATCGCGGCTGGAAGCCTCTTCCAGCACGGCCTTCTCGATCTTCTCGGCGTTGGGCTCATCGCCCAGGTGGCGCAGCATGAGGGCCACAGAGAGGATGGTTGCGCATGGATCAGCGATGCCCTGGCCGGCGATGTCCGGCGCGGATCCATGGACGGGCTCGAACATGGAAGGGTTCTCGCGCGAAGGATCGATGTTGCCGGATGCAGCCAGCCCGATGCCACCGGTGACGGCTCCGGCCAGGTCGGTGAGGATATCGCCGAACAGGTTGTCCGTGACGATGACATCGAAGGTGGAAGGCTTTGTGACCATGTAGATGGTGGCGGCATCGATGTGGTTGTAATCCACCGTCACCTCTGGGAATTCCTTGCCGATGGTTTCCACGGCGCGTGCCCACAGGCCACCCGCGTTCACCAGCACGTTGGTCTTGTGCACGAAGGTGAGCTTCTTGCGGCGGGATTGTGCGCGCTCGAAGGCATCGCGCACCACGCGGGAGACTCCGTAGTAGGTGTTCTGGGATACCTCGGAAGCCACCTCGTGATCGGTTCCCTCGCGCAGCGTGCCGCCGTTACCGCAGTACAGGCCTTCGGTTCCTTCGCGGACCACCACGAAATCGATCTCACCCGGATCCTTCAGCGGGCTGGACGCGCCCGGGTACAGCGTGGAGGGGCGCAGGTTGACCGCGTGATCCAGCTTGAAACGCAGTGGCAGAAGCAATCCGCGCTCCAGCACTCCTGCGGGAACCGTGCGCGGGTCGCCGATTGCGCCCAACAGGATGGCATCGTGTTCCCGCAGGGAAGCAACGTCCTCAGCGGTGAGGGTTTCCCCGTTGCGCAGGTAGCGGCGTGCACCGAGGTCGTATTCGGTGATCTCAATGTCATCCCGCACTGCCTCCAGCACCTTGAGCGCTTCTGGGACTACTTCGGTGCCGATTCCATCTCCGGCAATCACCGCGAGTTTCATTGTGTGGACTCCCTTGTCTCACTAGTTGGATTTCGTTGTAGTCTAACACCCCCTATTGCCTAAACCTTTCCAGCAGGGGTACAGTCAAGCCGTTTTGTTAATCACTAAAGTTAGCCTTACCCAAACTTCGGCTTGCTTTACCTACTGAACCGAGGTTCAGGTGCTTTATGCCAATTTCCTCATAGGCTTGCGCGAAGGCCTAGAAGCTTCGATGGTGGTCATCATCCTGGCTGCTTATCTCACCAAGACTGGCCGCAAGCACGAGCGGCCCTACCTCTGGGCAGGCATCGGCGCAGCTTTGCTGTTCACCGCCCTGAGCTTTGCGCTATTGCACTTCGGCACCAAGACTCTCACCACCCAGGGCCAAGAGCTCCTCGGTGGAATTGCCAGCATCATCACGGTCATCATGATCACTTGGATGCTCCTGTGGATGAGCAGCGCCGGCAAGTCCATGTCCGCGGAACTGCAGGGCCGGCTGGAATCAGCCGTGGGCCCCAAGGCCGTGTTCTTCGTGGCTTTCCTGGCCGTGGGCCGCGAGGGCATCGAGACAATCCTCTTGGCTTTCGACTCCCTGACGTCGATAAACAGCACACCCTTCATCGGCCTAGCCCTGGGCATTGGCATCGCCGTGGCCTTTGGATTCCTCATGTACAAGGGCGCGGTTCGGGTAAATATCGGCAAGCTCTTCCGCATCCTGGGTTTCCTGCTGGTGCTGGTGGCCGCGGGAATTCTTCGCTACGGCGTGAAGGATCTGCAGGAGGCCAACGTGCTGCCTGGAGTGCACAATTACGCCTTCGATATCTCCTCGGTACTCACCCCGGGCACCTGGTATGCCGCAGCGCTCGAGGGCATGTTCAACTTCGTGCCCAACCCCACCGTCCTCTCGTTCATTGCGTGGCTGGCTTACTTGGTCATCGTCATGCCGCTCTTCCTCCGGTCTGGAAAGCCAGTCCCCTCTCAGAAAGCAGAACCCACACATGTCTAAGAAGCTCACCGCTACCAAGCTCCTCGCCCCAGCATTGGCCGCATCCCTCCTCCTCGCGGGCTGTGCCGATAAGGCCGAAGAAGGCGCCGCTGCCATCGATGTCAAGGCCGATGACACCACTTGTGAGCTCGGCTCCACGGAAACCTCCACCGGTTCCACCACGTTCAACGTGACCAACTCCGGTACCAAGATCAACGAGTTTTACGTGATGACCAGCGGTGGACGCATCCTGGGCGAAGTAGAAAACATCGGCCCGGGAGCTTCCCGCACGCTGATCGTGGAGTTCCAGGAAGCCGGTGATTACACCACGCTGTGCAAGCCCGGCATGGTGGGCGAAGGCATCTCCGGCACCCTCAAGGTCACCGGCGATGACGTGAACTCCGCCGAGGGCGATGCAGCCCTGACCGAGAGCGTGGACAACTACACCTCTTACGTGCGCTCGCAGACCAAGAACCTCCAGGACGTCACCGAGAACTTCACCGCGGCCATCCAGGCGGGCGATGTGGAGAAGGCCAAGGAGCTCTTCCCACAGGTGCGCACCCCTTATGAGCGCATCGAGCCAGTGGCGGAATCCTTCCCGGATGACCTGGACCCACGCATCGACCTGCGCGAGGCCGACCTGGCCGAGGGCGATAAGTGGACCGGTTTCCACCGCATCGAGAAGGACCTGTGGGTCGAGGGAAAGATCACCGATGAGACCAAGCAGATGGCCGATCAGCTCTCCAAGGACATCCAGGAGCTCATCGATGGCGTGAACGCCGATGACTTCAAGCTCACCCCAGTGCAGATCGCCTCCGGCGCCCAGGGCCTGCTGGATGAGATCGCCACCTCCAAGATCACCGGTGAAGAGGACATCTTCTCCCACACCGACCTCTACGATTTCCAGGCCAACCTCGAGGGCAGCAAGGCCGCCATCGCCTCCCTGGAAAAGCCAATGGAGGAGCGCAAGCCGGGCATGCTCAAGGAGATCAACTCTCGTTTCGACGCCGTCCAGTCCGAGCTCAACAAGCACCGCGAGGGCGAAGGCTTTGTCAGCTACGACAAGGTTTCCGAGTCCGACCGCAAGGCACTGTCTACCGCACTCGATCACCTCACCGAAGAAGTGTCCATGGTGCAGGCCGTCATCTCTGAGTAGTCATGGCTTCGAAAAAAGAGAAGGAATCAACCGGTAGCGTCTCTCGGCGCGGTTTCCTCGCCGGAATGGGCATCGGGGCTGGTGCTGGTGTGCTCGCGGGCGGCGGCGGAGTGGCTGCCTATTCCGCGACCACGGATCCCGCCTCGGGCAACTCCATCGTCCCCTTCCGCGATGCGCACCAGGCCGGCATCACCACGGAGCAGCAGGAACACCTGCACATCGTGGCTTTGAACGTGCTGACCAAGGACCGCGCAGAGCTCAAGAAGGTGCTGGCCACCTGGACCTCCATGGCCGAGCGCATGACCCAGGGCCTGGCCGCCACGGACGAGGAACAATCCAGCGAGTACTCCGTCCCCGCCGATTCCGGCGAGGCGCAGGACTTGGGTGCCAAGAATCTCACCGTGACCGTGGGTTATGGTCCTTCTCTTTTCGACGCCAGGTTTGGCCTATCAGACAGAAAACCCGCCCAACTCAATCCCCTGCCCACCTTCCCCGGTGATCAGCTCAAGGATGAGCTGTGCGATGGGGATATCGTGATCCAGTCCTGCGCGGATGATCCCCAGGTTGCGGTTCATGCCGTGCGCAACTTGGTCCGGGCCGGCAGTGGTGTGGTGGAGGTGCGCTGGTCCCAGCTGGGTTACGGACGAGCCAGCTCCACCTCTTCCGAGCAAGCCACGCCGCGAAACCTTTTCGGTTTCAAGGATGGCACACGGAACATCCACTCCAACGAGTCCGGGGACGTGGAGGAGTTTGTCTGGTCCGATGAAGTGGGCTGGATGCAGGGCGGCTCATACATGTGTGCCCGTCGTATCCGCATGCTGTTGGAGCTCTGGGATCGGCAGACACTGGGCGAGCAGCAGGCCACGTTCGCTCGCTTCCGCGCCTCCGGTTCCCCACTGGGCACGGAGGATGTCCCGGACAAGGAGTTCGCGGAGGTGCCGTTCAATCTCATCTACGGCCGGGAACCTGCCATCCCCGTGGATTCCCACGTGTTCCTCTCCCACCCGGAACAGAATAAAGGCGCCCGCATGTTGCGGCGCGCCTATAACTTCATCGAAGGTTCAGATAGCTTTGGCCACTTGTCTGCCGGGCTGTTCTTCATTGCCTACGTGGGCAAACCCGAGGAAACCTTCATTCCCATTCAGTTGCGATTGTCCAAGAACGACCGCATGAATGAGTACGTGCGTTATGAATCCAAAGCCATCTTCGCGTGTCCCCCAGGCCTCGCGGACGGCGAGGACTGGGGCACGCAGCTGTGTGGCTAGTTGAGGTCCAGAACCACTGCGGTGGAGGCGTTCAGATCGCCACGCACCTTCTCCACTAGCTCTTCATCCAGCTCGCGGTCAACGCGGAGCACCAGGGTAGCCTGCTCTTCGTCCTCAGCCTGGGACAGTGCAGCGGCATCGATGTTGATGCCCTTGGCACCCAGGGAGGTACCCACGGATCCCAGTGCGCCCGGCTGATCGCCGTACACCAGGAACAGGTTGTAACCGGTGGCACGCAGGTCCAGGCCGCGGTCATTGATGCGCACGATCTTCTCCACGCGCTCCAAGCCGGTCAGTGCGCCGATAACGCTCACTGCCTGGCCGTTTCCGGCCACAACCTTGACCTCCACCACGGAGCGGTGCGTCACGGACTCTGGCTGAGTGCTCACGTCCAGAGCCACGCCGCGCTCTTCGGCGATCTTTGGAGCGTTCACGAAGGTGACCTGCTCCTCGATCACGCCGGAGAACACACCGCGCAGGGCGGAGAGTCCTAGGGCATCAACGGACTCGGAAGACAGCTCGCCGCGGGCTTCCACCAGCACGGACTGCGGTGCAGCTCCCAGCAGAGCAGCTGCTACGCGGCCGAGCTTGGAGGACAGGTTGAGCCAGAGCGCAACTTCCTCGGAAACCTTGCCACCGGCGACGTTGACGGCGTCGGGAACAAAATCTCCGGAGAGTGCACGCAGGACGGAGGCCGCTACATCGGTGCCCGCACGATCCTGAGCCTCTTCGGTGGACGCGCCGAGGTGCGGGGTGACCACAACTTCCGGCAGGTCAAACAGAGGAGAGTCGGTGCAAGGCTCAGATGCGTACACGTCAAAGCCGGCGCCGCGGATGTGGCCGGACTTGATGGCGTCTGCCAGAGCCTGCTCATCCACCAGGCCACCGCGGGCGGCGTTGATGATGATCTGGCCCTTCTTGGACTTGGACAGCAGCTCGGCATTGAACATGCCGGCGGTTTCCTTGGTCTTGGGCAGGTGGATGGTGACGAAGTCGGAGCGACCCATGAGGTCCTCCAGGTTGTCCACCAATTCCACACCCAGCTGTGCGGCGCGGGCTGCGTTCGCATAAGGATCGTAGGCGATGATGTCGGTCTCGAAAGCTGCCAGGCGCTGCGCAAACAGCTGGCCGATGTGGCCGAAGCCGACGATGCCGACGGTCTTGTTCAGGATCTCCACACCATTGAAGGAGGAACGCTTCCACTCTCCATCGCGCAGGGTCTTGTCTGCGGCAGGGATCTGACGAGCGGTGGAGAGCAACAGGGACACAGCGTGCTCACACGCGGAGTGGATGTTGGAGGTAGGAGCGTTGGCCACCATCACGCCACGGGCGGTGGCGGTTTCGATGTCCACGTTGTCCAGACCCACGCCTGCGCGGCCCACGATCTGCAACTTGGATGCGGCTTCCAGAACCTCGGCATCAACCTTGGTGGCGGAACGCACGAGGAGGGCATCAGCATCCACCACTGCCTTGAGCAGCTCGGGACGGTTCGGACCATCTACCCAGCGCACCTCAACGGCATCTCCAAGGGCATCGACAGTGGACTGGGAAAGCTTATCGGCAATCAGAACTACCGGGCGGTTACTGCTCACGCTATGTTCTCCTGAGTGGAAAAGTAGTGCCTGCTCCGGATCGAAACGACCGCGCCGATCCGAAGAGGGACCACGCCGTTCAAATGTGGCGTGCGACCCTTAACAGCATAGTCTTAACTCCCCAGTTCTTCAGCATGGCCAAGGGTTAAATCTGTACCGCTTAGTCTGTACACACAAACGCACGTCCAGATACGCAAAAAAGCACTCGCCCCAACAGGAGCGGTGCTTTCTTGAATGGGTCTAGCTGTGAGTTTAGGCAGTCTCGGAGCGAGCGTCTACCTTGACCCAGCTCATGAGGTCACGCAGCTTCTTGCCGGTGGTCTCCAGCTGGTGGTCGTTGTAGGAAGCACGCAGATCCTCGAGCTCCTTGTTGCCACCCTCAACGTTGGCAACCAGGCGCTTGGTGAAGGTGCCGTCCTGGATATCGGTGAGGATATCCTTCATGCGCTTCTTGGTGTCCGCGTCAATCACGCGAGGGCCGGAGAGGTATCCGCCGAACTCTGCGGTGTCAGACACGGAGTAGTTCATGTTGGCCAGGCCGCCCTCGAACATGAGGTCCACGATGAGCTTGAGCTCATGCAGCACCTCGAAGTAAGCCATTTCTGGCTCGTAGCCAGCCTCAACCAGAACCTCGAAGCCGGTCTTGACCAGCTCTTCGGTGCCACCACAGAGCACAGCCTGCTCACCGAACAGGTCGGTGACGGTCTCTGCTTCGAAGGTGGTGGGGATCACGCCGGCGCGTGCGCCACCGATTGCTGCAGCATAAGAAAGAGCAAGTTCCTTGCCCTCGCCCTTTGGATCCTGGTCAACGGCGATCAAACAAGGCACACCCTTGCCATCGACGAACTGACGACGAACCAGGTGACCTGGGCCCTTTGGTGCAACCATGCCGATGGTGGTGGAAGCATCTGGCTTGATCAGGTCGAAGTGGATGTTCAGGCCGTGTCCGAAGAAGAGGGCGTCGCCGTCCTTGAGATTCGGCGCGATGTCGTTTTCGAAGATGCTGGCCTGAGAGGTATCAGGGGCGAGCAGCATGATCACGTCTGCCCACTCGGAAGCTTCCGCATTGTTCTTCACGGTGAAGCCGGCTTCTTCAGCCTTGGCGCGGGACTTGGAACCTTCGCGCAGGCCGATAACAACCTCCACGCCGGATTCGCGCAGGTTCTGTGCGTGCGCGTGACCCTGGGAGCCGTAACCGATGATCGCGACCTTGCGACCTTGGATCAAGGAGAGGTTTGCATCGTCTTCGTAAAGTACGTCGATAGCCATGGGGAAAGTTCCTTTCGTTGCGGATCTGCTGACTCTATTTATACCAGCAGTCCATTTCATTTAGTGAGATGGGGGTGACCACATAGTGGGCACGGGCGAGCTAAAGCTTGGAGGGGTACATCGCCTTCGGGCCGCGGCTCATGGCGGTGATCGAAGACTCCACCAGCTCGCGAATGCCAAACGGCTCCAAGATATCCAGCAGCGCCTGCAGCTTGGATGGAGAACCAGTGGCCTCCACGATCAGGGATTCCGGTCCCACATCCACCACGTGTGCGCGGAAGAGCTTGGCGGATTCCACAACCTGGGTGCGGTTGGTGGCATCGGCGGAAACCTTCACCATCAGCAGGCCACGCTCCACAGTGGTCTCTGGATCCTGGCGGGTCACCTTGATCACTG
This sequence comes from Corynebacterium suicordis DSM 45110, assembly GCF_015351405.1. GTDB lineage: Bacteria > Actinomycetota > Actinomycetes > Mycobacteriales > Mycobacteriaceae > Corynebacterium > Corynebacterium suicordis. The sequence goes on along the minus strand of NZ_JADKMY010000001.1, from coordinate 955,384 downwards.
GAATCAGCTTGTTGAGCTGCTTGGTGATCTGCTCGATAACATGATCCTCACCCTCCACCACGATGGTGAGGCGATTAATGCCCTCCACCTCCGTGCGACCGGAGCTGATGGAGAGGATGGAGAAGGCGCGGCGGGTAAACATTCCCGAGACGCGGGAAATGATGCCGTCTTCGTCCTGACAAAGAATGGACAGTGTGTGGCGCTGAGCCATTATTTCTTCTCCTCGTTGGTGCTGCGATCGTCGATCTGTTCTTGGAGATCTTCTTCGATCTCTTCCTTAATGACGCCGTGAATTTCCGCAGGGTCCTCCCCTGCCGAGGATTCCTCGTCGAACAGTGGACGCAGGTTCATCGCGTACTGGATTTCGTTATTTGAGGTGCCGGCCGCAACCATTGGCCACACCTGAGCGTCTTCACCAACGATGAAATCGATCACCACTGGGCGGTCATTGATGGCTTCCGCCTTGCGGATGGTGGGTTCCACATCTTCTTCGCGGGTCACGCGGAAGGCTGCACATCCCATGGCTTCTGCCAGCATGAGGAAGTCAGGCAGGTAGTGCTCGCCTGGCTTGAGGTTGGTGTGGGAGTAGTGCTCGTCGTAGAAGAGCGTCTGCCACTGACGTACCATGCCCAGGCTGCCGTTGTTGATCAGTGCCACCTTGATGGGTAGCTTTTCGACGGCACAAGTGACCAGTTCCTGGTTGGTCATCTGGAAGCAGCCATCGCCATCGATGGCCCACACGCTGGTCTCCGGCTTTCCGGCCTTGGCCCCCATGGCCGCTGGCACAGCGTAGCCCATGGTGCCCAAGCCTCCCGAGTTCAACCACGTGCGGGGCTTTTCGTAGTCCACGAATTGCGCTGCCCACATCTGGTGCTGACCCACGCCTGCCACGTAGATCGCATCCGGGCCAACCACGCGGGAGAGCGTCTCGATGACAAACTGGGGTGCCAGTTTGTCATTCGGCTGTTCCGTGTAACCGCGGGGGAAGTCCTCGATCAGCTTGCCCAGGTAATCCAACCACGCGGAGGTGTTTGGTCCCTTCAGCCCGTTGTTGCGCATGGAATCGGGAAGCGCCTGCAGTACCTCGCGGGCGTCGCCCACGATGGGCACCTGCACCTCGCGCACCTTGCCGATTTCCGCTGGGTCGATATCCGCGTGGATGACCTGCGCATTTGGTGCGAAGCTTTCCAAGTGGCCGGTAACGCGATCATCGAAGCGAGCACCAATGGTGATCAGCAGGTCAGAACGCTGCAGGGCGGCCACGGCAGGAACGCTGCCGTGCATGCCCGGCATACCCATGTGCAGACGGTGAGATTCTGGGAATGAACCCAGGGCCATGAGGGTGGTGACCACTGGGATGTCATATGCCTCAGCGAAAGCCATCAGTTCTTGATGCGCTTCCGCCTTGATCACGCCACCGCCGATGTACAGCGTTGGCCGGCGAGAAGAGTTGATCAGCTTCACGGCCTCATCGATCTGCCGTGGGTGCGGGGTGGTGACTGGGCGGTAACCGGGCAGGTCGAACTGCGGTGGCCAGGTGAAGTCCATCTCCGCGTTCTGCACGTCCTTGGGGATATCCACCAGCACCGCGCCGGGGCGGCCGGTGGATGCCACATGGAATGCCTCCGCGATTGCCGCGGGAATGTCCTCTGGGCTGGTCACCATGAAGTTGTGCTTGGTGATCGGCATGGTCACGCCGCGGATATCCGCTTCCTGGAAAGCATCCGTGCCCAACATGTGCTGGCCCACCTGACCAGTGATGGCCACCAGCGGGACGGAGTCCATGTTTGCATCGGCGATCGGGGTGACCAAGTTGGTGGCACCCGGGCCGGAAGTGGCGATACACACGCCCACCTTGCCGGTGGCCTGGGCGAAACCGGTAGCCGCGTGGCCAGCGCCCTGCTCGTGACGCACCAAGATGTGATTGAGGCGCTTGGAGGAATAGAGGGCGTCGTACAAAGGCAGCACGGCACCGCCCGGGAGGCCAAAGACTACGTCCGTGCCGAGCTCTTCGAGGGAGCGGACGACAGCCTGGGCGCCGTTAATGCGCTCGGGCCGCTTGCCGCGGGAGTTGTTCGCCAGGGTGGCTGGCGTGGGCTGCGAGCGTGATGTGTCCGTCACGTGTCATTCGCTCCTTGAGTCGGTGCTTTTGCAGGAAAGGGATGGGCAAGCAAAAGGCCCCCGAGCATGGCTTGGGGGCGCAGGAATTATTCGAGAATCTCGAGTGAGGGTGCGCCCCTCAGGGTACGAGTACGCGAATAATTAGGTTGCTCATCATGAAACACAGCTTAGTCACACTGGGCTGTGATTAGCAACACTTTGAGCACTAATTTCCCAAACTATGAACATGATCATCTCACTAGGTGACCACATTTCACCCGGTTTTCCAGCGAAAAATCAGCCCCCGAGCAGCGAATAGCAAGAGTATGGTTCCGGCGGATTATTCATTACTGTGGAGCACATGAATCTGAAGTTCTTCTTGTACCAGCTCTGGGATTGGTTCATCCACCACGGCATCCCCATCACCGCGCTGGTTCTCACGGCCATTCTGGTGCCGCGCGTGGGCCGGCTGGCCATGCGCCTTGCCGAGCGCCAGCTATCCAAGGGCGAAGAGGCCACCAAGACCCGCCTGGCCCTGATCGGCGCCCTGGTCTACGTGGTGGAAGCCATCGCATTCTTCTTCATCGTCTTGCTCGCGCTCACCAACCTGGGCGTGCCCGCCTTGGGTGCCGCACTTCCCGCCACCGTGGTCTCCGCCGCCATTGGTTTCGGCGCGCAGAACGTAATTGGCGATTTCCTGGCCGGGTTCTTCATCATCTCCGAGCGTCAGTTCGGCTTGGGCGATTACGTCAGCTTCGATGGCCCCAGCAGCCCCGTTGAAGGCACCGTGGTGGCCATCACTTTGCGCGCCACCCGCCTGCGCACGCCTTCCGGCGAGATGGTGAACGTCCCCAACGGCACCACCGGTGTGATCACCAACTTCTCCCAGGAGTGGTCCCGCGCCGTGGTAGATATCCAGATCCCCATGAAGCACGGCGAATCCATGTCCGAGCTCACCCACAGCGTGGAACGCGCCGCTCAGCACGCGGTGAACGACCCCGACGTGGCCAAGGACGTCACCGATCAACTCGATGTCCTCCCCGCCATGAACTTAGTTCAGCCCGCCACCGCCGGTCAGCCGTGGTCCGTGCAGTTCCGCATCACCGCGGACGTTAACCCCGCCCGTCAGTGGGCCGTGGAACGCGCCATCCGCGCCGCCGTGGCCAACGAGTTCTGGGAGCGCATGCAGCACGCGCCCGCCTTCGGTCCCTCTTCTTCTCTTTCCGACGCCACCCCAGCCCCACGTATCGAGGAAGACCCGGCACTGACCGAGCAGGCACGCGGATCCGAGCCCAAGGATGATGGTCCGGGAGCACCCTCTGCCCACACCCACTCGACCCCGAAGCGAGACGAACGCGGGGGCATCATCGATGGCGAAGAGGAACTCGATGACTCCCTGGATGAGAATGTCTTTGAGCGTCACGATTACGACACCAAGATCAAGAACCTTCTCAGCATCGGGGGAAGAACCCGCGTGTCCACTACCCTGCTGTTCATCGCGTTGATTTTCGTGGGCGGGTTGGCGCTGGCGTCGTCGAATCCCGAAGGCGGAGAAGCTGGCCTGCTCAACCCGGCACGCTGGCAGTCCACCGAAGAGACCACAGCACCGGAGGAAACCACACCTGCCGAAACCGAGCCATCGGTAACCGAGACTCCGACCGAAGAGCAACCAACGGTCTCGGAGCAGCCCACGGACACCACCGAGCAACAGAATCCACAAACCACCACGCAGCAGCCCACCACTTCCAGCCAGCCCCCTGCCACCAGCCAGCAGCAGCAACCCACTGCCGAGACCACCCAGCCCACGCAGTAACCGCGATTCAACATCGACAGGCCAACCTGTTTAAATAGCAACTATGAGCGCAAACAGAATCACCCCACCCACCGCTGGACCGGGAGTGAAGTGGCGCGGCGATACCGTGACCCTCTCCCCCAGCCGCGAGCACCTGCTGGGCGCGGCCTTCATGGTGGTGCTGTGCCTGATTTTCGCGGGATTCAAGTTCTCGTGGTTCTTCTGGGTGCCGCTGCTGCCGCTGATCTTCCTGGCCTGGACCTTCTACGTGCGCACCACGGTGGGACCAAAGGGCATCTCCACCCGCTACGCCCTGCGTAAGAACCAGGAGCTGGGATGGAATAAATTCTCCGGCGTGCAGTTTAATAAGGCGGGTAAAGCCTTTGCCGTTTCTCGTGAAGACGGAGCCGAAGAAAAGCGCTTCTGGCTCCCGGGAGTAACCTTTAACTCGCTGATCACCCTCAGCGTGGCATCTGACGGCCGCATTCCCGATCCGGTGACCCCGGGCCGAGAAGCCGCAGATCGCAAGGTGCAGGTTGTCCACAAGGACGGCCATGCAGTGCTGATGGATAAGGACGAATACGCTGAATACGAAGCTCAGCGTCGCGCCGAAGTAGAGAAGAGTGACTAGAACGATGAACGCAATCCCATTGAGATCCGCCGTAACCACCCAGGGCCGCAATGCCGCGGGCGCACGTGCGCTGTGGCGCGCCACGGGCATGACCGATGCAGACTTCGATAACAAGCCGATCATCGCCATCGCGAACTCTTACACGCAGTTCGTGCCTGGTCACGTGCACCTCAAGGATGTCGGAGACATCGTCGCCGAGGCCATCACCGAAGCCGGTGGCGTGGCTCGCGAGTTCAACACCATCGCCGTGGACGATGGCATCGCCATGGGTCACGCGGGCATGTTGTACTCCCTGCCTTCTCGTGAGGTCATTTCCGACGCCGTGGAGTACATGGTCAACGGCCATGCCGCGGACGCTTTGGTATGTATCTCCAACTGCGACAAGATCACCCCGGGCATGCTCAATGCAGCAATGCGCCTGAACATCCCAGTGGTGTTTGTCTCCGGTGGCCCGATGGAAGCCGGCAAGGCCGTGGCTGTCGATGGTGTGGTGCAGGCCCCAACTGACCTGATCACCGCCATTTCCGCTTCTGCTTCCGACAAGGTGGACGCGCAGGGATTGCTGGACGTGGAATCTGCAGCCTGCCCTACCTGTGGTTCGTGTTCCGGTATGTTCACCGCGAACTCCATGAACTGCCTGACTGAGGCACTGGGTCTCTCCCTGCCAGGCAACGGCTCCACGCTGGCTACCCAGGTGGCTCGCCGCGACCTGTTCAGCCGCGCGGGCACCACCATCGTGGACCTGTGCAAGCGCTACTACGGCGAGGGTGACACCTCCGTTCTGCCGCGCAACATCGCCACCCGCGAGGCATTCGAGAACGCCATGGCACTGGACATGGCCATGGGTGGCTCCACCAACACGGTGCTGCACATCCTGGCTGCCGCCGAAGAGGGTGAAGTGGACTTCACCCTGCATGATATCGATGCCCTCTCCAAGCGCGTCCCCTGCCTTTCCAAGGTGTCCCCGAACTCCGATTACCACATGGAAGACGTCCACCGCGGCGGCGGAATCCCCGCCATCCTCGGTGAGCTCTACCGCGGGGGCAAGCTCAACGAGGGCGTGCACAGCGTGCACTCAAACACTCTCAAGGAATGGCTGCTGAACTGGGATATCCGCTCCGGTGAAGCCAGCGAAGAAGCCATTGAGCTCTTCCACGCTGCCCCCGGTGGCGTGCGCACCACCGAGCCCTTCTCCACCAGCAACCGCTGGTCTTCCCTGGACACGGACGCCGCCGAAGGTGTCATCCGCGATGTGGAACACGCCTTCACCGCTGATGGCGGCCTGGTGATCCTGCGCGGAAACCTCGCGGAAAACGGCGCTGTGATCAAGTCCGCCGGTGTGGATCCCTCCGTCTGGCACTTCGAGGGCAAGGCTCTCGTGGTGGAATCCCAGGAAGATGCCGTGCGCGTGATCTTGGACAAGAAGGTGCAACCAGGCCACGTGGTTGTGGTGCGCTACGAAGGCCCCGCTGGTGGCCCTGGCATGCAGGAAATGCTCCACCCCACCGCGTTCCTCAAGGGCGCGGGATTGGCCAAGGAGTGCGCACTGATCACCGACGGCCGCTTCTCCGGCGGCTCCTCCGGAATCTCCGTGGGTCACATGTCCCCCGAGGCTGCCCACGGCGGACTCATCGGCTTGGTGCAGGATGGCGATCCCATTCTCATCGATATCCACGAGCGTCGCCTGGAGCTGCAGGTTTCTGATGAAGAGATCGCCAAGCGTCGGGAAGAAATGGAATCCCGCGACAAGCCTTGGTCTCCGACCACCCGCCAGCGCACCGTCACCAAGGCTCTGCGCGCCTATGCCTCCATGGCCACTTCAGCTGACCGCGGTGCTGTCCGCGAAGTGAAATAGTCACTACCGCGCTGCAGGGCTTTGTCCTGTGGCTCTCCCTCATGGTGGCCATTGGCCCCCAGAATGCGCTGATCATCAAGCAGGGTCTGCGCCGGAGCTCTGTGCTTCCGGTGCTGGCCGTGGTGATGATCAGCGATTTTTTCTTGGCCCTGCTGGGCATTACCGGCGTGGGCTTGCTGGTGGAGCGCGCTCCCTGGCTGCTCTGAGGCCTGCGCTGGGTGGGCGTGGCCTACCTGTTGTGGTTCGCGTTCACATGTTTCCGCGACGCCCGCAATCCCCAATCCCTGGCCAACGAAGACGTCAGCGGCCTGTATAAACCGGTCATCGCCGCATTTATCATGACCTGGGCAAATCCTGCCGCCTACATCGACTCGATGATCCTCGGCAACGTGGCCGCCCAAACCCCCGGTAGCGCCCCCGCCCTGCTCATCGGCGCGATGTGCGCCACCTTGCTGTGGTTCCCCGCCCTCGGTCTGGGTGCCCGCGTCCCTTCCAAACCTTTATCGACGCCACGCTTCTGGTCCTACATCAACCTCGGCATCGGCATCATGATGGTGGCCATCGCGCTCAAGCTCGCCTTGAGCAATTAAGCGGTCAGGAACCACAGGCCAGCGAGGCCGGCCACAGCGATAATCGCGAACAACCACGCCGACGCCAACGGCCGGGTAGCCCAACCGCGTGGACGATCCAACGCAGCTCGGCCGGGTCCGGTGAACAGGATCACCATGGACATGGCCGCCAGGATTGCCCACATCTGTACTTCGGTATCCAGCGTGGCGGGGAAATATCCGCCCTCCCATGCGCGCAGGTGATGCAGCGCCAGGAATCCGGCTGCGACGGCACCCAGTGCCGCGCCAAGTGGCGTGAGCAGACCCAGGATCAACAGACCGCCGGCCACTACCTCGGCCACGGAGATTCCCACGGCCAGGAGATCCGCATGGGAGTGATCCGAAAGCTGCGATTCGAAGGTGTTCAGCCCAGCGTGCCCGCCAAAGGCGAAGAGGATCTGCAGGCCATGGACCAGCAGCAAACCGCCCACAACCAGGCGCAGCAGCAGCAAACCAAAGCTCAGCGTGCCGCGCTTGTCCCGCACGGGCTTTTCTGCCACGGGCGCTTCGGTAGCTGGCTCATCAGCCACTGACTTGTCCATTACCCGCGTGGCTGGTGCAGTAGTTGCTGCTGAAGCTGGAACCGCAGTTGCGGGCTTGGCCACCGATGGTTCGGTCTTAGTTGCCTCATTCACAACGGGCTCTTCAACCACAGGTTCGGGCTTCTTCGGCTCCGGCCGCTTAGGCTCGATCCGCTGTGGGCGAGCCCGTCCGGTCATCGCGTAGGGGTCACGAGAATAGGTCGGTACGTCTACATCCGTATTGGCGTCGTCAAAAAAATCATTTTCCCGGCTCATTCCCCCAGCCTATGCGGGTTGCTTTCTCCCACGGAGGAGGCTGCCCGGCGAGTCGGTCTACCATGGATCAACATGGGCAATATTTCCACAGGCGGCAGCTTTGACCGCGACATGAATTACATCGATGACCGAGCAATCCCCGAAGCTGGAACGTACCGGCTGGTCGGCGCCCGCGCGTGTCCTTGGGCACACCGCGCGATCATTACGCGTCGACTCCTGGGCCTGGAGAACGCAATCTCGCTGGGCTTGACCGGTCCCACGCACGATTGGAAGTCCTGGACTTTCGATCTCTACCCCAACAGCATCGACCCCGTGCTCAAGATGGGTCAGCTGCGCAGCGCATACCTGAACCGCTACCCGGATTACCCCAAGGGCATTACGGTTCCCGCACTGGTGGAGATCGAATCCCAATCCGTGGTCACCAATGATTTCCGCACCATGGTCAAGGATTTCTGCACCGAGTGGACGGAATTCCACCGCGAGGATGCCCCGGACCTCTACCCGGAACACCTGCGCGAAGAGATCGATGAGGTGGCAGACCGAGTCTTCCGCACCGTGAACAACGGCGTGTACAAGGCCGGTTTCGCGGGATCCCAGGAGGCGTACGAAAAGGCCTTCAACGAGCTTTTCGAGTCCCTGGATTGGTTGGAGGAGCGCCTGAGCGATTGCCGCTACCTGGTGGGCAATCAGATCACCTTGGCGGATGTGTACCTCTACCCCACCCTCATCCGCTTCGACATGGTCTACCACAACCACTTCAAGTGCAACCGCAACAAGATCTCGGAGATGCCCGTGCTGTGGGCATACCTGCGAGATCTCTTCCAGACCCGCGGATTCGGTGATACCACCAACTTCCAGCAGATCAAGGACCACTACTTCCTGGTTCACACAGACATCAACCCCACGGGCGTGGTTCCCGTGGGGCCGGATCCGCAGAGCTACCACGCTCCGCACGATCGCGCCGAGCTACCCGGCGATGACTGGACTCCACCCGGAGAGAATCCCGCCGAGGAATCCTTCCCGGATGATGAGAAGCTGGCTTAGCTGAGCTTCTTGGCGATCAGCTGATTGACCTGCGCTGGGTCAGCCTTGCCGCGAGTGGCCTTCATGACCGCGCCCACGATAGCGCCGGTGACCTTGGTGTTACCGGCCTTGTACTTCTCCACCACGCCTGGGTTTGCGGCGAGCGCTTCATCGACTGCCGCTTCGATGGCGGAATCATCGCGCACAACCTCTAGGCCGCGATCGGCGATGACCTTATCGACGTCGCCCTCCCCAGCCAGCACACCGTCTACAGCCTGACGCGCGAGCTTCGTGGTGAGCTTGCCCTCGCCCACCAGGGCGATGACCCGAGCTACCTGTGCTGGCGTGATCTCCAGCGCGGTGAGCTCCACGCCCGCCTCGTTGGCCTTGCCTGCCAGGTAGGAGACCCACCAAGAACGCGCCTCACCGGAGGACGCTCCGGCTTCCACGGTCTCGATGATCAGATCCAGCGCGCCGGCGTTCACCAGGTCGCGCATCTCTTCGTCCTTGAGCTTCCACTCTTCCTGGATGCGCGCGCGGCGGATCCACGGCATCTCCGGCAGGGTGGCGCGGATTTCCTCGACCCACTCTGCTGGGGCGATCACGGGAGGCAGGTCCGGATCGTTGAAGTAGCGGTAGTCCGCCATGGTTTCCTTCACGCGACCGCGGGAAGTGGTGCCATCCGTCTCCTGGTAGTGACGGGTTTCCTGGATGATCTCCACGTCATTCACCAGACATGCGGCCTGGCGCTGCATCTCGAAGCGCACGGCCTGCTCCACTGACTTCAGGGAGTTGATGTTCTTGGTTTCCGTGCGGGTGCCGAATTCCGTGGTTCCCTTTTCACGCAGGGACAGGTTGGAATCCACGCGCATGGAACCCTGGTCCATGCGGGCATCGGAGACTCCCAGCGCCTTCACCAGGTCGCGCAGGGCGGAGACATAAGCCTTGGCAATCTCCGGCGCCCGCTCGCCCATGCCCTCGATGGGCTTGGTGACGATCTCAATCAGAGGCACGCCAGCGCGGTTGCAGTCCACCAAGGAAGCGGTCGCGCCGTGGATGCGGCCGGAAGTTCCACCCAGGTGGGTGAGCTTGCCGGTGTCTTCTTCCATGTGCGCGCGCTCGATCTCCACGCGCCACTCGGTGCCATCATCCAGGGTGACATCCAGGTAGCCGTCGTACGCGATGGGCTCGTCATACTGGCTGATCTGGTAGTTCTTCGGCTGATCCGGGTAGAAGTAGTTCTTGCGCGCGAAACGGGAGAACGGGGCGATCTTGCAGTTCAGCGCCAGGCCGATCTTGATGGCCCACTCCACGCCCAGTTTGTTCACCACGGGCAGTGCTCCGGGCAATCCCAAGCTGCAGGGGTCCACGTTGGTGTTTGGCTCGTCGCCGAAGTCCGCGGAGGACGTGGAAAACATCTTGGTTTTCGTGGCGAGTTCCACGTGGACTTCCATACCCATTACTGGGTCGAAGCGCTCCAGCACTTCTTCGTAGTCCATCACATCATCGGAATAGTCGTAGACAGGCGCAGTCATGTGTGCCATCTTAGTACACCCCGGTTTTAGCCAAACAGTGACTGGGCAGTCTCATAGCGCTTGAGCGGCACTGCCTTGAGTTCGCCGACCGCATCCTCAAAACTGATCAGCTCGATGTGCTCGCCGCGCAGCGAAACCACCTTGTTGAAGTCTCCGCGGATACACGCCTTCGTGGCGTTCACGGCGAAACGGGTGGCCAGCACGCGGTCGAAGGCGGTTGGGGTTCCACCGCGCTGGACGTGGCCCAGCACAGTGGAGCGAACCTCGGTGTCCAGGCGATTGTTGATCTCGCGGGCGATAACCCCGGTCATGTCCTGGAACTTCTCGTGTCCGAACTCGTCCACTTCCCGCTCGGGCACGTCCAGCGAGCCTTCCTTGGGCAGTGCGCCCTCGGCCACCACGATGATTCCGTACTTCTCCCCCAGCTGGAACCTACGCGCCATGCGGCGGCACACATCATCGATATCGAAAGGCACTTCCGGAATGAGGATCTCGTGCGCGCCGGAGGCCATACCCGCGTGCAGAGCAATCCATCCCACGTGGCGACCCATGACCTCCACGATCATCACGCGATCGTGGGATTCAGCGGTGGTGTGGAGTCTATCGATGGCATCCGTTGCGACCGCCACGGCGGAGTCGAAGCCAAAGGTGTAATCGGTACCGTTGACGTCGTTATCAATGGTCTTGGGCACGCCCACCACGGGGATACCGTTATCGGCTAGGAACTTCGCCCCCTTGAGCGTTCCCTCGCCACCGATGGGGATCAGCGCGTCGATGCCCGCATCTTCCAGGTTGGCCTTGATCTGATCGATGCCCGCCTTGAACTTATCCGGGTGCAAACGGCCGGTGCCCAAGATGGTTCCGCCGCGGCGGATGATGCGGTCGATGTTGTCATCGTCATACAACTGCACCCGCCGATCCTCCAGCAGACCCTGCCAGCCATCTTCGAATCCCACCACGGTGTGCCCGCGCCCCGCCGCTGTCCGCACGATCCCACGGATCACTGCATTGAGTCCGGGACAGTCTCCACCACTGGTCAGAGTCGCAATTCGCATAATTTTGAGTCTAGCTGTCCACCGCGCGCCCCGCACTCCACATGCCGACACCCAACAGAATCACCGCGGGCACTAAGGAGGCGGCAAAGCCGATTCCCGGCGTACTGCCGAAGGAAATTTGCAGGATCATGCCAATTACCGCGGCACCGATCACCGCGCCCAGCTGTCGCGTGGTGTTGTAGATTCCGGATCCCGCGCCGGCCATCGAACCGGGCAGATCCCGCAGCGTGGTGGTGGAGTTCGGAGCCCAGATCAACGGGCTCGCCACTCCGAGGACCACGTTGGCCAGCAGCATCCACCACACGTTGATCTCCGCAGCCATGATTCCGGCCGTCATCGCCAAACCCAAGGCCATCAGGCCGAAGCCCGTCATAGCCAATGGCCGCGGGCTCATCCGGTCCGTGGCTCGTCCCACCAGCGGGCTGAGCAGGAAGCTCAGCAGCGACATCGGAGTCATCAGCAATCCAGCCGCGATGGGGTCCAGGCCGCGCACCTGCTGGACATACAGCATGATCGGGATCATCATGCCCGCGATAGTGAACCCCATGGTGAAGATGGAGAGGTTGCCATAGGAAAACGAGCGACGCTCAAACAGCGAGAGCGGAACCAGAGGATCCCGCCCGGTGACTTGATTCTGGCGTCGAATAAAAAGGACCGCACCCACCGCTGCCACAGCGAACAGGACCCAGATCCACCAGGTCCAGTGCACACGTTCGCCCTCCTGAATCGCGAAAATCAGCGCGCTCATGGAGACGATGGACAGCACGATCGAGAGCCCATCGATGGGCTTGTCCGAAGGTTCAAAGCGCGGCACCCACAGGTAGACCATCACGATGGAGAGCACGCCGATCGGCACGTTGATGATAAAGATCCAGTGCCAGCTGGCCACGCTGGTGATCACGCCGCCAAGGATGGGCCCCAGCAAAGTGGATAGCCCCGCCGTGGCGCCCCACACGCCCAGCGCGGAACCGCGTCGCTCGCGCGGGAATACCCGGTTGATCACGCTCATGGTCTGCGGGCTCAACAAGGAAGCACCCAAACCCTGCACCGCGCGGGCGGCGATCAACTGCTCAATGGAACCAGCCAGGCCACACCACAGCGAGGCCAGGGAAAACAGCACCATGCCCGCGATGTAGAGCCGCTTCGGACCCCACCTATCCCCCAAACGCCCCGTGACCAGCAGCGGAACCGCAAAGGCCAGCAGGTACACGGAGGTGATCCACACCACCTGGCCATAATCCGCACCCAGATCATCCTGGATCGCGGGCGTGGCCACGGTGACGATGGTTTGATCCAGCAGGATCATGAAGAAGCCGATGCATAGCGCGATCACGCAGCGCCATGCCTGCGGCAAAGGCAAAGTTGTCACTAGTCTCCTGCAGCGCGCAACCGCTTCAGCTCCTGCCGCAGGGTTGGCAACGCGTCTTTAAATGCCGGGAGGAGATCGAGCTCCTCCAGCTTGTCGATGTGGTGCCAGGCCAAGTCCGAAGACTCGCTGGTCGCGGTGAATGCCAACTGCTCATCGCATTCGGCGATGACGGTAGTGTACGTCCACTTTTCGGAGAAGTTCTCATCCTTGATCTCCCACCAGCCCCGATTACCCAGGCCGATGATTCCCTGCCCACCGTGGTCGGGGTGGAAGACCTCATCGCCGTGCTCCACGCGCTCCAACAGTGCCTCTTCGTTGAGCGGTTCGCGGCGCAGAACGTGCGACAGCGGGAACTCGGAAGTGACGCATTCCCCCAGCACCTTGATGTGCCCCGATTCCACGCAGGTCTCTTCCCACGTCTCGCGCAGCGCTGCATCCACCGCGGTCTCCCCCGGATTGCGCGCTCCTCCCGGCACAGCCCACGTGCCGCCACGGTTGGTCCACGCGGCGCGGAGCTGCATCAATACGTAGTCATCGGGTGAGACCAAAAACAATCCGGCGGCCCCCAGAACTCCCCAAAAACGGGTGCCGTCGCCCATCACTGCCCAGCCATCGCCTTGGTAATCCATGGCTGCCACCTTAGTGATATCAGAAGCGAAGGTGCGAAACCTGCACCCATCCGGGATCCACCACTGCCTCGCCGTGCCCGAACGCGCCGAACTGTTCCACGCATTCCCGCACGGCATACAGGTGGAATGTGCGCACGCCGGTCAGCGTTTCCACCGCCACCAGGCGCGCGCCTTCGATGGCCTCCAGCCGATCCTCTATGTCCCAGAGTTCCTCGGCGCTTTTTTCTTCGACGCCAGCAATCTCCACCCGCACATGGATCTCCTTCAAAGGATCACTCAACGGGTGGAGCGGGGGCCGAACGCGGGCCACGTAGTGTTCTTCGCCCTGGTTGGATTCATACAAGCGCCACGTTCCCTCGCCCATGGTGGGAAAACGAGCTTCCAGCTGGGCTATTTCCGCGTTCACGTCGGCTACCGTGAGCTCCGGGCCGGGTTCGGTGGCGAAGTTGATCTCTCCGAACCACATCTCCACGTTGCGTTCGCCGAACGCGCTATCCAGCAGGAGAAAACCGAGGTTGGGCTCCGTAATTCCCGGGTGATAGACATCCACGTTGAGCACGGAATCCCCCGGATTGAGCCGGAAGCGCAGGTCATCGGTGCTCACGGTGGCCTCCCCCAGGGAGATGGAGAATCCCGGGGTGGGTTGGCGCAGATCGTAGAACTCCCAGATATCGGAAGCTGGCGCGGCATTCAGCCAACGCCTGGCCACCGCGCGGTTCTCGGCATAGCCCTGCGCTGTGACGGTCAAGCCAAAGGGTGTATTCCGGCCCGGGTGGAACTCGAATGCGAGATTCGGGCCGATCCCATCCACGTGCTCGTTCGTCTCTTGAATAAGAGCGTCATCGGCTGGCGTTCTCTCGCGGATGGCCTGTTCCCAGCGCTGTGCGCCAGTCTCCTGCCACCACTGCCAGAACTCCATGCTTAGCGGCCAGCTTCGAACGCTGCACCCACGCGGTACAGGCGATCATCGCCGTGCGCTGGGCCCATGATCTGCAGGCCGGTGGGCAGGTTCGTGTCTGCCGCGAAACCACCGGGTACGGACATTCCGCACACGCCGGCCAAGTTCAGCGGCAGGGTGAAGAGGTCGAACATGTACATCGCCAATGGGTCATCGATCTTCTCGCCCAACTTGAACGCGGTGGACGGGGTGGTCGGAGCCACGATGGCCTCCACCTGCTCGAACGCGCGCTTGAAGTCCTGCGCGATGAGGTTACGGACACGCTGTGCTTGGAGGTAGTAGGCGTCGTAATAACCAACGGAGAGCGCGTAGGTACCCAGCATGATGCGGCGCTTCACCTCGGGGCCGAAGCCCTGCGCGCGGGTCAGGCTCATCACTTCATCTGCGGAGTGGGTGCCGTCATCGCCCACGCGCTTGCCGTAGCGCATGCCATCGAAACGGGCCAGGTTGGAGCTGACCTCACACGGCAGGATGAGGTAGTAGGCGTTCAGCGCGTGATCGAAGTTGGGGCAATCCACTTCCACCAGCTCCGCGCCCTGAGCCTGCAGCTGTTCGAGGTTCTTGTTGTAGGCCTCCAGCACGCCAGGTTGAATGCCCTCGCTGCGCTGGAATTGCTTGACCACGCCCAGCTTCACGCCCTTGAGGTCACCATTGGCGCCCTGCTTGGCGGCGCCGACCACGTCGGGGATTTCCTGGGGCGAGGAGGTGGAATCGTTCATGTCGTGCCCAGCGATCACCGAGTGCAGCAGCGCGGTATCCAGCACCGTGCGGGCAGTCGGGCCACCCTGATCCAGGGAGGATGCGCAGGCCACGAGACCATAGCGGGAGACGGTG
The DNA here is from genome assembly GCF_015351405.1 of Corynebacterium suicordis DSM 45110. Classification (GTDB taxonomy): domain Bacteria; phylum Actinomycetota; class Actinomycetes; order Mycobacteriales; family Mycobacteriaceae; genus Corynebacterium; species Corynebacterium suicordis. The sequence continues at coordinate 940,198 of NZ_JADKMY010000001.1, read as the reverse complement.
CCGTAGGTGGGCTTCACGCCAACGGTGTTGGTCAGCGCTGCGGGCTGGCGGATGGATCCGCCGGTGTCCGTGCCGATGGCCAGCGGAGCCATGCCTGCGGCTAGCGCTGCGGAGGAGCCACCGCCGGAGCCGCCCGGGGTGCGGTCCAAGTCATAAGGGTTCTTGGTGGGACCGTAGGCGGAGTTCTCGGTGGAGGAACCCATCGCGAACTCGTCCATGTTGGTCTTGCCCAGAATGGGGATACCGGCGGCGCGCAGTGCCACGGTCAGGGTGGCGTCGTATGGGCTCATGTAGCCCTCGAGCATCTTGGAACCGCAGGTGGTGGGCGCATCAGTGGTGGTGAAGACATCCTTGAGCGCCAGCGGCACTCCAGCCAAAGGGCTGGTGGGAGTCTCTCCGGCAGAGATGGCGTCGTCAACAGAAGAAGCCGCAGCCAGCGCCTCATCGGCACCGACGTGCAGGAACGCGTTGATGTCACCATCGATCTCGCCGATGCGGTTCAGGTGGGCCTGGGTGACCTCCACGGAGCTGATCTCGCCAGCGTGGATCTTGGTGGCCAGATCAGCAGCGGTCCACGTGGTGAAATTCGCGTCATCGCGCGCGCCAACTACATATTGTGAATTCATGGAAAAACTCCTTAGTTAGTCGGCGAGAATCTGGGGAACCTGGAAACGCTGCTTGTCCTGAGCAGGCGCCTGATCCAGGGCTTGCTCGGCGGTGAGGGTGGGAATCACCACGTCCTCGCGCATCACGGTGTTCTGGGTGGGGTGGCTCAATGGCTCCACGTTGGCGGTATCTACTTCACCGATTGCCGCCACGTGATCCACGATCCCGTCGATCTGGGCGGCATATTCGTTGAGTTCTTCCTCGCTCAAGCTCAGGCGGGCCAAGCGAGCCAAGTGTGCTACGTCATCGCGCGAAATCTCAGACATGGGGATTAGTCTAGCGATAGTCCGGCGGGGTGCAGCATTACGGGGTGGCATGACTATGCTCGAAGGCATGTCTTACCTCATGCGCGTCCGTATGCCCGATGGCCCCGGTTCTCTCGGGCTTCTCGCTGTGGCTTTGGGCAATGTGGGCGCCAATATCGTGGGCGTGGATATCGTGGGCCACGATGAGGACGGCGTGGTAGTGGATGACATCGTCGTTCAGCTGCCCAGCCGCCTCCTCCCCGATGCTCTCATCACCGCGTCTCAGGAGCTGCCCGGTGTGTACGTGGATTCCATCCGTCCGTACTCGGGAACGGTGGATCGACGCGGTCAGGTGCAGATGCTCGCTGCCGTTGCTTCTCGACGCCACAATATCGATCAAGCACTCGCCCTCCTGATGGAGAGTTTGCCTACTTCCATGACTGCGGGCTGGGCAATCGTGCTGCGCAGTGAGCCTTCCACCACTCGCGTGGCCGCCTCTAGTGCGGCACCGGCAGATAACGGACGAGTGCTGGAGTACGCACCCGTGACCGAGACGCGCGTGCTCAATCCGGAAGCCGAGGATTGGATCCCGGAAAACTGGACGGTCATGGACTCATCTCTGGCCGCCACGCCCATCAAGGGCACAAATTTGCTGCTGGTGATCGGTCGCCCCGGCGGCCCGGACTTTCTGCTGTCCGAACTGGAGAGCCTGGAGCAGCTGAGCATCATCGTGGGCGCTTTCTTCAACTAGCGCACTAGCGCAGGAAGAACTGGTACGCGGGAGAATCGGTGACATCCCGGTAGGGGTATCCCAGCTGCTCCAGGTGTTCCTGGAACTCCGCGTTGCCTTCCACGTTTTCAAACGCCGCGAGGATGCGGCCATAATCCATGCCGAAGCTGCGGTAGTGGAACGCTGTGATGTTCCAGCGGGTACCCAGGATTTCCAGGAAGTGCTGAAGCGCGCCTGGGTGCTCGGGGAATTCAAAGCTCAGGGTGTTTTCTGAGACCTCGACCGGCGGCTGCCCGCCGATCATGTAGCGCACGTGCTGCTTGGCCATCTCGTCTGCGGAGAGATCCACCACGCCATAACCATTGGCTTCCAGATCCTCCACGATTGCCTGCCGGTTCCCGCCCTGCACGCCCACGAAGATGCGCGCGGTCTTGCGGGAGCCCAGCCGGTAATTGAACTCCGTGACTGCCCTGCCCCCCAGGATCTTGCTGAACTTCAGGAACGCACCCTGCTCCTCCGGGATGGTGACGCCGAAGATTCCCTCCGTGCCCTCACCCAGTTCTGCGCGTTCCGAAACATAGCGCAGTGAGTGGAAGTTCATATTCGCACCGGAGAGGATCGCCGCGAGGTTCTCGTTCTCGGTGCCGTGATCATGCACGTAGCGCTTGAGACCAGCCACAGCCACAGCACCTGCTGGTTCGGCGATGGCCCGGGTGTCGTCGAAAATATCCTTGATCGCGGCACTGATCTCATCTGAGGTGACGGTCACCACGGCGTCGAGATATTCCCGGCACAAACGGAAGGATTCCTCACCTACCTGGCGCACCGCCACGCCCTCCGCGAACAGGCTCACGCGATCCAGCGTGACGGGCTCCCCCGCCTCCAAGGCCGCGCTCAGGCAGGCGGACTCCACGGGTTCCACGCCGATGACCTGGATCTCTGGGCGCAGCTGCTTGAGCAAAACCGCCACGCCGGCCGCCAGCCCGCCGCCGCCGACTGGCACGAAGACCTTATCCAAATCCGGACGATCCTGGAAAAGCTCTAAGCCGATGGTGCCCTGACCAGCGATGACTTCCTCGTCATCGAAGGGCGCCACCCAGATCAAGCCGTCGCGCTCGCTGAGTTCCATGGCCTTGGCCTTGGCTTCGTCGAAGTTAGATCCATGCAGCAACACCTCGCCGCCGAACCCCTGCACCGCGTTGATCTTGATGCTCGGGGTGGTCACGGGCATCACGATCAGCGCGTGAATTCCCAGCTCGCGGCCGGAAAGCGCCACTCCTTGGGCGTGGTTGCCCGCCGACGCGGCCACCACTCCCCGACGCTTCTCCTCCGGCGTGAGCTGCGCCATGCGGTTGAATGCCCCGCGGATCTTGAAGCTGTGCACCGTCTGCAGATCTTCCCGCTTAATCAGCACGGTATTGCGCGTGCGAATAGACAGCGCATCCATGCTTTCCAGTGGGGTGTGCTTGGCCACGCGGTACACCGGCGCGGCCACGATGCTCTTCAAGTAGTCTCCGCCTGTTTTCACCATGGAAGACAATCTTAGCTACGTGGATGCGCCCGCGTTCTCGGCGACCTCTACGAAGGGATCCTTACCATCGAGAACGCGATGGACCTGATCCTTGTCGATGGTCCTTGTCCACGTGCCGACCAACAGAGTCGCCACGGAGTTTCCGGCGAAATTGGTGAGTGCACGAGCCTCTGACATGAACCGGTCAATGCCGACAATGATGCCCACCCCATCCAGCAGATCCGGCCGGTGCGATTGGATTCCAGCAGCCAACGTAGCGATGCCTGCACCGGTAACACCCGCGGCACCCTTGGAGGCAATGATCATGAAGATGAGGAGGGAAATCTGCTCCCCGATGTTCATGGGCTTGCCCATTGCATCCGCCACAAAAATTGATGCCATCGTCAGATAAATCGCCGTGCCGTCCAAGTTAAAGGAATATCCGGTGGGCACCACGATGCCAACCGTGGATTTATCAACCCCGATGTGTTCCATCTTCCGCATGAGGTTTGGCAATGCGGATTCAGAAGAGGACGTGGCGAAAATCAGCAGAAATTCCCGGCCCAAGTACTTAACCAGTTTGAAAATATTAAATCCGGTGAATACCCGCAGAATTAATCCCAGCACCCCGAAAATGAAGATCACGCAGGTGAGATAGAACCCCAGCATCAACATGCCTAGCTGCACAACTGCGTTAATGCCTGTTGCACCCACCACCGCTGCCATGGCTCCGAATGCGCCGATGGGAGCCAGCCACAGAATCCATCCCAGGATTTTGAACACCAGTTTTTGCAAGTGCCCCACCAGATCCAAAATGGGCTCCCCGGATGGACCCATGGACTGCAGCGCGAAGCCCACCAATAGGGCAATGAGCAAGGTCTGCAGAACCGATCCGCTGGTCAGAGCGGAGAAAAAGGTATCTGGAATGATCGACTGGATAAATCCAAATAGGCCATGTGGCGCCTCTTCGTTCTTGGAAAGCGCGTCCTGAACTGCACCCTGTTCTGAGTGCAGGTTGAGGCCATCGCCCGGCTGGATCAGGTTGCCGACAACCAGGCCGATGCCCAGAGCCAGCGTCGACATCGAGATGAAATAAACCAGAGCGATGCTGCCGGCTTTGCCCACGGTCGCAGCCTCGCGCACGGAACCGATTCCCAACACAATGGTGCAGAAGATCACCGGAGGGACAATCATCTTGATCAAGCTGACAAATGCCGTGCCCAGGGGTTTAAGGCCCTTGGCGAACTCTGGGGAGACCAGCCCTAGGACAACACCTGCTACTACAGCAATAATCACTGCAATGTAGAGCCAGTGTGTCCTATCCTTTTTCGCTTTCTTGGTGGAGGCGGGTGCCGATTGAGACATGAGGGGTTTCCAATTCTCGAGGGGTTAATGCTGCAAGAATTGTGCTCTTGTGTGTCTCGGATAACAAAACGCCTGGGAACTGTCCCGGTTGTCAAAGAAAATGCGCAGGCGGGAGCTGGAACAATCAGACTTCCGCAATGGGCCAACTGTTATTTACTGAAGTACTTTTACCCTGCTTTTCGAAATATGCCTGCAAGCTAACTTGCGCCTCGTAGTACCAGGTGGATTGCGCGAGCATCAGCTCATCGGAGGTCATTTCCAGCAGCTCGGGGTACTCGCGGGTGAGCTTCCACGCGATGCGGGCTGCGGCGACAGCATCCGCAGTGGCCTCATGCGCGTTATCCAGCGGGACTTTGTAGTGCGCAGCCACTACCTCCAGCGTGCGCTTGCCTTTTTGGATCTTCCGCTTTTCCTTATCCACCACCAGCGGGTCAAACACTGGGCCATCAACGGTGAAACTGGGTTCCAGAGCGCGGAGAACACTGAGGTCATAGGGGGCGTTGTACACGATCAGCGTGGCCCCTTCTTCCCATCCTTTGCGGATCCGCTCGATGGTTTCCGCCAGCACATCATCGTGCGGACGGCCATGCTCGCGGGCATATTCCGTGGTGATGCTGTGCACCTTCGCGGCCGCCTCCGGGATCTCAATCCCCGGATCCGCCAGCAGCTCGACATCATCCCGATCCTTTCCCTTGATTGTCACCGCCGCGCTGGTCACGATCTTCGCCGTGCGCGGGTCCACCCCCGTGGTCTCCAAATCGAAGCTGAGCATGTGCGATGGATCAAAATGTCCGTTCATGCCCACCACTCTATAGGGGGCTCAGACAGGGGGTTTAGACAAGCATGTCGTCTGCGATGCGATCAGTGTTGTCAGCCTCGATGAACAGTCCGTCATCATCGCCGAAGAGGTAGTTGTGTGCAGTGTTGTCTGGGAAGAGAAACATTGTGGTGCTCCTTGTTTTGGTTTCTTTTGGTGTCATGTGAACGGTATTCACGCTAAAACCAGTGACCTCGTTCGTCGACCCCGGTCCCCCAAATAATTTCATCAACAGCTCTGTGTTTTTGCAGGTGGCACGGATTCATCACCACCTCAGTAGTTATATTTTCGCGATGCACCCCGTGCCCCCTGTTGTGTTGCGAGACACATTCATAACGGCAGGTGAACACATGTTTTTATCGGTATCCCGCTGGCTCTTGACAAGCTTTTCTATTTCACTATAATCGAACACATGTTCTAGTTTGAGATGGGATTTCCAAGCCCTGTCTCGTGCCTGAATACTCTGTTCTTCAACACCTCACCACCATCACGTCCTCGGGGGACTCGTGAACTCAGCACAACCATCGTGGCGCGTCTGCGATGACTCAGACCCACTCAGCCAAGCCATCATCCACCGAAACCAACAAGACCTCGCCATCGCTTTCAACTGCACACCACTGCCGGATGAATGCGTAGATGACGTGCGCTCTCGTCTCGCAGTCCGCCTCGGCGTGACCGAGAGCATGGCCATGCATTTTCTCGACGCCAACCGCATGCTCAACCGCTTTCCCCAACTCGCTGCGCACTTGTCTGACGGGCACATGTGCTTCGAATATCTCCGTCGCTTGGCGGAATACCTCGAGGCTGTTCCCGATGAACTCATCCACGTGATCGAAGATGACTTGCTCACGGCGATTAAGCCGAAGAAATCAAACCAGGCCGTCCCCACTCATCGACGCTTGCGATCCATCTGCGAGCGCATCATGGATAAGCACTGCCCGCCTGCTCGACCCAGGGAGGAGGATCCCACTCCTGCTCCCGATGAACGCTTCCCGCTCCTGCATACCGATGCCCGAAATGAACTGGTCACCAGCTTCATCTTGAAGCTCAACAAGGCAGAGGCTCACGAGGTCAACCTCATGCTGGACCATGTGTGCCGTGAGCAACTGTGTGATCGAGCCGAAGCGTTCATGCAGCTGCTGCGCGGGGAATCCACGGCGCAGATCACCATGAACGTGTACCGCTCGGTGGATGCCAAGGACGGCAGGGTTCAGATTGCGGGACACTGGCTGCATCCGCTGATCTCCGCTGATTGGATGCGCCGCATCACCCACGTGATGGCGCCCGGTTATGCCAAGACAGACGGTTACCAACCCACCCCAACCATCCGCGCATCGGTGATCGGCAGGGATGGGCATTGCCGCTTCCCCGGTTGCGATGTGCCTGCCGAGCGCTGCGATCTCGACCATGTGCAGCGCTGGGAGTCCGAGACATCAACTGCAAACTTGCATTGTCTCTGCCGCACCCACCATCGCCTGAAGACCGCAGGTCAGTGGGATGTTTCACTCCACGCGGACGGCACGGAAACCTGGACTTCGCATGGAGATGGGCACACGGTGGTGACAGAACCGGGCGGCGTTTTGCGTCGAGAAACATTCGAAATGCGTGCAGTCCGGCGCACCAAAGTTTTACAGGAGTACAACGAGCGTCGGATCCGGTGGGAGAAGATGAATGCTCAGGTGACTAGCGCAGCGCGGTTTGGCTTGCGGATAGACTCGGCGAGGTGAGCAATATTCAGGAACAGTGGCAGCAATTGGCCGAAGAGGTGCGCACGCATCGCGAGCGCTACTACTACGGTGAGCCGACCCTCAGCGACCAGGACTTTGATGCCCTGTTGCGCCGGCTGCAGGATTTCGAACGCGAGCACCCAGAGGCGGTCACGGAGACCAGCCCCACGGCCGAAGTCGCCCCTGCGCCGCCGGAATCCAGCCCATTCCGGAACGTGGATCACCGGGAGCGGATGCTGAGCTTGGACAATGTCTTCGATGAGGAATCGATGCAGGCGTGGCTGGATCGCACGCCTGCGGAGACTTACCTGACCGAGCTGAAGATCGACGGTGCCTCCATCAACTTGCTATACGTCAACGGCAGGTTGGAATTGGCGCTGACCCGCGGCGATGGCACCACGGGTGAGGACATCACCCATAATGCACGCACGTTGAGTGATATCCCCGATCAGCTCGAAGGCGACTATCCCGAGCTGGTGGAAATTCGCGGCGAGGTGTTTATCACGGTGGAGGATTTCGCCACGATGAATGCGCAGCGCCAGGCGGAGGGGCTGAAGATGTTCGCGAACCCCCGTAACGCAGCGGCTGGTGCGATGCGGCAGAAGAACCCGGAGGACACAGCCAAGCGTCCACTGCGGCTGATCTGCCATGGCATCGGTGCGCGCGAGGGCTTTGACGTGTCCAGCCAGCACGAGGCCTACAAAGCCATTGCGTCCTGGGGACTGCCCGTGAGCCCCTATACCAAGCAGGTGCACAGCGCGAAGGAGGTGCTTGAACAGGTCACATACTGGGGCGAGCACCGCCACGATGCCGCCCATGAGATGGATGGGCTCGTGGTGAAGGTGGACGCGCTGGAGGAACAGCTGGAACTGGGTACCACCAGCCGCGCCCCACGCTGGGCGATCGCATACAAGTACCCGCCGGAGGAAGCGCTGACAATCCTGCGGAACATCCGCGTGGGTATCGGCCGCACCGGCCGCGCCACCCCGTACGCGGTGATGGAGCCCAAGTATGTGGCAGGTTCCACGGTCTCTATGGCCACGCTGCACAACCCATCGGAGGCCCATCGCAAGGGCATCCGGCTGGGAGATACCATCATGATCCGCAAGGCCGGAGAGGTAATCCCGGAGGTTTTGGGCCCCGTGGAGGATGCCCGCGCAGGCGGAGAACGCGAGTTCATCTACTCCAGCATCTGCCCCGAATGCGGCACTCCCCTGGCGCCCACCAAGGAGGACGACGCCGACTGGCGCTGCCCCAACACCCGTTTCTGCCCGGGTCAGCTGCACACCCGCCTCACCTACCTGGCCGGTCGCGGCGCCTTCGATATCGATGCCCTCGGTGAGAAGGCAGCCTATGACCTCATCCACTCCGGCGTGCTCGCGGACGAATCCACCCTGTTCAGCCTCACCCGCGAGGACCTGGAGAAAACCACCGCGTACACCACCAAGGCCGGCTCACTGAACAAGTCCGGTGAGACGCTGCTGGAGAAACTGGAAGCCGCGAAGTCCGTGGAGCTGTGGCGAGTCATCGTGGCGCTCTCCATCCGCCACGCCGGCCCCACCGCGGCAAAAGCCCTGGCCAAACACTATGGGTCAGTCGAAGCAATCCGCGCTGCCACCACCGAAGAGATGTCCGAGATCGAAGGCGTGGGCCCAATCATCGCCCAATCGGTCGCGGATTGGTTCACCGTGGATTGGCACGCGGGCATCGTGGAGGCGTGGGCCCAGGCTGGTGTGCGTATGGAATCCGACGCCGCCGAATCCACCACTGCGAACACCCTAGAGGGTCTGACAATCGTGGTCACGGGATCCCTGGAAGAGTTCGATAGGACGCAAGCCAAGGAAGCGATTGAGGAGCGGGGCGGGAAGGCGTCGGGAAGTGTCTCGAAGAACACCGATTACCTGGTGGCGGGCGAAAAGGCCGGCTCGAAGCTGACCAAGGCCCGCGATCTTGGGGTGAAGGTGCTGGATGAGGAGGGCTTTAAGCAGTTACTTTCCGGAGAATTGTCCAGCACTCCTTGATGATGACCAGCTGCAGCCAAGCGAGGTAGGGCGCGAGGAGGTTGGCGCGTTGTGGGTCGACCTCGCGGCAGCGCTGCAAGAGATCCACGGTGGAGCCGGTGAGCAGAGCCGCGCTGACCAGCGAGGCATAGGGGGACTTGCTGCTGAGCACGCTCCACCCAGCGCTGAGCGCGATGTTGGCACCAACCGATTCGGTGAGTTCCGTGAAGTGTCGCCCCTTGCCTTCGAACTCCTCCAGATCCGCCAGGGTATTACCAACTACGTGCGCCACTGCCCAGTGCAATGGCGGCCATGCCCAGCGGGATTTGCTGTTGAACAGGCTGATCCCGGTGTTCGCTGCCAAGGCCAGGCTGGTGGCAAAGAGGGTGCGGTAACGGCGGCGCTGCTTGATGGGCCCCGTGTGGAACTTCTCGGTGAGGAGGTTCATGCGCACAAGGCTAGTCACGCCGTTCGATTTTTGGGAGCGGGGTTGTCCTGAGCATCTTCTAGGATAAGCCTGCCGCCGATCTAGGAGACACGATGACTTCCTCTCATCTATTCGAAACCCTTTCCCACGAAATACCTTCAGCAACCGATCCTCAACAAGCAGACTCTTTTCGCCAATTTGTCAGTAATGCTTGCATTTTTGCCACGCAGAGTTTTTATAACGTCGTGGTAATTCTGGTGCAAAACCCTGGAGCCACAGCTGCGCTTAGCAAGGAGGATTGGGAAGCCATTGGGCGAACGCCCCAGCCTGGGGCGCGGCCGCTCATAGTCTCGCAGATCAAGGGGCCTACCTCAGTGGTCTACGATATTTCGACCACTGAGAACCGACAGCCAATTACTGACGCCGAATCATTTGCGAAATTGCCCGAACACCGCTTTTCCGTGAGTCTTGAGCAGGCGGTAGGCAAGCTCGAAGAAGTGATGGCCAAGTATGGCCTCCACAAGTCCAACCGTGAGCCCTCGCCCGAAGAGTTGCAGCAAATGCTCGAATCACGCATGGATGTTGCCCTGACGCCAGTGAAGAACCCCGCTCGACACACGGGGATGTCACTCGCATTTCCGTGGCCGTCCACCTATACCTACGTATCCGCGGCTCCCCCATCCTCTCGGCTCACGGAAGTCATCTACGCAGCTAGTCTTGCCACGATCACGTACAGAGTCCCGTGGTTGACGTATCCAGAAGATTCTGTCGACGAGAAGTCTTTGTACATGCAGATCGGACGCGCGAATGAACCGAGGAGCGGCACCCCTTCTACTGTTCACTATTTCGAGGCTGCGATGGCCACATTCATCCTCGGACGCCGTTTGGGTTGGCAACTCGATGTTCCCCTAGCCACGGAATTCCTCGCGTCGGATGACCAGCTGGCCCCGGAAGGAACCTCTGTGGTTCGCATGTGCCAAGCGGTGCAGTTTTTGGAGAAAGAGTTCACTCCACTCACTAGTAACTTTTTCCGGCTAATCCGAGACCTCTAACGGATCGCGCAGGATTCCTCGCCGACCAGCGGGCCGAGCTTATGGCGGTTCATCGCGACCAGCCGGTACACACCAGCAAACAATGGGGAAAGCGGGCGGAACAAGAGCACCGTGCCGGCCGCCCGAACCCAGCGAGCTCGCCCATGGTTCTTGAGCACAGCACCGATGGCCTTGTGGCCCAGCTCCTTGGAATCTCCGTTTTCGTACACGGCGAAGTCATCGAGCTGCGCGGGCTTGGTCTCCACATCCGCGAGCCCGGTGAGCTTGCGGGCGGACCACTGGCAGAAGCCGCAGTCGCCGTCGTAATAGAAAGTCATCAGTTCCTCCAGAGCATTTGCGCTGATGTACGCGCTATAGCTGCCACGGTACTCGCTTCCGCAGGCGTGCGAACGGCCTCCGGCACCACGAAATCCACCAGCTCCGGAAGTTGCTCAGCCGGCAGGGTCCACTGCTTCCACAGCTGCATCGCGGACTTCGCGATCCGGGAAGCTTGCTGCTCAACCGTCCCCTTAGCAGCTGGAATCAGGATGCCGACGCCCCTGCCCTCCCCCAACTTCGCCCCAATCGAATCCTTGGTTGCTGTATCCATCTGCAAGTCCACAGTCTCACGAGTCAGCGGTACTCCCACCTGCTCACGGAACCGGCGCCACACGCCCTCGATGATCTCCGGGTGCACTGGATCCAGTTGGTGAAACTGGGTTGCTCCGGGGAGCCCGGTTTCCACGGCGGACACCAGCGGCTCGTGCATGCAGACATAAACCTCTGCCCCGATCGCCGAAGACAAGCGCGCGCAGTGTTCCCGCATCGCCTCACCCAGTGTCAGCGCCACGTCCTTGAATGCGGGGCGATCAGCGATCAACGGATGCCCGCGGAATTCCACGGACGCGCCGAGACTCCACGGCCCCAGCACGTGCACCATCACTCGCTCGACGCGACCTGGCAGCAGCTCCTCACCCAAGTCCCAGTGCTCGCGCATGAATCCTGCGGTGCGTCGTGACTCCAGGCTGGGGTGCGCGGTGATCTCCCATCCGCGCGGGTTAGTGCGCAGCGGAAGTTGCGACAAAGAAGCCGTGGTCGCCACCAGTTCCCTGCCCACTCCACCACTGATCCGCGGCAGGGAAAGCACTGGTGGCACACCGGTGTCCTCGTCCACATCCACGGTTCGCTTCAGCGCGCTGAGGTAGGCCGAACGCAGATCGGTGTGGGTGGTTACGGTGTTCTCCCACCAGCCCAGGCGGGTCATGCCGTGTGGCGGATAGTTCCGGAACCCAGCAGGATGTCGCCCTCTGGATCTCGCTGGTACACCACGGCGGCCTGCCCGCGGGCCACACCCTCCAGAGGTTCAAGCAACTCCAGCTCCAAGCGCCAAGGCTTTTCATCCTCGCGCTTCTCGCGACCGGCAGGAGTGACTGGATCTGGATCATCCACCAGGCGAGCGATCGCGGGGACTACCCCGCCGTGCGCGCGCACCTGCACGTCGCATTCGAACTCGCGTCCGTGCTTGGCTGGGTCGAGTCGTTTCAGGCGATCGGCGATGATCTCGCGCACCTGCAGATCCTCGCGACTACCCACGGTCACCGTGCCGGTGGCCGCGTTGATGTCCGTGACATAACGCGGCTGCCCATCCAGCCCTTCGCGCGGAAGGCCCAGGCCCTTGCGCTGCCCGATGGTGAATCCGTACACGCCCTCGTGCTCGGCCACCGTCTCCCCCGCGGAATCTTTCATCAGCCCTGGTCGCAGGCCGATCTTGTTGCCTAGAAACGCCTGCGTGCGCCCATCGGGGATGAAGCAGATGTCATGGGAATCGGGCTTGGAGGCCACACCGAACCCAGCATCCTTGGCCTCTTCGCGGATCTCCGGCTTCACGGTATCGCCGACCGGGAACATGCAGTGCGCCAGCTGCTCATCGGTAAGCACACCGAGAACGTAGGACTGGTCCTTGTTGGCGTCGATTCCTCGACGCATCACCCCGTCCTCCAACCGCGCGTAATGGCCGGTGGCCACGGCATCAAAGCCCAACGCGATGGAGCGATCCAGCAGGGCTTCAAACTTGATCTTTTCATTGCAGCGCAGGCAAGGATTAGGGGTCTCACCGATGGCGTAGGAATCCACGAAATCATCGATCACATCGGCCTTGAAGCGGTCCGAGAAATCCCACACGTAGAAAGGGATGCCCAGCTTGTCCGCCACGCGGCGGGCATCGGCGGAATCTTCCAGGCTGCAGCAGCCGCGCGATCCGGCGCGCACGGCCTCGGGGCTCTGGGATAGTGCCAGGTGAACGCCCACTACGTCATGCCCAGCCTCGATCGCGCGGGAGGCCGCCACCGCGGAATCCACCCCGCCACTCATTGCTGCTACTACTCGCATATGTGGCACCCTACGCGCCCGATGCCATGCCAGCCAACCTGGCTTGATCCACGATTCGCGGCAGTTGAGCAGCCAGCTCAGCAGCACCTTCCGGAGTGATCGAGGGCCCAAAAGTCAGTCGCAACGCCCCGCGCGCCACGGACACGTCCACGCCCATCGCGATGAGCACGTGCGAGGCCCGATTCACCCCCGCGCTGCATGCCGATCCCGTGGACGCATCCACCCCAGCCGCATCCAGCAGCATGATCAAACTATCGCCCTCCGCCCCCGGAAAACTCATGTGCAGATGCCCCGGCAACGCGGGCTCATTGGTCCAAATGCGCACGTCAGCGATGCTCTCCGCCACCGCCCGTACCTGCTCGCGCGCCGCGGTCATCTTGGCGTTTTCTTCCTCCATGTTCTTATTTGCCGACGCCAACGCCGCCGCAGCTCCAGCCGCACCCTGCACGTTGACGGTGCCTGAGCGCAGCTTGCGCTCCTGGCCACCGCCGCGGACCGGGCTGAGGATGTTCGCGTCTCGCCGGGCCAGGAGGATGCCGATGGACTTTGGACCGCCGAACTTGTGCGCGCTGGCGGCTAGTGTGGCCGCTCCGAGCTGGTGGAAATCAACAGGCAGGTGTCCGACTGCCTGGACGGCATCCGTGTGGAAGGGGATTCCGTTAGCCTGGGCATAATCACTGAACTGCTGAACGGGCTGGATGTTCCCGGTTTCGTTATTGGCCCACATGCAGGTGAGCAAGGCTAAGTCTTCGCTGGCGGGAAGGGATGCTCTACCGTGCGCGTCAACATCGAGGCGCTCATGGGTAAAACCGAAATCCACCGGTCCTTCGCACAGCCAGGCCACGGATTCCATCACTGCGGGGTGCTCGATATCCGCGCTGGCAATCACCGAGGCTCCGCGCTTGGCCTTGGAACCGAAGGCCAATCCCTGCACTGCGATATTGTTGGCCTCCGTGCCGGAGCCGGTGAATATCACCTCTGCGGCGTCCGCCCCGAGGAGTTCAGCAATCTCCTCACGCGCATCTTCCAGCACGCTGCGCGCGGCCCGCCCGGAGGCGTATTGACCGGCAGGGTTCAGCACGTGCGCTGCCTCCACCATCGCCTCGTGCGCTTCGGCGCGCAGAGGTTGGGATGCAGCGTTATCAACATAAAGACGATTCACGCTAGCTACCTTAGTCCCCCGCCGGACATCTACCAGATCTATCAACCGTCAGAAGATCTATCAAATCTATTCACGCGCCCAAGATCTATCAAATCTCCAGTAGTGTGAGCGTTATGCGCAATCCATTCCGCCCCAGCTTCGGTGCCTCCCCCTATTTCCTCGCGGGACGCGATGAACTACTCCGTGGCTTCCAACTCAGTCTCATGGAGGGGCCCGGCTCCCCCAACCGCGCGCTTCTACTCAGCGGAGTACGCGGCGTGGGCAAAACCGTACTTCTCAACGAACTCGAAGATACCGCGAAAACCCAAGGCTGGGTCACCCTGCGCTGCTACCCACGCGCCAACATGATCGAGGAGCTGGTTCACACCACCATCCCCCAAGCCATAGCAGCTCTCAACCCGCAGAAACAGCGGACCATCACCGGCGCAAACATCGCCGGGTTGGGAGGCATCCGCACGGATGAGAACCCGGAGGCCGTGGAATCCACACCCACCCTCATCACCCGCTTGCATGAGCTCGCCGAGCACTGCACTGGGATCTTCCTCACCCTCGATGAGTTGCAGGCTGCACAGCCGGATCACCTGCAGGAACTGGCCACCGCCGTGCAGGATCTGATCCGAGATGAGTACGAGATCGCGCTGGCCTGCGCGGGTCTCCCGCATGGCGTCGAAAAACTACTGCAACACGAAGGCACCACGTTCATGCGCCGGGCCACGCGAGTGGACTTGCACGCCGTGGCGGATGCGGACGTGGCCATCACGCTGCGCACCACAATCGAAGATGCCGGCAAGACCATCGAGGAAACCGCTCTCCACCAGGCAATGGATCTGTGTCGCGGTTACCCCTACCTCATCCAGGTAGTGGGTTCGTTGGCCTGGGCGCAGGCATCGCTACAGGATTCACCCATCATCACTGAGGAGCACACCCATGCGATTTCCGCTGACGCCATCAATCGCATGATGACCCAAGTTCACCGCCCCGCGCTCATGCAGGTGCCCGATGGGGAAATCGCTTTCCTGCAGGCCATGGCTAGTTTCGACGGCGTGGACGTGCCCACCGCCGAAATCGCGCAAGCCCTAGGCACATCCCCCAATGGCATTTCGGCCCGACGCCAGCGACTGATCATCCGGGACCTGATTGAGAGCGCGGGGTTTGGCGCGGTCCGGTTTACTCTGCCTTATTTGGGTGAGTATGTTCGCGAACTGAGCGCATAGAAAAACCCGCCCCGAAGGGCGGGTTTAACCTCAAGAAGCTTAGAGCTTACTTGCGAGCCTTGAGCTCATCAGTTGCCTGTGGAGCAACCTTGAAGAGGTCGCCGACAACACCGAAATCTGCGATTTCGAAGATGGAAGCTTCCTCGTCCTTGTTCACAGCCACGATGGTCTTCGAGGTCTGCATGCCAGCCTTGTGCTGGATAGCGCCGGAGATGCCCAGCGCGATGTACAGGTTTGGAGACACGGTAGAACCGGTCTGTCCAACCTGGAACTTGCCTGGGTAGTACTCGGCATCCACAGCGGCGCGGGAAGCGCCAACTGCTGCTCCAAGCACGTCAGCCAGTGGCTCAACGACGGTGGAGAAACCTTCGGCACCGGCAACACCACGGCCACCGGAAACCACGATCTTCGCCTCGGTCAGCTCTGGGCGGTCGCCGCCCTCAGCTGCTGCGAAGGAAGTGATGGTGACAGCGGTTGGACCGGCAGCAGGCAGTTCAACTGCCTGCACGTTGCCAGCTGCAGCCTGTGGCTCTGGGTCCACGGCGCCTGGGCGCAGGGTGAACACAGGAGAAGCGCCAGCGGCGGAGGTGGTGACGGTGTACTCGCCACCGAAGATTGCCACCTGGGCGTTTCGATCAGCATCGATAGAGGATGCGTCGTAAACCACGCCGGAAGCAACGCGTGCGCCGGTACGGCCAGCAACTTCGTTGCCCGTTGCGGTCGCGGTGACCAGCACTGGAACCTGCAGGTGTGCAGCCAGGCCGGACAGTGCGTCCACGGATGGGGTGACCAGCAGAGAATCTGCCTGGTCGGATTCAGCGGCGTAGATGGTCTCTGCGCCAGCAGCAGCCAAAGAAGACTGCAGCTTCTCAGCGGTGCCTGGGGCACCGACAACGACAGCTCCGACGGAGCCAAATACTCGAGCAGCGGTGATCAGTTCTTGGGTGGTGTTCTTCAGCTCACCCTCGACATGGTCAACCAAAACCAAAACGTTGGTCATGAGGTGTACCTTTCTCTCTTAGTTAGTGGGGGTGAACTGGCCTAGACCAGCTTTTCCTTAACGAGGAACTCAACCAGCTTCTTGCCGCCATCGCCTTCGTCGGTGATAACTTCACCGGCGGACTTAGCAGGCTTTGGAGCGGAGTTAGACACGGAGGTGGTGGCGTTAGCCAGGCCGACGTTAGCAGCGTCCACTCCGATGTCAGCCAGGCTCAGCTCCTGGATCTTCTTCTTCTTAGCAGCCATGATGCCCTTGAACGCTGCGAAGCGTGGGGTGTTTGCCTTCTCCGTGACGGAGATGATGGCTGGAGCTGGAGCCTCGAGGCCGAACTTGCCCTCGTCGGTCACGCGCTCGCCAGTGACCTTGCCGCCTTCAACGCTGAAGGACTGCATGTGGGTCAGGGATGGGATCTGGCGGTACTCGGAGAGCAGACCAGGAATGGAGCCAGCGCCACCATCGGTGGAGGCGTTACCAGCGATGATTACTTCGATGTCCTCGATCTGGTTCAGCGCGTTGGACAGGGTCCATGCGGTGCCCAGAACGTCGGAGCCCTCGAGAGCCTCATCGGTGACGAGGATCGCCTCATCGCAACCGAGGGACAGCGCCTTGCGCAGTGCTTCGGTGGCGCGAGTCGGTCCGACAGACAAAACAATAACGTTGCGGGAGCTATCAGCTTCCTTCAACTGCAAAGCAGCTTCCACTGCGTTTTCATTGATTTCATCCAGAACCGCATCTGCACTATCGCGGTCCAAGGTGAAATCATCGTCGGTGAGCTTGCGCTCGGAGTAAGTGTCCGGCACCTGCTTGACCAGAACAACGATGTTCGACATGCGTTGGCCTTTCCTGGTTGGGTTTATTTTCCAGATCCACTATATAGATACTTCTCAGCAAGGCTCCACAAAGGTTGCCAATTTTTTTATAATTTTTCCCTCATGACCGGCTGACAAACGATAGCCGTAGCCGATATACCCACCCGGGTGATCATCACCGACCAGCTCTCACTCCCCCGCAGCTTAAGTTTCTTGCGCAGCTGATCCGGATCCACGTCCACTCCCCGCACCAGGATTTCCACTGCCCCGGCGTTCACCCCCTGCAGCGCACTCTTCAGCTGTTTCAGCGGCACCTGCTGATGCACGACAAATGCGCGCAACCCGGTTTCCCCATCCGGCACGCTATCGCCGGTCAGGTAAGCGATGCGCGGATCCAGCTGCCACAAACCGTGCTGATGGGCCACGTGGCGAACCAATCCGGCGCGGACGATGGCGCCATCGACGTCGAAAACAAAATCACCCAAGGGCTTTTCCGGGATGTCATCGGGTTGCGCATCGGTCACCACCAGCGTGCGATCGCCACGCAACAACACCGCCCGGCGTCCCACCTTGGCCAGCCCGGGGGTGTACACGCAGGCTTCCTTCACATCGCCATCCACGCTGACGATGTCGATCTGCCCGGCCCATTCGACCACGTCGGCAAAATCGATGCCCGGCGCGCACTTCACTGCCAACTCGCGGCCGCGGTAGGCCTCCACCAACTCCGGCAGGGGCGGCATGAGCTGATCGATGCGGTGGATACGGCCAGAGGTTCCCCGACGCGCGGGGTCGGCAATAACCACTCCCTCGCGCGTCACCGGCTGCAACGCGTCCGCGCGGACCACGGGCACCTCCGGCACATTTTCCCGCGCCATCCGCAGGCGAATCTGATCCAGATCCGAACCCAGCGCATCTATGCCCGCGCGCTGCATGGCCGCTAGTTCGGTACCCACGCTGCACGTCACATCCGTCACGCGCTGCACGCCAAACTCACGTAAATGAGCAGCGCGAACATCCGCCACTACCCCGGGCGTGGCTTGCTGCGCGCTGGGGCCGTCCAGCATCCATGCGTCCCCGCCGTGGATCTTCTTGCGCGCCAAAGCCCGAGCGCGCACCAACTCCACCAGAGCGCGGGCATTCTCCCCGTACTGCTTGCGCAGCGCAGTGAGATCGGCCAGCTCTGACTTCTTGGTCAGCGGGTACTGCTGTGCGGCCTCCACCGCTTCCGGGTGGCTCAGCAGAAAATCCAGTTCAGAGGAGGAATACGGCATGCGTTACTGCAGGTATGACCCTGGATTGCTTTCAAAGGGGTGCGCGGGCAGGTCTTCCGGAGCCACGGCAAACTTCATGCCCGGCGCGAAATGACGCCGCGGGGTGCCGAACATCTTGGTTTCCATGAGGTAGTACTCCGCCATGTACGGCTCATCCACGGGCTCCACGGTCACGGGATCCACGGAAAGGTTTGCGGAAAACTCCATGACCTCAGCAACTGTGCGGAAGGTATCCAGCAGTTTGAGCTGTGCCCACGTGGGTGGCATGAGGCTGATCTTCTTGCTGCGCCAACCATCGAGCAGCGTGGCGGGACGGAACCAGCCGGTAGAGGTGGCCTCGCGGGTGTCACCGCGGGGGATCTGGCCTTCCGGCAGCTGAGCCACGAAGAACGCGGTGTCATAGCGGATGGGCTGCTCCTTGGGGGTCACCCAGTTGGCCCACGGCCGCAGCAGGTCCGCGCGCAACACCAGCTTGTTGTTATCCATGAAGTCGGAGAAGGAGAGCTGGTGGTTTTCCAGCAGCTTCCGCTCGGCTTGGAAGGGCGCGGTATCCCCCACCACGGTTCCATCGGCGGTGCCGGCTAATAGGGTGCCGGATTCCTCGAAAGTCTCGCGCACTGCAGCACACACCAAGGCGCGAGCCATGGCCGTGTCCTTGCTCAGGCGCTCTCCCCACCATTCCAGGTTCTGACCCTGCCATTGCAGACCAGGAGATTCGTGACCATCCTGATCCACGTCACCGGGCATGTCGCGGGCATCCACCCCACCGCCGGGGAATACCGTCATGGACGCACAAAAGGACATGGTGGAGGCGCGTTCCTGCACGTACACCTCGGGTCCGGAGAGGGTATCGCGCAGCAGGATCACGGATGACGCATGACGCGGCTCCACTGGCCCAACGAGTCTTCCACGCCGATTCTCACTCATGCGGACCTATCTTACTTACTTCTGTGAGAGCCACCCCGGCGCGTGCGACGGGCAAACCAGCGCCCGCCATCCTGGGTGATCTCAATCGGCTGGTGGAATGCAGAGGTGAGGTGCTGGGATGTCATCACGTCTTCCAGAACACCCTGGGCCACCACTTCGCCTTCGTCGAGCAAAAGACCATGCGTGAAGCCGGGCGGGATCTCCTCCACGTGGTGGGTGATCATCACGATCGCGGGAGAATCAGGATCCTCCGCCAGCTGCGAGAGCAAATGGATGAGGTCTTCGCGCCCACCCAAGTCCAGGCCTGCACCCGGTTCATCCAGCAAAAGCAGCTCTGGGTCCGTCATCAACGCGCGGGCAATCAACGTGCGCTTGCGCTCCCCCTCGCTCAGCGTGCCCCAGGTCTGCTCTGCCAGGTGATACGCGCCCACCTGCTCCAGGATCTCGATGGCGCGCTCCTGATCCATCTCGTCGTACTTCTCGCGCCAGCGGCCCAGCACGTCGTATCCAGCGGAGATCACGATGTCCGCCACAATCTCATCGTTGGGAATCCGCTGCGCCAGCGCGGAGGAGGACATGCCGATGGACGTGCGCAGCTCGCGCAGATCCACCTTGCCCATGGTCTCCCCGACGAGCACCACGCTGCCGGTGGTGGGGAACATCTGCGCGGCGGCCAAGCGCATCAGTGTGGTCTTACCGGCGCCGTTCGGCCCCACCACCACCCAGCGCTCGTCCAATTCCACTTGCCAGTCAACTGGTCCCAGGATCTTGCGACCCTCGCGGACTACAGTCACCCCGCTCATATCGATCACGAGGTCCTCCGCCAGTGCGGGGGCCGTTGCAGGTGCGGAAATCAATGGGTTGTGAGTCACGCCCTCCATGGTGCACCACTTTGGTCGTGATTGGAAAGTGTTACCTGCAGAAAACCCGTGGCACATTTAGTCTTGGAGGCAGTCGCAGTATTCACCACTGATGAGGAGCCTTCTTCCCATGCACGGACGTCTCGGCGTTGACAATGTTTCTCCCGTAATCTCCCTCGGCAAGGTCCCTGCAAAGGCCACAGTTGGTCAAATTTTCCCCGTGTCCGCCACAGTCTGGCGCGAAGGACACGATGCTGTCTCCGCCACCCTCGTGGTGCGTCGCCCCGCTGGTGCCGAGGGCGGCCGCTCCAAAATCACCATGACCGCCGTGGGTGATGACTCCCGGCATGGCTTCTTCGTCCCGGATGTGCCGGGGTTGTGGTCTTTTCGTGTCGACGCCTGGTCCGATCCCCTCGCCACCTGGTTCAATGCCATCACCAAGAAGGTCGATGCCGGGCAGGGCGCGGACATGTTGGCCAATGATCTAGAGATCGGCGCTCGTCTGTTTGAGCAAGCCCAGGAGAAGGTCTCCCGCGGAGCCATCTCTTTGGTGCAGGAGGTGGCCCGCGATTTGCGCGATGAAAACCTCCCCCTCGAAGAACGCCTCACGCTGGCGCTGTCCCCCAAGGTGCGCGAAGCCCTGGCCAAGCGACCAGTCCGCGAAATGCTCACCCGCGGCGAGGAATACCACGTGCTCGTGGAGCCACTGAGCTCTACCTTCGGCTCCTGGTACGAGTTCTTCCCGCGCTCCACGGGTGGGACAGACGTAGAAGGTAATCCGGTGCATGGCACGCTGTTGACGTCGGAAAAAGAACTGCCACGCATCGCCGCCATGGGCTTTGATACCGTCTACCTCCCTCCCATTCACCCCATCGGTGAGGTGAACCGGAAGGGTCGGAACAACACGCTGACCCCCACCAAGGAAGATGTGGGATCGCCATGGGCCATTGGCTCGAAGGACGGTGGGCACGAGGCCATCCATCCGCAGCTGGGAACCGTGGAGGATTTCGCTCACTTCGTGAGTGCCGCTGAAGAAAACGGGCTGCGCGTGGCGCTGGACTTGGCACTGCAATGCGCGCCTGATCACCCGTGGGCCAAGGCTCACCCAGAGTGGTTCAACGTGCTGCCTGATGGCACCATCGCGTATGCGGAAAACCCACCGAAGAAGTACCAGGACATCTACCCGCTGAACTTCGACAATGACCCAGAGGGCATCTACCGCGAGGTACGCGACGTGGTGCGCCTGTGGATCCAGCGCGGTGTGCGCACCTTCCGCGTGGATAATCCCCACACCAAACCCACCAATTTCTGGCATTGGCTGATCGCGGACATTCACCGCACCGACCCAGACGTGGTGTTCCTGGCAGAGGCGTTCACCCGCCCTCCTCGCCTGTACGGCCTGGCCAAGGCCGGATTCACGCAGTCCTACAGCTACTTCACGTGGAAGACCACCAAGGAAGAGCTGGAGGAGTTCGCCACCGATGTGGCCGAGGGTGCGGACGTGTTCCGCCCGAACCTCTTCGTGAACACCCCGGACATCCTGCACGAATCCCTGCAAACCGGCGGTCCAGCGATGTTCGCCATCCGCGCGGCGCTGGCAGCCACCATGTCCCCGCTGTGGGGTGTCTACTCCGGTTATGAGCTCTTCGAGCACCAGCCGGTGCACGAAGGCTCGGAAGAGTACCTGGACTCGGAGAAGTTTGAGCTGCGTCCGCGGGATTTCACCGTGGAGAACTCCCTGGCTCCGTGGCTGACCTCCCTGAACAAGTGGCGCAAGGCAAACCCAGCGCTGCAGCAGCAGCGCAACCTGCACGTGCATGAGACCACCAACGAGCACATCATCGCGTACTCCCGCATTGATGCCGTCACGGGCAATGCCGTGCTGGTGGTGGTGAACCTGGATCCGCACAACGTGCAAGAAGGCACGGTCACGCTGGATCTGGATGCGCTGGGGATCACCGCGGGCGAGCGCTTCGAGGTGCTGGATCTGCCCACCAACCAGATCTTCAGCTGGGGCGAGGAGAACTACATACGCCTGGATCCCGAGTTCCAGGTTGCGCACATCCTGCGTCTGCCGGATGTCCCGGAATCTCGCCGCGCTGCCGTGGCCTTTCGCGATGAAGAGTACGACCCGCGAGGCTAATCAATCCGGACTAGGGTGGTGAGCATGACCGAAACCCACCTGCTGGATGATTTTGACCGCGCTCGATTAGTGCAGCGCAGGCACCACGCGCCGCACGAGATTCTCGGACGGCATGGTCACGTGTTCCGCACCGTGCAGACCGGCGCGGACGAAGTATCAGTAGTGGTGGGAGGCGAGAGTTACCCCATGCAGGACGTGGGGGATGACATCTTCGAGCTGCAGCTGGAAGCCGCTGCAGGTGAGCACTTCTACCGCGTGCGCTGGGGCAATCACACTGCCGAGGTGAAGGATCCCTATTCCTACGCGCCCACCGTGGGTGAGCTGGATCTGCACCTCATGGGAGAAGGTCGCCACGAGCGGCTCTGGGAAGTGCTCGGCGCGCGCGCTCAGGATGATGGCATCGCGTTCTCCGTCTGGGCACCCCATGCCGCGGGCGTGTCCGTGATCGCGGATTTCAATGGGTGGAATGCTCGCCAGCACCCCATGCGCTCCCTCGGCGGGTCGGGTGTGTGGGAGCTCTTCGTCCCCGATCAGCGCCCGGGTGCACACTACAAGTTCGCCATCACCACCGGCGATGGCGTGCAGCTGGATAAGGCCGATCCCATGGCTCGCCTGGCGGAACCCGCACCGGCCACCGCCTCCATCGTGGTTCCCGCGGATGACTACCAGTGGAATGATGCCGAATGGCTGGCTCAGCGCGAGCTCCAGGACATCCTCCACACTCCCATGAGCGTCTACGAGGTGCACCTGGGCAGCTGGCGCAAGGGCCTGAGCTACCGCGACATGGCTGTTGAACTGGTTGAGTACGTCACCGAGCAGGGCTTCACCCACGTGGAATTGATGGCTGTCTCCGAGCACCCCTACGAACCCTCCTGGGGATACCAGGTCACCAGCTACTATGCCCCGAACCACCGCTTGGGCACCCCGGATGATTTCCGTTTTCTAATCGACGCCCTCCACGCCGCGCACATCGGCGTAATCATGGACTGGGTGCCTGGTCACTTCCCGCGGGATGCGTGGGCGCTGGCCCGCTTCGACGGAGAGGCCTGCTACGAGCACCCGGATCCGCGCCGCGGAGATCAGCCGGACTGGGGCACGCACGTCTTCGACTTCGGTCGCAATGAGGTGCGCAACTTCCTGGTGGCCAATGCCTTGTATTGGTGCCACGAATTCCACATCGATGGTCTCCGCGTGGATGCCGTGGCCTCCATGCTCTACCTGGACTACTCACGCAATGAGGGCGAATGGCTGCCAAATATCTACGGTGGCCGCGAGAACCTGGATGCCGTGGCCTTCCTACAGGAGATGAACGCCACCCTGCACCGCGATCTGCCCGGAGTGCTGACCATCGCTGAGGAATCCACCTCGTGGCCTGGCGTGACCACCCCGACCTACCAGGACGGCCTGGGCTTCAGCCTGAAGTGGAACATGGGTTGGATGCACGACACCCTGGAGTACGTCCAGCGTGATCCCGCCCATCGCAGCCATCACCACGGAGAAATCACGTTCTCCATGGTCTACGCATACTCCGAGAACTACGTGCTCCCCATCAGTCACGATGAGGTTGTCCACGGCAAGGGCAGCCTGTGGGAGCGGATGCCCGCGGGTAGCTCCTGGGACAAGGCAGCCATGCTGCGCACGCTGCTGGCCTACATGTGGACCCACCCCGGCAAGAAGCTGCTCTTCCAGGGCCAGGAATTTGGCCAGTGCCAAGAGTGGAGCGAGCAGCGCGGTGTGGACTGGGATGACCAGCAGGGATGGGAAGGCGAGCTACACCGCGGGATCAGCCAACTGACCGCGGAGCTCAACCAGATCTACACCGAACTGCCCGCCGCGGGAACCAATGACCACTCCCCCGAGGGCTTCCGTTGGATCGCTGCCGATGACGCCGAAAACAACGTCCTGTCCTACCTCCGCCGCAGTGCGGATGGCACGCAGAGGCTTGCCTGCGTGGTCAACTTCTCCGGTTCCACGGTGGATAACTACCGGATCGGCCTGCCGGAGGCCGGCACCTGGCGCCAGGTTCTCAACACCGATGCCGAGCGCTTCGAGGGCGCAGACCGCGCGCTGCAGGATCTCTCCACCGAAGCCAACGGTTCACATGGATTCGTGCAGAGCGCCCGCTTGCAGGTGCCTGCCCACAGCGCGCAGATTTTTGTTTTCGACGCCTAGATACGGATACCGAAGCCGGCCAGCCAGTTCTGCAGCATCTTGAATAGATCTGGCACTGCAATCGCACCGACCACTGGGACGTTGATGACCTGCGCTACGGGAGGCGTCGCCGGAGCGGCTGGAGCTGGGGCCTTCAGCCCACAACGGTTGGCGGCCTCATCGACACGAGCAAGAGCGGCCAGGATCTGCGGACCGCGGGGGTCAACCAGCGCTAGGGCGCGCGCCTGAGCCACCTTGTTGTTGTAATCAGCGGTGTTGGTCCAGTAATTCCGGGCCTGCTCACAGCTGATCTGACCAGCGGGAAGAGCATTGAGCGCACGGTCAATGGCATCGGCATTGGCAACTGCGGGGCTGCTGGAACACAGGACGGTGAAGAGCGCAGCGGTGACTCCAAAGCGTTTGGTTTTGGTCATGAACCAGAGATTGTCATAATGTGCAGCCCCCCGCAACTAGAACAAAGCGCTGGAGAGCTTGGTACGCGCGGCAATCACGTCTGGATCCCCTGCTTCAAACATGGCGAATACATCGAACAGACGCTTCTTGGCTTCTTCGCGGGCATCCCCACCGGAGTTCTTGATCTCCTCGATCAGTAGGTCAAAGGCCTCCGCATTGCGCCCTTCCAGCAACAGCTTGTCCGCATCGTGGGCCTGTGGATCCTGGGCTCGCTGCAACAGCAGTGCATTTGCCCGGGCGGCCTTCGCCTCGGTGTGGCCGGGTTCTGCGGCGAGAATCTCGTCGTACGCCGCGATGGCGGCGTCCAGATCACCGGATTCCAGATGCGCCTCCGCCTCCATCATGCGCGGGTCGGCCGGGGGCTCTCCCGAAGAGGGAAGCCCAGCGAGTTTGCCTTCGGTGTTGGCCAGGACGGCGTCGATCCATTGTTGAATCTGGTCTTCCGGCTGCGCGCCCTCAAATTGCGTGAGAGGACGGCCGGCAGCCAGAGCGATCACGGTGGGTACGGCCTGCACCTGCAGTGCCTGGGCGATCTCCGCGTTAGTGTCCACGTCCACGTAGCGGAAGACCCAGGTGGGCTGCTCGGGCATCTGCACCAGGCGGGAAAGTGAATTGCGCAGGGCTTCGCTGGACTCGGAGCGCGGGGTGCCGATCAGCAGTATCACGGGCACCTGGGTGGAGCGGACCACCAGATCCTGCTCGAAGGTCTCCGGGGTCACCTCGGCGGCGCGGGCCACCTCGCCGGTAGCCTCCGGAGTGCTGGGCTTGGAGAACTCGCCTAAATCGATGGCGCCGCTCACGAAGCGGGGGGATGGTTGATTCTGCGGAGTTGTCATATCGCCATCCTAACGAGGTGCGTTAGAAGAGGCGGAACTCGGAATCATCGGTGCCGCGCATGGCGGCATAGTCCAAGGTCACGCAGCGAATCCCGCGGTCCTCCGCCAGCGTGCGCGCTTGCGGCTTGATCTCCTGGGCGGCGAAGACCCCCACCACGGGAGCCAACAGCTCATCGCGGTTGAGCAGGTCCACATAGCGGGTCAACTGCTCCACACCATCGATGCCACCGCGGCGCTTGATCTCCACGGCCACGGTCATGCCATCGGAATTGCGGGAGAGCAGATCCACCGGCCCGATCGGCGTGGGGTATTCGCGGCTCACCAGGGTATAACCCTCCCCCAGCAGCTCGATCTGCTCGGCCAGCAGCTCCTGCAGGTGCGCCTCCACCCCGTCCTTGATCAAACCGGGGTCCTGCCCCAGCTCGTGGCTGGTATCGGTATGAATCGAATAGATCCGGATGCGCAACTGCTCCCCGGACTTGTTTTCCACGATCCACAGCTCTTGGACTCGCTCATCGTCCAGTTCGGGGTGCGTGGTGGCGTCGGGCGAAGAATGGGTGAGTTCCGTCAGCGAACACGGCGGGGTCATCCAGTTCAGTGGTTTGAACGCGCGGTCATCGGCGTGGATGGATACCGAACCATCTGCCTTGAGCATGATCAGGCGATCCGCCTCCGGCAGATGTGCCTCCAAACGGCCCACATAATCCACACTGCAACGAGCAATCACTAAACGCATTGCTACACCATAGCGCGAACTAAATGGGGCGCGGGCGATTGAACGCCGAATGGCTGGCGCGACGCGCAGAAGGGCCGGATTCCAACCACGCCACCAGCGCAGTATCCCCCGAACTGTTCACCGCGATCTCCCACTCCTGAGCGCGGTGGGCGATGCGCACCACGTGCGTATTCTTGTCCAGCATCCCAGCCTCACGCGGGGTAATCTCCCGGCGGCCAAGAATCTCCGTGCCCAGGCGCGTGAAGTAGAGGTTGCAGTCAGGGCGCACGCTGCGCAGCTTGTAGAACTTAGCTGCCGTGCCGCTGTAAACGAGAACCCCGTGGCGCCAATGCCTGCCGTCTTTGCTCGACGCCGGCCTGACTACCACGGGGAACCCTTTGGTGCGGAGTGTGAAAAATCGCCACATGCCCAGAGCGCACACCAATGCTGCCATCACGAAAAGTATCGCCAGAATGACATCCACAGGTGAATCCCGCCTCTCCCAAGCAGTTATAGACCAACAATCTACGCCTCGGCACGCCCATTGCAAAGCGGCAGCAAAAACCCGCCACCACGATCCCCTTTCGGGAACCACGGTGGCGGGTGCCAGTCCAGCAGTTTGAAAAAACTACTTTTCTTGAAGTCGCTTCACAGCGCGCAACTCGGATTCAGCCTGTGCCTTTTCGTGCTCATTTTCAGCACCTTGCACGCGAGATTCAGCGTCTGCGGAATCGACCTCATCGGCCCATACCGCGGAGTCAGCCAAAATGGTGACCTTGTCCGGGGCGACGGAAAGGAATCCTCCCTTTACCGACGCCACCTTCTTTTCACCCTCGCTGGTCCGAATGACCACTACGCCGTTCTCGACCAGTTGGCCGAGCAGGGGTTCGTGACCGGGAAGCACGCCGATCTCGCCTTCAGTGGTTTGCGCGGTGATGGACGTGGCGGTACCAGACCACAGCGCCCGTTCCACGGCGACCAATTGAGCGGCAATCTCAGCCATGTGACTTCCCCTTACTTCTCGTTGAGCTTCTTGTACTCAGCTTCAACGTCATCCAGACCACCGAGGCCGTTGAAGGCCTGCTCTGGGTAGTGGTCGAACTCGCCGTTGCAGATGCGCTCGAAAGCATCAACGGTGTCCTTCAGAGGCACGTAAGAGCCTGGGATACCGGTGAACTTCTCTGCGACGAAGAAGTTCTGGCCGAGGAAGCGCTCGAGACGACGTGCGCGCTGCACGGTGACCTTGTCTTCCTCAGACAGCTCATCCATACCCAGGATGGCGATGATGTCCTGCAGTTCCTTGTTCTTCTGCAGAATGTTGATCACTCGCTGAGCGATCTCGTAGTGGCGCTCGCCGACAATACCTGGCTCGAGGATACGAGAGGTAGAGGTCAGTGGGTCCACTGCGGGGTAAATACCCTTGGAAGCAATCGCACGGTTAAGCTCCGTGGTCGCATCCAGGTGGGCGAAGGTGGTGGCTGGGGCTGGGTCGGTGTAGTCATCGGCAGGCACGTAAACGGCCTGCAGAGAGGTAATCGACTTACCCTTGGTGGAGGTAATGCGCTCCTGGAGAACACCCATCTCGTCAGCCAGGGTTGGCTGGTAACCCACTGCGGAAGGCATGCGGCCCAGCAGCGTGGAAACCTCAGAGCCAGCCTGAGTGAAGCGGAAGATGTTGTCGATGAACAGCAGCACGTCCTGGCCCTGCACATCGCGGAAGTACTCCGCCATGGTCAGACCGGACAGAGCCACGCGCATACGAACCCCTGGTGGCTCATCCATCTGGCCGAAGACAAGCGCGGTATCTTGCAGCACGCCCATCTCCTCCATTTCGAGGAAGAGGTCCGTACCTTCACGGGTACGCTCGCCCACACCCGCGAACACGGAAGTTCCGGAGAACTCGCGAGCAATACGGGTGATCATTTCCTGGATCAGCACGGTCTTACCCACACCTGCACCGCCGAAGAGGCCGATCTTGCCGCCCTTGACGTATGGGGTGAGCAGGTCGATGACCTTAATACCGGTTTCCAGGATTTCGGTCTTGCCTTCGAGCTGGTCGAAGGCAGGTGGCTGGCGGTGGATGCTCCACTGCTCGCCGTCGCGTCCCAAGCCTGGCTCGTCGATGCAGTCGCCCAGTGCGTTGAACACGTGGCCCTTCACGACATCGCCCACTGGGACGGAGATTGGCTTGCCGGTGTCCTTGACATCCGCACCGCGGACGAGTCCGTCGGTAGGAGCCATGGATACGGCGCGCACGAGGTTGTCACCGAGGTGCTGAGCAACCTCGAGTGTGATGGTCTTCGCCACTGCTTCGAGAGAAATCTCGACTTCCAGGGCGTTAAACAGAGCCGGCTGCGTGCCGCGTGGGAACTCCACGTCGACAACCGGACCGATCACTCGGACGACGCGGCCCGCAGCAGTCGGTGCAGCATTGCTCTGCTCCTGAATTGCTGTAGTCATATTTAGTCACTTTCTCCGCTATCGCCGAGTGCCGAAGCACCACCGACGATCTCTGTGATTTCCTGGGTAATCTGCGCCTGACGAGCCTGGTTGGCCACGCGAGAGAGCTGTTTAACCAGATCGTTCGCGTTGTCAGTTGCTGCGCTCATTGCGGTACGGCGAGCGGCAGACTCAGAAGCTGCGGCTTCCAACATGGCTGCGAAAATGCCACGGGAAACGTACTGCGGCAACAATGCCTCCAGCAGCTTGTCTGGATCTGGCTCGAACTCGTACTCAGCGGTGATGTGATCTGCCTTGTCAGAGACCATATCGTCGCCGAGCTGGAGCTTCTCCTCCTCCACCACTGTCTGAATCGGCAGCAGGCGGTGAGCCTCTGCGCGCTGAGTCAGCATGGATTCGAACTCGGTGTACACGATGTGCACTTCATCGAAGCCCTGCACGCTTTCACCTTCGGTACCCCGGACGCCTTCGCGCCATTCGGTCGTACCTTCGGATCCGGCGAGGAAGCCGTCGATGAGGTGGTGACGCAAGTCGTGGATTGCGGCGTATTCAGGATCCTGCGAATATCCGGTCCATGCGCCACCGAGTGGCTCATCGCGGAAATTGTAGTAGCTCAGACCCTTGCCACCAGAGACGTACAAGACAACTTCTTTGCCCTGCTCGCGCAATAGCTTGCGGAGCTCAGCGGTCTTCTTGAAGACGTTGTTGTTGTAGCCACCGCACATGCCACGGTCACTCGAAATCACGAGGATAGCCGCGCGCTGAGCATTCTCCGGCTCCTGCAGAATCTTGCTCTGCATGGAACTGGCGGATGCCAACCGCTGGATCACCTGGGTGATCTCATCGGCATACGGCTGGGATTCAGACACGCGTGCCTGAGCCTTCGTGATCCTCGAGGTGGCGATCAGCTCCTGGGCTTTCGTGATCTTCTTGGTTGAGTTCACAGACTTAATGCGTGTTCTCAGTTCGCGAAGATTAGCCATGGCTATCGCCTCCCTTCTTGTCCGTTAATGGTCATTGTGGTCACAATCCCTGTCTTTTCGCTTACTTAACTTTGCGAGCGACAGAGATCTGGGACTTCTTGACCTCATCTTCACCGAGGGCATCAGCCTCAGCTTCGTTGACGATTCGCTGGCCGCCGGTGGTCTGGAAAGAACGCTTCAGATCCTGCGTAGCACTCTTCAGCTCAGACTTGGACTCATCGCTGAGTGCCTTACCGCCGTCGATCTGCTCGTACACACCGGAGTGGTTAGCGTGCAGAGTCTCCCACAGCTCAGCTTCGAAGCGACGAACGTCCTCAACGGGAACATCGTCGACCTCACCCTCGCCGGCGAGGTAGATGGAGACCATCTGATCCTCAACGGACTGTGGCTTGGTTTCGGTCTGCTTCAGCAGCTCCACCAGACGCTTGCCGCGCTCCAGCTGAGCCTTGGACGCGGAGTCCAGGTCAGAGGCGAAGGCGGCGAAGGCCTCGAGGTCACGGTAAGCAGCCAGGTCCAGACGCAGGGAACCTGCGACCTTCTTCATGCCCTTGGTCTGTGCGGCACCACCCACACGAGACACGGACACACCGACGTTAATTGCCGGACGAACGCCCTGGTTGAACAGGTCGGACTCCAGGAAGACCTGGCCGTCGGTAATGGAAATCACGTTGGTCGGGATGAAGGCAGACACATCGTTTGCCTTCGTCTCGATGATTGGCAACGCGGTCAAAGAACCGGCGCCGAGATCGTCAGAGAGCTTTGCTGCGCGCTCCAGAAGACGGGAGTGCAGGTAGAAAACATCGCCTGGGTAAGCTTCGCGTCCTGGTGGACGGCGCAGCAGCAGGGAGATGGCACGGTAAGCCTCAGCGTGCTTGGTCAGATCATCGTAGATCACCAAGACGTGCTTGCCTTCGTACATCCACTGCTGACCCAGTGCAGCACCAGCGAATGGTGCGAGCCACTTGAAGCCTGCGGAATCAGATGCAGGGGCGGCCACGATGGTGGTGTAATCCAGCGCGCCGTTTTCTTCCAGGGTCTTACGGATGGAAGCAATGGTCGAACCCTTCTGACCAATTGCAACGTAGATACAACGAACCTGCTTGGAAGGATCGCCGGTTTCCCAGTTATCGCGCTGGTTCAGGATGGTATCCAGGCAGACCGAAGTCTTTCCGGTCTTGCGGTCGCCAATGATCAGCTGACGCTGACCGCGACCAATTGGGGTCATCGCATCGATAGCCTTGATGCCGGTCTGCATTGGCTCTTCCACTGGCTGACGCTGCAGCACAGATGGAGCCTGCAGCTCCAGCACTCGGTCGGAATCGGCTTCAATAGCGCCGAGTCCATCGATTGGCTTACCCAATGGGTTGATAACGCGGCCGAGGAAGTTATCCCCAACCGGAATGGATAGAACCTCGCTGGTCCGCTTTACTTCGTCGCCCTCTTTAAGAGACTCGTAGTTACCCAAAACCACCACACCGACCTTGTCGGTATCGAGGTTCTGAGCGACACCGATGATGCCGCCTGGGAACTCGAGCAGCTCGTTGGCCATCACAGAAGGCATGCCGCTCACCTGGGCGATACCGTCTGCTGCCGTCGTAACCACGCCGACCTCCTCACGGGAGGCCTCCGGGGAGTAGCTCGAGGTGTAGTTCGCAATCGCGCTACGGATCTCGTCGGAGGAGATCGTCAGCTCCGCCATGTTGTTCCTGCTCTCGGGTTGTCTTCCAGCTTTGCTTGTAACAGTTTCGGCTCGTCTTAGACGAGTGAGCGACGCAGCTTCCGCAGCTTACCTGCGGTGCTTCCGTCGATCACTTCATCGCCGACGCGGATAACGGCACCACCGAGGAGGCTGGAGTCAACCTCGGAGTGAACCGCAATCTTGCGACCGTAAATCTTTTCCAGCTTGTCCGCCAGAAGGGACTGCTGCTCTTCACCTAGCGGTGCAGCACTGCGGACGCGAGCAATCTCGCGACCACGTAGTGCGGCAACCTCATCGCAGAGTGCATCCAAGTCTTCGACTGGACGCAGCTGCACGCGACCCACAGTCTGTAGTGCCAGGGCTTCGGTCACCGCGGTGACCTTGCCGTACAGCACCTTTGCCAGCAGATCTCGGCGCGCATCCGCAGACACGGCCCGATCAGCAAGCAATAGTTCCAGTTGTGGTTCGCGCTCAACGATACGTGTGAGTTGATAAAGCTCATCTTCCACACGATCGAGCTGACCCTGCGCTTCTGCGGAACGGAGAAGGGCGCGACGGCCCAGTTCTACCAATCCCTTGCGGAAATCGCGGGTATCAGACCAGGTCTGGGACACAGCAGCGGACACGATCTCCTCAGTGGAGTCGGATACCTTGCCGGCCAGCAGACCCTTGATCAGAGCAACACGCTGTTCCGGCTTGGCTGCGGCATCGACAAGTGCGACGCGCAAACTACGGTCGGAATCGAGAACGTCGACAACGTCGAAGAGCTCGGTTCCGGTAGTAGCTCCAATTTCCACCGTGTGGGCTGACTCCTGCAGACCCTGATCCAAGGTTGCGGTGAGTCGCTCTAGTGCCTCTCGGCTCGCTGCGTGCATAACAATCACTTCCTAGCTGAGCCGACTCGGTCGAGATCGGCGAGGAAGGAATCGATGGTGCCCGAACGCTTCACATCGTCCGAAAGCTGCTCGCCCAGAAGACGCTCAGCAAGGGAGATGGAGTTTTCGCCCATGTCCTTGCGCAGATCGGAAACGACTGCGGCGCGCTGCGCCTCCAGCTGCTTGTTTCCGGATTCCACGATTCGGTTGGACTCATCAGTGGCCTGTGCCTTCATGTCCGCGATGATGCGCTGTCCCTGAGAACGGGCATCGTCACGAATCTGAGCGGCTTCAGTACGAGCCTCAGCGAGCTGAGAGTTGTACTTTTCCAGTGCGGCCTTGGCCTCAGCCTGTGCGGCCTCAGCGCGCTGAATGCCGCCCTCGATCTGGTCTTCGCGCTGATGTAGCACTTCCTGGAATTTAGGAAGAACCAGCTTCCAGAAAACGAACAGGATGATCAAGAATGGAACGAGGGACCAGACGACGTCATAAAGAGGTGGGAGAAGCGGGTGTGGCGCAGTCTCCAGCGGCAGGTGTTCAGCTGCCAGGAAGAAAGTATTCGTCATAGCCTCTAGCTTTCGCTTGTAATTGCGGTTGAGTGTTTAGAAACGCTGCCGCGAAATTAAAGGATGAAGCCAGCGACGAAGCCGATCAAGGCCAGTGCCTCGGCGAATGCAATACCCAGGAACATGGTGGTACGCAGCTGACCGGCCATCTCTGGCTGACGAGCCATAGACTCAGCGGTCTTACCTGCAACCATGCCCACACCGATGCCAGGACCGATTGCTGCCAGACCGTAGCCGACGGCACCCAGGCCCTTGAAGGTGGTGGTGGTTTCCTGTGCGAGTAGGAGGATGTCGTTCATGTGTTTTCCAAAACCTTTCTGAAGGTCGACCAGGTCTGATAAGCCAGAGGGTCCTGGTCGCTGTAGTTATATTCTACTTAGAGACTTGTTAACCGGGGGTTTAATGCTCGTCTGCATGGAGTGACAGTTCGATGTACACGGCAGCCAGCAGGGCGAAGATGTACGCCTGCAGGAAGATAACCATGATCTCGAAGAAGGAGAATGCGATGCCGAACAGCAATGGTCCGGCAGCCAGCAAAGTCCAACCATTCATCTGCCACACGAAGAAGTTCGTTGCGGCGAACATCATGACAAGAATGAGGTGTCCAGCCAGCATGTTGGCCATCAAACGAATGGTCAACGTGACAGGACGGAGGATGAATGTTGAAACGAACTCAATTGGCACCACGAGCAAATGCAGCAGTGGTGGCAATCCTGGGATCACCAGGGAAGACTTCACGAACTTGCCCGCACCGTGCCGCTTCACACCAGCGTAAATAAACACCACATATGCAACAACGGCCAGCGTTAACGGCAGGCCGATACGTGCAGATGGGGAGATATTCAAGCCAGGAATGATGGTTGGCAGGTTAGATGCAAGGACGGTGAAGAAGATCGCGGTGATGACCGGAAGGAAACGGCGCCCTTCCTTCTTTCCCAAAATATCCTCTGCGATGTGAATTCGGACGAAGTCCAGCGCCAGTTCAGCGAAGTTCTGGACACCGCTCGGGATCAACTTCGGCTTCCGCATTGCAAAGAAGAAGAATGCTGCGAACAGCAGAATCATCAGAATGCGGATCACCATGATGCGGTCAAGAGCAAAAGCTCCGCCCGCAAAGTCGTTGAACCATAGATCGCCATTGACATGCCCCGGGAAGAATTCGTGCTCCAATGAAGGTGCGTGAAATTCGCCCTTCATGGCATAGGTTGTTACGCTCAGCGTTCTCTCCCGTGATAGAGCCGCGCGAATTAATAATTCAGGCAGTGCGATGGAGGTCTGAAGTCGAGATTCATACCGGCATTAGCGGGACTCCGTCGCTCGTCCCTTGAATTATGCCGATAGGTGCCTCTCTAGGTGGCTCATACTCCACCTTGATGGCCCTCACAAACCTTATCAGTTGCTAAGGCATTGTCGCTAAGCGACTTTCAGGCCTTCCCCCCGCAATTTTCGCGAAGGTGACAACGTTTTCTGCGAAAATACACAGAAACGCTGGGAAAACTTTTAGATATAAACGTTCTGGGCCTTCACCACGGACCAGGTTTCGGCCGCCAACAGCACTGCCAAGCTCACCAAAACCGTGACGGCAAAGGCGGTGTGGTCATAAAACGTCATGTCCTTGATCACCAGCATGATGATCAACACCACGGCGATCTTGGCCAGCCAGCTACCCAGCACGGTAGCCATCATGGTGGCCGGGGTGGTCTGAGCGGTGAGGATGGTGACCACCACGGTGATGAGCATGAATCCCCCGGCAATACCCACTCCCAGCAGTGCTCCCCACACTCCCGGGAGGTCTCGCTGCCATCCCCACAGCGCCAGAGAGATCAGGGCAATCACGGTGAGCGCTACTGCACTATTGCGCAGTGCTCGGCGCATGGGCCACGTGTGGTCATCCGCGCGGGAAACATCGTTGAGTTCGGGAAGGTTCGATTCTTCAGTAGTCACGGCAATCGAGTGTATATCCCTAGCTGGGATTATCGCGAACCTTGTGCCACCACAGCGGCACCACGGTCACGGCCACCACCACGCACAGCGCGATGCCGAAGACCAGCAGGGTTAGTCCGGGCGGGAGGAATGTGGCCCCCACTGCCCCGAAAGCCACCACGGCCACCCAGGAATACAGCACCAGTACCACGCGCTTTTGCGTATGGCCCAAGCGCAGCAGCCGGTGATGCAGGTGTTTCTTGTCCGGGGCAAAGGGTGATTTGCCATCGGCCAGGCGTCGTACCACTGCCAGCAGCAGATCCAGCAGCGGGATGGACAACGCCGCCAGCACCACGATCATCGGGGAAAGCAGAGCGAACATGTCCGCAGTTCCGTACAGGGACATGTTGATGCGGCCTGAAGCGGAGACACACGCCGCGGAAAGCAACAGCCCGATCAGCATGGAACCGGAGTCCCCCATGAAGATCCTGGCCGGGGAAAAATTGTGGGGCAGGAAACCCACGCACACCCCCAGCAACACAGCGGAGATAATCGCCGGCGGGTACGCGGAGACGGTTCCGCCCTGGTCATGAAGAATGGTGAGGGAATACATCAGGATGGTTCCAGCGGCGATTGCCCCGAGCCCCGCTGCCAGTCCGTCCAGGCCATCCACGAAATTCATGGCGTTGACAATGGTCACGGTAAGCAATGCAGTCAAGATGGTGGACTGGACTTGATCCAGAATGAGCGTGGTGCCCCCGCCGATCGGCAAGCTCACCAAATACCAGGACAAGCCCATGAGGCTCATCACCACTGCCCCGCCCAGCTGACCGCCGAGTTTGAGCACCCAGGAGATGTCATAGAGATCATCAATCACACCCACCACCACGATGATGAATGCGGCGGCTATTACCGCAGCCATATCCGGGGTGATGGGTGGGAACCCACGGGTCAGCGCTGGCAATTGGCTGGCGGTGATTATGGCCAGGATCATGCCCGTGAACATCGCCACCCCGCCGAGCCGCGGGGTGGGAACTTTGTGCACATCGCGATCACGCGGGACGTTGACCTGCCCGAAGCGCATCATGATGCTGCGCACGATACCCGTGGCCAAGTATGTGGACGCGCAACCCACGAACAGCACCAGGGCTAGTTCGCGCAGCGGCACACCGGCACCAGCGCCGGATTGAGCCAGGACGAGCACGTCTGAGTAATTAGCCACGAATTAAATTTGTCCTCGCAACTGCGCGGCAGACATCCCTAGCACCTTGGCGATTTTCTCTGCAGAGGTAGCGCCTTCGCGCAGAATGCGCGGCGAACCGCTGGAGAGGTCCACGATGGTCGAGGCCTCACCGATGGTGGCTTGTCCCCCATCGAGGTAAACAGCCACGTTATTGCCCAGCTGCTCACTGGCCTGTTCCACGTTGAGTGCAGGCGGCTGCCCGGAGATATTTGCCGAGCTCACCGCCATCGGGCCGGTCTGCTCCAACAGTTCCAGCGCCACCGGGTGCATCGGCATGCGCAGCATCACCGTGCCCCGGGTATCCCCCAGGTTCCACGGCAGGCTCGGTGCCTGGTGAACCACCACGGACAGACCGCCTGGCCAGAACGCTTCCACCAGCAGGCGCATGTGATAGGTGTAGTCGCGCACCAAGCCCTGCACGGTCACCCAGCTGCCCACCAGCACGGGAACGGGCATGTCGGGTCCACGGTTTTTCGCACGCAGGAGGGCTTCTACGGCGTGGTTATCGAAGGCATCGCAACCGATGCCGTAGACGGTGTCCGTGGGCAACACCACGAGCCGACCGCCCTTCACTGCGTTGGTCGCGGCGGTCAGGGCGGCGGAGCGATCATGCGGATCTCTCGCGTCTACGTGTTGCGCCATCTTCTTCTCACACCTCTTTATGCTCTATATCTGCTGTGGTTACTTTAGCGTCATGCGCGGGATCTTGGGGTAGCCGTGACGAATCTCTCGCGACCTGCCAGATCCCGGTGCTGCGTGATCTCCCCCATACCGCGCGCTTCCAAGACCGAGCGCACCTGCGCTCCAGTGGCATCATCGTGCTCGATGGCGATGCGCGCTCCGGGAGCTGTCAGCTGGTTGAGGCAGTCCGTTAGGGGGCCCATCAGGCTCATTCCATCAGCTCCTCCGAACACCGCCTGATGCGGATCTTGCTGCACTTCGGGGCTGATGAGCCCTTCTGCAAGTGCGGTTTCCGGCACGTAGGGCGGGTTGCTCAGCACCAGATCAGCGCAGGCGGCTAGACCCAGCTCAGCGATCCGCTCCGGACCCCGCACATCAAAGAGCTGGAAAGTAATCTCCACGGACTCGGCAATGAAGCCCCGCTCTCGGAGTTGCGCCTCATTGGCGCGCGCGAGCTGCACAGCCGCAGGGTCTTTTTCGAGTCCTATGATGCGTAGGGGTGGCGTCGATAAATGGGAGGCCAAGGCTAGGGCGATGGTTCCGGGCCCGGAGCACACGTCCACCACGGTGGCGGGGCTAAACTGCGTGGCCCACTCCACCAGCAGTTCGGTCTCGGGGCGCGGGATGAAACCCGCCGGCGAGGCCAGGAAATCCAAACCCGCAAAACTGGCCGAGCCGACGATGTGCTGCAGCGGAACGCGCTCCAACCGGCGCTCCAACCAGCCAACAAAGGCTTCAGGCGCGGGATCGGGGCCACGCATGAAGAGATCGGTCGAGCTCACCGGGATGCGTGGGTGGCCGTTCTTTGGTTCCGACGCCAGCGCGTAGCTCATCAGCAATCGCGCCTCTGCTGCGGGAGACTCCACCCCGGCCTGCGCCAGCTGTTGGGCGGCCAGGCGCATGGCGGTGGAGACGGTGTTGCTCATTTACTCTTCGGTTTCGAGGCGTCGGGCGCGCTCGGCATCCTTGAGTGCTCCGAACAGGGCTTCCAGATCTCCGCCCAGCACCGCATCCAGGTTGTTCGCCTTGTATCCGATGCGGTGATCGGACACGCGGGACTCCGGGAAGTTGTAGGTGCGGATGCGCTCGGAGCGATCCATGGTGCGGATCTGGGACGCGCGACCCTCAGCGGCCTCAGCAGCCACTTCCTCTTCCTTCATGATCTGCAGACGAGCCGCGAGCACCTGCATGGCGCGCGCCTTGTTCTGGATCTGGGAACGCTCCTTCTGACACGTCACCACCACGCCCGTGGGCAGGTGGGTGATGCGCACGGCGGAGTCAGTGGTGTTCACGCCCTGTCCACCCTTACCGGAGGAACGGTAGACATCGATGCGCAGATCCTTGTCATCGATCTGCACGTCTTCCACCTCATCCGGCTCTGGGTAGACCAGCACGCCAGCCGCGGAGGTTTGAATGCGGCCCTGGGATTCCGTCACAGGAACGCGCTGCACGCGGTGCACGCCGCCCTCGAACTTGAACTCGGACCACGCGCCATCACGTGATGGCTGCTTAGAGCGGATGGTCAAGGTCATGTCCTTCACGCCACCCAGATCCGTCTCGTTGAGGCCCAGAATCTCGGTGCTGAAACCGTGGCGCTCAGCGTAGCGCTGGTACATGCGCGCCAATTCTCCGGCGAACAGTGCGGCTTCTTCGCCACCGGCACCGGACTTGATCTCCATGACGATGTCTTCGCCATCGTGGGGATCACGAGGTGCCAGCAGGTCAGCCAGCTGCTCTTCCAGCTGCGCGATTTCCGGCTCCAGGCGCTTGGCCTCTTCCGCGAATTCGGCATCCTCGCTGGCCATTTCCAGGGCGGCCTCGCGGTCATCCTTGGCCTGGGTCAGGCGCTCATGGGTCTGGATGATGGGCTGCAGCTCCGAGAAGCGCTTGCCCACTTTGCGGGCGGCAGCGGGGTCATTGTGCAGTTCGGGGTCACCCAACTGCATTTCCAAGCCTTGGTACTCAGACAGGATGTCATCGACCATTGATGGGGTATCAGCCATAGCTTTTCAGCAGCTCCTACTCGTCCTCGTCCTCACCGGCGAGCGGTGCGGAGCTAGCGATCTGCAACATGAATTCGCGGTTGGTCTTATTCTTGCGCAGCTGCTTGATCAACA
The DNA here is from genome assembly GCF_015351405.1 of Corynebacterium suicordis DSM 45110. Taxonomy (GTDB): domain Bacteria; phylum Actinomycetota; class Actinomycetes; order Mycobacteriales; family Mycobacteriaceae; genus Corynebacterium; species Corynebacterium suicordis. The sequence continues at coordinate 901,183 of NZ_JADKMY010000001.1, read as the reverse complement.
GATCGATGGCTGCCTGGGAATCCAACGCGGAGAGGATGCGGCGCAGCTTGTGCAGGATGCGCGCCTCATCGGGACCGAGCAGCAGCTCGTCCTTGCGGGTACCGGAGGGGTTGATGTCCACGGCGGGGAATACGCGACGCTCAGAGATCTTGCGATCCAGCTTCAACTCCGCGTTACCGGTGCCCTTGAACTCCTCGAAGATCACGGTGTCACCGGCAGAACCGGTCTCCACCATGGCGGTGGCGATGATGGTCAGCGAGCCACCGTTTTCAATGTTTCGCGCTGCACCCAGGAACTTCTTGGGTGGGTACAGGGCGTTCGAGTCCACACCACCGGAAAGGATGCGGCCCGAAGCTGGGGAGGAGTTGTTGTAAGCACGGCCCAGACGGGTGATGGAATCCAGCAGCAGCACCACGTCCTTACCCTGCTCCACCAGGCGCTTTGCACGCTCCACGGCCAGCTCTGCCACGGCAGTGTGCTCCCCTGGCGGGCGGTCGAAGGTGGAGGCAATCACCTCACCCTTCACACTGCGCTGCATGTCCGTGACTTCTTCCGGACGTTCATCCACCAGCACCACCATGAGGTAGCACTCGGGGTTATTGATGGCGATCGCGTTGGCGATGTCCTGCATGATCGTGGTCTTACCGGCCTTGGGCGGGGACACGATCAGCGCGCGCTGACCCTTACCGATTGGCATCACCAGATCAATCACGCGAGTGGTGAGGGTCTTGGGATCCGTTTCCAAACGCAAACGCTGGTTCGGGTACAGCGGGGTGAGCTTGGAGAAGTTGGGGCGCTGCGCAGCCTCTGCAGGGCTCAGACCGTTGACCGTCTCCACCGCGTGCAAAGGGGTGTACTTCTGCCGGTTACGCCCGCGGTTGTTGCGATTGTTGTTGTTATTGTTGTTGTTATTGTTGTTGCGATTATCGCCACCACCTGGGCGAATACTGCCCACGATGGCATCACCGTGGCGCATGCCGAACTTACGCACCAGGTTGATGGGCACGTACACATCCGTGGTGCCCGCGTGATAACCCGTGGTGCGGATGAACGCGGTGTTGGCATCCACGAAATCCAGAATGCCCGCCACTGGGGTCAGGTTCTGGTTCTGGCGCTCCTCATGACGATCTTCCTGACGGTTGTCGGAACGGTTGTCATTGCGATCATCGTTGCGCTGGTTGTCGTTGCGCTGATTGTCATTGCGATCATCGTTGCGCTGGTTATCATTGCGCTCGCCACGCTGGTTGCGATTCCGTCCGCGGTTACGTCGGTTGCGACGGTTCCGTCGGTTGTTCTGCTCGCCGTTGTTGTCACGGTCGTTGTCGCGATTGTCGTTGTTGTCGCGGCGACCCTCGTCATTCTTTTCCGACGCCGACTCCTCAGCATCCCGCCTGTGCTGACGCTGCGGGCGAGATCCCTCTTCAGCCCGCTGCTCACGGTGCTCCGGTTGTTGCTGTTGCTCACGCTGCTGTTCAGGCTCTTGCTGCGGCTGACGCTGCTCGCGTTGAGGCTGCTGCTGCGGCTGCGAATTCTGCCGGCCACCAGCGTTTTCAATGGCTGCGATCAAGTCCCCCTTGCGCAGTCCAGAAAGCCCTTTGAGACCCTGGGCGGCTGCAACTTGGCGCAGCTCAGGCAACTTCAATGACACGAGGCCACCGGTTTCAGCCCGGGTGAGAATATCGGACAGGCTCACGAAAGTCCTTTCACGTTCCCGCCGCGTGTGCAATAAGTAAACATCGCCGCAGTTCAGGCAACACGATAAGTAGAAATCTTCAGATTGATTTCCCTACAACCAGCAGTGGTTAAAAGGGAGGGGTGACGATAGAGGTGGCGTCGAACAAAAAGATTTTTAAGACGCACGGTCACGGCTTCGCCCAACGAGGGTTGCGAAGATGGTGTTAATCCTAACACTTCAACTCGCCGATAATCACACCGGTATCCTAGTGAGTCATGAAGTCCACCATGCAGGAAATCCCGTTCTCTGTGGCTCGCATCCTTCAATTCGGAGCCACGGCGCACCACACCGCAACAGTGGAAACCTTCTTCGGACAAGAGCCCGAAGTGCTGACGTTTCAGCAGATCGCGGCGCGTGCGGGTGCGCTGGCCTTTGGTCTCCGGGACGTCTACGGGATTGAGATCGGCGATCGCGTGGGCACGTTTCTCTCCAACTGCGGAGAGCACCTGGAGGCGATGCTGGCGGTGCCCGCGATGGGCGCGATCTTCCACCCGCTCAACCGCTACCTGATGGATGATCAGCTCATTCACGTGATCAATCACGCGGAGGATCGGGTGATCGTGTGCGATCCCGCCTACAGCGAGCGGCTGATCCCGATGCTGCGCCACTGCCCCACCGTCAAGGCTGTGATTCTCACGGGCACGGATCAACGAAGCATTGATATGGCGCGGGCGCTCTCCCGCGATCTTCCGCATAACGCGCAGGTACGCATGTATGAGGAGCTCTTGGATGGGCGGCCCACGAACTACGAATGGCCGGTGTTGGAGGAGACTGCTCCGGCGGCCATCTGCTATTCCACCGGTACGGAAGGGGCGCCCAAGGGCGTGGTTTACAGCCACCGCACGCTGTGGTTGCACGCGGTGAGCCTGCGCACCGCTGATGCTTTCGGCATTCGCAACGGCATGAAATTCCTGTGTGCGGTGCCGATTTATCACGTGTTGAGCTGGGGCGTTCCGCTGGCCGCGTTCATGTGTGGTGCACCGATGGTTTTCACTGGGCGTTCTGCCTCGCCCGCGCACATGGCACATGTGATCACGGAATCTATGCCGCGCATGGCGCATGGATCTCCCGCGGTGTGGACCAGCCTGCTGGTGCATTACGAGACAAACCCTCCCAAGCGCATGAGTCTGCAGGAGATCTTCTCCGGCGGGCAGCAGGTGCCGCCATCTCTGATCGATGGCTGGGAAGAGAACTACGGCGTGGACATGATCCACACGTGGGGAATGACAGAAACCGTGGCGGCCGGAACCGTGGCACACCCACCAGCGGGGCTCAGCGGCGAGGCGCGAGCGCGCTACCGCTACTCGCAGGGTCGCTTCCCCGCGTCCATGGAATACCGCCTGGTTGATTCCAATGACGTGGTGCTGGCAGCGAATGACCGCATCGCCGGTGAGCTGCAGATTCGCGGAAATTTGGTGGCGGGTAGTTACTATCACTCGCCCCAATCGGACGACGGAACCGCCGCGGAATTCCGCGATAAGGCCGTGGAGGATGCACCCAGCCGCTTCACCGAGGATGGCTGGCTGCGCACCGGGGATATTGCCACTGTCAACGAAGATGGCTTCCTCACGGTGCACGATCGCAAGGCCGATTCCATCCGCAGTGGCGGCGAGTGGATCTACTCCCCCGCGCTGGAGAACTACCTGATGGAGTGCGAAGAGGTGGTGGAAGCCGCCGTGGTGGGCGTGCCCGATGATAAGTGGGGGCAGCGCCCGCTAGCTGTGGTGCGCCTCACCAAGGGTTACGAGCCGAGCGAAGAAACCGCCCTCCACCTGCTCCGCGCTGTCAGCGCACGCGTACCGAAATGGATGATCCCGGACTATTGGGCCTTCGTGCCGAAGATCGCCAAGACATCCGTGGATAAGTACGACAAGAAGGAACTACGCCAGGCATTCGCCGAGGGCGAGCTGGAGTACATCAGGACTCGCCGAGAGTAACTTCCACTGCCTCAGCGATATCCAGGTTGAGCACCCGGATCCCGCGCTTGGTGGCTTCTTCCACCAGGTCCTGAGCCACCTTCTCGGTGGAGAGCACCATGACCGTGGGGCCAGCTCCGGAGAGGAACGCAGGGTAGCCGTAGTTGCGCAGGCGGTTGACCCACTCTGCGGACACGGGCAGCACCTCAGCGCGGTACGACTGGTGCAGCTTGTCCCGCGTGCCCTCCCACAGCAGATCGGGGCGATCACGCAAAGCCACCGACATCACGGCAGCGCGCGAGACATTGAAGCGCGCATCCAGGTGGCTGACGTTGCTGGGCAGAACCCGGCGCACAGCCTCCGTGGACGCATGGAAATCTGGAACAAACGCGGTGGCCTTGATCTCCGGGTGCACATCCACGCGCGCGGCCTCGTACTGCGGCGCGGTGCGTCCATCGACAGAGATATTGGTCCAGGAAACCACGGCATTTCCCAGGATCGACGCCGCGGCGTTATCCGGATGCCCCTCAAAGGTGGACGCGAGCTGAATCAAGGTGCTTTCCGAGAGCGTGTTCCCGGCCAGGCCGTTGGCGGCCATGACGCCGGCCACTGCCGCTGCTGCCGAGGAGCCCAGGCCACGGGATTGCGGGATGGAGTTTTGGCAACGCACGCGCAAGCCACGCACGGTGACGTCAGCCGCGTTCAAGCCGGCGCGGATGGCGCGCACCACGAGGTGGCGCTCATCCAGGGGGTTATCATTCTCGCCCTCACCGGAAACCTCCACCTCCAAGCCGGAATCAATGACCTCCACATACACGTGGTCATAGAGGCTCACGGCCAGGCCGAGGGTATCGAAACCCGGGCCGAGATTGGCCGAAGAGGCAGGAACTTTAACGTGAACGGACGTGCCGATGGGGATTTCTACACTCATATCTGGCGGCCCCGATTAGCCTTCCATGCGGATGACGGAGCGGACGGAATTCACCGCGTCCAAGCTCTTGAGGCGGTTCACGGTCTCTTCCAGGTCCCGCTCCTTGGCCACGTGCGTGATGACCACCAGACGCGCGCCGTTGTCCAGACCCTGCTGACGCACGGTCTTCAGGGACACACCGTGCTCGGAGAATGCGTTGGCCACTTCTGCGAGCACGCCCACGCGGTCCACCACTTCCATGTCCACGTGGTAGCGGGTTTCGATGTCTCCGAAATCCGCGATGGGAAGCTCTGCATAGGTAGATTCACCGGGGCCACGGCCACCGAGCACGATGTTACGAGCCACTGCCACCACATCTCCTAGAACAGCCGAGGCAGTGGGGCCGCCACCGGCACCATTGCCGTAGAACATGAGTCCGCCCGCGGACTCTGCCTCCACGAACACTGCATTGAAAGATTCAGATACCGAAGCCAGTGGGTGGCTCAGCGGTACCAATGCCGGGTAAACGCGGGCCGAGACGGATTCCTTGCCCTGCTCATCGCGCAAACGCTCACAGATGGCCAGCAGCTTGATGGTGGAATCCGCAGCCTTGGCCGCCTTGATGTCATCCGTGGTGATGGAGCGGATGCCCTCGGTATGCACGTCATCGCTGGACACGCGCGTGTGGAAGGCGATGGAGGCGAGGATCGCCGCCTTGCTGGCTGCGTCGAAACCATCCACGTCTGCGGTGGGATCTGCTTCCGCGTAACCCAGCTCGGTGGCTTCGGCCAGCATTTCTTCGTATCCGGCGCCGCGGCTGTACATCGCGTCCAGGATGAAGTTGGTGGTGCCGTTGACGATTCCCATCACGGCGTTGACCTGGTCGCCCGCCAGGGAGCGACGCAAAGGTCCCACCAGTGGGATCGCTGCAGCCACGGCGGCTTCGAAGAAGAGATCCACGCCGGATGCCTCGGCAGCCGCGGAGAGCTCATCTGCGTGTGCCGCGATGAGCGCCTTGTTTGCGGTGACCACGGACTTACCGGAGTTCAGCGCAGCCAGGACCAGTTCTCGCGGGTAATCGATGCCACCGATGACCTCGATGACCAGCTGGATGTCATCGCGATTCACCAGGCTCATGGCATCATCGGTGAGCAGTTCTGGGTCCACGCCTGGGCGGGGCTTGTTGATGTCCCCCACTGCCACTCCGCGCACCTCGAGGCGGCCGCCGATACGCGCGGCGAATTCATCAGCGCGGATCTCCAGCAAGCGCATGACTTCCGCGCCCACTGTTCCCATGCCCAGCAAGGCCACTCCCACGGTGGAGCCAGCGCCGCTACCGGGGCGGAAAGAGTAAGTCGAAGCTTCAGTCATGATTCTTCTCCGTCGAGTTTTTATCGTGTGCGTGTAAAACTTTAGTGCTCAATTTGTGCTAGATCACAGTTTAGCGTGATCCCCACCACCCGCAGGAAGCGGGCGGGGACTGCGGAAAAACCCGCGTTTAGGCTTCCAGTGCCAGGGCATCCTCGAGGGTCTCGCGACGGATCATCACCCGGGACTCCCCTTCCTTGACCACGATGACCGGCGGGCGGAGCATCATGTTGTAGCGCGAGGACATGGAATAGCAGTAAGCGCCCGTGGCTGGAATCACCAGGAGATCTCCGGGAACCAGGTCATCCGGAACCAGTACGTCATTGACCAACACATCGCCGGATTCACAGTGGGAACCCACGACGCGCGCTGGAACCAACTGGCCTGCCAGCTCTCGGTTGGCCACGCGCACGTCGTATTCCGCCTGGTAGAGGGCAGGGCGGATATTGTCCGCCATGCCGCCGTCTACGGAGATGTAGCGGCGCACTGCGCGATCGGAAGTTTCCACGTCCTTGACGGTGCCCACCGTGTACAGCGTGACCATCGCGGGACCGGCGATGGCGCGTCCGGGTTCCACGTTCACCACTGGGTGCGGAACCCCCACCGCGGCGGCCGCATCCGAAACCTTTTGCAACAGTTCAGCGGCGACGGCTTCCACATCAAGTGCTTCGTGATCAGGCATGTAGGCGATGCCATAACCACCACCCAGATCCAAGACATCCAGCACGTCTGCTTCTTCCCCGGGGAGTTCGCTGAGGAGATCCGCCCACAGGCGCAGCAGTCGTTCCGCAGCCAGGACAAAGCCCGCCGCCTCAAAGACCTGAGAACCCACGTGGCAGTGCAGTCCGCGGAGGGAGACAGAGGTGGCGTCGGCACAAGAAAGAGCCGCGCGACGGGCAGCACCGGAGGCCAAGGAGAAACCGAACTTCTGATCCTCGTGCGAGGTGGCGATGAACTCATGCGTGTCCACGTGCACACCGGGCGTGACGCGGACCAGCACATCCTGGGTGCGGCCACAGCTGGTGGCTACCTCGGAGAGCGTGCTGATTTCCTGCAGAGAATCCACCACGATGAGCTCTACACCTGCGGTAACAGCCAGCTCGAGGAACTCGCGGCTCTTATTATTGCCGTGCACGGTGATGCGCTCGGCAGGGAAACCGGCCTGGAGAGCCACCTGCAGCTCGCCATAACTGGCGACATCCAGGGACAAGCCCTCTTCCGCAATCCACTTGCACACGGTCTTGGAGAGGAAAGCCTTGGAGGCGTAGTGGACTCGCTCGCCACCACCGAAAGCGGTGGCAATCCGGCGGCAGCGATTGCGGAAATCTTCCTCATCCAGGATGAATGCGGCGGTGCCGTGCTGCTGGGCAAGATCGCTGAGCTTTACGCCGGCAATCTCGATCTCCCCATCGGCGGTGCGCTGGGCATTTTCAGGAAAAACATGGGCCGGGAGCTGGTTGAACTCCGCGGTGTTCTGCGTGCGACGACGCAGCGGAACGGGGTGGAGACCGGTATCGATATCCATCGCTTACATCCTCTCGGGCGCGGATACGCCCACCAGGCGCAGCGCGTTGGCCAGGGTCTGCTTGGTGGCCGCGGCCAGCGCCAGGCGCGCGCGGAACAGTGGATCGGTGTCCTCGCCAGTGGCTTCCTCACCCTTGGGCAGGATCTGGCACGAATCGTAGAAGCGGTGGAACGTGCCCGCCAGTTCTTCGGCATAGCGTGCCACGCGGTGCGGTTCGCGCAGTTCAGCGGCAGTGCCTACGACCTTGGGGAACTCACCGAGGGTGCGGATGAGGTCGCCTTCGCGCTCATGGGTGAGCAGGGAGAGATCCGGATCGGTGGAGGTCACGCCAAGCTCAGCAGCCTTGCGCATGATGGAGGCCAAGCGCGCATGGCCGTATTGCACGTAGAACACGGGGTTATCGGAGGTCTGGGAGCTCCACAGTTCCATGTCGATATCCAGCGAGGAATCCACGGAAGAACGGATCAAGGCGTAGCGGGCAGCATCTACGCCGATGGCTTCCACCAGGTCATCCAGCGTGATGACGGTGCCGGCGCGCTTGGACATCTTCACGGAGACACCATCCTTGCGCAGGTTCACCATCTGGCCGATGAGCACCTCCACTTGGTTCGGGTCATAGCCCAGTGCTGCGGCAGCGGCGCGCAGGCGGGCGATGTACCCGTGGTGGTCCGCGCCGAGCATGTAGATGCACAGGTTGTGATCGCGGTCGATCTTGTCCACGATGTAGGCGATATCGCCCGCGATGTACGCAGCGTTGCCATCGGACTTGATGACCACGCGGTCTTTATCATCCCCGTACTCGGAGGAGCGCAACCACCACGCGCCCTCGGATTCGTAGAGGTTGCCGTTGCTCTTCAGCGTGGCGATGGCCTTATCCACCGCGCCGGATTCGAACAGCGAGTTCTCATGGAAGTACACGTCAAATTCCGTGCCGAACTCCGCCAGCGTGCGCTTGATGTGCGCAAACATGAGCTCGGTGCCTTCGGAGCGGAATAGCTCCCGCAGGCCGTCTTCTGGCAGGTCAGCCCACTTGGGGTGTGCTGCGGTGATCTGACCGGCGATGTCATGGATGTAATCGCCTCCATAGCCATCCTCCGGGGTGGGCTCACCCTTGGCCGCGGCGATCAGCGAGTTGGCGAAGCGGTCAATCTGCGTGCCGTGGTCATTGAAGTAGTATTCGCGCGTCACGGCTGCGCCGCGAGTAGCCAGTACCCGGCCGAGGGAATCGCCGACAGCAGCCCAACGCGTACCACCTAGGTGGATCGGTCCGGTGGGGTTAGCAGAGACGAACTCCAGGTTGATCTTCTGACCAGCCAGTTCCTCGCCTGCGCCGAAGTTCTCCCCCGCTTCCAGGATGTCTGCCACGATCTTGCCCTGTGCCGCTGCGGCCAAGCGGATGTTGAGGAACCCGGGACCGGCCACGGAGGCTTCTTCGATGGCATCCTGCTCACCGAGCGCCTCAGCCAACCAGGTAGCCAGCTGGCGCGGGTTCGTCCCGGCTCGCTTGGCCACCTGCATGGCGATGTTGGTGGCGTAATCGCCGTGCTCAGGGTTACGGGGGCGCTCAACGGTAGCCGTTTTTTCAACGACGCCACCATCCAGTCCTTGCGCTTCGAGCACGTGCTTTGCCACGTTGGTAATCAGTGATGAGAGTTCTGCTGGAGTCACAGAGCAAGACTAGCAAGCACCCCGGACAGTCAGTGCACGGCGGTTTATTACCGTCTCTGGCGCAGTGCTATGCTTTTGCCTCGTACTCGCTTTGGTTCTCCAAGAATCACGAGCGCGCGCCCTCGTAGCTCAGGGGATAGAGCACTGGTTTCCGGTACCAGGGGTCGGAGGTTCGAATCCTCTCGAGGGCACCACTAAAATTCCCGCTGATACTCCCCTAGTATTCGTTGAGAATTTCTTCGGAAATTATTCCCTTCTCTGCCCATTTCTGGTATTCAAGCTGCGTTTTTTGCACCATCCAGGGGCAGCGAATCGCCCTGAGTTTGTAGGCGTGCATCTCACCCGAGCGAATCAACTCCCGCACCTCATCCACGGTCTTACCCAGGTATTCCGCACATTCCTCCACGGTGTAAAAGGTCTCACCATTAAACTCTTCCATCAGTGCCCTCCTGCTCTCTATCCCTGCGCCCGGATGCTCTCGATGGAGTGCTGAGCTGCCCCGACGATGCTGTCGAAGCGATCAACATCGCAGGTCAACACGATCACTTGATGTTCGCGGCCGAGCCGTCCCAGCACCGCATTCATGCTCTTCATCCGGTGGGGATCGGAGAAGCCGAGGGCGTCGTCGATAAAGATCGGAACGCTGCCTCCCTTGCCCACCAACGTGGCCACAGCTAGGCGTGCCAGCATCATCATCTGTTCTTGGGCGCCGCCGGAAAGGGCATCGGCGTCGAGATCCAAACCTGCCCGTACCCGCTTTTCAATACGCAGATCTGGGCCGAAGGTGAACGAGGTGTCCACGCCGAATACCGCGCTGGCCAGGCCTTCGAAGGCTTCCTTGAAGGGCTTTTCGTACTTCGCGCGCAGCTCTGCGCGGGCATTTTCGATGGTGTCCCGCAGCAGCTTCGCGGCGTCAGCCTGGGCCTGCACTCTTTCGAGCGCCAGGGTGCATCTCTCCAGCTCGCTTTGGGCTTCCTGCAGTTCAGCGGCCGCGCCATAGCCCTTCTCCAGCTGACCTTCGCGCTGCGCCCGATCAAGCTGGAACTGCTGGATGCGGGATTCGATCTTCCGCACCCGCTCCTGGGCTCCGGCATTTTTCTCCCGGGCCAGCTCGATGGAATGCTGGCCGAATTCTTCCCGGCCGCGGCTCCATTCATCGTTCGCCTGCTCGTTGGCATTCCGGGCGAGCGTCACTTCGTCCTCTAATGCCTGGTCGGGTTTATCAGCCCTGGCCTGTTCCAAACGCTCCGAGTTCAATTGGTGGGCGATCTCCACCTGCTCCAGCTCGGCCTGCAGCGTGAAGTGCTTCTTCTGTGTTGCTGTCATCCCACCATCACGGGCCGGAGCCTGTCGCAGGAACGCTTTGACCTCGGCGTTCCAAGTGAGAAGCTCCTCGCGGGTGGTGTGAACATCCACCTCCAGCTCCGTAATCTCGCGCGCCCAGGATTCCTCATCCTCGTTGCTCTCGGTGACCGCCAGGATTTCCCGAGCCACACCCATCACGCTCGAGCTTTTCTCACTGTCGATAGATTCGGCACTATCGGCGAGCTCCCGCAGCTCGGAAACAGAATCGCGCAGCTCATCAAGAGTTTCCTGCACTCGAGACGCGATTGCCGCCTCACCCTTGTCTCCGGTCTTGGCCGCCAACGCGGTACTCGTCTGCTGGAGCTCATCCTCCAACTGCGATCTCTTGGCAGCCAGCTCCTCGGCATCCGAAAGTTCTGGCTCGTCCAGCCCCAACTCACTAGTGAGCTTCTGCACGCTGGCACGCGCTCGTTCCACATCTCGCTCACTGCGCGAAAGGTCCTCGGAGGGAGTAACCGTAACGGTGAACTCTCCCATGGTCAGCGAACGCTCGTGAGTGACTCGAATCAATGCACCGGATTCATCCAGCGCAAAGCTCTCCCCAGCGCTGTCTTGAATTTCCGCACCCTGCGGACCAGCGATGTGCACGCTAGTGGCAATCGCATCGCGGAAACGCTCCGCCGTCCGCAACCCAGTCAGCGCCTCGCGGAACGCATTCATCGTCTGCGGTGTGGCAGGATTACTCGCCAGTTTTTCCCGCAACTCTTTGCGCTGCTCCACGAGCTGCTGAACCTCGTCAGCCAACTTCTCAGCAGCTACTGATTCCGTGGCTGCTGCGTGTACCTCCGCAATGCTGCGCGTGACCTCAATCAACGCCTCTGATTCATCCAGTTCGCCGGACTTACGCTCCCGCAGGGCTTCCTTTTCCTGGATCTCGGCGTGCTCCGCGTCCATCGCCTTAACCGAAACCTCGGCACTTTCGCGAAGCTGCGCCATCTTCGTGCCGCTCTCATCCAGCGCAGCTCGCAGTTTCTGCCGGGCATCGAGCCGAGATTCCGCAACCTCCAGCTGACTTCCCGCTGCCTTCGCCTTGGACTCCAGTTGCTGCAGTTTGTTTTCTACCGCCTCAGCTTCAGCCAGCTCTTTCTGCGAGACTTCCAGCTCCTCCTGAGCCGCCGGCTGCTTGAGCCTTTCCAGCTCGATGCTCTCCGTGAACTGGTCGATGGCCACGATATGTGCCTGCGCCTGTTCGTACGCCAGGCGCGCTTCACGCGCAGAATCCTCCGCATCGTCCTTCGCCTGTTTCGCCTGGCCCAGCTCACCCTTGCCAGCCACGGATCCGCCATCGGTGAAATAACGGCGATATTCCTTGTGCACCCGATTTAACAAGTCAGAGGTCGCAGAGGACGTCTTCATCGCACCGCTCTCCACCTCCTCGGCATCATCGAGCGCGCGGGCCAGCGATTCCACATCGGCGGCCACAAAAGTCTCCAAGCTCTCACCTTGGCGGATGGTCAGGGCATCTCGGAGCGTGGTGTCCATCCCCTCCGCCAGGATCTCCTGGAGTCTTTCTTCTGCTCGACGCCCCGTCTCATTCTCCACCGCGGGCGCACTGACCTTAAGCACTGCCTGGCCACCGCGTGCCTTGTACGTCTTGGTAATGTGCAGACGATAATCACCAACCGTCATCTCCGCGGAAATGGTGGGAGATTCATCCAGATGCTTCGGGTACATCCACTGCACACTCTTGGCGCTACTGGCCACTTTCACATCGCTGAGCAGCACCTCAAATGCCTTGAGCAAGGTGGTTTTGCCTCCTTCATTGGCGCCGTACACCACGGTCACTCCACTTTCGGAGAGCTGCAGTTGGGCGGAATCCACTCCCGCCACGTGTTCCAGGGACAAGCTATGTAGAGTCAGCATGCGTTTAGACCGCATCCTTTCGGGTCGCAGCGCTCAACCGGTACAACAATCGCAGTGCGTCGCTGGCCGCTCGGTTATCTTCTTGCGCGGACTCCATAAGCTCCTTGGCCGCAGCATCGATAAAACCTTCGCCGAAATTGGCCTCTGCGAGCTCGTCCAGATCCGGAACCACATGCAGGTCCATCAACCGCTCGCGTGGATAGAGTCGGGCAAATCCCAGGGCACTCTCTTCCAACTGCTGGTCCAGCCACGCTGCGGTGTGTAAATCGACCGTGCCTTTGAGCGCATATTTCACCACGAGATTTCGCTTGTTGGCCATCTCCTGCACGCTCTCCACGAAGGATTGCGCTTCGGCGCGGGAATTGATCTCCGCCTCCACGGCCTGAAAAGCCCAGCGGCCAATGGAGAATTCCTCCACGTCCACGTTCACCCCAGATTCTTTCACCTGGATATCCACCACCAGTGCTTTGCCGGAGTTGTTCTCCCCGCCGCCATGCGGTTCACGGAAGGCTGTCACCTCTGGAGCACCGGAGTACCACACCCGCCCGGTACTACCCAGGGACATCGCAGAGTGCGTATCCCCCAGCGCCACGTAATCAATCACTCTGCGGTCGCAGGCTTCTTCTGCGGCTGCCACGTCGATGGTGCTGAGGTCATTATCATCCCCGAACGTACTCACATTGCCATGCCCCACCAGCACCCGGATCCGATTCTTCGCTTCCTCAGCATCCCCTTCAGCATCGCGCTGTTCGCACTCCTGGATAGCTCTTGCAACCAGGTCCTCATTCGGCATCTTGGTCAGCAGCGGTGCCCCCACGATCTCCACGCCCTCCCGCAGCTCTAATGGAGCAAAATCTTGCAACACCTCCACCTTCACCCCGCGCGAATTACCTTGTGCGAGCTGGGCGAACTCCGGCTTGCGGTAGATGCTGGCGGCGTCGAAAGGATCATGGTTGCCGGGCAACAGATACACCGGGACTGGGCTGGTGCGCAGCACGTCGATGGCCCGGCGGTAAACCTCGGGGCGCAAGAGGTTGTTATCGAAGACATCCCCCGCCACCACGATCGCCTCGCAGCGCTGCTCCTGCGCCAGCGCGAACAAGCGCTCCACTGCCTCCAGGCGAGCATCTGCGAAACGAGCCCTCGCCTCGGGTTCCAGGAAGTTCGCGGGCATGCCCAGCTGCCAATCCGAGGTGTGGAGAAAGCGGAACTGCGCTGGCGAGTTCTCAAATTCAGTCATGGTGCCCATTTCTAGCATCAGCCCGGGACAGGGGATCCCGGGACCAAGGGACATTATCGAACGCCAGGTCTATCTCTGTGAGGGTTTCATAGCATCGTTCCAGTTCATGGCGGATATACAGCTGGTCCACGCCAGTCCAAGACACGGTGCGCAGGGCTGCCATCATCGCTTCGGTATCGCCCTGTTCCATGCCCCATTCTTCGGAAAAAGGCTCCCAAGAAACCGGCTCTGAATTCTCACCCCAGAACGCGGCAGCATCCACGATTTCCGGCACATCATCGGTTTCAGAACGCGTGGGCTCCACCGCCCGCAAAGGTCGCGGCTCGCTGGAGGCATCGGAATGCCCCAGTTGTTGCAACAGTGGAACCGGATCAATCCCGCGCAGGCGCAAAACCTGCAGCGGATCCCGGGAGAGCTGCGCGGACACCGCGTACATCACCGCCACCACGTGCTTGCACGCCGTGCTGCGATCCGGACACGTGCAGGTGGTGGTGGCCAGATGATCCTTGCGCAGCAATATCGCGGCCACGTCCACGCCCGGCGCGCTGCCCTTCACCAAGCTGCGCACGTGGGAAGCATCCATCAGCAACTCTTGTTCCACGAAGGCCAGCTGCCGCTTGCCCAGGGATCGCAAACGAATGCTCACATCGAAGGGCTCCAGCTGAGAACCTGCCACCAAACCGCTGATCACGTTGGTCTGCAACTCCACCCCGAGGATCTTCCCGGCGCGGAAATATTCTCGACCCCTGGCCAGCCTGCCGGAATCGGCCTGTTGAGCCAATGCCTCCATGAGGGTGGCCGCGGCCCATGTCTCCGTCTCTTGGCGGGGCACTTGCGGAGTGGTCTGCCCCGCGGCCAATTCCCGGCGTCTACGCGCCCCGAAATCGGCCACCACCACGTTATCTCCCCAGGTGGGGTGCTTCTTCCCGCGAGGGGTATCACCGCTGCGTGGACTCATCACTCCCCCTCGGTTGCATTCTCGGATGCTGATTTCAATTGCCACAGCTCGTGAAGGTCGGCGTCGTCCAAATTGGCGATCCATCCCTCACCTGCACCAACCACCGCGCCCGCCAGCTCACGCTTGCCGGCGATGATGTCATGGATGCGCTCATCCAAGGTGCCCTTGGTGACCAGCTTATAGACAGTCACGGGTTTGTCCTGCCCAATCCGGTACGCACGGTCGGTTGCCTGATCCTCCACGGCGGGGTTCCACCACCGGTCAATGTGGATTACCACTGAGGCCTCCGTGAGTGTGATGCCCGTGCCGCCCGCGCGCACGGAGAGCAGCATGATCGGCGGCCCTTCTGGATTCTGGAATCCCGCCACCATCTCCGCGCGCGCACTCCGCGAAAGCCCGCCATGCAGCATGGGGATCTCGGTGTCATAGCGCGCGCTCATCTCGGGGATCAGCATCCGCCCGAAGCTGGGGAATTGCGTGAACACCAGCACTTTTCTGCCTTCGGCGCGGGCGGCATCAATGATCTCAAACATGCGCTTGACCTTGTTGGAGCGATGCCTCCCCAGGCGCAACAGCGCCGAGCCATCCCCCGCGAAATGCGCCGGGTGATTGCAGATCTGCTTGATCTTCACCAAGGCACCCAGGATCATCCCCTTGCGTGATTCCTCCCGGTTGCGCAGCTTCTCCTCCATGCTTTCGGTAAACGCCTGGTAGAGCGCAGCCTGTTCGCTGGTCAACGGGATGAGCTCCACCTCATCGCGCTTTTCCGGCAGGTTCAGCCCCATGCCTTCATCGGACTTCAACCTGCGCAGCACAAACGGCTGCACCACGCGCTGCAAACGCTCCCGCGCGGTCTCATCCCCATAGCGCTCCACGGGGATGGCCAGGCGATTCTGAAAAGCCGCCGGGCTGCCCAGAATCCCGGGGTTGGCAAAATCCATGAGCGCATAAAGATCGCTCAGCCGGTTCTCCACCGGTGTGCCCGTCAGCGCAATCCGGTGACCTGCGGGCAAACTCCGCACCGCGCGGGATTGCTTGGTTCCGGGATTCTTGATGTTCTGCGCTTCATCGGCCACCACCCGGTGCCACTGCACCTGCTGATAGCGCTCGGGATTGCGGGAAACGGTGCCGTAGGAGGTCACCACAATGTCATAACCCGCAGCCTTCTGCGCAAACTTCTCATCCGTGACCTTGGCCGCGCCGTGATCCACCAGCACCGTCAGCTCCGGGGTGTGCCGCTGCACCTCACGCTTCCACGCGTCCAACACGCTGGTGGGAGCGATCACCAGCACCGGATCCACCTGCGCGTGCTCCGCCTGGGATTTCTCCCACGCCAGCAACGCCAGGACCTGCAGTGTCTTGCCCAGGCCCATGTCATCAGCCAGGATCGCCCCTAGGTGATGCTCGCTCATCCACGCCAGCCAACTCACTCCGCGCACCTGATGGTCCCGCAGCGAAGTGCGCACCGAATCCGGTACCGTCACCGGCTGCGGCGGGCTCACCGGCTCATCGGAGAGCAACCGTTCCATCCACCCGTTTGCCTCGATGCGAAAGTGGTGGTCACCGCTGGTTTCATGGTATTCCGACGCCAGCGCATCCGCCTCCATGATGTCCCGCAGACTCACCTGCAGATCTTCATCTAGGTCCTCATCCAGCGGATCAATCTCGTCCTTTTTCTTGATGGCATGCAGCCATCCCCTGGCCCGGTGCAGCGAGCTGGAATCCAGGTACATGAATCGACCATTGACTGCCACGATGCTGCTGGCGGACTGCACCAGCTCCCGGCGAGCGTTCTCATCGAGGCTTTCCCCCTCAACTGAGATGTCCCACTCAAAGTTCACCAGCTGATCCAGTCCGAGCTTGCCGGAGCCCTGGCCTGCTCCCACCGGGTTCACCGCCACTTTCACCTGCGGTACCGCGCGCGTCCATCCCCTGGGCACCATCACCTGCACGCCTGCCCCGCGCAGGCTGCGCACGCCCTCGGAGAGCAGCATCTCCACCTCATCGATACCCAAGGCCAGCGACATCCGACGGTCCTGCGCGCTACTCTCCACCCCGGGAAACTGCGGTTGCCACACACCCGTGGTGAACCACTGCTCCACGGGAGCCAACATCGCAGCCAAGGGCCGCCACGTGGCCCGCATGTGCGCCAAGGCTCTGTACAGTCTCGCGGATTGCGCGTCTGTCATTTCTGCGGGAACCAGCACTTCGGTGGGCCCATCGTTGACGCTCATCCCGATATCCAACCGCCAGCGGATGTCCTCCAGAGGGATGTCCCCGATCCCGGTATCTGCGCTGTGGCCGGCAGTGGTGGCGTCGGAAGGAGAAGAAAGAACCAAGACCACCTGGCTGGCGGCATCGGCGGCCGAGGTGCGCCAACGGTTGAGTTGGGAGACCGTATCCGCAGAGACCCGCCGCGCAGGCTGGCCCGCCAGGACAGAATTCATGAAGGGAGTGTTGATCTCATCGGTGCTGCCCAGGGTGTCCTGGAAGATGCGGATGCTCATCCAGTGCACCATTTCATCTACCCACTGGCCCACCACGTCCTCACCACCGTTGCGGCTCAGCACCTCCGGGGTGGCATCGCGCAATTGCTGCAACACAGCGTGGTGGGAACCGGCAGTGGAGGGCATCCAGCGCGGGTACCACTCGTTGTCCACGCGATCCATCCGCAGCATCACACGGCCGGCGCGGACAATATCCAACGCGCAACGGTATAGATCTAGAAGGAAATACACCTCCGCGCCCAGCGCATCCGGGTTCGCCACGCCCGGCTGATCCTCACGGGAGGCAGAATTATCCCGTGCTTTCTGTGCCCACTGAGATATCTCATGCAGCACTTTCAGGGACTGCTCCGGCGTGTACGCCACCGCAGGCACGGGAACGCGCTTGAGTTTGCCTTTGGGTGTAGCCAGCCATACACTTCCGCGCTGTCGCAATGGCCTGGCCTGCACCAATCGCAATAATTCTGCGGGCAGATCCTCTTCCCCCAGCACAGCGGAATCAGTGACCACCACCCGGCCATCCACCTTTTCCACCCACAGGTGCAACCCGCCCTCAGAGGGCAACAGGGCGTGCAACCGCGATTGGAAATCCATGCACTGGTTTTACCATGTAGCTGAGACAAGGGATTGTTTTGGCTACGGTGGTGAGATCAGTATTCATTGGAGTTAGCTGGGAGCTTCACAGAAGTTTTTTAAGCTGCTGCACGATTCACGCCACAAAGGAGTGATTCCCCTTGTCCGAACTCACTTGGTTCGTGATCGCCATGGTGATTTACCTCATCGCCATGGTTCTCATCGGGTTGTATTCATTTAGGGAAACAGATGAGTATGAAGACTTCATGCTCGGCGGCCGCAAGCTGCACCCTTTCCCGGCCGCTCTCTCCGCGGGCGCCTCGGACATGTCCGGCTGGCTGCTCATGGGTCTGCCTGCCGCGATCTACGTCTCCGGCTTCTCCGAGCTGTGGATGGCCATCGGACTCCTGATCGGCGCTGCCGTGAACTGGCAGATCACCGCTCCTCGCCTGCGCTCCTACACGGAGGTGGCGAACAACTCCATCACACTGCCCTCCTTCCTGGAGAACCGCTTCCATGACACCTCCCGCGTGCTGCGCGTGGTCGCTGGCCTGGTTATTTTGGTGTTCTTCACGTTCTACGTCTCTTCCGGCATGGTCGCCGGCGGCAAGTACTTCCAGTCCACCTTCCAGGGCGATTACTTGGTCGGCCTGGTGATCATCGCCGCGGTCACCGTGATCTACACCTTCATCGGTGGCTTCCTGGCGGTGTCCTACACGGATACCGTGCAGGGCCTGATCATGTTCCTGGCTCTGCTGGCCGTGCCCGTGGTGGCTCTGGTCACCATGGATGACCCCAGCGCTATCTGGACGTACCAGACCGAGCACGCTTACGGCCTGGAGACCATCGCGCCCAACGAGAACTGGTTCTCCCTGTTCACCGGCGTGGGTTTTGTGGCCATCATCTCCAACCTCGCATGGGGTTTGGGTTACTTCGGCCAGCCACACATCATTGTTCGCTTCATGGCTCTGCGCTCCCCTTCCGATGCGAAGGCCGGCATGGCCTACGGCGTGAGCTGGATGTTCCTCTGCCTGCTCGGCGCGATCTTCGTGGCCATCATCGGCCCGGCGTTCTTCGGCATGGATCCATCCATCGCCATTTCTGACCAGGAAAACTTTGAGACCATCTTCCTGGACATGGGCCGCATCCTCTTCCACCCACTGCTCGCCGGTTTGGTGCTGACCGCGGTGCTGGCAGCCATCATGTCCACCGTGTCCTCCCAGCTGCTGGTGGTCTCCTCCGCGCTGATCGAGGACATCTACAAGGGGCTCATCAACAAGAACGCTTCCGATAAGTCCCTGAAGCTGCTCTCCCGCATCTCCGTGATCGTTGTGGCCGTCCTGGCTGGTCTGATCGCACTGGATTCCACCTCCGCCATCTTGAAGCTGGTGGAATTCGCGTGGGCCGGTTTCGGTGCCTCCTTTGGCCCAGTGGTCTTGGGCGCTCTGTACTGGCGCCGACTCAACGCCCCAGGTGCCATCGCCAGCATCATCGCCGGTGCCGTGGTGACCTTCCTCTGGGGTGGCCTGGCCTCGTTCGGAATCATCGAGAAGCCATTCGGCCTCTACGAAATGATCCCCGGTGTGGCAGCCAGCGTGTTGGCCATGGTGGTTGTCACCTACGCCACCAAGACGCCTTCCCAGGAGGTCCTGGATACCTTCGATAAGGCCATTGCCCTCTCCCGCACCACCAAGTCCAACCCCGAGGTTGATTTCGAGGACGCAGCTCAGTCCAGCGTCGTGAGGAACGCTGCTCACTAATCCTCGCGTGAACTTCTAGGCCCCCGGCGGAGTCTGATGCTTTTGTGCTCAGACTCAACTTAAGATTCCATCGCCGGTGGGCCTTTTGTTATGCCCTTTTCTTTGCCATGTTGTCCGTGGTTGCAGTCCGCGCACCCTCCTTACTGCCCGCGTGGCCTTCCTCTTCCTTTTCTGCCGACGCCACCTCTGTCTCCTCCACCCTCCCCCAACTGCAGGTAGTGGACTTCCGGCCGCGGATCCTGGGCTATTCCCGGGACCAGTTTGGCAACGGGTGGGCCAGCCAGGTCACGGCTGAAGGCGAGTACTTGGACACGCGCGAGATCGTCTTGCGCCGCGCAGCTGCTGAACTCACGCAGTCTGAGCCCGCACAACCAAAACCCACAGTGGCCAGCGATGAATACACCGGTGCCACGGAGGCGGTGACCGCCATCGAGATCGATCACATCTATCCGCTAGCTGCCGCGTGGGATATGGGTGCGTGGAACTGGGAACCCCTTCAGCGTAGGCAGTTCGCCAATGATTACGCGCGGAATCTGGCGGCCACGGCGGAAGCACTCAACCAGGAAAAGTCGGATAGCACCCCCGGGCAATGGCTACCACCGGATGCGCGTGGGCAATGCCATTATGTCTCCCGCTTTCTCCAGGTCGCCGTTCATTATGGTCTGGCTATTAGCCGGGCAGATGCCGCAACAGCGCGGGAAGTCTGTCAGCTGTAAAGCTTTTCTTCACAGCTAGTACTTATGGATCTGACATTTTCTCCAAACAATGAGAAAGTGTGTGCATGACGACTTTAGTAATTGCCCTGCATATCCTTGCAGCCATCATGCTCATCGGACCCGTGATGGTCTCCACTTCCATGTTCGCGCCACAGATGCGAAAGGTCACCGCCGGCGAAGAAGCCCCTGGGACCCTGCGCCTGCTGCACAAGGTCACCCGTATCTACGGTTTGGCGTCCCTGCTGGTTCCCGCTTTGGGACTCGTGGCCATGCTCACCGTGGATGGTGCGCTGAAGGAAGGCCGCTACCACGCGTCCTTGCTGCTCGCAGTCATTGCGTGGGGCTTGCTCATCTTCCTGGTGATTCCTCGCCAGCGTCGCGCCCTGGTTGCCACCAACAGCCTCAGCCCTGCTGATGCTCCCGCCAGCGAAAAGGAAACCGCTCAGCTCAAGGACGCTGATGTGTCCAAGCTTCCCGGTCAGGCAGCAATGTTCGGCGGAATCTTCAACCTTCTCTGGATCATCATCGCCATCCTGATGTTCCTCTAAACCTCCGGTTCTTTTCCACAGCGAAAAGCCCCGCTCAAGGATTTCCTTGAGCGGGGCTTTTACTTCGCGCGAATGATCAAGCGAGTCAGTGGGGCTTAGCGCTCCCAGTTACCTCGTCCGCGTCCGCGGAATCCGCCTTCGCTGCGATCGTTAGAGCGACCTCCGCGGCTTCCACCACGGTCATCGCGATCGTTGAACCTGCCGCCACGGCTTCCGCCGTCGCTATCACGTCCGCGGAATCCGCCGTCGCTGCGATCGTTGGAACGGCCACCGCGGAAACCGCCACGGTCTCCACCGCGGTCGCCTCCACGGCGGTCATCATCGCGACCTCCGCGACGTGGTCCACGGTCTCCACCGCGGTCTCCGCCACGGCGATCTCCACGATCCTGGCTGCCTGGGCGACCATTAGGAGCGCCTGGGTCTGGCTCGATGTTGATCAGCTGACCGGACACGCGGGTGTCATCCAGCTGACGGAACACGTCTTCTGGAAGATCCGCAGGCAACTCAACCAAGGAGTGCTCAGCAAAGATGCTGATCCGGCCGAAGTCGCGAGAGTTCAGTCCACCCTCGTTGGCCAGAGCGCCAACGATGGCACCCGGACGCACGCGCTGACGGTGTCCCACGCTCAGGCGGTAAACAGCAAGTTCCTTGCCATTGCGATCCGCAACCTTAGGAGCTTCGCGGTTGAAGCGTTCCTTGAAGTCGCGTGCCGAGCCGCCACCGCTGCGACGGTCATCGCCATAGCGATCATCTTCGCGGCGGCGAGCTGGACGCTCGTCCTTTGGTGGCTCCTTCATGAGGAAGTTCTCACCAGCCTGCAGCTGAACTGCAAGCGCGGCGGCGATATCTTCCATGGAGACTTCATTGGACTCGGCGTAGCCCTTGACCAGTTCGCGGAAAGTCTGGATCTGCGTGTCACCCAGGGATTCGGTCAACTGTTCGTTGAACTTTTCCTTGCGGGATTCGTTGACCTGGTCAACGGAAGGCAGCTGAATTTCCTTGAGCTGGGACTTGGTGGCCCGCTCGATAGCCTTGAGCAGGCGTCGTTCACGAGGGGTCACGAAGAGGATGGCACGGCCGGTACGACCTGCACGGCCGGTACGACCAATGCGGTGCACGTAAGACTCGGTGTCATGAGGGATGTCGTAGTTGAACACGTGGGTAATGCGATCCACGTCCAAGCCACGAGCAGCCACATCGGTAGCCACCAGGATGTCCAAACGGCCATCCTTGAGCTGATCCACGGTCTTTTCGCGCTGCGCCTGGGCGATATCGCCGTTGATGGCTGCAGCGTTGAAACCGCGAGCACGCAGGCGTTCTGCCAACTCTTCGGTCTCGTTCTTGGTGCGCACGAACATGATCATGGCATCGAATTCGGTGACCTCGAGGATGCGGGTCAACGCGTCCAGCTTCTGACGGTGGTTGACCATCAGGAAGTCCTGCTCGATGTTTTCCGAGGTGCGCTGGGAAGCCTTGACGGTAACTTCCACTGGGTTGTTCAGGTACTGCTTAGACAAACGACGGATGCCGTTTGGCATGGTGGCGGAGAACAGTGCCACCTGCTTGGTGTCAGGGGTGTCCTGCAGAATGCGTTCCACATCCTCCTGGAAGCCCATGTTCAGCATCTCATCGGCCTCATCCAGCACCATGAAGCGCAGGTTGGAGATGTCCAGGCTGCCCTTCTTCAGGTGATCGATGACACGGCCTGGGGTGCCGACCACGATGTGCGCGCCGCGGCGCAAGCCGGAAAGCTGCACGCCGTAGGCCTGGCCACCGTAGATTGGCAGAACGGAAATTCCGCCGAGGTGCTCAGAGAAGGACTGGAATGCCTCGGAAACCTGCAGGGCAAGTTCGCGAGTTGGTGCCAGTACCAGCGCCTGTGGGTGGCGCGCCTTACGGTCGATCCGGGAGAGGATCGGGAGCGCGAACGCGGCGGTCTTACCCGTACCGGTCTGCGCCAAGCCCACGACATCATTTCCATCCATCAAGATGGGAATGGTCTCTGCTTGGATTGGTGAAGGCTGCTCATAGCCAACCTTCTTCACCGCTGCCAAGACTTCTGCAGGCAGGTTGAGGTCATCAAACCGAGGACCTTCGTTTGCCTTAGTCTCTACATCTTTAGCTTCTTCGGCCTTCTCAGATGTTCCTGCGTTCACATGCTCCGTGGTGTCCTGCGCTACCTCTTCGATAGGCGCAGATGCCTCAGGGTTTTCCCCGAGCACATCAACCACGTCCAATGGCTTATCGCCATTGTCCTCACCGTGCAGATTATTCTGAGATACCTGGTTGTCGTCTTCTACCGGCTGGTTAACGTCGCCGGTGACGTTTTCAGTATCACTCATCGTTTAGAGACACTACGCTTTGCTGCAGCTAAAAGCCACTTTCCTTCCGCGCGGAGTGATCTAGGACAAAGGCACTCCCCGCAATGAGTCGTAGATCACTGTCAGTCTTTGAGG
Source organism: Corynebacterium suicordis DSM 45110 (assembly GCF_015351405.1). GTDB lineage: Bacteria > Actinomycetota > Actinomycetes > Mycobacteriales > Mycobacteriaceae > Corynebacterium > Corynebacterium suicordis. The sequence continues at coordinate 878,078 of NZ_JADKMY010000001.1, read as the reverse complement.
AGCTCGATGACGCGCTGCGCGGCCCGTTGACCACTGCGCAAAGCTCCATCCACGGACGGGGTGGCGTGCTGAATTCCCGCCAGCGCCACCGATCCCTTGATGAGGAGATCTTCGTTCGCTGCCTGGGCGGCCATCGCCGGGGTGAAGGTGGGGAAAGCGTTCGGAATGTGGTGGCGGGTCACCAACTCCCAGCCGGCAGGATCCACGCCCAACAGCGCGCCCATGTGTCGGCGCATCTCTGTTTCGTTGGGGATCTGGTCGGCGCGCAGCGCGCGGGAGCTACCACCGAAGGCCACGCTGCCCTGCACCAGGTGACGCCCCGGCGCATAGGAGGGAGCCACTGCCGTGAGCTCAGCGATGCTGGCCACGGGGCTTTTGCCCGAGCCATCCACGGTGATCACCGGGCTATCCCCCACGGGTTCATCGGAGACAAACCAGAAAGTTTCCATCCCGCGCGTTGGCAGCAGAGAACGTCCCAGCAGTTCAGCCTCCACATTTTGTGGCACGGCGAGAATCACGTAGCGGAAATTTTCCACCCGCCCCTGCTCTCCTAGCTCCACGCGCACTGTTCCTGCCTGGTGAGCGCTCGGTTCCTGCACGCGAATGCCGGTGACCTTGGCATTGGTTTCCGTGATCACCCCGGTATTGCGGCCCAGCAGGTTCGCCACGTCACCCATTCCCTCAGCAGGCACGGTGGGCGCTCCCCGCAGGAACGTGCCGAAGACCCACTTGGCGATGATCGTGGAGGTCTCCCCGTCCGTATCCAGCATGAATGCTCGCATAGCCGGATTGGCCACGGCCGTGCGCATCCGCCGGTTCACCCCGGAGTCATTGAGGGCATCTCGCACGAATGCATCGCGCTTGCGTCGATTCTTACTGATGGTGCGCAGCTCCAGCGAGGAACGATGGGTCAGCTCCGTACCCAACCACTTACGCAGTCCCATGAGGTCGCGCAGGCTGAAGGCGGAGCGCCCACTCTTGGACATCAGATCGCGCAAGATCCGCGGGGTACGCACGGGGTCTCCCACGAAAGCGCGGGTTTCCTCGGTGCAGGTTTGGATTCCCGCCCGGAACGCCCGTTGATTCAGGGCCGCATATTCGCCGCTGCTCAACAGCTCCTTGAGCGAGGGGTACCAGGAGTTGAGCAGCTGAAAGCCATGATCCACGGTGATATCGCCGAAGTGCTCAGAACGCGCGCGGCCTCCCAGCTGGGACGACGCCTCAAACAGCGTGCACCGCACACCCGCATTGCGCAGGGTGCGTGCGGCCGCCAGACCTGGGAGGCCGCCGCCGATGATCGCCACATCACTCATGTTGTTGTCCGCCTCGCTAAACATCTCCGGGAAAATCTACAGATTCCTCCCCATGCTAATTGCCCACCCGCCGGAGCGGTAGCGGGCAACAGGCCTAGCAATTTTAGAACGTTTGTTCTATTATTTATTCGACGCCACCATCGTCTGTCCCGCTCCTCTCCTACTCTGACACTCGTCAAGCAAACGAACACCGCGAACACCCAACTCACACTCCCCACAAACACCCGCAAGGAGAACCGTCCATGCTGCCCCTCCGCCGCCCAGCCACTGCCCACAGCGGGTTCCCGCTATCTCACCTCATCCCCACTGCTCACACCATGAAATTGGGCGAGCAGCTCAAGACCGTTCTCCGGCATCCCCGCAGTCGAATTCGCATCAGTCCCGGTTGGCGCGCGCCGTCCATATCCGTGCATCTCAAGTCCGCGGAAGCGTTGGTGTTTGCTTCAAAGCACCGCATCTCCACCGTGATGTGGGAGAAGATCACCGGCTCTCCCGCGCCCGAGCAGGAAGCGCTGTTCCTCGTCACCCTCAGCGCAATGGTGGATGAGGATTCCCTGGGCGGGAGTGTGCCCAGCGTTTCCGCCGAGATCCACTCACTTTTCCGCACTGTCACGGGTGAGAGCTGGATGCAGCAGGAGCATGATCCAGAAAAACTCACGTGGACGTGGAATTGTCTGGTGACGGAGCAAGATCTTCAACGCCCCGCCGTCCGGGAAAAGACAACGGCCGCCTGAGAGTGATCTCAAGCGGCCGCTAGGGAGGAGTTAATTACTCGTCGTCCTCGTCGAAGTCCATGAGGTCTTCACCATCGAGGTCTGCATCTGCATCCTCGGGGAAGAAATCCTCTTCATCGTCGTCGTCATCTTCATCGTCTCCGAGATCAAACTCGTAGCGATCATCCAGGGGAACCAGCATCTCTTCCCAGTCGTATGCCTGCTGCGCTGCCACGGCCAGGGCATCAAACATTGCTTCGAAGTCTTCGAAGGTTCCCAGTTCCAGTACTTCGCGGGTCTGCTCCCCCACATCGGCAACCGCGGAGCGGAAAATCTCCTGCTTCTCGCTCTCGGTCACATCCTCATCATCTTCGATGAGTTCTTCAGTGGCTTGCTCCAGCAATTCGTCGAAGTCATCGCCATAGGTCACAAAGCTCACGTTTCCGGTCGGTGCCGCACCTTCGGAGCTGAGCTCCACGATCAGCACTGAATCCTCGCCCACGGAGGCGTACACCACGAAAGGCTCGTAAGGGTCCTGCTCAAACTCCAGCTCGTCCAGGCGCTCATCGTCGCCCTCAAGCAGTTCATTGAGCACGCTGATGACCTGATCCATGGCCATGTACTTGGCCACTTCGCGGACAGCGGCTTCCACAGAAAACACCACTCCGACGAGGGCCGCATCAAACTGCTCATCCTCGTCGGAAACATCAGCCATCGCCACGAATACATTCGCGGCCTGGATAGATTCGGCAGCTCCCACGCCTTGGATCAGTGAGAACTGAATCTCCAGCTCCGGAGCAATGGGTACGAACAGAGTATCTTCAGCGATCCTCGATTCGATGTCCTCGGAATCTAAGGCTTCAGCAATGTCTTCATAGAAACCCACAACAGGTTCCTTCCCACGAGTTTCCCCGTTTGTCTGTGACAGTCACCCCGGCAAGCACCGACGCTCGCACTCATGTTAACCCTCCTCGGGCTACCCGGCTACCGTCCGGGCCGTGGCAAAGGGATTCCTTCCGCTTCACCCATCCACCCATGCATCCGAAAACTCTCCCACGCTTCGCGGTGAGCCCGGCGCGGATCGTACTCAGTGCGGGAATCTCTCTCGATAATCCGCGTGGCTCGCGTGGCCTCGGTATAACGTTCCCAACCTGGGTTTTCTCCCCAGATGAATCGGGCCCACGCTCCCTGCATTTCTGCTGTCACCTGGTCCATGTCCGAGCCCAAGAGCACGCGCGCCTTGGACGCGCTGGCATCACCGAACAGGGCGGATAGCTCCATCGAGTGCATCGCCCCAACCCCCAGCCGGCGCAGCAGCGCGGGCGCGTAATCAAAGCGATACATCCACACCTCGTTGCCGGAGCGCGCCTGCAGGTCTGCCAGACGAACTGACTGCGCCCAAAACACGGCGTCCGAAAGAAGGTTGGCAAACGCCTGCCGCTTACCCACGTCCCCATAAGCCTCGGCCAGCTGCGAGGCCAGCTCTGGGTCATGGGCCTCCAGCATGGTGCGCACCGCCTGCGCCCGCTTGCCCTTGGTGAAGAACAACACCTGCGTGGCGCTGAGTTCATCATCATTGGTGCCAATCAACATCGGCACCTGATGCTGGTGAGCGTTCTCAAAGGCGGTTAGAGGGTGCTCGGGCATGGTGCGCCCATCAACGGTGTTTCCGAAACACGAGTTGAGTTCCCACAAGCCTCGCCCGCGCCACAGCATCTGCTGCCCGGCGCGCACCAAATCCCCCGCGGACATACTCTCTAAATCCCGCACGGAAACCGTGCGCGGGGTCAGTCCCGCATACTGCACCAATTTCCGCGACCAGGTCTTGGACTGCTCCGGGCCATGCACGGTCAGCACCGGGGCGGATTGCAGAATCACGCGGTGAAACAACCCCTGCGCGCTCGGGGTGGCGAGTAGCGCGCCGATTGCAGAGCCGCCAGCGGATTCTCCCATCAGCGTCACCCGAGCGGGATCACCACCGAAGGCAGCGATGTTTTCCTGCACCCATCGCAGTGCCAGCAACTGATCCTTCAGCGCGGGGTTGGGCTCGTAATCCTCGCTGCCGGGGATTCCCAGCGAGCTCATATCCAGGTAACCGAACACACCAAGCCGGAAATTCACTGCTACGTACACGGCATTGACCTGCCGGGAGAAGTTGAAGCCCCGCAGCACCGCGGTGTGGCTGGCACCTGCGAAAAATCCGCCCCCATGCAGATAAACCACCACCGGCAGCGTCTCCTCGGTATCCGGGCGAACCACATCCAGATTCAGGCAGTCTTCTTCGCCGACCACTTCATCCTTGAGCGTGTATGTGGTCTGCGGAGCCACCGGGCCATACTCATCAGCAGGCCATACGCCCTCCCAGCGCACGGGGCGCGGCGCTTTCCACCTGGCGGCAACCCCATAGGGAACTCCCCGCCACGTACGCACGCCATCGACAACCAACCCGCGCAGTGTTCCATCGGCCAGGGTGGCGTCGATAAATGAGCCCTGCGGCTCCTCGGGCTGGTCGGTGGCTGTCATGACGCTCGATAATAGGACTCGAGGTCAAACTTCGCAGCCAATGGACCATTGCCACGAGCTGGGGAAAATTCCATTACTCTTACTCTCCAGTGCAGGACAAGTGAAAAAGAAGAAAGGGAAAAGACAATGGGACTCTTTTTTAACAAGAAGAAGGATAAGAACGCCGAGCCACAGCAGCCGGCCAATCCCCTAGATAACAAGGAATACCCCAGTGGCCCCATCGCTGGGCGCTTCTTTAAGGGCGTGGACCGCGCGGCATCCGTGCAGCAGCCAGCGGTGCACGCTTACGTGCAAAAGGTAGAAGCTAAACACGCTGGCAAGTCTGTGGAAGAAAAGCAGCGCGTACTGGACGCTCACTTCAAAAACCTGGCTACCGGCACCGGCCTGGGAACCGGCGGTCTCGCTGCGATGCCCGGAATCGGTACTTTGCTCTCCCTCGGTGGAATCGCCGGTGAGTCCGCAGTTCTGCTGGAGGCGTGTGGCCTGTACGCGCTGGCCTCCGCCGAGCTCCACGGCGTTGATATCTCTGATCCAGAGAAGCGCCGCACCATCGTGCTCACGGTTGTCTCCGGGGCTTCCGGAAACGAGCTGGTGCAGGCCCTTACCCAGGACGGCGCGCTGGGCTCCATCAAGTCTCTGCGTGGTCTGAAGAATGCTTCCGGCCGGGATCTCAAGGTCGTGAACTCTTCCCTGGGCCGCATCGCGTTCAAGCAGATGCGACGCCGCTTCGGTGGCGCGATGGTCGCCAAGATCCTGCCGTTCGGTCTGGGTGCCGTGCTCGGCGCCAAGGCCAACCGCAAGATCGCCGATGCGATGATCCAGCAGGTCAACAGCCTGATGGTTGCATTCAAGGATTCTCAAGCCGGTTCCGCTAACAAGTAGGAACCTGCCCTTTCTCCTGTGACCAGCACATTATTCTTCTACATTCGTCAGCATTCCTGGCTCCTCGCGGGAGTACTGATATGTAGCGTGCTGGTGCCGGGGGTTGCTGTACTCGCGCCGTTGTTTGCGGGAGCCGCGATTGATGGCCACAGTGGTGCCATCGCCGGTCTGCTCGCCGCAGCAACGGCGCGTTTTGCGATTCATGGCTCCAGGCGTTTTCTCTCCGGCACGCTATCCGTGCACGTGCAGCATTCCCTGCGCCTGGCGGTGATGCGCCGGCTGTTGTCCATTGATGCAGCCCAATCGGCCCGCTTGCGCACGGGACAAGTGGTCTCTCGCACTATTTCCGATCTGGGTCAGGTGCAATCGATGGTGGCCACGCTGCCCATCATCTTGACCGGGTTGCTGGAAGTGGTACTGATCTGCGGAATTCTGCTGTTCATGTCCCCGCCCGTGGGACTGTTGGTAATCGCGCACCTGCCGGTGATGTTCTTCGTGGCCGCCCGCTCCCGCAAGCGCCTCTACCCGGCCACATGGGTGGCGCAACAGCAGACCGCGGAGATCGCCTCGCACATCGAGCACTCCGTGGCAGGCGTGCGGGTGGTGAAGAACTTCGGGCAACAACCCCGGATGCTGGCGCGCTTCACTGAGCTGGCTTCCACGCTCTTTGGTTTGCGGCTCGTGGTGGGGCACATCACCGCTCGATTCCAGCCCGCGCTCAACGCGCTGCCCAACATCATGCTGGTCGGGGTGGTCGCGGTTGGCGGCTGGTTAGCCGCACACGGCCAACTCACTGTGGGCGAATTCCTGGCCACCGCCACGTTCATCACCATGTTGGCGCGCCTCACGCGCATGACCTCCTCCATGCTGGTGGGAGTGTTCGTGGCCCGTTCCTCGGTGCGCCGCTTGGAAGAACTTCTGGAGCTGCCCGTCCGCCCCAACCCTGAACAATCACCGAGCAACCCCGTTGTCAGCCTCCGCGGCACCCTCAATTCCCGCGATGGCCACCCCGTACACGTGGACATTCCCGCTGGCCGCACCACCGTGATCATGGGCGGCCCAGCTTCCGGAAAAACTTACCTGGCCCACGCCCTCGCAGGCTTGCGCACCGAGGCCGCCAGTAATTTCCGCGCGGAGCTGGCCGATGGCACCGCGCTGCCACTGTTGGACGTGCCGGAAAATGCCCGCCCGATTCTGGTGGCCAACGAGCCCTTTCTCTTCTCTGCCAGCATCCGCGAGAACGTCTGCCTGGGCAGCAAGGCCACCGATGAGCAGGTTCTCGAAGCGCTCCGGGTCGCGTGCGCGGATGGCTTCGTGGCCGATCTTGGCGGACTCGACACGGTGGTCGGGGAACGCGGACTGACTCTTTCCGGTGGCCAGCGCCAGCGCATCGCCCTGGCCCGCGCGGTCCTGCGTAACCCTTCGTTCCTTATTCTCGACGCCGCCACCTCCGCCATCGACACCATCACCGAACACCGCATCATGCAGAACCTGGAGGAGCGCACCCAGGGCCTGACCACAGTGGTGATCGGCCACCGGCATTCCACCGAGCAACAGCCCACGCTCACCCTCCCGGAACCGCAGTCTCACGAACTCTGGCCAACCGATCCCCCGCGTGCCGCATCTGCCCTGCAGGAATCCCCCGCCGGGGCCGAGGCCATCTACTCCGCAACCAAAGAATCCCCACGCGTCGAGAGCTACACCGCGCCTTTCAGTCTGCGCTCCCTCATCTCCCTCATCCGCATGCCGCTGATCGCGGTGGTTGCCACCCTGTTGGTCACGGTGTTGGCGGATATCACCCTGCCCAGCTTCATCCGCTACGCGCTGGATGAAGGAGTGGCCAAGACCAACCTTTCAGTGATTGCCTCCATGGCCGCGGCAGCACTGGCCGTGGTGCTGGTGAGCTGGGCAGCGCTGGCTCTGAATACCGTGCTGACCATGCGCGCGGGGGAAAACTTGCTGTATGCCCTGCGCCTGCGGTGCTATCGCCAACTGGGCCGCATGGACATCAAGTGGTTTGAGACGCATTCCTCCGGGCAGATCATGACCCGCCTGACCACGGATATCGATTCGCTCTCGAATTTCCTCTACAATGGCCTGTCCCAGACCATCGTCAGCGTCACGGTGCTCATCGGCGTACTGGCCATGTTGCTCTTCACCGATCCCACGCTCACGGCAATCACCGCCCTGTTCCTGCCGATCATCGCCGTGGCCTCCTGGGTATTCAAGCGCACCGCCAGCCGGCTGTACACCGAGTCCCGCGCGCAGGTCAGTCAGGTCAACTCCACGTTCCAAGAATCCATCTACGGCCTGTTGGCCACCCAGAGCTACGGCTACGGCCCTCACCTGGCCGCGCGCTTGGACGGCGAATCCGCCAAATACAGGCACCTGCGCACCAAGGCCCAAGCCGCGGTGAGCATCTTCTTCCCCGGCATCAACTGGCTCACCGAGCTGGCCCAGGCCAGCATCCTGGCCGCCGGTGGCTCTTTGATCGCCAGCGGTCACACCACCGAGGGTGCGGTGGTGGCGTTCAGCCTGTACCTCTCCATCTTCTTCGGCCCAGTCCAGCAGCTCTCCCAGATCTTCGACAGCTTCCAGCAGGCGTCCGTGGGCCTCACCCGCATCGGCGATTTCCTCCGCACCGAGCCCGAGGTCCGCAGCCCTGCCTCCCCTCGTCCGGTGCCGGTAAGCGGGGTTCCGTCGATTGCTTTCGACGCCACCCGCTTCCGTTACTCCACCGATTCCGAGCAGGATCCCGTCTTGGACATCGACACCACCATCAGCGGCGTCACGGCTGTGGTGGGAGCAACGGGTGCGGGCAAGTCCACGCTCGGCAAACTGGTAGCTCGCTGGTATGACCCCCAACAAGGCACGGTGCTCGCGGAATACCCCGATGCTCCGGCGCTGCCGATACGGGAGGCGGAATTGGAAGGGTGGCGTCGAAAAATAGGAACGGTTGCCCAGGAGCCCTACTTCTTCCCCACCACCGTGGCCCACAACATCGCCTTTGGGCAACCGGATGCCAGCCGGGAGGAGATCCAACGCGCGGTCCGGGAGATCGGCGGGGAGGAAATCATCGCGGGTATCCCGGGCGGTTTCCTTGCACCGTTGGATGAACTCGGGGGAAACCTCTCCGCGGGGCAGCGGCAAATCATCGCGCTGGCTCGGGCGGTGCTGCTGCAGCCTTCCGTCATGGTGCTGGATGAAGCCACCTCCACGCTGCCGCCAGAAATAGAGGAGAAGGTGGTGAAGGCCATCACGCACGCGGTGCAGGGACGCACTGCGATCATCATTGCGCACCGCCTGGCCACCGCGGCTCGGGCGGATCGCGTGCTGGTGATGGATGGAGGGCAGATCGTGGAGAGCGGAACCCACGCGGAATTGCTGGCGCTGCGCGGCCACTATGCCCAACTCTGGGAGCGGCATATTACACACGGATCGTGAGTGTTGGGCAGGTCACAAAAAATATGATTTATCTGCAGATATATACATAAACGTCCCCGCCCCTGAGTCGCGGGCCACGCCCGCATTTGTAGTAGGGTGGGTGGCCGACACTGAAGTCATTAAGGAAAGAGGCGAGGACTGCCGTGAGCAGCGCGAATTTCGGTCAGAATGCATGGCTGGTGGACCAGATGTACCAGCAGTACAGCAAAGACCCGCAAGCAGTTGACCCAGAATGGCGCGAATTCTTCGAGAAGAACCCTCAGGGAGGCGCGGACACATCAGCTCCTGCGTCCGCTGAGGAAGAAGGTCGCATGTCTTCCAAGGACGCAGTAAAGCAACAGGTAGTTGCTCAAGCTGCGGCCAAGGTGGAGCCAAAGTCCGCAAAGGACACCGGCCACACCAAGGTTTCCTCCATTCCAGAACGCCAGGCACCACCAGCGCCAAAGGCTCCCGTGGACGCGCCAGAACCTGGCAAGTCCGTTATCCGCGGTGCAGCCAAGGCCGTGGTGAAGAACATGGACCTCTCGCTGCAGATCCCCACCGCTACCTCGGTGCGCGATATGCCAGCCAAGCTCATGTTCGAAAACCGCACCATGGTGAACAACACCCTGCGTGCGCGTGGCGGCGGGAAGATTAGCTTCACCCACATCATCGGTTACGCCCTGATCCGCGCGGTCATGGCTCACCCCGATATGAACAACTCTTATGAAGAGATCGATGGCAAGCCCAACCTGGTAACCCCAGAGCACATCAACCTGGGTCTGGCTATCGACATGATGGGCAAGAACGGCACCCGTTCGCTGGTCGTGGCGGCCATCAAGGAATCTGAAACCTTGAGCTTCGCCGAGTTCGTGGAGAAGTACGAGGACATCGTCAAACGTGCCCGCGACGGCAAGCTGACCATGGATGACTTCTCCGGCGTGACCATCTCCCTGACCAACCCGGGTGGCATCGGTACCCGCCACTCCGTGCCTCGCCTGACCAAGGGCCAGGGCGCCATCATCGGTGTGGGCTCCATGGATTACCCAGCAGAATTCGCTGGCGCTTCCGAGGATCGCCTGGGCGAAATGGGCGTGGGCAAGCTGGTCACCATCACGTCCACCTATGACCACCGCATCATCCAGGGTGCAGAGTCCGGTGAGTTCCTGCGCACCATGAGCCGTCTGCTCATCGATGACGCTTTCTGGGATGACATCTTCCAGTCCATGCGCGTGCCTTATGCACCAGTGCGCTGGAGCCAGGATCTCCCCAACATCGGCGTGGACAAGTCCACCCGCGTGATGGAGCTCATCGAGTCCTACCGCTCCCGCGGTCACCTCATCGCGGATATCGACCCACTGCACTGGACCCAGCCAGGTCTGCCCGTGCCTTCGCACTCCGACCTCAACATCGAAACCCACGGTTTGACCCTGTGGGATTACGATCGCACGTTCAACGTGGGTGGATTCCTGGGTCGCGAGACCATGACCCTGCGCGAGGTTCTCACCGCGCTGCGTCAGGCCTACACCCTCAAGGTGGGTTACGAATACCACCACATCATGGATGCCGACGAGCGCTCCTGGTTGCGTGAGCGCATCGAGGCTGGTCAGCCTAAGTACTCCCAGCCTGAGCAGAAGTACATCCTGCAGAAGCTGAACTCAGCTGAGGCTTTCGAGAACTTCCTGCAGACCAAGTACGTGGGACAGAAGCGCTTCTCCCTGGAGGGTGCAGAGACCCTGATCCCAATGATGGATGCCGCCATCGACCGCGCCGCAGGTGCAAACCTGGACGAGGTTGTCATCGGCATGCCTCACCGTGGCCGTCTCAACGTGCTGGCCAACATCGTGGGCAAGCCTTACTCCAAGATCTTCACCGAGTTCGAGGGCAACATCGACCCAGCCTCCGCTGGCGGTTCCGGCGATGTGAAGTACCACCTGGGCTCCCGCGGCCACTACCACCAGATGTTTGGTGAAGGCGATATCGAGGTCTACCTCGCCGCCAACCCTTCCCACCTGGAAGCCGTGGATCCCGTGATGGAGGGCATCGCCCGCGCCCGTCAGGACCTGCTGGACAAGGGCGAAGAGCGCACCGTGCTGCCAATCATGCTGCATGGCGACGCCTCCTTCACCGGCCTGGGCATCGTTCAGGAAACCCTGAACCTGGCCAAGCTGGATGCCTACGAGGTGGGCGGCACCGTCCACATCGTCGTCAACAACCAGATTGGCTTCACCACCACCCCTGATGCGGGCCGTTCCACCTACTACGCAACCGACCTGGCCAAGGGCTTCGACTCCCCTGTCTTCCACGTCAACGGTGATGACGCCGAAGCCGTGGTCTGGGTTGCTCAGCTGGCCGTGGACTACCGCAACAAGTACGGCAAGGATGTCTTCATCGACCTGGTGACCTACCGTCGCCGCGGTCACAACGAAGCCGACGATCCTTCCATGACCCAGCCGCTGATGTACAAGATCATCTCCGAGCTGCCCACCTCCCGCGCGCAGTACACCGAGACCCTCATCGGTCGCGGAGACCTCTCCGAGGAAGATGCCGAGAAGGTACAGCGCGACTTCCACGAGCAGCTCGAGCAGGTGTTCAACGATGTCCGCCAGGCAGAAAAGGGTGGCAAGCCTCAGGAGCAGACCGGCATCACCGCGTCTCAGGACCTGCCGCACGGCTTGGACACCTCCATCTCCAAGGAACTGCTGGCCGAGATCGGCGACAAGTTCTACAACACGCCTGACTACCTGAAGGTCCACCCACGCGTGGCCCCAGTGGTCAAGAAGCGCAAGGAAATGTCCGAGAAGGGCAACATCGACTGGGGCTTCGGTGAGCTCATCGCCTTCGGCTCTCTGGCCAAGGGCGGCAAGCTGGTCCGCCTGATCGGTGAGGATTCCCTCCGCGGTACCTTCACCCAGCGTCACGCAGTGCTGTTCGATCACGAGGATCTGGATCGCTACAACCCACTGCAGGAGCTGGCTGAGGAAGCCGGCAACGGTGGTTCCTTCCGCGCCTACAACTCCGCACTGACCGAGTTCGCTGCGGTGGGCTTCGAGTACGGCTACACCGTGGGTAACCCAGACGCCCTGGTGATCTGGGAAGCCCAGTTCGGTGACTTCATCAACGGTGCACAGACCGTCATCGACGAGTACGTGTCCTCCGGTGAAGCCAAGTGGGGACAGAAGTCCTCGCTGGTGCTGCTGCTGCCACACGGTTACGAGGGCCAGGGCCCAGACCACTCCTCCGCACGCATCGAGCGTTTCCTGCAGATGTCCGCAGAGGGTTCCTGGACCGTGGCTCAGCCCACCACGCCGGCCAACTACTTCCACCTGCTGCGCCGCCACGCACTGGGCAGCTTGAAGCGCCCACTGGTGGTCTTCACCCCGAAGTCCATGCTGCGCAACAAGGCCGCCGTTTCCTCCATTGAGGACTTCACGGAAACCACCAAGTTCCAGTCCGTCATCGACGATCCTCGTCACGACGGCGTGAGCAAGAACGTGAAGAAGGTGCTGCTGTGCTCCGGCAAGGTCTACTACGACCTCGCTAAGAAGCAGCAGGAAGATGAGCGCGATGACGTGGCTATCGTCCGCGTGGAGATGCTGCACCCAATCCCTTACAACCGGATCCGCGATGCACTGGGCAACTACCCCAATGCTGAGGAGATCCGCTGGGTGCAGGACGAGCCAGCCAACCAGGGTCCATGGCCATTCCTGGCGCTCCAGCTGCCTGAGTACCTCCCAGGTATCCAGATGAAGCGCGTTTCTCGCCGTGCGCAGTCCTCTACTGCAACTGGTGTGTCCAAGGTGCACCAGATGGAGCAGAAGACCCTCGTTGAAGAGGCTTTCGCGGACTAGTAACCCGCGCAAAGACCCCCGCTTCAGCTTTCCTCCATTTCGAGGAGAGCCGGGCGGGGGTCTTTTTGCGGCTGTGCTTGGCCGACCTAACTACTCAGTGGCCGCGCGCTGCGTGAAGTCCTCACCAATGATCTCGTGCAGCTGCCCCTTATCCTCGCGATCCATCAGCGAGGTGCGGTACACCATCACAAAATTCTGCGGCAGCGAGTCATCCTTGCAGGATTGCACCTCCCCCGGGAAAGTCAGCGCGAACTCATTGGGCAGCACCCCCTGCAGCACCGCGGCGGTGGAATTGCGCCAGGCAACCTGGTCTTTTTCATCATCTTGCGAGTAGTCATAGCGGAGCTGGTCGGCCGCATTGGCGTCGAGAAGATCCAACATTTCCCCCAGGCAACCGTAGGTCACATCGGCCTCGCCGCGGGCCAGCGTTTCGATTCTTTTCGACGCCACCACGTCCACATTCCGGGTTGGCCGATCTTCTTCACCCAATTTCTCGGCGAGGGAATCGCGCACCTCCCTAGCCAGCTCCGGATCAATGCTGGGGAACCCCTGCTTGGGCACGGCAATGCGCGCCTCCTGCTTGGGCAGTGGGGCTTCATCATCGGCCACGGGCATCAGCGAGCAGCTGGAAAGGGCCAGGCCCGCAGCAGTCAGAAGGCCGGCGAGAGCCACGGAGGATTTAGAACCACGCATAGAAATACACCGCAATCAGAGCTACTGGGGGAACGAGCAGCCACCAACCGGAGGCGCTGCCTCTGCGGCGCCCCTGGGAGGCCAGAACCACCGCGAGGAAGGAGAACACCGCGGCCACGGCGTGAGCGATCCACATGGAATGGCCGAGCGCGGCAAGCACGCAGGCCAAGCCCACTAAGCCACCCGTAATGAGCCTGCTGAGCGTCCGCACTGTGCAATTACCTCCATGAGTGATCGAGACACAACTACATTACCTGCGTGCAGTAGGCTTGACCGTTATGAGTGGTATGCGTGTGTTTGCTGGACGTCTTGCGGGGATGATCGTTTTAGGACCGGACGGGGATTCGGTGGGACGCGTGCGCGACGTGGCGGTGTCCATCTATGACGACAAAGCCACCGCCCTGGGCGTGGTGGTGGAACTGGTGACCAAGCGGAAGATTTTCCTTCCCATGTTGCGCATCGGTTCCATCACGGAAAACGAACTGACCATGGTGAGCAGTTCCGTGAACCTGCGCCCCTTCAAGGCTCGTTCCGGCGAGATCTCCCTGATGGATGATCTGCTGGGTGCCAAGGTGCACACGGATGATCCGGAGCACCCTGAGCTGCACGGTCGCCCCGTGGAGATCGTGGACGTGGAAATGGAACTCAACCGCACCCGCGATTGGCGTATCCGGCGCGTGGCCATTGCCCAGCGCTCCCGGCTGGGTCGGCGCACCCAGGTGACGATCATCCCGCTGGAGAACATCCAGGGCCTGCACGCCTCTGGTACCGGACGGGTGAACCCGGATGCGGAGCTCATCGCTTCCTTCAGCGAGATGCGCAACGCCGACGTGGCGAATGCCTTGCACGAAATGCCCGAGACGCGCCGCGTGAAGATTGCCCAGGAGCTGGACGATGAACGCCTGGCTGACGTGCTGGCGGAGATGCCAGATGATTACCAGGTGGACATCCTGAGCAACCTGAACATCGAGCGCGCCGCAGACGTGCTGGAGGAAATGGATCCGGACGATGCCGCCGACGTGCTCGCGGAGCTGCCCGGGGATAAGTCTGACGTGCTGCTGGAGCTGATGAATCCGGAGGATTCCGATTCCGTGCGCCGCCTGATGACGTTCAGCCCGGATACCGTGGGTGCACTGATGACCCCGGAGCCAATCATCCTCATGCCGCAGGCAACCGTGGCAGAGGCTCTGGCGCATGCCCGCAACCCGGAACTGCCCACGTCCTTGGCCTCCATGGTGTTCGTGGCTCGGCCTCCTCAGGCCACTCCCACCGGCAAGTACCTGGGCTGCGTGCACCTGCAGAAGCTGCTGCGCGAGCCACCTTCCACGCAGATCGGCGGCATCCTGGACCTGGAACTGCCCGCCCTGTACGCGGAGGACAGCCAGGAGACAGCTGCGCGTTACTTCGCCACCTACAACCTGGTGTGCGGTCCCGTGCTGGATCAGGATAATCACCTGCTGGGAGCAGTCTCCGTGGATGACCTCTTGGATCACCTGCTCCCCGAGGATTGGCGACAGCAGGACTGGCGTGTGGATCCCACGCCCGCCTCTCCTGCTCCCTCCCCGGTAGCTAAGGCCTCCCCCGTTTCCAATACCCGCACCGCTTCACAGAAGGAGGCATAACGTCCGATGGCCAGAAATTACAAGAAGACTGAGCTGGAAACTCCGATCCAATCTGTGCGGCGCAAGCGGATCAGCCTCGATGGCGACAGCGTGGGGGCCGTGGCCGAGCGGGTAGCTCGTTTCCTGGGCACCGGTCAGTACCTCGCGTGGCAGACCATCTTCGTGATCCTGTGGATCCTCATGAACCTGGGCCTCTTCTGGTTCGCGTGGGATCCATACCCATTCATCCTGCTCAACCTGGCTTTCTCCACCCAGGCTGCCTACGCTGCACCCCTGATTCTGCTGGCGCAGAACCGCCAGGATGACCGCGACCGCGTCTCCTTGGATGAGGATCGACGCCGCACGGCGGAAACCAAGGCGGATACCGAATTCCTGGCGCGAGAGCTGGCCGGAGTGCGTATTTCGGTGGGCGATATGGTGACGCGCGATTATTTGCGTCGAGAAATGGAAGAACTCACCGACCTCATGCATCGCATCGAGGACAAGCTGGAAGACACTCGCCACGATGAGGCCTCGTTGCAGGATCCACCGCAGGCTGATGCCGAAGAGCCGAGGTCATCGCGGCGTTAGTTGCGTGTCCGGGGCTGCGTTAGGATGGAATGATCATGTCGATTGTTACTGAATCCGCTGTGCGCAGCGCGCTGTCCCACGTAGAGGATCCCGAACTCAACCGTTCCATCACCGACCTGGGCATGGTTAAGTCCATCGAGATCAACGGTTCCGACGTAGCGGTGGAGATCTATCTCACCATCGCTGGTTGCCCGATGAAGACCCACCTCACGGAAGCCACCCGCGAGGCCACCTTGAGCGTGGAGGGCGTGGAAACCGCCACCGTCACCACCGATGTGATGAGCGATGAGCAGCGCCGCGAGATCCGCGTGAAGGTGCGCGGAGACTCAGCCGACCCAGTGATCCCGTTTGCTCAGCCGGATTCCACCACGCGCGTGTATGCCATCGCCTCCGGCAAGGGTGGGGTGGGCAAGTCCAGCGTCACCGTGAACCTCGCCGTGGCACTGGCCAAGCGGGGACTGCAGGTGGGCATCGTGGACGCGGATATCTACGGCCACTCCATTCCTCACCTCATGGGTTCCACGGACAAGCCGCACCAGGTGGATGAGATGATCATGCCGCTGCAGGCTCATGGCGTGAAGCTGATCTCCATCGGCCACTTCGTGGGAGACAACTCCCCCGTGGTGTGGCGCGGGCCCATGCTGCACCGCGCTATCCAGCAGTTCCTGGGAGATGTGTTCTGGGGAGACCTGGATATCCTCCTGCTGGACCTGCCACCAGGAACCGGCGATGTGGCCATTTCCGTGGCACAGCTGGTGCCCAACGCGGAACTACTGATCGTCACCACCCCGCAGGCTGCTGCCGCTGAGGTGGCAGAGCGCGCCGGTTCTATTTCCCAACAGACCCGCCAGCGCATCGGCGGCGTGATTGAGAACATGAGCTGGATGGATCTTCCCGATGGCACCCGCATGGAGCCATTCGGTTCCGGTGGTGGCCAATTCGTGGCTGATCGCTTGTCCCAGATCGCCGGAACCAAGGTTCCGCTGCTGGGTCAGATCCCACTGGATCCCAATCTGCGCATCGGTGGAGACCTGGGCAACCCGATCGTGAAGGCTGAGCCCAACGCGGAAGTTACGGTGGCGTTTGGCGCGATTGCCGATCACCTGGCTCTGCGCCGCTCATCGCTGGCGGGTAAGTCCTTGAATCTTGGCGTCACCAAGAAGTAAAAGCTTGGCAGAAGCCAGCGCTTAAACTACGTCATCCCACTTGGTGGTTTCACCGGAGGAGAGCCTGCCCTGCCCCTCGGCGTGGCTGAGATCCTGCACCATGTCCTGGGCAGTGTTCTGAATGGGGCTCTCCTGCGCGGTGGACTCCCCCGCTGCGGCCTGCTGCTGCACTGGCACCGCAGGCTCGGAAGCCTGCTGGGTAGCCTGCGGCGAAGTGGTGGCTCCGCGCAGGGTATCCCGTACGTTGGCCTTGCGCACGGTATCCACCGTCCCCTGTACGTCCTTCTTGGTACTATCCAGGCTGGTCAGGAAGGTGTCATCCCCATCCAGCAGGGTCTTGGTGATGAACCCCCGGGCACCCATCTGGCGAACATTGTTTAGCTCAGCCAGTGGCTTGGAGAATTGCTTGAACTCATCGCCGAATTCCCCGTCCAGCTGCTCCTTGGCCTGACCCACGGCATTGCGGATGGCCAAGATGATGGCCTGAACTTCCTTGATGAGGCCAGGCAGGCGCTCGGGACCGATGAGCAGGAACCCGACTATGAGGAGAACTAGGATTTCTCCAAAACCAACGTTAGAAAACACCCGTTTACCTTATCTCACTTGGGCCCGGCGAGGGGCAGCGATATCACTTGCTTCTCCGCTGTGCTTTGTGCATTTTTCGCAGCAGCAGATCCACGCCGTCGATGAAGGTTTCCGGGCGGCGGCAGCCGTCCACCCCGAACTGATGCGGGCGGGATTCTTGATCCGTGTTCTCGGGTATCCGGGAGAGCCGCTCGATGAGGGATCCCGAGGCCTTGACCTCGCAGTTCTCCCGCAGCCTTTCGCTGGCCTCGCGCTGCTTGGTTACCTGGGCGCGGCACTGCTCGCAGTGCACGATATGGACCTTGGCGCGGTGCTCTGCCCGGCGCGAAAGCTCGCCATCCGCCAGGGCGGCGATAGCTTCGAGGGAAAGGTGTTCAACCGAGAGTTGCGTGTCCGTTTCATCAATGTGAGAAACCATGGTGGCTGTCGGTATCCTTTCGCTCGAATCTCAAATCTGGGCTGTCATTGTTTTCACTGGCACTACCCGAAAATACTCGCTTTTTCTGCGAGCCTTTTTGGGGAGCTTTCGTTGCGAGAGCTAGCGGCCCACGTAACTCAGCTCGCCGCGCACTTCATCGCGCTCCAGCATGTCCCGCAGCTGCGCTCGCGAGCGGTGAATGCGAGAACGCACCGTGCCCATCTTCACGCCCAGCGTGGTGGCAATCTCCTCGTAAGACATGCCCAGCACGTCACACAGCACCACGGCCACGCGGAAATCCGGGGGCAGCTGATCCAGGGCCTTTTCCAGCGCGGGATCCAGGTTGTGCATTTCATAGTGCTGCTCGGGGTTGGGCGAGGTGCCCTCAACCCGGTCGTAATCCTCAGGCAACGCCTCCATGCGGATCGTGGAGCGGTGACGCACCATGTCCAGGAAGAGGTTGGTGGTGATGCGGTGCAGCCAGCCCTCAAAAGTGCCTGGTCGGTAGTTCTTCAGGCTGCGGAAGACGCGCATGAACGTTTCCTGCGTGAGGTCTTCGGCATCGTGCTGGTTACCGGAGAGGCGGTAGGCCAGTCGATACACGTTGTCCGCGTGCTGCTCTACCAGTTCGCTCCAGGAAGGCATGTCTCCGGAACCCGCGTCGAATTCGGCGGTGGATAATGCGGTGGCAGGCTCAGCGTGCGATGACATATACCAATATTGAATCACAGAGGTTCGACTTCCCTGAGTTTTGCCCATGTAATTACCTGTGAATCACGATGTCCCCGTGGTCACTGCTTTCACACGCGTTAACTCTTCTTTCTTTTTCGACGCCACCCCTCCAACACTCCGGGTGCTCACACAAGTTTTGGCAGTTCCTCCCCTATGGTTGCCGTTGTGAATGCTGCACAAACTTCCCCCCTCGAGTCGATCCGCTCTCTCGTCGCCGATACGGCTGCGCAGGATGAGATCATCGCCGCTGCCAATGAGGCCGCTGCAGAATTTGGCCTCTCCACCCCGGATGCCCTCACCACCGAGTTCCTGACATTCCTGGCCGCTCGCGCGGCAGCCAACGCTACCCAGGCTGCCCACACCCCCACGGCTATCGTCATGTCTCCCGCCTGTGGAGTGATCGGCCTGCACCTCTTCCAAGGCCTGAGCATGCAGGAGTCTAGCGTGCAGGGTGCGGGCAACGGGCACGTCACGTGCATCGAGCCCGAGGTGCAGCACCAGAAGCTGGCACGGATGGCATTCGAGGCTGCTGGAAAACGCCAGAACACCTTCCGCTTCCTCCCCAGCGCTCCGCTGGATGTGGTGGGCCGCTTGGCGCAGGATAGCTACGATATCGCCATCGCGGACACCCCGGAAGAAGACCTGCTGCGCATCGTGGAAGCCACGCTGCCCGCGCTGCGCCCAGGCGGAGTATTGGTGCTGCTGGATTCCCTGCTGGACGGCCTGATCGCGGATAGCTCCCGCACTGATCGCCAGACAGTGGCAGCTCGCGAGGCAGATAGTGCCATTCGGGATATGCCCGGAGTCACCTGCAGCCGCCTACCCCTGGGTGCTGGTCTCACGCTGATCACCAAGCACGCTTAGAGGCTTTCCCCAGATAGAAACAACCCCACAGGCTCCGCCGAATCAGGCGGGCTGTGGGGTTGTTGGCGTCGAAAAGAAGGGTTAGACCACTTCGTTCTTACCCACGCACACCACGCCACCCTGAGACACGGTGAAGCGCTCCTCGTCACGCTGGCGATCCACACCGATGATCTGGCCATCGTTGATGATCACGTTCTTATCGATGATCGCGTGCCGCACCACTGCGCCCTTGCCCACGCGCACGCCGGGCATGAGGACACAACCTTCCACCGTGGCGGAATCATCCACCACCACGTTCTCCGAAAGCACGGAGTTACGCACGGTGCCCGCGGAGATAATGGAACCAGCCGCCACCATTGAGGACTGCGCGATGCCGCCCTTGATGAACTTCGCGGGAGGCAAGTTGCCGGTTTCCGCGGTGTGGATGGGCCACTTCTGGTTGTACAGATTGAACACGGGGTGCACGGAAATGAGATCCATGTGCGCCTCGTAGAAGGCATCCACGGTGCCTACGTCGCGCCAATAACCCTTGTCGCGCTCGGTCTCGCCGGGGACGAAGTTCTCAGAGAAGTCGTACACATAGGCTTCGCCGCGATCCACGAGCATCGGGATGATGTCCCCGCCCATGTCGTTATTGGAATCCTCGTTCTCTGAATCCTCCTTGAGGGCATCGATGAGGGTCTGTGCCGTGAACACGTAATTGCCCATGGAGGCAAAGGCCACGGCGGGGTCATCGGGCACGCTCGGAGGATCAGCAGGCTTTTCGAGGAACTGCTCAATGCGGTTATCCTCACCGGCCTGGATCACTCCGAAGGCCGTGGCCTCTTCGCGGGGAACGCGCAGGCCAGCCACGGTGACACCAGCACCGGACTTGATGTGCGCCTCCACCATCTGTTCGGGATCCATGCGGTACACGTGATCCGCGCCGAAGACGATGATGTACTCGGGCTGCTCGTCGTACACCAGATTGAGGGACTGCAGGATGGCATCTGCGGAACCCGTGAACCAGCGACGACCCAGGCGCTGCTGCGCGGGCACTGGGGTGATGTACTGACCGGTGAGCCCGGAGAGCTGCCATGACTGGGAAATGTGGCGGTCCAGTGAGTGGCTCTTGTACTGGGTCAGCACGCAGATCTTGTGATAACCAGCGTTAACCAGATTGGACAAGACAAAATCGATCAGGCGGTAGTTGCCGCCGAAGGGCACGGCGGGCTTGGCGCGGTCGGCGGTGAATGGGAACAGGCGTTTGCCTTCACCACCAGCAAGAACGATGGACAGGACGTTTGGTGTGGTCTTCACACCTTCTACGGTAGTGAGGATCGCGAAACTTCGCCGGGCAAGCACCCCACAACGTGTCCAGATTTTGGCTTTCGCGCGGACATTCCCCCTCCATCGCACTACGCTGAAATGCATGCGTATCGCGATGCTCACCAAGGAATATCCACCGGAAATCTATGGCGGGGCCGGGGTTCATGTCACCGAGCTGACTCGCCACCTCCGCGAACTGGAGCAGGTGGACGTGCATTGCATGGGCGCCCCACGCGAAGAAGCCAATGTGTACGTGCACGGTGTGGATCCAGAACTGCAGGAAGCCAACGCTTCCGTGCGTACCCTTTCCACCGGCCTGCGGATGGCCAATGCGCTGGGTGAGGCGGACGTGGTGCACTCCCACACCTGGTACACGGGCCTGGGCGGGCATGTGGGCGGCAAGCTCTGGGGTATTCCTCACATCGCCACGGCTCACTCCCTGGAGCCGCACCGTCCGTGGAAGCGCGAGCAACTTGGCGGTGGATATGAGGTTTCTTCCTGGTCGGAGAAGAACGCCATGGAGAACGCGGATGCGGTGATTGCGGTATCGCAGAAGATGAAGGGTGCCATCTTGGAGGCGTACCCGAACATTGAGCCGGACAAGATCCACGTGGTGCTCAACGGCATCGATTCCGAGCTCTGGCAGCCCCGCCCCGCTTTCGCCGAAGCCCTGGAGGCCAGTGGGCGCAGCATCCTGGATGAGTTGGGGGTAGATCCCTCCCGTCCGCTGATCAGTTTCGTGGGTCGCATCACTCGCCAAAAGGGTGTGCCTCATCTGCTCAAGGCGATCCGCATGATGGACCCGGAGATTCAGGTGGTGCTGTGCGCCGGCGCGCCTGACACCCCGGAGATCGAGGCCGAGGTCACCGAACTGGTGCAGATCCTGCAGTCCGAGCGCGATGGCGTGCACTGGGTGAAGAACATGCTGGATAAGAATCTGCTACAGGAGATCCTCACCGCCTCCGATGCCTTCTTGTGCCCCTCCGTGTACGAGCCACTGGGAATCGTGAACCTCGAGGCCATGGCCTGCAACACGGCTGTGGTCGCCTCAGATGTGGGGGGCATTCCTGAGGTTGTCCAAGATGGGGTTACCGGAACGTTGGTGCACTACGAGGAGTCGGATCCCGAGGCCTTCGAAACCGGACTGGCAAAAGCCACAAATGACCTGCTGGCAGACCCCGCGAAGGTGGAGGCCTTTGGCGCGGCTGGTCGCGAGCGGGCAGTCTCCACTTTCTCTTGGGTAACCATTGCGGAAGAAACCATTCAGGTTTACCGCTCCCTCTTGTAGATTTCGCTGGTACAAAAGAATGTATGTCAACAAATTCTGTTAATACGCAGGCAGAAAACAGCACATCGCGACCAGAGCTCCACGTCACCGCAGAGCTCGGAACGCTGGAGGCACCAGCAGGTGCCATCGTGGCGGATAGGGATCTCCACGTATTCCACCAGTTCCGCCCCCGCCAGGGTGAGGGCTCGCGCTGGGCGCACCAGATAGCCTCCGATGTCCCCTATGACTGGGACGTGTGCGATGACGTGCTGGCCCCACAGGGCGATGAGATCGACGTGTTGGCCGGTTCTTCCATCAAGGTCTCCGCCGATCCGAACTTCGCTTCTGCCGAGACGGAAAACGCTGTCGAACTCTTCTTCGTGACCTCGACGCCACTAGATCCGCACTCAGACAAGGCGCAGCTGCAGGGCAACAATATTGACCACGGCAGCAAGGGATCGCGTCGCTTCCAGATTCAGCGCGCACACATCCCCGATGTCACGGAACTCCACGATGTCTCCGATGACCCCTCCCCTGCTGATCACCGCGTAGAGCGTTTGGGACCCATTGATATCGATGATTCCGCCCATTCGGTGCAGGATCTGGTGGCTCCCAACGTGCTGTGGCACGAGGGTTCTTGGTTGATGATCGCCCTCTCACTCACGGGTGAGACCGATGCCGAGGTGGTAGTTCTGCGTTCTACCGATCGGCAGAGCTGGAAGGTTCTGGGAGCACTCGAAGTTTCCCCGGAAGCCGAACTACCCGAGGGTCGCCCTTTCGCTCCCCGCTTGGTCTCCCTGCAGGATGAGGCCACCGGCAAGGATCACGATGTGCTGTTCGTGACCTACCCCAATGCGGATAACTCCCGCGAGTCCACCGGCTACGTGGTGGGCAAGCTGGACGGCGCGGAGTTCGCCGTCAGCACGCCTTATACCGTGTTGGACTTTGGCCATGACTTCACCCGCCCCCGGGTGATCTCCGGCGACCAACCCGTGATGTTCGGTCTGGTGGGAGCGCATCCTGATTTCCATGAGCAGTGGGCCAACTGCTTGTCCTCTCCTCGCTTCCTCACCCTGCTCAACGGCCACATTTTCCAGGATGTGGTGGGCGCTTCCCGCGCGGTGAAGGGCTACTCAGATCGCGCGCTGATCTGGACCGGGCAGCTGGATTGCAGCCAAGGTTCGGTGAACGTGGACATCCTGAATAAGGCAGGAGATCGCGTTACCCGCATCACCCACGATGGATCCACCGTCACCCTAACCCGCAATGAAGGCGATTCCGTGAGCGCCCAGCTCAGCGAATCCAGCTCCTCCACGCTCACCGTGTTCGTGGACGGCCCAATCTGCGAGGTATTCGTGGATGGTGGCGCGCTTTCCCTCACCAGCGCAATCCCCACGGATTTCAAGGTGGACTCCCTGCAAGCCGAGGTTTCCGGCGGTGCGGAGATCATCAACTCCATGCTCACCGTGGGCCAGGAAATCATGCGCTCCAGCGCAGGCTTGGACTCCCCTGAAGATCAGGAGCGTTTCATCGCGGAAGCCATCGAGGCTGATCGCGCTGTCGCTCGCGGAGAAGTTTCCGAAGACTAGACCTGCGCGCGCTTCGGCCTGCAAAGGCCTAGCGCAAGGTTCTTATAGCGCTAGGCCTAGCGCTAAGTTCCTAGGCCAGCGGGCGCAAACGGGTGATGGCCGCGCGAGCGGTCACATCCATGGACTCCGGCAGCTCAGCAATGCGCTCGCGGAGCACATCAGGGTGAATATGGCGCGCAGAGGGGCTCATGCCAATCTGCGCGGCAATGGAAGCCTGATCCAAGTTCATGGTGAATTCCACGATCTCGGAGGGGCCCACTGGCTCGAGGTGGCCGGAAGCCTGAGCAATCATCCGCTCCACCTTGCCCTCCTCCACATCAATGATGCCGAGAGGCTCGCGCAATTCGGCCATGTGCCCGGCGTCGGCGGTCAGCACCACCACTTCCCCCTTTGGGGAGAGGACACGAGCAAATTCTGCGGCGTTGCGGGGAGCGAAAACCACCATGATCGCATCGATGCTGTTCTCGCGCAGGGGCAGCTGAGACCAGGCGTCGGCAACAATGGCACCCACGCGAGGATGGGCCACGGCCAGGCGCTTAGCCGCTGCCGTGGAGACATCCAGGCCCACGCCGCGGGAGTTCTCGATGGTGTCCAGCGTGTGGGAGAGGTAGTAGCCGGTGCCAGCGCCCACCTCGACGATGCTGGGGCGAGCATCCACGGACGGTGCAGCGTTGTCCAGCACGGCTTCCACGTGGCTGGTCACGCTCTCCACGAAGGGAGCGAAATGGCCGCCGGATAGGAAGGTCTCGCGGGCATCGATCATCGAGGCATCATCGCCGGAGTAACGCAGCCCGGTTCCGCCGACCAAGGTCACATAACCCTGGCGGGCGACATCATAGCTGTGGCCGGTGGCGGAGGTGATGGTGCGCCATTGCTCATCGCCAGCGCGTAGTTCCGATCCATCGACAGGATCGATAAGCAGGTCGATGACATCCGCAAGCACAGGCTGCACTCCTTCGTGTGGAAAAGCTCGTGTGGAAAAGCTCCGGCGGCTGCGCGAGTTGTCATCTCGCGCCCGCTGGCCAGAGGGCTATTTTGAGCCGTTTATTGTGTCAACCACTGTACAATAGTTCGTGCTGCGAATCCCGTTCCGACTGGGCTAACCTCATCAAACGTGGATTCGGCGCGGCCGGGTCCGGCGATATCCAAGTGGATCAGCGGGACATCGCGGGTGAAGCGGCGCAGGAACATCGCTGCGGTGATTGCTCCGGGTCCTTGGGGGGTTTGTCGCACATCCGCCACCTCGGAATCCACGGCTGATTCCAGATGATCCAGCAGTGGCATTGGCCACCAGCGCTCACCCACCGAGGCTCCGCGGCGAGCCAACTTCACTCCGCGTGACCAGTTCGGTGCGAAGACCGCACCAGTGCGCGTTCCCAGCGCCAACTTGGCGGCACCCGTCAGCGTGGCCACCGTCACCACGGTGGAAGGGCGGAACTTCTTGCAGCCGTAGCTGAGCGCATCGGCCAGCACCATGCGGCCCTCGGCATCAGTGTTGGCCACCTCGGTGGTGATCCCGCCATAGTGCTCCACCACGTCTCCCGGCCGGTAGGAGTTTCCGTCCACCATGTTCTCTGCCGCGGGGATCAGAGCCACGATCTTGCGCGGAACTTGACGCTCCGCCAGCAACCGAAAGGCGGCGAGCACGGAAGCTCCACCGGTCATATCGGTGCGCATGGTGTCCATGCCAGCAGCAGGCTTGATGCTGATTCCACCGGTATCGAAGGTCACGCCCTTGCCCACCAGCAGCACGGTGTTACGCCGACGCTTCTTCCCCACTTCTTCCGGATCCCACACCAGCTGAATCAAGCGCGGTGGGCGCGCCGAGCCGCCTCCCACGGCCAGCACTCCCCCGAAGCCCTTGCTCTCCAGCCACTGCTCATCGCGCACCTTGACCTGCACTCCGGGGATGTCCTTGAGCACGCGCTTGGCCTGCTCTGCCAGCCATTCCGGAGACTTCACATTAGCGGGCGCATTAGCCAGATCACGGCTCAGGCACGTGGCCGCTCCGAGCTCCGCCCCTTCGATCACGGCGCGGTTCATCTTGTCCAGGTTCAGCACCGAACTAGCCACCAGGTGAATGCTCCGCACCCGCGCAGGGCGCTTCTGGTTGGTGGTCACGAAACTTTGCCCACCCACGGTCAGCCCGATGGCCAGGTTCCGCAGATTCTGCTGGCTGGCAGTAGACGGCAGCGAAATCTGAATCACATGCTTCTTCGCCTTCACCGGATGACCCTCGATGATCTTGTTCATCCGGCGCACCAGCTGCGCACCCGCCCCCCGCCAGCCTTCTTCGAAGAACTCGGGGGTCTCGGAAAGATCCAGAAGTTGCGTCGGCTCCTCCAACACACCGACCTCCCACGAACCGTCCGCCTGCAGCACCACGCCCTTGCTGCCAGGCACGATGCGCACGTCGATGATCTCGCTGCCTTCCTTGCGCGAAGCCGGCTCGCCATAAGTGATGGAGGGTACGGGCTGAGGGATAGCGGGGATCGGGGTCACTGTGAGTCTCCTTGTTGCATTTCAAAGCTGGCCAGGCGGGCTGTTACTCGACGCAAATACTCGTCCACTTCCTGCTGGTTGTATCCACGCAGAGAGGTGGTGAAACGCACGCTATCCACGTTGCGGGCGGTCACGGGCCACTCTGCAAGCTGACGCTGATGCTCTTCGGCCAGAAGTCCCTTTTTCGCCGGTGGCAAAAGTTCGCCGCGGCCCACCACTGTGGCGAGCACGTACGTCAATAATGCACCGACCAGCATCGCGCCAATCAATGAAAACAACCAGTACATGGAAACTAATCTACCTCGGCTTGAAAGCGGCCAATCTCCCGGTCCAGCGCAGCCGATTGCTGGCGCAGCTCCTCGCGACGCTCCAGAAGGTCATCAACCCGCTGGTCATGGGCGGAAACGATGAAATCAACCGCTTCCTTCGGATCATCCGTGACGAAGAAGAGATCGGGGTCATCCGCGTTAATCATGGCCTCATCCACCAGGCGAGCGCGGATCCAGTCCACCAGGCCGCCCCAGAATTCGGTGCCGATCAGGACGATGGGGAACTTCTGGATCTTTTCGGTCTGCACCATCACCAGTGCCTCGAAGAGTTCATCCAGGGTGCCGAATCCACCGGGCAGGCAGATGTACGCCTGTGAGTACTTGAGGAACATGGTCTTGCGCACGAAGAAATAGCGGAAGTTGAGGCCCAGGTCCACCCAGTCGTTGAGGCCCTGTTCCATGGGGAGCTCGATGCCCAAGCCGATGGACAACCCGCCTGCTTCCTGCGCGCCGCGGTTGGGCGCTTCCATGAGTCCTGGGCCGCCACCGGTGATGGTGGCGTATCCGGCCTCGGTGATCAGCTTGCCCAGTTCCCTGCCCAGCTCGTAGTAGGCATGTCCCGGCTTCACGCGGGCGGAGCCGAACACGGTGATGGCTTTGGGGATCTTGGCCAGCGCGCCAAAGCCATCCACGAACTCGGATTGGATGCGCATGACCCGCCAGGGATCGGTGTGCAGCCAATCCACGCTGTTCTGCTCGCCCAGGAGGCGCTGGTCGGTGGTTGATTCCTGCTTGCCTAGCTGGCTGCCGCGGAGCATGACCGGGCCGCGGAGGCCGAAATCATTCCGGCCCTGTGGGGATTGTGGCTGCTTATCCATGTTTTCTCACTCCGACTATCGGTTGCTGGGATTGTTAGGTTTGTTTTTGCTGGTTTATTCGGGGGAATTGCTGCGCTGTCAGGCGCGGAGTTACTTGCTCGTGAGGAACTTGTGCAGCTGTTCAGAGACCGTCGTGATCTGCTGCACGGGGCACCGCTCCTCGCGCGTGTGCGCAAGGCCCGGATTTCCGGCGCCGAAGTTGACCGCAGGAATGCCCAATTGTGTGAAGCACGCCACGTCCGTCCATCCGAACTTCGGGTGGACATTGCCTCCCGTGGCCTCCACCAGACGCTGTGTGACTGGCTGGTCCAGGCCGGGCAGGGCACCGCTTGCCGTGTCATCAATCTCCAGGGTGAAGCCCTCGTGCGGATTCTCCGGCGTACCGATCCCGAGCACTTCATAGGTATGGGTGAGGGCTTGCTCAACGGTGCGGTTGGGCGCGAAGCGGAAGTTCACGAAGCCCCATGCCTCATCCGGGATGGTGTTGGTGGCCACACCGGATTCCGCGATCACAAAGTTCAATCCCTCGCGGTACGTGAGACCATCGATCTCCACATCTTGGGCCTCATAATCCGCCACCCGGGTAATCACCCGGGCCAGCTTGTGCAGGGCGTTATCCCCCAGCCAGCTGCGCGCGGAGTGCGCCCGCTGGCCGAGTGCAGTGACCTTGAGCCGCAGCGTGCCCTGGCAACCGGCCTCGATCTGCGCGTTGGAAGGCTCACCCAATAGCGCGACAGAGCCTTCCAGTAGTTCTGGATCCGATTGCACCAGGTGATGCAGGCCGTTGTACTTGGTGGCCACCTCTTCACCTTCGTAGAGCACCAAGGTGAGGTCCCGCTGCAGGTCCGCGGACTGCGCCAGCGTGGCAAAGGCGTGCATGTAGCAGGCGGCTCCGGATTTCATGTCCACGCTGCCCAGGCCAAAGAGGATTTCCTCACCCGTTTCTGGATCCGGCCCAATGCGTGAGGGCAAATTCTCCGCCGGAGGCACCGTATCGATGTGACCGGCGAGGATCACCCGATCCCCCAAGCCCCTGTCGGTGCGGGCCACCAGAGTGTTGCCGCGACGCTGCACCTCCACACCGGGGATTTCCCTCAGTGCCGGTTCCAGCGTGTCTGCGATGACCTGCTCCTGGTGCGATTCACTGTAAATATCCACCAAAGCAGCAGTCAGCGAAATGGGATCTTGAAACAGGTCTATCGATCCTGTTCCGCGAAACTGTTCATAATCCTGGGGTTGCTCGTTTTTAGCCATCGTTTCTCATCGTATAGATAAGGCAGACATTGCACAGGGACAGAGAATTTGTGAGATTTCCATAACCCGTAGGTCAATGTGCGACAATTCTCGCTATGACAACACCTTCTACTGGGTCTCCCGCGCAACTCGGGCACGGGCTGAAGACTCGACACCTCACAATGATGGGCCTGGGCTCTGCCATCGGCGCTGGTCTATTCCTCGGCACCGGAGTTGGCATTAATGCTGCTGGCCCGGCTGTGCTTCTCTCCTACATCGTCGCCGGAATCCTCGTGGTTTTCGTGATGCAGATGCTCGGAGAAATGGCTGCCGCTCGCCCCGCTTCCGGCTCCTTTGCCACCTATGCCCGCATGGCATTCGGCAACTGGGCCGGTTTCTCTTTGGGCTGGTTGTACTGGTTCATGCTCATCATGGTGATGGGTGCGGAGATCACCGGCGCTGGCGCCATCATGGGTCAGTGGTTCGGTGTGCCCGGCTGGATCCCCGGATTGGTCGCAGTCTGCCTGTTCACGGTGGTCAACCTCGCCGCCGTCCGTGGCTTTGGCGAGTTTGAGTACTGGTTCGCGTTCATCAAGGTGGGCGTGCTGGTCCTCTTCCTGATCATTTCCGCAGGTCTGATGTTCAACCTCTTCCCCAATTACGAGTCCCCAGGTTTGTCCAACTACTCGGACTTCATGCCCAATGGCATTTCCGGTTTGGCCGTGGGCCTGCTGGCTGTGGCCTTCGCTTTCGGCGGTATTGAGATCGTCACCATCGCCGCCGCTGAATCCGAGAAGCCCAGCGAATCCATTGCCGCAGCCGTGCGCGCAGTGATCTGGCGCATCTCCGTGTTCTACCTGGGCTCCGTGTTCTTCATCGCCGCCCTGCTTCCGCCAAGCGATCTGGGTCAGGCCGAAAGCGCTGAAGAATCCCCCTTCACACGGATCCTCGGTTTCGCGGAGATCCCTGGCGTGGTGCTCATCATGGAGATCGTCATCGTCATCGCCCTGCTGTCTGCGTTCAACGCGCAGATCTACGCCACCTCACGCTTGGTCTACAGCTTCTCCCACCAGGGCTATGCTCCCAAGGTGTTCCGCAAGCTCAGCGCTGGCCGGGTGCCCATCTTTGCCGTCGTCTCCTCCCTCGTCTTTGCTTTCATCTCCGTGGCGCTGCAGGTCTGGGGACCGGCCAACCTCATCAACATCCTCTTCAACGCCGTGGGTGGCTCGCTGCTGGTGATCTGGGCCATGATCACTCTGTCCTCCATCCGCCTCCGTCCAGTCCTGGAAAAGGAAGGCAAACTCCTGGTGCGCATGTGGGGCTACCCGGTGCTGCCATGGATCACGTTCTTCCTGGTGGTGGGCCTCGGTCTGCTCATGCTCTGGGATGAGAGCGCTCGCCTGCAGGTTGTCACCGTGGCTATCGCCTTCGCGGCTCTCTCCCTGCTGGGTTGGGTCGTGGGTAAGAATCGCACCGAGCCGGATTACGATGATTCCCTCGCCCGCACCGAGCCTGCGGCACCCGCCAACTAACTTCCACCCACTAGTTTTCCGAAACCTGCGGGCCACCAGCGCCCGCGGTTTCGGTAGGATTCACCACTATGACTGCTGCTATAGGTAATGGATTTGCAACGCTGACCGAGAAGGACGTTGTCCTCGATGCTTGGTTCACCAACTTCGAGCTCGCGGATTCCTCCAGCGAGAACGCGGGCACCACTGAGGTTGATGCCGCTGAAGTCAGCCCGGAGGCCGCTGACTTGGTGGGCGCCGACGAGATCCGTGGCGTGCGCCGCGTGGCCATCCGCACGGTGATCGCGGATCTGGATGCTGCTCCCACCGATGCCTATGATGCGTACCTCCGCCTCCACCTGATCTCCGGTCGCCTGATCCAGCCACACGGCTGCAACCTGGATGGCGTGTTCGGCCTGCTCAGCAACGTGGTGTGGACCAACCACGGCCCCTGCGCAGTGGAAGGCTTCGAGCTCACCCGCGCTCGCCTGCAGGCACAGCGTGGCCCCGTCACCGTGTACTCCATCGATAAGTTCCCCCGCATGGTGGATTACGTGGTGGCCACCGGGGTTCGCATCGGCGATGCTGACCGCGTCCGCCTCGGTGCTCACCTCGCCGAAGGCACCACCGTGATGCACGAGGGCTTCGTGAACTTCAATGCGGGAACCCTGGGTTCCTCGATGGTCGAAGGCCGCATCTCCGGCGGTGTGCTGGTGGGCGATGGCTCCGATATCGGCGGCGGCGCCTCCATCATGGGCACGCTGTCCGGTGGCGGCAAGCAGGTCATCTCCATCGGTCGCGGTTGCCTGCTGGGCGCAAATGCCGGCGTGGGAATTTCCCTGGGTGACAACGTGGTGGTGGAGGCTGGCCTCTACATCACCTTCGGCACCAAGGTCACCCTCGAGGATGGCACCGTGGTCAAGGCATCCGAGCTTTCCGGCAAGTCCAACCTCCTTTTCCGCCGCAACTCCGTCAGTGGAGCCGTGGAGGCAGTCACCGCTGGTGATCAGTCCGTGGAGCTCAACGAGGACCTCCACAAGAACTAGTCCAATCCCGGCGCCTCCCAGCGCACGCGCCCCATCGTGGGCTCCACGAGCTCCAGTTGCACCGCCCGCAGCTGGAGCTTTTCTGCGCCTTCCTCCCACAGATCCGCCACCCGCACCTGCGGATACGTGTCATCCCCCGCAATCGGCATCCCCAGGTGATTCATCACCACCCGCAGCTGATGAGTGTGCCCGGTGCGCGGCTCCAGCCGAAACTCCCTCTCCCCCGTCCGCGTCACCCACGTCTCGGTCACCTTCCCCCGCGCATCCACCGTCACGTGCGGATCCCCCTTCACTTTGCGCATCGGCAGTTCAATCCTCGTTCTTTTTCCCGACGCCACCCCTGCCCCCACAGCTCCGGCAAACCTCAGAACGTGGTCCACATCCGCGTGTGTGCGCGCCACGTACACCTTGGACACCTCATGGCGCTGGAACTGGGTTTGGAGCATGCCTCGGGTAGGTAGGCGTCGAGAAAGAAGGAGGATGCCACCTGTGAGACGATCCAAGCGATGCGCGGCCACCAAACCGGGTTCCGCGCGACGGGTGCGCAAGAGGGTCTGGGCGGTAGCGCGCATGAGGCGACCGTTGGGAGTGGAGGGCAGGCCGTGGGGTTTGTCCACAATTAGGACATCAGGGGTCTCCGCCAACACGTTGATGGGGAGGCGCAAGAGGTGCGGGGGCTCTGGGCCGATCTCCGGGAAATGCCAGGCGGGTATCGGTTTTGCCAGCGCGGTGCCGGGGATGAGGAGCTGGCCCGCGGGATAAGGGGAATCACCAGCGGCGGCAGCGAGGTATTCCACCCCGTCCTCGGGAACCGTGCCGGAAAGCAGGCTGCGCTGCGCAGAAATGCCCTCTCTGGGCTCGGGTGCCCAGCGCTGCAAATCCACGTGGGTGGGCTATTGAGGGTCGAGGGGCTGCGCGTTGAGACGCTCGGCAGCGGCCTCAATCTGCTCATCAGTGGCGGTCAGGCCGATGCGCACGTAGTTCGCACCGGCTGGGCCGTAGAACTCACCGGGGGCGCAGAGGATGCCCAGCTCGGCCAGGCGGTTCAGCGTCTCTCGGCCATCGCGACCCTCGGTGGCCCAGAGGTACAGGCCAGCCTCGGAGTGCTCGATGGTGAATCCAGCTTGCTCCAGAGCACTGCGCAACACGTTGCGACGGTAAGCGTAGAGGGTCTTCTGCAGCTGCTCGTGGCCATCATCCTCGAGGGCAGCCACCATGGCAGCTTGGATCGGCCCGGGATTCATTAGCCCAGCGTGGCGGCGCACTTCCAGCAGCTCCTGGATCAGCTTCGGATCGCCTGCCAGCCATCCGGCGCGGTAGCTGGCCATGTTGGAGGTCTTGGACAGCGAATGTACCGCGATCAGGTTGGTGAAGTCTCCCCCGCACACTTCAGGATCCAGGATGGAGCGGGGGCGTTCGCCTTCCCATCCCAGTCCCAGGTAGCACTCGTCGGAGACCACGATCGTGCCGCGTTCGCGAGCGAACTGCACCATCTTGCGCAGGTGATCCACGCCCAAGACCTTGCCGTGCGGGTTTGCCGGGGAGTTCAAGTAGAACAGCGCTGGCGAGCTAGGCCCGAGACGAAGAAGCGAATCGCTGCGCAGCACCTCGGCCCCAGCCAACTTCGCGGAGACCTCATAGGTGGGATAGGCCAGTTCTGGGATGACTACGGTGTGCCCCGCGTCGATTCCCAGGAGTGTGGGAAGCCACGCGATGGCTTCCTTGGTGCCGATCACGGGCAGCACGTGGTGCTCCGGATCCAGGCCGGTCACGCCATATCGACGTTCCATGGCGCTGGTGATAGCGCCGCGCAAGCGAGCCGTGCCCTTGGTCTGCGGGTAACCGGGTACCGCGGCAGATTCCGCGAGTGCCAGCTGGATGCTCGGGGAAACCCGATCAATGGGAGTACCCACCGAGAGGTCAACGATGCCCTCTGGGTGCGCGGATGCCGTGGCTTTGGCATCGGCAATGGAATCCCACGGGAAATCCGGGAGGCGTTCAGCAACGGGAACTCGCGGCGCGGCCATCTTTACTCAGCCTGCGGGGGAAGCTTGGCGATCATTTCGGCATCGAAGTCCTGTGGTCCCAGCTTGGCTGCGCCACCGGGAGATCCAAGATCATCGAAGAACGCAGCGTTGGCCGCGTTGTAGGGCTCCCACTCGTCGGGAACATCGTCTTCGTAGAAGATTGCCTCAACGGGGCACACTGGCTCACAAGCGCCGCAGTCCACGCACTCGTCTGGGTGGATGTAGAGCATGCGCTTGCCCTCGTAGATGCAATCCACTGGGCATTCCTCAACACAAGCGCGGTCGAGGACATCAACACAAGGCTGTGCGATGGTGTAGGTCATCGTCGGCTACCGACCTTTCTTTTGCCCGGGAGATTCGTCTGTCTCCCGAACAGCGTCTGAACAGATCTGTCTATTTACAGAATATACCGCAATACTAAATCAAGCTTCTATTGTTCCACCGCTGGGGGGTCAAAGGAAAACCGAGGAGCCAGGGGCCAGAAGCCGCCAGCGATCCCGCCAAGCATCAGCGCGATGGACCACAGGCTACCCGGCATCAACACGTCCCCACCCATCCCCAGTGCAGGCCAGGCGGTCAAAACCACGAAACCAAAGACCCACGCTGCCAGGGGAATTCCGGCGATCAGTTTGTTCTCCGTCCACAACAATGCCGTGGAACTGATCACGTAGAGCATGAATGTGGCAAAGATCACCGTCCACGGAAACGGCAGATTCAGGCTTCCCACGGTGATGCGCGCGCCCACGTACAACACGCACACGAACAAGCAGAACAGCGCGCCGATGGTCAGCCACACGATGCCGGAGATCCGCTCCGCCTTGGATGTATCCCTGCGCACCTGAGACTTTTCCGGATTCCCCCAGTTCGGCTCATCTTTTACCTCAGGAGGCATCACTGGCCTCCCCGGCAAAGAGCTGCTCTGCGTAGTTCTGCGCAACCCCGGGCACGCTGTAGCCCACCGCATAGGCTTCCGTATCCAGCAGCGGTTGCGCCA
Source organism: Corynebacterium suicordis DSM 45110 (assembly GCF_015351405.1). Taxonomy (GTDB): domain Bacteria; phylum Actinomycetota; class Actinomycetes; order Mycobacteriales; family Mycobacteriaceae; genus Corynebacterium; species Corynebacterium suicordis. The sequence continues at coordinate 844,102 of NZ_JADKMY010000001.1, read as the reverse complement.
CCAGGTTACTCAGTGCCCACATCGGCTGATCCTGCCCCTCGGGCAGTTCGGCGATCTCCGGGCGGGCCGTTTCGGATTGACCATCAGCCATCCAGATCTGAGTGACATGCGCGGCCATCGCCCGCTGCTTGGCCTCCACATCAGCTGCCGTGCCGTGAATGTGAAAATCCACCTCGCTGGCATCCACCGAAGCGATTTCCCCTTCCTCGGGGTACGTCCACGGTGCGGGAGCGTTCACCCCGCGCAGTCCGGCTTCGACATCCTGAGTCACCGTGCGCGCCCACAAGATCTGTTGCACGCTCGGCACGGCACCGTCTTCCACTGCCGCATGGGTGATCTCATGCGCGCGGATATGATCTGGATGCCCATAACCACCATCCGGGGCATACGTGACCAGAATGTCTGGCTGTAGTTCCCGCAGAATCTCCTGCAGCTGGCTGACCTGCTGGGGAAAGTTCTCGGGAGCGTCTGGGTTGGAGAAAGCCACGGGATTCTGGGCGGACTCAGAACCCGCCATCCCAGAGTCCCGCCACGTGCCGATCCCGTCCAAAAGCCGAGGTTGGGAATTCTCTGTCCCCAAAGCCGCCAATGCGCGTTCCAGTTCCCCCAGCCGGTATCCGCCGAGCAGCCCAGTCTCCGCTGCCACCAGCCGTTGATAGTCCCCGATGACCTCCCCTTCCTCACCCAAGGTGCAGGTCACCACAGTCACCTGAGCACCCCGGCGAGCGGCATGTGCCAGCAGCAATCCGGTAGAAATCGATTCATCATCGGGGTGCGCATGCACCGCCACGATCCGCACGTTCGCTAGATCCTGCACTGTTAATTCTCTCCTTCGAGAGGAACGCTCTCGCTTGTTCCGTGCCGCTTCTTCCACTCGGGCGCCGTGACCATCACCGCACTGTACGGATCCACCGCCCACGCATCCAGGGAAGCCGCTGGCCCTTCGATCCCTTCCCCCAAAGCTACCGTGAGTTGATCGCGCACCAGAGGCACCACGATATTCGCCTCGGCAATATGCCCCTCAATACTTCCCCGCTGACTGTCCAGCGTGGACTGCCCCGTGACCACCGCACCCAGCTGCTTGTTCAGCTCCGGATCGCAGTACCCGGTGACGTTCCCGGAGTATGGCAGCAATTTTTTATCCGACGCCACCCCTGCCCGCACCGCGGTTTTTCGTTCCACACAGGAGAACTGGTCAAGGTAGTCCGCACCGCTGCGGGCGGTTTTTTGCCAACTCACCAGCATGTCCACGGTGCCGCCAGGGACATCCTCGCGGAATAGTGCGGAGGCTTCTTTGGTCACCACTCGCGCGGCAATACCAGCGGATTTCAGCTGGTCAGCTGCCACGCGCGCAGCGGATACTGCGGCTTGGTCATCTGTGGGGGCACCAATCACCAGAACACCATCGGCCTCTGAGCGTCCGAGTTTGCGCATGTCTTCCGGCGCAGGCACTTCCCCCTGAGGCTCACCCTGGCCGGGAGCACTCACCGCGACCGCTTCAATCTCGGGCTGCGCCGGGCGCTGTGCCTGGGCGTTCTCCGTGGCGATCTGCGCAATGAGAGCAGGATTGAGCTCGCGCAGGACCTCCCCGCGCTTCTCAGCCGTGTCCAGGACGGAACTACGCACGTTCATGGATAGGCTCAGGTCCACTCCCCTGTCCACGGTGCGATGCTGCACGTCGGGCAGGGATTTCAGAGCGATGTTTGTGATCTCGCTGGGTTGGGAGATCATCATTTCAATCTGCTGGCTGCGCAGCATCTGCATGCCCGTGGAGAGATCCGGCATGCGATCAAAAATCAGCTGATCAGTAGCCGCAGTGGTGGTTCCCCAATAGCGATCATTGCGTCGCAACTCCACCTTTCCCCGGCCTTCATCAATGCTGCTCACCGAATAAGGACCACCAGAGGCAGCCATGGCCCCGTCCATCATCGTGGAAAAAGGATGATTCTCCGCCCCATAAATGTGGCTGGGAAGCAGATGACGGAACAGGGTTTGCCAGCCAGCGAAAGGCTCAGCGAACTTCACCGCGATGGCGCCGGAGCGGGTGGGCTCAATGGATTTGATCAAGCCATAGGAAGCCGCTTCACTAGCCGCGGGATTGCTGCCGATCTCCTCGCTGAGGTACCGGAAATCGCTGATGGTCACCGGCGTTCCATCCGACCACTGAGCCGCAGGGTTCAGGGTGTAGGTGACCTCAGTGGGCGCCGCAGGATCATTGGGCTGCACACTTTTCAGCAGATCTGGATCCATCTCCCAGGACTCGCCTGCGCGACGAAAAGTACTGGGCAGGGTGAGATCTGCGATACCCATCACCACGGGGTTCACATTGCCCGTGAGATGAGGGTTCAAGTTGTCGGTGAATTGACCCACACCAACGTGGAGCTCCAACTCCTCAGCATTGGGAGGAGCTGTGGGTTGGGTGGTCTCCGCTTCCGTGGAAGCGGGGTCCTCCACCGTGGGTGCATCCCCCGGGTTGGCTTGGCAAGCTACCAGCAGAAGAATGGAGAGTGGCGTCGCCAAAAAGGCGACCCCCCGCCACCTACGCTCCCGAGAGCCAGAAGAAAACCGAGTCAACAATACGCACCCACCTGAGAGGCGAAACTAGGACTGAGAAGCCTGGTTACGCTGCTTATCGCGAGAACGAGCGCGGCCACGCTCGGTAGCGTTCAGGATCACCTTGCGCACGCGAATGGTCTCTGGGGTGACCTCGACACACTCGTCGCCACCACAGAACTCCATGGCCTCTTCCAGGGTCAGGTTCTTCGCCTTCGCCAAGGTCACGGTTGCATCCGCGTTTGCGGAACGCATGTTGGTGAGCTTCTTTTCCTTGGTGATGTTGATGTCCATATCTTCATCACGGTTGTTGGCACCCACCACCATGCCCTCGTATGCCTGCACGCCTGGCTCCACGAAGAAGGAACCGCGGTCGGACAGCTGCGTGAGTGCATAAGCGGTGATCTGACCGGTGCGGTCAGCAACCAGGGAGCCGGACGCGCGACCCTTGATCTCGCCAGCCCAAGGCTGGTAGCCAGCGGAGTAGCTGTTGGCGATACCGGTACCGCGGGTCTCAGTCATGAACACGGTGCGGAAGCCGATGAGGCCACGGGCAGGAACCACGAAGTTCATGCGGATCCAGCCGGAGCCGGTGTTATCCATGCCCTCCATGCGGCCCTTGCGGGCAGCCATCAGCTGGGTCACGGCACCGAGGTGCTCTTCAGGAACATCGATGATGAGGTGCTCGTATGGCTCCTGCAGGGTGCCATCGATGGTGCGGGTAACCACCTGTGGCTTACCGACGGTCAACTCGAAGCCTTCGCGACGCATGGTCTCCACGAGGATGGACAGAGCCATTTCGCCACGACCCTGAACTTCCCAGGCATCCGGGCGATCGGTTGGGAGCACGCGGATGGACACGTTGCCGATGAGTTCCTGATCCAAGCGAGCCTTCACGACGCGGGCGGTGAGCTGGTCGCCGCCACCCTGGCCTGCCATTGGAGAGGTGTTCACACCAATGGTCATGGAGATGGCTGGCTCGTCCACGGTGATACGTGGCAGAGCGACTGGGTTTTCTGGGTCAGCGAGGGTATCGCCGATCATGATGTTATCGATGCCGGAGATGGCCGCGATATCACCAGCGATGATCTCATCGGCAGCCACGCGGGTCACGCCCACGGTGCGCAGCAGTTCAGCGATCTTCGCGGTCTTGGTGTGCTCCACGCCGTCTTCGTCGTAGTGGATCCAAGCCACCTGCTGGCCCTTGCGCAGACGTCCGGCGTGGATACGCACCAGACCGATACGTCCGAGGAAGGTGGAGGAGTCCAGGTTGGCAACGTGTGCCTGCAGAGGCGCATCGATGTCAGCGGAAGGCTCTGGAAGGGTTTCGTACAGCACGTCGAACAGTGGCTGGAGATCCTCGGACTCAGGAACGTTGCCGTTGCCTGGGTTCTCGGTGGATGCCTTGCCTTCACGGCCGGAGCTGTACAGAACCGGGAGATCCAGCAGCTTCTCTGCGGCCAGGGCAGCATCTTCGTCTTCCAAGGTAGAGGCCAGCTCGAGGAGCAGGTCCTGAGCTTCATCCACTACCTCGTCGATGCGGGCATCGGGACGGTCGGTCTTATTCACACAAATGATGACGGGCATCTTGGCAGCGAGTGCCTTACCCAGCACGAAGCGGGTCTGAGGCAGTGGGCCTTCAGAAGCATCCACCAGCAGCACCACACCGTCCACCATGGACAATGCGCGCTCCACCTCTCCACCGAAGTCGGCGTGGCCTGGGGTGTCAATCACGTTAATGATGAGGTCCTGGCCATCTTTGCCGGCTCCCTTGCGGCGAATCGCGGTGTTCTTCGCGAGGATGGTGATGCCCTTTTCCTTTTCCAGGTCGCCGGAGTCCATCACGCGTTCTTGCACTTCACCGTGGGCTTCGAAAGCACCCGATTGGTGGAGCATGGCATCCACGAGGGTGGTCTTGCCATGGTCAACGTGTGCGACAATCGCGACATTGCGGAATTCAGTAAGGGTCACAGATCCAAAACTTCCTGATAGCTCTAGGGGTTAACTTCTCAAGGCTACCCTCTAGAGCCCAATTCCTCTTACTCGAGAGGGGGTCGGGGTGAGCTTTTATGTGATTTTTAGCTGTTTCTGCAGTTTTTAGGAAATATTGTTTTACGGGTGATACTGTATGCCCAAGGCAAATATTTTGTTACTGACGTGACAATTGTTACGTGTGTGACTACTGTTAACTCATACTTAGTGTGGCTCGACGTATCTCACATCACCGCCATCCCGCATTTCCGTGGGAACACTCCATGACTCTCAAGAGAACTTTCCAGAGGAAACGAAAGGTTGACCGTGGCTATTTCACGACGCACCTCCCGAGCAATCGCAGCTATCACCACCGCAATTGCACTGTCCGTACCGGCCGCGATCGCCCCCGCCACCGCAGCTCCAGCTGGGGTCATCGATTCCCTGGGACGCCCTTCTGCGGAGGTATTGGCCCAAATGGAGGGCCTGGCGAACAACCCCGCCACGCCAGCTCAGGTGAAGCCAATTCTCCTGAAGCTCGTGGGCTTCTTCCGCGGTGATGGCGAGCCAGGCGTGGATATCCCACAGCTGAACAACGCTTTCACCCAGTTCGGCTGGCCAACCATTGCCGGCTCTTGCATCGACGGCAAGTCAAACGCCGTGGGCACCGCTGTTGCAGTTCCCGGCCCTTCCCCACTGCCACTGCCTGGCGTGAAGCAGGGTGAAGTGAGCTACATCTTCACCGCTCTGGGCACCGGCACCGCCGCACAGCACCAGAACACCCAGATGAACGTGCAGTGGGTCAACATCAACAACGGCCGGATGGGCACTACCCCTCTGAAGTACACCGGTATCAACCCCGAAGGCCCAGCTACCGTGAACGGTCTGGCAAACACCGGCTCGGGCACGGTCCTGGCAGTGGTCACCGGTGGCGTGACCACCAACAACGAGGGTGGCCAGCCTTCCAACTGTGAGTTCCTGCCAACCGCAGCGATCATCCCAGTTCGCTAGGAACCACTCTTCGCTGATTGCACAGCGAAAAGAAGAACCCGCTCTCGGTGAGAGCGGGTTCTTTCTCTTTATTTGGTCTTGCTATTTAGTACTGACCGTTGCCGTACTGGCCATTACCAAACTGATCGTTATTGAACTGGCCGGCTCCGAACTGATTGGGCTGAAAACCCTGCTGCGGCTGATTCCACAGTGCCAGAGCCTCAGGATCTTCCCACTCTGCCTTCATCTTTTCTGGGGCACTTTCCAAGATGGTCATCACCAGAACCACCAGGCCACCAAATGGAATGAAGGAGATCAAGTACCACCAGCCGGAGAAACCGGCATCATGCAGGCGGCGAATGGTCACCGACAGACTTGGGATGATAGTCGCCAGTAAAAACAGCAGCAGCAAAACCATTGGGATGAACGCGGCGCCAGAAGGCTCTTCGCTAGGGCTACTGGTTGCCCCACCAATGATTCCAGAAGCAACACCGAGAACGAGCCCGATCAAAGTCAGGCCGAGAGTAGCCCACCAGTACTCAGAGCGGGATGCCCTGCCGTGGAATCGGAATGCCTTCTTGAAGAAGCGAGACATCGCCCCGCCCATTCCAATTCCTCGAGCTGGCAAGCACAGCGGTGGCTCGCCGGCGTAGTTCGCGGCAGGGTCAGCTTGCGGAGAAAATTGCTGCTGCCCGTAGGCGTTCTGCCCCGGCACGTTTTGGCCGTAAGCGTTCTGTCCGTATGGCTGCTGCCCGTAGGCATTCTGGTCTGGGGATCCTTGTGGATAAGTCATAGAAGAATTCTATAACAGCAATTTAGAGTCGGCTTAGCATACGCAAACTGCATGCCCACCCCCAGACAGACCTGCTAGGCGAGGATCTGGCGACCCATCACCATGCGACAGATCTGGTTGGTGCCTTCGTAGATCTGGGTGATCTTGGCATCACGCATCATGCGCTCCAGCGGGAAGTCGCGGGTGAAGCCGTATCCACCCAGCAACTGCACAGCGTCCACGGTGACTTCCATGGCCACGTCGGAAGCAAAGGTCTTGGAACCAGCGGCAAGAAGACCCAGCTTCTCACCGTTTTCAGCCACGCCACGCTCGGCGTTGGAGGCGGCGGTGTAGATCATGAGACGGGCGGCGTCGATCTTCATCTTCATGTCAGCCAGCATGAACTGGGTGTTCTGGAAGTCCGCGATGGCCTTGCCGAACTGCTTGCGCTCCTTGACGTATGCCACGGCCTCATCGAACGCACCCTGGGCGATACCCAGTGCCTGCGCACCGATGGTTGGACGTGTGTGATCCAAGGTCTGCAGCGCGGTCTTGAAGCCGGTGCCTTCCTCGCCAATCATGCGGGAAGAAGGAACACGGCAATCCTCGAAGTACAGCTCAGCGGTTGGGGATCCCTTGATGCCCAGCTTGTGCTCCAGGCCGCCCACGCGGAAACCTGCATCATCCTTGTGCACCATGAATGCGGAGATGCCACGGGCACCAGCTTCTGGATCCGTGACAGCCATGACGGTGTACCAGCTGGAACGTCCGCCGTTGGTGATGAAGCACTTGGAGCCGTTGATGACCCAGTCATCGCCATCGCGCACTGCGCGGGTCTTCATGGCACCGGCATCGGAGCCGGCCTCGCGCTCGGTGAGGGCGTAGGAAGCCATCTCACCATTGGCGATGTCCTGCAGAACCTCGCGCTTGAGCTCCTCGGAGCCGTTGAGGATCAGACCCATGGTTCCCAGCTTGTTCACCGCGGGAATCAGGGAGGAAGAACCACACACGCGAGCCACTTCCTCGATGACGATGACAGCAGCCAGGGAATCTCCGCCCTGCCCGCCGAATTCATCGGGCACGTGGATGGCGTTGAAGCCAGAGGCGTTCAGCGCCTGAAGAGCCTCTTCTGGGAAGCGCTCGTTCTCATCCACATCAGCTGCGTGGGGAGCGATCTCTTGCTCTGCCAGTCCGCGGATGGCGCTGCGGAGTTCCAGGTACTCATCGGGGAGGCGGAAGGGCTCGAAGTCCGGGTTAAAACCCATAGTGCGTCAGCAACCTTTCGGTAGTTTTTCAATCGTTAATAGTGCGTTATCTCCCACGATACGCGGGAGCGGGCGGAGGTTTGAAGAAAGCACCAGCAAATCAACGCACTAGACCCATTTTGGTCACAATTTAGCCACAATATCCCAGAATCCCCTGGAAACGGTCTGTTTCACTTTCGTCACACCAGTCCCACAACCTAGAATTGCGTTATGAATTTCCGGAATTTCCCTGCGTCCAGCGCTGCCTCAGTCTCGCTCACCGACCCGAGCTCTGCTGCCAGCCGCAACTCCCGGCGTTCCCTTCTCGCCTGCGCCGCGGTGAGCGTGCTTGCTGGCTCCGTACTCACCGGCTGTTTCCCCGATGAGGGCACCGGCCCTGGTTCCGATGACTCCTCTCAGAATCAGGAATCCGCCCCAGAATCCGGCCAGACGTCCAGCTCGGACCAGCCACAGGCGGCCCTCACGGCAACTGATGCCAATGGCAAGCCAGCCACCCTCTGCGATACCAAGAATCTCGGGATCACCACGGAAGCCCCTACCGGTGGTGCCGGCTCCAGCTTCTACACGTTGAAGTTCACCAATAATGGCGATGCTTCCTGCGTGCTCAAGGGCTTCCCCGGCGTATCACTGGTTACGGATAACAACGGCACGCAGCTCGGCCCCTCCGCTAAGCGGGAAGAGAACATCGATTCCTCCCCCATCACCTTGGAGAAGGGCCAGACCGCCACCTCCGCGCTGCGCCTTTCCTCCGTTGGACCCTTCGACCCCGAGGAGTGCAAGCCAGCCTCCGCAGATGGACTGCGCATTTACCCACCAGAAAACACCGCCTCCGCGTACCTTCCTTTGGAAAACGTTGAGGGTTGTCGTGGCGATGTGCCAGTATTGAGCGTCCAGCCCATCACTCAGGAATAGCGCTCACCTCACCCATGCCCTCGTTGTCGCAACCACGTCACCTCACTTCCCGGATGCGCAACGTCGCTTTCCTTCTCCTCGCTGCGGTGGCCTTGGCTCTGCGCGCCTTCCAGCTCTCGCAGCGCACGTTTTACTGGGATGATCTAGTCATCCCAGTGCGCTTTCGCGATGCCTCCTTCACGGAGTTCTTCAGCTCCTACGATGGCCACATCATGCCCGGTGCGCTGGCCATCCAGGTGTTGGCGGATGGCATTGCCCCGCTCAATTTCCTTCTCCCGGCCGTTATTATTTTCGTCCTCAGCGCAGCCACGCTGGTTTTCTATGCGCTGGCCATCAGCAGGTTGTTCTCGCAGAGGCCCGAGGTCCAAGTTCTGGCATTCACCGCGCTGGCCTTCTCCCCATTTCTCATGGTGGCCTCGGGTTGGTGGTCTGCCGCGCTCAACGCCCTGGGTTGGCAGCTGGGTTTCGCCATCGTATTGTTCTGCGCCGCCACTATTAAGCAGCACCCGCTGCGGAACTCACTCCTGGCCACTGCTGGTTTGGCGCTCGCGTTCACTCTGACAGAAAAGTCGCTGTTCATCGTGCCATTTGCCTGGGCGATCGTGTGGCTGGTTGCCCGCCGCGTGCAGTGGAAGTTCTGGCTCGTCCCCACCATCGCCACGGCATTGTGGGCCATTCTCGTCTTCACCCGCACGTCGGTTTTCCACAGCGATTCCCCCCACAGCCTGCTCACGTCCCTCCACACCACGCTGGCCAAGGCCGTTATCCCTGGTACCCTCGGGGGCCCATGGCAGTGGGAGCGTTGGACCCCTTCCCAGGCATTCGCCAATCCCGCCCCGGCGCTATGGATCCCGGCTCTCCTGGTGGCTGCGGTTCTCCTCGGCGTCTGGATCGCCCGCCGCCCCGCGCGCTCGTTGGTGCTCCTCCCCTCCGCAGCCATCTTCCTGGGGCTCTTGTGGATCTTGGGCCGGGCTCGCACGGGCGCGGAGACGGCAGATCTCCTCACCCGCACTTTGCACTACTACTCCGAGTGGTGGGCGTGGACCGTGCTCCTTCTTGTCGCCGCGTCGGTGAGCTTGCCTTCTTCTCGACGCCACCTCTCCCCCCTCCCGCTCATTCTTTCGCTGCTGCTGGTGGCATCGGCTACTTTCTCCACGGTTTCCTGGGTGCAGGCATGGCGGGATGACCCCACTGCCGAGTACCTCGCGAAAGTGAAGGAATCCACCGGCCCGGGTTCTGCACCGTTGCTGGATCAACCCGTTCCGCTGGAGGTGCTCACCCCGCTGCTCAATCCGTACAACACCGTGGCTTCCCTCACGGGAACCCCACCAGCAAAGATGATTGATGCCCCGCGGATGCTGGATCCGCAGGGCAATGTGGTGGAGGCAGCAGTGCTGCCAGCAGCGCGCACGGCCGTGGGAGATGTGCCGCAATGCGGTACCCGCGTGGCCACGGGATCCTCGCAGATCGTGGAGATCGATCACCCACTGCCATTTGGCTCTTGGGTGTGGGAGCTCAACGCGTTGGCGTCGAATAAAGGAATGACGATGACCATCAGCACGCCCAACGGCCTGGAGTCAGAAGAACAATCGCGGGCGCGGGCTGTCACCGTGCCACTGAGCACGGAGCTGAAGCCGGAATGGGTGAGCGTTCCCGGCGGAGGCGGCACCATCTTGGTGGAGATTTCTGGTGGCAAGCCGGGAGACTCGATGTGCCTCGGCGCGGGAAACATCGGCCCGCTACTGCCTAAGCAGTAGGCGGGTGATTAGGCCAGGCGGGTGCGGATGTACTCGGTGGCGATGCCCGTGGCGTTGATCGCATCGTAATCAATGTGGATCTGGGAGCCCAGGATGAAGGTAGGTACGGCGGTCAGCTGATCGATGGGGTTCAAACGACCCAAGGATGCGGCCGCAGGGCCGAGGTTGCTCTGGAAGCTCAGCAACGCGGTCTTGGCTGCCTCGCCGGCTACTGGGGACAGGTTGGCTGGGGTATCGCAGACGATGTCACCCTGACGGCACACATCCACCACGCGGTTGTTCAGGGAACCATAGCCGCCCGGCAGAGCGCCGAAAGCTCCGGAGGTGTGCTGAGGCGCGGTGCCCTGCTGCTCCACACCGGGCACGCCGCGGTTGGGGTTGGCGATGAGCACTGCGGAGGTCAGGCGATCAGCGGAAATGGGGCCACGGCCAGCGGCGATATCGCGCACCAGGAGGGAGGAGATATCCGAGCCCAGGGAGTAGCCTAGGAGGCTAAACTTCGCGTTGGGGCACTCAGCGGCGGAACGGGCCAGGAGATTGCGGGTGGAGTTGTAGGCATCCTGGCGGACCTGCTCGTAGGTGCGGAATCCACCGGGCAAAGAGTTGTAGGAGGCGTAGCGATCCGCCACGCGACCGCCGGTGCTGTGACGCAGCTGCGCGCCGACCGAGCGGGTGTAGAGACCCAGGGGAAGATTGCTTGGCGCGTTGGACACCGTGTTGGCACCGCCGGGAACGCTAACCAGGATGTTGGGTGCACAGCTATTCGGAGCTGGATCCGGCAGAGGTGGAACCGAGCTACCCAGTGACTGAGCTCCGGCGGTTCCCATGCCGCCAGCAACCAGGGAAACAGCCAGCGCTACGCCGCCGAGCACCCGTGAAAAACTACGATTCATACCTCTACCCACAATCTATAAATTTATCTTCTTAAAACCTGGATAATCATATGCGCACCGCAGGAAAATTGCGAGGTGGAAAAGAATGGGGATCATCCGGCTCACCCAGCGATGACGTATCTTTGAAGAGATTCTTTACCCGCGCACTCTTTTGACCGCATTGTGGTGGCTGAGCTCACCCGGAACATCAACCAGGAATGGAACCCTTCGCCCATGGCTATTGGCTTAGCAGCACTATTGGATGACGTGGCCCTCATTGCCCGAGCGGCAGCGTCCAGCGTGGATGACGTGGGAGCCGCCGTGGGTCGCACATCTGCCAAGGCTGCCGGCGTGGTGGTTGATGATGCTGCGGTGACTCCCCGTTTCGTGCAGGGCGTCAACCCCTCCCGCGAGCTGCCGATCATTTGGAAGATCACCAAGGGAAGCCTGCGCAACAAGCTGCTGATCATCCTGCCCATCGCGCTGCTGTTGAGCTGGATTGCCCCGTGGGCACTGACTCCCCTGCTGATGCTGGGCGGCACGTACCTGTGTTTCGAGGGTGCAGAGAAAATCCTGGAGAAGTTCTTCGGCTCGCAGCATGATGCTCCCGCCGCCGATGACAACGCGGGCAAGAGCGAAAAAGAGCTGGTCCGCGGCGCTGTCACCACGGACTTCATCCTCTCGGCGGAAATCATGGTGATTTCCCTGAACTCCGTGGCTGATCAGCCAATCGCCATGCGTGCCCTGATCCTGGCCCTGGTGGGCATTTTCATCACGTTCCTGGTCTACGGCGCCGTGGGCTTGTTGGTGAAGATGGACGACGCCGGCCTTGCCCTGACCAAACGGGATTCTGGATTTTCGCAGAAGCTGGGTCACGCGCTGGTCAAGGGCATGCCTATCGTGCTGAATGTCATCTCCGTGGTGGGCACCGCCGCGATGCTCTGGGTGGGTGGCCACCTGCTGCTCACCGGCTTCCACGAGCTGTTCTGGCAGTGGCCTTATGACACCGTCCACCACCTGGAAGAGGCCGTTGGCTCCAATCCTGCTATCCGCTGGATCGTGAACACGTTCTTCTCCATGATCTTTGGACTGGTGATCGGTAGCATCGTGGCAACGGTGGTTCACTTCCTGCCATTCGGGAAAAAATCACACTAAACCGCCAGAGCAAAGGATTGTCTATGCTGAACGCGCCCACGACCGCCCTCGTCCTAGAAGGCGGTGGAATGCGCAATAGCTACACGGCACCCATGGTGGATCAGCTGATCGCCAAGGACGTGAACTTCGGCTGGGTCGGCGGAGTCAGCGCTGGCGCTACCCACACCGCCAACTTCCTGGCCAAGGATCGCAACCGCGCGGTGCGGAGCTTCGGGGATTTCGCCACCGATCCCCGCGCGGGTGGCCTGCGGAGTTTCCTCCGCGGATCGGGCTACTTCAATGGGGAGTATGCCTACGAGATCTCTGGTCTCCCCGATTCGGAATTCCCTTTTGATTGGGACACGTTCTCCGCCAATGAGACTCCGTTTCGCATCGGTGCTACCCGGGTAGATAACGGGGAAAGCGTGTACTGGGGCCGCGAGGATATCTCCGGTCGCGAGGACTTCATGCGCAAGCTGCGATGCTCCGGCACCATGCCCGGATTAATGCGCACCCCCACTGTCGATGGCGTGGCATACGTGGATGGCGCTTTGGGCGCCTCCGGCGGGCTGCTGATTGATGCCGCCATCGCGGATGGTTTCGATAAGTTCTTCGTGGTGCGCACCCGCCCCCGCGGATTCCGCCGCGTCGCTCCCCGCAGCACCACGGCAGTCAAGCAATTGCTTCGCACCCGCCCCGCGGTAGCGGAAGCCATGCTGACTCGACATCTGCGCTACAACAAGACAGCCAAACTCATCGAGGATCTAGAGGCCGAAGGCAAGGCCCGGGTGTTCTACCCGGATGACATGCGCATCGCCAACACCGAGCGCAACCTCACCAAGCTGCGCGATTCCTTCAACGCGGGCATGGCTCAAACCGTGCGGGAATGGGATGACATCATGGACTTCCTGCAGGAGTAGCTCGCCTCAGAGGAGGTGCACGATGCCCAGGGCAATCAGCACCACCGCCACCGCATAACCGGAGAGCGCGATCGTCGCGTCTTTCCGCTCGCCAATCCTCTCGATGAATAGAGCCACGGAAGAGTCAGGGTGGCGTCGAATAAAAGCAATGAGCACACCGAAAATCATCGGCAGGCTCAGGGCCAAGGTGGCGTACAGGACCACCCCTGACCAGCGCGTCAACGTGCCGAGCTCTGCCGCGCTGAGGAATGCCAGCCCGGTGAAAAACGGGATTGAGGTGACGGATTGCACCAGACCCAGAAACAGGCCCGCCGTGAACGTGGAGCGGCCGGGCACTTGCAAGGGGGCGGAGAGTCGGTGGATCATGGGCGCCGGATCCCCACCGCGATAGGTCAAAACCGCACTGACCACGCCCGTGAGGATCAGCAGGATGCCGAGGATCGGCGAATGGAGGAATCGCTGCACCAGCTCGCCGATGCCATCGAAAATCAGCATCGTGAACAAGGAGAGGAGAAAAACTCCCAGCCAATCCCCCGCGATCAGCAGCGCGGCCACTTTCCCGAAAGAATCGCGGCGCGCATGTATGACAGCCGCCGCGAAAAGAACGCCGATGAGCAGCACATTGAAGGAATCAATCAGTGCGAAACTCACGGCGTACAGCATGTAATTCAATCTCCAAGGGGTCTGGGTCAGCAGGCGGTGTAAGGAAGTCTAGCGTGACCCTGCCTCACCCTAAATCCCCCGCCAGCACGGTCAGCTCCTGGGTGCGCGGTCGCCAGAGGGCAGCACGCGTGGCATGCAGCTCGTTGAACCTGGTGGGAGTGACCTCATCGAGCGCCCGCATGTACCCCGGCACATCCTCTTTTTGCAGCCGCAGGCCCATGGTCAGATGCGGGATCCATCGTGGGCCGCGTCCGTCGGGGTTTTTCTCCGAGATTTTTCTCGACGCCACCTCCAACTCATCAGAGGTCTCCAAGAGCCAGGCGACAGTCTGCTTGCGCTTGGTGCCGAAGACCACCATTCCGCGACGGGAAAACGTGGCTGGAATGACCTGCGGCAGGAGTTCGGCGGCGCATTCCACCGCCTCGGCACACATGTGGGGCGAGAAGGTGATGGTGATGTGCGGAGTTTGGTTATGCTGCGGGAAACCCCGCAAGGCAAGCTCTGCGTAGATATCCCTGATCTGCTGCGTCTGCTCAGGTGGGAGATGCAGCAGGATGTTGTCCGGGGATGTCATGCAGCGTCGCACCTTTCCTCATTGGCTTCGCCGGTGGCTTAGTTCGCCAACAGTCTAGGCACCAATGTAGACAGTGGCTTAGGCTGCGAGGCCCACTGCGCGGCGAACGCCTGCGTCCTGGAAGTTGCGCAAGGCTCGAGGCAGGTGATCCTGGCTGGTGACGATCACCGCGCGGTCGCCGATCATGCGGGACACAAAGGCAGCATTCTGCACGGTGCTTCCGGCAGCGTCTTCCCGGTAGATCGCGTTCGGCACCAGGCGTGCACGCAAGCCCAGTTCCATCGCGGCAGCTTCAGTGATGGGGCAAGAAGGCTGAGTCCTGCCTCCCGTCACGTACACCGGGGTCTCGGGGTGGATGCGGCTAAAAGCGGCTGCCCGGTCCAGGCGCTGCTGCAGCACACCGGGGGTGGAGCAATCAGGGTTGAGCCTTGCCCCGAGGATGACGATCGGCGCGCCGGTGAAGGCTTCCACATGCGCCACGATTGCCTGTGGGCTGGTTTCAGCGGAGACGTTGACACCGGCGTAGGGAACGGCGGGAACTGAAATTCCCAGGGAGGATGCTGCGGCTAAGCCAGCAGCCATGATTACTGCGACAGTGTTTGCCATATTTCTTCTTTCTTAGTGAACCTCGGCAAATCTATCAGTAAAAATTCTTAAATGGCACCCTTTCGCCTCAGCTTCTTTGCCGGGCCGCGCGAACAGTTAGTATCTGACTCATGATCCGAAAGACTCTGGCCCGCGCATTCTTCGCCGTCACACCCTGGAAGCTCGTCACTGAACCCGCCCCAAACAAGCCGGTGGTGTTTGTGGGCGCTCCGCATACCTCGAACTGGGATTTCATCCTCATGCTGGCGGTGGCCTGGAGCATGGATATCCACATTCGGTGGATCGGCAAAGACAGTCTTTTCTCGGGCCGCAAGGGGCCCATCATGCGTGCCCTGGGAGGTATCCCGGTGGATCGGGAGAACCCGCGGAAATTCGTCAAAGAAATCGTGGAAAAGTTCTCCACCAATGAGTCCCTGGGATTGGTCATCACTCCCGATGGCACCCGCAAGAAGAACGAATACTGGAAATCCGGTTTCTACCGCATCGCTCGGGACACCGGCATGCCGGTTACCTTGGCATTCGTCGATAGGAACACAATGTCTACCGGTCTTGGACCCACGTTTGAACTCTCCGGAAACGTGACCGAGGACATGGATTTCATCCGCGAATTCTTCAAGGACAAGGCTGGATTCGCACCCGAGAATCGTGCTATCCCCCGCTTGCGCGAGGAGCTATAAGCTGACCACAGGGGATTGCTGGGGTTGTTGATCGCCGAGGGGGCGTCGCCAAACAAGAACCGCAACCACTGCCACCAGGATCACCACGGTGAGCGCGAAGGGAACGGGGATCAGGGGGTCGATGAGCACCAGGAACCCGGCCAGCGGCACCGCAATGTTCACAATCCGGTCGGCGTTCCGGCGGATGGTCAGGAGCCACACGCCGATGATGAAGATGGCCAGCGGGATTGTGTAGGCGAAGGAGGCTCCCGGTTGGGTGACGTCGGTGTGGCCGGTGAGTACGTCGATCTCCAGCTCAATGCCAGCGGAGAACGCACCGGCGGCAGCGAAGATGAAATAGTGGCCGTAGCCGTACAGCAGAGACCCGGCAAAAGTTTTGATTGCGCGGTGATGCGGTGGCCAGAAGTAGATCCACCACAGTGCCGCGGTGGCCACCAGGGCCAGCACTCCCAGACGAACCAGTGGGGCCTGATCCTCCCCGGAATGCAGGCTCTCGATAATCGCGTTGGCTGAACCCAGCAGGCTTTCGCCCAGCAAGATCAGCGTGAAGAGGCCATAGCGCTCCGTGATGTGATGCGGGTGCGAGGGGGTGCGCTGCTTGCGCTCGGCGATGATGGGGACGCTGAGCTCACACAGAATGAGGACAACCAGGGACACCGTGTGGATCGGCCCAGGCAACCACAGGCTGCCTACCCACAGGAGCTGCACGAAGGCCACTCCGCCCGCGTACAACAGTGCCGCCCGGCGCGTCTCCTCCGCACCCCACGCAGCGCGGAGCCATTGAGCCACCATGGACAAGCGCATCACCACATAAGCCAGCACCAGGACGGTGAAATCCCCGTCCTCGAACGCGGGGCCGATACCGGATGCGAGCACCAGCACCCCGGCCATCTGAACGAAGGTGAGAACGCGGTAGAGCCAGTCATCGTTATCGAATGAGGTGGCGAACCAGGTGAAGTTCATCCACGACCACCAGATGCTGAAAAACGCGATGGCGTAGTGAAAAATCCCCTCCCACACGTGACCTTCTGTCAGCGCGTGGTGGAGCTGCACCGAGGCAACGCTCACGGCTACGACGAAAACGAGGTCAAAGAACAGCTCCAGGGAGGATGCCGTGCGGCCTTCCTCGGAGGGGTCGCGCGGGCGCATCGGCTCTAACCGAAAACGGGAGGTTCGGGTCATGAGAGATACTTATGACCAACGCGCACCCGTTTGCGCTCATCGGCTGCTTTTAGCTCGGGGTTGCCTAGGGTTGCTTAGGACTTTTTCACTACGGAAGACTTCAAATGAATCTTTCCGAAGCCAGGAACCGTGGCATCGATGTCATGGTCATTGACAGGTTCTGAGAGCAACCGGATTCCCTTGACCTTGGTCCCGATCTTGATGGTGCCGCCGCCCTTGCCGGAGACTTTGAGGCTCTTCACGATGGAGACAGTATCGCCATCCGCCAGCACGTTTCCCACCGCATCGCGCACTTCCCCATCGTTTTCCGACGCCTGGCCTTCCCCATCCTGGACCCATTCGTGCGCACACATTGGGCACACCAGCAGCGCACCTTGTTCGTAGGTGTACTCCTCGCCGCATTCGGGGCATGGTGGCAATACAGGAGAATCGTTGCCTGTGCCGTTGGAAGAATCCTGGGACATGCTCGCCCGCCTTACATCTCGTTGTTTGTTCTAGCTAAGTCACTTCACTTTTCAGTTCAATAATCAAGCAGCGCCCGGAGCCATATCCAGACTGCCGGCATACTCGAATGTCATCAGCAACCACACAGATTCTCAGCCGCTCCCGCGCGGAATTCAGCACCTTGGCATCACGGTTCCGGATCTTGAGGAAGCTACGCGCTTCTTCAAAGATGGACTGGGTGCGAAGGTGTCCTACGACGGACTCACCACCGAGGAAGAGCCGCGCAGCGGTGAAGAAGTAGAGCAGCAACTTGGCCTCCCCTCTGGAGCTGCAATCCACAAGCAGCGCATGTTTGTGATCGGCGAAGGCCCAGGCCTGGAGGTATTTGAGATCAGCGGCGGCAGCGCGCTGCCGCCGGCTTGGCGGATTTCGGGCTCAATCACTTCTGCTGCTACGTGGATGACCTGCCTGGTTCTCTCGAGCGCTTGGTTGCCGCCGGTGGCGAGGCCTTGTTTGAGATCCACGGCAACAGCCGCTACGAGGACTCCCCCGGAAACGGCAGCGTATATGTGAAGGCTCCCTGGGGAATGCTCATCGAGCTGCAGACCATCCCCAACGGTCACTACTACCCAGAGGATTCCGAAGCTGAGGTGTGGATGCCTTCGCCGAGGGGCTAATCCGCGCTAGCTCTCCAGCAGGTCCCCATCAGATTTATCTAGGGCCACCCGCACCAGCGCGGCCGCGAAGCGCGGAAGTTCGTCAGCGTTCACCAGCTCAGCGAGCTCTGCAGGATCGGTGGGCAGGCCCAGCTTCTCCGCTCCCTGCTGCGCCTTCTTATCAATCGCCGGGGCTAATTCTGGCCAGAGCGCTTGAGCTTCTCGGGCAAACATATCGGCACAGGCAGGTCCCACGCCCTCGAACTTTTGCAGCTCCTTGGTGATGTTCTTCGCATCACGGATCTTGCGCATGTCCCCGTCGTGTTCCTCGCACACCCGCTGCGCGGCCTTTTGCAGGTAGGTGGTGGAGGATTCGTCGTAGCGCGAATAACCCGCCTTCTTGAAGGCGTTGATGAATTGCCGACGCCGCGCATCACACACCCGCTCCGGAGTGGTGAGCTTTTCTTTATTCAATTCCAGTAGTGCCTGCACGGCTCTATCAGCCGAAATTGGCTTAGCCTGCAGCATGCACAGCATGAGCAACCGGGATGGCGAGGATGCGTCGTCGTTCAACGTGATGTGAGCTTGCTCGGCGAACGTCTGCCCGTACTTGTCCAAAAGCTTTTCTACAGTCTGATCAGGCACTACTGATCCCCGAGCCAGTCGGCCAACACGTTCGCATGGTTGATTTCACGATCCTTCGCGCCGTACACCAGCACCAGTGGTGTGGTCTTACTTGCCTTTTTCGCTAGCTTGAGCAGCGTCGCGAGATCCTTAGCAGCATCGGAAAGCTCGTCTTCATCGTCGGAATCAGAATCGTCCAGTTCCTTGCGGATTTCATCCAGCTCCTTGCGGTACTTCTTGGTGAAATCATCGAACTTGTCTTCATCGTGATCAAACCATTTGCGCAGGTCCGGCGAAGGGGCCACTTCCTTGAGCCACTCGGCCAGATCCACATCATCTTTGGCCACTCCGCGTGGCCATATGCGGTCTACCAGCACGTTGGTTCCGTCCGGATCATCTTCTCCGGAACGCAGGTCATGGACTTTGGCGATATCGATGTTCTTCATACCTTCCAACGTAGAGACTTCTTACGCGCTGGGCATTGCCGGCGCAGTCCAAGCGGGCCAGACCGCGGGCAGCGCTGTCCGGGGCAAGGACTAACATCGGGCACGGAGAGCGTAAAAGAGCACAGCGATGACGAGGAGAGAGCATGCAGTATCGGGAATTATTCGGGCTCGAACCAGCGCGTCGAGACCATATTCCCGCCTTCCGCATTGCCATAGGCGTGGCCATTCCTTTGCTGCTGCTTCTCGCCACTCACCGGCTGGATCTCGCCATTTACGCGACGTTTGGTGCCTTCACCGGCATCTATGCCCGGCATGAAACCCCCAGGTCTCGCGTGTTCAAGCAGGCCTTGGCCGGCGCGCTCCTCACGCTCTGCGTGACAATCGGCGCCACGATGAGTTGGTTTGGCGCCCGCGCGTGGACGGTCATGCTGGTCACTGCTGTCATCTCCAGCCTCACGGCTATGACCGCGGCGCGCTTCGCTCTCACGCCCCCTGGCTCGGTGTTCTTCATCTTCGCCACCGCCGCGGTGGTTCGGTCCACGGTGGGGCGCATCCCCTCATTGCTTTCGGGGTCGCGGCGGCTTCGGCGGCGTTGAGTCTGTTGCTGGGGTTGAGTGCTCACCTCATCGGTGAAGGCCGAGGCATCCCAGAGTTGCCGATGCCAGCTCCCCTCTCTTCCGACGAGATTCGAGGCCATGGGCTGCGATTCCTGCTCGCGCCCTTGATCGCGGGCGCAATCGGCATCTTGTCTGTGCAGGGTATCTCCGGGTTGTCGCACCCATACTGGGCAATGGTTGCGGCGGTGGCCCCCATCACTCCGCCGCGTCACCGGGATCGCTTTGTGCGCGCTCTGCACCGCATCCTCGGCAGCTTCGCGGGCGTGGTGCTCGCCGGATTTCTGCTCTCATTTCCCACTCTGCCGTGGCAGTTCGTGGTGTGGATCATCTTGCTGCAGTTCTTGGGCGAGCTCTATATCAGGCGCAATTACTCCCTGGCGTTGCACTTCATCACCCCGGTGGCGCTGATGATGACTCAGCTTGCAGCTCCCATGGGTCTGGGAGAACTGCTTGCGGCTCGCTTCGTGGAAACGCTGATCGGAGCCATCGTGGCTATCGGCGTGGTGGCTTGGGGTTATTCTGCGGAGAACCCGCAGCAGTTGCAGCGGGTGTGGGGTGTCCGGCGCATGGTGCCGCAGGATCCCGGCCCCAGGGATTAGGGCACTGGTCACGTTTGCTCGTCAGCGGTATCTTCCCCCAATGGTTATCGCTAGTGTATAAGTAAAAGTACTAACGAGGTTCTTTCCGATCCCGCTGAACAAAGGTGAAATATGAGCACCATCGACCCATTCCAGATCATCGATTTCCCCGGCATGTCCACGGTGACAATCCGCGCGGAGGATTGGCCCATGTCCCGGATCCAGGAGCTCTTCGATCCCGCTTTCACCGCACTCGGCCAGCAGATCGCCGCGGGCACGTTCACCCCAGCCGGTCCGGCATTCGCACGTTATGACGCCCCGCCCACGGACACCGCGACCCTGGAAATCGGCTTCCCAGTGGAGGAGCCCATCAAGGAAGAGGTTCAGAGCGGAGAATTCTTCATCCGGAACTCTTCCCTCCCCGAGGGACGGTTGGCAATCAGCAAGCACCACGGCTCGTATGACCTGCTTCCCCAGGCATGGGAAGACTTCCTCGCGCAGATCACTGATGCCGGTCACACCTATGGTGCTCCCTCCTGGGAGGCGTATGACACCATGCCCACCCCAGACATGGATCCCGCAGACCTGATCACTGGCCTGGCAGTGCCGGTTGAGGAAGCTCCACAAAGCTCGGCGGCAAATATTTAGCGATTAACACCAACCGAAAAACTGACTCAGAAAGGCACTTTCACAGTGGGCGCAGGTCACGATCACAGTCACAGCCACGCGGGCGATGCCTCCACGGGGGATCACCGCACCCGCCTTTGGATCGCCTTCGGGCTCACCCTGGTCATCGTGGTGGCCCAAGCGATCGGCGCGGTACTGACTGGAAGTCTTGCCCTGCTCACGGATACCGCGCACGCCATCGCGGATGCCTCTGGTCTCTTGGTCGCCCTGATTGCCGCCTCCCTCATGCTGCGCCCGGCGGATCCCCGGCGCACGTGGGGGTTCCGCCGCGTCGAGGTGCTCGCCGCGCTGGGTCAGGCAACACTGCTCTTCGTGGTGGGAATCTACGCGCTGTTTGAGGGCATCAAGCGGCTCTTCGCCCCACCCGAGGTTCCCGCCGGTGAGCTGCTGATCTTCGGCATCGTGGGTCTAGTGGCCAACGTGGCAGCCATCATTGTGCTGGCCTCCAGTCGCGAAGCAAACTTCAACATGCGCGCAGCCTTCCTCGAGGTGATGAACGACGCCCTCGGTTCCCTCGGTGTGATTGTCTCCGCGATCGTCATCGCCACCACCGGTTTCCTGCAGGCAGATGCCCTGGCCGGGTTGTTCATCGCCACGCTCATCCTCCCCCGGGCCGTCAAGATCATGCGGGAAACTCTTTCGGTTCTCATGGAGTTCACCCCGAAAGAGCTAGACCTCGCGGAAGTTCGCCAGCACATCTTGGAACTCGATCACGTGCTGGATGTGCATGACCTTCACGCCTCCACTGTGGCCACGGGCTTGCCCACCATTTCCGCCCACGTGGTGCTCGATGATGAATGCTTCACCGATGGCCACGCTCCGCTGATCCTGCAGGATATTCAGCACTGCGTGCGCAACCATTTCCCCATTGGCATCGAGCACTCCACCTTCCAGCTGGAAACCATGGCTGCCAGCGACGCCGAGCAGCCCTCCGTGCGCCACCAGTAGCGGCGGGCTATTCCACTACTTCCCACTTCTCGGCGCGCAACCGAATCGCCCCGGCGCGCTCAAAAGCATCGAGCCATCCGCCCATCGGCCACTTCCCCCATTTTCCGTGGAAGAGATTGGCATTGGTCACGATATCCCGCAGATGCTCCCACGGCGGTGAAGAAACGGGGTGCCACATGTGGAACGCATCGGCGCCACCCACCCACAGCAGTGGAATGTCGTGCTCGCGGAGCTGCCACGCAAAATCGGTGTCTTCGCCACCATAGCCGGTGAAGGCCTCATCAAAGCCCCCAAAAGTCTCCCGCACATCCCGCCATTTCTCAGCGGTGATGGCGAAGGAGAGCGACCAGAAAACATCGTATTGCTCCGCGGTTGAGCGCAAGATTTCCCCTGGCGCGGGGTCTGGACGGGCAGCATGCGGTTGGCGCTGCGCCGGCAACGCCTCCGGCCGTAGGTCTGCACCCTCGGGAAGGTAGGTCACCGGCCCGGTCACCACGCTATCCCGGTTATCCAGCAAAGCCGCGCGATAGTTTTTCAGTAATGACTTCCCTGGCAGGCAGTCGGCGTCGAGAAAAACTACCGCACCCCGTGCATCCTGGCTGGCCGCCCAATCCCCGGCCAGGTTGCGCGCCCGCGCGAGGTTCACCGGGGTCTCCTCGACGTGCGCGATCACCTCAACCCCCGGCACGTGGAAGCTCTGCGTTCCCATGGTGACGACGCCATGGCGTACCTCTTCGCCGGTGTGCACCAAGTGCTCGTGCTGCTCGGCGATCCGCTCTGCCCGGTCTGCCGTGGCGATGCTCACCACGATCATGCGGGTTCTCCCTCGCTGCGGTTTTCTTTCGCGATGGCGAGGATGCGCTCGGCTGCTCGATCCGCGGCTCCCTCCACCTGCCACTTCTCCCAGTTGGGTGTCATTTGACTGGCCTCGCGCAGCAACGCGGGCCATTCCTCGGGAGCAGGAGCCTCTTCACGGTTCAGTGCCAGGCCCAGAGACTCGGCCGCACGAGCGGTGGCGAACTGTTCCGCGAATGCACGCTCCTGCGGCAGGAGCACGCAGGGCTTTCCGCTCAGGGCGATATCCGCCACGGAGTTCTGCCCTGCAGCGCTGACCACCACGTCTACTTCTGCCATCTCCACCAGGGGGTTCTCGCTGCGGTATTCCCCACCGAGGAATGTGAACTGGTATTCCGGGCAGGCCTGTTGCACGGTGTCCCAGTAGTCCTCGGCCCATCCCGTGCCACCCGTGCCCTGCATAACCAGTACGCGATGAGTTCCTCGCTCGGTTGCAATGTGTTCCGGTACCGAATCCTCGAACGTGCTGATCCCGCCCACGCACTGCACGCGCGCGGCATGAGCTTGCAGGTGCGTGGGCAGCGGCACCGACTGTGGCCACGCAGCAATGATGCCCGCTGCCTGCGCATACCCCAGTTGATGCGGCGCATCCCAACGCTCGCCGGGCATCGCGATATTGATCACCGGAACTCCCAGCAAGCGGACAAACAGTGCCACTTCCACCGAGACATCCACGTAGAACACATCCGGGCGTTCGCTGCGGATCCACGCGGCCAGCACTGCCATGCGCTCGCGATAACCCGGGTGTTGCAGAGGCGCCCAGTGCAAGGTGTCTCCAGCTTGCGGATCTTGAACTTCGCTGGGACTGCCTTGGGGGCCATCGAAATCCAGAGGGATCTGGTGCTCAGACCAGACGGGGTGTGGCGTCGAAGGAGAAGAATGCACACCTAGCGCGGAGGAAAAGATCTCCACCCGCGCGCCACGTTCGGCAAGCCGACGCGCGATGCTCCTGCAGCGGTTGAGGTGGCCGGAGCCCTGGTGGTGGGCATACATCCCCACGACCAGCTGTTTCTCACTCACTGCATCATTCACCGGGTCACTCACTGCGGCACCCGATTCCGCAGCGCCACGCTGTGCAGCAGCTCGGTGTAGTTCAGCGCCAACTGCTTATCGCCGAACTTGGAGCGCGCCCATTGCGCGATCTTCTCCCGCTCCAGCGCCAAACCATATTCGGCGGCTTTAACCAGGCCTTCGATGGGATGTTCGGGATCGGCCAGCGCACCTGGGTAATCGGCCAAGATCTCCGAAACCCCGCCACGGGCCAGCGCTGCCACCGGGGTGCCGCAGGCCAGGGCTTCGATCACCACCAGCCCGAAAGGTTCCTCCCAATCCGGGGTGACAAAACACACGCTGCTCTTACCCACTAGCTCGGCCAGCTCCAGCTGCGTGGATTCTCCCACCCAATGGGTATCAGCTCCCAGGCGCGGGAGGATCTCTTCTTCGTAGTAGATCTCATTGCCCACTCGTCCGGCAATCGCCAGTTCCACTCCAAGTTCTCGCGCTGCATCAATGGCCAGGTGCAGGCCCTTTTCCGGCACCACGCGGCCAAACCACACTGCGCGTGGCCCGCCCGGGCCGGGTCGCCACACGGTGCCATCGAACCCATTGGGGATGATCCGCGGTGGCTCGGGCAGATTCCAGGTAGAGGCAGCGGCATGGCTCACCGCGGCGAAGATTCCTGCGGCCTCCGGCCCACCTGCATCCACGCTGGCGCAGATCGCCCTCTGCATGTCCTCACCCACCGGCGTGTGAATCGTAGTGAGCATGGGCAACCGCCCACATGTCGCAAAAGGTGCCGGGTGCAGGGAATTGTTGTGGATCACGTCGTATTCACCAGCCTCCACCTGCTCCTGCACATGAGCCATCACCCGCGCGAATGCTGCGTCCTCGCGCTGGCGCTCACCAGGTGGGTAGGTGTGGTCGGTGCGGTAGTGCTCGTACCCCGTCCAATCCACGCCCGGGAATTCCCATTCGCGCACGTGCCCCGCAGAGCCCGCGGCCGCGTAGAGATCCACGCGGTGGCCCAGTTGGCGGTAGGCCATGACCATGGTGGCGCAAAACGCCTCCAGCCCTCCGGCGAAGGGCTGCGCGATAGGAAAGCGTGCCGGCGCAATCAGCGCGATGTTCAGCTTGGGCGTGGAGAGCTCGCGGTAGATTTCCTCGTGCACCTGCAACAGGTACTCCCGCTGCTCATCCCGGGATGCCACCAGCGGCACGTGCCCGTGCTCAGCCAAGCGAACCGCGGCAGCAGCAGCCGAGCGGGCATCCGCCACGTGATACACAACCCCGGCCTCCGGGGAATCCAGCTGATCGGCGTAACAACCACAATCGGGGATAGCTACGGGAACGTCCAGGTCTCGGCACATTTCCAGCCAGCCAGAGTGCGTACCCCGCACGTAGGGAAGCACAATCGCTGAGCATTCAGCTACGGCGGCGAAGAGTTCGGCGTCGGAAAAAGGATCATGAACCACCACGTTCAACGAGGGGGTTTCCGCCAGGACGCGATGCAACACGCTGCCCTCCTGATCCCGGTGCAGGAAGACGGAAAGTTCGCGACCCTGGCTAGCGCAGTGCTCCGCGAGGTTCTGGTAGAACGCGGGATCGGAGACCACATTGGTGCGGACGGACTTGAGGAACACCCCGATATCCGTGCCGTGTTGCGCGGGAACCACTGCCTCCGGGTTTTCCACGATGCGGGGATGCGACACCACCGTGACCAGGCGCGGATCCACGTGGAAATCCACCGAGAGCCGGGTGCGGGCGGCTTCGGTGAGGGTGAGGATGCGAGCGGCATCGTCCAACAAGATGCGCAGCTGCGCGTGGAACGCCTGCTGATCCACCACGTGGGGGTTATCGATATCGTGAACGGTCAGCACCAAAGGGATGCGACGGGCGCGCAGAATCCTGATGAAGTTCCGCGTCTGCTGCACCGTGAGGTGCTCGTATCCGAAATGCAGGTGAACCAGATCAATCCGCTCGGCCGACTCCTGACGATCGCGCGCTTCCCACCACGGCTG
This sequence comes from Corynebacterium suicordis DSM 45110, assembly GCF_015351405.1. Lineage (GTDB taxonomy): Bacteria > Actinomycetota > Actinomycetes > Mycobacteriales > Mycobacteriaceae > Corynebacterium > Corynebacterium suicordis. Next base: position 818,382 of record NZ_JADKMY010000001.1, on the reverse strand, counting down.
CTCAAAAGCCGGATGCGGCCACCACTGTTCGGGGCGTGCGGGATTGACCACCGGGTCGGGGAGAAATTCGGTGAAACTCCATCCTCCGGCGGGCTGCAAAGCCTGAACGTACGGGTGCGCGCACGGTATGGCCAGAACCGACACGAATCATCTCCTCACATGGGCCAGCGATTTCTCACTGGCACGACAAAATTCCACCGCGCTCTGCGGCGGATCTATGGACTCGAGAGTAGTCCAACTTTTTGCATAAAGTATGCACGCCTTCTGTATGTTTTTCGACGCCTCGCTCCACGCTCGTCCGTTCCCGCATACAGTTGATAACTTATCCTCCCACCCAGCCTTGTGACGAAGGGACTATCGCACCATGAACCCAGCGGAAACTGCAGTGGGATCTGCTGGAGAGCCTGCACGCTCTCGACCCGTCTTGCGCGGGGATGTCTCTGACCGGGACCGGCACTACGGGGTGTTTTATGGGGTGGCGCCTCTGCCGGGTGATGCTGGCGGTTCCGGTGATGCTGTGCCACGCGTGGTTGTGGTGGGCAACTGCCAAGCGGAATCTCTGCGCATCGTGCTGGAGAGCTCCGGGGACATCCAGTCCTTCCGCATTCCACCCATCCACGAGTGGGAAACCCGCGATATGCCCTTCGTGGAATTCGCGATGCAGTGGGCAAATGTGCTGGTCACCCAGCCGGTGCGAGATGACTACCGTGGCCTTCCCTGCGGCACGGAGCAACTGGCATCCCTCATGCGCACGGATGGCTCCCCTGTGCATGTCCTCCGCTATCCGGTCCTGCGTTTTTCCGCGCTCAACCCGCGCTGGGCCATCGTCCGTTCGCCCCTGGATTCTTCCCTGAGTCCGCCGGTGGTTCCGTACCACGACCTGCACTTGATCGCGCAGCTTGCTGGGCTCCAACAGGTCAATGAACCGGACTACCAGGGAATCGTTGAGGCCAACGTGCAACTCATGGCCGCGCGCGAGGGCGCCCACGGCACAGTGGGTATGTCCACCTACCTCCGCGAGCTGCCCGAATGGCACACCCTGAACCACCCGAACAATGCCACCCTCACCGAGCTGGGCACCCGCGTGATGCAGGCCATCCGCGAATGCGAACCCGAATGGGCGAAGCTCAACGGGCAGGTCAGCGCCCCCACCGATCGGGAGATGCTGGGCCACCTGCGCAGTCCGGTGGATCCGCGCGCGTTGGAAGCTCTGAGCCTCCCCGCATCAGACCGCAGCGAGTGGACTCTTCACGGCGAGATCATCCCCGCCGAGGAGATCGAAGTCGCCCATCGCAGCTTTTACCGCGAGCACCCGGAGTTCATCGAAGCTGCCCTCAAGCGGCACGCCGATCTGTTCCGACTGCTCGGTTTTTCCAGCTCAGCTGAGGCAGGAGCACAGAATCCATGACCCTCCCCACTCATCTCATCGTGGGCCCTGACCAGCACGGAGTAGTGGAATACGCCCAGCTCCTCACCCGCGCGGCCGGTGGGACCGTCATCCGAGTGGAGTCCTGGCAAGAACTCAATGACTTGAGCCTGCCACCCGGACCACTACAGATCTTCTTCTCCGATCACCTCTTCGGCACCTCTCCCAGCGATGCCACCTCCCGGATCATCACGCTGGCCCAGAACCGCCCTTTGAGCGTCTCTTTTCACGACATCCCCCAGCCCGAGGAAGGCTCCGATCGCTTCGCCAGGCGCGCCACTGCCTATGCCCAGCTGGCGCAGGCCGCCGATGCGATAGTAGTCAATTCCCAGCACGAGGCCGACTTTTTCCACGAACACTGCAGCGCTCCCATTTCGCAGCCGCGCATCGTCCCGCTCCCGCTCCCCGCTCGCGTCACCACCGGCTCTCCCGCAGACACTCCAGCGCTGGATTCCATCGGCATCATGGGCTTCGTCTACCCCGGCAAAGGCCACCTCGAGCTGGTGAATTCACTCGCCGAACACCCCGGCCACAGCATCAGCAGCGTGCTAGCCCTCGGGCGCATCGCCGAGGGTCACGACTGGCTGGAATCCGAACTCACCGATGCCGCGGGCAAGGCTGGCGTCGAGCTCACCATCACCGGCTTCCTGGAGACGGAAGAACTCGAACGCGCCATGCTCCACACCGGCATCCCCGTCTGCGCGCACCGGCATTTCAGCGCGTCCGGCTCCCTGATGAAGTGGCTGAGCCTGGGGCGCAGGGTTCTGGTGGCGGACAGTGCGTATTCGCGGGAGTTGAAGGAACGGTGGCCGGATCTCATCGTTCTTGTGTGCGACGACGCCTGGCTCGAGACCATCGAAGCCCTTCCTGAAGACTTTGCTGAGCCCATTTCCGCGCCAGACGATTGGACGTGGGAGCACGTGGCTGCGGAATACCATCGGGCGTGGTCAACGGGGGTTTTCGATCTCGCCAGCAATGATCCACGCTTGGACGAATGGCCGGAGAAGTGGCCACTGGTGAGCGTGGTGATCCCGTATTACAACGATGCGGATGGTTTGCGGCAGATACTTGATGCCTTGGAGGAGCAGGATTATCCCGGTGCGATGGAGTGCATCATCGCCGATGATGGCTCCTCCACCCCGCCCGAGTTCGCTCAGTCACGTTACCGTTTCCCCGTCCGGGTGGTTCGGCAAGAGGACCAGGGCTTCCGTGCTGCTGCCGCGCGCAACTTGGGTGCAGCCGAAGTTCGCGGTGAAATCTTGGCATTCCTCGATGGGGATACCGTGCCCACGCCTTCCTACCTGCGGCAAGCATGCCGATTGACAGTGCTGGAGCCCCGAGCCGTGGTGGTCGGAACCCGCCTGCACGGCGCTTTCGGTTCCGATGATGCTGCCGAACCCGAGTGGTTGCGGGATGCTTGGCGTACCACCGGTGACCTGGCCAATGCGGATGATTCCTCGTGGCGCTTCGTGATCTCCGCGGTGCTGACATGCTCGCGGGAATTCTTCTGCAACATCGGTGGATTCGATGAATCGATCGTGGGTTACGGCGGTGAAGATTGGGATCTCGGCTGGCGCGCGTGGAACGCCGGAGCCTTGCTGCATCACTGCTCCAGCGCGGTGGCCTATCACGAGGAACCGGACTGGTCCGGGCGGTCAATCGATGATGCGCAGGCCTTCGCGGAGAAGAACGTGGAAACCTTAGCTTTGGCCAAGCGGATCTCTCACCCGCTGGCCAGGCCGGATGCGGTGGTGTTTTCGGATGCGGACGGGGTGGTTTCGCTGCCTGCAGATGCTGGTGAATGGGCCACGGGCCAAGCAGTACGCACGATTCTGGGCTGGTTGGCGATTCCAGGGGTGCACGTGAAAGTTCCTGCGGGAGCACTGCAAGACGATGAACGGGCGCTGTTCGCCAGCGACCCGCGGGTTCACTGCGATGCTGATTCACCTGTTCGTGGCCGTATCCAGGTGAAACTCCTGACCCCCGCGTGGCCCGCTGACACAGCCAAGGCTCGGCAACTGCTCGCCCAGGCCGACTCTCTGGGCGGCTCGCTCCATGTGGAAGCGCGCCAAGGCGATCCTCGGTTGGAATGCTTCCCCGCACAATTGGCGGAGATCACCACATCTCGCCGACTCGCTCTGGAGAACCGGGGCCCCGTCACCGCGCAAACCCACACAGTCGAAGTGGATTGGGAGATCGCGGATGGGCCGCGTCGGTTGGAACGGGACTTCGCCGGCTGGTGAAAACTGCTGGCTGGTGATCCTCGCCAGGTAAGTTCGAAACCATGCAGAGCCAACATCTCAGTTGTGTCATCAACACCTCGCCCAATGCGGCTTACGAGTTCATTGCTGACCCCGCCAACCTGCCCGCATGGGCAGCAGGTCTGGCGAAATCCGAGGTGCGGGTAGATGGCGAGGATCTCCTGATGGATTCCCCGATGGGCCCGGTGCGCGTGAAGTTCGTCCCCTACAATCCCCAGCTGGTGGCCGATCACGAGGTCACCCTCCCCACCGGAACTGTGGTCTACAACCCGCTGCGCGTCCTCGCGCACCCAGAGGGTTGCGAGGTGGTGTTCACTATCCGCCAGCTCAACCTCACTGATGAAGAGTTCGCCCGCGACTGCGAAATGGTCACCCAGGATCTAGCGACCCTCAAAGAAATCCTGGAGCACTAGACCCACTCAACCCGAGCAATCTGTAAGAATATTTCTCATGTTGACTGCAGCACTATGGGGCTCGATCGCCGCCTCATCCCTCATTGTTGGCGCGATCCTGGGCTTTGCAAAGCGCTGGCCACCGAAGCTCGTCGGCGCAGTTCTCGCCTTCGGTGGCGGAGCCTTAGTGGCCAGTATCTCCTTCGAGCTCGCAGAAGAGGGAGTGCACGTCGCTGGCCCGGTACCCGTGGGCATTGGCTTGGCTATCGGCGCGCTGACGTACTTCTTTGCTGATCGCGCGGTATCTGGCGTCGGTAAAAAATCCTCCGATGCCTCCAGCAACCAAGGGAAACGACGCGGCGGTGGCACCTCCCTGGCCGTTGGTGCCTTTCTCGACGGGATCCCGGAGCAGGCCGTGCTCGGCATTGGCATGGCCAGCGGCACCGGGGTGAGCGCCGCGCTGATGGTGGCCATCTACGTGTCCAACCTGCCGGAGGCCATTGGTTCCTCCAACGATATGCACGAGGCCGGTGCCAGCAGGAAAAAGATCTTCTTCCTGTGGGTCGCGGTAGCTGCAGTGTGTGCGCTCTCCACCGTGGCTGGATTCGCCGTCGCGGACCTCACCTCCGGCAGCGTTCGCGGAGCCATCGACGGTTTCGCGGCCGGTGCTCTGCTGGTGATGCTGGTTGATTCGCTCATCCCTGAGGCCCGCGAGAAGAGTGGCGATTCCGCCGGCCTGATCACCGTGCTCGGTTTCGCCCTCGCAACGGGTCTCTCGCTGCTTTCCTAAACCGCGCTAGTTCTCATACCGCGTGGTTAGATCGCGCAGGTCTCACAAGCGTCCGGAGGCAGAATCCCTGCTCGCTGGGCATGCCGGTAGATCCAGCATCCCGCGCAGAAGCCGAGGAATGCTTCCGCTGATGCAGCGGCGATGAGCAGGAGAAGGGTGATGGTCGTGGCCAAATAAAGACCTGAAACCGTGAACAAGAGGGCGACTGCGGAAAACACCAGGCCGATGCCCTGGGCGAACTGCTTGGGAGCACCAGAAACGATCCGCGGCTCACCAAAGGCGGCGCTGGCCAGATAGCGCACGGAAAGCTGACCGAACGGCGAATACTTGGGACCAGCCCACAAACGCAGGACAAAACCTACCGCGAGCAGCACGTTCAACACGATGACCACGGGTTCCTGCACGGTCAGGGCAGCCGCGATGGTGGCCGCAGCCAGCGCGATGACGAGCATCGCTGTAGTGCGGGCGGCGTGCTCATTGACTCGTTCGGGGAATTCTCCAAAAGGCATGATTCAACCATAGACCGATCGGTCTATTTATGAAAGGCGCATTTCACGCCACGGGGTTTATCCCTGCAACTGAGCTTTCGCCGTTTACTTAGTGCGAAGCGAGAAGCACGTGCGCAATGAGGCTATCGAGACGACGCACATCCACGTCGCGACCTAGGTTGATCTTGATCTTTCCAGCTCGGGTCCACAATTCGATCTCAGAGTTGAGGTCGAACGTTCCCGCGTTCTCCGAGGACCACATGTTGATGGAGGAATAAGGAACGGAATAGAGTTCCACTTTCTTTCCTCGCAGACCCTGTGCATCACGAACGATCAGGCGGCGGTCGGTAAAGACGGCCGAATCACGGAACGTTTTATACGCTGCGATGGGGTTTTCCCCGGGCACTAAAAGCGGGCCGATGTCCTGGGGAATGGGGACCTCAGAATGGAAAGTCCACGCGGTAATTTCTGCAATTTCAGCTGACATAAGGAGAACAATACGGTAGAAAATTCGCTACCGCGGAGGTTTTGAATCCTAATTTCTCTCTTATTCTGTGCGCGTTGCTCGCCGGGCTGCCCTCATTGCATCGGAGCCCGTTTTCGTCCGGTTGACCTGCAGTAGAATATGCTCACAATGCGCAAATTGACGTTTGCCCTAGACCACGCACGACCTTTCATCCAGGAGAAACTATGAGCCACCCAGTTAATGCATCTGCCCACCCACAGAAGAAACGAGGGCTGGGATTCCTCAACAAGCTGCTCTTGGCACTCTTGGCCATCGCCGTGATCGTGGCAGTCGTGGCACTTCTGCTCCCCAAGCTCGTGCCCTCTCTCTACGAATCCGGTGAACGAACCATCACCTCAAACACCATTAAGAACTCTTTTGAATCCATTGCTGAACTGTCCGTGGAGGAATACAACTTCACCAATATCGGGAAGTTCAATGAGGACAATAGCGAGATCCTAGGCATCGGCGTGCCACTGACCGGGAAGAATTTCCTCATCACCTACGACGGCACAGTGAAGGCCGGCATCCGCGACATCAACAAGGTGGACGTGGATGTGGACGATTCCGCCCGCACCATTACCGTAGATATCCCGGACACCGAGGTTCTGGAGTCCAGCATCGATCCCAATTCCATTGAGCAGTACGATCAGTCCTTCAATCCCCTCAACCAGCTAGAGGTGAAGGATACGGCGGAATTCCTTTCCTCCGAGGAATCTAAGGCTGAGAAGACGGCGGTAGACAGTGGCTTGCTGGATCGTGCGGAAAACCGCTCCCGCGAGCTATTCACCCAGCAAGTACAGGCCCTGGCCAAGGGCAGTAACCTCGAGGATTACAAGATCGAAGTGAAGTAGAGTCCGAACATGAGCAACATCCGCGGCATCGACCACATCGGACTAACCGGCCCTGACCTCGAACAGGCCACCGTTTTCTTCCAAAAGGCCTTTCGCGCCCAAGTCTTGTACGACACCCTGCCCCGATCCGAAGGGCCGAAGGGCGATGCGGAAACCGCTGATCGACTGGGAGTCCCCCATGGCACTCAGGAGCAGGCCATCAGAATGCTCCGTTTGCCAAACGGCCCTGGGGTCGAGCTATTTGAGTTCACCGGGCCACGCCAGCATGACCCTGCTCTGCCCTGCGATCTGGGCTGGCAGCACATCGCTTTGTATGCGGATGATCTGGATGCTGCGGTTGGTTCAGTGATCGACGCCGGCGGCCGCATGCTTTCCGAACCTCAACCGCTGCCTGGGCCGGAAGCCGGGCCGCGCAATCGGTTCGTCTATTGCCACACCCCATGGGGCAGCACGTTGGAGCTGCTCAGCTACCCGGACGAGCAACCGTACGCGGACGAGACATCGCTGCGGCGATGGCGGCCCTAGATCCCCCGCATGAAAGTTTGAGCCCCAAAAGTTCGCTGTCTGAAGAGCTAAGCCAAGGCTATACGAAGTCTTGACCACACTTCGCGAAAGGATGTCGCTTCTGGAAAACTCCTCGTCCAAGAACTCCCGATCGACAACATCAAAGTTTGTTCCAATGCACGGCATGAAATGGTGTCCTGCCTAAAGATACCCACGTGTAACGACATGAGCGGAAGAATCCCGCTTTTCCTTCCCAGTCTTCGTACCGGGCTTTTCGGAGGGCGCTTCGCAATCGTCTGATCCACAATGCCGGATCGTTTGAAAGCTAAGTTTTAGACAAAGTGAAAGACTTTATTAGGTGTCGGCTCAGAAAGCAGAACTCTACACTCCGAAAAGAATAACAAGTTGACCCCGCCTCATCAGACAAGGGCGACAACCCGTCGAGAACTTCAAAGAAACCCGCACACATTTCAAATCGCGAAAATATGACAGTTCTCCCAAGTTAATGCTGCTAACGTAGGTGAAGATTAAACAGTAGTCAAAAAAGTACTAAACCTAAGGATGGGACATCAATGAAAGCCACAGCTACCAGCGTGCTTAAACTACTTCAAGGTTCTAAGGTCTTCCTGATTCCTACGTTTCAGCGTAGATATACCTGGAAAAAAGAGCAGTGGAGTCAACTTTGGGACGATCTACTGAATGAATACTACGTAGTCCATCCAGAGGATCCAGACTCATTACATGGCCACTTCCTTGGCAGCGTCGTTCTGCATCCTGCGCTTGGCCCAGCCTCCACGCTCATGCGCCACCAAGTCGTGGACGGGCAACAACGCCTTACAACAATCATGATCCTACTTGCGGCGTTGCGTGATGTGAGAAGTCAGCATGATCCCAACTGGAATGCCAAAGAAATCAATGAGCAGTATCTCCAAAATGCATTTAGCCCTGACTACCCGGAGCGTCTTGTTCCAACCAGGCTTGATCGCGAAGCATTCGCAAAAACCGTAATTTCAAGTATCCCGACTGGAGACATTGGAATTGCGTACAACTTCTTCAAAGCTGCAATCGAAAAAGCAATCGAAGAGGAAGATATCTCTCTCGTAAACCTCCAGAATACTCTTCTCTTACACATGCTCGTCGTGGAAATTAACACCAAGGGTGGCGACTCGGTGCATAGTATTTTCAACACGCTAAATTCAAAAGGACTTGCCCTTTCCCCCGCAGATCTCGTTCGAAACGAAATACTGCATTATTTCCCCGAAGATGTCGCGGAAGAAAAACACGGCTCATTGTGGATCCCAATGGAGGAAGCACTAGTCAAGCCGAAGGCAAAGCAGCCTGATCGTGAATTCGTCACATTTCTTTGGGCGCGGGAGGTGGCGCACGATCCCAAGACATCGCGCGAAAACCTCTTCGCTACGTTTGAGCGGCGTTTCCGAAATACTGTGAGTGAGAGCAGCCTGAAGCCAACAGAAGTCGCATCGATACAGCTTCAAGAGATGTACGACGATCATCAACTATTCCTCATTATTCGCAACCCTTCATTGGCCACGGAATACTCGGGAATTTCCGGTGCCCTGGCGAACTCTCTCCAGTTGCTAAGCAGTTGGAAGTCTGAACCCACCACGCCGATTGCATTATGGATCCTTAAGCAAGCTGTTTACGGACGGGTCGATAAGGATCATGCTGCCGCAGCACTACATCTCTTGCTTAGCTATCTGGTTAAACGTACCTTAAATGGGATTCCAACTAACCAGCTCAATCGTCTTCTAACGCCAGTTGCAAATGAGCTAAGCAAGGGGTTGGACAAGAATGACTCAGTTTATGACACGCTGCGCAGCCTTCTGAGCAGGCAGGGTTATTATTGGCCAACTGATGATCAAGTTCTCAATAACGTAGCATCAAATCCGATCTATGCTTCGTCCCGTCGGTATGTCCGGTTCCTTCTCGAAACCGCCGAGAATTCAATGCACGGGTTCGAGACTGCGAATACTGGTAACACACAGGTCGAACACATCATGCCTCAAAACTTGTCGGTGGGATGGGAGAACTATCTCAGCGATAGAAATGTGACAATCGAAGATGCAGAATCAGTGGTACACACACTGGGAAATCTGACACTGACAGACAACAATCAATCAATGGGAAATCGAGAATTCGTATCCAAACAGCGCGAATACTTCGAAGACTCAGCTCTGCGGTTAAATAGAGCGCTAGCTGATCTACCTGACTTTACTCCCGCTGAAATTGCAAAGCGGAGTGTAGAACTCGCGACGTACATACTACAAGTCTTCAATGAAAAACCATTGAGCAAGTCAGACTCTTCCCTCGAAGAAAATTCGCAGTTGACAGTGGTTGAGCGTCTGCAAACTATTCTTCAAACGCTCCCAGTAAACCGATTCGTTCGGGAAGTTGATCTCATATCGGTCTTGGGTGCAGATAAGAATGGTGTGAAAGAAGCTATCCGGGAACTTGACCCCACGCTCGCCCGACTTATCCGAGATCCAGAAGGCAATATCCCCGATTGGTTGGGTGAAAACTTGATCGCAGGAATCACTGCTCAGGATCAAGCAGCCGGAGCTCTCGGAAAACCTCTTAGCGAAAAGGAACTGACCGAACTTACTGAGGCCGCAAATTCCGGGATAGATGATGATTCCGAAGAGAATTTCGAGCACGCAGATGATTGAGACTAACCTTAATCAGACGGGCGATAATCCAGCGCGACGTCGAATTGTGGAACTACTTCCAACGATTCTTACAGCATGCCCTGCGATTCTCATTCCAGCCGCAGAGTGGATTCCCGGCATCCCACAAATCTGGCGAGCAATATTGATCCTCACTTCCTTGGTTTTAGGTGTCTGGGGTATTTTTTGGTCAGAGCGACGCACCAATGAGCAACGCGCACTCGGTAAGCAAGTAGCTGCATTACGAACTCAGCTTGATGAAGTAAAACCAGAAAACCAACTTCACGACTTGGCATCAGGTTTGTTTACCGAGGGTGCGTGGCGCGTTTCAGTTTGGAAAAAACTGATCAACTCCAACAGCGATGATTTTTCGATAAAATTACTCGTTGCTGCGGCAAGTGACAATGATTCTTGTAACAGCTTGCCTGAAAAGTTAGCAATTTCCAGCCGATCGAACTTCGCAAGCTTCTTTTCGCGTAATCTGGCTCGCCGTGATTCATGCGACGCGGATGAGTCAGACGGATATAGGCTTGAAGATGATGTGGCAGACCCAGCCTGGAGCGAATGGCGAAACGCAATTTTCGGTACCGAATGGGATGATCTCCCTATCCCTCTACGACCGCGCAAATTCGCTTGGATGGCAGCGAAGGATCCTGATCCGAAGTCGGGACAAATTGTTGCCGTAATTGTAGAGTCGACAAGTCCAAACGGTATCCGAAAAGCGGTTCTTGACGAGTCTTCTACTCGCGCCGTACTCATGCGAATCGCAAGAACCGCGGATTTGCAGCTAGTCGACTCTTATAACCGGTCTGACGTCGCACTTTAACACTGCTAGTTCTCCGCTAGTTCGGTGGGAGAACTATCGCGATGAGTCGAAATACCTGGTGAATTTCAAGGTCTATCACTGGGTGATTATCCTCAAATCCCGTTACATTAATAGATTCAGCAGATAGAAAATTTACCCGTATAGCTCCATAGATTTTTACGTCAGACGTTATGATCCCTGGTTCAGACCTTGCAACAACGCAGACTTTCATTTGAGAACCTAGCAGCGAGCATGCAGGTGTAAGAATCTCGGTATTTAAGGCCTTATTGTATAATCGAGTAAACTAACCGCAGACAAACTGACACTTTTTCAGTAACGGGCTCGTCTCAACGTAAGAATGCCCTAAAAGAATTTTCGGGAACTGAAGCAACTTTCTGCATATTCAGCAAGCCCCCTGAATACTCTGTAGATCAGGGAGCTCATGAATATTGTCCACAATCACTTCATCAGTTGCTGTCCGTCCTCGTATTAAGCTAATTTCTCAACCCAAGAACAGCTTTAATTCACAGATAGAGGTTTAGGCTTGAACACAACCCCTAGACGTTAAACTTAAATTCCACCACGTTCCGTAGCCGTATAACCTTTGACGTGGCCTGACTCCATGAGTACTGAGCCTCGGCGAGCCGCCGTCAACCTACGGATCTCTCAGGATTGCGAGAACCGTCGCCTGGGTGTGGACCGCCACAGGGAGGACGCCGAGGCGCTCATCAAGGCTAGAGGGTGGACTCCAGCAGGGGCCTACGAGGACAACGACATCTCCGGCACGGGCACAAAGGGCCCCGCCTTCGAATGCCTGCTCGCCGAAATCGAGCGAGGGTTGATGGACGTCGTCGTCGCACAGGAATGGCCACGCCTGGAACGAAACCGTGCGGACGGGGTGCGCGTCATCGAGACAGCGCAGCGTCACGAGATACTCCTGAACTTTGTCAAGGGCTCCGACATCGACTGCACCGCCGCGGCGGGGCGCCTCAGCGCAGATCTCTTCTCAGCGATCCCACGCAGCGAGATCGCGGTCAATGGCGAAAGACAAAGTCGTGCCCAACGGCAGCTTGCAGAGCAGGGGCGCCCGCTGAAAGGCGTACGCCTACTTGGCTACACCCTCAAGGGTGGGGTCATCGCCCATGAGGCGCAGGCAGTCGCGGCCATCTATCAGGCATTCACTGCCGGAGCCTCCCTACGAGCGATCGCAGCGGCGCTCTCCGGCGAGACCGGCCCCGACATCCCCAGCGTGCCACCACTCCCCCGCCACACCCGAACCCTCGCTCTGGAGCGCAATGAGAAGCGAGCCGCGTAACGAACCGCGCTGGCACTGACCGCCGCCATCTCGGAGGCCGGGCGCGCGCCCGCAGCCGCGAGGAGGACCCATGAGCAACCATCCGGAGAAGACCAAGGAGCGCATCCTTGCCGGCCCCGCCCCGCGGGACATCGAGTCGACCCACTTCATGACCATGTGGGAGAACTACGCCGATCGCGTCCAGCAGGAGTCCGGCGACCGCCTGGCCGTCGACATTAACGGCCACCGGCAGGTCTTCCGCCGCCAGCACGATGGCCTCGTGGACATCGAGGACATCGAGCACGCCCGCCATCTCTTCGCCGCGCACGAGACGACCGAGGGCTCCGGGCGCCTGTTCGTGACGCTGAGCCACGAGGACGCACGGTTCTACGACTTCGACCTCAGCGCCCACGACGTGGAGGTCGACCAGCACGAGCACGAGAAGAACCCGGGTGCGCGCGGCCACCACATGCGCACGGTGGAGAAGAAGACCGGCCGCGACGACGAGAACGACCTCAAGCGCTTCTTCGACGACCTCGTCGCGGATCTGAACAAGGACGCGGCGGGCGCGACTTCGTCCTGCTGGGACACGGCACCGGCAAATTCAATGCCGCCCAGGCGTTCGCCGAGTACCGGGAGAAGGACACCCACCTGCTGCACGCGCGCGTTATCGTGGTGGGTGATATCGACCTCAGCTCCGCGGGCGAGCCGGAGCTGGAGAAGAAGGCCCAGGAGCTCGTGGGCCGCTGAGGCCGGCGCGCAGCGGGGAGGGAGCCGCCATGCGCAAGCAGCCGTGGAGCGACAAGCGCGAGCGACAGTACGAGCAACTCCGCGACGCCTGGAGCAGCGCGGCCGCTCCGAGGACACCGCCGAGGAGATCGCCGCGCGCACCGTGAACAAAGAGCGCGCCCAGGCCGGTGAGGCGAAGGAGGCCTCCGCGACCTCGACGCAGGACAAGTCCGCGTCCAAGCGCGCGGGGCCAGCACTCGCACGAGGGCCCCAGGGCCGGACGCGCGACGAGCTCTACGCGGATGCCAAGCGCCTCGGCATCGACGGCCGATCGACGATGGACAAGGACGAGCTCGAGCGCGCCGTCCACCGCGTGGAGCGGCGGGACTGAGCAGGACGGAGACGGCGACGGACGGCGGGGCCGAGTCCGCGAACGCCGGGGCGCCGCGGGCGCTGCGCGCGTCGCACTCGCACCTGTTCCAGGGCGCGCGCCCGCGCTAGGCAGACGACCTGGGCGACGCCGCGGACTCCCCGCCGAGGTGGTGGTGGAGTTCTCCGATGGCGCCATCGCCCCCGCCCTGCTGGGCGAGGACCTGACCGTGGAGCCCTACACGACCGCGGCGGGCAATCGCGGCGGCGCCGGCCGGTGCCAGCGGCGGCCCGGAGGGCTTCCGGGTCACCGGGCGGCGCCCGCCCCCGCCACCACGAGGTCGATGAGCCGGCGGAGCACCACATCGACGTCCTCGCCGTCGGTCCGTCTCTGCCGGGAGCGGTTGAGCTCGGCCAGCACCCCGGCGACGATGAGGCGGGCGCCGGCCGCCGCAGCCGCACCGGGCTCCTCGCCGGCAGTGCCTGTCGCACCGTCCCGCGCCGCTCCGATCGCACCGGAAGCGTCGGCCCGGCCGTCCTGCAGGCGCGCGGCGATCTGTTCTTCGAGACGATCGACATGGTCGAGGACCCGCAGACGATGCGGCATGTCCGCACCGAAGAGGATCTCGCGGGCGACCCACGTCGCAAGCTCGGACCAGCGCCGCATCGCGGTGACGAGCGGCGAGATCAGCTCCGCGATCCGGTCCGCGCTCTCCCCGCTCGCCGTCGCGGTGCCGGGCGCGTCGGGCGCGTCGGGCGCGGCGAACGCAGAGAGCGAAGTGCTGGTCGTCGCACGCTCGTGGGCTCCCCAGAGCGCATCGACGACCATCATGAGCAGTTCGACCTTCGTCGCCGCGTACCGGAAGACAGTGCCCTCGGCCACATCCGCCGCGCGCGCGACCTCGCTCATCGAGGTCCGCTCGAAACCGCGCTCTTCGAACAGCGCGCGCGCCGCGGCGAGGATGCGGGCGCGCTTCTCCGCCTTCGCCCGCTCGCGCCTGCCCCGCGTCGCCGACGGCGCCAGTTCCGTGTCATCCCGAGTTTCCATGCGGCCATTGTAGTCGACTCAATTCTGAGTACACTCAATATCGAGGCCGGGTGATCGGCATCCGGCACGCGTCAGGAAGGATGGATCATGCAGCACACTGCAGGTAACTACGAGGCGTTCGCGCGTCCCCGCCCCGCCCAGCACGCGCAGGAGACGAAGGCCTACATCGTCGGCAGCGGGCTGGCCGGACTCGCGGCGGCCGTCTTTCTCATCCGCGACGCCGGGGTCCCCGGTGCCAACGTTACGATCCTCGAGAAGGACGACATCGCCGGTGGTGCGCTCGACGGCCTCGACGTTCCGGAGAAGGGCTTCGTCATCCGCGGCGGCCGGGAGCTGGAGAACCACATGGAGTGCCTGTGGGACATGATGCGCTCCATCCCCTCCCTCGAGCTCGAGGGCACCTCCGTGCTCGACGAGTTCTACTGGCTCAACAAGGATGATCCCAACTACTCGCTGCGTCGGGCCACCGTGCGCCAGGGCGAGGATGCGGGCCACGAGGGCCGCTTCGACCTGCCGAAGCGGGCCCAGAAGGATCTGCTCAGGATCTTCCTCGCCGAGCGTGCGGAGATGGAGGGCAAGCGCATCGACGAGGTGATGGGCCGTGAGTTCCTCGACTCGCCGTTCTGGATGTACTGGCGCACCATGTTCGCCTTCGAGGAATGGCACTCCGCGCTCGAGTTCAAGCTCTATCTCCACAGGTTCGTCCACCACATCGGCGGACTGCCCGATTTCTCGGCGCTGAAGTTCACGAAGTACAACCAGTACGAGTCCTTCGTCCTGCCGCTCATGCACTACCTCACCGAGCACGGCGTCGTCTTCCAGTCCGGCACCGAGGTCCTCGATGTGGACTTCGCCCACCGCAACGGCGAGATCCGCGCCACCGCGATCCATTGCCGCCGCGACGGCGCCGAGGAGACCATCGAGCTCGGTGAGCACGACCTCGCGCTGATGACGATCGGCTCGCTGGTGGACAACTCCGATGAGGGCGACCACCACACGGCCGCCGTGCTCAACGAGGCCCCGGCCCCGGCCTGGGACCTGTGGAAGCGCATCGCGAAGAAGGACCCGTCGTTCGGGCGCCCGGAGGTCTTCTGCTCCTCGATCGAGGAGACGAAGTGGGAGTCGGCCACCGTCACCACGCTCGATCAGCGCATCCCGGCCTACATCGAGCGCATCGCCCAGCGCGATCCGTTCAGCGGCCGCGTGGTCACCGGCGGCATCGTCACCGCCGAGGACTCCTCCTGGCTGCTGAGCTGGACGGTCAACCGCCAGCCGCACTTCAAGAAGCAGCCGAAGGATCAGATCGTCGTCTGGGTCTACGGCCTGTTCGTCGACGTCGATGGCGACTACGTGAAGAAGCCCCTGTCGCAGTGCACCGGCGAGGAGATCACCCAGGAGTGGCTCTACCACCTGGGAGTGCCCGTGGAGGAGATCCCTGAGCTCGCGGCGACCGGCGCCCGGTGCGTGCCGGTGATGATGCCTTACGTGACGAGCTTCTTCATGCCCCGCCGCGCTGGGGATCGGCCTCGGGTAGTCCCGGAGGGCGCCGAGAACTTCGCGTTCCTCGGGCAGTTCGCGGAGACCGGCCGCGACACGATCTTCACCACCGAGTACTCCGTGCGCACCGGCATGGAGGCCGTCTACGAGCTCCTCGACGTGGAGCGCGGCGTGCCGGAGACCTGGGGCTCCACGTACGACGTGCGCGACCTCCTCGAGGCCTCGGCGCGCATGCGCGACGGCAAGAAGGTGGAGATCCCCGGCCCGGCCGCGCTGCGCAGCTACCTGCGCGACAGGCTCGAGCACGGAGAGATCGGCCAGCTCCTCGAGGAGCACGGCCTCATCTGAGTCCCGCCCACCGCGGGTGCGCCTCGGGCCCGGTCCCGAGGCGCGCCTAGGCTGGTCCCATGTCGCCCACCGCTCCCCTCGGCTCCGAATCCCGCCTGCCCGCCGCCTGGCGGCCCTGACGCCGGCCCTCGCCGCTGGCCGGTGCGCGGCCCACGCCGGCCCAGCTCGCCGCGGCGGCGGACGGCCCGGCTCGCGACGACGTGCCGCCGCTGCCCGGCGATGCCGAGTCCGCGGGCTTGGTGCACCTGCTCATCGTGGGCATCACCGCATGCCGTCAGGTTTTCGACCGTCCCGGTGCGGTGCTCGGGGTGCAGCCGGTGGCCGATGAGTCCGGGGCGCCGTGGGTGCCCGGGTGGCCGGACGGGGTGGCCCTGTGGGCGCTGCCCAACCCCAGCGGGCTCAACGCCCATGAGACCCCCGCGACGCTGGCGCAGAAGTGTCGGGAGGTGTGAGCTGCCACCGGCGCCCCGCCCGCCTCCCTGCGGGGCTGAGCCGCCGCGCTCAGGCCGACGGAGCCTCGGGCTCGGGGGCCTGCTCGGCGCGCGCCGCTGTGCCGAGCGCCCGGCCCAGGCCCTGCGTATCCGTGCAGCCGGCCAGCCTGCGGTCGAGCGGATCGGGCCACCAGCGCTTAAGCCCACGGTGAAGCGCCGCGCTGCGCTCGAGCAGGGCCGCTCGCTGCTGGAGCTCGCACTGCCGGCGAGCGTGTTGAAGAGCGCCCGCAGCCGCCGCTGGATCTGGACGCTGCCGGTGCCGTATTGGCGGATCTCGTCGGTGGCCGCGGCCACGTAGTCGGCCCAGCTGCGCGTCCAGTCGCGCAGCACCGACGCGTCGGGGTGGGCAGCCAGGAGCGTCTCGCGCTTCGCGATGTCCGGGGCGAGTTCGGCGAGGATGTCCTCGATCTCGTCGAGCGCCTGGACGGCGCGGCTGGGATCGTTGACCGCGTGCGAGAGCGCCTTGAGCGCGATGTCGACCATGGTGCGGATCGCGCCGAAGGGCCCGCTGGCGGGCGAGAGCACGTCGCCGAACGCCAGCGCCTATTCGAGCGCGCGGCACTGGGCCCGGCCCACCGGCGCCGAGGTCCGGAAGAGGATCACGCCGCTCGGCACGGGGGTGCCCAGGCTGGGCACGAGCTCGATGCGCATGCCCCACGCGTCCTCGCAGTCGAGCAAACGCGGGATGTTGACGGCGAGCACGTCGTCCCCCTGCGGGGCGCGGTGGCGCCGACACACCGGGCGGCCGCCGGCGGCAGTGCCGGTGGCGAGCTCCGCGGCGCGGGTGTGGAAGCGGGCCGGGTCGTAGCGGGTGGAATCGCGGCCCTCGGCGGCGAGGTGGCGTAGCAGCGCGCCGGGGTTGAGCAGCCGGCACACGCGCACCGCGACCGCGTGCAGCGGCGGCGCGAGCGCGCGGTCGAGGGCAGGCAGCACGGCGCCGAGGGCGAGGGCGAGCAGGAAGAGGCGCAGGGGGATGCCCCACATCGTGGGCACGCGGACCTGGCGGCACATGGCCGCCCATTCGCGGCGGGCGGCGGCGGTCTCCCGGCGGGCCGGGCCCGCCTCGGAATCGCCGTCCCCCAGCGCTGCACCCACACGGACCTCCTCGCGACCGGGCCGCCCGGCGGCGCGACCGCCGCACCCGTGGCGCGACAGGGCTAGCCTACCGAGCGCGGCCCACCTCCACCACAGAGCGGGCGGGACTCAGCCCTGCGGGTCGTCGTAGAAGCCGCCGCCCGCGCCGGCGCCCATGCGGCCGCGGTCGATGTAGTGCTCCTTGAGCCAGGCGGCGAGGCGCCGGCTGTGCTCATCGCCGCTCGACAGGATGTTGTAGGCGGTGCCGAGGCCCACGACGTCGTAGATCTGGAACGGTCCCATGGGCGCGCCCGTGGCGATCCGCCAGACGTTGTCGACGTCCTCTGGCTGTGCGTAGCCGCCCGCCGCCAGGTCGAGGGCCGCATTGAGGAAGGGCACGAGCAGCGAGTTGAGCACGTAGCCGGGGCGCTCCTTGAGCACGGGGATGGGCACCATGCCGATGGCGCGGGCGAACTCCACGACCGTGTCGAAGACCGCGGGGCTCGTCTCCGCCGTGCCCATGACCTCGGCGGTGTTGAACTTCCAGATCTGGTTGGCGAAGTGCAGGGCGAGGAAGCGGTCGGGCCGCCCCGTGAAGTCCTTCATGTCGCTGGGCAGCAGGGTCGAGGAGTTCGTCGCGAAGATCGTGTGCTCGGGGGCGAGCGCCGCGAGCTTCTCGTAGGTCTCGCGCTTGATGTCGAGGCGCTCCGGGACGGCCTCGATGATGAGATCGGCATTCCCCGCGGCCTGCGCGAGGTCCGTCGTCGTCGCCAGGCGCTCGAGCGCTGCCTGCGTGCTGGCCTCGGTGGCGCCCTCGACCTCGACCCGGTAGGCGGTGACGAGCGCGTCCAGGCGCTTGCGGCCGGCGCTCAGGGCCTCGTCGCCGATGTCGTAGACGGTGACGTCGAAGCCGGAGTAGGCGGCCTGGTAGGCGATCTGGGCGCCGAGCACTCCGGCGCCCAGCACGGTGACGCGGGCGATGTCGCTCATGGTGTTCCTCCTCGATGGGCCGCCGGGGCGGCAGCCGCGCAACCTGCGCGCCTATTTTTGAGCTTACTCATTTTTCCGCGCTCGGCAAGGGCGCGGCCCGGCGCCCGCTCCCCTCGCGTCCGGGGCTACCTCCGCAGCGCGCGGCGCACGAGCGCGGCGGCGAACCGCGCCCGGTCGGCGGGGGCAACCAGCCCGGCCAGCGCCTCGGGCTCGGCTGGCAGCCCCGCCCGGCGCGCGCCCTCGAGCACCTTGGCATCGAAGACCGGCGGGAGGGACCAGATCCCCTGGACCTCGCGCAGGAAGATCTGCGCCCCGGCGGGCCCGATGCCGGGAAAGGCGCGCAGCAGGCGGCTCAGGGCCGCGGGCTCTGCGTGCCCCGCTGCACGCAGCCGGCGCAGGTCACCGCCGTAGTCCGCGAGCAGGTGCTCGGACATGCGGCCCAGGCGGGTCGCAGTGCTCTCGTCGTAGCGGCGGTAGCCGTCGCGGCCCAGCGCGGCGACGCGCTGGCGGTGCGTCGAGGCGCGCATGTGCGCCGGGGGTGGTGAGGCCGGCGTCCCACAGCTCACGTGCGGCGGCCACCGCGATGTCCGCCCCATCGTGGTCCCTTCACAGTGGAGCAGGTCCATCGGAATCTTAGCTATGGCCACCGACAACGAGAGACGTGTTCGGGGCGCAGAAGGCATCTATGGACCTATCGCCAGACGTTGGATCGGAACACTCAGACCCCTTGCCCTCAGGGCCCAAGCAACACAACCCCTGGTCAGGCCGGCTCCCTATACGTTGAACCGGAACTCAACCACGTCGCCGCAGATAGCAACCTCTGATTGCACCGGTTTCGCAACGGCGGCAGAGAAGCCTCCGCGCGCTAGACCACACCACGCACAACCATACGATTCAGTCGGTATCGATGGTCCGGACGACGGCGAGAGCAAAGCCGGCGCAGATCACGAACACCGCACCACCCACCGCCACGGGCAACGCGAGATGCACGCCAGCGAGAAGCCCGCCGATTAATGATCCAAGGGCAAGGCCGATCAACCCAAGGACGCGCGACGCGGCATTGACCCGCCCGAGGAGCGCATCTGGCACGAGACGCTGGCGAAGCGACGTCGCACAGATCCCCCACACCACGGCGTGGAGAATATAGATCGCCAGTAGCACCGAGGCCACCACTGCATTGCCAGTTACAGCGAGGGCCAGCAATGAGGCGGCCCCGGTGAGCAAACTTGCAACGATCGTCCAGCGGTAGCCGATCCGCGAGCGGATACGAGCTGTCGCGAAGGAGCCGACGAGCCCACCGAGCGCGGACACGGCCAGGATGAGCCCGTACCCAACGCCATCGACTCCCAGCTGCTTCTGAGCGAAAATGACGAGGATGGAGAACGGAAGCATGTAGCCGATACTCGCCAAGGCTCCAATCAATGCCAATCCCCCGACGAGGCGGTGGTGCGCGAGCCACGTTGCTCCCGCGACGGCTTCTCGCCATACCGAGGCGCGCGCCGTGGGCGCAACCGCCTCAGATGGTCTGCCCCGATGCACGGGGAGTGCCAGCGCGATCAAGCCCGCAGCTGCCCACAGCCCGCCCATTGCGTAGACGGGGGGCGGCTGCGGCGATCGCGAAGAGGAACCCGCCGAGTGGTGAGCCAGCGAACTCGTCGGCCACCAGTTGCGCGGCCGAGATCCGGCCGTTTGCCGTGTCCAGCTTGCCCTTCTGGACAAGGCCGGGAACGAGAGAGACCGCGGCGTTATCAGCAGCGCTCTCGAGTGTGCCGATGACCGCGTAAGCGGCGTAGAGGAGGACGAGACCTCCGATGCCCAGGTGCACGCAGATCGCGAGGGCGATGACGGCAACTCCCCGCAGAATATTTGCGACGATCAGGATTAAACGGCGGTCCACACGATCAACCCACACACCGATCGGCAGAGCCACGAGCAGGCGGACGAGAGCGTACAGCGTCGAGAGTCCAGCGATCCAGCGTGGATCGTCGGTAAGCGAGGCCGCCAGCAGCGGGATCGAGACGAACACCAAACCGTCAGCCAGGTTCGACGCGGCGTTCGCTCCCCACAGGACTCGAAAAGACCGACCGAGAGACACCCGCCCCAGACTACCAATTGCACCGCCACCAGCGGCTCATGGGAGCGAGCTGTTAGCGGGACGAAATCACTCGCACTCAGGCGGAACGAGACCTGCCCCAGTGAACCATAGCGTTGCTAGGCAACCGACTTATGAGTCAGACAGATTTTTGAGTCAGCGCACCTTCCGCGAGATCGCGCGTCGAATAACTTGAACCCACCACAGAACTGCGCAGCCGAAGCCACTCGCCAGAGACGCTACCGCAACGCGACAACGAGAATCGGCCTCTGCGGGAGCTCCGCAGAGGCCAACCAAAGTCCCAGGTCAGCGGGACAAACGCTTAGCAACTGATGGTAAAGCGGAACCTGTCCATCGAACCCAACCGGAGGCCGAGAAGATAAAACCCCTGGTCAGAGGCCCTTATTAGACATTAAACCGGAACTCCACCACGTCACCATCGTGCATGACGTATTCCTTACCTTCTTGGCGCACCTTGCCCTGGGCCTTCGCCTCAGCCATTGAGCCCAAGTTATCCAAGTCAGAGAACGCCACAATCTCAGCCTTGATGAAGCCACGCTCGAAGTCCGTGTGGATCACACCGGCAGCCTGAGGCGCAGTGGAGCCCTTGCGGATAGTCCACGCACGGGATTCCTTCGGACCAGCGGTCAGATAGGTCTGCAGACCCAGAGTCTCAAAACCAGCGCGAGCCAGCGCGTGCAGGCCCGGCTCATCCTGCCCCACGGAAGCCAGCAGTTCAGCAGCCTCTTCGTCATCCAGCTCCAACAGCTCGGACTCAGTAGCAGCATCCAAGAACACGCAGTCAGCGGGAGCCACCATGTCGCGCAGCTCCTGCTGCTTGGACTCATCCGTCAGCACGGCCTCATCGGAGTTAAAGACATAGAGGAATGGCTTGGCGGTCATCAGGTGCAGATCCCGGACGGCAGCCAGGTCAATCTCACCCTTGGCAGCAGCGGAAGAAAGAGTGCGGCCATCCTCAAGAATCGTCTGCGCCTTCTTGGTCCCCTCCACCAGCTCGGCCAGGTCCTTGTTCTTCTTGGCGTCCTTTTCCAAGCGAGGCAGAGCCTTCTCAATGGTCTGCAGGTCAGCCAGGATCAGCTCGGTCTCAATCACGGAGATATCAGCCGAAGGATCCACGCGGCCATCCACGTGGATCACGTTGTCATCGGAAAACGCGCGCACCACCTGGCAGATCGCATCAGCTTCGCGAATGTTCGCCAGGAAGGCGTTACCCATGCCTTCTCCATCGGAAGCACCCTTCACAATGCCCGCGATATCCACGAAAGACACGGTGGCAGGCAGAATCCGCTCCGAGCCGAAGATCTCAGCCAAGCGGTTCAGGCGTGAGTCCGGCAGCTCCACCAAGCCAACGTTCGGCTCGATGGTGGCGAACGGGTAGTTCGCGGCCAGCACATCGTTGCGGGTCAGGGCGTTAAACAGGGTGGACTTGCCCACATTTGGCAGTCCAACAATTCCGAGAGTAAGAGTCACGCTGGTCATCCTATCGTGTTCCGCAAACGGATCAGCGGTGGCGTCGGCAAAAAGAACCAACCAACCCACCCACCAAAAACAAATTTTTCCAATTACCCCCATTCGCTAACAATCCGACCCGACCTGCCTATATATTCAACGCACATTGTCAATCCGCACATCTTTGATGTGACCTCGTTCGCAAATGGCGAAAAAAGAAAGAACACGAGTATGGCTGAAACCACTACAACGTCTAGCCAGAGGCAGACGTTTGACTCCCGCCTGGTCTTCCTCATGGCGGCCATTGGCTCCGCTGTGGGCCTGGGCAACATTTGGCGTTTCCCTTATGTCGCTTATGAAAATGGCGGCGGCGCCTTCCTGATTCCTTACCTGGTCGCACTGCTGACCGCGGGTATTCCTATCCTGTGGTTCGACTTCACCGTCGGCCACCGCTGGCGTGCCTCCGCTCCCCTGGCTTTCCGCCGCCTCTCCGGAAACGGCGAGGTCATCGGCTGGTTCAAGGTGGGCGTGAGCTTCTTCATCGCCGTCTACTACGCCGCCATCGTGGCGTGGGCAGCCATCTACACCGTGAAGTCCTTCAACAAGGCCTGGGGCGCTGACCCAGAGACCCACCTATTCAATGACTTCCTCCAGGCTGACACTACCTCCACCTTCTCCGGTGAATACGTGATGCCAATCCTGCTGGTCATGATCGCCGTGTGGGTCTTCTCCATCCTGGTGCTGGCACTGAACGTGAACAGTGGCATCGGCAAGCTGACCGTGGTCTTCGTGCCCGTGCTGGTGGTTCTCTTCGCCATCCTCGTGGTTCGCGCACTCTTCCTGGAAGGCGCTGCCGAGGGCCTGAACGCCTTCTTCACTCCTAACTGGGGCGCGCTGAAGGACTCCAGCGTGTGGATCGCCGCTTACGGCCAGATCTTCTTCTCTCTGTCCGTGGGCTTCGGCATCATGCTGACCTACGCTTCCTACCTGAAGCCACGCACCAACCTCACCGGCACCGGCCTGGTTACCGCGTTCGCCAACTCCTCCTTCGAGGTGCTGGCAGGCATCGGCGTGTTCGCCACCCTGGGCTTCATGGCCCACTCTCAGGGCGTAGGCGTGGACGAGGTTGCCACCAACGGCATCGGCCTGGCCTTCGTGGCCTTCCCGACCATCATCAACAACATGCCGTTCGGCGAGTTCTTCGGCGTGCTGTTCTTCCTCTCCCTCTTCCTGGCCGGCATCACCTCGCTGATCTCCATCATGGAAGTGGTCTTCTCCGCCATCAATGACAAGCTGGGATGGACCCGCGCCAAGTCCGCCATCATCATCGGCTCGCTCATGGCCATCATCTCCACCGTCTTGTTCGCTTCTACCTCCGGCCTCATGGCGCTGGACATCATGGACAAGTGGACGAACAACCTTGGCATCGTGTTCTGTGCCATCGTCGCCCTGGTCATGGTGGCTTGGGTTACTGGTCGACGCAACGAAATCACCCAGCACCTCAATGCCATCTCCTCGGTTCGCGTGGGCATGGTTTACCAGCTCTTCGCGTTCATCGTGACCCCATTGATCCTGGTGTACTTCCTGTACAAGGAAATCTCTTCGCTGATCAGCGAGGGCTACGGCGATTACGCGGCCAACCAGCTGAACATTTATGGCTGGGCTGTGGTGGGCATCATTGTGCTCAACGCAATCATCTGGACGTTCATCCCATTCCGCAACCAGACCGTTCTCTCCGGTGTTCCCGGTTCTGACTACGGTGTTCCGAACAAGGGACGCGCCAAGGGTGAGCCCAACACGCTGGTGAACACCCACATGTACACGGCTGCTGGTACTGCTACTACCGGCGCTGCAACTTCCGGCAAACCAACCTCCACCGGTGAGAACCCGGAAGGCCCTTCCGCCACCGCCCATCCTGCAAGCCCAAGGGGTTAATCACATGACTACAACCGCAATCATTCTGATGGTGCTGTTCATCGCGATCATCTGGGGCGGTCTCATCGTCTCCGTGGCGATGCTGCGCGGCACCAATGATGACATCGCCGGCGAACTCGGCGAAGCCCTCGGCACCGACGATGCCACCCTGGCGGGACTCAACCGCTAGATATTCTTTCCCACCAGTCCCGGCCATAGTGCACAATAGGGAGAATGAGCCCTAAAAAGCGTGATAACGACGCACGCCCCGCACACAATGGCCGGGATTTCGCGGATATGTTGGCCGGTTCAGACCGCCTCGATCCAGAAACCACCCTGCCTCTTCCCGATAGCGCAGTAGATAACTCTTCGGAACCTACCCAGCCTTCCGCTCCAGAATCCTCCCCTCCACTCCCCAACGGAGTTGTTGAGGGTCGCCAGGCTGATGAAGCTGCAACGGCGCCGGATTACTCCGAGAGCAAGGCCCTCCCCGCCGAGGACATGACTCCAAATGAAGAAACTCTGGATAAAGACCTGAAGACCAACGAGGGTCTCAACGAGGAAGTACGCGACCGCGCGGAGGTCATCGGAACCACCGGCCGCTGGTTTGCCGGCTGGTGCCTGCGCTTCCTGGTGATGGGTGCTGCCGCCTACATCCTGTTCAACTTCCTGGGCCAGGTATGGGCGGGCATCCTGCCAATCCTGCTGTCCATCATCGTGTGTACCGTCCTGTGGCCAGTGGTCCGGACGCTGCGCAAGTGGCACATCCCCAATGCTCTGGCGGTGCTCATCGCCCTGCTTGGTTCCTTCGCTGCCATCGGCGGCATCCTGGGTGCCATGGCTCCCTCTGCGGTGGATCAGACCGGTGAGCTGATCAACAAGGCCAATGACGGCATCTTCCGCATCCAAGATTACCTCTCCGGCCCTCCTTTCAACATCGAGTCTTCCCAGCTGAACGACGCCATCAGTCAGGGCACCAGCTGGCTGCAGGAGCAGGCTGGTCAGATCGCCACCACCGTTGCCGCCGGCGCTTCCGCCACCATGTCCGCACTGGTGACTCTGTTCATCGTGCTGGTCCTGACCTTCTTCTTCCTCAAGGATGGCGAGCACTTCCTGCCTACCGTGCGCCGCATTACCGGCCGCCGCGTGGGCTGGCACCTCACCGAGGTCCTCACCCGCATGTGGAACACCCTGGGCGGATTCATCCGTACCCAGGCTCTGGTGAGCTTCATCGACGCGTTCTTCATCGGCATCGGCCTGGTCATCCTCGATGTCCCACTGGCAGGATTCCTGGCAGTGATCACCTTCTTCGCCGGCTTCATCCCCATGGTTGGTGCTGTGACCGCTGGTGCACTGAGCGTTTTGATCGCTCTGGTAGCAGTGGACTTCACCACCGCGCTGATCGTGCTGGCCATCATCATCGCCGTACAGCAGCTGGAGGGCAACATCCTGCAGCCAGTGCTGCAGTCCCGCGCGATGAACGTGCACCCAGTGATCATCCTGCTGGCCGTCACCATCGGTGGCACCCTGTTCGGCATCGTGGGAGCCTTCCTGGCCGTGCCAGTTGCTGCCATGATCATGGTCGCGCTGCGCTACATGGGCGATCTCACGGACCTCGCCACCGGAGAAAAGACCTCCGCGCAGATCAAGTTCTCCACCACCGCAGGTGCTCTCACGGGCGCCCAGAGCGAGCAGGCTGCCAAGCAATGGTTCTCGCGCCTCAAGCAGTCCCAGGACGAGTCAGCTGCGGCCAGCTCCCACCATGCGCACTCCGAGGGTTCCGATTCCGGCAAGTTCAAGTTGGGCGCGCTTCTCAAACCACTGCGGGGAAATACTAAATCTTCGGAAGACGAGAAGTAACATCTAAACCCGTGCCTGAATCCACCTATAGTCGTTCGCGAGCCAAATCCCGTCACTCAGCACCAACGGATCGCCCCATGTTTCCCGTGTGGGCACCGATGCTGATGATGATCGGTGTCACCATCACCGGACTGATTTTCGCGATAGACAAGGGGATCACTCCCCTGGTGTTTTTCATCCTCTTCGCCATCGCCTGCGTGCTGTGCACGCTGCTGGTGGAGCCCCGCGGGCTTTTCCTCACCGTTGTCACCCAGCCGATCTACTACGTGATCGGCACGGTGCTCATCGGGTGGATCGCCGCCGCGGATTCCGTGTCCTCTGCGGGCACGAAGACCAAGGTCCTCACCACCGCTTACCCAGCCATTGAGCATTTCCCCTGGCTGGCTGTGCCTTTCCTCATCTCGCTCATCATCGCGGTCATCCGCTGGCGCCGGTTCAATGCGAAGCGAAACCGTGCATTGCAGGCGGAATCTTTTGCTCGACGCCGCCGCCGTGAGGCCGATGAAAACAATCGTTTGAGCTACACCAGTGCCCGCTCCCGCTCACGCAGCGAGGAATTCTCCGGCCGCACCTCCCGCGCAGCTGAGCTGCAGGATGCGGACGAGAATGATGCGGAGTTTGAACGGTTTGAGTCTGAGTTTGAACGGGCTGACTATGAACGCACTGACTATGCTCGCGCTGACTACGAACGCCTTGAGCCCAAGCGCTCACGCCCCAGCGCCAGCTACCGCTCCCCTAGTTCACGAGCTCGCGAGGGCGAGCAAACCCACACTGTGGACGAGCTGCTGCGCAAGGCCGAACAGCGCCGCGCAGCGCGCAGCGAACTCCCCCGTGCAGATGTCATTGAGCCGATAGAGAGCGTTGAATCTGCGGAGCAGACCGGACCCGAAAGGTCTACGCTGCCTCGCCCGGCTCGGCGATACCGGGCGTCGGAATAAAAACCTTTAGCGGTTAGTGCGGGAGGGGCGCAGCTCGCGCGGCAGGGAGAAGATCAGATCTTCGGTTGCGGTGGTGACTTCCTCCACGGAGGTGAAGCCGTTCTCCGCCAGCAGATCCAGCACACCGCGGACCAGGATCTCCGGCACCGATGCGCCGCTGGTCACGCCCACGTTGGTCACGCCATCTAGCCATGCCAGATCGATCTGGTTGGCGTAATCCACCAAGTAGGATTCCTTGGTTCCGTGCTGCAGGGCCACTTCCACCAGTCGCTTGGAATTGGAGGAGTTCTGGGAGCCCACCACGATCATCAGCTCCACCTTCGGCGCGATTGCCTTGACGGCGACCTGGCGGTTCTGGGTGGCGTAGCAGATGTCATCGCTCGGAGGATCCTGGATATCCGGGAACTTCTCGCGGAGCATGCGGACGGTATCCATGGTCTCGTCCACGGACAAGGTGGTCTGGGAGAGCCAGATCAGCTTGGTTCCCTCGGGGAATTCCAGGGCGTCCACGTCTGCCTGGCCATCGACCAGGTGGACCACGTCTGGAGCCTCGCCCGCGGTGCCTTCCACTTCTTCGTGTCCGTGGTGGCCGATCAGCACGATCTGGTAGCCCTGACGCGCAAAGCGGATGACCTCGTGGTGCACCTTGGTGACCAGCGGGCAAGTGGCGTCCAGGGTGTTGAGCTCCAGGGTGCGGGCCTCCTGGTGCACCATCGGGGACACGCCGTGGGCGGAAAACACCACGTTGGAGCCGTGGGGAACTTCGGTGGTTTCATCCACGAAGATCACGCCGCGCTCTTCAAAGGTGGTCACCACGTGCTTGTTGTGCACGATCTCCTTGCGCACAAACAGTGGCGCCCCGTACTTTTCCAGGGCTTTTTCCACAGTTTCGACTGCGCGATCCACACCGGCGCAATAACCGCGCGGCGCGGCCAGCAAAACCCGCTTTTCAGACTGGTTGTACTGTTCGTTCACGGTGGTCTCGTCTGTGTGAGTAGTGGTCATGTCAGCCATGTTAACGCACGTGCGAAATGCGAGTCTGGGTGCCATCTGGGTTGCCCTGTCTTGGCAGCCCATACAATGAATAATTGTGAGTCCTCAAAGTTCATCCCCTGGCCAACCAACCGGCCAATCTTCTGCGCCTGATTCCGCCAACCAACCGGCCGGCCCCGACGCCCCGTGGCACGTGGCGCAGTTAAACGCGAAGGTCAAGCAGTGGATCGAGCGGCTGGGCCAGATCTGGGTGGAGGGCCAGGTGGCGCAGATCAACATGAAGCCCTCGTGGAAGCTCTCCTACATCACCCTGCGCGATGTGGAGCAGGAAGCTTCCGTGCAGGTCACCTTGAGCACCAGCAAGTTGGCGGCCATGCAGCCCCCGCTGCAAACCGGCGACCGGGTGATCATGCACGGCAAGCCCGCCTTCTACGCAGGCAGGGCATCCTTTTCTCTGTGGGTCACGGCCGTGCGCCACGTGGGCATCGGCGAGCTACTGGCGCGCATTGAGGAGCTCAAGCGCGCCCTGGCTGCGGAGGGTTTGTTCGATGCTCGCCTGAAGAAGCCCCTCCCCTTCCTACCCCGACGCATCGGTTTGATCACCGGCCGTGGATCCGCCGCAGAACGCGACGTGCTCTCCGTAGCGCAGGCGCGCTGGCCCGCCGTGCAGTTTGAAGTGATCAACACCGCCGTGCAGGGTCCCACCGCTGTGCCCCAGGTTATCGACGCCCTTGCTGCCCTCGATGCCAACCCAGCCGTAGATGTGATCATCATCGCCCGCGGAGGCGGGTCCGCGGAAGATCTCCTCCCCTTCAGCGAAGAGGCACTGGCCAGGGCAGTCTCCCGCGCGAAGACCCCGGTGGTCTCCGCCATCGGGCATGAGCCGGACACGCCCGTGCTGGATAACGTGGCGGATTTCCGAGCCGCCACACCGACCGACGCCGCCAAACACGTGGTTCCAGACGTGCTTGCGGAAAAGGCACTACTGGATGAGCTGCGTGGCCGCGCTGGCGGGGCATTGCGCGGATGGGTGGCCAACGAGAAGAAAGGCCTCGGCAATATCCGGAGCCGGCCAGTGCTGGCAGATCCTCTCCTGCCGGTGAAACAACAGCAAGGCCTGCTGGAAGAAGCCATCGCGCGGAAGGATCGCGCGCTGGGGCTCGCGGTGCGGGAGAGGCGCAGCCACATTCAGGGACTCAAGGCGCAAGTCAATGCGCTGGGCCCCGCGCAGACCCTGGCGCGCGGATACTCCGTGGTGCAAGTGGTGCCGAGGGATGGGTCTGGGCCCGCTGTGGTGACAGGCATAGAGCAGGCGCCGCCTGGATCACAATTGCGCATTCGCGTAGCTGATGGTTCCATCACCGCGGCCGCGATGGGAGTGCAGGCCGCGCCTGGTGGCGTCGGGAAAAAATTGGAAGCCAATCCAAACAACAACAACACTGATCACACCGAGAAGGATGAAGACAATGAGTGAGCAACAACAGCAGTTCCGCGCGCTGGACGAACTGAGCTATGAGCAGGCTCGGGATGAGTTGGTGGAGATCGTGAAGATTCTGGAGCTCGGGCAGATGAGCCTGGATGAATCCCTGAATTACTGGGAGCGCGGCGAAGAGTTGGCGGCTTACTGTGAGCGCTACCTGGATGGTGCCTCCACCCGGATCGAAACCGCTCTGGAGAAGCGCAATAGTGCGCAGGAGGATGCGGAAGAGGTCCTCGAATAGTTTAGTGGGGACTAACTAGCTGGGCTGCTTGATCGGCTCAGTTTTCAACGTGATCTCCGCAGCTTGGCGCATGTGCGCGTCATCGGCCATGCTTTCCAGGATGAGGCGGACATCCCCCAGGTCAGTCACCCACAGTGAGCGGGCATCCTCACCCTCCATGACCTTC
The DNA here is from genome assembly GCF_015351405.1 of Corynebacterium suicordis DSM 45110. Classification (GTDB taxonomy): domain Bacteria; phylum Actinomycetota; class Actinomycetes; order Mycobacteriales; family Mycobacteriaceae; genus Corynebacterium; species Corynebacterium suicordis. The sequence continues at coordinate 788,679 of NZ_JADKMY010000001.1, read as the reverse complement.
CACTCCTTGCCGCCGATGTTCTCGGTGCGGACTTCCTCCCGATAATCATCATCGGGCTGCACTGCATGCTTCATATCCGCCGGGGTTTGAGTCAGGGAAATGAACTTATCCCCATCGATCACCCAACCGGTGACCACAGAGGACTCGCTGCCCACCTGCGTGCGGCGCTGCGAGTTGGGCACCCACCCTTCCGGCATGTGCGGGTAGCGGATGGGGAAGTTCAGGGCCTGTGCGTCCATGGCGAGGATGTTCTCCGCGTCCACCTCTTCCACCGGGCCGCTGGTATCGGGAGACCCCGGGTCCACGCTGCACATGCCGGTGAAACCCACCACCAAAAACATGGACACAATGAGCACGCCCAAAGTCAGAAAAAGATCCTTGGACGACTGAAACACGCGGGGTTTTTCGATACGCACAAGCGCCATTATCGCACTAACCGGCACTCAACCCCCCAATCGGTGGCGTGGTTTGTGCTCGAAACGGCGCAACAGTGTCACAATGGACAACAGCAATCGATAAAAGAAACCTACGAAAAGAGTTGGTGCACATGACCGCCACGGCGAACGTCAATCCGTCTGCTGATCGCAAGAACGAAGCCCCAGACCGCAACCTGGCCATGGAGTTGGTTCGCGTTACCGAGGCAGCAGCCTTGGCATCCGGCAAGTGGGTTGGACGCGGGCAGAAGGAATCCGGCGACGGTGCCGCGGTGGATGCCATGCGCCAGATGATCAACTCCGTGGCCATGCGCGGCGTGGTTGTCATCGGTGAGGGCGAAAAGGACGAAGCCCCCATGCTGTACAACGGCGAAGAAGTGGGCAACGGCGAAGGTTCCGCCGTGGACATCGCTGTGGATCCAGTGGACGGTACCACGCTGATGGCTGAGGGTCGCCCCAACGCCATCTCCGTGATCGCAGCTGCTGAGCGCGGCTCCATGTACGACCCATCCGCCGTGTTCTACATGGACAAGCTGGCCGTGGGCCCCGAGGCTGTGGGCGTGGTGGACATCGAAGCTCCCGTGGCCCACAACATCAACGCCGTGGCCAAGGCCAAGGGCACCGTACCTGGTGGCATCACCGTGGTGGTGCTGGATCGTCCCCGCCACCAGGACCTCATCCGCGAAATCCGCGAAGCCGGCGCCAAGGTGCGCTTGATCGGTGACGGCGACGTAGCCGGTGCCGTTGCCGCAGCTCAGGATGACCTGGTGAACTCCGTGGACATCATGATGGGCATCGGAGGCACCCCAGAAGGCGTGATCTCCGCTGCCGCCATGAAGTGCATGGGTGGCGAGATCCAGGGCAAGCTGTGGCCTCGCAACGAGGAAGAGCGTCAGAAGGCTATCGATGCCGGACATGACCTCAACCGCGTGTTGACCACCTCTGACTTGGTGAACTCCGAGCACTGCTACTTCGTGGCCACCGGCGTGACCAATGGCGACATGGTGCGCGGTGTCTCCTACCGCAAGAATTCCGCCATCACCCGCTCCCTGGTGATGCGCTCCAAGTCCGGCACCGTGCGCCACATCGAGAGTGTGCACCAGCTGAACAAGCTTCAGGAATACTCCGTGCTGGATTACACCAGCTAGTAGTTGATCCGCATTCCCCGGCGTATGTTCGCGCGTATTCTGGGGACGTATTCTGGGCACATTTTCTGCGCGCATTTCTGGGCGCTAGAAATTCTCCCTGCATCACAACACTAATGAAGGTGGATTGAATATGACTGAGCAAGACTTCCGCATCGAACACGACACCATGGGTGAAGTGAAGGTTCCCGCCAAGGCTCTGTGGCGTGCACAGACCCAGCGCGCAGTGGATAACTTCCCCATTTCCGACCGTCCTTTGGAATCCGCACAGATCCGCGCCATGGGTCTGCTCAAGGCAGCCTGCGCGCAGGTGAACCTGGATCGCGGACTGCTTCCAGCTGATCGCGCCGAGGCCATCATCTCCGCTGCCAAGGAGATCGCCGACGGAAAGCACGATGCAGAATTCCCCATCGATGTCTTCCAGACCGGCTCCGGAACCTCCTCCAACATGAACACCAATGAGGTCATCGCGTCCATCGCGAAGGCCAATGGCGTGGAGGTTCACCCCAACGATGACGTGAACATGGGCCAGTCTTCCAATGACACCTTCCCCACCGCGACCCACGTGGCCGCCACGTTGGCCGCTGTGGAAGACCTCATTCCTGGGCTGAAGGTCCTGGAAGAGTCCCTGCAGAAGAAGTCCAAGGAATGGGAGAAGGTCGTTAAGTCCGGCCGCACCCACCTCATGGATGCAGTACCCGTGACCCTGGGTCAGGAATTCGGTGGCTACGCCCGCCAGATCACCCTGGGTATCGAGCGCGTCGAGGCCACCCTGAACCGCCTGGGCGAGCTGCCTATCGGCGGCACCGCAGTGGGCACCGGCCTGAACACCCCAGCTGATTTCGGCGCTAAGGTCACCGAGGAGCTCATCAACCTCACCGGTGCCAAGACCCTCAGCGAGGCCGTGAACCACTTCGAGGCTCAGGCTAACCGCGATGCCCTGGTTGAGTTCTCCGGCGCCATGCGCGGCGTGGCAATCTCCCTGAACAAGATCGCCAACGACATCCGCTGGATGGGCTCCGGCCCACTGACCGGTCTGGGCGAGATCCACTTGCCTGACCTGCAGCCAGGTTCTTCCATCATGCCGGGCAAGGTCAACCCAGTGCTCTGTGAGACCGCAACCCAGGTTGCTGCACAGGTCATCGGCAACGATGCCGCTGTGGCTTTCGGTGGCTCCAACGGCCACTTCGAGCTCAACGTGTACATCCCAATGATGGCCCGCAACGTGCTGGAATCCGCCAAGCTGCTGGCCAACACCTCCCGCCAGTTCGCCACCCGCTTGGTGGATGGCATCGAGCCAGATGTGGGTCGCATGCGCACCCTGGCTGAGTCTTCCCCATCCATCGTGACGCCACTGAACTCCGCAATCGGCTACGAAAATGCCGCCAAGGTGGCCAAGGCCGCTTTGAAGGAAGGCAAGACCATCCGCCAGACGGTCATCGACATGGGCTTCGTGGATAACGACAAGCTCACCGAGGAAGAACTGGACAAGCGCCTGGACGTGCTTGCCATGGCGAACACCGACCGCGATAAGTAATCAGCGCTTCGTCTTTTCTCGAGCTCTCAACCCGAGCTCCGTTGCATCACTCTGCAACGGATCTCGGGTTTTCCGCTGCCCCAGACCACGTTCCTCAACCGCTCGAAAAACTTTCAGAAAAGTCTACAGTGAGTGCAAAAGTTCACAGGTGGACATTTTCACTCAAGGAAGTCTAGTCTGGAGTCTTGTGAATTTGAGGATAATTTCTCGCCAATTAAGGCCAGATAAGGAACTACACTCACGACTATGAATCCCTCCTACCCAGACCGGAAGACCATGGGACTGCGCGAGCTCAAGCGCCTCGAGACGCATCTCCGCATCGAGGACAAAGCCACTGAACTCTTCTTAAAACGTGATTATGACGATGTCACGCTAGAAGAGATCTGCGAAGCCGCCATGGTCTCGCGTCGCACCTTCTTCAACTACTTCCAGTCCAAGGAACACGTGGCGGTGGGATCCGCGCCCATCAACTTCTCTTCTTTCAATTTCCAACAGATCGAAAATCTCCGTGTCCCCGAAGGCTCATCGCTGATTCACGAGCTGTCCAGCATCGTGGCCAAGGTACGCGTGGAGCATGCTGCGTCGATGGAGGCAGGTTCCATCCATCCGGAACTTTCTGCCGAACTGCGCAAGCGTCGCACCGAATTGCTCCGCCGCACCCCGTCGCTGGGCATGTCCAAGCTCAGCACCTTTGAGAAGACCCGCAACCAGCTGGCCATCGCCGTGACCAAGAACATGGAGACGTACCCGGAACACCGGATGCTCCCCCACCGCTCGCTGGCGCAAGAAGCTCGCTTGGTGGTGACTTCCACCACCATCACGCTGTGGGCCGCGTCCATCCTCCCGATGCAGCCCGATGCCGCCTATCTCACCGAACAATCCGTAGACACCACTGCCTCGGACTTTGCACAAATTTTCTCCGCTATGACTGTTTCTTCTCTATTTCCACCCGCAGAATAGGTTTGTCTTGTCACACCCAGTTTCCCCCGCTGAAGAACCCAATAATTCCAAGTCTCTAGATTCGACCAAGCCTCTAGAGTCCCAGGCCAGCACCCCGCCGAACAACAACGTGGCGGTTGTGGTGGCTTGTCTCATGCTCACCATGCTCATGTCCTCCCTGGGACAGATGATCTTCTCCACCGCGCTGCCCACCCTAGTTGGCGAGCTCGGTGGCGCAGAACACATGACGTGGGTCATTTCCATCTTCCTGCTCACCATGACCGTGGGCATGCCCATCTACGGCAAGCTCGGTGATCAGTTGGGTCGCAAGCCTCTGTTCCTCGCCGCCATCGTGCTGTTCCTCATCGGTTCCGTGGTGGGAGCGCTGGCGCAATCCATGAACATGATGATCTTCGCTCGCGGCATCCAGGGTCTGGGTGGCGGTGGCCTGATGGTGCTCTCCCAGGCCATCATCGCGGACGTGGTTCCCGCCCGTGAGCGCGGTAAGTACATGGGCGTGATGGGTGCCGTGTTCGGCGTGAGCTCCGTGCTCGGCCCACTGCTCGGTGGCTTCTTCACCGATGGTCCCGGCTGGCGTTGGGCGCTGTGGTTTAACGTCCCCCTGGGTCTGCTTGCCCTGTTTACCGCCGCGAAGGTTCTGAAGCTTCCTCGACGCCACTCCACCGCGGCCCATGACATCTTGGGAACCATCACGATGATCGTCGCCACATCTTCCCTGATCTTGACCGTGACGTGGGGCGGCCGCGAGTACGCCTGGGATTCCCCGCTCATCATCACGATGATCGTCGTAGCGATCCTGGGTTCCATTCTGTTCGTGTTCTTCGAGAACCGTCACTCCAACCCGCTCATCCCGATGACTCTGTTCAAGCACCGCAACTTTGCGCTGACTGTGGCCAGCGGCATTGTTCTGGGCGCGAGCATGTTCGGCACGCTGAGCTTCCTGCCCACGTACATCCAGATGGTGCACAACTTGTCCCCCACCAAGGCGGGTCTGATGATGATCCCGATGATGGCAGGCATGATTTTCACGTCCATCGTGGTGGGTCAGTTCGTCACGCGCACGGGATCCTATAAGTGGTTCCCCGTGGTGGGCATGTTCGTGATGGCCGCAGCTCTGCTGCTACTCGGTCAACTGGACGCGGACGATACCCTGGTCCACCTGGGCCTCGTAGAAGCACTCATGGGCTTAGGTCTGGGACTTTCCATGCAGACCCTGCTGCTCATCGTGCAGAACACCTTCCCTTTGCGGATGGTGGGAACGGCGACGGCGTCGAACAACTTCTTCCGCCAGATCGGCGGCGCGGTGGGCGTGTCCGTGGTGGGCTCGCTGTTCACCCACCGGCTCAGCGATCTGATGAAGGAAGGGCTGCCCGGCGCGTTCGCGAAGCTCTCCCCTGAGGAAGCCGCGCAGGCGCAGGCCTACAAGGGTGGCGCGAACTCCATGACCCCAGAGATGGTGCACAATGCACCGGGGGCTCTGGGTGAGATGATCGTGAATAGCTACAACGACGCTCTGGTCCCCATCCTCGGTGCGATGGCTCCCCTGGCGATCTTCAGCGCGCTCGTGGTGTGCTTCGTGAAGCCCGAGAAGCTGAAGGAAACGCTGGACTAGCTTTCTTCAGCTGAGGCTTCCCAGGCCGGGCCGTTTTCGAGGATGCGTTGCATGTAGACCACATCCCGCCACTGCCCGGCCTTTCTGCCGTATTCCATCAGCCCCATGCGGTGCAGCACACCCACTTTTTCAAAACCACGGGATTCATGCAGCTTGATGGAGGCCACATTCTCCGGGAAGATACTGGAGTGCATCACCCAGAATCCTTGCTCGGCTGCGGCCTTGAGCAGGTGATCCAGGAGACGACCGGCCACGCCCTTACCCTTGGCTGCGGAGGAGACGTAGATGGAATCTTCGATCACTCCGCGCAGTGCCTCGCGGTGGCTGGTGGGGGCTGCAGTGACCCAGCCGATGATGGCCTTTTCACCGTCCTCGTTGGTCTCCTCCGCGACAAAAGCCAGGGTCATGTGGCGGTTCTTGGAGAAGACATTCCACTGCGGTGCCACGCGCTCATAGGTGGCCTCGCCCGTATCCATTCCGTTTTGCAGAATCACACGAACTTGCGGGTAATCGGATCCGGTCATGGGACGAATCTCGATGCTGGCTTTCTCAGCGGAAGTCATGCGCACAATTTTGCCTCACGGAACGGGGTCCCCGCTAAATTTATGCACAATTTTCCCACCCCAGGGGGTTAGTTACCCGTTTTCCAGCAGGTTGGTCACCAGTTCCGCGATCTGCGAACGCTCGGAACGGGTGAGGGTCATGTGCGCGAAGAGCGGGTTACCCTTGAGCTTTTCGATGACCGCCTGGATGCCATCGTGGCGGCCCACGCGCAGGTTGTCTCGCTGGGCTACGTCGTGGGTCAGCACCACGCGGGAATTCCGTCCCAGGCGGGAGAGCACGGTGAGCAACACATTGCGTTCCAGGGACTGGGCTTCATCCACGATCACGAAGGAATCATTGAGGCTGCGTCCGCGGATGTGGGTCAGAGGCAGGACCTCCAGCAGATCCCGGCTGACAACTTCCTCGATAATGTTATCGCTGACCACACCCTCCAGGGTGTCGAAGACAGCTTGAGCCCATGGGTTCATCTTCTCGTTTTCGCTACCCGGCAGGAACCCCAGATCCTGTCCGCCGACCGCGTAGAGCGGGCGGAACACCACGATGCGCTTGTGCTGCCCGCGCTCCATCACTGCTTCCAACCCAGCGCACAGTGCCAGCGCAGACTTACCGGTTCCGGCGCTTCCGCCCAGGGAAACGATGCCGATTTCTTCATCCAGCAACAGATCCAGCGCCACACGCTGCTGCGCGCTACGCCCGCGAATGCCGAAGGCTTCCAAGTCAGCCGGTACCTGATCCACCAGGCCATCGCCCACCACGCGCGCCAGCGCGGACTGGCTGCCAGCGGTCAGCTGCACACCGCAGTGCACGGGTAGTTCATCCAGATCCACACCGGTGACGGTCTGCACTCCGGTGAGGTCCACCTCGCCATTGAGGTAGAGCTCATCAATCAGGTGGCTGGGCACTTCCGCCCGCGCCATGCCGTTGTAGCCGGTCAGCACCACATCCTGAGCCTTGTATTCATCGGCATCCAGGCCCACGGATCCGGCCTTCACGCGCAGCGGTACATCCTTGGTGACCAGCGTGACGTCATGCCCCTCGGCACGCAGGTTCAGTGCGCAGGCCAGAATGCGGTGATCATTATCTGAGCCGCGCAACCCGGATGGCAGCACTTCCTGATCCACGTGGTTGAGCTCCACCTGCACGGTGCCCTGCTCCTCGTTGATCACGCTGGGCAGATCCAGGCGACCATGCTCAGTGCGCAGATCCTCCAGCAGGCGCAGAGCCTGACGCGCGAACCATCCGAGTTCCGGGTGATGCCGCTTACCTTCCAGCTCGCTGATCACCACCACCGGCAGAATCACGCGGTGTTCTGCGAATTTGCGCAGAGCGAAGGGGTCCGAAAGCAAAACGGACGTGTCCAGCACGTAGGTTCTCACATCAGTTTCTGCGAGATTTGCGCTGGCCACGCCCGTTTCGGTGGCGGTTTGATCTGTTGTGCGCCCTGGATAGTTCAGGGCTGGTGTGGTGTTCATGTCTCTAACCGTAGAAATCCACAGTGGAAATTACATGTTTGTGAGTTGAACATTAAGTTAATATGCCCAACGGTCTACTAGAGGTTCAGACCAGCGGTTTTCCGCCGAATTAGCGCTTCTTCCGCGGCCGATTCTTCGCCGCCGGACCCGTCACCAGGGCACTACTCTGCTGCGCCGCCTTCTTCTTCGCCTTAGATTTCTGCTGCGGATTGTGCTGACGAGAACTATCGGATTTCCGCCCGCGGCACACGCCCACGAAATCCTGGACCTCATCCGAGTCCTTATCCCGCAGCCACACGGCGATCACGCGCGTCGACCCGGCCGAGGTGGCGTCGAGAAGATCACGATGCACCACCCCGCGCATGTTGATGGCACGCAACAACGGCCGCGGCGCAATCACCACACCCACGTTCGCAGCCACCACCCCCAGGGCTTCCTTCACGGCTGCCACATCCACTTCGCCATCCGCGGGCGTGACATACATTTCCATCTCACCGGCCAACTCCGCGTAACGCACCCGCTCCATGACCTTCACCGGGTGGTCCTTCGGGGCAGCCACGCCCAGCTGTTCCTCATAGAGATCCACGGAATGATAAGTATTTTTATCGACGCCAGCATCTCCCACCCGCAGCAATGCCACATCTGCAGCGCCTGCCTTGATGTACTTCAAGGGATCTTCGGCCTGTGCACCGGCTACTCGCCAGTGACGAACGCGCTCATCAAAGCGAGTGAACCACTTGTCCGGCTGGACTCCGGGACTGAACACGACTCGTAGAAACTGGGTAGGCATGTGTTCATTCTAGGGGCAGCGTTAGAATAGCCAATGTGAGCTCTCAAAATGCGAAATCCGGTCCACCCATGAAGCCGTTGACGGCGGCCAAGAAACTGAACATCTACCTGCCAGCGGCGCCGCAGGAGTTTCAGGAGAACGACCTGACTCATGAGCAGTTCGTGGAGATTCAGAACAATCCGCCCGAGTGGCTGGAAACGCTGCGCCGGGAAGGACCACACCCACGCCCCGAGGTGGCCCGCAAGCTGGGCATCACCATCACCGCGCTGAAGAAGCACAACGTGGATGATTCCATGACCACCGCGCAGATCAAGTCCCTGCTGGAGGATCAGCCGGAGTGGTTGCGGGAGTCTCGTCGGCAGATGGCTGAGGAGCGCGAGCGCCAGCTGGCTGCCGAGGAACGTCAGAAGCAGTCCTAGGTTCTGTTTCCGCTGGCGCGGCAAAACTAACGGGAGCAGCAAAGGCCGCCTTGTGAGCCGCGCGACGCAAAGTGGCCAGCACCACCGGGGCTGCCACCAGCAATAACGCGATGGTCACCAGCGCGCGGATGATGTCCCACCCCAGCGAGGTACTGAGGGAAAAGACGATGAAGCGGTGGAGATTCTCCACCACGGCCGCGCCGGGAACATAGGACAGTTCGGTGTCCGCGCCCAGCGTGAACGGCCAAAAACTTAAGTTCAGCGCGAGGCCATAACCCAGCGCGGCGATCGCACCGTATGCAGCGAGCACCAGCATCTCCAGTTTCCCACGCCACTGCGGGAGCAATCCGGCGCCAAACGCCACCCAGGCCGCGCCCAGCATCTGATACGGCAGCCACGGCCCCACCCCACCGGTGAGCAGCGCGGAAGCGAACATCCCGGTGCAGCCCAGCACGAATCCAAAGGCTGGCCCAAATACCCGTCCGCCCAGGATGAGCACGAAGAACACGGTCTCAAACCCCGCACTTCCCGCCCCGAGTGGACGCACCGCTGCCACCGCGGCCGAGAGCACCCCGAGCATCGCCACGGCTTTCACATCAAAGCCCTCTTCGCTGATCTCCGCCAGGACCACTGCCAGGATCATGGGGATGAGCACCGCGATGATCAGCGGAGTGCGCGAGGAAAAACCCTCCAGTGCGCCGGGACTGGCGAACAACGGCCACGCGAACATCACCACGCTGGCCAGCGCCACGATCCCTAGGAACACCAGCGATTTCCTGCGCAATCGGATGGCGTTAGTCGTCTGCTCAGGCATCCAGAACCCCAGCGCGTTGCACGTCAGCCACGGTGAGCCAGCGGGAATCGTGGTGCACACCCGCGGTCACCTTGGCTACCTGCGGGGCATAGCCCACTGAGCTGGAGAGAATATCCACCGCGGGGCCATCGGCGATGATCTCTCCCCCGGCCATCTCCAGCACCCGATCCGCGCACAAGGCCGCAAACTCCACATCATGGGTGGCGATAAGCACCGCGTGTCCGCGCTCCCGCAAAGTCTCAAGTGCGCTGACCAGCGCTCGCTTTGCCGAATAGTCCAAACCGCGGGTGGGTTCATCACACAGAATTATCTGCGGGCCGGCTGCCAGCTGAATGGCCAGCACCAGGGCCAGGCGCTGCCCCTCGGAGAGATCCCGCGGGTGCGCAGAATCCGGCACCCCGGGAAGCAACGAATCCAGGATGCCACGGGTATCCGCCCCAGATTCTCGATCACTGCGCTCTAATTCCTCCCGCACGCTGGGGAGATACAGCAGGTCGGTCGGGGTTTGCGGGACCAGGCCCACCAGCCGCCTGCGCGCACCCGGTTTGAGCTGAGCCGGATCCGCTCCCTTCACCGAAACCTCGCCAGAAGTTCTAGCCAGCCCTCCCTGCAGGGCCCACAGCAGCGTGGATTTCCCGCAGCCGTTACGCCCCATCAAAACCGCCACCTCGCCCCCGCGAAGGCTGAGGTCGGTCTTCTGCAGCGCCTCAATTCCCGGGTAGCTCACGCGCAATCCGCGAGCTTCGAGGAGCACCTCACCTTGAGGCTCCGCAGTCTCTGATCCCGGGCGGGGGGTGGAATGGAGTTGGCGTCGCAAAGCAGACCCTGCAACTCGCGCCTCCCGCACGGACAAAGGCAACGGCAACCAACCAGCCCACCGACCCAGTTCCACCACGGGTGGGGCCACCTCCGAGGTACGCATGATCTCCCGCGGCTCCCCCACCTGCACGTATCCCTGGCTATCCACGTGCGCCACGCGATCCGCATACTGCAGCACGCGCTCGATGCGATGCTCGGCAACCACGACCGCTGTGCCCATCTCATGCGCCAAACGCTGGATGATACCCAGCACGTTATCGGCGGCGTTCGGATCCAACGCGCTGGTGGGCTCGTCCATCACGATCAACGCTGGGTTCGCCATGAGCACCGCCCCCAGCGCCACTCGCTGCTGTTCCCCGCCGGAAAGCATGCGCAGGGGCATCTCGCGCAACTCCGCAATGCCCAGCAGATCCAGGATTTTCTCCATCCTCCGCCGCATCTCCGCCCGCGGCATCCCCAGCTGCTCCATGCCATAGGCCAGCTCCTCTTCCACGGTGTCCGCCACGAACGTGGATTGCGGATCCTGATGCACCACCCCGATGGCATCGGCCAACATTCGCGGCGGGAATTCGCGGGTATCACGGCCCAGCACGCGCACGGTTCCGGACAGCGTGCCGCCCGTGGTGTGTGGCATGGCCCCGGTCATTGCCCGCAGCAACGTGGATTTTCCACTCCCTGTGGCACCGACCACCAGCAGGATCTCGCCCTCGTTCAGGGTCAGGGAAACCTCTTTGAGTGTTTCGACGCCAACCCCTGCGTAGCGCGCGGACACCCGATCCATCTCCAAAAGCGGCTCGGTGGACCAGGGTTCGCGAAGCGGGATATTTTTCATGCGCTCATCTCAACTTTCCTTCGCGGGCTCCTGCGCCGGGCAACGGGTGCCGGTTCTGGGGTGAGCACTGCGGGCAGGGCTGCCACGAGCAGGGAGGCGATCACCAGCCACGGTACTTCCGGTGGCGCGAGGGGGAAATTGGGCTGCAGTAGTGCGCTGGGGTGAATGGCTTTGGTGAAAAATACGGACATTGCCACCAGCAGCCCGCAGCCCACGGTCAGCCATTCTGCGCCCGCCCATTCGGGGCGGAAGTATCGCGTGACCTGCGAACGCTTGCTCTGCAGGCGCAGCGCCACAAACACTAGCGCACAGCTCACGAGCAGCACGCCCACGTTCACCAGCGGCGGCAGTGTCGCATCCAACAGCAGGTAAAGCCCCACGCACACCCCCACCAAACCGCAGAAAGATACCGCAGTATTGAGCCTTCGTTGCCCCCGCGGGAGCAAAGCCCTACGGCCGTATCCGCGAGAATCCATGCTTGCCGCCAATTTGAGCGCGCCTTCCAAGGTGTCCTGCAGCACCGGCAGCAAGAGTGCCGGGATGCTGCGCAGTCCCGTCGTATTTTCGCCACGCAATCCCTGCGCCCGGCGCACACGCACCAGAGATTCCGCGAACTGCGGGGCCAGCGACAACGCGATCACCACCGCGGTGCCCACTTCCCCCAACGCGGCGGGTAAGGAGCGCACCAGCTGCTTGGGATTGGCCAGTGTGTTCGCGGCACCCACAGCGATGATGATGGTGCCCAGCCGCAGACCATCCACCCCGGCCTGCACCACGCCTTCCCAGTACACCGGCCCCAGTATCCCGATGCCCGCTGCCCATTCGGGAAGATACAACCGCGGAAACTCCAGGAGAAGCAGCTTGCCCATCTTCACCCCGACCAGCACATACATGCCCAGGCGGAAGGCCACGATGAACCCCGCCAGCGCCACATAGAGCCCAAACGCCCGGGCCCATGGCGCGTTTCCCTGCCGAGCCACCACCACCAGCCATAACACTGCGATCATGCACAGCAGCACCAGCGGGTTATTCACGAAACCCGCGCTCACCGCCATCCCCACGGCCCAGATCCACCACGCCCACGGATTCAGGGAACGCGGCGCAGCTTGACCCAACACGGTGAATGCAGACTAAGCGGGGAAATTAAACGGTGCGGCGAGAATTGCGCTTGCGCACGAAGTACATGGCCAGCCCCACCAGTGCCAGCAGAACCACGATCACGCCGGCGATCGGTAGCCACACGTTCTCGCTCTTTTCTTCCTCAATCACCGTGTCATCATCGTTCTGCTTGTTCCCAGCCTCCGGTACTTCTCCGGGCTGTGCGGAGTTTCCGAATGCCCAGCCTTCAACGGTGCCGGCCTTGGCGATCTGCTCGTTGGCACCCTTCTCGCTGAATGCCCACTCCCCGCCCAAAGGCGCGGTGTAGTAACCCCAGAAAGCATCCATTTCCGGCGCCTTGGAACAATCCGCGTTCTCCGGAGCACCATTGATCTGGCAGATCATGCCCGGCATGCTGGACACGGGGGTGACTTCGAATCCGGCCTGATCCAGCGCTTCCAATCCCGTGGCGCCGTCCTTGGCGCAACCTTCGCCTTCACCGGCGACGACCACGGTCACCTCGTCGGTTCCACAGCTGCTGGTTTCCGCGCCTGCGGTGCTCATCATGGTGGTGCTCAGGCAGCTCATGGCAACCAGGCCGCTCGCGGATACTGTGGCTGCCAGTCGACGTGTGAAAGTGTGGGAATTCATCGCACCATTGCTTCTTTAGTGTTGAGTGACCACTTCCCTCGCTGGGAGTGGGTAGACATGAAGATCCTATACTGCGGCCAAGACAGCGCATGCGAAAAACCGCCCGCAAGCTAATGCTCGGAGCGGTTTATCTCGCAAAAGTTTTCGGTGACGAGCCGGAAACAGTGCCATTCAATCTTGCTCGGATATTCAGCCGCGCAGGTGACGAGTCTGCGCAGATCGTGTGAGTATCCCGCCACGCTTAGCTCGAATCCGCTTCGGCGGTATTAACTCCGCGGATCGGGCTCGGCTGCCGGAGAGAAGAGATCCGGTTGCCAGTGGCTATTCCACAACTGCAGTGCATCTCAGGTGACTAGCCTGTGACACATAGATAGGTTAGCTAGACCTCACTTAGTATGTCAATATTTTCGCAACTTCTTTGTTGTTTAATTGCATACCCGCAGGCAGCTCCATTTATTTTCTTTTCGACGCCACCCTCTTCCGCCCTCCCCCAGGCCCCTCCCGATCCCTCACCCGCGGTAAACGAGGACCCATCCACCCCTCCGCTACACACAAAGCGAAGATATTTAGCAAAGAGACTGCGTAAGCGATATGGTTATAGCCATTGCGAGGTGCAGATCACACTGAGTGTCTGTGAGTCTCCAAAACCATATTTTCCTTGATCCTCTGAGAGGGAGTTCATGAAGAATTACTTGCCACGCGAAATTTTCGAAGATGAGCACAACATGTTCCGCGAAACCGTTCGCGACTTCGTTAATGCCGAAATCAAGCCAAACGTAGAGCGCTGGCACGAGCAGGGCTACTGCGACCGTGAGATGTTCAAGAAGGCAGGCGACATGGGCCTGCTGGGCATCATGGCACCGGAGGAGTTCGGCGGCGGCGGCATGGCCAACGACTACCGCTTCAACGCAATCGTTTCCGAGGAACTCGCCGAAGCTGACTCCGGATCCGTCATCGTAGGCATCCAAACCGTGAACGATTTGGTCATCCCCTACCTCGATCGATTTGGCAATGACGAACAAAAGCGTCGATTTCTAGCGCCGCTGATTGCGGGCGACAAGATCGCCGCTCTGGCCATGACCGAGCCGGGCGCCGGTGCTGACCTCGCTGGTATCCGCTCCATCGCCCGCAAGGACGACAACGGCGACTACATCCTCAATGGCTCCAAGACCTTCATCTCCAACGGTGTTCAGGCTGACTTCACCCTCGTCGTGTGCGTCACCAACCCGGAGAAGGGCCGCGCTGGCGTGTCCATGCTCATCATCGAAGATGGCATGGAGGGCTACACCAAGACCGGCCCGTTGAAGAAGGTTGGCCTGAAGTCTCAGGACACCGCCGAGCTGTCCTTCGAGGACGTTCGCGTTCCCAAGGAGAACCTGCTGGGTGAGGAGGGCGCCGCTTTCGGCTACCTGCGCACCAACCTGGCTCAGGAGCGCCTGTCCATCGCCGTGGGCTCCATCGCCACCTCCCGCCGCGCGTTCGACCTGGTCTTCCAGCACGGCAAGGACCGCAAGACCTTCGGTAAGCGTCTCGTCGATCACCAGGCTTACGGCTGGGAGCTCGCCAAGATGGTGACCGAGATCCAGTCCGCTCAGTCCTTCGTTGACGCCTGCATTATGGAGAAGGTCGAGGGCAACCTCGATGAGGTTACCGGCGCTATGGCTAAGTACCTCACCACCGAGCTGCAGATCAAGGTCGTTAACCAGGCTCTGCAGATGCACGGTGGCTACGGCTTCATGATGGAGTACCCGATCGCTACGCACTACCTCGATTCCCGCGTGCAGCCGATCTACGGCGGCCCGAACGAAATCATGATCGAGATCATCTCCCGCCGCCTGGCCAAGAGCGAGTAATCCTCTAGCGCTAGTCGCAGGGCGACTCGCCCCCAAGTCTTCACCACCCGTTCCGGTTTTCCCCGGTGCGGGTGGTGTTCGTCGTTTCGCGGGGCTAGTCGATCGTGGTGCGCAGCGTGACTTCCTTCACCATCACCAGCAGCACGAACGCAGCGATACAGAACGGCAGCATGATGAGAAAGACCGGGGTGAGCGCGTCATTGTACGAGTTCACGAACACGTCGTGGATCGGTCCGGGCAGGTGGTTGACGATGGCCGGGGTCAGGCTTCCCTCCGTCACGTGACTGGACTGTTCCTGCGCCTGCAGCTTTGCAGACATCTCCGGTGGGAGCTCGGCCATCGCGGCTGGGATTCGTTCCTTAATCAACGTCGACAGGTGGCTGGAGAAGATACCGCCCACGAGGGCCGAACCCAGCGCTGCGCCGAGCTGGCGGATGAAGTTGTTTGTGCCGGTCGCCACGCCCACCTTCTTCAGCGGGAAAGAGTTCTGCACGACCAGGATGAGAATCTGCATCGTCATACCAAGGCCGAGCCCCAGCAGGAACAGGCACATCCCCAAGTACCACAGCGAGGTATCCGGGGTCAGGCGGTGGAAGAGCACCAGCGCGATGCCGACGATCACCATGCCCACGGGCGGGAACACTCGGTAGCGACCCGACCGGGTGACGTAGCGTCCGACGGTAATCGACATCACGAGCATGCCGATCATCATGGGGATCATCATGTAGCCGGACTTCGTTGGGTTCAACGAGTGGACCATCTGAATGTAGGTCGGCATGTACCCCATCACGCCGAACATCGTGATACCAATGCACAAGCCGGCGAGCGTAATCATGCGGAAATTGTGGCTGCGGAAAAGGTCCAGCGGAATCATTGGCTCCTGGGCCTTGCGCTCGACCGCGATGAGCAGCATCAAGGAGACAACAAAGCCGATAATGAGGCCGATGATCACCGGGGATCCCCATGGGTACTGGTTTCCTCCCCAAGTGGTGAACAGAATCAACGTCGAGGCCGTCGATGCCATGAACAGCATTCCCAGCCAGTCGAGGTTGAGCTTCGTCTTGCGCGCGGGCAAGTGCAGAGCCCAAATCGTCACAGCGATCGCCAGTAGGCCCAGCGGAATGTTCATCCAGAACGCCCAGCGCCAGCCGGGGCCATCCGTGAACCAACCACCGAGGGTGGGGCCGAGCACTGAGGACACACCGAAGATGCCTCCCATGTAGCCGGCATACTTGCCGCGCTCACGGGCGGAGACAACGTCCGCCATAATGGCCTGCGACAGAATCATCAAACCACCGCCGCCCGCGCCCTGGATACCGCGGCCGATAATCAGCATGGTCATGTCGGTCGCCAACGCACCCATGACCGAACCCACCAGGAAGATGGCGATAGAGGCGATGAACAGGGGCTTGCGGCCCATCTGGTCGCCGAGCTTGCCATAGATCGGCATCGTAATGGTCTGCATAAGCAGGTAGGCCGTGATGACCCACGACATATGTTCGACGCCACCAAGGTCACCGACGATGGTCGGCAGTGCGGTGCCGAAAAGCATCTGGTCGAGGGACGCCAAGAGCATCGCCATCATGATGGAAGCCATCACCGCGGCAATGTTGGTCTTCTGGCTCCCTGAATTGGCAGCAGTGTCCTCAGCAGCGGGAGTCGCCTTGTGGGGTTGACTCATGATTCTTTTCCTTCGTTGTGCGCCTGAGGACCGCTGTCGCCAACAGCGCGCTGGTTGTCGGCGGGGGCTTCTTTCGGCGAGTGGACGGGGCAGTATTCCTGATCGAGCACGTAGGCCATCGTTCCTAGTGCGCCCACACAGGCATTGTAGAGCTCGGCGTGTGATGATGACGTGCCGTTCATCCAGTAGTGCGTGCCCATGCGGATGGCCGAGTGTGCCATCGTGACGAGCATGCGGGACTCTTGTTCGGCATCCACCGTGGGCAGTCGGCGCGCCTCGGGGTGACGGTCGAAGTACTGCCCTACCAAGAGCGAGACCAGATCGAGCTGGCGCATCATTGACATGACCCGAGCCGCGGCCAGCTCCTCGCTGGCGTGCATGATTTTCTTGCGGCGGCGCTGCAAGGTGGCCATGAACTCTTCGGAGCGGCCTTCGTTGAGCTGGGCTTGCTGCAGAATCAAGCGAATAATGCCCTTGATGAGCTCGTTGGCCGAGGTGGCGAAGAATTCGTCTTGCAGCTCGTCACTGATGTCTGTGTGGAGCCGCTCTAGTGTGGCGGTTCGCTTGGAGTCGAAGTAGTTGAAAAACGTGCGCTTCGAAATGTGAGCGGCGTGGCAGATGTCATCGACGGTGACGTTCTCGTAGCCGTTGTCGAGGACCAGTTGGGTGGCGTGATCCTCGATACTGCACAGGGTCTCAATTCGTTTGCGTTCGCGTAATCCAGCTTCTTCGACGGAAGCGTCGAAGTACGGGATATGGGAACTCACAGAAGTAAACCTAGTGAATATTTACACCAGGTGCAATGTTTTACCGCGGGCGAGCCAGCCACACTACCAGTTGCCAGCCACTACTGCCCGGTAAAGCTCGGCGGCCGCTTGTCCAGGAATGCCTGGATAGCCTCGAGGTGATCGGAGGTCGTCCCCAACTTGTCCTGGGCCACGGACTCCTCCGAAGCTCCAGCAATGGTCTCGGCGGCGCGCTTCACCAAGTTCTTCGTGGCGACAAAAGAGGCCGTGGGACCGCTAGCCATGCGGTCGGCCAGCACCTGCGTAGCGGCGTCGAGATCCTCGGGAGCAACCAATTGAGTAACGAGCCCGAGGTCGTTGGCGCGCTCTGCGGGGATCTTCTCGTCAAGAAGCAGCAATTCCAGCGCCTTGGAACGGCCCACAGCGTGGACGAGCGTCACGGACAGGCCCGAGTCGGCCGTCAGCCCCACACCGGAGAACGCCCCCTTGAACGAGGCCGCGGTGCTCACCACGCGCAGGTCGCACGCCATGGCCAGCCCCCAACCGGCACCGGCGGCCGGGCCCGGGATAGAGGCGATGACGGGCACGGGGATGGCCAGCAGGGCGGCGACCATGGGGTTGTATTCGCGCACAACCTTGCCGGTGGCCCCGCCTGTGCGCATGTCCTCGAGTTGCTCCTTGAGGTCCTGGCCAGCACAAAAAGCCTTGCCCTCGGCGCGCAGCACCACCGCGCGGATCGTGCCAGCCTCCGCATCGGCGGCCGCGCGGATGAACGCATCGAGCAGCGCGCGGCGGAGCTCACGGTTGAGCGAGTTGTGCGCCTGAGGGCGGTTGATGGTGATGGTGCGCACCGCACCGGTGGTGGAAACGAGCAGTGTGTCCTGAGTCATAGTTCAAGTCTAGGACACGTGCCCATCCTGATAATCCACGAGGAAGGGCAAAAACCAATGCGCCGGTTCGGAGAGCTGGTTTTTCGAGCTCCACACCACCCGCAGCGGCCGGTCGAAACTCACCCCCGCCACCGGAACTTCCACGTACTCCCCCGTGGCCAACTGCGCGGCCACCGCCCGGCGCGCGATCACACCCGGCGCGCCCAGGGCCCCGATCGCCGTGCGCTGGGCTCCCAGCGAGCCGAACTCCCCGGCCGGGGGTGCGAGCCTGCCGAGGACATCCTCCACGACCTCCCGGGTGCCACTGCCCTGCTCACGCAGCACCAGCGGCGTGGATTGCAGCTCCTCCATCGTCACCTGAGCAGGGGCAGGTGCGGCCGTGCCCGGTCGCGCTGCTGGGCGTTCATCGTTATCCGAGTTATCCGACGCCACCCAGTGGTGATCTGCCGGCACAACAACCACCAGTTCATCGTGGCCCAACACCCGTTGGTGCAGTTCGTGCGCCACCCAGTTGCCCTCCACCACCGCGAGCTCCGCTTGGCCTTGGACCACCTGGTGTTGGGCTTCCCGGCTATTGAGCTGGCGCATGTGCAGATGGGTCTGCGGGTGGGCTCGTTGGTAGGCCGCCGCCCAGCGGGGGTAGTCCAACTCCGCCACCGTGTGGGAGACCACCAGGGTGAGCTCCTCGGTGATGTCTTCGCCGATGGCGGCCTCCAAGCCGCGGGCGCAATCGTTAAGAGCCTCCTCCAACCCCTCGAGGGCGCGGACGACTTTCTGGCCCGACTCTGTGGTGGAACTACCCGCGGCACCGCGCCAGAAGACGCGCGTGTTCAGGTGTTTTTCCAGCTTGGCGATGCGCGTGCTGACGGCTTGCTGGGAGACTCCCAGGTATTTAGCGGCCTGGTTCATGCCGCCATGCCGGGCGACGGCGAGGACGGCATCGACCGTGAGGGCATCGGGAACGTAGCCGCGTCGAACATGGGACGACGCATCGTTACCATCATGTCGTGGAGGGTACATTCATTCATTGTAACCCCGTTCCGTTTTTACGCTCTCCCGCATCGGTTCGGCGGTGCTTAACCTCGAAAACATGATTAAGACACAGAGCAGGTTGGAACTACCACCACTAGGACCCGGCTGGGCCGGAGCAGTTATGGGACTGGGCATCACCTCGTCCCTCATGGATATTCACTTGAGCCCGATCATGGGCCACCTCCCCGCCGAGATCATGCTCGGCGCCGCAACACCCCTCGCCCTGGCACTCGCCGTGGGCTTCATCAAGTACCGCAACCCGGGCTTCTACGCCAGCGACATGCCGGCATGGGGCATGGTCTCCATGGGCATCCTGGCCCTGGGCAGCGCATACTCCCTCATCTTCAACGCCTGGCCGATTCACGCATTCTGCTGGGCAGTCGGAACCGTCTTGGGCGTGATTACCTGCGTGAGGTTCCTCCACTTCCTCATCTTCAACCACCACCCCGCACCCGCCTTCACCTGGGGACTACCGCTCGTGGCACCCATGGTTGCCGCAACCTCCTCGGCGCAGCTGGCACCGCACGCCGGTGACTGGGGCTCGACCGTCCACGGGATCGGCGTAGCCTGCTTCGTGCTGGCCTGGGCCGCAGCAGTGCCGGTATTCGCCTTCGTCTACCTGCGCACCTTCCCGAAGATCCCCACCAGCTTCGCCACCACCGCATGGATCCCGCTGGGTCTGGTTGGCCAGTCCACCGCAGCTGCACAGCTGCTCGCCGGTGAACAGTGGCACTTCCGCACCATGATCTACGGCATCGCAATGCTCAGCGTGGGCATCCCGCTGGCCGTCTACGCCCTCATCAAGCACTGGGGCGCAGCCCTCGGCGGCACCCCGATGTCCTACAACCCCACCTGGTGGGCCAGCACCTTCCCCGTGGGCACCTGCTGCCTCGGCGCCCACATTCTGTCCACGCAGCCCGCTGCACTTGCTTGGGGCATGAGCTGGATGAACGGCATCAGCGCCGCCCTGCTGGTCCTGCTTCTCGTCCACGTTACCTGGGCAGCCTTCGGAGTCATCAAGATCATTGAAAACCCCTTCCGCCCGGTGCGCACCAACGGCCCCAGCAC
This sequence comes from Corynebacterium suicordis DSM 45110, assembly GCF_015351405.1. Taxonomy (GTDB): domain Bacteria; phylum Actinomycetota; class Actinomycetes; order Mycobacteriales; family Mycobacteriaceae; genus Corynebacterium; species Corynebacterium suicordis. The sequence continues at coordinate 768,262 of NZ_JADKMY010000001.1, read as the reverse complement.
TGTTGCTCAGCTGGGACTGGCCAACTCCGCAAGCCACTAGATTCACTGGGATCACTTGGCTCGCTAGGATCAGCCACTACACCCGAGTACCCCTCCCGCTCTGTCTGATCACAACAAACAACAAGCCCGCCGATGGTTTCTCACCATCAGCGGGCTTGTTGCAGTGCTGCATGCTTCAATGCTGCTTGTCTCAATGCTGTTCGGAGCGTCAACCAGCTCGGCAATCGAGAAGGCTAGCCGCGGACGATCTCCGCGCCAGCATCCTCCATCTCCTGAATCGCGGACTTTCCGCCCTGCTCAGTCACCGCCGAGCACAGCCGTTCAATGACGCGCACTTCGAATCCAGCCTTCAACGCATCCAGTACCGTGGCGCGCACGCAGAAGTCCGTGGCAATGCCCACCACAGTCAGCTTCTCAACCTCGCGCGAACGCAGCCACTGCTCCAGCGTGTCGCTGGCACCCTCCAGGTGCCCCTCGAAGCCGGAATAGGCAGCCGTGTACTCGCCCTTGCGGAACCAGACCTGCACGAGGTCCGCGTCCAGCTCGGAGCAGACCTGGGCGCCGTGCGAGTTCGCTACGCAGTGCACTGGCCATGTATCCACGTAATCCGGCTCATCGCTGAAGTGGCCCTTCGGGTCGATGTGCCAGTCCATCGTGCCGACAACGTAGGTGTTGTCCCCCATGTCGGCGTCGGACAAAAAAGAGGAAATGCCGCGGGCGACTTCCACGCCCCGTGCGGTTCCTAGGGAACCATCAACGAAATCGTTTTGGACGTCTACAACCAGAACGGCCTTAGACAATTTTCCAGTCCTCCAGGCCCTCGTACAGCGGGAAGTCGCGGGTGACCTTCTCCACGCGGGCGCGCAGAGCCTCAAGGTCGGCGTTGCCTGCCAGGGCGGTGCCGATCACGTCGGCAACCTCGGTGAACGCCTCGGCATCCAGGCCACGTGAGGCCAGCGCGGAGGCACCGATGCGCAGGCCGGAGGTGACCATCGGCGGACGAGGGTCGAAAGGAACAGCGTTGCGGTTAACGGTGATGCCCACCTCGTGCAACAGATCCTCGCCCTGCTGACCATCCAGCTTGGAGTTGCGCAGATCCACCAGCACCAGGTGCACGTCCGTGCCACCGGTCAGAACCTGCACACCAGCGGCCTGCGTGTCCTCGGCATTCAAGCGCTCCGCCAAGATCTGCGCGCCCTCGATGGTGCGCTGCTGACGATCCTTGAACTCCTCTGTCTGTGCCACCTTCATGGCCACAGCCTTGGCAGCTACAGCGTGCATAAGAGGTCCACCCTGCTGACCAGGGAACACAGCGGAGTTGAGCTTCTTGGCCCACTCCTGCTTCGCCAAGATCAGACCAGAGCGCGGGCCGCCCAGCGTCTTGTGCACGGTGGTGGAAACCACGTCAGCGTGAGGTACTGGAGAAGGGTGGAGACCAGCGGCCACCAGACCAGCGAAGTGCGCCATGTCCACCCAAAGCTTGGCTCCCACCTCATCGGCAATAGATCGGAACGCAGCGAAGTCCTGGTGGCGAGGGTACGCGGACCAACCCGCGATCAGAACCTGCGGCTTTTCCTTGATGGCCTGCTCGCGGATCTGATCCATATCCAGGCGCATCGTGTCCGGATTAACCTCGTATGCAGCAACCTCGAAAAGCTTGCCCGAGAAGTTCAAGTGCATGCCGTGAGTCAAGTGACCGCCGTGAGCCAGGGACAGACCCATGATCTTGTCGCCGGGGTTGGCCAGGGCCATCAGCACAGCGGCGTTAGCCTGCGCACCAGCGTGAGGCTGCACGTTGGCGAACTCTGCACCGAAGACCTGCTTGGCGCGGTCCCGGGCGAGGTCTTCTACCACGTCGGCATATTCACAGCCACCGTAGTAGCGACGCCCTGGGTATCCCTCCGCGTACTTGTTCGTCAGCACCGAGCCCTGAGCCTGCAGCACGGCGCGGGGCACGAAGTTCTCGGAGGCGATCATCTCCAAGGTCCCGCGCTGGCGCCCCAGCTCCCCCGCGATGGCTGCAGCCACTTCCGGATCGAGCTCATCAAGGGGCATATTGTGCTGAAGCTGCTCTGTCATCGGGTTCTAGCCTTTCGAGGGTTTCACTGCGGCATAAAAGAGCCATATCTATTCGCAATCAATTCGCATTCTACGCCAGCAGCATGACTCCCACTACCACCCACCACCCCGCCTCTCGACCACTTTCCTGGCAATAATTTCAACAAGCACGCAAGGAGGGTGCACAATGGTCTGCATGACGCAGCCCCCACCGGTGCCGACGGGTCTCCCCGAGGAAGAATCCGCGATGAATCCCCGCGCTTCTACTCGCGATTCTTTTTCCACGGTCAGCCCCTATATTGAGCTGCGACGCAGCCAATGGCAGAAGCTGCGCAAGTCCATGCCCCAGGTGCTCACGGAAGACGACCTCGAAGAGCTGCGCGGCATCGGCGAGGAGATCAATCTCGAAGAGGTCTCCGAGATCTATCTCCCCCTCTCCCGCCTGATTCACCTGCGCGTGGAGGCGCACCGTCTGCTCAACGAAGCCTCGGCGATCTTCCTCGGTGAGCAGGATTCCAAGGTTCCCTACATCATCGGCGTGTGTGGCTCCGTGGCCGTGGGCAAGTCCACCACCGCCCGCTTGCTCCAGGTGCTGCTGCAGCGATGGAAGTCCAGCCCGCGGGTGGACCTGATCACCACCGATGGCTTCCTCTACCCCACCAAGGACTTGGAAGCCCGGCGATTGATGCACCGCAAGGGATTCCCGGAATCCTATGATCAGGCAGACCTTCTGCGGTTTGTGACCCAGGTGAAATCGGGCGCGCGCAACGTCAAGGCTCCCATCTACTCCCACGAGGCCTACGACCGCGTGGAGGGTGAATACATCAACGTGGACCAGCCGGACATTCTGATCGTGGAGGGGCTCAACGTCCTCCAGACCGGCCCAACCCTCATGGTCAGTGACCTCTTTGATTTTTCGGTGTACGTCGACGCCAAACGCGAGGACATCGAAGACTGGTACATCAACCGCTTCCTGCGCCTGAAGAACACTGCGTTCAAGGACCCCAGCGCGCACTTCCACCACTTCGCGGATCTCTCTGATGAAGAAGCCACCGTGGTGGCCCGCGAGATCTGGCAGAACGTGAACCTGCCCAACCTCACGGAAAACATCCTCCCCACCAAGGTGCGCGCCTCATTGGTGCTGCATAAGGGCCCAGATCACTTGGTGGAAACCGTGCGGATGCGCAAGCTCTAAACTCTGTTAACCCTTAGAGCCCGAAGCGGCGGTGGCGCTCCCCATAGGAGCGCAACGCGCGGAGGAAATCCACGCGACGGAATGCTGGCCAGTACGTCTCGGTGAAGAAGATCTCTGAGTATGCGGACTGCCACAGCAGAAATCCGCTGAGTCGCTGCTCGCCGCTGGTGCGGATCACCAGATCGGGATCAGCTTGCCCCGAGGTGTACAGGTGATCCCCCAGTGCCTCGGCGGTGATGCGCTGAGCCATCGCCTGGGATTCCACGCCCTGTTCTGCAAGCTCATCGACTAGTTCCTGGACGGCGTCGATAATCTCCTGCCTACCGCCGTAGCCCACCGCAATGTTCACGCGAACGCCGGTGTGACCCGCGGTGGCCTCTTCGTTTTTCCGCAGGCGAGCAGTGAGGCTTTCCGGGAGAAGTTCCAGATGGCCCACGGCGTGGACTTGGAAGCTGGCGTCGTCCTTGGCCAGCTCCTCGGCGACATCCCCGATGATGGTGCAGAGCAAATCCAATTCCTCGGATGCTCGCTTCAAGTTTTCGGTGCTGAGCAGGTAGAGCGTGACCGTCTCGATACCCAGCTCATCGCACCAGTTGCAGACTTCCGCGATCTTCTGGGCCCCCACCCGGTGCCCGTGCGAAACATCCGTGAACCCATTTTCGCGTGCCCACCTGCGGTTACCATCGGCCATGATGGCGATGTGCTGCGGAATCGGCTTATCGCGCAGCGAGCGGGCCAGTTGCGCTTCGTATGCGGGATAAAGAAAATTCGGAATGGTGGTCACCCCGTTGATTCTAGCGCCCGCACTTCGTGTTGGCGCTTAGCGCTCTTCCGGGTGCTGCTTGCGCTGTTTCTCCGCATCAATCGCTGCTGGTCCCGTGGTGATGCCGGAAACTGGCTCGAAGCGATCGCTCGTCTTTGGCACCTCGGTGCGGGCAAACATCACGCCATCGCGCGCGGTCTCGTCGTAGCCCTCCGCAGCCATGGCTGCTTCCAGCTTCTCCTTATCGAACAGATCGATCCCCCGCGCATCGGCAAAGGCGCGCCGGCGTTCCATGCGGCGGATCCGCTTGTTCATGAGAAAGCCCAGCGTCAGCACGACAACCAGCAACCCGAGGATCACGAAGAGGCCGATGGGAGCGGCCTTGCCGAACTCCGGGCCCATGGGGCCTTCGTGGACTTGTTGCTGAGCGATGATGAAGGTCGCGGTGTTCATATCTCTAGTGTGCTCCGCCTATAGCCCTGCAAACAAGTCAGTTTCCGGGATTTCGGTCTTCACCCGGCTCTTGGCCAGCTCAAATTCCTCGGTGGGCCAGATCTTGCGCTCCACTTCTGGGCTGGACACGAAGAACGGTCCGTCAGGATCCACCTGGGTGGCGTGCGCGCGCAGAGCGTCGTTACGCTTCTCGAAATAATCCCCCGCCGGAACCTGGGTGGTGACCCGGGGAAAGATGTCCGGCATCTTGCGCCACAGCGACATGCGATCCAAGACCTCTTCCGCATTGGGCAGCGTTGCCTTGAGCTCTTCTTCCAACAGCTCGAAGCGGCGGCTGACGAACCCGTGCGTGTAGTAGAGCTTCTTGATTTCCCACGCTTCTCCCAGATCCGGCCGGTACTCCGGATCCGCGGCCGCATCCCACGCCCGCATGGAGACGTTGTGCACCATGATGTGATCCGGGTGCGGGTAGCCACCGTTTTCGTCGTAGGAGATCACCACGTGCGGGCGGAATCGGCGGATGACTTCCACCACCGCAGCGGTGGCCTCATCTTCCTCCAGCATTGCGAAGCAACCCTCCGGGAGTGCGGGCAGTGGATCGCCCTCCGGCAGACCCGAATCCACGAATCCCAGCCATTCGTGTTCCACGCCTAGAATCTCCGCGGCAGCGGACATCTCCGATTTCCGGGTGGCGATCATGTCTTCCACATGCTCGATATTCGGGTTGAGGATATCCCCGCGCTCACCGCCGGTGCACGTGAGCACGCGCACGGTATGCCCTTCTTCCACATAGCGCGCCATGGTGGCGGCACCCTTGCTGGATTCATCGTCAGGGTGCGCGTGAATCGCCAGCAGGCGGAAGTGCTCCCCACCTTCGGTGGTTTCGGCTGAGTGTGTGGTCACGGGAAAGTTCGCTCCTCAAAGTTGTGAACAGATAATAATGTACTCTCCGGCGAACTGGTGTTATACGATGGCATACATCATGAACACCGTAGATACCCCAGTGCTGCAAGATCGTTACGGCGATACCCGGAACTCCAATTTCACCGGGAAAATTCTGGTCATCATCTTCGTGGGGATGATCATCGCAGCGGGTATCTACATCTTCTCCATGGTCACGCGCACCTCCGAGGCCTCCGTCACCGCCGTGGAAACTAATGGCGAGGTGGTCTCCGATTCCAAGGTGACCAGCCAGATCGATGTCACCCGCGATGACCCCACCCAGGCCGCCTACTGCATCGTCACCGCTCTGAACTATCAGAAGGACGAGGTTGGGCGTCGAGAAGTACTCATCCCCGCGGGAGGTGCGAGCACCACGCGCTACGAGATCGACATCCAGACTCGCGAATCTGCGCACGCCGCCAAGGTATACGGCTGCTCCATTCACATTCCTCCGCACCTGGAGGCAAAACCAGCCCAATAAGTTTTCCTAACATTTTGGATTGCTGATGGAAATCGCCGGGATGGCCGGGTGTTACACTAGCTCGGACAATCTCGGCACTTGTGCCCCACTTCGCCTTGTTGCCCCAAGTTGCGAACAATACTTAAAAAGGATGTGTAAGCACCATGGCTGATGACCAGACTCGCTGGCTCACGCAGGAAGCCTACGACCGCCTCAACCAGGAGCTCGTCTCCCTCAAGGAGAACCGCCCCATTCTGGCCGCGGAAATCAACGAGCGCCGCGAAGAGGGCGATCTGAAGGAGAACGGCGGCTACCACGCTGCCCGCGAACAGCAGGGTCAAGAAGAGGCGCGCATCGTGTACCTCGAGGAACTGCTGGATAGCGCCACCATCGGTGAGGCTCCACAGGAGTCCGGTGTGGCTCAGGTGGGTTCTGTCCTGCACGTCTACTACGACGATGACAAGGACGATAAGGAAACCTTCCTCCTCGGTACCCGCGGCCTGGAGAGCTCCAACCCAGACCTGGAGACCTACTCCACCGATGCTCCTCTGGGTGCAGCTCTGGTGGGCGCCAAGAACGGTGAATCCCGCGAGTACCAGACCCCGCAGGGTTCTTCCGTGAAGGTCACGCTGATCTCCGCTGAGCCTTATGATCCGGACCGCGATGTCCCCCGCGACCAGCAGTAATACTTCCCGCTGATCGCTGCATACAACCCGCTCCTCCCCATACTGAGGAGCGGGTTTTGCTATGCCGGCGGGTAGATCAGGTTACCTTCAGAATCCTTGGTTGGCGTGGCTCCCCATTGCCCCAGCACGTGTTGCTTGGGCTTGCCGTTGGTCATGAGGTGCCAGACATCCCAGTCCCGCGAGACCAGCACGTTGGAGACCAGCAACCGGTGGCAGCGCCAGGGCATCGGCTCGCCGCACATGATGGCCACATTGTTCTCGCTGGCCAGGGCTTCCAGTTCCTTGAGCCCCTCGCGAAAGTCTTCCGTGAGGGTGTAATCGGCGTAGTTTTTAAAGCTGGCATTTTCCCAGCCCGCGTTCACGTCCGGGTCAACGTCCTTTTGTTTCCGACGCCGCCCACCCAGCTTTTCCATGCGCTGATAGCGCACTCCATGCTCGGGGAGCCACTCCGCCATTGCATCCTGCCCGAACTGTGGGTTTCGTCGAGATCCAGGGTGCGCGCGGACATCCACCAGCACGTCGATGTCATGTTCCTTGAGCGGTTCCATGAAGTCGGGGATGGGGCAGGTCCAGTGCCCGATGGTCCATAACTTTCTTTCCATATCTTAAACTTACGCTGCCCTGCACACGCAAAAACCGCCTCCCCCGATTGGTTTTCGGGGAGGCGGTTAGCTTAAAAGATCCGGCGAGAAATTAATCCCTCTGGAAGTAGCTCAGCAGACGCAGGATCTCGACGTACAGCCAGACCAAGGTCACGGCCAGGCCAAGGGCCACGCCCCATGCCATCTTGGAAGGAGCACCGGAGCGCACCAGGCGATCAGCCTGGTCGAAGTCCAGCAGGAAGCTGAAGGCTGCGATGCCGATGCAGACCAGGGAGAAGATGATGGCGATTGGGCCACCATCGCGCAGTGGGCCAGCGGAGCCGGTCAAGAGGCCGAACACCAGGTTGCCCAAGGCCAGGACCAGCACGCCGATGAGGGCGCCGACCATGAAGCGGGTGAACTTAGGAGTCACGCGGATAGCGCCGGTCTTGTAGACGAAGAGCATGCCCACGAACACGCCGATGGTACCGAGGACTGCCTGACCGATCAGGGCGCCGGCGTTCACTCCGGAGACCATGAGGTTGGCGAACATGAAGCTGATTCCGCCGACAAACAGGCCTTCGAACGCTGCGTAGATCAGCGTGACTGCTGCGGAGCCGTACTTCTTGCCGAAGGTGGACACCAGCACGGTGACCAGACCGCCGATGGCACCAACAATGGTGAGGATCGCGCCCACTCCGGGGTTAGCGGAGTAGATGAAGTAGTTCACCAGAGCCACAGCCACGATGACGGCCAAGGTGATTCCGGTCTTGGTGACCACATCATCCACGGTCATTGGGCGATCAGAGGTGCCTGCAGCACCGTAGTTAGCAGCACCCTCCATACCCTGATGGTAAGCGGCGGTCTGCACGCCACCCTGGGCAGCAGCCATGTTGCCCATGTTTCCGTAAGGATCCTGCTGGCCACCCTGTTGCTGCTGGTTGGCTGGACCGAAAGGATGGCCGCCCTGGTTGGACAGCGATCCCATGACTGGGTTCGTTGAACTTCTCATGCGAATGTCACTCCAATTCTGCGATCTATTTCTGAGATCAGATTCTGAGACCTAATGTGGTGTTAGTGATGTTTCGCCACTCACATTACATGTGCTCTCCCCCTACATAACGCGCACACTAACAAGAAAGTTCCCAGCGTGTGAACTTCCTTGCGCAGGTGGCCAGGGCTTGGCGTCGGTTAAAGAAAAAATAAGAAACCCGGCGCATGGGTTCTCATGATTCACTAGAATCCGAACTCATGACACCACAGCGTTTGGAATTCGGACCCCTTCCTACCGATTTTGCACAGGAACTACGGGAGCTCACGGCGAATGCGCGCTTTGGCACTCTCGATGAGCACGGCGACAGTTTGACCATTGAAGCCCCCATGACCGGCGAGCCCATCGGCTGGGTTGGCGTGGGCAACGAGGAGATCACGAACCAGGCTTTCGAAGCGGCTCGTCGCGCTCAGAAGTCCTGGGTTCACGTGCCATTCTCTGAGCGGAAGAAGATCTTCCTCCGCTTCCACGATTCCGTGTTGAAGAACCGCGAACTGCTGGCCGATATGGTGCAGCTTGAATCCGGCAAGAACCGCACCGGCGCGTTCGATGAGATCATGGACGTGGCCAACAATGCTCGCTACTACGCCAATCGCGTGGAGAAGCTCATGAGCCCGCACACCCGCGCCTCCGCGATGCTTGTGCTGGCCAAGCCACGCGAGCACCGTCAGCCATTGGGCGTGGTTGGACAGATTTCCCCGTGGAACTACCCGCTGACCTTGGCCATCTCCGATGCTATTCCAGCCCTGCTGGCAGGTAACGGCGTGGTCTCCAAGCCAGACTCCAACACCCCGTTCACCGCGATGCTGGTCTTCAAGCTTCTCTACGAAGCCGGACTTCCTCGTAACCTGGCCCAGCTGGTCACCGGCTCCGGCCGCGTGGTGGGTTCCGCTATCGCTGAGCAGTGCGATTACCTCATGTTCACCGGCTCCACCAAGACCGGTAAGCACCTGGGTGAGACCATGGGCCGTCGCCTGGTGGGCTTCTCCGCCGAGCTCGGTGGCAAGAACCCGCTGATCGTCTCCAACGACGCGGACATGGAAAAGACCGCTCGCGGTGCCGTGGAGGCATGTTTCTCCAACACCGGCCAGCTGTGCGTGTCCGTGGAGCGCATCTACGTGGAGAAGGACAGCTACGATGAGTTCCTCGAGAAGTTCGTGGAGCGCACCAAGGCCATGTCCATCGGCGCAGGTTTCGATTGGGAGACCCAGGTTGGCTCCCTGGCCAGCGCGGATCAGCTGGAGACCGTGACGGACTTCGTCAACGATGCACGCGAGGCCGGCGCCACCATTGCTACCGGTGGCCGTGCTCGCCCAGATCTGGGCCCGTACTTCTACGAGCCCACCATTCTCACCGATGTGCCCAACGAGGCACGTCTGCTCAGCGACGAGGTCTTCGGTCCAGTCGTTTACGTCCAGCCGGTTGAGGACCTGGCGGAGGCAGTGAAGCTGGCCAACGACACCCCTTATGGCCTCAACGCATCCGTGTGGGCTGCGCCAGCGACCGGTTGGCGTATCGCGCCGCAGGTTTCCGCTGGTTCCGTGGGCATCAACGATGGCTACGTGGCCGCATGGTCCGCCATTGGCGCTCCTTCGGGCGGCATGAAGGAATCCGGCATGGCTTCCCGTCACGGTGAGTCCGGCCTGCTCAAGTACACCGCAGCGCAGAACATCGTGGAGCAGCGCTTCATGTCCATGCGTGGCCCAGAGCGGCTTGGTCGCAAGACCTACGCCACCGCGATGTCCACGCTGTTGCGTCTGGGCAAGAACCTGCGCATCCTGCCTTAGTTTTGTCTGATTCCCGCGTCTCGCGGTCGCATTGGGATGCCGATGCCGCGCGTTATGTCACCGAGCATGCCGATTACCTGGATGATTTCTACTGGTGCCCCGAGCGCCTGAGAGAATCCGAGGCGCATCTCCTCGGTGACGTCTCCGGCCAGCGCATCCTAGAGCTGGGCGCGGGCACTGCTCCCTGCTCTGAGTGGGTCGCTGCCCACGGTGGTTTTGCCGTGGCGCAGGATATCTCCGCCGCAATGTTGCGCGCCGGCCAGGGTGCTGGTGCGCACCGCGTGCAGTCCGATGCTGCGGAGCTTCCTTTTCTTTCCTCTGTTTTCGACGCCACCTTCTCCTCTTTCGGAGCTCTCCCCTTCGTGGCGGATCTCCCCCAAGCACTCCGCGAGATCAAGCGCGTGCTGAAGCCCGGTGGCCGGTGTGTGCTGGCCAGCAATCATCCGATGGCATGGGTGTTCCCGGATGATCCCGGCCCTGCAGGTTTGCTGGCGCAGGTGCCCTATTTTGAGCGCGCGTACGAGGAGTTCGGGGAGGATAATCCCACGCCTCCTTCGGACGACCCGCAGGTCAACGCATCGGCACGCACCTATGCGGAATACCACCACACCGTGGGCGATTGGGTGCGGGCCCACGCTCTGGCTGGGTTGCAGCTGGAGGACGTCATCGAACCCGAATGGGTGCCGGGCACGCCCCAGTGGGGTCAGTGGTCTGAGCTGCGGGGATCGGTGTTCCCCGGCACCGCGATCTTTATCAGCCGGGGCTGATTACTTGCCGTTGGCGGGGCGGATTGCGAGCTCCTCGATCACGGCGTCATCCCCCAGATCCACCGCGAGGCGCACTGCTTGGGCGATGGATTCTGGCTTGATGAATTGGCTGGCATCGTATTCGTTGCCGCGCTCGGCTTGGATTTCGCGCTGCATATCGGAATCCGCCTTGCCCGGGTGGATCGAGGTCACACGGATGGAGCCGCGCTGCTCTTCCCGAAGCGCGTCCGTGTAGGCCTTGAGCGCGTGCTTGGTGGTGGCGTATGGGCCGTAGCCATCACCGGAGTGGTAGCCGGCGCCGGAGTTCATGGCCACCAAGGTGCCGCCGGTGGCCTGCAGCGCTGGAAGCAACAGCTGGGTGAGCTCTGCCACGGCGAAGAAGTTCACGTCAAAGGCGCCCTGCCATTCCTCAGCTGCGGTTTCCGTGGTTGCCTTGTGCGCCACTACTCCGGCAGCGTGGACGATCACATCGACGCTCTGCAGGTCTAACTCAGCTACCTTGGCGCGCACCTCTTCCAGGTTGGCCAGGTCTGCGATGAACGGCTCCGCGCTGGGGAACAGCTCTGCCACTTCAGCAGCATTGTCGCTGGTTCCGCCCACGATAATGTGGTGGTCTTTGCTCAGCTCTTGGGCGATAGCGTGGCCCAAGCCGCGCGTAGCTCCGGTGACGAACGCGATGCGGGGGTGGCTGGATTTCTGCTGTTCTCTTAGATTGCTCATGGCTTCCGTTCTACCCCAGCTTCGCGATCGCCGAGGGAATCATCTCCGCAATCTTGGCGGCGCTAGTTGGTGCCGGGCCGAACTGGGTCTGCGCGGCGAGGTATGCCGCGTGGGAATGGATCATCACCCCGGTGGTGGCTGCGCGCACCCCCTGTCCGGGCTCTTCATCCGGGCGGGCCAAGAGCGCGCCGATGATCCCGCTCAACACATCCCCGGAGCCAGCGGTTGCGCCCCAGGATGAGCCGGCATCAATGGCGTGGGTCGTGGTGGCGTCGGAAATAATGGTGGTACGGCCCTTGAGCAGCACGGAGCAGCCTAGGGAACGGGCCAATTCTTGCGCGATGCTCACGCGGTCTTGGTCCGGGATGTCCAATGCCTCTTGCAGTCTGTCGGCTTCCCCGGCGTGCGGAGTGAGGACGGTCAAATCGCGCGTGTGCACGAGTTCCTGCAGGTGGGGATGCTTAGATAACAAGGTGAGGGCGTCTGCATCCAGCAACACTGGCTCCGGGCGGTCCAAAACTTCCTCGAGCTCGTGGAGGGCATCGTCATCGGTTCCGCGACCTGGCCCCACCACCCACGCCTGCGCTCGGCCAGCGGTGGACACGTCTGGGTGCGCCACGATCTCCGGATTGGCCAAAACCGGCGCGGTTGAATCACCGATATAGCGGACCATCGAGCTGGTGGTGCGCACGGCGGCTGTGGAACACAGGATTCCCGCCCCAGGAAAGTCCCTGCCACCTGCGCAGATAGCCACTACCCCGCCGCTGTATTTATCGTCTTTCGCGCTGGGCTCCCCCGGCAGGCCCATTTCCACGGTATCTGCGAGGGCATTCCACTGCTGGAGGGAAGAATTAGTCATGCCATTCAGCATAGGGCGTGCCAAGACAGGGGTAGCCCAACCTGCATGTTCGATTAATCAATCGAACCCTTTCAAGAACTGTCCTACCCACCACTATGCTGATTCAATAACCAATTTCCACTCACCAACTAGTCTCCTGAGGATCCCGCACCCACATGCCTCGTCCCATTAACAAGAATCATCGTTATGTCTCCGGTCTGGATGGTCTCCGGACCCTCGCCGTAGCCGCGGTGCTGCTTTACCATCTGAGCGTTCCCGGTTTTGTGGGCGGCTTGTTGGGCGTGGGCGTATTTTTCACGCTCTCGGGGTACCTGATCACGACGAACCTCATGCGCTCCTGGGATGAGCGGGGTTCGCTGGGGCTATCAACGTTCTGGCTGCGCCGTTTCCGGCGGTTGATGCCGGCGGTGATACTCACGCTGAGCGCGGTGCTTATTCTCACCGCTGCCCTCAAGAGGAAGGATCTGGGCACGACGTTCTGGGAGGCATTGTCCAGCTTGTTCTACGTGAACAACTGGCACGTGATCTTCCAGGAGAAGTCCTACTTCGATAATTTCGGCGGCCCCAGCCCTCTGAGCCACATGTGGTCCTTGAGCGTGGAAGAACAGTTTTACCTGCTCTGGCCACTGCTTTTGCTGGCCCTGCTGACCATCTTTCGTAGCCGTTTGGGAGCACTAGCGGGAACCTTGCTGCTCACGGTGGGCAGCTTCGCGCTGATGTGGTTCCTGGCTCATCCCGTGGGCGATAACACCCGCGTGTACGAAGGCACAGATACCCGCGCCGGTGGCCTGCTGGTGGGCGCGATGCTAGCGCTGTGGCTCAGTTCCCGCAAGCACGATGGCAAGACCGTGCTGCCCAATCTCCACTTCGCCAACCTCGCGGGTCTGCTCGGCCTGGGTGGCGTGCTCTCCCTGATTCTGCTGGTTCCGCAGGAATCCACGTTCCTCTACAACGGCGGAATCGCCCTGCTCTCCATTTCCACGGTTTTGGTGATTTTTGCCGTGCTGCATCAGAAGTCCGTGTGGGCACATGTGCTCGGTTTTGCGCCTTTCCGCTGGATTGGTGAGCGCTCCTACGGCATCTACCTGTGGCACATGCCGGTGATCGCCTTCATGCCGCAGGTATGGCTGGAGAAGCACCGCCTGTGGGCCACGTTGATCACCGTCGGCGTGTCTGTGTTGATCGCTGCCCTGAGCTGGCGTTTGGTGGAGGATCCCATTCGCAAGCACGGCATCGTGGAGCCCATCCGGAAGTGGCGACGCGGCCGCCAGGCTGATCGCGAAATGAACATGGTTCCTTCCCGTCCTTTCCCCGCCTTCTTCGCTGCTGGTTGCGCCGTAGTTTTGGCAGCCATCGTTGCGGTGGGTGCCACCCCGGTCGCTTTGAATTCGACGTCAACCGCCGCCCCAGCCTCTCCTCCAGCCATGGAATTGAATCCCGCAGACAAGCCCGTTCCAGACGCTTCAGTGGATCCTCAAGCAGGTGCTGGGGACGAATCCGACGCGCAAGCCGCACCTAGCCGCCCCGGCACCGTGAGCTGTACCCGCGTTGTCCACGTGGGCGATTCCACCTCCATCGGAATGTTCGCTACCGGGCAGGTGAATACGCCGAAGTCCACCGCGTTCACCACCTACATCGATTACGGCGCTGAGGAAGTCATCGATAGCGTCTTCGGTGCGCGTGCCACCACCGAGGGTTGGAGTGATCCCGCCAGTGCCACCGTCTACCCCTCCGCCATCGATTCCGTAACCGAGCTGCAAACTAGGGTTCCGAACAAGGACACCTGCTGGGTCATCGCCACTGGCGTGAACGATGCCGCCAATATCTCCGCCGGTGCTACCGCCCAGTACGACGAGCGCATCGAGGCCATGATGGATCTCCTCGGCCCAGATGCAGATGTGATGTGGCCGCTGGTGACCACCAACACCACCGAGGGTCACTACGCCAAGGCGAACATGGACAAGTTCAACGAGGCCCTGAAGCGCGCGGAGAACAAGTACCCTAACCTGCGGATTTATGACTGGGCTAGTGAGAGCCGCCCCGAGTGGTTCGCGGATGAGGACTTCGCGCACTACAACTCCGAGGGCAACACGCAGCGTGCCAAGCGATACGCCGCAGCACTGGCCAATGCCTTCCCTGCGGAGAAGAACGGCGCCCCTGCAGACAAGAAGATCGTGGGTTCTGGGCTGTAGGCAGGGCCTTCCCGGAACCCTTTGCTTCAGCTCTGCAGGGTGCTCGCACCTCGCTTAGGGTTATCAGTGGCTTGTCAAAGACACTCCCCACACCACTACGCGAGGAATCCTCATGTCTCAGCTTCAGAAGCTCCACTCCCAAGCAGGCTGGCGCAAGAAGTTCGCCGCCACCCTCACCGCCACCACCTTCACTCTAGCGGGCGGATTTTTGGTTGCAGGCTCTACTGCTCAAGCCGCCGATGGCTCTTTGCCTGTTGATCCTTCCGGCTCTTCCTTTGGTTCCTCTTTCGGCTCTGACTTTGGTTCTTCCTTCGACGCCGCGCTTGGCTCTTCCGCGCAACCCGAGGAGCGAGGTTTCGATCTCCAGTCTCACCGCGGTGGACGCGGCGAGTGGACTGAGGAGTCTGCCTTCGCTTTCGAGCAGTCTCTGAAGCTGGATGTCACCACGCTGGAGCTCGATATCGTCTTGGCTGAGGACAACACTCCCCTGGTCTGGCACGATCCTTCCATCCAGGCGGACAAGTGCTCCGATTCCGAGCCCGCCACGCCAAACGATCCCGAGTTCCCCTACGTGGGCAAGCTGGTGCACGAGCTGAACTGGGCACAGTTGCAGACGCTGACCTGTGACAAGGTCCTGGCCGGCTTCCCCGATGCTGCCTCTGTGGACGGCAACAAGCTTATCCAGCTGCAGACGGTTTTCGACATCGCTAAGGCTGATCCTGCGGTGCGTTTCAACATCGAGACCAAGATCGAAGCCGAGAAGCGAGAAGATTCTGCGACTCCTCAGGAATTCGTAGACACCATCGTGCCGATCATCCAGAAGAACGGCGCGGTGGATCGCTCCGCTATCCAGTCCTTCGATTGGCGCTCACTGCCTCTGGCTCGAGCTGCTGCACCTGGCCTGGATATCGTGGCGCTGTACGACGAGACCACATGGGTTCCCAACTCCGTGTGGACCGGATCGGTTGATTACGCTGCCGTAGATGGCGACCTCGTGAAGGCTGCCCAGCAACTGGATGTGGATGTACTCTCCCCCAATTACCGTTTGGTGACTAAGGAGAACGTCGCTAAGGCTCAGGAAGCTGGCCTGCAGGTTATACCTTGGACCGTGAACTCTGAGGCGGACATCAACCAGATCATCGATACCGGTGTGGACGGGCTGATCACCGACTACCCCACCCGCGCGTCGAAGATCCTGAAGGATCGCGGAATTACTGTCGCCTAGCTCCTCAAGGTTCAGTCGGAAGTTTCAGGCGGTGGTCTCAGGCCACCGTCTGATGTTCTCGGTTCTGCGCTCGCTGGTTCTCCTTTCGTCGCAATCCGCGGCGTTCCAACGTCCGCTCCTCCCAATTCTGACGCCACCGGCCATCCAGCATTTGCTTCGCCGGCCACTTGATCGGACCACCGGGCAACGTCACCACTACTGAACCATCAGGGAAGATCCAGTGATCCGCACCTTGGGCGTCCATGATCACTTTCATCACGCCATCGGTCTTCCGGTTGTGGCACTTTCGGCACAGCGCATGCAGATTCGCCGCTGTGGTTAGACCGCCCTGGTCGAACGGGATCCGGTGATCCAAATCGCATCGCGAGGCCGGAACCACACACCCTGGACCTCGGCACGCCCCATCCCGGCCGCGCACAAACGCTGCCATCACCTCCGGCACCGCGTAGCTATCCGCCACCTGCTCCGCGACGCCTTCCCGCAGATCACGAATGCTGGTGACTCTCGCGGCCTGCCGTTCCGATGCCATGGGCGACAACGAGCCCGCGCCATCCATGTAATCAGGCACATCTGCATTCGAATAGACGTTGAGCACCACGCGCACGTCCACCTTCTCACTCACCAGCTTGAGCAGTGCATCAACCAGCGAACAGTCATGTTTGCGCGCAATTGCCTTCAACGAATCATGCACAGTCTTCGCCTCATCAGCGGGCAGATAACCCAACATCTTCGCTCCCCCGCAGCTGGTCGGGGTGAATCCGAGGCTGCGGCTTTCATCCTCATCCCGCTCCGCAGCTAACGGATCATGCTCCAACACGATCTTGCGCACCTTGTTCCGGATAGCCACCGCGCCCGGCAGATGCTGGTTGGGATAGCGCGGGGTGAGGTACTCGGTAATGGCGGTATCCACTGCCTCTAGTGCGTAGTGCTCCACGCCGATGGTGGCCCGATCAATGGCACGCAACCGCCACAAATCAATGTGGGCCATCTCATCAATGAGCCCCGCCAATTTCGGCAGAGAGTGCAACATGAGCAGCGCATCGAAATTCTGCCGCGCCAAGGTTTCTGACACCCCCATGCGGCAGGCGATGCGTACCGAGTGGACCCCGACATCATCAGTGACTGGGTTGGGCATGACCGAGCGCCAGGCGGCGTAGTCTGCGCGGTTGGTGTGCATGTAGTGGATGGATAGTGGGTCGTCCGGCGCGCAGGCGTCGAAATATAGGTCCCCCATGACAACGTTCCCCTAGTTGTTCGAGTGAAAAATCGAGATGCTCGTTCCTTTGAACTGCTCATCAATCATCATAGGAACGGCCAAGACAATAACCCGAACAAACCACTAATTAATCGAACATGGGTTCTAAACCTGTTCAGCGTTCGCTGCAATGAGCAGGCGATCCAGAGTCCGCAGCTGCTCATCAACGATCGCTGGGTCCTGGCCGGGTTCGCGTCTAGCCTCCAACATCGAAGCCTGCGCGGCCTGTAGCGCGATCACCCGGATCTGGTTCGCCTTCTTCTTCATCGCCGAGGCATACGCCACGCGCTCGGAAATCAGCTCAGTCACCGCGACCTCCATATTCATGGCCCTCACAGCAGTCCCCACGGTGGTCCCACCAGTAGCGGTGGCGCGCTCCTCAACCAGCTTCTGGCAGCGGGCGTCGGCGGGCTGGCCATTCTCATCGAGCGTGATTTTCCCCTCCGCCACCAGCGCCTTCTTTGCCTTTGCACGACGGATGGCCGCCAAGGCCATTGAAGGATCCACGCGGGCTTCGGATTCTTCCGTCAACCAGTTTTCAATCGACGCCACGAACTGCGGCGGAAGTTCATCAGTATGTCGGTACAGTTCCTTGATCGCGGCTTTGTGCCCGCGCACAATCAACGCGTCGCGAGCCTGATCTCCCGCAGCATCCGGCCCCTGGGAAAGGTCGAGCTTTGCAATCAGCCACGGGAGGGTCATTCCTGGGATCACCATGGTGCACAGCAGCACCATCAGGGCAATCACGGACACCTCGTGGGCATTGGCTAGCGCGCTTGCGGGAATGGAGAGCACCAGCGCCAAACTCACCAAACCGCGCATGCCACCCCACGTGAGCATTACTACCTCTTGCAAACGCAGCGGAGCGAATTCGCGACGAGTCTTCTGCTTGTTGATCTTGTAGAAGCCAAACATCCACACAAAACGCACGGCAATCAGCACGATGGAAATCACAAAGCCCACCCACACCGCGTGTAGTAGATCGGAGCCGACTTCCTCGATCGCGTCGCGCACCGAGAGGCCAATCATGCCGAACGCCAGGCCGGTGAAAACCATCTCCACGGTCTCCCAGAACGCCTGGCCAGAGAGCCTGTCTTCCGCGCCCACGTGCAGGCGAGAATTCATTTCCACCGCCGCAATCACGATGGCAATCACGCCAGAAGCGTGCACCTCCTCCGCCACCAGATACACCGCGAAAGGGACAATCCAGCTAAACGCCGTACGCGCGGTAGTGGATTCCATGAAATTCGAAAGCTTTGCAGATCCAAAGCCAAACGCAACACCCAACACGACAGCCAAAACCACGGATACCACGAAGTCGCGGATCCCCTCCCCGATGGACAGTTCGCCCCCAGCCAGCAGAGCGCCCAGAGCTACGTGGAAGGTGACGATGGAGGCGGCGTCGTTAAAAAGGCCTTCCATCTGCAACGTTGAAGTAAGACGACGTGGCACCGCGGTGGTCTCCGCAACCGCATCCACGGCCACGGGATCCGGCGGGGCAAGTGCTGCGCCAATGACAACTGCGGCGGCCACACCAATGGTGGGATACATCAACAACACCGTGCCGGTGACCGCGGCAATGGTGGCGATCACGAGTAGCACCGAGAGGCTGATCACGGTGGAGAGTTGCGAGCGGATCACTGCCCAACTGGTTCGTCTCGCCAAGGCCCAGAGCAACGGCGGGAGAAATATCGGCAGGATCATCTCCGAAGGCACTTCCATGCGTGGCAAACCCGGCAGGAAGATGGCGCCGGCGATCACCAGGGTGAGCAGCGTGGGCCATGGGAGGCCGAGGCGCTCGCCGACCGCCACAGTGATGATGGTGACGAAAATAAGGGCGACGATGCCGATCAAAATTTCCACAAGGACCTACTTCAACGGTGCGTGAGCTGCCGGCGCAGCGGTGGCGGGGAGACGATTGCGTATGAGCTTACTCTGGGGCAAGACAGGGCCTTGGGGTGCGAAGACTGAACAGGTTAGAAAATTGCTCTTGCGTTTGAGCGCGCTCCAAGCCGTAGGGTCATCGGCATGGATGACCAGGCACTAATTCAGGCATTGCGACTCGCGGTGGATCCGCCGGGTGAAGTCAGCGTAGAGGCGCTCCGGGACTTGGTGCGAGATGAAGAATCCATCGAGTGGGACATTGGAACCACAGCGGAACATTTGCAGGTCAGCCCGCATACCTTGCGCTACTACGAACGCATCGGGCTCATCACCGTGGCACGCGATCGCCTGGGCCACCGCAGCTACGACGCTGCGGCCGTTCGCCGTTTGGTCTTCCTCACCCGAATGCGGACTTCTGGCATGCCCATCGCAGACCTTCAGCGCTACATCAAGCTTGTGGAGGATGGCCCAGAGTCTGTTGCGGAACGCGTTGACCTGCTCAAAGAGCATCGTGAGAATTTGCGACGCCAGATCATCCAACTCCAACTTTCACTTGCTGCCACCGAATACAAGATCAGCACTTACCTTGAAGGGCCCAGGCCATGACTAATTCTCAGCACGATATCGACTCTCCGGAAAATATGGCACGACGCCGCCATGGCCAAGACGTCTTGTCTTGCATCGACGGGGATCAAGGCGAGGCAGTGATTGATTCCTTGGCGAATATCAATCCTGCTCTGGGGCACCATGTGGCGGCCTTCGCGTTTGGCGATATCTACGACCGCCCGGATTTGGATCCTCGATCTCGGCAATTTGTGACGCTTGGGGTGCTCACTGCCTTGGGTGGATGTGAACCCCAGTTGAAGGTGCATATTGGGGCTGCGCTCAATGTGGGGATTACTCGTGAGGAGATCACGGAAACCCTGTTGCACGCTGCCGTCTATTGCGGTTTCCCACGGGCGCTGAACGCTACTTTTGTGGCAAAAGAGGTGTTTGCGGAGAGGGATGGGTTAGTGCCCCTAGACTGAATGAAAGTCAGTGACAATTAGCGAAAACGTGGAGCGATGAGCAGACTTACCCCTTATATCCGTGAGGTTGGTTATTCCAACGATGAGCTCAAGCGACTCCGTGCGGAAATTCAAAAGGGATCTGGTTCAAAGAGAAACCGAGAGCATCAGGTTCTCTTTCGCTTCCCCACTGTCTATGTTGTCCACGATCAACCTGTCAGCAATCAAGATCAGCCTGAGTACACGGTCTATATCGGCGAAACCTCGGATATTGCGACTCGAACTAACCAGCATCTCACCATAGATCCCAAGACCCGGGAAGATTGGCACGGTTTGGCCAATTCTGGAACTTCGAAGATGTTCATCATTGGCCATGAACACTTCAATAAATCCCTCACATTGGACATTGAAAACCGGCTGATGACATACATGCTGGGTGTGAACGCGGTGAAGAACCTGAATAATCGCCGCACGAATCAGCAGCTCGATTACTACACGCGAGAAGAATTCGACGAGATATTCACTCGAGTGTGGAGAGGGCTCCGCAATAAAGACAAGAAACTCTTCCCAGCTGAGTCCATCGTGCGTGATTCGGCATTGTTCAAAGCCTCTCCGTTCCACAAGCTCTCTGAGGAGCAATTAACTGCGAAACGGGACATCCACGATGCAATTCAGGATGCGTTGGCAACAAATAAGCGGGGCCAGTTGATCGTCGTCTCTGGCGATGCTGGCGCTGGCAAGACTGTCCTTCTCAGCAGCTTGTTCTTCGAGCTCTTCCAGAACGAAAACAACGAGGATGATCCATCAGCCTTCCAGGATCTGGACGCATACATGCTGATCAACCACGATGAACAAGCAACTATCTATCAGAACATCGCGAAGCGTTTGGGTGTCCTCGACAAAGGTAAAACTAGGGTCAGTAAACCCACCAAATTCATCAATGACCGGGATGTTAGCAATGATAACGACAAGCTTGCTGATGTGGTCCTGGTCGATGAAGCTCACCTTTTATGGACGCAAGGCAAGCAAAGTTACCGAGGCAAGAACCAACTAAATGACCTGTTGGATCGGGCACGCGTAGTTGTAGTGGTCTTCGATAAGAACCAAATTATGGCTGCGAACCAATATTGGGAAGAGCATGAGTTCGAGCAACTCAAGGCCAATGCTGCAGCCTCGATCCAACTGACCAATCAGATGCGAATGGACGCTGAACCCGAAACCGTTCGCTGGGTACGCTCTCTCGTCGATCTAGGCAATATCGACCCGATTCCTGTGGACGAAAAATACGACCTCCAAGTCTTTGATGACCCGACCAAGATGTGGAAATCCGTCAAACAAGCCAGCACCAAGATGGATCTCGGACTATCCCGTGTTTTGGCAACTTTCGACTGGGCATATTCCAGCACGCCAAAAGGCAACAACGGGGAAACTTGGGACGTAGAGATTGGCGATTTTAGACTTCCCTGGAATCGAGAGATTCCACTTAGCCCAGCCGAAAGACGCAGGACCAAGAACCTTTCCTGGGCTGAACAAGAACACACCATTAATGAGGTGGGTTCAACCTTCACAATCCAAGGTTCAGATCTCAACTATGCGGGAGTTATCCTAGGACCTTCGGTGAAGTGGCGAGATGGCCATGTTGTCGTTGATCCGTCAGCGAGCAAGAACAAAGCTGCAACTAACAAACGCACGTTGTTTGATGGGAGCAAAGTGACCGTTTCGGAGGATCTACTCAAGAATGAGATCAACGTTCTCCTCACCCGCGGTGTCCATGGTCTCTACATCTACGCTGTCGATGAACCGCTGCGCGCTGAATTGCTGCGCGCGCAAGAAGTACGCAACCGGAAGAAGGAAGCGCTGGAGAAGAAATAGGCGTCTATTCCGCCTAATTTTCCAAACTTCATAACACCACTACCCGGCCGGAATACACTCCAATTAGCGGCCCAGCACCCACGTTTCACCCCACCTCACCCACGCTGACCCGCCGCTCAAGCAAAGGAGAATCCCGTGAAGGACTCACTCACCACCGGCGTTGAACACACTCTGACCTATGAACTGCCAGGAAACCGCACCGTGCCGAACCTGCTCCCCGAGGCGTCGGACTTCACCACCATGCCGGAGGTTCTAGCCACCGGGTACATGGTCGGCATCATCGAATGGGCTTGCATGGAAGCGATCCGGGATCACCTCGATGAGGGTGAGATCTCGCTGGGCACCCACGTGAACTTCTCCCACCAGGCACCCACCGTCCCGGGCAATACCGTCACCGTGGACGTGAAGGTCATCGCCGTGGAAAAGCGGACCGTGACGTTTGAGATCAGTGCCCGCGATACGCACAACGTCATTAGCAATGGCACCCATCAGCGTGGCGTGATCAGCAAGGAAAAGTTCGAATCACGCTTGCCATCGATGGGTTAAGTCTTACTTCGAACCCCAGAAGCTCAACCGCTTGCGCTCAGGGGTTTTAACCAGCGCAAACTCATGCATCACGATTGGCTCACGGAAGTGTGGATCCTGCATGAGAGGATCCACCACGTCGTCGTTAGGCGGAGTCTCCGCTTCGATCCCGAAGGCCCACAGCAAAGCCGCATTACCCAGGTCGAGCGGGTGGAACGGCAGCGGGTACTGATCCTCGGGATCCTCATCCTCGTCATACATGGAGTGGTCACCTCGGAAGTAGGGCTCTTCAAACGGCAGGGATTTGCCCTTCATCGTCGATTCGAAGTCCGTTCCCGTGTCCGGATCCATCTCGAGCTCACGATCTCCCCACGGGCCGCCCTTCACGAAGTACCCAAATGCATCCACGCTGGACTCAATGATGAGCTCCCAAGTGCCAAAGCCCTCTGACAGATCCACGGGCGGTGTGGAATTACCCCAGTCACCAGCCACAATCGTGGTGCTCCCCCAATTGCCGATCCACAAACGATCCCCCGAGCGGGTCACGTCGTAGACATCACTCTCCTTGGAATAAGCGTACGTATCGCCGAAGAGATGCTGCATCATTTCTTCCGCTCGACCTCGCCCACCTTCAGGCTGCGACCACACGTCTTCACGCGGAGTCTTATCTGAGATCGCAAAGAATCTGCCACTGAAACCCATTTTTTGAGCTTAAATCAGGACGAATACTTTCGCAGCGCAAAGCTTCACCCAGTGCAGAAATCCCTCACATCCCATCACAACTCCAGCTCATCCAGCAGCGCATCAAACGCGCTAGCCACGTCGGTCCGCCACAGCACGTCCACGCGCGCATCCGCCCGGCCCGGTCCCCCGTTGATCACCACTACGGGCTTGCCGCCACGTTGGGCGTCCAGCACAAACTTGAAGCCGCTCATCACAGCCAACGAGGATCCAGCGACGATGAGGAAAGAGCTGGCGTCGAGCAAAGAACAAGCCTGCTGCCTACGCGCGGGAGGCACCGACTCACCGAAATACACCACGTCCGGCTTCAACAACGGCGAGCCGCAACGCACGCACCCGGGCATCACGAATCGAGCGACCACGGACTCGGGCAGGGTGACATCGCCATCCGGATTGACCATGGAATCATCGACCAGGATGGAGTCGATGTAACCGGGGTTGGCGGCCTCGAGTCGACGGTCGAGTTCGCGTCGGTCCTCCTTGTAGCCGCAGGTCAGGCAGGCTACGGTGGCAAGGTCGCCATGAAGGTCGACGCAACTTCTGGCGCCCGCAGCAGTATGCAGACCATCTACGTTTTGGGTGACTATGCCCGTGATGAGCCCCGCGCGCTCCAGCTCCACGAGGGCGAAATGGGTGCGATTCGGATCCGCCTCGCGCATGGTCCGCCAACCGACGAAACTACGCGCCCAGTAGCGGTGGGAGGCGGCGGGATCGTGGCGAAACTCCTGGTAGGTCATGGGGCGATGGCGTTTGAGCGAACCGTGTGGGCCGCGGTAATCGGGGATGCCGGAATCAGTGGACACGCCCGCGCCGGTGAGGACGAGGGCGGGACCCTGTTTGAACAGTTCAGTGGTGGTCTTGAGGGCCTGAGCAGGCGGCATGGGCTCAGCGGTTTCCGCGACGACGCGCTCGATGGAGCGGATGGCCGCGCGATGAGTCATCTCCACGGCTTTGGTGAAGCGAGAGTTGTGGGTGTTGCGGGGATTCGGTGTCGACATCGCCATCCATTGTGCATGATGGGGGTATGACTGCTTCTGCTTACACCACGCCGGTTCGCCTCAAAGGTGAGCGAGTGACACTGGAGCGGCTGACCCCAGAACACCACGATGAGCTGGTGGACGCGGTGAAGGACGGCGAACTGTGGAAACTGTGGTTCACGCAGGTGCCCACGCCAGAAAAGATGAGCGAGGAGATTGCGCATCGTTTGCGTCGGCAAGATGAGGGCACGATGATCCCGCTAGTGCTGCGCGCGGCTGCAGACGGCCAGGTTTTGGGGATGACTACGTATTACGATCCCGATGCGGAAAACCGAAATATTTTGATTGGCTACACCTGGATGCGCGCCTCCGTGCAGGGCACGGGCGTGAATGCCGAAGCGAAGTTGCTGATGCTCCGCCACGCTTTTGAGGTGATTGGGTGCGAGCGGGTGGAACTGCGTGCGCACCACATGAACCTGCCTTCGCGGAGGGCAATTGAGCGGCTGGGGGCGCATTTGGATGGGATTTTGCGACGCCACACTCTCATGGAAAACGGAACCTGGCGTGATTCCTGCGTGTATTCCATTCTGAAATTCGAATGGCCTGCCGTAGAGATGGGTTTGCAGGCGCGGCTTGAGTAAGAGTTGATGAAGACATCAGTTGGCAAAGGTTCAGAACTCGGTTGCGAGTGGCGTTGCTAATCTTGGCAGATCCGAGCTACAGTTACATACATAAGCCACCTCCCCCCTCTGCCACTTTGGCAAGGGGGAGGTTTTCTATTGGGATAATGTGAACCCCATGCGTCCGCCAAAACCTCATCAGACTCATGACCAACTGATCATGGGTCTCGAGGCGAATGGTCTCCGGATCAAGGACAAGGTCGCTGCTCGGCAGGCCTTGCGGAAACATGGATACCACCGACTATCTGGCTACAGATACTTGTTCCGTGAGCTTCTTCCCATACCGGATCAAAACCAAAGCCTCCGCACTTTTCGCGGCAAGAAACACATCCCAGGAACTAGTTTCGAACAAGTTATAGCCTTAGCCGAGTTTGACCGTGATCTGAGAATGATGGTTCTCCGTGCAACAGAAGATTTTGAAGTGCGATTACGTACTGCTGTCGCACATCTCCTTGCTGCCTATGATCCCTACGCATATGCGTTTGTCGACTACTTAGATAAACAAACAACCTCTAAACCCGTGAAGCGCGTGAACTGCAAAACCAGCCACGAAGCTTTCATGAAAGAGGTAGAGAAGGCTAAAAAGGCTGCTCTGAATGAGGGTGACAACTACGTCAAACACCACACGCAGAAATACGGAGATCTATTGCCCGTTTGGGCCATCGTCGAATACCTCTCCTTCGGTTCGCTCGTGTTCCTTCTCACCTATCTCAAGGCAGAAGACCAACGAACAATAGCGGCTCAGTTTGGAATGAAGCATCCGAAAATCTTCGTAACAATTGTCCGAGCAATGGCTGAATTACGGAACAAAGCTGCGCACGGTACCCGCTTGTTCAATAAGGTGTTGAAGATTGAACTCAAACCCAGGCGAACTGACTTCCCCGCGGGAAGTTATTACTTGGACACATGGGATCTCTTGGAAAAAGCCCCCGCTGGACACATCGCTGAAGGAAAACGCGTCTTCGTCCACGCTTCCCTCCTTGCATATATGTTGAAGTCGCACGAATCTCAAAGCACATGGCCATGTGAGTTTTCAGGCCTAATGTCTGAATTTCCTCCAATTTTCAAGCCCGGAGAAACTGAACCGTTCATCTCTCCAGAGCATCAAATGGGGTTTCCAACTAACTGGCAATCAGCATTGCTCTGGGCATAAAGCACTCACAAAAAAATGTGCCCCCAGTCGGACTCGAACCGACACTGAATGGATTTTAAGTCCACTGCCTCTGCCAATTGGGCTATAGGGGCGTTGATCCTGCATCACCGCAAGCAGCGAACACCGAACCAGCAGTAAATCACCGCTGACCGCAGCAACAGCTCACAAGCAGGCCAGCCACCAAAAACTAGCTGTTTCGGCGCACAACCTCAGCCAGGATCCCATCTAGAATATCCTTTTCACTCACCGTGATCTCCTTCAGCCCCTGTTCTAAGAACAGCGTGGTGAAGGCATCCACAATGACCGCGCCGCCGCCGATCACATCAGCGCGGCCCGGGTGCATCGGGCCCAGTTCCATGCGCTGCTCGGTGGTGCGGGACAGCAGGTCACGCGCGGTGGCGCGGAAGTCCTCCAGGGAATGCACGGACATGTGGTTGCGCTCGGAATCGTATTCGGAAAGCCCCAGCGCGATCGAGCTGATGGTGGTCATCGTGCCAGCCACGCCCACCACACGGTCAACTGCAGATAGATCCACCACATTCTGCACCTCGGCCAGCAGTTCCTGTACGAACACAGAAGCCGCAGCGATCTCCGTAGAAGCAGGCGGCTGCGAGTGCAGGTAGCGCTCAGTCAGCCGCACACAACCCATGTTCGCGGAATGCGCTTCGTTCACAGACCCGGAAGCAGTCCGCACCACGAACTCAGTGGATCCGCCGCCGAGGTCAATTACGCACACGCGCTCCTCGGCGCCCAGCTCACCCAGGTCGGTCACGGCGCCGTTGAAGGACAGCTCGGCCTCCCGCTCGCCAGTGATCACCTCGGCAGAAATACCATCGCGGATGCGCCCGAGGTGGCGTCGGGAAAGATCAAAGAACACCTCACGATTCTCGGCATCGCGGGTGGCTGAGGTCGCACCCATCATCACGTCCTGCACACCGAACTCAACCATGCGGTCGGCGTAGGTGGAAAGCGCGGCATCCACGCGCTCCAAGGCCTCTTCGGCGAAGCGACCGTTCGCATCCACGCCTTGACCCAGGCGCACGATGATGTTGTCGCGGTTCAGCTCGTTGAGGCTGCCATCAGGCAAAACCTCGGCGATGAGCAGGCGAATTGAATTGGTACCGCAATCAATCGCGGCGAAACGTGGCGCTGTGGCGTGCGCAGTGGTCATCGTTTATTCCTCCGTGCTGGCTTTCTCCATGGACGTTCCCAGGGTTTCCGACGCCGGCCAATCGCTCGGCAACGCAGTCCCCACCAACTTAGGGTTATTCTCCGCAGCAAGTGCCACGGCTTCCGTGCCCAGACGGAAGTGATCCGGCCCTTCGGCCAGGGCGTAGGCAATGAGCACGTGCAGGCACTTCACGCGATCCGGCATGCCGCCGCCGGAGAAGTCCGTGCCCAGATCCTCCATCGCGTTGCGCTCCCTGAGGAAGTGCTCGTGGGCGGCTTGGTAATCGGCTGCCAGCTCGGGGTCTTCGGAAAGACGCGCCTGCATGGTCTTCATCACGCCGGCCACTTCCAGGCGGGAAGCCTCGGCGGTGAGGCGAGGATCAGTCAAGTAGTACAGCGTGGGGAAAGGCGTGCCATCTTCCAAGCGCGGCACGGTCTTGACCACCGCAGGCTTGCCATCAGGGGTGCGGTAGGACACCTCCACGGCTCCGCGCGGGCGGCGACCCAATTGGGTTTCCATGATGTCCATATCGGCATCGCTGACTGCCATAAATGCTCCTCGATTAATGTGTTGCGGCGCTCTAGTTACCGCGCTGAAAAGTTACTGTGCAGGCGCGGCAGGTGCGGCGGGCTCTTCCACGGTGGGTAGATGATGTTGGTCGACTGAAGGGTCCCCCAGAGCAGCCTCATCCGGGATGGAAATGGAATCCCACAGCTGCTGGTACCACGCGCTGCGTTCCGGAGTGGTCTCATCGGCGCCCGGGGTGGATTCCGGCGCGGTAGCACTGATGTTCGGGCTGATGATGCGGAATGCAGATTCACCTGGCTCGATGAGTCCCAGACGGGTGCGCGCTTGCTCGCGCACGTAATCATCGTTCTGATAGCGGTTCAGCTCTGCTGTGAGGCGATCCCGTTCCTGCTCCTGCTGAGCAATCTTGGCGTCGAGTTCTGCCAGCTCCGCGCGCTGCTCGAAATAGTTGCGTAGCGGTTGGGCAATGGTGACTCCCAAGATGATCACCACGGCTGCAGCTACCGCCAGCACCATGGGGTTGATCTGCTGCGGGAGCTGCACAAACCGGCGCGCTGCCCGCTTCGGCGCGGCCTGGGCACGCTCGCGCAGGCGTTCCTGCCGCTCAACACTGCGAGCGCGCGGAATGCCTCCACGGTTTGGTGCGCCTTTGGTTTCAGTCATACTCCCTCAAACCATACTCGCCCGCGCTCCGGCCACAGCGCTTTGACCCGCTGCGTTCAACACAACTCAGCGGGGCCCAGAAAGCTGTTAGCCCTGGAAGCGTGGGAACGCGTCGCGACCAGCGTATTCCGCAGCATCGCCCAGGATCTGCTCGATGCGCAGCAGCTGGTTGTACTTGGCCACGCGCTCAGAGCGGGCAGGTGCGCCGGTCTTGATCTGGCCACAGTTCAGAGCCACTGCCAGGTCAGCGATGGTCACGTCCTCGGTTTCACCGGAACGGTGGGACATCATGGTGCGGTAACCATTGCGGTGTGCCAGCTCCACGGCGTCGAAAGTCTCGGTGAGGGTGCCGATCTGGTTGACCTTCACCAGCAGCGCGTTGGCTGCCTTCTTCTCGATGCCCTCGCGCAGACGCTCTGGGTTGGTGACGAAGAAGTCGTCTCCAACGATCTGCACCTTGTCGCCGATGGCAGCGGTGAGCGCGGTGTAACCCTCCCAGTCGTCTTCCTGCAGAGGATCCTCGATGGAGACGATGGGGTACTGCTCCACGAGCTTCTCGTAGACCTTGATCATCTCATCAGCGGTACGCTCGCCGCCTTCGAAGTGGTACTTGCCGTCCTTGTAGAACTCGGAGGATGCCACGTCCAGAGCCAGAGCGACGTCGTCACCCAGCTCATAACCGGAAGCCTTCACGGCCTCCACGATGAGGTCCAGGGCTGCCTCGGTGGATTCCACGGAAGGCGCGAATCCGCCCTCATCGCCCAAGCCGGTGGACAGTCCCTTGTCCTTGATGACCTTCTTCAGCGCGTGGTACACCTCGGTGCCCATGCGCAAAGCCTCGTGGAACGTCATGGCGCCGATGGGGGCGATCATGAATTCCTGCACGTCCACACCGGAATCCGCGTGCGCGCCACCGTTGAGGATGTTCATCATTGGCACGGGCAGCAGGTGTGCGTTTGGTCCGCCGATGTAGCGGAACAGTGGCAGTCCAGCGGACTGTGCAGCGGCGTGAGCCACGGCCATGGAGACACCCAGGATGGCGTTTGCACCGAGGCGGGACTTGTTTTCGGTATCGTCCAGCTCCAGCATGGCGATATCGATGGCGCGCTGATCATCGGCTTCGAATCCGGCCAGCTTGTCGTCGATCTCATCCATGATGTTGGCTACGGCCTGCTGCACGCCCTTGCCCAAGTAACGGTGGTCTTCATCGCGCAATTCGTGTGCTTCGTGGATGCCGGTAGAGGCGCCGGAGGGGACTGCTGCGCGGCCGATGATGCCGTCGTCCAAACCAACCTCAACCTCCACGGTGGGGTTACCACGGGAATCGAGAATTTCGCGGGCAATGATCTGCATAATTTCGGCCATTGTGGAAGCCTCCTCAGGCTTGGGGAACATTCAAACTGGGACAATGCCCCCTATTGTTCCATTTCTTGTGGCCTGTTCCCGCGACTTCGCCCCCGATGCGGGGTCTTTTTCTTTTTCGACGCCACCCCTGCCCCGCTTCTCCCCCGAATTTCTAGTATCCCTCCGGGGGCTGATTCAGCGCGTAATGCGCGGCCGCATCGCGCACGTTGAGTACGTATTCCTGGCTCATGTTGTACGAGCTGATGGCCTGGGTCCAGCCTTCGGGAGTCTTGAGATCACGCTCGTGATCACAGAGCAGACGCACCGCGGAGGCGGCTGCATCGTCAATGTTCTGCGGGGAGTTCTCGCCATCACCGTTGGCGTCCACCCCGTAGCGACCCCAGGATTCCGGGATGAACTGCAGGGGTCCCATGGCGCGGTCGAAGTCTGGATCGCCGTCCATCTCTCCCTTGTCCGTGTCCTTCACCACGGCGAACTGGCCGCCATTGAGCTGCGGGCCGAAGATCTCCGGATCCACAAATCCCTCGTCATTGAGCGAAGCTGCGCCGTGCTTCTTGCCGTCATAAGTGCCGTGCATGGTTTCCACATAACCCAGACCAGCCAAGGTGTTCCACGTCATCCCGCATTCCGGGCGGGATTGGCGGGCGATTACCTCTGCGTTTCCATAGGCCATGACTGCCTGCAGGGGAATCCCGGTGGCCCCGGAAATGGGGCGAGCCCAATCCATGAGCAGCAGCGCAGTGCGGCCATCCCCGTGGATGTTGATATCTGGGGCGGGCTGGGCTGCCGCCGGCGGAACATCAGCCGGGATAGGCACGCGTTCCTGCTCTGGGGCGGGGCGATTTGCCCACCCGGAAACCAGGAAACCGACCAGCGCGATGATCGTGAGCAGCGCGGCAATCACCACGATGATTCCGCAGCCTCCCAGCAACCCCTTGTTCGGTCGGGGTGAGCGCTGCGGCGGTGGTAGCGGTGAGACCTTACGCTGCGGTGCGGGGTGCCGGGTGCTGGGCTTGCGATGGCTGGTGCTTTTGCCGCTCTGATTTCGACCAGCTGGATTTCTATTGCCTGGATTTTTATTGCTCATTGGATGCCTCCCTGCACAACACAGAATCAAGGGAGGTCAGTGGCAGCTGTACCAGCGTGCCTTCCCCGGAAGAATGGAGAATGCGGAGCTCGGCGAGATCTGGGTATGGGCGTTCCAGAACCTCCACGGTGGCTTCTGGCATCGCTCCCTTGGACTGCAGATAGCGCAACAACTCGGGGTCGCGATCACTGATCCGATCGATAGTGAAGTTTTGGCCAGGGGTGGCGTCGACCAAAGAAAAAACCTGGGGAACGTGGAACTCCCCGGAGGCATCGGGGATCGGGTCGCCGTGCGGGTCGCGGGTGGGATGACCCAGGCGGGCGGCGATGCGCTCGATGAACTTGTCCGAGACGGCATGCTCGAGGATTTCGGCTTCTTCATGCAGCTCATCCAGCTGGTAACCGAGGTCCTGGAAGAGGTAGGTCTCGATGAGCCGGTGCCGGCGAACCATCTGGAGGGCGAGTTCGCGGCCGGGCTCGGTGAGGCGAATGGCTGCATACGGAGAGTGATCCACCAGGCCTTTTGCCGCCAGGCGCTTGATGGCCTCGGAGGTGGTGGAGTTGCGCTGGCCGAGGCGAGCGGCGATGCGGCCCAGGCTGATGGCGGCCTCTCCCCACTCCTGGAGATCGAAGATGGCCTTGAGATAGTCCTGCGACTTATCCGGCAAATCTGTCACATGCATGCGGGCAAGTGTACGGGAGTTCGCACGTCACGCAGATGATTGCCATGAGTGCGGAGTTTCTTCTTCACTCCGATGAGGGGCAACACGAAGGATGCTGTGTTGACATTTATCTTGGTTCTGATCTTTAGTGTTCAACGTATTGAACTCTAGCCATTGGAGAAGGACTATGGAAAGAAAACTTGCGGCGGTTCTCGCCTCTGCCGCGCTACTGTTTGGGCTCGCTGCCTGCGCTAATGAAGTATCAGCGGGAGATAAGCCGATGGTGCTGAGCACGTTCACCATCATCGAAGACATCGCGAAGAACATCGCTGGAGATGCGGTAGAGGTGCGCAGCATCACCGATCCCGGTGCGGAGATCCACGGGTACGAGCCCACTCCCTCAGACATCGCCGCGGCCTCTGATGCGGATATGATCCTGGCCAACGGTCTGAATCTGGAGCATTGGATAGACAAGCTCCTCACGCACTCGACTGCCAAGCGCGTCACGGTGACCGAGGGCATTGAACCCATCAACATCGAGCATTCTGAAACCCCCAACCCGCACGCGTGGATGAGCCCAGCTCTGGCGAAAATTTACGTGGACAACATCGTCTCTGCTCTGAGCGAGCTGGTCCCGGATGCCGCTGGCACCTTCCGCAGCAATGGGGATGCGTACAAGGCGGAGCTGGATGGGGTGGATCGCGAGCTCACCGAGGGTCTGCGATCTCTGCCGGAAAACAGGCGCACGCTGGTTTCCTGCGAGGGCGCGTTTTCCTACCTCGCCCGCGAAGCCCACATGAAAGAGGGTTACATCTGGCCCGTGAACTCCAACGGTGAAATCACCTCCGGGGAAATCAGCAAGGCAGCCAGCTTCGTGCGCGAAAACCAGGTACCCGCGGTGTTCTGCGAGTCCACCGTGGGTAAAGGACCGCACGAACAGCTCAGACAAGAAACCGGGGCGAAGAATGGCGGCACGCTCTTCGTGGACTCCCTTTCCCCCGCTGATGGGCCCGTGCCTACCTACCTGGATCTGATCTCCTATGACGTGAAAACTATCGTCTCGGGGTTGAGCCAATGAGCAAACAATCACCAACTGAAGCCATGGCCGCCGTATCCCTCAGCGTGAACTACGGCCACGTCCACGCGCTGGACAACGTGAGCATCACGCTCACCCACGGCCGGATCCGCGCCCTGATCGGCACCAACGGTTCCGGTAAATCCACGCTCTTCAAAGCGCTGATGGGCCTGGAAAAACCCAGCTCTGGAACCATCCGCTCCGCGCATTCGGAACCTGGGGCGATCGCCTATGTTCCCCAATCCGAGGCGGTTGACTGGAACTTCCCGCTCAACGTGCGTGACGTCGTATCCAGCGGGCGCAGGGCTAGCAAGCACGGGCAATTCTTTCGCCGCTTGGATAGCTCAGACAAGCGCATCGTCTCCACTGCCTTGGAGCGCACCGAACTCACGGAATTTCAACACCGCCAGATCGGGCAGCTCTCCGGAGGTCAGAAGAAGCGCGCTTTCATCGCCCGGGGGTTGGCCCAGCAGGCACGGGTGATGTTGCTGGATGAGCCGTTTGCTGGCGTCGATACGAAGAATCAGACACAGATCACCGCACTGCTGCGCGATCTCGCCGCGCACGGGACCGCCCTGTTGGTGAGCACGCATGACCTGGACCGGTTGGGGGAATTGACCGATGATGTGACGCTGCTCGGTCGTCGCGTGATCGCCGAGGGTTCAGTGGACGAGGTGCTGCGCCCGGAGAATCTACGCGCGGCCTTTGGCGGCGGATTGGAGGCAGGTGCGCGATGAGTGGCATTCTCGGCTGGGCTTTGGAGCCCTTTCATTATTCGTTTATCCAGCAAGCCCTGCTGGTGGTGTCCGTGGTGGCAATTTCTGCAGGTCTGCTGAGTTGCTGGTTGGTCTTGGTGGGATGGTCTTTGTTGGGCGACGCCGTGTCCCACGCCGTGCTTCCCGGTGTAGTTCTGGCATTCATCCTGGGTCTGCCCTTCGCAGTGGGTGCCTTAGTTGCGGCTCTGCTTGCCGTGGGGTTGGTGCACGCGGTGGGTTCCGGCTCGACGCTGAAGGAGGACACGAGCATTGGAATCGTGTTCACTACGTTGTTCGCCGTGGGTTTGGTGATGGTGTCGCTGACTCCGGCCTCGGGGCACGTGCAGGAGCTGCTGTTCGGAAACTTGCTGGGGGTCTCGCATTCCGCGCTGCTGCAGGTGCTGATCTGCGGCGCGGCTGCGGTGGTGCTGGTGGCGATTTTCGGGCGGGCGTTCACCTTGTGGGCGTTCGATCCGATTCATACCCGCACGCTGGGCTTTCCCGTGCACGTGATTCGCAGCGCATTGCTGGTGGCCATGGCCCTGGTGGTGGTGGCCGGGGTGCAGGCGGTGGGTGTGATCCTGGTGGTCTCGCTGCTGATCACCCCGGGTGCGACTGCATATCTGCTCACCACCCGGATTCAGCGGATGCTGCTGATTGCCCCCGTGGTGGCGTGGATCAGCGGGGTGGGCGGGATTTTGCTGAGCTACTACCTGGATATTTCCAGCGGTGGCACCATCGTGACGGTGCAATCCAGCATCTTTGCGTGCGCTTACCTTTTCGGGGCGCGCGAAGGACTAGTTACCCGGGTGTTGATGCGGCGTGCCGAGGGTTCGCGGGCGTGAGCTGCTACTTCTGTGGCTGCTGCTGGCGGATCTTCGTGCGGAACGCGGTGACTGCATCGCGGAGGCGACGATCCGCCTCACCGGGCTTGTCCATCTCTAGGCCGACCATGGGGTAGCGGATATCCATGGGAATCTCGCTGTCCTTGAGCCCGAGCTCCCGGGCCTCCGCGATGACCAGCTCAGCTTCATGCAAGCCGGAGGTGCTGGTCTGCTGGGCTGGAGCGGGGTTCGAGGTTGCAGCTGGGACTGAGCTTGGCGCCTGAGTCGGAGCTGGGTCGGTGACTGCAGCAGTTTGCGCGGGCTGAGAAGCAGTAGACGCAGCACGCTGTGGCTCTTCGGCAGCCTGGCCTGCGTTGTCTTTCATCGCGACGAGCTTTGCGTAGTCCTCACCCAGCGTCTTCTTCCGCTCGGCGCGCTCGCGCTCCTTACCTTCAGCCCACAGGCGATCCTGCTCGTTCTTCGGCACCACGCGCTCCACCGATTCAAAAAGGTAAGGCGCGCGGGACTGCAGTTTGACCACAAAGGCCCCAGCCACGTGCCCGATATCGAAAGAGCCGCGGCGGTTGGCGATCTCCGCGTGGAAGAGAACCTGCAGCAACACGTCTGCCAGCTCCTTGCAAAGCTCCTGCTCCATCCACTTCGGAGTATCGGAATCCGCGAGCTTCTCCATCGCGCTGACAACTTCTGCCAACTCTTCGGTTTCCTGGCGCAGGTAAGGCAGGAGGCTCTGATGAGTCATCTCCTGCTCCCACTCGCCTTGGCGCAAAGCGCGCGCCATGAGTGCCACGGCATCTTCGATTTCGTCCATCACGGACGCAGGAACCTCGGTGCGCGTGGTGCGGCGCAGGCCTGCCACGGCAACGGTGTGCTCGTCGGTACCGACAATCTCCCCGTCCACAATCTGCCCGCCGGAGATCTCTACCTTCTGCGGGTTGGAGAAATCTCCCTTGATGGCGCTTTCGCTGGGCATTCCGGATTGCCGGGGCGCTTCGCTGCTCTCCAGCTGACGCTGCGGTTCCATCTCCACCAGCAACGATGGAGCGCTGATGAGGTCATCCCCACCCTGCAACTGGGTTTGCACCTCGGGGTTTTGCAGATCCGTTGTCACCAGCACATCGGACGTATCCACCGTGTGTCCACCGAGGTCAGCGATGACCCACCGGATGCGCACGGGGACTTCCTCCGTGTAAGAGACATCACCGGAAAGCAGGGTGACGGCCTCCACGGGGATCATCGCGGGGAAACGGGGATCGAGCAAAACCACAGACATGAAACTACATTCTACCCGCTCAACCCTTGACCACTGCAGGTTCGCCCCTCATATCCCTCTCTGGCAATCCCGCAAGTTGGGTCAATACGTTTGCACACCACTGCACTAAGTCTGCATCGCGCAGCGGTACCGCACGCATTCCTGCCCCCTCCTTGGGCGAAGGAATGAGCACCACCTTGGTGGTCGCACGGTAATTCGCGGATGGGTAGAGCCGCTTGAGCCGGACCTGGCCAGAATCTGGCAGATCAATGGGGCTAAAGCTGATCCGCGTGCCCACCTGCACCACTTCTCCCACGTTCAGATCGCGGCACAGCATGCGCAATCGGGAAACCACGGCCAGGCGGGTGACTTCTACAGGTGGCTCGCCATAGCGATCCTGCAGCTCCTCCAGCACGCGCTGAATATCTTCTTCTGTGTGCACTTCCGCGAACTTGCGATAAGCCTCCAGGCGCAGGCGCTCGCTGGCCACATACTCGGGAGGGATGTGCGCATCCAACGGGAGATCCACGCGGATCTCCTTCTTTTCTTCCTCGCGTCCGCTCACCGGCTGGCCGTCCGCCATCGCGCGGAAAGCTTCCACTGCCTCGCCCACCAGACGGACGTAGAGGTCAAAGCCCACGCCCGCGATGTGACCGGATTGTTCGCCACCCAGCACGTTGCCCGCACCGCGCATTTCCAAGTCCTTCATGGCCACTGCCATGCCGGCACCCAGATCGTTGTTCGCGGCAATGGTTGTCAGGCGGTCATAAGAAGTCTCAGTCAGCACCTCTCCGCGTGGGTAGAGGAAGTAGGCATAACCGCGATCGCGGGAGCGCCCTACTCGCCCGCGCAGCTGATGCAGCTGGGAAAGACCCATGTGGTGCGCGTTTTCCACGATCAGCGTGTTGGCATTGGAGATATCCAGGCCAGTTTCCACGATGGTGGTACACACCAGCACGTCGAATTCCCGATTCCAGAATCCGCGCACGGTGGTTTCCAGCTGCTCTTCCGACATCTGTCCGTGCGCCACCACCACGCGCGCTTCCGGCACTGAGGCACGGATTTCCATCGCGGTCTTCTCGATATCCCGCACCCGGTTATGCACGTAGAACACCTGGCCATCGCGCAAAAGCTCTCGGCGGATCGCAGCCGCCACGTGCTTTTCCTCCTGCGGCCCCACGTAAGTCAACACTGGATGACGATCCTCCGGCGGGGTGAGGATCGTAGACATCTCGCGGATCCCGGCCATGGACATTTCCAAGGTACGAGGGATCGGCGTAGCACTCATGGTCAGCACATCCACGTGCGTGCGCAGTGCCTTGATGTGTTCTTTGTGTTCGACGCCAAAGCGCTGTTCCTCATCCACCACAATCAGTCCGAGGTCTTTCCACTGCACACCGGTTTGCAACAGGCGGTGGGTGCCGACGACGATGTCCACCGTGCCATCGGCCATCCCCTTCAAGGTCTGCTTGGATTCCTTGGCGCTGGTGAAGCGGGAAAGCTCAGCAATATTGGTGGGGAAATCCTGCATGCGTTCGCGGAAAGTATTGAGGTGCTGCTGCGCCAATAGCGTGGTGGGCACCAACACGGCCACCTGCTTGCCGGATTGCACGGCCTTGAACGCAGCGCGGATTGCCACTTCGGTCTTGCCGTAACCCACATCGCCAATGATCACGCGGTCCATGGGCACCGCGCTTTCCATGTCTGCCTTCACCGCTTCGATTGCGGCGTACTGATCCTCAGTCTCAGTGAAGGGGAAAGCTTCTTCCATCTCGCGCTGCCATGGGCTATCCGGGGCGAAAGCAAATCCCGGTGCTGCCTGTCGCTGGGCATAGAGTTGCACCAGCTCAGCAGCAATTTCCCGCACAGCACCGCGGGCTTTGCGCTTGGTGTTCTTCCAATCCGCGCCACCCATCTTGGAAAGAGATGGCTTTTCCCCGCCCACGTAACGGCTGAGCATATCCAGCTGATCCATCGGCACGTAGAGCTGATCGCCTGGGCCGCCGCGCTTGGACGGGGCGTATTCCAGCACCAGGTATTCCCGGCGCGATGCTTCCGCTCCGCGTCCAATGGTGCGCTCGGTCATCTTGATGAACTTGCCGATGCCGTGGGAATCGTGCACCACCAGATCGCCTTGTTCCAGCGCCAACGGATCCACGCGATTGCGCTTCTTGGCAGGTTTCCGCTTACCGGTGGCTGCCGTGTCCACGCGGTTACCCGTGAGATCCGTCTCGGTGAGGAAGAGCATTGGCTCTTGGGAATCATCCCCGGCGAACGGGAAATCCACGCCGGAATGCGCGAGCGCGTGGTAAATGCTCACGGTTCCGGCCGGAGGCTCGTCCGTGGTGCTGAACTTCGAGGCCTTGATCCGACCCAGCCCGTGCTGACCCTGCAAATTCACCCCGATCGCCTCGCCGTGAATGCCCGCTTCTTGCATGCGACGAAGCATTCTTCCGGCCACTGCTGGCGTCGGCGCCGCAAAGGCCACCCGACCACCGGCTTCCACGCGCCGACGAACCTCGGCCATCAACGAACCGATCGCGTCCAAATCTCCGTGCGGGGCGGGCGCGGCCTGGTAGGAAAGCTCCAGCATATCGGCCGAAAAGCCCTCATCTGCATCCGCGATTCCCAAAGGAGAAATGGTCCACCACGGGCGTTCGCCCTGGGCGGTGCGGACATCATCGATCTCCAGGTAGGCCACGCCCTGCATGGGAGCAGATCCGCCCATCGCTGCGGTATCCCAGCTGGCATCCATGAACTGCTGACCGGTCTCGATGAGGTCCTGCGCGCGGCGATACACCGTGGCCGGCGCGGTGATCAGCGTGTGGGTGTTGGCTGGCATGAGCTCTGGGAGGGTCTTGAGGGGACTCTCGTGGAGCACCGGGATGAGCGATTCCATGCCAGGGGCCGCGATTTTCTGACTCAGCTTGTCCAACAGATCCGCCAGCTCCGGGTTCCCGGCGCGTTCCACGGAAAGGCTGCCGGCCTTCTTGGCCACGCCATCCGTCAGCAGCAGCTCCCGGCACGGGTAAACCTCCACCGCACGCTCAATCTGCCCGGAAATGGTGCGCTGGTCGCCCACGGAGAACGCACGAACCTCGCTAATCTCATCGCCCCAGAATTCCACGCGCACGGGCAATTCTTCGGTGGCCGGGAAGATATCCACGATTCCGCCACGCACCGCGAAATGCCCGCGCTTGCCCACCACATCAACATGGGAATAACCCAGCAACACCAGGCGCTGCTGCAGCTGCTCAAAGTCCAGCTCCACGCCCTCCTGCAAACGGATGGGTTCCACCTCACCCAGTTGAGATTGGATGGGCTGTACCAAGGCGCGCGTGGGTGCCACAACCAACTTCAGCGGAGGCTGAGTGCTCTCTGTTTTCTTCTCCAGCAGGGACAATCGGTGCAGCACGCGCATGCGCTGCGAGACCGTTTCCACACCTGGCGAAAGCTTTTCATGCGGCAAGGTTTCCCAAGCGGGGAACACCTCCACCACATCCCCCAGCATGTGCTTCAGCACTGCGCCCATATCCTGCGCCTGCCTGCCCGAGGCAGTCACCAACAACACGGGCACCTGCTGCGCCATCGTCCCCGCCACGAACGGCCACACTGCATCCAAAGCCTGCATGTGCAGAGACTTCTCCCCCAGATGCGTGACTACACCGCGCAGTTTCGAATCGCGCGAAGCCGCACGCAACACCCCGGCCAAGCTGGGCTGGGAGTTGATTGTGCGCGCGGAATCGGTGGCAGTTGATGCGTTGGAACTCATAACCTCACAGTGTAACGAGCGCCAAGACAACACTTCCCGCGCCAGCGCCTACTTCCCTGCCGAGACCGTTCGGGGGTCACAGTTTCTTATGCACAACCCGGCTGCTGTATTGTGACCCGTGCACGTCAAAGCGCGCATTCTCCCATGGTGTAATCGGCAACACTACGGTTTTTGGTACCGTCATTCTAGGTTCGAGTCCTGGTGGGAGAGCATTTTTTTGCCCTTTTTTTCGACGCCCACTCTCCGTGTTTCCGCGAGATTTTCGATTTACACTGCCCCTGCATAGCGCAGTCGTTAGACTCACTCTGGTCAATAACCTGCACTCGCAGTGAAACGCGCTTAGGGCGCTCGAAGAAAGTCTCACACACATGAACCCCCGCAAATCCCTGTTAGTTCTCGCTGCCGTTTCGGTGTGTGGAATTTCCGCCTGTAGCGCCCCTGCTGAAGAAGAAACCTCAGTGACGCAGACTGTCACCGCCACCACTACGGCAACGAGCACTTCCTCGACCCCGACCTCTTCTTCCGCAACTCCAACCTCTTCCAGCCCAGAGCCAGCGCCCTCCACTCCTCCTCCCGCCGAAGAACCAGCACCTGTAGAAAACGCGCCGCAGAACTTCTTCGCTCCCGCGCCCGCACCAGAGCCTGCGCCAGCGCCTGCTCCCGCTTATGAGCCCGCTCCAGCGCCTGCGGCCCCAGACATGAAATTTTCCAGCTGTAAGGAAGCTCTAGCTGCCGGTTATTCACACATGACCACTGGTTCCCCTGGCTACAGCACTAATTTGGATCGCGATGGCGATGGAGTGGCCTGTGACAAGGTCGGTTAATTAGGTCACGCAATACAAAACTGAGATCAAGCTAGGCGTTTGATGAGTGCCAGTTGCGGGGTCAAGAGCCGGAAACAAAGGGACAGCTGAGAACCCAGCAGCATCCCCAACCTGTCCCGCCCACCCGTTAGAGTGGTGGCAATACATTTGCCCCAACCACGGATCGCGTCTCTCGGCGATCACAAAGGACTTGCTCTCCATGACTACTTCCCCCGTAGCCGTCGTTGTCCTGGCCGCCGGTGCCGGAACCCGCATGAAGTCAGCCACGCAGAAGACCCTGCATGCGATCGGCGGGCGCACGCTTTTGTCGCACTCTCTCCACGCCGCGGCTGGTATCAACCCGGAACGGATCGTCGCTGTGGTGGGTCATGGGCGCGAACAGGTAGCACCAGCAGTTGATGAGGTGGCTAAGGAGCTGGGTCGCGATATCGATAAGGCCGTGCAGGCCGAGCAGAACGGCACCGGACATGCCGTGCAGTGTGCGCTCCCCGCACTCGAAGGCTTCGAGGGCACGGTCATCGTCACCAATGCAGACGTTCCCCTCCTGCAGGCAGAAACGCTAGCCAACCTGCACAAAGCTCACACCGAGGTACCCACCGCGGTCACCGTGCTCTCCGTCCGCCAGGAAAACCCCACCGGTTACGGTCGCATCATTCGCGCGGTAGATGGGGACGTCACGGGCATCGTCGAGGAGAAGGACGCGACCGCCGAGCAGCGCCTCATCACCGAAGTGAACTCTGGTGTTTTTGCTTTCGACGCCCACAATCTCCGTTCCGCTCTCAGCCAGCTGAACACCGATAATGCGCAAGGTGAGCTGTACCTCACGGATGTATTGGGAATCGCGCGTACCGAAGGCCACCCAGTGCGTGCCTTCATCGCCTCTGATGCCAACGAACTAGCTGGTGTGAATGACCGCGTACAACTCGCCGCCGCGGGTGCTGCGTTGAACCACCGCAATCTGGAGGCGGCAATGCGAGGGGGCGCAACCATCGTGGATCCGCACACCACGATGATCGATTCTGATGTGACCATCGGCCAGGATGTCACCATCCTGCCTGGCGTGCAGCTCAAGGGCCATACCCGGATTGCCGATCGTGCTTGCGTCGGGCCGGATAGCACCCTGGAAAACGTCACTGTTGGCGAAGGTGCCACGGTGGTTCGCACGCACGGCATCGATTCTTTTATCGGTAAGAACGCCAGCGTCGGGCCTTTCACTTACCTCCGCCCAGGCACGCACCTGGCTGAAGATGGCAAGCTCGGAGGATTCGTGGAGACCAAGAACGCCACCATCGGCCGCGGATCTAAGGTGCCACATCTGACCTATGTGGGAGATGCCACCATCGGCGAGTGCTCCAACATCGGCGCCTCCTCAGTGTTCGTGAACTACGACGGGGTGAACAAGCACCACACCACCATCGGTTCCCACGTGCGCACGGGTTCAGACACCATGTTCATTGCCCCAGTGACCGTCGGCGATGGCGCATACTCGGGAGCGGGCACTGTGATCAAGGACGATGTCGCCCCCGGTGCACTGGCCATTCGTGAAGGTCACCAGCGCAATATCGAGGGTTGGGTTGCGCGCAAGCGCCCCGGCACAGCCGCCGCTGAAGCTGCCGAAGCTGCAAGCCAGCGGATCGCTAATGGTGGCTCCCCCACCTCCGCACCAGTGGCCGGGGAAGAGCGCACCGCGGATCAGAACATTAACAAGGGCTAAGAACCACCGGGCGAGTATTTGTCCATCGTTTCCAACACAACTATCGTTGGGGGCGCTAAGAGGTATTCATCGCAAAGTCTGGAAGGGCTGACACTTGTCCACCACCAATTGGATCGACAATCAAAAAAACTTGATGCTCTTTAGTGGTCGCGCTCATCCAGAACTGGGTGAAGCAGTGGCTCGCGAGCTGGGAGTTGAACTGACCCCCACCACCGCCCGAGATTTCGCCAACGGTGAGATCTTCATCCGCTTCGATGAATCCGTCCGCGGCTCCGATGCCTTCGTGCTCCAGGCCCACCCATTGCCACTGAACAACTGGCTCATGGAACAGCTCATCATGATTGATGCGCTCAAGCGCGGATCCGCCAAGCGCATCACCGCAATCCTGCCTTTCTACCCTTATGCACGTCAGGACAAGAAGCACCGCGGACGCGAGCCCATCTCCGCTCGCTTGATCGCTGACCTGCTGAAGACCGCTGGTGCGGATCGCATCGTCTCCGTGGACCTGCACACCGATCAGATCCAGGGCTTCTTCGACGGCCCAGTTGATCACATGCACGCGATGCCGATCCTCACCGATTACATCCAGAAGAACTACAACCTGGACAACATCTGCGTGGTCTCCCCTGACTCCGGTCGAGTCAAGGTAGCCGAGAAGTGGGCAAACGTGCTGGGCGATGCCCCATTGGCGTTCATCCACAAGACCCGCGATATTGATGTGGCCAACAAGGTCACCGCTAACCGCGTGGTTGGCGATGTCAAGGGTCGCACTTGTGTGCTGCTGGACGACATGATCGATACCGGTGGAACCATCGCCGGTGCTGTGGGCGTGCTGCGCGAAGCTGGCGCTGGTGACGTGATCATTGCCACCACCCATGGTGTGTTCTCCGGACCTGCCCGTGAGCGCTTGAGCTCCTGTGGTGCGCGCGAGATCATCACCACGGACACTCTGCCGCAGAACACCGAGGGCTGGGAAAACCTCACGGTGCTCTCCATTGCTCCACTGGTTGCCAAGACCATTCACGAGATCTTCGAGAACGGCTCAGTCACCACCCTGTTCGAGTAGTTCCTGTTCGAGTAGTCCTTCTTCAGACAGTCGCAGCTCGAGCAATCGCAGCTCGCTCATCTGAGCCAGCGCCATAGCCCCGCCAAACAGCCCAGAAGTGGCTGCAGGCGGGGCATTTTTCGAATAGCCACCGCGATGCTAAGGTAAGGGACTGAATCTCTCGGCGAGGGCTGGAACCGTGTCTCACATGGAACTGGCCGTTATCGGCGCGAACCCCACTCCCAGCCACTGCTTGTGTGCTGCGGGAGGTTTTACGCCGCGAGGAGTCGCGGCGTTTTTTATGCCGCGATTCACGCGATTCTTAAAACACGATCCGCAGCTGGAATCCCAGCTCACACAATATTTCTAGGAGTGACACATGGCTAACAAGCAAACTGTTCTCGCAGCACAGCCACGTAACGAGTTCGGCAAGGGCGCTGCCCGCCGTCTGCGTCGCGATTTCCGCGTTCCCGTGGTTGTCTACGGCTTGGACTTGGCCCCACTGCACGCACACGTGGACATCCTCGAGTTCCACGCAATCCTGCGTAACGAGGGCACCAACGCCGTTATCGAGCTGGATCTCGAAGGCGAGCGCCACCTGGTCATGGTTAAGGCCGTGGATCAGAACATCCTGACCCTGGACGTTGACCACGCTGACCTGCAGAACGTGAAGCGCGGCGAAAAGGTTGAGGTTGACATCCCAGTCGTCAACACCGGTGAGGCCGCTCCTGGCGCCCTGATCACCCAGGACGCTGACGTTCTGACCGTCCTGGCTGACGTTCTGAACATCCCAGAAGAGATCTCCATCGACGTTGAAGGCCTGGAGATCGGCACCCAGGTCACCGCTGCAGACATCCAGATGCCTGCAAACTGTGAGCTGGTTTCCGAGCCAGAGACCTTGGTCATCAACATCGTTGAGCCTGAGGAAGAAGAGCTTCCTGAGCCAGGCGAAGAGGGCGAGGATGACACCACCGAACCTGAGGCTGAGAACGACGGCGACGCTGCCGACGGCTCCGCTGACGAGCCTGAGAACTCCCCACGTGGCAACGCCGAGGGCGACGAGTAAGTCTCTCTCCGTCGTCACGGCGGGTAAGTTGAGGACAAAGATCCTGGCTTGCCCGCCGTTTTTCTGTATCTACGGTTCTGTCCCCACCGTGTGGGACAATGGCAGGCGTGGATACAGTACAGCGTTCCCCGTGGCTCGTCGTGGGACTCGGCAACCCCGGCCCGAAGTACGCCTTTACCCGCCACAACCTGGGCGTGATGGTGATTGAAGAGCTCGCCAGCCGTCAGGTACCCACGCCGAACCTCAGCGCGCACAAGCGTTCAAACGCCAACATCGCCGAGTTCTCACTGGGTGGTGCCAAGGTCATCCTCGCCACCCCGCGCACGTATATGAATGTCTCTGGCGGCCCGGTTAGGGCACTCGCGGATTTCTTCAAGGTTCCAGCCGAGCACATTATCGTTGCCCACGATGAGCTCGAGCTAGACCCCGGCCAGGTGCGACTGAAAAGTGGTGGCGGGGACAAGGGACACAACGGCCTGAAGTCCATCACCAAGGCCCTGGGCACCAAGGACTACTACCGTTTGTCCTGCGGAATCGGCCGCCCACCTGGCCGCATGGATCCGGCCGCCTACGTCCTCAAGCCGTTTGCCTCCTCGGCCGCCGCGGATGTTGCGATTCTTTGTGCCGACGCAAGCGACGCCGCAGAACAGCTCATCCAGTCCTAAAACACGCTTGCCTTTTCCTGGGCGAAGCAGGCCTGTGCCACACTAGAGCTCGTGGCTACACTCAAGGATTTCATCTCCCGCATTTTCGGCGCTGGTTCTACTTCTACTCCGGCTTCCGAGTCTGCGAATGCCATGCCTACTTTCCCCGCAGGAGTGACTCCATGGCTGGTCATCGGCTTAGGTAATCCCGGCGCGGAGTACGAGGCCACGCCACACAACGTGGGCTACATGGCTATCGATGCACTGCTGGTTCGCACGGGTTCCCACCTGGCTCCGCTTAAGGGTTTGCACGCCCACGCGGCGGCAACGGAGCTCGCGGGAAAGCCGGTTCTGCTGGTGCGCTCCACCACGTTCATGAATGAGTCTGGCATCGCGGTCAAAGACATCGCGGAGCACTACAGCATTAGCTTGGATCAAGTGATCGTGGTGCATGACGAGCTCGACCTCCCTCTAGGCAAGGTGCGTGTCAAACAGGGCGGCAATGAAAACGGACACAACGGACTGAAATCCACCACCGAGTACATGGGATCTCGGGACTATGTGCGTGTGCGCATGGGTATCTCCCGTCCTCCGCAAGGCGTGACTGTCATTGATCACGTTCTCGGCCCCATCGAGGCAGGTCC
This sequence comes from Corynebacterium suicordis DSM 45110, assembly GCF_015351405.1. Taxonomy (GTDB): domain Bacteria; phylum Actinomycetota; class Actinomycetes; order Mycobacteriales; family Mycobacteriaceae; genus Corynebacterium; species Corynebacterium suicordis. The sequence goes on along the minus strand of NZ_JADKMY010000001.1, from coordinate 723,321 downwards.
AGAGCTGGATTCCATGATCGATGTAGCAGCGGATGCAGTCACGGAGATCGTGAACAACGGCCTAGCCGCGGCCCAGCAGAAGATCCACTCCCGCAAATAGGAGCGCGAACACTTCCCCCTTGTCCCCAGAGGGAGTAATATTTCGTGGGTGATTGAAGAGAAAGACTCTCAACAAGCGCCGTCGACAGCCTCCAAGGGGCGAAAACGCACGGCCTCCCCCAGCTTGCAGGCAGCTCGATTAACTGCAGGCTCGTTTTTGCTATTGATCGTTATAGGTGCGGTTCTTCTCTCCCTGCCCATTTCCACTCGCGGCGAGGGCTCGGTTCCTCCCCTCGAAGGAATCTTCACCGCCACCTCCGCGGTATGCCTGACCGGACTGGTGGTGGTGGACACCGCCACCTTCTGGACTCCTTTTGGGCAGGCCGTGATCCTGGGACTCATCCAGGTCGGCGGTCTGGGCATCATGACCCTAGCCTCCCTGACGGGCATGCTCCTGGTGCGCAAGGTTTCCATCCGCTCTCGCCGCTTAGCTCAAGCAGAGAGTCGCCCGTTCAGCATGGGTGGCGCCAAGCGCACAATTCTGGCCACCGTTTTGCTGACCGTGGTCACCGAAGCGGTCATGGCTCTCATCCTGGCTTGGCGGTTCATCACGGAATACCAATTACCCGTGGCATATTCCCTGTGGTCTGGCACGTTCCACTCCATTTCCGCGTTCAACAACGCAGGTTTCGCACTTCGCTCGGCAAACATGATCGACTTCCAGGACGATTGGTTCATCCTCTCGCCAATCATGATCGCCGTGGTGCTGGGCGGCCTGGGCTACTCCGTGCTGGCGGAAATTGTCCGCCGAGCACGGCACCGCTGGCGGATGCGGCACTCGCGCAGCACCACCGCAGTCGGTCATTTGTCTGTCACTTCGCGCATCACGCTGATTGGCACGGCCGTGCTCCTCATCGCCGGCTTCGCCATCTACTTGGCGGTGGAATGGCACGGGGCTTTTGAAGAGTTTGGCGTCGGGAAAAAGATCCTCAACGCACTTTTCGCCACGGTCACCGCGCGCACCGCCGGCTTCAATGCAATCGACTACTCGCAGCTATCAGACACCAGCCTCCTGGCCACCGAGGGTTTGATGTTCGTCGGCGGCGGCAGCGCGGGCACGGCCGGTGGCATCAAGATCACCACGATCGTGGTGCTGCTGTACGCCATGTGGACGGAGTTCAGCGGCGAGAAAGAAGTCATCGTCAGCAAGCGCCACGTGCCAGACAGCGTCATCCGCCAGGCCATGACCGTGGCCGCCGCCGGAGCCCTGGTGGTGTGGCTGTCCATCGTGGTGTTGCGGGTGCTCAATCCGCATCTCGACGCAGACCACGTGACCTTCGAGGTGGTCTCCGCGTTCGGCACCGTGGGCCTGTCCACGGGAATCACGGCCGCGCTGACGGGGCCATCGCAAGTCATCCTGTGCGTGTTGATGTACTTGGGACGCATTGGACCTATCACCATGGTCGCCGCGCTGGCGGCGCGTAAAACCACTCGACATTTCCACTATCCAGAAGAAAGGCCCCTCATTGGCTAAGTTATTTGGACTGTCCAGGGACAACCAACCGTTTTCCCTGCGTCCCGTCACTGTTATCGGTTTGGGCCGCTTCGGCTTGGCGCTGTCCAAGGAGCTGACCAGCTACGGCGTGGAGGTGTTTGGCATCGATGACGATGAGAAGCTGATCAGCGAGCACACCACGGAGTGCACGGACTTTGCAGTGGCGGACACCACGGACCCGCACGCGCTGAAACAGCTGGGCGTGGACGAGGCCGAGTGCGTGGTCATTGGCATCGGCTCGGACTTGGAAGCCAGCATCCTGACTGCCTCCAACATCGTGGAATTTGGCGTGCCCGATATTTGGGCCAAAGCGGATTCCGATGCCCACGCCCGCATCCTCAAGCAGGTGGGCGTGCATCACGTGCTGCGCCCGGAGCGCGATACGGGCCGCCGCGTGGCGCACCTGTTGGGCGGGCGCTTTGACGAGTTCGCCGAGGTGGATTCAGACTACGGCATGATCAAGCTCTCCGTGCCGCGGGAGCTGGTGGGCAAAGCAATCGATTCCGAGGCGCTGTGGAAGAAAAAGAAGGTGCACATCGTGGCGGTGAAGTCTCCCGGATGCGAATGGCGGCCGTATTTTGAGACCACTCCGTTGAACGCCAATGACCTGATGGTGGTGGCGGGAAGCCCGTTGCATCTGGAGACGTTCTCACTGCGACCTCACTAGGTCTTCAGCTAGGGCGCCCAGTAGGGTTATGTTCTATGAATTCCCCTGCTGTTGCCCAAGAATCGCGCCGTCGCCGTACCTTTGCTGTCATCGCTCACCCCGATGCCGGTAAGTCCACGCTGACGGAGGCTCTTGCGCTGCACGCGCACGTGATAAACGAGGCCGGCGCGGTCCACGGCAAGGCGGGACGCAAGGCCACGGTGTCTGACTGGATGGAGATGGAAAAGGACCGCGGTATCTCCATTGCTTCGTCCGCGCTGCAGTTCGAGTACGCGCCCGAGGGGCACGAGGGCGAGCCGTACATGATCAACCTGGTGGATACCCCGGGTCACGCGGACTTCTCGGAAGATACCTACCGTGTGCTGTCCGCGGTGGATGCTGCGGTGATGCTCATCGACGGTGCGAAGGGCTTGGAGCCGCAGACGCTCAAGCTGTTCCGCGTGTGTAAGGCGCGTGGTTTGCCCATCGTCACGGTGGTCAACAAGTGGGACCGTCCGGGCCGTACTCCGCTGGAGCTGGTGGATGAGATTGTCAACGAGATCCAGTTGCAGCCCACTCCCCTGTTCTGGCCGGTTGGTGAGGCGGGAGACTTCCGCGGACTCGCCCGCATCAACGATGAGGGCGAGGCTGAAGAGTACATCCACTTCACCCGCACGGCCGGTGGCTCCACCATCGCGCCGGAGGAAAACTACTCCCCAGAGGAGGCAGAAGAGCGTGAAGGTGACACCTGGGCAACCGCCGCCGAGGAGGTAGAGCTGCTCACCATGGATGGCGCGCAGCACGATCAAGAGCTCTTCGAGCAGTGCATCACCTCCCCCATGATCTTCGCCTCGGCGATGCTGAACTTCGGCGTGCACCAGATCCTGGACACCCTGGTGGCATTGGCGCCGAGCCCCGCGGGTCGCTCATCCGATCCCAAAGTCTTGGAAGCAGCCGGTGGCGCAAGTGCCGCCATCCAGGAATTCCGCGATACGGAAGATGATTTCTCCGGCATCGTGTTCAAGGTTCAGGCGGGCATGGACACCAAGCACCGCGATCACCTGGCATTCATGCGCGTGGTCTCCGGTGAGTTCGGCCGTGGCATGCAGGTCACGCACGCCCAGTCCGGCCGCACCTTCTCCACCAAGTACGCGCTGACGGTGTTCGGCCGCACCCGTTCTACCGTTGAGGCCGCCTACCCCGGCGATATCGTGGGCCTGGTGAACGCTGGCTCTCTGGCTCCCGGCGACACCATTTACGCTGGTAAAAAGGTGCAATTCCCGCCCATGCCGCAGTTCGCCCCCGAGCACTTCCGCACCCTGCGCGCGAAATCCCTGGGCAAGTACAAGCAGTTCCGCAAGGCGCTGGAGCAGCTGGATTCCGAGGGCGTGGTGCAGATTCTCCGCAACGATATCCGTGGCGATGCCTCCCCCGTCATGGCAGCGGTCGGCCCCATGCAGTTCGAGGTCATGCAGGCCCGCATGGAGGTGGAATACAACGTGGAGACCATCATCGACCCGATCCCGTATTCCGTCGCCCGCAAGACGGACGCGGAATCGGCCGTGCAGCTGGGCCGCCAGCGTGGCGTGGAAGTGTTCACCCGCACCGATGGAGAGCTCATCGCCCTGTTCGGTGACAAGTGGAAGCTCGCGTTCGTGGAGAAGGAACATCCCGAGCTCACGCTGGAGCCGATGGTCGCTGACTAGCCCATCTTCTTTTTTCGACGCCAGCGCTCGCCTTGTCAGCGAGTGACGGGAACCCGCAAATTTGCATATATATTCAGACGTTGCGTAAAACTTGAAAACTTTCGAACCCTATGCAATGATTTCCCTCATGGCTACTTTCCTATATCGCGTGGGCCACTCCGCCTACGCTCATCGCTGGCGATTTATCGCCGTTTGGCTGCTGCTCATCATCGGCATGGGCACCGCAGCAGCTACCTTGCAGACATCGACCACAATGAACTTCAGCATTCCAGGTCTGGAATCTATCGAGACTCAAGAAAAAATCAAGGAACGCTTCCCCGCCGGTGGCGAGGATCAGATGGAAGCCCCCAAGGGTGACCTCATCATTCAAGCTCCTGAAGGCTCCGACCTGACAGACCCAGGCGTCGACAAGCAAGTCAACGACCTGCTCACCGCCGTCAAGGAAGTGCCATCGCTGACTGATACGGACGCGATCGTACCTCCTGTACAGGCTGCCGAGGGCCTGAAGATGCAGATGACTGAGGCCATGAAGGCCCAGCAGATGCCACAGGAACAGATCGATGCGAACCTCGCCGCAATCTCTCCGCTGAGCCCAGACAAGACCACCGGCCAGGTGGGTGTGACGTTCGATGCCGAGACGAGCATGGACATCACTCCTGAGCAGGTCGATGAGTTCACCAAGGCCGTTGAAGAGAACAAGGGTGACCTGAAGGTCGCGTGGAACGGCAACGCATTCCAGGCCAGCGCGCCAGGCGGCAGTGCTGAGCTGATCGGTATGGCAGTGGCTGCTCTCGTGCTGATCCTCACGTTCGGTAGCTTCGTAGCCGCCGGCCTGCCACTGCTGACAGCAGTGACCGGACTGGGCATCGGCATCGCGGGCATCTTCGCCATGACCCACTTCACGGACACCATCTCCGACATGACCCCCACCCTGGCCTCCATGATCGGCCTGGCAGTGGGTATCGACTACGCGCTGTTCATCCTGGCGCGTTTCCGCAATGAGCTGATCCGCCACGTGGGCGCCCACAACCTCTCGCCGAAGGAACTGGCGAATGAACTGAAGTCCATCAGCCGGGAAGATCGCGCCCACCTGGCTGGTCTAGCAGTGGGTAAGGCTGGCTCCGCAGTGGTGTTCGCTGGCCTGACCGTGCTCATCGCACTGGCCGCGCTCTCCATCATCAACATCCCATTCCTCACCGCCATGGCACTGTCCGCAGCCGCCACCGTTGCCGTAGCCGTCTTGGTGGCAATCACCCTGCTGCCTGCCATCCTCGGCTTGTTCGGCACCAAGGTATTCGCCGGTCGCGTGCCGTTCGTGAACGCTCCGGACCCAGAAAATGACACCCCAACCATGGGCCTCAAATGGGTGCGCATGGTCCGCAAGCGCCCAGCTATCTTCGCCATCGCCACCGGTCTGCTGCTGCTTCTGCTGGCCATCCCTGCCGCGAACCTGCGCTTGGCCATGCCATCCGATGGTTCTATGGCTCCGGACTCCCCGAACCGTATTGCTTATGAAATGGTCAACGAGGGCTTCGGTCCCGGCCGCAACGCTCCGATGATTGCCATGGTTGATTACAAGGACCTCAGCGATGAGGAAAAGGCAGCCGCCACCAAGAAGGCAATCGAGGATCTGCAGGGCACCGATGGCGTGGTAAACGCTCAGGTCATGGCCACCAACGGTGACCCGAAGAACCCTGCTGACCTGGGAGATGCAGCCCAGGTTCTGGTTACGCCAGAGTACGGCGCAACCGATGAGCACGCCGCTGATGTTCTGGAATCCGTGCGCTCTAACGAGTCCACATTCGAGGAAGAAACTGGCGCTACTTACGCGGTCACCGGCACCACCCCGATCTACGAAGATATTTCCAAGCGCCTGACCGAAGCACTGATTCCGTACATCGCGATTGTTCTTGCACTCGCATTCGTGCTGCTCATGCTGGTCTTCCGCTCCCTGTGGGTCCCACTGATCGCCGCGCTGGGCTTCGCCCTTTCCGTGGCAGCCACCTTCGGCGTGACCGTGGCACTCTGGCAGATGGGCTTCGCGGGAATCATCAGCGATCCTCAGCCGATCATCTCCTTCCTGCCAATCATGCTCATTGGCATTGTGTTCGGCCTGGCGATGGATTACCAGGTGTTCCTGGTGACCCGTATGCGCGAGGGCTGGGCACACGGCAAGGCCGCCAACGATGCAGTATCCAACGGCTTCAAGCACGGCGCCCGCGTGGTCACCGCCGCGGCACTGATCATGATGTCCGTGTTCGCAGCGTTCATCCTGATGGACGAGCAGTTCATCAAGGTGATGGGCTTTGCGCTTGCAACCGCCGTTTTGTTCGACGCCTTCATCATCCGCATGACGTTCATCCCAGCAGTGATGTTCTTGCTCGGTGAGCGCGCGTGGAAGATTCCGAAGTGGCTGGATCGCCTGCTGCCCGTCGTGGACGTGGAAGGCGAAGCGCTCCAGGGCAAGGAGCCCAAGGCTGCCAAGAACAAGGATGCCAAGAACGGCGCCACCAAGAACGCTGCTCAAGAAAACCAGGTAGCTGCAGTTCCAGCTTCCGAAAAGTTCGAAGAGAACTAGCATGACCAGTGCCTATGTTCCCGGCATCCGCGAACGGAAGAAGAAAGAAACGCGCAACCGCCTGGCTCGCGCGGCGGTGGAGTTGACGTCCCTGCACGGTTTGGAGACCGCGACAATCGCGGCTATCTCCGAGCGGGCAGACGTCTCCTCCCGCACGTTTCACAACTACTTTCCGCACCGGGATGCCGCGATCATGCACTACTTGGAGTACATCGTTGAGCGGGATATCGAATACCTCCAAAGCCTGCCCAAGGGCATGCACCCGGTAGATGTAATGCGCAGCGTGCGGGAGAACTGCCATGAGAAGTTGTTCCCAGAGCAGGCGTGCGATCACTTTTCCGAGCTGGAATCCCTGTTTCTGGATATCCGAAGCTCCGCGCAGGTAGACGTGCAAAAGGAATGCTTCCGGCTGCTCATGCGTTATGCGCAAGCCCTCAGCCAATACACCGAGGGTCGCTTGAGCCCCTTTAATTCGTACATGTTCATCAATGCGAGCATCGCCACCATCAAGAGTGCGCAAGTGCTGAATTATTTCGGGCGGGAGGAATCCCTGCTGGAGGAATTCGGGATGAAAGTGGACGACCCGCAAGAGCGGGCACTGGATATTCTGCGGGAGGGCTTCCCAAATTACTGATTAATCAGTTAAAGTAAGGCACACTTTTGTACTGTATCCACACTGTCACGGCGTGACAGTCTGTTGCGTGGTGCTCAGCACATTCGTTTGACTATGCCCCTGCACCCTCCGATAGGGTGTTGGGTAGAAGTAGCTGAATTTCCACACTGAAGAATCGAAAGAACTTCTCCTCATGGCTGTGATGCACCTCCCCCCAGATCGCAATGATCCATCGGCACTGACCCAACCGGTGTCTCTTCGTGACCGCAAAAAAGCGGAGACCAGGGATCGTCTTGCGCGCGCATCTGTGGAGTTGTTGCTGGACTTCGGTGTGGAGCAAACCACCGTTTCCGAAATCGCTGCCCGTGCCGGTGTATCCACCCGCACCTTTCATAATTACTTTGCCCACCGCGATGATGCATTCCTCCACTACATCGAGGATTTCTTCACCCAGCTCGGCGATGAAATTAAGAACTATGAAAACCCCGCCCCAGTGGTGGAAATGCTCAAGAACATCCTGTGGAGCTTCATCGAAAGCCCTGCAGAAGGGCTAGATTCCGCCCGGCAGATCATCGCCGTGGCAGAGCAGCTGAGCCTCTCGCTGCCACAGGCAGAGAAGAACCGCACCAACGAGATCTTTGATGAGCTCAGCGATACCCTGTTCCAGAAAACAGACGGTGCACTCTCCCGCTACCAGTCCCACCTAGCCGTGCACTTTGTGCTGGCCGCAGCCACCACCGCGATTGAAGCGCACATCACGCAATCCATCACGGGTGGCCGAGACCTCAAGAGTCTCTTCGATGAAGCCTTCGATCTCCTGCACCGCGGCCTAGGCTAATCAGCCCCCTCGTGAGTACTGAGAAAATAGTCCGCACCAGCCCCGCGCCTAGGCTTTCCATACTCACTAGGTGACGTGTCATAATGGACTCATGAACGAACTAACCGCCGGGTTTCTAAACGCAAGTTTGGACATCAGCGGAATTGAGATCTTGTGGCTGGAACTGATCAGGAATTTATACATCATCCTGTTTGCCATCGGTATCCTGTTCCGCAAATCCTGGGCTTGGCCAGTGGACATCATGGGAAACTTCTTCCTCATCTTGGTCAGCTCCCTAGAAGTCCTCCTCCACCCGGCAGCCGCCCAGTTTTATTTCCGAGTGTTTCAGCACATCGCTTTCCTGGGTTTCGCCCTTTACGGATGGAAGCACTGGTCGCTTGGCCGTTGGGATTTCGGCAAAGCGCATGTCAGCCCTCAATGGGCTAGCCCGGGTCAACGCCGGAAGGGTCTCCTCATCTCCGGGGCCGCGGTATTCGGCGTGGCTACCGTGCTTCACCTGGTAGGTTCAAGCGTGGCCATCCCTCAAGCCTTCATTTTGGTCTCCGCGATGCTGGTCTATTACTGCGTAACCCGCGGATACACAGAGTTCTGGATAGTCTGGCTCGCCGCACACCTCGTGACGATCCCCCTGTTGCTCGCCAGCGGTCTGTACATCTCTGTACTGTTCTACCTGGTTTTCCTCATGGTTCTGCTCTGGGGTTTCGTGGTGTGGATCGGAATCCAACGAGCCTCAGCGCAGCTCAAGTTTGAGCCTATTCCAGCAGATCGCGGTACTTCTCCGCTGCCACCTGCGCGGAGCTAGCCGGGTTGAACTTGGCGTCGTGACTCTTATCCACCAGCACGGCCCGCACGCCTTCTTGGAAGTTTTCTTCTCGACGCAAGCAGTCCGCCAGCGCCAGCTCATTTCGCAGAGCCGTCGCCAGATCCGTTTCCGCACTCCGACGGAATAGTTCCACCACGGCCACCAAGCTGGTGGGGTTGGCGTTCTTGAGGGATTTACGAATCTTCTCGAGGAACTCTGCATCCACGTCCTCACCTGGAGTGGCGGCATTAATCCGCTGCTCGATCTCCACCCAGCTGCCGGTAGAGAAGGTCTTCGTGATCCATTCCTGGTGTTTCTCGAGCGCGGAATCCTCATCCAGCTCGGCAGAGAATTCCTGCAAAACCTCGTCCAGCTCTGCATTCGCGAGCCTTTCGCGCAGCGTGGAGATGTCATCCACCACGTTCGTACCTAGGCCGGTGAACACCAGGTCTGCCGGGGAAAGCCTCCAACCGGTGCAACCGGTGAAAATACCCAGAGCTTTGTCCACATCGAGGTGTGTGAGAACGTGTGACATGCCCACATCTGGCACGAAGCCGATGGCAGTTTCTGGCATGGCGCCGAGGGTGCGCGGGGTGATCACCCGGTGAGAACCGTGAGCGGAGATGCCGAAGCCACCTCCCATCACTACCCCGTCCATGAGCGCTGCGATGGGCTTGGGGTATTTAGCAAGGCGCAGGTTGAGGTCATATTCCTGGCGGAAAAACTCATCACCTGAATCGAGGTCGCCCTTGGCGTCGGCCTCCGCAACGGCGCGCACGTCTCCACCAGCACAATAAGCGCGATCGGTGGTGGAATAGATGACCACGAATTTCACCGCGTCATCCTCGCGCCATTGCTCGATAGCGTCGGAAATCCCCTGCACCATCTCCGGGGTGAGGGAATTCAGCGCGCGCGGGCGGTTCAGCTCAATGAAACCGGCATGGCCTTCGATGCGGTAGGTAACCTGCTTTTCTTCAGACATACCTCCCACCATGCCAGAAACTCGGCAGGGCTACTTGTTCTTGGCAGCCTTGGTTTTCTTGTCTGCCTTTTTGTCCGACTTTTTGGCGGAGGTCTTCTTGGTTGAAGACTTCTTTGCAGCAGTCTTCTTGGCAGTTTTCTTGTCTGCCTTTTTGGCGGATTTCTTGTCCGACTTAGCAGCGGACTTCTTCTTATCGGATTTCTTGCCCGATTTCTCCTCGGGTTCTTCCTCCAAAGCGCGGGCTACATCTGGCACGTAACGGAACTGCGTGCGTGGGGGCCGCTCGTAGGTGGAATCAGATTCCGGACGCTCGGGGATCTCCGGGATGTTCTTTTCCACGTGCTCCCAAGGAATAGTGTTCAGCAGGTGGCTGATCACGTTGATGCGCGAGCGCTTCTTGTCCTCGGATTCCACGGTGTACCAGGGAGCGGAAGGGATGTCCGTGTGCACGAACATCTCGTCCTTGGCCCGGGAGTAATCCTCCCAGCGGGTGATGGACTGCAAATCCATGGGGGAAAGCTTCCACTGACGCAGGGGATCCTCGCGTCGAGAAGTAAAACGACGCACCTGCTCGTCATCAGAAACAGAGAACCAGTACTTGCGCAGCAGGATTCCATCTTCCACCAGCAGGCGCTCGAAAATGGGTGCCTGGTGGAGGAAACGACGGTATTCCTGCGTGGTGCAGAATCCCATCACGCGCTCCACACCAGCACGGTTGTACCAGGAGCGGTCGAAGATGACGATCTCGCCGGCGGTGGGCAGCTTCTCCACGTAACGCTGGAAGTACCACTGACCCTTTTCGCGGGAGCTCGGAGCGGGCAATGCCTCAATGCGACAGGTACGCGGGTTGAGGTACTGGGTGATGCGTTTGATCGCGGAGCCCTTACCCGCGGCATCGCGGCCCTCCATGATAATCACCACGCGGGCGCCGCTCTCCACGACCCATTGCTGCAGCTCTACGAGCTCGGCTTGGAGCCGCTCCAGTTCCTTCTCATAGGCCTTTTTGTCCAGCGGAGCTGGATTTGTGGGGGATTCGGTGTGGGTGTCCGCCTCTTTAGTCATGAGACTAAATATTACCGGGGCATCCCGTGGAATCTAGAATTCCGCAACTTTTCCGGGGAACTACTTGACCTGAAACTCGGCCATGCGATCCCACTCGTCCTGGCCCTCGATCTGGGTATTGATGATCTGCGGCGTTTCCTTGAGCACGGTGGGGAAAAGCTCGGTGGCCTTCTGGAAGTGATCGGAATTGACGTGCGCCTCAGCGGCATCGTCCTGAAAGCCCTCCACCAGGATGTATTCACCGGGGTTGTCCTCGTTGCGGTACCAATCGAAGAAAAGGTTGCCCTCTTCGGCACGGGTTGCCTCGGTGAATTCGGCGACAACTTCGCGGAAGTTATCCACGTACTCCGGCAGCGGTTTGAAGCGAACGTTGATGAGAATCATGAGTCTGCATCCTCCTGCGTATTGGGATAATTGCTCCGGCCATTCTACGCGGAGGATGCGACTGCAGATTCTTAGTTGAGAGCCTCCAGCTCGCTCTCAGTGACCCACTTGTGGTTGGTCATCTTCATTCCATCGGATTCATAATCCACCATGTACACGGTCTCATCCGTGGAGTAGGCGATCTCACCTTTGGCACCCTTCATGCCGGACATGTGGTCGGCCAAGATGGTCACGGGAGTTCCGTCTGCCAGTCGCTCCTCCCCCACACCCTGCAGCTCTTCCTGGACGACCCACCGGTGATCTACTACTCGTTCCCCGCCATCTACGGGATCGTAATTAACCGAGTAAGTGAAGGTTTTGAATGCCCCGGAGATGGTGGCCGTAGCGCCCTCCATGCCTTCCATGTGGTCAGCGGTCAGGCGAGCTTGGCTGCCCACTGGGAACTTCGGAGACTCAGCGACCTCAATTCCGGCTGAAGCAGGCCCGCCGTCCATGGGGTGTTCCATCCCCTCGTGATCGTGCACTGGAGCCTTGCTTTCAGCGGAGTTTTCCGAGCTCGCGGTCTGCTCAGAGTGCTGCGAGTGCTCGGAATGAGAAGCCTGGTCCGCGGAGTCTTCGGCCTGCGAACACCCGGTAAGGGTGGCAGCAAAGAGGAGGCTGGCGGAGATTCCGGCGATGGTGCGATTCTTCAAGAGACGTGTCCTTTCGGTTGCTCTGAGTTTTTCAGTTCATTACCTACCGGGAATTTAGTGGCCCAGCACGTTGTAACCGGCCTCTTCAACAGCCGAGACAACCACATTGTCATCGAGCTCATCCTGGGAGCTGATCACGAGCTTGCCGGTATCTGCGCTGACCTCAATGCCGGTGACACCCGGGATCTCAGAGACTTCCTCGTGCACCGCGTTCTCGCAGTGCCCGCAAGACATTCCCGTAACTTCGTATTCGGTGGTGATAGCCATGGTGGATTCTCCTTCTGTCCGGTCTGGCGCATCCCTCTGAATGCGCCGCGCTTACCCATCCACCATATACCCTAGGGGGGTATATTTCAAGGGTTTGACCGAACCGGAATACCCTATCCTTCGCGCTTTTCTGCGGTCTCCAGCCAGTTCATTTCCAGCTCCTCATGTTGCTCCCGAGCAGCCGTGATCTTCCGATCCAGCTCAGTCATCTCATCGGCAGCCTTGGGGTCAGTGGACATGCGCTCAGCCACCGCAGCCATCTTGACCTGCAGGGAATCCAACTCCTTGTTCACCTTGTCCATCTTGCGCTCCAAGGCGCTCATTTCCTTGCTCAGCTCCCGGTCCTCCTGCGCGCTCAGCGCAGGCGCGGTGGTCTCTTCCTTCTTTTTCGACGCCTCGCCCTCAGCCGCCGAGCCCAAAGTTTTGTTGTTGAAGATTCCCGCGCCCTGCTGCTTGCGCTTCTCCAAGTACTGCTCGATTCCTCCCGGCAGGTTGGTCAGCTTCGCATTCCCGAACAGCGCCCAAGTGGTGTCACACACGCGCTCGATCAGATAGCGATCGTGGGAGATCACCACCATCGTGCCCGGCCAGGAGTCCAGCAGGGATTCCAACTCCTGCAGGGTATCGATATCCAGGTCATTGGTGGGCTCATCCAGCAGCAAGACGTTAGGTTCCGCCATGAGCACGCGGGTCAGCTGGAGGCGGCGTCGTTCGCCACCGGAGAGATCGCCCACCGGAGTCCGCTGGCGCTTGGCACTGAATCCCAGCCGCTCAGCCAGCTGAGAGGCGGACATTTCTTTATCGCCGATGGTCACGTAGCTGGCCACGTCCTGGACGGCATCGAGGAGGCGTCGAGAAGGATCAAGATCATCCAGCTCCTGCCGCAACCAGCCCAGCTTCACGGTCTTGCCCTCCACACGGCGGCCCTCAACCAACGGGTACTCGCCGGCCAGGGTACGCAGCAAGGTGGTCTTGCCGGAGCCGTTCACGCCCACCAGGCCGATGCGCTCGCCGGGGCCAAGGCGCCAGGTGAGATCCTCGACCAACGTGCGGCCGTCCGGGGTGGCGACGGTGGAATCCACCAAGTCAATGACCTTCTTGCCCTGTCGGCGGATGGAGAACTTCTGCAGCTCCACGGCATCGCGGGTGGGAGGCACATCGGCGATGAGGGATTCGGCAGCTTCGATCCGATAACGCGGCTTGGACGTGCGGGCAGGGGCTCCACGCCGCAGCCATGCCAATTCCTTGCGCGCGAGGTTCTGCCGGCGCTGTTCGGCGGCATCGGCCTGCCGGGTGCGCTCGGCGCGGGCGAAGGTCCAGTCGTTGTAACCGCCCTCATAGACGTCAACCTGCCCGTCGTGAACCTCCCACGTGGTGGTGGCCACGGAATCGAGGAACCAACGATCGTGGGTCACCACAACCAACGCTGAATTTCGGCTCAACAGGTGGCGCGCCAGCCACTCCACGCCTTCCACGTCCAGGTGGTTGGTGGGCTCATCCAGAATCAGCAGGTCCAGGTCCTGCACCAGTGCTGCGGCCAGGCCAGTGCGCCTACGCTCGCCACCCGAAAGCCGGCGCACAGGAGTGTCCAGACCCAGTTCAGCCACGCCCAGCCCATGCAGCACCGCACGGATTTTTGCGTTCGACGCCCACTCATAGGACTCCATGCCCAGTGGCTTGAGAACAGCATCAGCCACGGTGGTGTCCGCGAGCGCATCATCGGTCAGCACGTCTCGCAACACGTCCTGGGTGACCATGGCCATCCGCAAGTCATTGTTGCGGGATACGCGACCGGAATCTGGAGTATCGGAGCCGTACAGGATGCGCAGCAAGGTGGACTTACCACCACCGTTGAGACCCACCACGCCCACTCGATCACCACTATTGATGCCGAGGCTCGCGGAGTCCAAGAGGGTTTTCAGTCCATAGGATTTGGAAACGTTCTCCAGGTTAATCAGGTTTGTCAATCTATTCGCCTTCTGTGTGTGCGGTGATGATTCGTGCTGGTCCTGCGGGTGAGAACGTGGTCATGGTGCTGCTGGCCTTGCCGGCCACGGACACCGCGGTGGCGACATCCACGGCATGCTCTGCATCGCGGCAGAGCATAGCGATGGTGGGGCCGGATCCGGAAACGATGCTGGCCAGGGCTTCTGCCTCCTGGGCTGCCGCGAGGGTTTCCCGCAGCGAGGGCAACAAGCTGATGGCCGGAGCTTGCAGGTCATTGACCAGCAGCGGCGCCAACTCCTCCGGGTCGCCGCTGTGGAGCACGCGGATCAACTCATCCGAGCTTCCTGCCTTACTCAGCGAACGGCCACTCTCCCGCATCTTATCCAGCTGCGCAAAAACCTTGGGCGTGGAGAGCCCGCGCTTATCCGTGGCGATGGCCCAGTGATAGTGACCCCTGGCCATCACGCTGACCAGCTCATCGCCGCGACCCGTGCCCAGCGCGGTTCCGCCCAAGACGCAAAAGGGCACGTCCGCGCCCAAGGCTGCAGCCATGCGGTGGACCTCTTCCCGCTCCGGCGCGGGTAGCTGGCTAGTTTCTGGGTGCTGGTTACCGTAGAACTCGATGGCCGCGACCAGAGCTGCCGCGGCATCCGCAGATCCACCGGCCATGCCCCCGGCCACGGGGACTCCCTTGTGCATGTGGATTGATACCTGGGGAACCGCGGAAACAGTCTGCCGCGCATACCACTGCTGAACTGCGGCGACCGCGCGCACCGCGAGGTTACTGGGATCCGTGGGAACCAGGTGGGAATCGCGGCCGGAGACCGTGACTTTCACCTGCTCACCCGGCGGAACTTCCTGCAGATCCACGCGCTCTTCCAGCGCCACGGACTGGAAGATGGTTTCCAGATCGTGATAGCCATCCTCGCGCGCGGCGGAGACTCCCAGATGCAGGTTGATTTTGCCGTGGGCCACGGCGGAAACGCGCATAGTCATGGCTCAGCTCTCAATCTCTGGAGCATCGGCCACTAATCCACCGGCGCGCTCCCCCGCCACATAGCCACGCTGCATCGCCACTTTTGCCAGAGCCACAAACGAGTCAACAGCCAGCTTTTCCCCGCGCTCCTTGGGGTCAATACCAGCATCTACCAGCACTTCTTCGGCAGCCACTCCGGAGCCGAACCAGCCAGATAGCGCAGCTCGGAGGGTTTTTCTGCGCTGGAGGAAGGCGGCGTCGGTCAAAGAAAAAACGGTACGACGCAAATCAACCTCGGTGCTGCCCGCGGGCAGATCATCCACGGACCATGGGCGGTTTTCGTCTGTCCACCGCTCAATACGGACCAAACCTGAATCGATTTTCGGGGCGGGCCAGAACACGTTCTTGCCGATGGTGGCTGCGCGGGCGACGTTGCCGTAGTAGCGGGCCTTGACGCTCGGCACGCCGTAGATTTTGGAGCCGGGTGAGGCGGCCAGGCGATCAGCCACCTCCAGCTGCACCATGACCAGCACCTTGTCCACGGAGGGGAACTGGCGCAGGATGTGCAGCAGCACGGGCACGGAGACGTTGTACGGCAGGTTGGCCACCAACGCGGTGGGGAGTTCCCGATCAGCAGCCAGGAAATCCCGCTGTTCCACCTTCAGGGCGTCCTTGAGGATCACGTGGAAGCGCGGGAGGAAGGGCGCGGCATACTTTTCGATGGTCTCAGGCAGCTTGCGAGCCAAGCGGGGATCGATCTCCACCGCGGTCACGCTGCGCACGGAATCCACCAGCGCGAGGGTCAGCGAGCCCAGGCCGGGCCCCACTTCCACCACCACGTCTTGGCTGCCCACGCCCGCGGAGCTGACGATCTTGCGCACGGTATTGGGGTCATGCACAAAGTTCTGGCCCAGCTTCTTGGTGGGCACAATGTCCAGCTCTTGGGCCAACTCTCGCACCTGAATCGGCCCTAGGAGCTGGGCTGTCGCTGGCTGAGTCTCGGTTGCATGCGCTGCCTCGTGTGCCGCGTCCTGAGCCGTGTCTTGAGTCGTGTCACGGGCCGTGGCGGAGTTCGGGTCAGTCATGGAAAAATCCTCCCGAAAGGGTTGGCGTGGTACGTCAGACCGTGCTGCATCACACGAGGTGAACTATCCCAATGAGAATAGCCCAGCCAAGTGGCTGGGCTATATTCCTCACTGGAATGAGCGAGGGTACTGCGGGGATTAAGACAGACCCATCTTGGAGGTACATGCAGGCCAAGCGCCCCAACCCTGGGCAGCCTGCACCTTCTCGGCTACCGCGATCTGCTGCTCGCGGGAAGCCAGGTCAGCGCGCGGTGCGTACTGGGTGCCGCCGAAGCCTTCCCAGGTCTGCTGGGTGAACTGCAGGCCACCGTAGAATCCGTTGCCGGTGTTGATGGCCCAGTTGCCGGTGGCCTCACACTGCACCAGTTGATCCCACACAGATCCGTTGGATACGGAAGGAGCGGCTGCACCTGCTGGAGCGGCAGGGGCTGCAGCAGCCTTGGTGCCCACGCGGATGACGCGCTCCTTAGGAGCCTGGAGCTCCTCGCGGTGGGTGATATCGCGGGCCACTTCTTGGCCGTTTTCCTGGCGGATCTTGAAGGTCACGCGCTCGCGACCGGCAGCGCCTGGCTCGACAACGGTGGTTTCGCCTTCTGGAGCCTCAGGATCCTGGACGATCTTTTCTGGAGCAGCAATCTCCTGCTCCTTGATGTCATCCTTGGTGGTCACGCGGAAAACATCCACATGCATGCCCTCGGTGAGTGGAGTCTCGGCGGAAGGAACCACGCGGTCATCCTTGCCCAGCGGGGTACCGCGGAGCTTGAAGATGTCACCCACGGTGGCGGCTGGGAGGCTCATGCGGCCATCCTTGCCACCGTCGTTGATGGTGAAGTTCTTATTGGTGGCGATCTCCAGATCCATGCCGTCCAGTGGGATGGACTGGTTCACACCGGTGGAGATGGAATCTTTCGCGCCACCGCGACCCAGCTGATCCAGCAGGTCGCCCACGGTCAGGGCAGTGGTGTCTACGTCGCTGGGCTTGCCATCGATGATGACGTTGACCTGGCGGGTGGAGCGCACGGTGATGGTGTCGCTATCGCCCACGGTCTCGCCGAGCGCTGGGGTGATGAGGTCGGAATCGCCCACGTTCACACCGGCAGAATCCAGCACGCCTTCTACGTCGGAGGACATGGAGGAGGTCTGGATGATCTTGCCGTTGACGTCAAGGGTGACGTCCTTTTGCGTGGCCACAGCTGCACCGCCGCCGACGACCAGAGTCGCCAGCATGCCACCGGTCGCCAAACGCAGCGGGGTGGAGTTGGTGTGGTTGATGCGGTGCAGGCTGGACTTTTTCTTTGGTGACACGCGGATTTTGCCTCTCAGTTGCACTCGGCCGTGGATTAGCCGGGTACCCAGATTTGTTTGTCTTCTATTTCGACGCCCACCTCATCCAGACCGAAGTTTCAGCCTGAAGTACTGGTGGTCATCTTAAACCGTTTATCACAATACGATAACGAAACGGTTACGTCCAAAATCTTCGGGTTTTTGTTGTGCGAATCACAAAACTTGCCCCCATCTGCGTCGATACTTCGCCACAACAGATAACTGCTGCACACTCCAGCGCACAACAGTCACAGTGAACCGCGTTTCATAACAGTTGCATCACGGATCACATGCGTGTGCTACTCCCCCACGCCAGTTAATCCACCCGAGCTCGGCCAATTCACCCGAGCTCGGCCAATTCACCCAAGCCAAAGATGCGCAGCGCGTTATCCGTAACTTGCTGCCCGAAAGCTGCAGCGTTCATATCGCGCACGTCTGCCAAGACCCGCGCGGTGTAGCCCACGTAGCTGGGCTCATTACGCTGACCGCGGAAGGGCTCTGGGGTCATAAACGGAGCATCGGTTTCGATGAGAATCTGCTCCGCAGGGGCGATCCGCGCTGCCTCGCGCAATTCCACATTGGTTTTGAACGTGGAGTTACCCGCGAAGGAAAGAATCCACCCGCGGTCCAGCGCTTCCTTGGCCACATCCAGTGGGGAGGAAAAACAGTGCAGGATCACATTGCTGGGTTGCGGGGCATCCGCCAGGATGCGCAGCAAATCCGCATCTGCTTCGCGGTTGTGGATCATCAGTGGCTTGCCCGAGCTTACGGCCAGGTCGATGTGCCAGCGCAGAGCCTCTTCCTGCACCTCCATGGACGGGGTGGATTCATCCTTATCCAGCCAGTAGGCATCCAGGCCGGTCTCCCCGATTGCCACGCATCGCGGGTCCTGGGCCATCTCCTGCAGGCGATCCCGGGCTGCGCTATCCAGTTCATGCGCGCGGGTGGGGTGAATGGCACACGCTGCCCACACGCGAGGGTGAAAGTACGCAGCCTCCAGGGCGCGTTCGGTTTCGTCCATGCCATCGCCAATGGTGCACACGCCCGCCAAGCCGGAACCTGCAGCCCGCTCCATCAGGTTGCGCACTGCCTGCTCATAGGTGAGCTCGGCAGCTTCTTGGGCAGCATCATCACTCGCACCAGTTTCACCAGTGCCAGCACCTTTGCGGTATGCCGCGTAGAGGTGCGTGTGCGAATCGAAAAGCGGGTAGAGCTTTTCTGGTGGGGTTGCTTTGGGGCGGGATTTCTTAGCCATTCCCCCAACCTAGCGGATCAGCTCTCGGGTACCGGTGCCCACTCCGGGCCAGTGACTGCCAGCTCAGGATCCAGCTTGGGGAACAATGGCTGTGGCTTGGACAGCGGAGTTCCGGGAACCAGGTCGAAGCGCTGCCATGCAGCCTTTTGGTTCACATAATCGCCCATGATCACGGGGTAAGTGCGTCCTGCCTCGGGCAGGCCAGCACCCACCGGCTCCAGTGGGGAATCATCGGTGACGTCCACGATCTTCGGCTGTGCTGCCCAAATGCCCTCTCCACCGAGGGTCTCAAAGATCTTCTGCGCGCTGAACGGCAGGTAAGGGGTGAGCAGGGTGTTCACATCGGAGACGATCTGCAGAGCCACGTAAAGCACCGTGGCAAGGCGCTCGCGCTGGGACTCATCCTTGGCCAGCTTCCATGGCTCCATTGCCGCGATGTACTGGTTCGCCCGTCCAGCGATGCGCATCGCCTCGGTGATGCCCGCCTTGAAGCGTGACTTCTCCAGAGATGCCCCCACCAGATCAAATGCCTTGGCAGCTTCGTCCAGCAGCGCCTTGTCCTCCGCAGTGAATTCTCCCGGGGTGGGCACCTCTCCAAAGTTCTTGTGCGCCATCGACACGGTGCGGTTCACCAGGTTGCCCCACTCATTGGCCAGTTCACCGTTGATGCGGCGCACGAACTCATCCCACGTGAAGTCCGTATCGGTGTTCTCTGGGCCAGCCATCGCAATGAAGTAGCGCAGGGAATCCGGTCCGAATTCCCGGAGGAAATCGCGCACATAAATCACCACGCCCTTGGAAGAGCTGAACTTGGAACCGGACATGGTGAGGAATTCCGAGGACACCACTTCGGTGGGCAGATTCAGCGCGGGATCGGCCAGCTCACCAGGCTTGCCACCCTTGATTCCTACACCGGCATAACCCAGCAGTTCCGCTGGCCAGATCTGGGAGTGGAAGGTGATGTTGTCCTTGCCCATGAAGTAGTAGCTCAGGGCCTCTGGGTCATTCCACCACTTCCGCCACGCCTCTGGGTCGCCGGTGCGCCAGGCCCATTCGATAGACGCAGAAAGATAGCCGACCACGGCGTCGAACCACACATAGAGCTTTTTCGCGTTGTTGTCCTGCCAGCCCTCCATGGGAACGGGGATGCCCCAGTCGATATCGCGGGTCATCGCGCGCGGGCGCACGTCCTTGAGCAGGTTGAGGGAGAATTTGAGCACGTTGGGGCGCCAATCATCCACCTGGTGCAGCCATTCCTGCAGCGCGCCCGCGAGGGCTGGCAGATCCAGCATGATGTGCTCGGTGTCCACGAACTCGGGGGTCTCACCGTTGATCTTGGAGCGGGGGTTGATCAGGTCCGCTGGGTCCAGCTGGTTGCCGCAGGTATCGCACTGGTCACCGCGGGCGTCGGTGGCTCCACAGATTGGGCAGGTGCCCTCGATGTAGCGATCCGGCAGCGTGCGGCCGGTGGATGGGCTGATGGCGCCGCGGGTGGTTTCCTTGACCATGTAGCCGTTGTCATTGAGACCCCGGAACAGCTCCTGCACCACTGCATAGTGGTTGCGCGTGGTGGTTCGCGTGAACAGATCATAGGACAAGCCCAGACCGGCGAGATCTTCCACGATGATGCGGTTGTAGCGATCCGCGAGCTCCTGGACGCTCACCCCTTCCTTCTCCGCTTGCACCAGCAACGGGGTGCCGTGCTCATCGGTACCGGAGACCATGAGAACCTCGCTGCCCACCATGCGCTGGTAGCGCGCGAAGACATCAGAGGGGACTCCGAAGCCAGCCACGTGACCGATATGGCGGGGGCCGTTTGCATAAGGCCAAGCGACAGAGGTGAGAACGCGTTTTGTCATGCACTACACAGTATTAGATGAGCAGGACAGAAGTGGAACCTGGGCACCTTCGGCAGCGGCAACGCCCATGAATAAGTAATTTTGCTCACATTCCGCGTAATTGCGTGGAAATGGAAAAACAAAAATCCCCACTTTTGCCCCAATACGGGGGTTACACCGCAGTGCATTTTAGGGTCGCTAGCATTCACCTGCGCATTCTATTTTCGACGCCGAGGAAATACGCACCCCAGTGCAGAAACCACCCGGTATGAGTTTTCCGGAGTCTGCACGAATTTTTTCCAAGAAATGAAACCTTAGTGTAAAGTTTGCATTTGTCTGCTGCTCCCAGCACACGTGACCGCGGGTCACTTATGCGCTGGACATCCACCCTTTTTCCATGAAGGAAACCGTGCATTTCTCACGTTCGACAAATCTTGGACTGCAAATCGTTGCAGAGCTTTCCCGCCAGCAGGCGGAGGCCTCAGATTCCACTCGGCTCACCGCGGCAGGAATTTCTGAAGCCCTGGATGCTTCCCCCACGCATGTGGCCAAGCTGATTTCGCGCCTGGTGGATATCGGGATTGTGAAGTCCGCTCG
The DNA here is from genome assembly GCF_015351405.1 of Corynebacterium suicordis DSM 45110. Taxonomy (GTDB): domain Bacteria; phylum Actinomycetota; class Actinomycetes; order Mycobacteriales; family Mycobacteriaceae; genus Corynebacterium; species Corynebacterium suicordis. The sequence goes on along the minus strand of NZ_JADKMY010000001.1, from coordinate 702,136 downwards.
TGGTCGCTCCGGCGGAATCCATATCGTCAACGGAGGATTGCGCTGCCCCCTAGGTCAGCTCATCCGTCATCTCGAAGGCCAGGACTTTCAGGTCACTCGTTATATCGAGCCCCTGACACCAAAAGGATCTGCACAGAAGAAAGACCACTTCCGCAGCATCCTCACGGATGCCGAGGAGAAGTTCTATGCAGATCTCGATAGGTTCACCATCGCAGATGTCCTGGAACTCAACATCTCCGGCCAGCACCGGATGATGAAGACCCCTTAGGAATCTTCAGCAGCCGGCTTGGCGGTGCCGCGAGCACTGTTGCGATCATTGCCGCGAGCGTTCTCGCGAGTTACCCCAGTCGCGTCATCGTGGGTTTGGTCCATGATGTCCTGAATATCGGACACTTCAATCACGCCGATGACTGAATCTTCGGCGTCGATATCGTGAATCGGAACCGCAGGCGCACCGGAGGCAGTGGTCATGGAGCTGTTCAGAGTGCCCGCGCGGAATTGCTTCCGTCGCGCGCCGCCTCGAGAATCCCCATGGCCTCCAACGCGGCGCTCGTGCGCCTCCTTGAGGGATGCCTGACGCGCCAGCTTCTCATCGATGAGCGCTGGATCATTGCCTAGTGCCTTCACGATCGAGAAGCACAGGCCGATGATGATCAACACGAATGGGCTGGCGGCGATGATGGTGAGGTTCTGCAGATTGCTCAGAGAATCCTCTCCACCGGTGGTGAGCATCACGATGGCAATCAGCGCGGTGAGCAGTCCCCACAGCACGGTGACCATGCGGGATGCGGTGAGTCGGCCGTTCTGGGACATGGATCCCATCACGGTGGATGCGGAGTCCGCGGAGGTGATGAAGAAGGTTGCCAGCAAAGCCATGGCCACGACGCTCATCACGGTTCCCGCTGGGAACTGGTGCAGCAGGGTGAACAGCTGCGCGGTGGAGTCACCATCGCCCCAGATGGACTGGCCGATCTTTTCCAGGTGAATGGCAGAGCCACCGAAGATGGAGAACCACACCACGGACACCAGGGTGGGAACCAGCAGCACCACGATCACGAACTCGCGGATGGTACGGCCACGGGAGATGCGGGCGACGAACATGCCCACGAATGGGGACCAGGAGGTCCACCATGCCCAGTAGAAGATGGTCCAGGAATTCAGCCAGGTGGCGGTTTCCTCACCGGAGTTAGAGGTGCGGGATGCCATCTCGAAGAACTCGTCGAGGTAGCTGCCCAGGGACGCGGGGATGTAGTTCAGGATCACGACGGTGGGGCCAACGATGAACACGAAGATCGCGAGGATCAGCGCCAGCACCATGTTGGCGTTTGAGAGGTACTGAATTCCCTTGCCCACGCCGGAGAATGCGGAGAGGATGAAGCACACGCCCAGCACCACGATGATGGCGATGACGATGCCCATTCCACTGCCACTGCTGATGAAGTCATTGACCTCCAGGCCAGAGCGAATCTGCAGGGCACCGATACCCAGAGAAGCTGCGGTACCGAACACGGTGGCGAAGATTGCCAGCACGTCGATGATGGTGCCCAGAATTCCCTCGGCGCGCTTGCGGCCGATCAGCGGAATGAACGCAGCGCTCAGGAGCTGCTTGTTGCCCAAGCGGTAGGAGGAGTACGCAATGGCCAGAGCCACGATTGCGTACAGCGCCCATGGGTGCAATCCCCAGTGGAAGATGGTGGAGGCGAATGCCGCTCCAGCGTCTTCAGCTTCCCGTCCCGGCACGCCGTCGCGGAAGAAGGTCAGCGGCTCGGTGGTGCCGTAGAACATCAGGCCAATGCCCATGCCCGCAGCGAACATCATGGAGATCCAGCTGATGGTGGAGAATTCCGGGCGTTCATCGGCCTTGCCCAGGCGGATGTGTCCGTACTTGCTGAAAGCCACGAAGAGGATGAAGCCCACGAACACGGTTCCCGCGATCATGAACAACCATCCGAAGTCGTCTCTCACGAAGGAAAGGGCAGCATTGGATACGCTCGCGAAGGAATCCTTAGCGAGCAGTCCCCAGAGCACCACGATGAGCACCAAGGCGCCGGCGGAGATGGTGACGGGCCAATTCATTGGCGCGTCGTCCCGCTCTGCCTCGCTTTCGTACTGGTCAGTATTCACTTGAAGGTCTGTCATTGTGTCTACATTGCGCGCTGCTCCGAGCCTTTACAAACGGGCTACCAGCGTTTTCACATGTTTCACGCAGTTAATTTCATAACCATCTAGGGATTCCCACTGGTCAGATGGTGGAAACGTCCAAACATAAAGTTTTTATAAAGTTTTCATATCGACGGCGTTTTTCGCGCTTATGAATTGCGAGATTCCAATACCGCTTCATAGAGCTCCCGCTTGCTGGCACCCGTGCGCGCCGCGATTTCCCCACAGACATCTTTGAGCCTGTGCCCTGCGGAAACCTTTTCTTCGGCTTCTTCCACCAGCTTTTCGACGTCAACCTCTCCCGCCCCGGAGCTCCCCTCGATCACCACGCTGATTTCTCCCTTCACACCACCCGCAGCCCACTCAGCGAGCTCGGGCAGGCTCCCCCGGCGAACCTCTTCGTAGCGCTTGGTGAGTTCGCGACACACGGCGGCTTGGCGCTGCGGGCCCAATACTTCAGCGGCGATCGCCAAGGTATCGGCCAGCCGGTGCGGAGATTCAAAGAATGAGGTGGCGTGGGTGGCGTCGAGAAAAGAAGAGAAGAACGCGCGGCGCGCGCCGTCCTTGCGCGGGGCGAATCCCAGGAACGCAAACTTACCCACGCCCAGACCGGAGAGGGCGAGGCTGGTGGGCACGGCCGATGGGCCCGGCAAGCACGTCACCGGTACTCCTGCTGCGTACGCGGCCTGCACCACGGGGAAGCCGGGGTCGGAGACCGACGGCATGCCAGCATCGGTGACCACGAGCACCCGCTTGCCGTTGCGTGCGAACTCCACCAGCTGCCCGGCGCGATCCGATTCATTGTGATCAAAGTTGCTGACTACCTGGCCTTGGATCTGCACACCGAGGGCATCGGCCAGCGCGCGGGTTCGCCGGGTGTCCTCGGCGGCGATGACATCCGCGCTGCTGAGGGCATCGATGAGCCGGATGGACGCATCGTGCGGGTCTCCCAGCGGAGTGGCCGCCAGGATGATTCCGCCATCCGGGAGTGGGCGACGAGCAGCTGCAGCGGCAAACAAACTTTCCATGAACTCTAAAGTACGTCACAGCCCGGGCAGTCAATTAAAGTAAGGCACCGTGCCTATCGCCACGAAGACTCCACCCCACCCAGCATCCGCCTCTCCCTCCCGCGGGGAAGTCCCGGTGCGTGCGCGGGGAAAGATGCACTCGGCCTTGAGCTGGACCCGGTGGCGAGTGATCCTCGTGGCTTTGGCGATCATGAGCGCGGCGCTGCGCTTGCCCGGTTTGAATGCTCCCACTGATGCGGGCACGCCGGTCTTCGATGAGAAGCATTACGTGCCGCAGGCCTGGCAGATCCTGCGGGGTTACAGCGGGTTGCTGATCGGCGGCATTGAGGACAACCCGGGATTCGGTCTGGTGGTTCACCCACCGCTGGCCAAGCAATTGCAGTCCCTGGGCATGGCGGTCTTCGGCTACTCCCCTTTTGGTTGGCGCGTGAGTACTGCGCTGCTTTCGATCCTCACCATCGTGCTGATTGCCGCAATCGCGCGACGGATTTCCCGGAGCGATTGGGTGGGACTGCTCGCCGGGATCCTGGCGCTTTCGGAAGGCATCCTCTTTGTCACTGGCCGCTCCGGAATGCTGGATCACACCCAAACCCTGTTCGTGGTGGCCGCGGCCTATTGCGCGGTGCGGGATCACGAGCAGATGGAAACGCGTTTCACCACGGTGCTGCGCGAACGTCGGATGTTCCTCTTCCCCCTGGGGCCACGGATGGGCTTTCGCTGGTGGCGTTTCGCCATGGGCATCGCCCTGGGGCTGAGCCTGGCGGTGAAGTGGTCTGGGCTGTACTACCTGGCCTTCGCTGGGGTGGCTCTGGTGGTTTCGGATTTTGCTCGACGCCGACGCTTCGGCGTATTCCAGCCGTTCAAGGGCACGTTGCTGCTGGATAGCGTGTCTGCCTTCGCCTCCGTGGTGATCCTGCCCGTGAGCATTTACTTTGCTACCTTCCGCGCGTGGTTCGCGAATGATTCCTCGGTGTATCGCCATGCTCTGGAATCCGGGCAGGCCAAGGACTTCGCGATCGGCCCACTGGTGAACTTTCTGCCGCAATCCGTGGAGAATTTCATCTACTACCACTATTCCGTGCTGAAGTTCCACACAGAACTGACCAATTCCGCAGGCCACATTCACCCGTGGGAATCCAAACCGTGGTCGTGGCTGGTGAGCTCCCGCGGGCTCATGTACTACAACCCGGGAGCTAATTCTGAAGGCATCCGCCACGTGGTGCTGCTCCTCGGCACTCCAGCAATTTGGTGGCCTTGCGTGCCCGTTCTGCTGTGGGGTTTGTGGTGCCTCATCATCAGGCGCGATGGCCGATGGGCCATCCCCGTGGTGGGTTTTGCCACCGGATTCCTGCCCTGGTTGCTGGCCATGGATCGGCAGATGTACCTCTTCTACGCAGTGAACCTGGCACCCTTCTTGGTCATCGCGCTGGCATTGGCTCTGGGTCAGCTGAGCACGTGGCGGTTAGCCAGCGCGGAAGAACCCGCTTCGCAGTACCAAGCTGTCACGCTACTGCGCCAGCACACCGGGCAGCTTCTGGTGATCGCGTATGTGGTGTTCTGCGTGTGGAACTTCCTGTTCTTCCTGCCGATGTATTCCGGCATGCCCATGTCGAATAACGACTGGCTTTCCCGCATGTGGTTGCCCAGCTGGGCCTAACTGCTGGGCTTAAACTCTGGGCCTAACCCCCGGTGTTTTAGTCACCCGGCCGGAACGTGGAATGACGCTCCACGTCAGAGACAGAGAAGCTCATCGGCTGGGCAGTAAGCAGGCGCCAATACTGCTTGAGCGGGGTCACCGCATGCAGGCGAGCCAGCCAACACGTGATGAGTGCAACCACTGCGATCAAGTGCAGCACCAGGCTTCCCACCACCGCTGGCAGTTCCACAGTGGGACCCACCAAGCCCATCACCACATCTCGGGTGGCAATACCCGCGCCGAAGGCCCAGGTGGCCAGATACACCGGCAACAGAGCGGCAGCAGTCTTGGGGCGGAATGCGGCCCATCCCAGTCCCACGCCCAGTGCGAAGCGGGTGGTGGCAGCATCCATGATCAAGCGGTTGACGAATGCATCTTCCGCGCTGCTAACGGACTCCGCCTCGCCCGGCAAACCCACGCCCAGCGCGGGGCCAAAGAGCAGGACACCCGCCCACACCAGGAACACAATCGCCAGTGCTGCCAAAGCTAGGCGGGCGAAAACCAGGGGCAAAGAACGAGCCCGCAGCTGACCCGTGACCTGTGGGAAATCCTGGGAGGCTCCGAGCAGCCGAGCAGCCGCGTCCTCCCCCGAGGTGGATGAGGCTGCTTCTGGTGCAAGATTGAATTTCAGCTGCCGCCCCAGCGTGGAGACGGTAGCGAACCATCGTTGGCATTCCGGGCAACCGGCAACGTGGGCTTCCACTACATCTTCGGGGAGTTCGGAGGATTCGCCGTCCAAACGTGCGGACATCGCCACGCGCACTGCATCACAATCCATACCCTTTTATGTCCTCCCTGCTCAGGCGAAGCGGGAAAGGGCTCTATCCAAGCTGGCCCGTCCGGCGCCAAACACCACAATAGTCAGGCAGCACACGATGATTAGCAGCGGGAGCTCCATGCCGTTATTCACCGCGAAGAATCCATTGCTCATGTGGAAAAAGTAGAAGCTCACCGCGGTAACCAGCGCCAGTGCGCCAGCCGCTGCTGTGGTCAACAAACCTGCCACCACCATGGCTCCACCGAGCATCTCCACTCCGGCGGTCAGCCACGCCAGCACGCCAGGCGCTGGAGCACCCGCGGCGCGGAAGAGTTCAATAGTCCCCGTGCCCCCATCCATGCCCTGCTGGAATACGCGGTTCCATCCGTGAGCAATGGCAATGACCCCCAGTGCCAGCCGCAGAAGCAGCAACACGCCATCGCGTAATACTTGGTGATTCATCACTCGTGCTTAGGTGCTAGACGGCGTAGATACGCTGCCGGGAATCATGCTCCACCAGGTCCTCAAAGTCACCGAAGTAATCGGCGGCGTCGAGATAATCGAGGTGTTCGAAATCAGGGTCAGAATCATCCGCCTCCACGATCACCGCACCGGGGCGGCGAAGGCGATCAGGCACACCCAATTCCCCATCTTCGGTATTACGCACACCCAACCGTGCACGACGCATGCGGGCGATCCGGCGGCGCCTAGTCTTCGCCTCTTCGATCGCACTGCGGCGCAAGGAGTACAGATAGAACACGGTGAAGCCCACTGCCGCTACGGTGGCGATCCAGCTCAAGCCACCCCAGATCACGCCAGCGATGCCCGTGAGCACGCACAGCACCAGCAATGCCAGCAGCACCTGCTTGCGCCTGCGCAGACGACGCATCGCCGCCTGCTGAGAAGCTACCGGGTCATACACGCCACGGCCCTTGCGGGAGGCCAGGTAGCGCATGTCCTCTTCGTCCAGCTCTACGCTGCCCTGTTCTTGTTCTTCGCGGATCTGCTCCGCTACTGCGGTGGCATGTGCGGCGGCTTCCTTTTCGCCCTTTTCGACGCTCACCTCGTCCTCTTCCACCTTGACCTGTGGGTCGAGGTCAGAGCCGCGGAAGTATGCGGTGGAAATCTCTACCACCTGTGGGCGGGCAGTGACTGCTTCTTCAGCTTCCGCTGAGTTGTCCGCTGAGTCTTCCACCAGACGGACGGGGCGGAAGGATCCGGTATCCGTGTCATCGTAGGATTCCGCGCGGCTAACCGGGGAAGCGTGAGCTACGGCTGGAGCAGGTTCTTCGGCCTCTGCTCCAGCGGCCACTTCGCTCGGGGTTGCGTCTGCGGTTTCCACGACCTCGCCGTCGATGGTTTCCGCAATCGCATCCAGCTGGGTATCGGCGGTCTCGTCTGTTGCAGTCTCAGCTTCAGCCGCGTCCACAACCTCTGCGTCCACGATCTCCGCCTCGGCGGTACTCTCAGAGGCCACAGATTCAACCGCGTCAGTGGACTTCTTCCGTCCGGACTTCGCGGCACGATCCTTGAGGGTCAGCGGGCGGGAATCATCGGCGTCGTCAATCAAGAAGAACTCTGGCTCGGCTTCCACCAGCTCCAATTCCTCATCGATGTCGGCGGATTGAAAGCTCTCCACCGCAGGGGTGAGGCGCTTTTTGCGCTGCAAGGACTCGCCGCCCTTGTGCAGGACGCGCGTTTCGGTCAGCGCCTTGGCAGTGCGACGCACGGGCGACTGGTTACGGAGCAGAAGCGGTGCGAGCAGCACAATCCAAACGACAGCAATGAGCAACAAAGAACCGGCCACGACGAGGTGCCCTCCCAAAGATTATGAACTGCAAAATGAATTGATACCCAAGGTATCCCTGATAGGCAGTGACACGCCCCTGCCACGCCGAAGGAATTGCAGTGGGCGCAAGAAAAGCCAGGCTAGCTCTCAGTTTTCCGCTCGGAAGGGGCCACGTAGACCAGCTTGCCGTCCTTCACCATGCGATCCACCAGGCCTCGAGTTTCCTCGTCATAAAGCTCCTCCCGCGTCACCGCGGTCAGGAGGTGATCGGTCCATTCGCCGTTGATGTGCAGGTTTCGCTTCAGCTCGCCTTCAGTGCGGAAACCCGCTTTTTTCAACACGGCGCGGGAGGATTCGTTGTCCTCCATCACGGTGGCTTCCACGCGGTGCAATCCCAGGACGCGCATGGCGTGATCCACGCCCAAGGCCAGCGCAGCCGTGGCCACACCCTTGCCCGTCTGCTCCGAGGACACCCAGTAGCCCACCCAGCAACTGGACACAATGCCGTGCTGGATGTTTCCCAAGGTCAGCTGACCAGCGAACTTGCCGTCAACTTCGATGGCAGCCGGCACCACCGTGCCCTGCTTGGCCACGCCCTTGAGGTTGCCCCACGTCTTGCGCCACTGCGCCTGCGAATGTGCTTCCGCCCAATCCGAATCTACGGTCGGCTCCACCTTGCGCAGCGCGTCCTCGTCCTTAATCCGAAGCCGACGCCACTCCGCGCCGTCCTTACGTGACAAAGAGCGCAAGCGGACCTGTGGCCCCTCGCCGCCCTTGGTAAGCACGGCGGCTGTACCAAATGGCCAGCCAGACCTAGTCTGTCTGATCAACGTTTCATTTCCATTCGATCCGGGAAGTCTTTCCCACTGGGTTAATCCTACAAAGGCATCAATTCAAGAAAACCATTAATCAGCCGCATTTTTCACCCTTATGAGCGGTGCGAGAGAAACATCACATCGACCACCTGACCAGGCGCCACATGCACCACATCGGCGGGAATAATGATCAGGCAATTCGCCTGGCCGTGGCTCCCCAAAAGGTGCAGCGGTTCGCCACTACCGGCACTGGCGCCGAGGGGATCCACCAGAAATTCACGGGTGTCTCGTGCGCGCATCAGCTGACCGCGCACAAAGCCACGACGGTAGGCAGCAGACTCGATGCTGGCGATGCTGCGGGCCTGAATGATTCGACGCCCGGATTGACGCTGCCCACGGATGAGCTGAATCAATGGGCGGACCATCACCTCGAAGGCCACCAACGCCGCTGATGGGTTGGCGGGGAGCAGGAAGGTGGGTACCTTATCCGGCCCCAGCTGTCCAAAGCCCAAAACTGAACCCGGGTGCATGGCCACGCGGGAGATCTCCATCTCACCGAGCTCGCTGAGCACCTCCCGCAAGCGATCGGAAGACTCGCCACCGACGGCACCGCTGATCACCACGATTTCCGAGCGCAGCAGTTGTCCTTCGATGGTGTCTTGCAGACGCCGCGGCTCGCCGCTGATGATGCCGATGCGGTGCACCTCTGCACCCGCTTCGCGGCCAGCTGCAGCCAGCGCATAGGAGTTCACATCATAAACCTGACCCAAGCCGGGCTCGCGGTCGATATCCAGCAGCTCCGGACCAAAGCTAAGAATGGACAGGCGCGGGCGCGGGTAGACCAGCACCTTGGATCGACCCACCGCGGCCAGCAGGCCCACCTGAGCAGCACCGATGACAGCACCTTGCTCCACCACCACGTCGCCGGGCTGCACGTCAGAGCCCTTGCGGTGCACAAACTGGCCCGGCTGAACGAGCTCGAGCGGTTCCATTCGACGCCCTTGCACGTCCGCCCAATCCAGTGGAACTACTGCATCTGCGAGCGTGGGCAGCGGCGCGCCGGTATGCACCCGCACGGCCTGTCGTGGCTGCAATCGCACCGGCCGGTGAGAACCAGCAGTGACCTCACCGACGATGGGCAACACCGGGCGCGCACTCTGGGCTTCGCGCGGTGGTTCTTCTTCGGTATCAGAGGGGGCGGCGGGTTGGCGTCGAGAAGATTCCAGAGCCTGCCGGATATCCACCGAGCGCACGGCGAAGCCATCGATCGCAGCCTGATCGAAACCGGGGATGGGCTCTGCACCCTCCACCTGCTCAGCACAGCGCAAACCGAGCGCCTCAGAAATAGCGATGCGTACGGGCTCCGGGGTCACGGCCGCAGCAGTGATCAGAGCGAGTTGCTCCTCAACTGATCTCACGGTGCCACTTACCTTTCTGAAACTATCGCTAGGTGTGCTTTAACTGAGCGCTGTTATTGCGAGCGGTTATTTGGGGAGCTTGAGGCCGCTGACCACGGCTTTGTCATCGGATTCTTCAATGCGGTTTTCCAACCACCGACGCAAAGACGGGCCGTAGGTGTCATCACGCAGGGCAAAATCCACGCACGCGCGGATGTAACCGCCGGGATTGCCCAGGTCGTGGCGAGATCCATCGTGCACCACGATGTGCACGGGGTGGCCTTCCTTGATCATCAGCTCGATGGCATCGGTGATCTGAATTTCACCGCCCTTGCCAGGCTCGGTCCGACGCAAGGCGTCGAAGACCTTCCGATCCAGAAGATAACGACCAGTTGCCACCAGGTTGCTGGGGGCATCCGCCACATCTGGCTTTTCCACCATGCCGGTGACCCGACGAACATCCTCGCGGCCAACTTCTTCCACGTCGAAAACGCCGTAATTGCTGACATCTTCCTCGGGAACTTCGAAAGCACACAGGATGGATCCGCCGAATTCCGCGCGGGCTGCCTGCATCTTCTCCATCACGCCGAAGGGCAAGACCAGGTCATCCGGGAGCATGACACCGAAGCAATCCTCGTCATCATCCAGAACCTGTTCTGCCAGGCCGATCGCGTGGCCGAGGCCCAGGGGCTTTTCCTGCTCCACAGCCTGAGCGCGGATCATTCCCTTCACGCCCTGCACCCGGCGCAGCTGCAGATCCTTGCCGCGGGCTTCCAAGGTGGCTTCGAGCTCTTCATCGGTGGCGAAGTGGCCCATCACCCCTTGCTTCTTCGGGGCGGTGATCACTGCGAGCCGTTCAGCTCCAGCAGCTACTGCCTCACGAGCGATGAGTTCAATTCCCGGGGTTTCCACCACGGGGAGCAATTCCTTGGGCACCGTCTTTGTGGCGGGGAGGAATCTAGTGCCTAGACCGGCTGCGGGTACAACTACTGTGCGCAGTCCGGCGATCGGTTGTTGGTCGGAAGTCATGCGGAGATACTACCGCTAATATTGCACCGATAGTTGGATCCCGGATCTACTGCGTGCCGTAGTAGTCCCCCGGCTTTCTCCCGCTCATCGGGAGGCTCAGCGATATGTGAAGGGCGATATGTGAAGGATGCACAAGTGAAAGATTTTCCGGCAGATCCTCCCCCTTCTGATCCCGCGGAAAGCAAGCGGGAATTGCGGGCGCGCATCCGCGCTGAGCGCGCCCGCCTCCCCCAGGCCACGCGCGAGCAGTGGGACTCGCAAATTCTGGAGCACGTTCTTAAGCACCTCGCTACCCGGCAGGCTCGAGTGGTCGCGGCATATTGGCCGCTTCCGGGAGAGCCCGGTGGCCCGGAATTGATCCCCCGATTACACGAAGCAGGAATACAGTTTTTGCTTCCACGCGTGGTTCCCGGCACCCGCAACTTGGAATTTTGTCTCTACGATGGCCACGTTTCCACAGGCACCTACGGTATCACTGAACCCATGGGGCCTGCCGACCCACGGTTCCCCGAAGAAGTGGAACAATTCCTCATTCCTGCGCTCGCCGTTGATGAGCAGGGATTTCGCCTCGGCCAAGGGGGCGGGTTCTATGACCGTAACATCGGGGAGTTATCCACCGATACAGAGGTTTGTGCGATCTTAGACCATCGCGAGTACCTCACCAGAGTGCCCACTGAGCCGTGGGACCTACGCGTTCCCGCAGTGATCACTCAAAATGGCTACAGTGCAATTCTGAAATAGTTTAATACGTTTGTTTCGGATGGTAGATTCCAATCTCATCCAAAAACACTTCACAGAAGGATAATTTCCATGCTCAAGGGCTTTAAAGATTTCATCATGCGCGGCAACGTCATCGAGTTGGCTGTCGCAGTGGTCATCGGTGCTGCATTCACCGCCATCATCACCGCCTTCACCTCCGGCATCGTTGAGCCTCTGCTCGCCGCTCTCGGTGGCAGCCCAGATGTGGGACTCGGCTTCCACCTCCGCGAAGGCAACTCAGCGACCTTCGTCGACCTGGGCAGCATCATCTCCGCAATCATCAACTTCCTCATCGTGGCTGCAGTCATCTACTTCCTGATGGTTGCCCCAATGAACAAGTTCGCTGAAGCTCAGGCTCGCCGCAAGGGCATCCAGCCTGAAGAAGCCGGCCAGACCGATCTGGAACTGCTGGCTGAGATCCGCGACCTGCTCAAGACCCAGGGCGCTGGCAACTCTAACTTCGGCACCAACTCCGCTGCTGACCAGGCACTCAACAACACCGTTGATCCCCTGGCACCAGGCAAGCACACCGCTAACTAATACTTAGTAGTGCGGAGGACGCTGTTCCTCCCAAAAATCATCCCGGTTTCGGCCTTCTTCATCGGCCGATTCCGGGATATTTTTATCTTCCGGCTCAACCGGAAAAGAGGAAAGCTTCGCATCCTCGTTGGCCGCCCCCAGCGAGCCAAAGGTTCGACGCGGAACTCGGCCGGGGTGGCGTCGAGAAGAAGAAACACCCTCACCCATGATGACGCTAGCGATTCATGTCAGCGATGACGTGCCTCACCAATGGGCACAGGGTCGCCATGCCGTCGCGGATCGCGCTGCGCGTGCCGGCCAGGTTAACCACCACGGTGGAACCGGATACGCCGGCCACGCCACGCGACAACCCGGCTTCCAGTGAGCTGGCAGCCAGCCCGGAAGAGCGCAGTGCTTCGGCGATGCCCGGCACCTTTCGGTCGATCTCCGCGTGGGCCGCTTCGGGAGCTTTATCGCGAGAACCCAGCCCCGTGGCACCCACGGTGATCACCAGGTCAGCCCCACCCACCACGGCGGTCTGGATGGCCTTGCGGATCGCGGACTTGCGGGATTCAACGTGCACGATTGCATCAACCAGGAAGTTTTCCTCCGTGAGGAGCTCAGTCACCAGTTCCCCGGACTGATCCTTGCCCTTTTCTTCATCCGAGATGATGACCACCATCGCGTGCAGGAGAGCGTGCTCGCGCCGCTCCCCATTGCTGCGTGAGTTCATATCTAGCTGATGAAAGACCTGGTCATCGGGCTCTTGCACCTGGGAAATCAGGCGATCAATATCTGCGGGATCTACGGAGTCCATGACGTTCAACTGAACTTCCTCGGGCGCAGTGTGCGGCTGGCGCGGGCTCATAAACTCGGGCTCCGATCAGAAGAAATGGCAAAAGAGAATAAATGTGTGTTCACCGTATCCCGTGAACCACGGGCGCGAAAGATAAACGGCCTTTCCGTACCCCTTTGGGTGTACCAATGGGCCGCAGCCGCGCCCTTTCCCCTTTTGCCTCGCCCGAGTGGTTACTCTGCCGAGAGCGTGACGTTCACGGTGCGCTCATCCCGACCATTGGAGTTGGTGACCGTCAGCTTCACCTGATCCCCCACCTGGTGGGAGCGAATGGCCGCGATGAGACCCACTCCAGATTCCACGGGGCGATCATCAACCCGCGTCACCACGTCGCCTTCCTTCAGGCCGGCTTCATCGGCTGGGCTGCCGTCATTGACGCCCGCGATCTCGGCGCCATAAACGCTGGATCCCGTGTTGATCTTGGCACCGATGATGGGGTGCTCGGTCTTGCCCTTCTCAATGAGATCCTGCGCGATCTGCTTCGCCTGGTTCACCGGGATAGCGAACCCCAAACCGATGGAGCCTGACTGCTCGGTCCCCGTGCCGCCCATCGTGGCGATGACCGAAGGGATGCCCACCAGCTTGCCCTCCTGGTCAACCAGGGCACCGCCCGAGTTGCCGGGGTTGATGGCGGCATCGGTTTGAATGGCATCGATGAGGGATGCCTCGCCGCCGCTTTCGCCACCCGCCTGGACTGGCCGGTTCTTCGCGGAGACGATGCCGGTGGTCACCGTGGAGGTCAGCCCCAGCGGAGAGCCGATGGCAATAACTGATTCGCCGACGTTGAGAGCGTTGGAATCGCCCAATTCAATGGGCTGGAGGTCATTGGCACCTTCGGCCTTGATCACGGCGATATCGGTCTGCGCATCCGCAGCAACCAACTTGGCCTGCAGAATCCGGCCATCATTGAGGCGCACCTGGATCCCGCCGTTTTCCGCGCCAGCCACCACGTGATTATTGGTGACGATCATGCCATCAGAGGAGAAGATGGAACCCGATCCTTCACCACCACCGCGAGCGGTCTTCACTTGGATGGAAACCACGGAGGGAAGCACGCGGGAGGCGATGTCCTCAGTGGAGCCCGGGGTTACCGGATCGGCCACGCTTTCGTTATTGCTCGAATTGCTCGTGTCGAAGGACGTGGAGTGGTTCCCGGATCCCACAGCACCGGTTTGATCCATCACCACGGCGGTGGTGGCGCTGGCTGCGACTGCACCCGCAAGGAGCATCGCCGCCAGAGCTGAGGTGGACCAGCGCTTGGGTGCCTTCACGGCTGCCTGAGGCCCGCCGAAGCTACTTCCGGCGCCGTAGCCCCCGGCGAGTCCAGCCTGCGTGTTGGGTTGACCGAGTGTGTTGGGCTGGCCCAGGTGACCTGGCTGTCCGAGGCTGCCGGTCTGCTGTGGGGCACCCTGCGGGGAGAACTGGCCTGGGTGCTGACCCTGCTGTGGTGCGGATCCCGCAGCCGCCTGAGAGTACCGGGAACCGGCAGAACCTGGCTGGGGGCCATTGGGGTGAGCAGAGGGGTTCACTCCATCCCAGCTGGCATTCGAATGCGGAGCGGGGAATGCCTGCGTGTGTTGATCCGGACGGCCGGGTTGTGCCCCTTGTCCCTCCGCGCCATTAACACCGTTGTTCATTCGAATGTCCTTTCCCTAAATCCCTGAATTTCAAAAAGTTTAAAGCTTGAGTAAACCCCATTGTTCACGGTGAACCCCCGGATTTCTGTCATGTTCGCTGGATAGACTCTGCGAGAATCAGAGAAATCGCAGCGCTCGCCATCCAGCAACAACCCAGCTAGCTGCCAGATTTACCCGGCAGCACAACTCGGAACAATGCTCCCCCATCATCCGAAGCATCCGCAATGATGGCTCCATTATGCCGAACGATGACCTGCTTGACGATGGCCAGCCCCAGCCCGCTGCCAGGCATGGAGCGGGATTGAATTGAGCGATAGAACCTCTCGAAGACCTTGATGCGATCCTCCTCGGGGATCCCCGGGCCGGAATCGGCAATGCGAATTTCTACGGCCGTGGGGTTATCCACGCGCTCGGCGTCGAAAATGGGTTCCATCCACACCCGCACCGTACCGCCCGGCGGCGACCACTTGGCGGCGTTATCCAAAAGGTTGCGGATGGCGCGGTTGAGGCTGAATTCCTCGCCCACCACGGTCCACGGGATGAGGTGCATGTCGAAGTGAACATCGGGGCGGCGGCGCGAGATCCTCTCCAGGGAATCCATGAACACTGCCTCGAGGCTCACCATCTCCTCCTTGGCGGGAGCTGCGTCTTCGCGAGCCAGATCTACCAGGTCGCCGATGAGGTTAGACATCTCATCGATCTGCGCCACCACGTCACGCTCCACATCCTCCCGGTCCTTCTGGGAGAGCGAAGCGGTTTCGGAACGGGATGCCATCATCAGAAACTCGATGTTGGTGCGCAGGGAAGTCAGCGGGGTTTTCAGCTCATGGCCGGCGTCTGCGACCAGGTCCCGCTGTTTTTCGGTGGAGTCTCGCAAAGCGCGTCATCTCGTTATAAGAACGGGTGAGAGAGCCGAGCTCATCGTTGCTTTCCACGGGGATTTGTCGCAGCTCACCAGTCAGAGCCACGCGATTCACAGCCCGACGCAGGCGGTCAATGGGCTGCACGCCAGCAGAACCGACCGCCAGACCAGCGATGATGGCCGCCAACGCGCCCGTCACGCCCACCAGGATCAACACGATTCGCAGCGAGTGCAGCGCCTCCAAGGTAAAGGCGATGTCCTGGCTCACCACCACCACGCGGCCATCCGAGGCGCGCACGGCGTAGTAACGCATGTTGCCTTCGGTCTTGAAGGAAAATGACTGCTCGCCCCGAACCACAGCCAGCTGGGCCGGGTACAGGACATCCGTGTAGGCGGACTCTTCGACACTTGGGCCGGTCTGATCCCGCGGGATAATCAAGGCGCCGGAGCCCATTGACGCGGCACCGCTCAATGGCGAGTACGGCTCTTCCACATCCGCGTTGTCTGGGTCCTGACCGCCGCCGAAGTTCTTGAGGCGTTGCGCCTGCGCCTGGAGATTGCGATCCACATCCATGTACAGAATCTGGCTCACCGAGGTGTAGGCAGCCAGGGTGATCACCGCGATGGAAATGATCACCACGGAGGCAGTCAGCACCGCCAAACGGCTGCGCAAAGGCCAGCTCTGGAAGGAAATCAACCTCTTGGAACGCTGGATCTCCTGAGCTGGTTCTTGGCGCGGCTGCGGAATGCTCAAGACTATGGAGCGCTTTCCCGGAGAACATAGCCCACACCGCGGACGGTGTGGATCAAACGAACGTCATTATGTTCTTCCGTTTTACGACGCAAATAACCGATATAAACCTCCAGCGCATTTCCAGAGGTAGGGAAATCCTGGCCCCACACTTCCTCCAGAATATTGATGCGGGAAAGCACCTTGCGGGGGTTGGCAAGCAGCAGTTCCAGAAGTGCGAATTCCGTACGGGTCAAACTGATGGGCTGACCGGCGCGGGTTACTTCACGCGTTTCCGGATTGAGGGATAGATCCTCAAATCGCATTGGCTCAACTTCCGCACCCTCCGAAATAGCTGGGCGCGCAGCACGGCGGATCAGCGAGCGGGTACGCGCCAGCAACTCCTCCAACGCGAAGGGCTTCTGCAGATAATCATCGGCACCCGCATCCAAACCTGCCACGCGCTCGGATACGGAATCGCGCGCGGTGAGAATGAGGATCGGCAGATCATCTCCCTTGCTGCGCAGCTCACGGCAAACTTCTAAGCCATCCTTGCGAGGCACCATCACATCCAGGATCGCAATGTCCGGAATATCCTGGTGCAGCTTTTGGATGGCCTGCTCACCGTCTTCAGCGAGCACTACCGTGTATCCGTTAAACATCAGGGAGCGTCGCAAGGACTCACGAACGGCCTGATCGTCATCGGCAATAAGAATCTTCATGGCTCTATTGTGCACCTATCGCGGAAAGATAATGCATTAAGTCCCACTTGTTTTGCAATACTTATACTAAATGCATTGAATTCTTGGGAATCTCTTATTTTTAAACGCCATTATTTAGATACATAAACCTATATAAAATGACATAGAAACAATATAAAAATAACGCCACCTCGAAGTGAGGCGGCGTTAAAATTGTGAAGATTGAGAGAAGGGTTACTTCTCCAGGTCGATCAGACCAAGCTGAGCGGCCTTGACCAAACGGCGAGGAATCTGAGCTTCCACACCGTTGATCTTCACGGTCTGGAGGGCGACATTGTCAGCCTTCCACTGTGAACGACGAGCGTGCGTGTTTGCGCGGGACAGACGGCGCTTTGGAACTGCCATTGTTTTCTACCCTCCCTTTACTGAGTGTTCTTCTTGCGGCGGGACACAGCGCCGTAACGACGTTGGAACTTCTCCACACGACCTGCGGTGTCCATGACGCGCTGAGCGCCAGTCCAGAATGGGTGAGACTCGCTGGTCACGTCAACGACGATCAACGGGTACTCGTTGCCATCCTCCCACTCAACCGTGCGCGAAGAGCTAGCGGTAGAGCGAGTGAGGAAGCTGTGGCCGGTGCTTGCATCCTTGAATACCACTGGGTGGTAGTCAGGGTGGATTTCCTTCTTCATACTTCTTATTCCCTAAGGTGGTTACATCAGTCCGGTTCCGAAGCGGTGAGCGGTAGTTAAAGTCCTGTGAAGAACCGAAACTTTCCCGCCCGGCACGGATCGTGACTGAGTTGGGTTGGAAACGTACAACTCGGAGCATCTTACAGACCTTTGCGGAGAATTTAAAATCACGCCCGCTCCCCCGGTTCGCAAGCTTTGCTCGGCAGTTCGGAGAGCGTGATTGGCGGGGCTCCCACGAGCACATCGAATTGTCCGTGATTGCCCCTGCGTGAGTTGAGATTTGGCGAGACCTGAGGAAATTAGGTATTCCGCATTGCGCACGGTAGGGTTATCGCTTGCTGTTGTCTATGTAAACGTCATCGCCACGCAGCTCGCTCTTCGGTATGCCCACTCGGCCTGTCTAACCGGCTGGACATTCCCTTAAGGGCCCATGAGTTGCGAGGCGGAAGGAGAAACCCATGTCGGCATTTTGCCAGGTCACGGGACGCAAGCCGAGCTTCGGCAAGACTGTGTCCCACTCGCACCGCCGCACGAGCCGTCGCTGGAACCCAAATATCCAGCGTCGTTCGTTCTACTTGCCCTCTGAAGGCCGTTCTATCACCTTGAACGTGTCTACCAAGGGCATCAAGACCATTGACCGTGACGGCATCGAGTCTGTCGTTGCCAAGATCCGCGCCCGTGGGGAGAAGATCTAAGAATGGCACGTAATGATATCCGCCCAATCATCAAGCTGAAGTCTACGGCTGGCACTGGTTACACCTATGTCACCCGCAAGAACAAGCGCAACAACCCGGATCGCATGACCATGAAGAAGTACGATCCGGTAGTCCGCAAGCACGTCGAATTCCGCGAGGAGCGATAATCTATGGCTAAGAAGTCCAAGATCGCTAAGAACGAGCAGCGCAAGGAAATCGTCGCCCGCTACGCGGAGCGTCGCGCTGAGCTCAAGTCCATCATCAAGAACCCGAACACCTCTGACGAGGATCGCATGGAAGCACAGTGGGAGCTGAACCGTCAGCCTCGCGATGCGGCATCCGTACGCGTTCGCAACCGCGATGCAGCCGATGGCCGCCCACGCGGTTACCTGCGCAAGTTCGGCCTGTCCCGTGTCCGCGTCCGCGAGATGGCTCACCGCGGTGAGCTTCCCGGCGTTCGTAAGTCGAGCTGGTAAGGAAGCGTTTGCATCATGAAAGCACGTAGCACCAACCACAAGAAGGCACGGCTCGAGCAGTCCCGTCGCCCAAAGAAGAACCCTCTCAAGGCCGAAGGCATTGAGACGGTTGACTACAAGAACTACGCTCTGCTGCGTAAGTTCATCTCCGACCGCGGAAAGATCCGTTCTCGCCGCGTCACCGGTCTGACTCCTAAGCAGCAGCGCGAGGTTGCATCTGCAATCAAGAACGCTCGTGAAATGGCTTTGCTGCCATACAACGCTCGCTAAACCTTTAGCGATTAGCTTTCAGCAGCAGCTCTAGACGTTTCACAGACACTTTCAAGGCCCGCTCCCCTCTCCTGGGGATGCGGGCCTTGACTGCTTTCTACTTAAACATTCGTGCGGGCGCGGGCACTTCCAAGCCCCCACGCTCCAAACCCCCACCCCCAGCCCCTAGCTAGATCCCGAACGCGTCCGCGTACTTCACCTGACCCGCGGGCATCGGCTCCTGAGACAGCTCCAACACCATGAACGCACCCTCGTCCACCTCAAACGGAAGAGTCACCCGCGGATCTACGTGGAACCCAAAGCGTGGGTAATAGTTCGGATGCCCCAGCACGGTCATGAACTTCTCGCCTTGGCGCTGAGCTGCGGCAATGACGGCGTCGATACACAAAGAACCCACGCCCTCCCCCTGCAGATCCGGCGGCACGGAACAGGGAGCCAAACACAGCGCCGGGGTCTGACCGATGTGGCATCGGGTTGCCAAGGCGTGGCCCACGATCCGACCATCCAGCTCAGCTACCCACGAGAGCCCCTTGATCCAGCCCTCATCCTGGCGCAGAGCGTCCACCAAGGTGGCTTCATCCTCGCGCTCAAAGGCCGCGGCGGTGAGCGCATGGACGGCCTCGTGATCCGCAGGAATCTCTGGCCGGATCACCAACTCCGGCTTCTCGCTCGCATCCAACTACTGTGCCTCTGAGATGCGCTGTGCTTGAGCCGTGGCCAACTTGGAGAACTCCTCAGCAGACAGCGACGTAGTGGAGGCGATGGTGAAATGCGCACCCCGCACAGAGCCGGTGAGAACGTAGAGAGTCTCCCCGTCGACAGTTTCCTCTTCGCCCTTTACCTTGCTGAACACGAGTTTTGTTTGCGTGGCAGAGAGCACGTCCGCGCCATCGGCCTTGATGTCCGCTGGGCTGATCTCATACTTCTTCTCGGTGGGGAAATACTCGTTGTTGCTGATCTTTGTGGCAGTTGCGCACTCGGACGCATCCTTGGGGTACTGGCTGGGATCTGCCGGCTCGGTGCTGAGCATGACCTGGATGCCTTCGTCTTCATTCGACGTGCTGGTGTAGTGAGCCACCGCGGTAGTTTCCGATGGCCGAGACAGCCAATCCAAGAATGTAGCTCCATCCACGATCGCACCGGCGCACTGAGCAGGCTCCACCACTGGCACGTCCTCGGGACCAGTTTCTCCCATGAGGTCATCCAACGATCCCTGCGATTCCTGACTAGGCGGCTCATAACTGTAACCCTCCGGCGCATCCTCCCCATTCACGATCAGCGCAGCAGGCACAACACCGGCAGGCAGAGGCTCCTGATTGACCTCTTGCTGGGCTGGTTCGTTTTCTTTTTCCGACGCCACCTCGTTCCCCTCAGGGGCCTCATTTCCACAGGCTGCGAGAAGGGTGAGGGCGGATGCGCACGCTGCTGCGCCGAGAGCGCGACGAATGCGGGAGTTGTGAGTTTTCATCATGGATGCACACTTTATCTGCATTGAACGAAGAATTGAGTGGAGGGTGATTAATTTTCTCAATCTCCGACTTTCTTCTTGTGGTTATACTCAGTGGGGCACGACGCGTAAACCGAGGAATGCTCGGGGTATCTCAAATGCATGCGAATAAAAGGAGCAGCTGTGAGCAATAATTACCCAAACTTCCCCAATTCCGGAGATAACTTCAATGGTGGCCAGCCCGGGTCTAACCCACAAGATGGATACGGTCAGCAGGACGCCTACGGCCAACAGGATGCCTATGGCCAGCAGGATGCTTATGGCCAGCAGGACGCCTACGGCCAACAGGATGCCTATGGCCAGCAGGATGCTTATGGCCAGCAGGACGCCTACGGTCAGCACAATGCCTATGGTCAGCAGAACGTGCAGGGTCAGCAGGACGCGCAAACCCCGGGCTACCAGCCTTTCCCAGGTCAGAATGACCTAGACGGCCGTCAGTTTGCCGCTGGCCGACCCGGCCCAGGCAAGCGTCTCCTCGGGTTGCTGGTGGACAGCATTCTGTTCGGGATAGTTCTGTCGATCATTGCGTGGCTCCTCTTCGGTCAAGAACTATCCCGATTCTTCAATGCCACCATGAACGCTTCCAGCAATGGAGTTGCTCCAGAGGAGCCGACCGGAGCATTGCTCGCCACCGGACTAATCGGGCTCGTGCTGTGGATGGCCTACCGCGCCATCATGGAAGTTACCCAGGGTGGATCTGTGGGAAAGAAGGTTATTGGTGCTCGCGTCACCATGGCTGATGGCTCCCCAATTACTTATGGCGCTTCCCTCGTCCGTAACTCCTGGTATGTGATCAGCAGTGTTGTGGGAATGATTCCGGGAATCGGTTCTTTCCTCAACCTGATTGTCATGATTGCAGTGGGTGTCACCATTGGCCGCTCCTCAGAAAAGCAGAGCTTCTCTGA
Organism: Corynebacterium suicordis DSM 45110; assembly: GCF_015351405.1. GTDB lineage: Bacteria > Actinomycetota > Actinomycetes > Mycobacteriales > Mycobacteriaceae > Corynebacterium > Corynebacterium suicordis. The sequence continues at coordinate 680,856 of NZ_JADKMY010000001.1, read as the reverse complement.
TAAGTGGGCGAAGGCAATTGTCGTAGACAAGTAATTCGCAGACCTTCGGGTCTCATTGAGGGCCAAGCGCATTCCCGCGCTTGGCCCTTTTGCTTTTCGCTAATCCCCTGGGTAACCGATGCATGTGAAGGCAGGGCACTCCCCTGTGGCTATCCTGTAGGAATGCTAGACGTCCTCTCCGGCTTTGCCATCGTCATCATCGTGATGGGTCTCGGATTTTTCGTAGGACGACAGCGACTACTGGGGCCAAACGCCGTGTACACCCTGAACATGTACGTGTTCTGGATTGCGTTGCCCATGCTGCTCATCGATTTTCTCTCTTCGGCAGAGCTCAATCAGCTGTTCGGGACCAATTTCTTGGTGGTCGCACTGAGCACCCTGGGAGCTGGCTCCTTGGGTTACTTCAGCTATCGCCTGTTGACCCGTCAATCCGCGTCTGACGGCCTGATCGCCATGCTCGCCAGCTCTTATTGCAATGCGACCCACCTGGGCATCCCTCTCATGGTTCACTTGGTGGGCGATCCCACGGCCACTCTGCCCGTGGTCATGTTCCAGGTGGGTTTCTACGGTCCGCTATCCGTCCTGCTTTTGGATATGAGCTCGGGCGAGAGAGCCTCCCGGGGAATAGTGCGGGAATTAATGCTGTCCATTCTTCGCAACCCGTTGATTATTGGCGCGGTGTCCGGCATCGTCTTCGCACTCGCGCAAGAGAAAAAAGGATGGGTATTGCCCGAACTCATCGCGGAACCAGTGCATATGATCGCATCTTCCACGGTGGCTGTGGCCCTCGTTGCTTTCGGCATGTCTATGGCCGACGTCAAAGTGCTGCAGAAAGATAAATCCCCCATTGGGGCAGTTTTCTTCGCCTCGCTGATCAAGACAATTGTGCATCCCGCTCTGGCGTGGATTTTGGGTGCACTGGTGTTTGGTGCGAGTGGTGATCTGCTCCTCGCGATGATTCTCATCGCCGCACTGCCGACCGGGCAAAATGTATTCACCTATGCGCAGAGGTTCGATGTGAACACGGTTCTGGCTCGAGATACCGTGGTTATTTCCACTGCCTTGGCACTGCCGACAATGGCTGTCATTTCGCTACTCCTCGGCTAAAACCCCACTTTGTTTCTCGCCCAACTGTATGCTCAATTCGGTTTAGTTCAGACTCCCCGAAGAAAATTAGCGACAGGACAAACGGCACCCGCATGAGCAATTCACACGGATTCGGCAACACCCCGGATCATGGAGATAACACCGGATCTTCCGAGCAATTCGGAACCCCTGAGTACGGTCAGCCGGAATCCGATTCCAGCCAGTACGGCCAGTCTGATTATGGCCAGTCAAGCTACGGACAGTCCGACTACGGCCAGTCAAGCTACGGACAGCAGCAGTACGGACAGACCGACTACAGCCAGTCCAGCTATGGCCAGCAGCAGCAATACGCACAGGACAACCAGCAGTTCGCTGGGCAAAGCCAGTTCGCCCAGCCACAGGCTCAGCAAAATGGCGCTATCCAGCCATACGCCGCGCAGCCCGCGGGCAACGGAATGTATGGCTCCGGCGCACAACAGCTGCAGTACACGCCCTTCGTTCCGGGCAAGTCCAAGGTCGCCGCAGCTCTGCTGGCGTTCTTCCTGGGAACCCTGGGAGTTCACAACTTCTACCTGGGTTACAACACCCGCGGAATCATCCAGCTGGTGCTCACCATTCTGGGTTGGTTCACCGCGATCTTCATCGTTGGTCTTTTTATCGCGGGTGCAGTCGGCCTTTGGGCCTTCGTGGAATTCATCATGATTCTCGTGGGCGCGGGCGGTTATAACCGCACTGCGCAGGGAGCTCCAGTTAACTAAGTTCTCCCCATCGTGGGCTGACACAGCCCACGTTCTTCACCACAAAAAAAGCGGTTGTCCGGGCATCCAAACCCGCACAACCGCTTTTTGTCTGCCCTTAACCAGGCAGACTATTCACTCGCTTATGCCCAGAGGAGCAGGGCATCGCCCTGGCCGCCGCCGCCGCAGAGAGAGACAGCGGTTTTGCCGCCGTTGCGTCGAGCCAATTCGTAGGCCGCATGAACCACCAAGCGCGCACCCGAGGCGCCGATTGGGTGACCCAAGGAGATGCCGCCACCGTGCAGGTTGGTCTTCTCTAGGGGGTAACCCAGATCCTTGGCGGACTGAGCGACCACCGCTGCGAAGGCCTCGTTGATCTCCACGAAGTCCAAATCCTCCACGGACCAGCCGGACTTCTCCAGAGCCGCGGTAATGGCCTGGGAAGGCTGGGAGATCAAGGAGGTATCCGGACCAGCGGTCTGACCGTACTCGCCGAGAGTTGCCAGGATCTCCAGACCGTTATCCTCCGCGTACTGGCGTGAGGTCAAGACCACAGCAGCCGCGCCATCGGTGATCTGCGAAGAGGAGGCCGCGGTAACCGTGCCATCCTTGACGAAAGCTGGGCGCAGCTTGCTCAAGCCTTCGACTGTGGTGCCGGGGCGGATGCCTTCATCGGTATCCACCGTGATGGTTTCCTTGCGGGTCTTCACCTCCACGGGAGCGATCTCCTCAGCAAAAATGCCCTCCTTGGTGGCAGCCTCTGCGCGCTGGTGGGACTGAGCGGAGATTTCGTCCTGCTCTTCGCGGGTCAGTCCTGCCTCGGCAGCGTGGCCATCGGTCTCGAAGCCCATGGAGGTGCCATTGATGGGATCGGTGAGGCCATCGCGCTCCAAGGTGTCGGTGAGGTTGAGGGAGCCGAAGCCCTTACCTGCACGTACGCCCGATGCCACGTGTGGAGCGTTGGACATGGACTCTTGACCGCCGGCTACAACAACCTCGGCATCGCCCAAGCGGATGAGGCGGGAGGCGTTGATGATCGCGTCCAAGCCAGAAAGACAGACCTTGTTGATGGTCAGCGCGGGCACGCTGATAGGCACGCCGGCCTGAACAGCGGCCTGCTTGGCTGGGTTCTGACCGGAGCCAGCCTGCACAACCTGGCCCATGAGAACGTAATCAACGGTGTCGGTGGCAACCTTTGCGCGCTCCAACGCGTTCTTGATGACATGCGCGCCGAGATCAACAGCACTAAGGGAGGAGAGGGATCCCAGCAAGCGACCCTGTGGGGTGCGCGCTGCACCAACGATTACGACATCCTGTGGTTTAGCTTCGGTCATGATTCATTGCCCCTTCGTGGTCAATTACTCGGCCGTGCGTAGAACGGCACTTAAGAGATAACTACGCGTCTCTCCCATCAGTTATACAAGCTCTCCGGTTTTTGGGCACCAATAACCATCCCCAGGAGCGAGCATTTCGCTGAGAGCTAACATTTCGCCGGGGGAAGATCCGCCAGACGAGTCTGCAGCGCTGCGCTGAGGCTATTGAGTTGGCTCTGCGCTGATTCATGACTGCCGTCCGTGGACTTGGCGCCGATCGCCACAGCCGCATACTTCCCGCCGCCTGTGGGTACCAGCCCAAACTGGCGCACATCGTAGCTCCCGGATTCATCCGGTCCCCATCCACCTTTGAAGATGGCTCCGGGGATTTGCCCCAGACCGTATGCCTGGCCTGGTTCGATTTTTTCCATCGCCGCCAGCACGTTCTCCCCGCCCTTTAAACAGCGCAAGTTCGACGCCAGATCTGCCTGCTCCTGAAATGTCCATTGGCTCTGCCCATAGGGGCTGAAGCCTGGGCGGCTAGCAACGCGGGAGACAGCAATTGGGGAATCCCCTTCCGCTAAGACAGCCTCCGTGGCGGCGGCTGCTTGCTCTGGAGTGCCCAGCGAGTTCCACAGTTGTTCTGCTGCTGCGTTGTCCGAGGCACTGATCGCAGCGGAGATCCACTGGGGTTGTGCCGTCCCGGCGCGCTCCGCCGCGATTGCGATAGGAACTTTGATGGTGGACCAGGCAGGGATGGTGATGTCCCCGGCCTCGCCTATTCCCGCGATACCAATGGCGGTTCCCGGCAAGAGCATTTCTTTCAGGGCCTTGGCGTCCAGCGGCCCGCTGGCGGAGCCACCGCCTTGCCCGGTGGCCGGATCATTCGCAGATCCCTGCGGCCCACGGGTGGGTTGAGGTTTGGCATCATCCGATGCGGAAGCTTCCGCGGGCTGCGAGTCGGATGATTGCTCGGACACATCCCCGATGGTGCAGCCAGACACCATGAGCGCCACGGCGGTAACTACTGCAGCCACCGAGGTGGGCTTGGCAACCACACGAGTGACAGCTGGGTGTTTAAGAGATATAAACGACAGCATTATTGCCACCCGTGCACGTGATGAATTGCTTATTGTCCTTGCAGGTCATGGTGTACGTCATGGTGGTCACCGGGCTGTAAACCTGCAACGTGGCATTAGTCTGCTGAGTGTTGAGGTAGTTCTCCACGAACACATCGCGAGTAGCCAAGGCGAACGGAGCCGTGGTGATGGTGGTGCCGCGATACACGTTGTTGAAATCTCCAGCAGGGCTGTTGCTCTCTGCTGCAGAATTGGCTGGGATAGCACCGTTGGGAAGAGCCGGGAATTGCGGGCGCGCGGCCTCTGATTCCGAAGAACTCGGAGCAGTCGAACTGGTTGAGCTATCGGGATTCTGCCCGGTAGTCTGCCCTGGATCCTGCGTGGAAGTGGCTGAAGGAGAAGCTGAATCTTCCTCATTATTGCCGAACCAACCGCTGAACCAGCCAATTGTTCCCACGGCCAAGATAATGGCGAGGATGGCAGCCACCAGAGCAAAGATCAATCCCTTATCGGACTTCTTGGCTGGCTCTTCTTTCCAACCTTGAGCGTTCCCCGGTTGCCCGTTGCCGAACTGCTGCTGTGGATATTGAGATTGCGCATACTGCTGTTGGCCATACTGAGGATGGCCGTTGCCTGCCTGGGTGAACCAGGCCTGGCCATATCCACCTTGAACGCCGCGAGGTTGGGAGTACTCCGGCTGCCCATACTCAGGCTGGCCATACGCGGGCTGACCATACGGAGACTGCTCGAATCCCGGCCGACCACCCTGCGGCTCGTTGTACTGTGGCCCGTTGTTCTGCGGCCCGTTCTGGGGCCGGTTGTACTGGGGCGGACTTGGCTGAGGTGCGCTTGGCTGAGTCGAGTTTGGCTTATGCGGCCCATTCCCAGCTGACTCACCCGAAGACTGCGCGAACTGTGAACGCTCAAGCCCCGGCTGCGTGTCATCCTGTGAAGGGCGGCGCGGAGGTTCCTGCGAACCCTGCTGCCAGCTATTGGGAAATTGCTCCCCTCGCGGTTGCTGCCGTGAGGGTTGAGCTTTCCAATTGCCTTGTGGGTCTTGCGGGTTATTCACCAAGTCAGATCTTTCTCGCGAGAGGATCCACCGAGCGCCGGATCCATATCTCCATCACCTTAGTCCGCAGCTCCAGATTTAGTGCGCGAAGTGGCGCTCTCCGGTGAGATACATGGTCACGCCTGCCTTATTTGCAGCCTCGATAACCTCTGCATCGCGCACGGATCCACCCGGCTGAACCACAGCGCGCACGCCCGCATTGGCAAGCACTTCAAAACCATCAGCAAACGGGAAGAATGCATCGGAGGCGGCCACAGCACCAGCGGATCGGCGTTCCTCGCCAGCCAAGCTATTGGCGCGTTCCACGGCCAGCTTCGCGGCGTCCACGCGGTTGACCTGTCCCATGCCCACACCCACGGTGGCACCCTCGCGGGCCAGCAGAATGGCATTGGACTTCACCGCTCGCACCGAGCGCCAGGCGAACTCCAGCTCGGCCAGAGTCGCCTCATCCGCTGCTTCCCCAGCTGCAAGTGTCCAGTTGGAGGGTTGGTCACCCTTGGCGTCGATAACATCACGCTGCTGAACTAACAGGCCACCGGAAATCTCCCGGCCTTCCACGCACGCAGCGGAATCCGAGGAGGGGGCTTCGGCCTGCAGGATGCGGATGTTCTTCTTCTTGCTGAGGATGTCCACCGCGCCATCTTCGTAACCAGGGGCCACGATGACCTCGGTGAAGATCTCCGCGACCTGCTTGGCCATCTCCACGGATACTTCGCGGTTCACGGCAATCACGCCGCCGAAGGCGGACATGGGGTCACACGCATGGGCCAGCTGGTGGGCCTCGGCGATGGAGTTATCGGATACCGCGATGCCACAAGGGTTCGCGTGCTTGATGATGGCCACGCACGGACGCTGGTGATCCCAGGCTGCGCGCCAGGCGGCGTCGGAATCCGTGTAGTTGTTGTAGCTCATCTCCTTGCCGTGGAACTGTTGCGCCCCGGCCAGGCCCTTTTCGGAACCAGCCGTGGAGTACAGCGCGGCTGCCTGATGCGGGTTTTCGCCATAACGCAGAACGTTGAGGCGCTGGTGGCTCTCGCCGATCCAGGAAGGGAAGGTCTCGCCCTCTTCCAGCACGGACTCGCCCATCCAGTTAGCCACGGCCACGTCATAGGCCGCGGTGTGGCGGAAAGCCTCGGTTGCCAGTTTGGTGCGCTCGGCGCGGGTGAATCCACCGCCCTTGGCTGCCTCGATCACGTCGGTGTAGGAGGAAGGATCCACCACCACGGCCACGGATGGGTGGTTCTTCGCCGCGGCGCGCACCATGGATGGCCCGCCGATATCGATCTGCTCCACGCACTCATCAAAGGAGGCTCCGGAAGCCACGGTCTGGGTGAATGGGTAAAGGTTCACCACCACCAGCTCAAATGCCTCCACCTCGAGCTGCTTCAGCTGCTCCAGGTGATCCGGCTTGCGAGTATCCGCCAAAATCCCGGCGTGCACGCGAGGGTGCAGGGTTTTCACGCGACCTTCCAGCACCTCTGGGAAACCGGTGAGGGTTTCCACCTCGGTCACGGGAACTCCAGCCGCAGCAATCTTGGAGGCGGTGGAGCCTGTGGAGACGATGCTCACCCCTGCCTCGTGCAGGCCCTGGGCCAGCTGCTCCAACCCGGTTTTGTCATACACACTGATCAGTGCGCGCCGGATATTCTTGCGACCGTTGTTCTCGTTCATGCTGGCGTGATCCTCGCTTTTCGTCCGTCAACCGTGATGCCGTGTTGCGCAATGCGCGTGAGCACATCGACCAGCAGTTTTCTTTCCACTGTTTTGATGCGCTCGTGAAGTGATTCCGGGGTGTCGTTGAGCTCCACCGCAACGGCCTCTTGGGCCAAGATGGGGCCGGTATCCACGCCACTATCCACTATATGAACAGTAGACCCCGTCACTCGCACACCGTAATTTACTGCGTCCTCCACCGCATGTGCGCCGGGGAACGAGGGCAGCAAAGCGGGGTGGGTATTGATAATCCGCCCGTTGAAGAGCTCCACCACCTCTGCACCGAGGATGCGCATGAACCCCGCGCTGACCACAATGTCCGGCGAGAAAGCCGCGATGGTCTCCCCCAGCTCCTTGTTCCATTGCACTCGGTCCGTCTGGCCCGGCTGGTATTCCACACAGAAATGCTCAATCCCCGCAGCTTCTGCCCGTTCCAGCGCCGCGCATTGCCGGTCCGCCCCCACAGCCACGATCTCCACACTGCCCGGCGCGTTATCAATCACCGATTGCAGCAACGTCCCCGCCCCGGATGCCAGCATTACTACCCTCATGCGTGCTCCTCCCCTTCTTCGTTGTTCTTCTTCTTTTCTTCCGACGCCACCTCTGACTCGTCAGCCGAAGCCTCTTCTTCTACCTCAGGCTCTTCCGGTTGTGCTGGGTGGGTTGGGTTGTCTGGGGTTGTTTCAGATTCTGGCTTATCCGCAGTTTCACTCGCCGTGGCTGCTTCATCGCCCTGGGTTTCGTTCTCTGCCACGGGCTCCGCAACTGATTCCTCGGCCGATTCCGCATCTACTTCTGGTTCAGCATCGGACTTTGCATCTGCTTCGACATCAGACTCGGCTTCAGCATCAGTCTCGGTCTGCGCCTCCACCTGAGACTCTGCACTGGAGGCGGCTGCCGGCTCATACTCAACGATGTCTTCAGTAACCGTCGATCCAGCCCGAGATGCATAAACCATGAACACCAGCGCAGGGAGCATCAACCACGCGGCAGCTTCAGCAGCGAACAACCACTCCAATGCCCCTGCGCTGCCGTAGACTCCCAGCTCTCCGCCACCCAGCCATGCCAAGCAATAACCCAGCAAGGCCGCTGCCGCTCCAGCCCCCACTGCCATTGCGACTGGCGATTCAATAAACCCGCGCGACTTCACAAACCGGTGCACAATCACCACAGCCAGCACCGCGGTGATGGCCAAATAGAATGGCCCACCCGGCAATGGGTGATGCGGGATGGCCGCGAAAATGGGCAGCGGCGGCAGATTGATGTTGGTGGTGGCGAACAAGGAGGTGGCACCATCACCCACATGGAATTCTCCGCCCAGGAGGACTGCCATCCCACCAATAGCAATATTGGGGAGATAGAGCAGCGCCAGCAAGGTCAGCCCAATTGCCCCGCTAAGGCTGTTGGTAATGGAATAGGTATCCGCAAGCCCGGACAGGTTGGTCAGTGCATAAACCACGGCTGCCAAAAGCCCAGCCAGGGTCATCCATTTCAGGAATGCTCCTGCCAGCCGGAAAGCCTCCACTGGCCAGGTAGACAGATCTCTGCGGAGAAGCAATGCCCGCCAAATGCGCGGGCGCAGCCCAATGACCACCGCAGCACCGTTGACCAGCAACGTCGAAATAAGAGCCGCGGCCAAGTTGGGAGCCGCGAGGTCGAACACCCGCGAGGCGTCCCAAATCATCAACCAGGCAATCACCGTGAGCAACAGAGGAATCAGGAGACTCAGGAGGATAAAGACTCTGAGGCCACGGACGCTCACACTCGTGCCCAGGATCTTTGTCGCTCGGCGAGACATCGCGAACACGAACAGCATTGCGGGAGCCAGGGGCAGGAATCCCAGGTGCGCACCGGTCATGTTGAGCGAACCCAGGTTCAAGACCATCCACAGCGAGCCGATAGCAGCGGGTCCGCGGCTAAATCCAGCGCCGATACCAATGATCACTGCGCAGGCCACAATGATGCCCACCGTGACTCCGTAGTTGATCAGCAATGGAATGCCGAAGCGCTTCACATGTGGCTTCCACAATGCCCAGCGTGTAGCCCACGCGCCTTGAGGGGCGGCCTTTTCCGTGGCAACCCGTGCGGTTGCGGAAGCCATCTTGCTTTGTTTGCCGTGGGACTCATCCACGAACCGCTGCTGCGCCGAAGCTGCTTGAGTAGTGCCCGCCTTCGCCGCCCGCGCGCGTCGAGCTTCCGAAACTGAACGCGTGCCTTTATTCCGCCGGGATGAAGATCGACGGGCCTTTGGTCGCTGAGCATCGGATGGATTATTCACACGAACCATTGTGCACTGCACCCGGGACAAGACATAGATGTGACTCGCAGCCATGTCTGCTTAGCGTTACTTTCCCTTGATCTCCGGCGGTTAGAATGCTCGGTTTTCGCTGTCGGAAAACCGGCAGATCGAAACCCTCAAGTGCCACTTGAACCCCAGTTTGGACACTTTTTTATGTGAGAGAACCCCAGTGACGCACGTCTCAGGAACGCTTATTTTCGGGTATCGACCAGCTAAAACACGGATCCAATGCAGAGTGGCCCGGCGAACCACACAGATGCACTTCATAACGTTCCGTTATTTTTTCTCGTTTAGCTTGCCCAAAACGTTACAAAACATTAGTGTTACATCTCGTTGATAACGAAGTGGTTACAATTTTCAGGCGAATCCCTCGCCGAGGTAACGACGACCGAATTGAAAAGGTTTCTAAACATGCAGAAGATTGCTGAAGTTCGCAAGGTGGGTGCTCACCGCAAGCTCGACAACTCCGCCAAGCGTCGCATGGCTATGGTTGCTGTTGCTGCCTCTGCCGTCACCACCGCCGGTGCGGCTGGCGCTACCGCCGGCACTCAGCAGGCTGAAGCCGAGGACATCAACCTCGCTTCTAACACCACTCTCCTGGCACAGGGTCCTGCAGGAACCGCGGGTTCCGCAGAGGCTCCAGTTGCAGAAACCCCACAGATCCTTGAGGTGCCACAGAGCACCCCACTCCCCGAGCTGTCCTCTCAGTTGGACTCCGCACTGCGCTTCGCACAGGCACGCGTTGAGGCCGACCTCGCAGCTCGCGCTCCACTCGCAGCCCTCCCAGCTATAGGCTCCTACACCTCCCCATTCGCGATGCGCTGGGGTTCCATGCACAACGGCATCGACCTCGCTAACGGCATCGGCACCCCGATCCTGGCTGTCATGGATGGCACCGTCATCGATTCCGGCCCAGCTTCCGGTTTCGGCAACTGGATCCGCATCCGCCACGCAGACGGCGCTGTCTCCGTGTACGGCCACATGTCCACCCTGGACGTTGCAGTTGGTCAGCACGTCACCGCTGGCCAGAAGATCGCCGGCATGGGCAGCGAAGGCTTCTCCACCGGTTCCCACCTGCACTTCGAGATCCACCCAGATGGCAACACCCCAGTGGATCCAATCCCTTGGCTGCAGCAGCGCGGAATTAACATTTCCTAGTACAGGAATTCAGTGCGCAGTCTTTTGCGCACCATGAAGAAAGGCCCCCAGCAATCGCCGGGGGCCTTTCTTCATGTGCTGACTAGAGCTTTTCCATGGGTAGTCCACCCACCAACATCAATCGGACGGTTCCCGATCCGCCAAAATCGATCATCGCAGTGGCATGAGTTCCCACGCGGTCCACAGACTTCACCGTGCCCAAGCCGTACTTATCATGATTCACGCGGTCACCCACTGCCAGATCCAATGGCTTTCCACCACGCCCGGTGGAACCGGAGCTCTGCGCACTCGCCGCTGGCTTCTTCGCTGGACGGCCACCATTGCGGAACATCGGGGTGGAATCGTACCCACCGCCGGATCCGTAACCGGAGCCATAGCTTCCCGAGCCCCCGTAGGTACCGGAACTGCCAAAGCCTCCGGAGCTGCCGTAACTCCCCGATCCACCGAAACTGCCAGAGCCAGCAAAGGTGGGCTCTTCACGGATCCACTCCCACAGTTCTTCCGGAACCTCGGAGAGGAAGCGGGACGGTGGATTGTTCACCGCCTGTCCCCATCCTGAGCGCGTCACAGCGCGGCAGATGAACAACCTCTGCTTGGCTCGAGTGATTCCTACATAAGCTAGGCGTCGTTCCTCGGAAAGTTCCACGGGATCACTCAACGCACGCATGTGCGGGAACTGCCCGTCTTCCCAACCGGCGAGGAACACCACGGGGAATTCCAATCCCTTGGCCGTGTGCAGGGTCATCAGCGTGATCATGTCCTGGCTCTCGGCGGGGACCTGATCCGCATCGGCCACCAGGCTCACGCGCTCCAGAAAAGCCTGGAGGCTACCCAGTGGGGCCTCGCCTTCACTGAGGAGCGCATCGATCTCCTGCTGCTCTGACTCGGCATCCCCACCGGGCATGTCCTGATAGGCCTTGAGATTGGCCGATTCCTGGCTGAACTCGTGGCCCACGGCCACCATTTCGTTCAGGTTATCCAGCCGTGTGCCATCCTGGGGATCGTTGGATTTCTCCAGGATCTCGCGATAACCGGACATATCCAGCACGGCATTGACGATCTTGCCCACATCCGGCAGTTCCAGACTATTGCCATCTGAGGTGGTCATCACCGCGGTTGACATTTCCTTGCGCAGATTAGCCAGCAACTCGAGGAAACCAGCGATGGCGTTCTTGCCACGGGCGGAGAGCTGCGCCACCTTGCCCTCGGCTGCATCCTCCAGAGCCTTTGCCCAGGGGATCTCCAGATTCTCCGCGTGCACCGAAACCTGCGCCAGCGCCCGGTCCCCGATTCCTCGGCGTGGGGTGTTGATGATGCGACGCAAAGCCACCGTGTCATCCGGATTGTCCAAGACCTTGAGGTAGGCAACCACATCGCGGATTTCCTTGCGCTCATAGAAACGCGTGCCACCCACCACCTTGTACGGCAATCCACTGCGCACCAGCACATCTTCCAGCGCGCGCGAAGCGTTGTTGGTGCGGTACATGATGGCGATATCCCGGTGGCGAAAACCATCGTTGTCCACCAGATCATCGATCTGTTCGGCAATGAAGCGCGCCTCATCGTGCTCGTTATCCGCCACATACCCGCCGATGAGCTCGCCATCGCCCAAATCAGTCCACAGCTTCTTCGGGTGGCGGCCTTGATTCCTGTCAATCACGGCATTCGCCGCGGTGAGGATGGTCTGGGTGGAGCGATAATTCTGCTCCAGCAAGATGGTTCGCGCTTCGGGATAGTCCCGCTCAAACTCCTCGATATTGCGAATCGTGGCGCCACGGAAGGCATAGATGGACTGGTCGGCATCGCCCACCACGCAGAGTTCTGCCATGTTCGGCCCCTTGCCCACCAGCGCGCTGACCAGCTCGTACTGGGCATGGTTGGTGTCCTGGTACTCATCAACCATGACGTGACGGAAGCGGCGTCGATAATGCTCAGTCACCTCGGGGCTACGGCGCAGAATCGCCACGACTTCCCCGATGATGTCATCGAAATCCACCGCGTTCGCCCCGCGCAGGCGCTGCTGATAATCCCGGTACAGTGCGGCGATCTTCTCCCGGTGGACGTTGTGGCTGGTTTTCGCGTCCTGCATGGCCTCATCGGGGCCCACCAGCTCATTCTTCCAATTGCTGATCACGCTCAGCGTGCCGCGCGGGCTGAATTCCTTGATGTCCAGGTCATGATCCTTGATCACCAACGTGATCAACCGCTTTGAATCATCCGAGTCATAGATGGTGAAATTCGAGTTCAGACCCTCGGCCAGGTGCGCGTTAGCACGCAGAATCCGCACGCACGTGGAGTGGAACGTGGAGACCCACATCCGCTCGGCCTGCGGCCCCACCAGATCCATCACCCGCTCGCGCATTTCTGCAGCGGCCTTATTAGTAAAGGTGATGGCGAGGATTTCCCACGGCGCCACACCCTGCTGCAGCAGGTAAGCAATGCGCCTGGTCAGCACGCTGGTTTTACCCGAGCCCGCGCCCGCCACGATCAGCAGCGGCGACCCCCGGTGCTTCACCGCTTCCTCCTGCTGCGGGTTGAGCCCAGCAAGCAGCTCGGATCCCCCCGTATTCAGTGGGGTCGCTGGCCTTTTTTCTCGACGCCCAACTGGCAACACCACCGCGGAATCCCGCGTGCTTACGCTGCTGATGAGCTGCTCGTAGCCCTCCGGAGGTAGATCCTCTTCTGGAGGTGGTGGCACGTCATCAGCTGGTTCCTCCGGCAAGGGGAGATCCGCGAAATCCGAAAAAAGGTCTGGCTGATCCTCGGGGTTTCGCATAATCTCCTCTGTCTTTCTCTCACAAGTGGCCGGTGGATAATCGGACCAAGCCCCAAGGCTACATTCTGCACAAGACAACACTGCAACTGATTGCGCTCGATTGGTCCAGAATCAGTCCGTGCGTTCGAGAAAACCAGAGCGGAATTCGCCGTATGATCATCTACATGACTGAAGGCAACTTTGACATCCGTATGCCCTCTGGGACGGATGATCCCCTCTCCGATGCGGAAATCCAGACCTACCGGGAGGAAATCAACCGGCTGGATGACGTGATCCGGGAGTCAATTCACCGGCGCACAGAAGTCTCTCGAGCGATCGGGAAAACCCGCTTGACCTCGGGTGGAACCAAGCTGGTGCACACGCGCGAGGTGGCGATTATTAATCAGTTCCGCGAGGAGTTCGGCACTGAGGGCGTGCAGATTGCCAAGGCGCTGCTGCAGCTTGGGCGCGGGCGCTTGGGTTAGTTATCTGCGTTATTAGATGCGTAATGGCCGGTTGCGGGGATTCCCCACAGCCGGCCATTTCGTCGTAAAGCTAGGTAAAACTGGATACTGCTGGACGTGACTTATGCGAGGCGGAAGCCTGCACCCACTCCACCGTTGGCATCAAGGCTCTTGGCGATCTCATTCCACTGGGTGCCCACCACTGGCGCGTGGAAGGGGCCTTGCAATGGGGTGGTGCAGCTAGGAATACCTGCGAGACCACCGCTGACAAGCGCAACCAGCCGGCCGTCTTGGTAGACGGGTCCGCCGGAGTCACCATGGGAAGCGCAGATGTGGGCCACGATGTCCTGCTCGAACGGAGCGATGTAGGTGCCACAGCTGGTGCCGGTAGAAATGCCGGTCTTACAGATCTGGCTGAGCTGGGCCGGCAAAGCACCGCCCAGGGAATTGATGCGTGCTGCGCCGTAGTTCCTGGTGATCTGCACGTTGGGGTTGAGCTTGATCACGCCATAATCTAGGTTACCGGAGCGAACGAACGTGCCGATGCGGCCAGAATCAAACGCATCTCCAGACACCACTGCATCGCCGGGGTTGCCACAGTGCCCCGCGGTGATGGCCACCTTGTTGCCGAACTTATCGAATCCCGCCACGCCAACGGTGCACACGCTATCATCTGCCAGCAAGATCGGGGTGGATGGGCCGACCAGCACGGTGGGGCGAATCTGCTCTTGCTCTGGAGGAGGCGTTGGTGAGGTGAAGTAGTGGCCGGGCACGCGGTGTGGACCGGGAGCGCCGGTGATGGTGAGGAATCCATCCAGTGCCTCTTCCGGTGAGGACATCGCTACCTGCGCTTCAGCCTCAGGGACGGCAACTGCGGTGCCCGCAGCGAGTGTCAGTGCGCATCCCACGGCAGCGAAGAATCGCTTCCCGGTTGAACCCGCAGTGCTTCGGAAAAGTGATCGCATAGAAATTCCTCAAGATAGTCGCCGTGACTGGCGCCGGGCTCGGTTCACACCGCACTCCCATGGGGTCGCCAGAATTTCTACAGTTTAGCGGTTTCACATCTGTCACACTAGATTTTTCTGGTCACATTTTGGCTACAAGAAAACCCGCAGCCGTGTGCGCTGCGGGTTTAATAGTTTTGAAGCTTGAAACTTTTTAGCAGACGCTCACGGAGCCGTCCGCGTTCACGGTCACGGTGGCTGCCAGAGCAGCAGCCAGGTTTACGCGCTGCCACGATCCGCGTGCGCTCTGATCATCCAGAGGAGAACCCGCAGGAATTGCGGTCTGACGAATCACAGAGGCGCGCTGATCGTAGTTGAGGTTGGGGTGGCGGGATAGCAGCAGGTCCGGCGCAGCCTGTGGAACGATCATCGGTGCGTTGGTGTTGTAGACCGGCTTGAACCCGTAGGTCATGCGCTGGGTGTACTCGGATACAGCCTCGCTGGTGGAGCGGTAAGGCTGATCTTCAGCCACGGCCTGTGCGAGCGGCTTGCCGGTGCGCCATTCCAGTTCGGCCTTGATTTCCTGCCCCATCTGGCGAATCGCATCGCGCATGTGCAGATCGTTCCAGCGATCGGCGGCAGCAGCGGTGCCCATCATGCGCCCACCCATGACATCCAGCGGGTAGTGCACGCCCATGACTGTGCGGTTGTAACCAGCTTCGGATCCGCGAGCTGCCAGCTGTGGCGCGAGCTCAGGTACTGCGAGTCCCAGTAGGGTGGTCACCCACGTGGCCTGGTTCGTGTGGCCGGATGGGAACGCCTTGGAGTCTCCGTAGAACTCGTTGACTCCGTCTTCGTAGCGGTTGATCCGGTCAGGAGCGACCACGAATGGACGGTCATAGCCGTAGACTTCCTTCTCCACGAAGGTGGCAGATGCTGGCCCGCCGGCACGCGCGGCGTAGCCGTTGCCCAGGAGGAAGTTGGTCTTAGGCAGGCGATTTTCTGCCAGAGCCTGGCGGAAATGCCCGCCCAGTTCTGCACCCATGGAATCCGAGAGAACCTCCAGCAGTCCGCCCTTGTCCGCAGCTGCATCCCTCTGCGCCCGAGCGATCAAATCCGGATTGTTCGCAGCTTCGTTATTGGTGCGAACGGTGGTTTCCAAGTTCTGTGCCATGGTGTCCGGGTGGTTGGCCTGCAGATCCCGGAAGCCATCAACCACATCGAGGTACACGCCGTACTGGTAAGAGCTGATGTCAGAGATGTATCCGCCTAGGTAGTCCGGCCCGAATGGCTGCGGGTTGGGAGCACCGGGGTGCAGCACGGGAGCTGGGTAGCCGGGAATGGTTTCCGCACCGGCGATAGCTGGCAAGGTCACGCGCCCGAGGCCATCGAGCACATCGGCCTGAGCCGGGGTGACGGTTCCGAAAGTTACTGCGGCGGCTGCCAGCACAGAGGTGGTAGCGATCAGCTTATTTGAGGTGCGGCGGCGCAAAGAGTTCACGAGCTAACTTTCTGGGTAAAGGGAGGGCAATCCCACAGGAGCCCTCCAGCATTATTCAATCTTTAGTTAATCTCGTTTATCTTCCCACGCTCCGCACCTGCTCGCAGCGCGAAACCGAAAGCCGTGGCGTAAATCTCAGTGGGGCATTTTTTAAGCGGAGTTCTGCTCCCGCAGATTGCGCGCGTAGCGGTCCGCGGCCTTGATCGCTTCGACCACATCCGTGGGAGTAACTTCCCCGGGCATCTGCTTCATGGTCTCGTCTTCAGAGCAGGCCAGCTCCGCGATTCGCCGCAGGTCATCCTCGCTGGCATCCTGCAGATGAATGTCCTCCAGAGTGGTGGGCAGCCCCACGGTTTGCATGAATCCGATGTAGCGATCCGCCACGTCCTTTTCTGCACCCTCCAGCATCAGCTGCACGCCAATGCCAAAAGCCACCTTTTCTCCGTGTGACATGTGGTGGATATCGCCATCCAAGGCGGTGAAACCATTGTGGATCGCGTGAACCGCAGCAAGGCCACCGTTTTCGAAACCCAATCCAGACAGCAGGGTGTTGGCTTCGCAGATGTTTTCCAACGCGCGGCTCACGATGTGCTCCTCGTTATCCCGCAGCGCTTGCTCACCGTAGGCAAAGAGGACCTCCTCGCACTTCTCAGCCAAGGCCAAACCAGCCAGGGTTGGACGAGCAGTATCGTCCATGCGTCGAGAATTAGCCCGCTGCACCGCGCGCGCCTCCACGCAGGTCGCCAACGCATCGCCGATGCCGGAACGCGTGGTGCGCACTGGCGCGTTAGCAATCACGCGGGTATCAACCGCCACCAGATCAGGATTCTTCTCGTAGAAGAGGTAGGAATCGAACGCGCCTTCATCGGTGTAGATCACGGAAACGCGCGCCGTGGGAGCATCCGCGGACACAGCGGTGGGGAAAATTGCCACGGGCAGCTTGGCATGATCGGCAACGGCGCGGGCGGTATCGATGGTCTTGCCACCGCCTAGACCGATGATGACATCGTTGCCCTCGGCCTCGGCCTTCTCCGAAATGCGGTTAATTTCCTTCATCGACGCCTCCCCGCCGAAGATCTCATTGCCAGCCTCTAGGCCGTCTTCCTTGAGGGATTCCTGCAATTTCTTGCCCGCGATATCCCACACCACTTCATCGGCGATGATCAACGGGGTTTTGCCCAGTGGCTGAATGTATTCAGCAGCACGTTCCAGTAGGTCAATGCCCTGCACGTAACGGGAGGGGCTAGTGAACATTTGATCGACCATGAGTAACTTCACGTCCTTTTCGAATAGTTCGTGGGATTCTGCCTTCCGCCTTACACTTTCGACCGTACGCTTGCCTGCGGGCGCTTGTCTATATCCAAAAACTGCCCATGGCTGGGATTCTTGAGGCTTGTTAGTGTGGGAGTATGAGTAACCCTGATGCCACCCATTCAGCTCAGCAATCCATCCGTTCTTTTCGCAACGATCCGGCGGATTTCCTGCCCGAAGCGCTGGGTGGTTTCATCGCTTCCCACCCAGATGCGACGTGGTATGAGCAGGGTTTCATCGCCCGAACCACTCCCCTGCGCACTGATGCTGGCAAGCCTGCCGTCGCGGTGGTTTCCGGCGGTGGCTCGGGGCACGAGCCCATGCATGCCGCTTTCGTGGGCGAGGGCATGCTGGCAGCAGCGGTACCTGGCCTGGTCTTCTCCTCCCCCAATGCCATCCAGATCACCGAAGCCACCCGCTGGGCTGATCAAGGAGCGGGTGTTTTGCATGTGGTGAAGAACTACACCGGCGATGTGATGAATTTTAAGGTGGCGCGTCAATCCTTGGCTGACGTGGAAACCGCCGTGGTGCTGGTGGATGATGACGTGGCCACCGATCAGGGCGAAGATTCCGATGGTCCTGGCCGCCGTGGCACTGGCGCGACCATCATCGTGGAGAAGGTTGCTGGGGCTGCGGCTCAGCGTGGCGATGATCTGGCGCAGGTCACCGACATCGCGCAATGGGTGGCGGATAATTCCCGCAGCATGGCGGTGGCTTTGGCTCCGGGTCACTTGCCCACCACTGGCCGCGATACCTTCGATCTCCCCGCGGGAAAGATGGAAGTTGGTGTGGGAATTCACGGTGAGCGCGGGGTGGATCGGGTGGATGTGGAGCCCGCCGATGCGGTGGTCACCCGCCTCCTCGATGGGATCGACGCCACCGCCGGCGAATACATCTGCCTTGTCAACGGGCTGGGAGGCACCACTCCGCTGGAGCTCTCGCTGATCTTCGGCTCCGCGTTGCGCCAGCTTGAGCAGCGCGGAATAACGGTGCGCCGCGCAATGGTGGGCACGTTTGTGACTTCCATGAACATGGCGGGAGTTTCCCTCACACTCACGCGCTCTACGGATGAGGTGATCGAGCTCCTCGATGCACCCACGGAGGCTCCCGGTTGGCCGCGCGTACTTGGCGGACAAGATGGCGCAGGAATTCAGTTCCAGCCAGCGGTCATGGAGTTTGCTGACGATCTCGGCGCATCCACTGAGGAAAATGCGTGGCTGAGCGCTTTCGTGGAGCGGGTACAACGCTCCTTTGACGACCTCACGGAGCTGGATCGCCTGGCTGGAGATGGCGATTTCGGACACAACATGGACGCAGCCTTCGGCGGCGTGAACCTCCCCCTGCACGGTACGGATTCCGAAGTGCTGCAAACACTGGCGCACCGACTGTTCATTCGTGCCGGAGGCACATCCGGCGCTGTACTGGGCACACTCTTCCGCGAATTGAGCACCGCAATGGATGGCGCAGATTCCTCCACCTCGGGTCTCAGCACTGGACTACGCAACGCCTGTGATGCCATCACCGAATTGGGAGGTGCACAGGAAGGCGATAACACCCTGATGGATGCCCTCCTCCCCGCCGCCCGGGCAGCAAATGATGCGGATGCCCAGGATCTCACTTTCGGGGAACTGCTGAAGGTCTGCCATGAGGCAGCTGCCAAAGGTGCCAGGGATACCCGCGAAATGATCGCCAAAAAGGGACGGGCCAGCTACCTCGGAACCGCCTCTCAAGGAGTGGTTGACCCGGGAGCCATCCTGGTCTCATGGATCTTTGGCGGCAACGGAAAAGTCGCGGATTTTAACAGCTAGGCCGTAGCTCTCCTCGTGTCTTAGCGAGTAATTCGTTCCGATTTTGGATGCCGGCGCTCGGCGAATGTGCATGTCCAGGCCGGTTTTGTCGCGTTCTACCGGTTTGGAAATGTTGACTGCACAAACTACATTTTCAAAATGTATGCGGTACAAAAATTTTGGCGATAATCTTTAGAAATTCACAGCTTCCAGTCGAATCGTGCACTCATGCATGGTTCTGCTGCGTATGGCGTGAGAATACGGCTCTACAGTCTCAACCAGCTGGCCGGAATGACACAATCAAGGAGAGAAAATGGGACACACTCGACGACTGCGCTTTGCGGGCATCATGGGCCTTGGCCTGCTTGCCACCGGTGGCATGGGCGTATCCATGGCACAAAACGGACTGTCTGCCAACCTCGCGCTTTCCGACACCATCTTCACCCAGCAGGTCGGCGGCCTAGAGGGCGATGGCTTCAGCCTGTTTGTTGACCACGAGAAGAACGTCACTGACGATGTCGCTGTCTCCCGCCTCCGCATCGACGATGCCAAGGTATCTGACATGTGCATGTCCGCCCCGATCTCCATTCCTGGATTGGGCGACAAAAAGTTCCAGATGCTCGTGGCCGGTGACAACACCAAGGCCACCAACCTGGTGATCGGCGCGAAGGACCTGGCCGGCTCCCTGACCCTGATGAAGCCACAGATTGGTGTGGATGCCCATCAGCTGTCTAAGGACACCACTCCGGGCGCAGGCGCAATTGTCGCCGAGGGCCTCCAGGCTTCCGATCAGACGATTCACGCTACTTCCATCGCCGCCGACAAGCTCACGGCCGCAGGCGGCAAGATCAGCATTGTGGAGAGCGAAGATAGTGAGTGCTAAACCTTCTGGCCTAACAGAAGAGGATCAACCTTTGGAGGAAACTTCACGGGCGGCGAAGAAAGATCGCAATCGCGGATTTACCGCGTGGCGCAGGCGTAGGCCATTTGCTGCCGGCCTGTTCATGATCCTGTCCGGCATCGTCATGCTGGTTCCGGCGTATCTCTCTTTTGAAGTTTCCAACATCCAGGTGCAGATCTCCACACTCTCCGGAGTATCCACGCTGCTGCTGGGTATCCTCTTGATCACCTGTGGTATTTCCACGTGGGTTCGCGAAGAAGGCCGCATCCTCACCGGTGTTGCTGCCATGATCTTGGGCATCGTGGCACTGCCAGCTGCTAACTTCGGTGGCTTCATCTTGGGCACGCTCCTGGCTCTCATTGGTGGCGCCATGGCGCTTTCTTGGGCACCTGATGAGCGTTTGCGTCGCAAAGAACTCAAGCGCCTCCACGAGGCCGAGGATGACGAAATTGCTGCCGACGACGACGTCACCGAAGAGTACGAGGACCAAGAGCCTGTTCACGACGATGAGGGCTACGAGGGTTACTCGGATGTCGATGAGACTCCTGCGGTGGAAGAGCATTCTGCTGCTGACACAAAAGAGATCGATGCGGTCACCCCAGAGAACTCCCGCGTAGGTTCCGGTGTGGCGTCTCCGGTTGGCTCTCCCGCTGTCGAGGCTCAGCCCGAGCACAAGAGCCGCTGGAGGCCATCCGGCAGCAGCAAGTGGAAGCACGGCGGCACGACCACTGTGATCGCCTTCCTCACTGCCTTGGCTGTGGGTACCGGTACTCACCTCAATAACGCGGAGGCGCAGCTCCCGAACATTCAGTTGCCTGGTCTCCCTGTGCCTCCTGCGCAGCCGGGTCAGCAGCCTCAGCAGCAAGCAGATCCGAATACGACGCCAGGGCAGCCTGTTCTGCCCACGCTTCCCACGATCCCTGGGCTTCCTCCACTCCCCACGGACATCCCCGGACTTCCACAGCTACCACCAGCTAGCTCCGATCCGCTGGCAGGACTGCCCAAGGAGTTCTCGGGATTGGCACTGCCGAAGATCGGTGGATTGGATACGGATCCTCCCGCCCCGATTCCAGGCATGGGGCTACCCAGTGGCACGCCCTACACGGTGAAGGCGGACAAGACGACCCTGTTGGGTAACGTGAAACTGTCCTACATCACCTTGGACACGGCACTGGGGCCAAAGCCTGCGATCCGCATTGATGCAGACCGGGTTATCCTCGATAACCTGCAGGTGAACTTGCCGGGCATGAACAACCGCATTTCGGACATCTGGCAGCGGTCCGGCCCAGGAGACCTCAGCACGTTGAATGGAAACTTCCACATCATCGTGGCTTCCCTGGACGTGGTTCCCCAGCTCGCTGGAGTTCCCCTGCCATTAAATCTGCCCATCAGCGCTTCTGCCATCCCAGAGGACATCGGGGTGGAGCTGAAGAAGGTTGGCGCAGGCCTGCCGGACCAGATCTCCGAGCAAACCGTGATGCTCAACGGAACGATGGAGACCTATTACATCTCCGCCGATGACCTCGTTGAACCAGCAAGCACCACGATTAGCCCGTAGTTCGCGAAAGAAACTCGGCCACTACCGGCCGAGAATGAAAAAGTGCTCCAGCGCAATGCTGGAGCACTTTTTGTATTGCTGGGGATTACTTAGACCAGAGGGAATAGTGAGCAGACCAGGGAATCTGATCTGCGGAAACTCGCACGCTTTCACCCTGCTTGAGGCGTGCATTTTCTCCGCGGGCGTGCGGGGTGATCAAGTCGATCACGGCCTCCGCGAGAGCTTGAGGATTGATGTCTGAACCCTGCACGCTGAGGGTTTTCACTCGCCTATCCCCCACTGGGCTTCCGGGATGCTCTGCAGCCCATTGCTCCAAGAGCGAATAGTCAGTGGAAACTTCAGTGAACTTCACTTGGGTGTCCTGAGATACGCGAGCTCGGAGGAACTCGGTGATGCGCTGCTCTTCTTCCGGGAGGATCAGCATGGTGAGTAAGTCTTGGTGAGTCATGACTCTGAGAGTAATGAGAACTGGAGTTCGGTGCTACAAAATACTTAAAGACATTCTCGGTCACTCTCGAAGTCGTCATCACCATCAAGGAGGAACATGAGTCGCTCGCTAAGCAAACGCCGCTCCAATGCTCTGGCCGATAGAATCGCCGGCTTCGGCGATCCCTCGATGGGCGACGAACGCGAGCGCGATATCATTCTCCGTGCTTACACACTGTCCGCGGTTCTCTCCACGTTCGTGTTATTCGCGCTTGGCATCCTCTTTGCCGCGATCGGCGCCGGCTACTGGAGTGCCCTCCTCATGCTCAGCCCCCTGGTGGGCACGCTTGCAATATCCGGCTACTGCAAGCGCGCGGGCATCGATCTCGCGCTGAGCGTTGCGAACATTCGGCCGATGCGGCTAACGGTTTCTTACGTCATTTCCATTTGCTTGGCCCTTGCGTGGCTTTTCGCCATGGCCTTCCACCAGGTCAATGGCCACCCGCTGTTCCCCGTCGGCCTAGGTTCCACAATGGGTAACTCCGATTCCCCGGGTGCATCGATGTTCGGTGGAATCATCGGCATGGCTGTTGTGATCGCCATCAGCACCATCTTGCGCTACCGCAAGAAGGCGCAAGCCCGCGAAGAAGTGGCCCGCGCCCACGCCATTGACGACGAGGACTGAACGCTGCTGACAATCTGCCCCGCAGAATAATTTGCTGAGTGAACTACTCAACAGTGACCTACAGAATGAGGAACGCAAAAAGTCCCGATCAGCGCAATGCTGATCGGGACTTGAAGTTGGTAGCGGGGGCAGGATTCGAACCTACGACCTCTGGGTTATGAGCCCAGCGAGCTACCGAGCTGCTCCACCCCGCGTCGAGTGCATAACACACAACCTTGCGGTTGTCTTTGTTAGCGACTCGTTTACTCTAACGCACAGCGGGGCAATTGTGAAATCGCCAGTTCATGGGGCATCTGACTGGAGATCTCCCCTGCTCGCTATGCGTCGCTAAACCGCAGGGGTTACTGCTTCTTCTGCAGATCCGCCACTGCCTTGTCCAGCTCATCGAGTGCCTTGCCGAACTCCTCAAAGGTTCCTTCGGTACGAGCCTTTTTCACCTTGTCCATGGCCTGGCGCACCCGCTCCTCTGCAGAAGTGGCATTCCCGCCGGTGGTTCCGGAAGTAGATCCGTTGGAATCTCCATTGGATGAAGAGCTTCCGCTGCCCTGTGAAGATCCGGAGCCTCCACCGTTGACTACGGAACCGTCGACCTCTTCCAAGTCAATGGCATTTTCCGGATCAATTCCCACCTGATCAAGAGCTTCTGCGATGGTCGGTGCATAACCCACCTGACCGTTGTAGGAAACCAGTACACGTAGGAGCTTGGGGAAAGCGGATTCCTGTCCTTGACGGCGGGAGTAGACGGGCTCCACGTAGAGGATCTGCCCATCGCCCACCGGAAGGGTCAGCAAGTTACCGTTGGTCAGCAAGTTTGAGCCCTCCAACAGCGAGCGTTCGCGGGCAATCTCATCCGAGGACATCATCGTGTCCTGTGCCTGCTTCGGGCCAGGGGTCTGCGTGCCAGTTGGTAGTACACGCACGGAAATATGACCGTAGTTTTCAGACGTGGCGTCGGAATCAACGGTCATATGAGCTGCCAAGTACTCGCGGCGCAGACCCACGAACGGGGTGATCAGCTGGAATGCTGACTCTTCCTTGCGGGGATCCTTCGCCACCACGTAGTACGGCGGCTGAGCCAACTGCTGGGAGCCTTCCTTGGCGGAAGGGTCGGAAGGAACGGACCAGAAGGCATCGTTCTGGAAGAACACTCCCGGATCCGATACGTGGTACTTGGCAACCAGCTCGCGCTGCACCTTGAACAGATCCTCCGGGTAGCGCAGGTGCTCCATCAACTGCTTGGAAATCTCTTCCTTCGGCTTCACTACATCGGGGAAAGCACCCTGCCAGGCCTTGAGCACGGGATCGGACTCATCGAAGGCATAGAGATCCACGGAACCGTCGTAGGCATCCACCACGGCCTTCACCGAGTTGCGGATGTAGGAGACATCATTGTTCACCAACTGGGTCTGGCTCACGCCATCCGGATTCAGGGAATCAGCGGTGGAATCAGTCAGGGACATGCGCTCGGAGTACGGCAGGTTGGTCAACGTGGTGTAACCATCCACGACCCACTTGATGCGGCCATCCACCACCACTGGGTAGGTCTTGGAATCGGTGGTCAACCACGGCGCCACCTTGTGCACGCGCTCGCGGGGATCGCGTTCGAAGATGATCTTGGAATCATCACCGATGCGGTCCGAGAGCAGCATGTTCATGGACTCGAAGTGAGCGGAGAACATCACCCGGTTGAAGTAATTGGAGATGTCCGAGCCGCCCGAGCCGGTGTAGGAGTAGTTCTGCGTATCGGTGTCATACTCCACGGGCTCCTGCCCGGTGGTGCCAACGATGGCGTAATCAGCGTTGGAATCCGCGGAGGAGGCGATGAGCGGGCCGAAGTACACGCGAGGCTGCTCCAGATCCACCTCCAGCTCTCCACCTTGGCGGCCGCTGGCCAAGGACTGCAGGTCAGCGCGGGTGTACACGGGGAAGCCACCGCGAGCAGATCCAGCCTCGCGCGCCACCTCATCCACCTTGTTGGCCGGTGCCGCGATGAAACCGTTGCCGTGCGTGTACACGGTGTGGCGGTTCAGCCAGTCATTCTGGTTACCCGTCAGGGAGTTCGGGTTGATCTCGCGGGCGGCCACCACGAAGTCCCGGGTTTCCCCGTCCACCTGGTAGCGGTCGATACTCAACTCTTCCGGGAATCCGTAGAAGTTGCGCAACTGCTGCTGCTGGGTGAAGGTGGGGCTCAGCACCTCTGGATCCAGCAGACGGATGTTGGAGAGGGTGGACTCTTCGCTGGCGATAGAGCGACGCTCTTCCTCCGGCTTTTGATTGTCCTCCGCGCCCCAGTTTTCCTCATAGGCCACGTGATCTCCGCCGATGCCATACGCATGGCGGGTGGCATCAATGTTGCGCGCGATGAACTGGCTTTCCTTTTCCGCGCGGTTCGGGTTCACGGAGAACTGCTCCAGGATGAGTGGCCAGGCCACGCCTACCACCAGGTTGGAACCGATCATCAGCGCCACGGCCAAAGCGGGCACACGCAGATCCTTCAACACGATGGTGGCGAAGAACATGGCGGCCACGAACAGGGAGATCACCAGCAGGATGATCTGCGCGGGCAGCATCGCGTTCACATCCGTGAACGAAGCACCGGTGAAGGTCTGCTGCTTGTTGTTCATCAGGCCATAGCGGTCAAACCAGTAATCCACGGCCTTGAGCAGCATCCACACACCCGCGATGAGCAGCAGTTGGCGACGCGCAGCCACGGATACAGAGGCCTTCTCCCCCACCCGAGGATTGCCGGTGGTGATGGAACCCAACATGTAGTGGGCAAAGCCGTTGATCACGAACGCGAGGATGAGCAGCATGCTCGCGGTGGACAGCACCAGCTGGAGGAAGGGCAGGTTGAAGGCGTAGAACCCCAGATCCTTATTGAACTGCGGATCCTGCACCCCGAAGTCTGTTCCGTTGAAAAACAGCAGCGCGGTACGCCAATTGCTCTGGGCAATCAGGCCGGTGATCAGCGCCACGAAGGTGGGTAGCCCCAGGAGCAACGGGCGCAGGTTCTTGCTGATCGCTGGGCGGTACTGCGCCAGCGGAGAGGTGGAGTTCAGCGAGGCCAGATCGTCCGGCCGCGCCCGGTATGCCGAGTACACAGCCAGCCACGTCAGTAACCCGGCCAGCGCTCCGAAGAGCACGAACAGCACGATGCGCGCTACCAGGACGTTAACGAACACCCCTTGATATTCCACGCTGCGGAACCATGACCAATCCACATAATTGGACACGATGACGGGGACTATGAAGAAGGCGATTCCTATCAGTCCGGCCAGGAAGCCGAAGAATTTGGCTCGGCGGTTGGGCTGGGGCTTGGAAAAGGGCGACTTCTTACCGGCTGGAGGTGGCGGCGTGATGCTCAAGGTGGGGATCTCTCCTGATCAGCATGGAGCACGTCGTAGGATGTACGACGAATGTAAAGGTCGTCTCACCTAGACTACGTGCCTTTCCTGACAGTGCCTAAATAGGCGTCGCACCCAATCTTTGCAGGGAGTTCCCCAGTGCCGAACACTCCAGATCTTCATGACATCCGCGTGCTCAACGTGGCGATGTTGGAAGCCATCGACTTCGTCCAAGCCGAGGGATGGGATCAACCCCCGACCCTATTTGGCCTGGTTCCCCATTTTTTGGTCGCCGATGCGATGGGGTCTTCCTTGGATGACGACGCCCACAATCCCCTAGCCCTGGTGGTTCAGGAAGGCATTCCGGAGAATATTCTTCCGGGATCCGAGGAGCTGGGCGAGTTCATTGCGAGTATCCGCTGGCCGGAGCAGGTCGTGGGAGCGATCCTCGCGCAGGAGATCACGTTCGTGAACTCGGCGGAAGGCGCGTCCGCCGAACCACGGGCTGCTCGTTTGATCTCCGGGGTGCTCAACGACAACGGCAGCGGCGCCGAGCGCGCCTTTATCCAGCTGCGCCCCACGGAGGAAGAGCTGGCTGCGGATCCTTTCGCGCAGGACAACGTCGATTTGCTGGGCGGCGATGAGATCGCCCCCGGTGTGATCACTGCGTTGCGCACGACTTTCGAGGAAGACTACGAAGACTAACTGCTAGAAGACTAGTCACTAGTCACAAAGGCTGGGCTCAGCGCCGGAATTGATGGCGTTGAGATCCCCCACCGCATCTTCCAGTGAATCCACCTTCACCAGCTTGATCTCCGGCCGCTCGGCGGTCTTGGCCTCCGAGCAGTTATCCGCGGGAACCAGGAACACTTCTGCCCCTTCGTCCGCGGCGGCGCGGATCTTGTGCGCGATGCCACCGATTGGTCCCACTTCGCCGTTGGCATCGATGGTGCCGGTGCCCGCCACGAATCGCCCTCCGGAGAGCTCGCCTGGGCTGAGCTTATCCACCACTGCCAGCGAGAACATCAGGCCAGCCGAAGGCCCGCCCACATCCGTCAGGTTGTATTCCACAGTGAGGTCGCCCGCGGGTTGCGCCACGGTGGTCACGCCCAAAAATGGCACGGAATCATCCTGCGATTTTTCCCGCAGGGATTCAGGGATGGTGCCCAGTTCCACCTGCTTCTCAATTTCCCGCTCTTGGCGGAACAACGTGATGGGGATCTTGTCCCCCGGTTGATGCTTGCGCACTTCTTCTGCCAGCTGATCCGGCTTGGTGATCTCCACCCCGTCCACCTTGCGCACGATGTCATTGATGTGGATTTCTCCACTGGCTGGGGAATCATCGCTGATCTGCATGACCATCACCTCGGTGGGGCGCTTGAGGTAATTCATCGCAGAGATGGTGGCGTTTGATTCCGAGGAAGCAAAAGCAACCGCGTTCTTCTCCTGCACAGCTTCTTGCGACTGCCCCGGTGGGAAGATTTGTTCAATGGGGACCAGCACATCATCGGAGAACATCCACCGGCCCAGAGCCTGGGCCAAGGTCATGTTGGTGCGCACGGAAACGGTGGTCATGTTGAGATTGCCGGAAGTTTCATCCGGCTTCTCACCCTTGATTTCCACCACTTGCTTGCCGTTGAACTCACCCAAAGTGTTGAAGGTGGGGCCCTTGCCTTGGGCGGCATAAGGCACGGTGAGATCAACATCGGTACCGGGGACCGTGGGCAAACCGATCAAAGAGACCAGCAAAACCACAGGTACGGCGCCGATCACTACTGTGCGGCTGCGTCGATTCCAAAAACTCACCCGGCAAAGCTTACCCGTGTTCGCTGTCGGCACACACAAACGCGCCGGTAGGCAGCCCACGGTGAGCAATTGCGAAGGTACGGTGAAGACCATGAGTAACTTCGGGTTCGGATTCAATCACTCGGACGATGACTCCGACGATGAACGTCGGCGCAAGAACCGAGATAACAACGATAAGGGCGAAGGAAACGGCTCCGGCAACTTCGGTGCTGGCCCCTTCGGCTTCTTTTTCGGCGGAAATACCGGCATGCCCGGTGGCGCTGGCGGCATGCAGGGTGGCGGGCTCGGAGACATCCTGAACCAGTTCGGCTCCATGCTCAGTGGCTTCGGTACGGATATGAACTCAGAATCCAGCAGCTCCGTGAACTACTCCATGGCTGAGCGCATTGCGCGGCAGAACATCGGTAAGGCCTCGAATCCCTCCAGCAGTGATTCCCAGGCCGTTGCGGAATCCGTGCGTTTGGCTGAACTGTGGCTCGATGAAGCCACTTCCCTGCCCGCCGGTGCTACCGGTTCCGTGGCCTTTGGACCCGAACAATGGCTCGAGGAGACGTTGCCCACCTGGAAGCGGATCATCAACCCGCTGGCAGAAAAGCTCGGCGAAGCATCCCTGTCTGCCCTGCCGGAGGAAATGCGCGGCCAGCTGGGCCCCATGGAAGCCATCATGAAGCAGGTCAACAGCATGAACGTGGGCATGCAGCTGGGCAATACCCTGGGCGAGCTGGCCAAGGGAGTCACGCTGTCCACCCAATGGGGCATGCCGCTGACCACCGGCCGCACCGCAGCTATTGCCACCTCTCACCTCGAGGAACTCTCCAAGAAGCTGGGTGCCAAGGAGCGCGAGACGCTGCTCTACCTGGCTGCGCGCGAGGCCGCCCACCACCGCCTCTTCCAGCACGTGCCCTGGTTGCGCGAGCGTCTGATCCTGGACGTTGAGGAGTTCGCCGCGGGTCTCACCATCGATACCTCCAAGATGGATGAGGCCACCCGCGAGTTCAATCCCGAGATGATGAATGACCCGGCTGCCATGCAGGAAATGATGAACCGCATGCAGAGCCAGGACATCTTCCCCGAGGTCGTTTCCACCAACGTCCATGCTCGCCAGCGCTTGGAGACCAGCCTCTCCCTCGTGGAAGGTTGGGTTGATTACGTGGTCGGTTCCGCGCTGGGCTCCCGCGTGCCAGAAGCAGCCATGATCGGGGCAGCCTGGGAAAGCTTCCGCACCAATGGCACCCCTGCGATGCAGAACTTCACCAAGACTTTGGGCATTAGCCTCTCCGCGCCGAAGGCCGCGGAGGCTGCTGACTTGTGGCGTCGACTAGAAGAGGCAGTGGGCACCGAGAAGCGCGATGCCATTTGGGATCACGCCGATTTCCTCCCCGTCGCCGAGGATCTGGACAACCCGGCCGCGTTTATTGGTCATGTGACCTTCGACGCCGACGACATGAAGGATTTCAACCCCATCTCTGAGATCGAGCGACTAGAACGCGAGCTGCAGCAGGATGCGGATAAGCCAGAGGATAAGGACGGCGAGGATGGTTCCAGCCAGGATGACGACCAGGATGGCGCAGGCGACGGCGAAAACCGCTAGGTGCTCTCGGGTGCGAAGTTGTTGATACACTCAATGTGATTTCCGGGGGGATATCACATTGAGCAAAGGGTGGGGGAAGTTCGTTGTCTGAACCAGCGGGGGCATTCACAGAGGGATCTACTGTGGAATTTTCTGGGGAAAAAGTCCACATCAACCGCGGTACAGCCGTGATTGCGCGGCCCGGGGTGGGCGTGCAGTTCGGCGTGCTGCCCCACAACGCCGTGGTGCTGCCGCTGCCTGCGCAGGTATCCACTGGTCACGTGCTCACCACGTTTGCGGCCGCTCGCCTACCCATCCCACGGGCGGAACTGAGCACAGGATTGAGCTATTGCGGCCTGAGTCTGGAGGCGGCCGAGGACATCGTGGAGGAACTACTGCGCTGCGGCGTGCTGCGAGAATTCCCCGCGCACCCTTCGATTCCCGTATTGAAATCCGGCTCCGCCAGCGACCGGCAGGTGGCCGCATTGCGCAAAGAGGGGTTCGCGGCGCATATCGTGAACACCCCGCGCGAGCTGATCCTCGGCCATTCTGCCGGCTCCGTGGCGCTACTACCGGGGAATATCTTCCTCACCGCAGACGTGCACTACATGCTGATGCAGGCGGGAATCAGTCATTTACCGAGCGTGGCCATTGATGGGGCGATCATCCTGGGGCCGCTGGTCATCCCCGGTGTCACGCCCTGTCTGCAGTGCATGGACCACAGCTACGTGACTCAGGATGAACAGTGGCACAGCATCAGGATGCAGGCAGCGGGCAGACCGACTTCTGCCGATCCGCTGCACGTGGAAGCCGCCGCCTTGACGGTGGCAAGCGTTGTGGCCAGGCACCTCATGCCGTTTCAGGCCGCGGGGAAACCGAAGGATCGGATCCCAGAGCTGTTGCGCAAGCGTTTGGAGATCCGCCTGGGCGATGCGCAGATTTTCACCACGGAGGTGGAGTTCGCACCGGGATGCCTGACGTGTCAGATGACCCGCACCGCGCCCGAGCCGCGCCTTTCACTTGAGCCGCGCACTGATTCTCTGCCAACGGTGGAGCCTAAGCCACGTTCTGCGTGATGGCCAGGATGTCCTCCCCGAACTGCTCCACCTTCACCGGCCCCATGCCCGGGACCTGCAGCAACTCATCTTGAGAGGTGGGCAGCGCCGAGGCAATCGCCTTGAGGGTGGCATCCGTCATCACCACATAGGCCGGCACGTTTTTCTCCTTGGCCGCATCGGAGCGCCACGAACGCAACTGGGTGACAACCAGGTGATCCAGCTCTTGGGCATGCTGCCCACAACGACCGATGATCTTGAATTCCGGGGTGGACAGGCGTGCGCCGCACACCGTGCACGAATTCTTGGGCGCCCCAAGTTGAGAACTCCGCGCATTACCGCGCTGGGCCGCGGCATCATCGGCGGCTGGGAGAAGCCCGTCGAGGAAACGGGTGCGTCGCTTGTTCGCCTTGCCTCCGGCGTGCCGGGCCTGGGCCCAGGAAAGGTAGAGATGCTCGCGAGCACGGGTGATGCCCACGTAGAACAGGCGCCGCTCTTCCTCGATGGCGCCTTCGCTATCGGTTCCGCGCAGCGCATAGTGGATCGGGATCATGCCATCCACCAATCCCACGAGGAACACCGCGTCCCACTCCAAGCCCTTGGCCGCATGCAGGCTGGCCAGTGTCACACCTTCCACGCGTGGCGGGTTCTTGGCATCCACGCGCTCGCGGAGCAGCGCCATCAATCCCAGGAAGCTGATGCCCGGGGTGGCGTTAGTGAGCTCCTCGGAGAGATCCACCAACGCCTGCAGGGATTGCCACCTGCCCCGTTCCTTGGCACCGGTTGGTTCAGTAGCGGTCAATCCCACTGGCACAAGTGCGGCCTTGACCGCCTCCACCACGTCTTCCGGATCCGGAGTGAAGGTCTGCGAGGCGCGCGCCAGTGCGGTGAGGGCTTCACGGATTTCCGGGCGTTGGAAGAATCCCTCTCCACCTTTGACCTGATATCCGATTCCCGCTTCCTCCAGCGCGTACTCATAGGCCGCGGAGGCCGCATTGATGCGGTAGAGGATGGCGATTTCCGCGGCGGAAACACCCTTGTCCAACAGTGCCTTGACCTGCTGAACCACGGCCTTGGCCTCGGCGGATTCATCCGGGTACTCGTTGAACTCCGGCACGGGTCCGGCTTCTCGCTGGCCGATCAGCGTGAGACGAGTTCCTGCCACTCGGCCCTTCGCTTGGCCGATCACCTTGTTGGCCAGATCCACCACCTGCGGAGTGGAGCGATAATCCCGCTGCAGGCGGACGGTTACTGCTTCAGGGAAGCGTCGGGAAAAATCAAGAAGGAAATCCGGGGAAGCACCGTTGAAGCTGTAAATGGTCTGATTCGCATCGCCCACCACGGTGAGGTCATCGCGCTCCCCCACCCACGCGTTGAGCATGCGCTGCTGCAGCGGGGTGACGTCCTGGTACTCGTCCACCACGAAACTGCGATAGCGGGAGCGGAATTCATCGGCGATGCCGGGCTCGGACTCGATAGCTGCGGTCATGTGCATGAGCAGGTCGTCGAAGTCGAAGAGCATCTGCTCGCCGGAGCGCTTGAGCTGCTCGTAATTCTGGAAGATCTGCACAAACTGCTCGGCCGGCACGGGGCAATCGCGCCGGTCCGGAACGATGCGCCCGGGGTAATCCTCCGGAGCCACCAGAGAGGATTTCGCCCACTCGATCTCTCCCAGCAGATCCGCAAGCTGGGTCTTATCTGCCTGCAGCTTTGCCCCGCGAGCGGCGCGGGCGACAAGCGGGAACTTGCCGTCCAACAAGCGCCACGGGAGATCCCCCGCGTACATCGGCCAGAAATAGTTCAGCTGACGCATGGCCGCGGCGTGGAAGGTCTTTGCCTGCACGCGTGCTGCGCCCATCATCGTGAGCCGCTCACGCAATTCTGCGGCCGCACGGGTGGTGAACGTTACGGCCAGTACATGATCCGGGTTCACGTATCCCCCGCCCACCAAGTGCGCGATGCGGTGGGTAATGGTGCGGGTCTTGCCCGTGCCTGCACCGGCGATGATGCACACCGGACCGCGGGGTGCGGTGGCTGCGGTGAGTTGGTCTGGATCCAGTTCAGAAAGATTAAATGGGACGCGTCCCCCGGACACTAGAGCGCACTCTCCTCAGGGTCTACATTGCTGCGCACGTACAAAATGCGGTCGCCTGGTTCCACGGTTTCCGCTTCGGAAGAATCGATGCGGTAGAGCTCACCGGAACGAACCACACCCAGCACCACGTCTTCCAGCACTCGTGGGTTGCCGCCCACTTCTTCTTCCACCACCACTCGCTCGGAGATGGAGAATCCCTCATCCGGGCTGAGCAGGTCTTCCATCATTTCGGTCACGCTGGGGGTCACGGTAGCCAGGCCCATGAGGCGGCCAGCTGTCTCGCTGGACACCACCACGGAATCGGCACCGGATTGGCGCAGCAGGTGGGAGTTATCCGACTCACGCACGGAGGCCACGATGGTGGCAGAAGGTGCGATCTCGCGCACCGAGAGCGTGATGAGCACGGCGGTATCGTCCTGGTTCGGCGCCACCACCACTGCCCGGGCTCGGTTGACTCCGGCAAGTTTCAGCACGTCGGAGCGGGTAGCAGAACCCTGCACCGTGACCAGGCCCTGAGCGGTGGCTTGTTCCAGCACGCCCTTGTCGGTATCCACCACCACGATCTGCCCTGGTGCCAAGCCGTCAGCCAGGAGGGCGGTCACTGCAGACCTGCCCTTGGTGCCATACCCGATGACGATTGTGTGATTGCGCATGCGCTTCCTCCAGCGACGAATCTGTAGAGCCCTGCGGGACTCCTCCGTGAGAACGGACAAAGTGGTGCCGACCAAGAGAATCAGGAAGATCACGCGCATTGGTGTGATCACCATGATGTTCATCAGGCGGGCTTGTTGAGATACAGGAGAGATATCACCGTAGCCGGTGGTGGAAAGGGACACTGCGGCGTAGTACACGGAATCTTGGAACGTCACGATGCCGTGGTAACCGTCCCTATCCCAGTACGCCACCAAAGACGTGGTGAACAGCAGGATGAGCGCATAAAGCATGCGGCGGGCAATCAGCCACCAGGGACTCTGCACCGCTGCTTCTGGGATGTGGACGATGTTCAGCAGCGCATGGTGCGGGAGTTCATCGACCTCTTGATCTGCACGGAAGCGATCGCGAAATCTAGCGCCCATGAGTTCCTACTTTCCGCTCTGACTATTGTGCGACCCCGCTGCCGATAAAAGCTGGTCTGCTGTAGGAAGTGTACGCGGTTCCACGGTCTCGTTCGCCCGTACATAGTGGAAGGCAGCTCGCACTCCTTCGGGGCGCACATCCACTCCCAATTTCCGAGACAGTACTTTAGCCCATGCGAGGCGATACACGCCAAGCTGCATCTCTGCCGCTCGCATGTCCTCGCCAGTGGGTTTGCGCCCGGTTTTCCAGTCCACCACCAGCCATCCCTGAGTGGGATCAGTGCCCTCGTGGAACACTGCGTCGATTCGACCTTCGTACACGTGCCCTCCCAGCGTGACGGAATACGCGCCCTCCACGCTGTGCGGCTGCCGGTCTGCCCATTGGCTTTCCAGGAATTTTTCCTTCAGCTTCTCCAGCTCGGGATCGTTGAGCGTGGCATCGGAGGCTCCCGGCAACTGGTCCTCATCCAACAGGCTGAACTGCTGATAGCGCTGCTCGATCCAGTTGTGGAAGGCCGTGCCGCGCTTGGCGTAGGGCTTGGGCTCCAGCGGCACCGGCCGACGCCTACGCTTGGCGTATTCCTGCTCATCTCTGCGCAGCGCCACTGCTTCGGTGGCGGTGAGCCGAGTACCCAGCGGCACCCGCACTTCCGGGGCACCTTGGCGCTGGAACTCCTCGATCAACGCATCGGTCTCAATATCCCAGGCTGTCTTATTGTCCGACGCCACACCCGCCGCATCAGTCGCCCGAGCACTGCCGGTTGCGGTGGTCGTTGGGTCCGGGTCGGTGGCGGATAGCTCGCTCTTGGCCTGAGCTACCAATCGCTCACTGTCTTGGAAGCGGGAAGCAGTGCTGACCCGAGGCCAAAGGTTGTCCTCTGGCGCGGTGGCTTGGAGGAATTCTCCTGCATCGATCATGGCTGCCCAGGCTGCATCGCGTTCCTGGCGCTGAGCGTTCTCCTCCGGGGTGGGGGCTAGCAGCTCGTTTTCCCTGCTCAGTTCGCCCTTTTCTAGTCGCTGGTAGAAATCCTTTGAGTAGACTCTGCCCACCGGCGCGTTGTGAATTACTTCTTCCGGGCGGGCAGCCTGGAGGAGAAGCTTGAACACCACGGCGGGGTCCTCTGCCGTCCTCCGCGACGCGGAATATGCAGATCCACTGACAAGCAAGACACGCTCGGTGCGGGTGATAGCCACGTAGAAGACTCGATCGGACTCCTTTGATCCGTACTGGTTGAGTTCTTTCTTGAAGGCATCGACTGACTTCTTGTGATCAGCGCTGGTTCCCTCCTCCGGTGGTTCGAAGATGGGCAGGCTTTGTCCGGTGGTGGGATCCGGTTCTGAATCCCCGCGCAGCTCGGTGGGGATCCGTGAAGCATTGTGCGTCCAGGAGCTTTCAGACGAAGGCCGCGAGGCATCGGCAAAGTAGTTTCGGGTTGCACCAGGCACTGCCACGATGTCCCACTCCAAACCCTTTGATTTGTGCACGGTGAGAATCTGCACCGTGTTGAGTTTTTTCTGCACCTCTCCCGGCTCTAGGCCACCTTCTTCGGCATATGCAGCCCGCAAGTAATCCACCAAAGAGCGCGCACTGGCGTTTGGCAGATTGGAGAATTCGCGCACGATGTCCGCGAACTTATCCAGGTGGCTGGTGCCGATGGAGGTTTCCGGGTCACTGAACCAGCGGGTCATCACCTCAGTGCGAATACCCATCATCTTTTCGATGTCCGCCACCAGATCAGGAAGCGGCTTGGGCAGGCTGTGCCGACGCAACTGCCCCAGCTCTTGGGATAGCTCAGCGATGCGCTGCGCACCCTCGACACTCATGCCCGCCTCTTGTGCGTCATGGAAATCAGCCAGTGCATCAGCGAGTCCTACGGAAGTATCCGCGGGATCCGGGATGGTTGCTGCCAGAGCCTCGCGCAACGGCTGCGGAAGCTCTGCGGACACCGGATTACTGTCTTCGGCGAGCGCTCCCGCACCACGAGCTCCCCCTGCCAGCACCTGATTACGAAGCTGTTTGGCCCGGCGGGAAAGAATGGCGATATCCGCGGCACCCAGATTCATCCGGGGTCCGGTGAGCAAGCGCATGATGGCACCATCATCTTCCGGGTCCACCAGCACCCGGAGGGTGGAATAAACATCCGCTACTTCGGGCAGATCCAACAATCCTGGGCCGGCGGTCATTTCCGCGGGAACTCCGCGTTCCCGCAGCGCGTCGTAAATGGGCAGAGCCATCTTGTTGCGCGTGACCAGCACAGCTGCAGAGAACGGTCGTTTCTTATCACTGGCTTGGAATGCCTCCCAGCGTTTCTGCAGCTCATCGGCAAGCCAGGTGATCTCTTCGTCTTCTCGCTCGTAGAAGGCCAGCGAGATCTCCCCACGCGGGGCGTTTGGCCGGGGCTGTAGAGGAGAGACGGTGCGACCCGTATCCATTGACCAGGTGGCCACTTCATTGGCCAGTTCCAAAACTCCGGATGGGTTTCGCCAGGACGTGGTGAGCTCCAGCTTGTGCGCGGGAGCTTCCCCGTCCTGATTTCGCAATGGGAAGTCCGTGCGGAACTTCTCCAAGTTGGAGGCCGTGGCCCCGCGGAACATGTAAATGGATTGCATGGGATCACCCACGGCAGTCACGGATAGCTCCGGATCCGCCCCTTGACCGAACAGATTGCGCAGCATCACCCGCTGCGCATGGCCGGTGTCTTGGTATTCGTCCAGGAGCACCACCCGGAAGCGTCGACGCTGTTCTTCACCCACCCGAGGATGAGCCTCCACCAATTCCGCAGCTTTGGACATCTGCTGGCCAAAGGACATCACCTGCAGCTCTTCCATCCGCGCGCGAAACGCCTCC
Source organism: Corynebacterium suicordis DSM 45110 (assembly GCF_015351405.1). Lineage (GTDB taxonomy): Bacteria > Actinomycetota > Actinomycetes > Mycobacteriales > Mycobacteriaceae > Corynebacterium > Corynebacterium suicordis. The sequence goes on along the minus strand of NZ_JADKMY010000001.1, from coordinate 644,273 downwards.
ACCAGGGCAAGCAGGTCTAGACGCTCGGATTGCGCGTCGAAGAATTTCTGGTTTTCTCCGCTCCACTTGCCCCGGTTTTTCGGCAGTTCCTCGAGCCCCTGCTTGGCGAGCATGGTGGTGCTGCGCACGGCATCGAACGTGACCAGATGGTTATCCATCTCGTCAGAGAGTTGCTGCACGGCGCTCACCACGGCGTTGACCCGGCTCGAGGTATCCAGTTCTCCCTGCCAGTTCACCACCAGATCCCACGCGATCATCCAACGCTCCGCCTGGGTGATGAGTCGACTGCTGGGTTCCAACGGAAGGAGCAGCCCATATTCCCGCACGATTGTTCCTGCGTAGGAGTCATACGTAGACACCGCGGGTGAGATGTTTTTCAGTACTTCCCGGCGCGGGTCATCGGCATCCAGCTGGTCCATGAACGCGCTGCGCGCCAGAGTGTGCAAGCGCGTGCGGATACGAATGCCCAGCTCACTCGCGGCTTTCTTGGTGAACGTCAGGCCCAGGACCTGCTCCGGCAACACGTAGCCGTTGGCCACCAGCCACACCACGCGCGCGGCCATGGTTTCCGTCTTTCCGGCGCCCGCACCGGCTGTCACCAGCGTGGTCCCATGCGGATCCGCGCCAATGACGGCCGCCTGTTGCGCGGTGGGTGGATACGCCTGCCCCAGCAATTGGGATAGTTCCGTTGGGCTGAAGATGTGTCGTTGTGGGTCTAGCGTATTCATGAGACCAGCATCCTTCCGTTGGGCTGAGCTGGGCAGGAAGCGGCAAAGTCGCAGAATTCACAGTGCTTACCCGGGGTGGCGAGGAAACTCGGGCCAGCCGCCACTTCGGCCAGCTCCAGAAGATGCTGCGAATAACCTGCCATTTCTTCTTCTGACAGCGGATCCTGCTGCCGGGTTTCCGCAACATCTTTCTTCGTGCCGGGAAATACCAGTGCAGCACCGTTATTCCGCAGCCCCTCGGTGCGCATCACCATAAATTGGTACGCGGAAAGCTGCGGACTTCCGTTCGCATCTTTCGGAGTGGGAGGATTTTTCCCGGTCTTGAAGTCATAAACCACGGTGGTTCCATCGGGATCCGTGATCATGAGGTCAATGCGTCCGTTGAGCACCACGTGGGCGCCGTCGCTGAGCTCGCCCAGCGGGATTTCCAACATTTTTTCCGACGCCACCTCTGCACCCGATGCGCCTGGCAACCTCTCGGTAATGAAGCCATGCAGTTTGCTGATGCCCTCACGCCACCACTGGATGGTGTTGTTCCGGTGAAATTCCGGGCCATCCGCGATCAAGGGAAGGATCGACTCCCCGGCAAGGAGAGCATCCTCTTCGCTCAATCCACCGACGATAGCCTCGGCAATCGCGTGGATGGCATTTCCTACCCTTTGGGATTCGGAATCGGTTTCCACACCGCGGTGCCGGTCCAGAAACGCATTCAACGAGCATTTTTCCAAGTCGGCCAGCCGTGAAGGGCTGAGCCTGACATGCCCTTCCCTATCCAACAAACGCTCGGAACTGGAAGGGGTGCGCATCCCCCACCACTGGGATGGATCCGCGCCAAATACCTGGGCTTTCGCCAACTTGGCAAGGTTGCGCGCCGCTGCCTGTCGTTCCTGATGGGGTCGCTGGGGATCGCCCAGAGCATCGCGCAATTCTGCGATGAGAGGCTCGATAGCCATTACCCGGGGAATCGCCGGGATCTCCTCACCCGCAGAATGCTCGGCTTCGTCGCTGAGGGTCGCATCCATATCCAGTTCTAGTTCCAGCTCAGCTTCTAGTTCTCGAACTGCAGAGGATTCTTCCTCCGCGTCCGGAACGACGATCTCTTCGAGGAAGCGGGAAGGCGTGGTTCCTTCTTCTCCCGTGCTATCCACTGCCGTGATCACGCAGTATTCGCTGGCTCGGCTGAGTGCCACGAGGAAGAGTCGTCGCTCTTCCTGCACCGCGGGGCCGATGCGGGAGACGATGGTGTCCGGGGTGATCCCGCGGTCCAGGTAATCCACCAGCTCCAGCTGCCCGAACAAGCCACCGACCGTGGGGCCTGCCGGCCACAGGTCTTCTTGGACACCTGCCACCACCACGACCTTCCATTGGCGGCCAGCAGCTGCGTGAGCAGGAAGGATTTCCACGGCCTCAGCCTCACCGCCGCGGCGATCGCGAGTGGCGGTCGGCAATTCCTGAGCGCGTACTTCATCGACAAACGTGCGGAGGCTGGCTTGAGGATTGCGTTCCGCGAAGTCGCCAGCCAGGTCGAACAGGCTCATCACCGCATCGAGGTTCTGATCGGCCTGCGAGCCCACGGTTCCGCCACGAAGCGCGTGAGTCTGCAAGCGCGTGGATAAGCCGGTGGCCTGCCACACTCGCCACAGCACGGTTTCTACGGCATGTGGGTTCTCCGCAAACGCTTGCTTTCCAGCATTGATGACGGATTGCACGTCGTCGAGCACGCGATGCTCGATAGGGCCCATGAAACGGGTCCAGTCTTCCCGCTGTTGCGCGGTGGCGGTATCGCTGACCAGCGCGGCCACGCAATCGGCGGTCTGGAAAGGGAGACCATCGGTGCGCACGGGCAGGCCCTCACCATTCACGCGCAGATGCGCGATGGCTCGGCTCAGAGCCCTGTGCACCTTGCGCAACGTCACGGGATCCGCGCCACCCACTGCGGATTCCAAGAGCCACGTGGTTTCCGCTGGGGTGAGTTCTCGATAGGCGGCCTCCACTGCCAACAAGAGCATGGAGACCAGCGATTGTTCCGCTAGCACCACGGAGGTTGGGTCGACCATCACGGGGACTCCGTGGGAGAGCAAGACGCGCCTCATCCCGGAGATTTGCCCCACCCCGCGCACGATCACCGCAATGTCTTCCCAGGCCACTCCTTCTTCGAGGTGAGCTCTGCGCACCACGTCTGCGACGTGCAGTTTCTCGGCGGTCGCGGAACCAGCATTGATCACGCGCAGGCCATCGCGAGATGCGGGAGTAGATGCAGACACGCTCTCAGACGCGGTTGTATCCGTAGCGCTCGAGTCCGCGAATGCCCGCACGGGAATCCGCGAGGCATGGTGTGGCAAGTGGCTGCTCAGCCTCCGAATTGCGCGGGCTTGGCCTTCAGCGAGGCGTCGGGAAGCACTCAAGACGATGCGGTAATCCTCGCGCTGCGCATGGCGGTTCAAGAAGGCCTCGTCTGCGCCGCGGAAGTGGAAGACACACTGGTCCGGGTCGCCGGCGATCAACGCTCGCGTACCCGGTGCGATGAGTCGCTCGATGAACTGCGCTGCTGCAGGATCGAGGTTGTGCGCATCATCCACCAGAACCAGCTGCAGTTTCTCCCGCAGTTCGGTGACTACCCGCTGGCCGGCGGTGCTGGCATCCATCGCGTTGACCACTGTGTGCACGAGCTCGGAGGCGTTGAGGTTATCGCTTTCGCTCAAGCGCTGCAGCTGCTCATAGCGGCGGAGGAATTCTCCAGCGGCGGTCCACATGGGACGGGAGAATTGGGCACCCAGCTCCGCCAGTTGTTCCGCGCTTACTCCGCGTTCCGTGGCTCGCAGGATGAGATCACGCAATTGGCGGGCGAACCCCACGAATGTCAGCGCGGGAACCATGTCTGCGGGCCAGTTGTGCGCGCCATCTTCCACCTCGCCCTTGAGCAGGATGCGCAGCTGGGCATCGTGTTCCGCACCCGTGATGAGCCGCGGTGGATTTTCCCCCTCTTCCTGGCGGATGGAGCGGTACACGGCGAATGCCCATGAGTGCACGCTGCGGACGGGAGTGCCCGTGGCGGCATACTCGTCAATATCGCTCACCCGTTCGAATATCTCATTCTTGATGCGCGTTGCGGACTCCTTTGAGGGAGTAATAAACAGCACTTCTTCTGCGCTTCCTCCGGAAACCAGGAAGTCCACCGCGGCATCAATCAGCGCGCTGGTCTTCCCCGTGCCAGCTCCTCCCAGCACCACATAAGGATGTTGATATTCCAGCTCTTCTGCACCCTTGATCACCAGTTCAGCCAGGCCATCCCACTGGCGCCGACCACGGGTTTTCCGATTCTCCCGGTCCAGGATCACCTGCGGCTGGGCCGTTGCCCCGATGCGCTGATCTGGCGCATCCAAGCGAATTTCCGGCTGCTCACCCACCGGGGTCACCCGCCGTGGGTTGGGGCTATCTCCCGCACCATTGTTGTTCATGCATCTAGTGTCTCATTCCCCCAAGACAAAAGTGCGCAACCAACTTCCAAACCCAGGGTGGTCTCAGGCCTGCCGGGCGCGCTGGCTCGCGGCAACCACATCAGCCACGCGCGCCAGACCTCGCCACGCCTCGGGCCGGGAGTTCGGAAGCAACACGTGCAACACCACTCGGTACAGCGCGGCCCGCACCACGAGCTCTCGGAAATCCGGAAGGTGACTCCACCGTTCAATCAGAGCATCTGGCCCGTTGGCCCAGGCCATGGCGTCGACAATCAACAGGGCAACCGGCCACCCGGCGGGCCGCCACGCAGGCACCAGGTCGGTGAGGATCGGGTCTGCGGTGCCATCGAAAATCACGCAACCGAGCACATCGGCGTGCACCAGCTGGGAAGGCTCGGAAATCTCCCCGCGCAGTTCCGTGAGCTCAGCGGCCTTGGCCAGCGCCTGGGCCACATCGGCGCGTGGCACGGAATCCGCATCCAGCACGGTGGTCAGCCACACGGTGGGGTCTTCGGCGAAAGCAGCTTCCTCAGCGGCGGCGAAAATCTCGTTCTCATCCCACTGCCCGCTCAGTGGCGGAGAGTCCAACACTGCGGGCCGAGCCTCACCCCGCAAGGCCTCCCCGATGCGCAGCGCAGCGGTGGCCATTTCATCAAAACGTGGCGCCCTATGGCCGCTCAAGAAAGTGCGGGCGCGCCAACCGGACACGCTGAACCGGCCGTCAGAGGAAACGATCGGCCGGGACACGCTCACCCCAGCTGGACGGATCTTCGCGGTAGTCCGGGCAATCCACGCTGCTCGCGCGGGCTCATCGGAGCGGCTGATCACCGCCCGGTCACACCGCCAACCCTCGCTCCACACGGCGTCCAACTGCACGGGTTTGGCTGCTGGCACCTGGAAGCTAGTCAGGATGTGAGACGGGGGCTGGGTGCTCATGATTCTTCCCGGGTTCCATTCTCGGTTTCCGAACCCTGATTGGTCCGGCCGTTGGGATAAGGCCAAGGGTTAGGCAGGCACGTGGCATCTTCCCGGCCATAGTTCTCGTTCGGGTTGATCTCATGCAGCTCGCGGTTAATCACGCTGAGCGTCTGCTGCATCATCACTGGAGCCAGAGCACCGTTTTCATGGCACGCCTGGTGCGCGGCATAGCCAATGCCATGGCCCACCTCATGGTTGATGACGTACTGGCGGTAACCACCCAGATCACCGTTGAAAGGCTGCGCTCCGCGCACCCAACGGGAGTCGTTGAGCACCACGCGGTTGCCGATGGGCATGAAGCAGCTGGTTTCCAGGCGGTAGGTGAATCCACACACGTCATGGGTGGTTTCCGTGCTGCTCAGCTGAATGCGCAGGTCGGGTTCGGTGCCCGCAGGCAGATCGGATTCCTTCACATGCTCAAAGGAGATCGCCTTATCCGCGGTCCACGACTTCGGGTTCGTCAGCGTGGCATCGACCATCGCGGCAAATGCATCCGCGCCGCCCATTCCTGCTGGGTCGATGGTGTCTTCAATCTCCACCACGTACGTGTACTTGCTCTTGGCACCCTCGCCGGCCTTCGCGCCCGGAGAGCCCACGGTGGTGTAGTTGCCGGAACCACGTTCGGCGAACGCCCCGCCCGGAGGCAGCTCGCCGGTGCCAAGATTCTCCCCGCCCTGACCATCGGGGATCGGGCCATCTCCCCGATCCTCGCCGCCGCTGGAGTCAGAGGACTCCGCGGTATTATTCGCAGCATTATTTGAGGGATCCGCAGAATCGGACTTGGACGTGAACACGCTTAGCAAAACCAGCGTCGTGACCAGCAAGAAGATTGCTGCCACCGCGATTTTCCACCGTTGGAGCGCCGGGTTGTCATTGCCAGCGCGGTAGCGTCCGCTTTGGACACTTCCGTCCCGCCAACTCTCACGCCCATCCCGCCGATTCCCGCTCCGGCTCCCACTCCGATGACTACCGGAGCGGTGACTCCCGCCGTTTCCGCGCATGCCAGAGGCCTGCCGGGGAGGCGGAATATCCAGCCTCTCCCGGCGCGCGGGGCGCGAGGGGTCCCTCAAAGGATCATTCATAGGTACCTATTTTTCAGCGGCGGGGATCAGAGGAATCCGACAGTGCCCTTGGAGGAATTTCCGACCTCAACATAGGCCACGTGCTCGCGCAGAACCAGGTGGCGATCGCCCTTCGCGCTTTCCAGCTCCAGCACCTCGGTAGCATTCGTGCTTCCCAGGAATGCGCGGACGTCCTTCATCACATCTTCTTGATCTTGGCTGCTGATGATCTGCAGCTCGCGGGAGTTTTGGGTGAATCCGATCTTGATCTGCATTGCTTTGTAGCGTCCTAACTATTCTTCGCGACGTGCAGTAGTGTGACCATCATAACCGCACGGATTGACAGAGCACGGGAGAGGGCGTGAACACCACAGTGGCGCAGCTGGCACAGCCGGAACATTCCGGCAAGAATTTTACTGATTTAGGTGTCGCCGCTGAAATCGTGGATGCGCTCGCCCAACGCGGAATTACGCACGCTTTTGCCGTGCAGGAATACACCCTGCCCATCGCCCTCAAGGGTTCGGATTTCATTGGTCAGGCCCGCACGGGCATGGGTAAGACCTATGGCTTCGGGATCCCCTTGTTGGATCGGGTTTTTGACGACGCCGCCATCACCCCTCCGGACGGGTCAGTCCGAGCCCTGGTGGTAGTGCCGACCCGCGAGTTGTGCCTGCAGGTCACGGAGGATCTGCGGATCGCTGCGCAGTACCTGGAGATTGACGGGCGCAAGCTGGAGCTGCTGGCCATTTATGGCGGCGTTCCCTTTGAGGCCCAAACCGATGCGCTGAAGCGCGGAGCGGATCTGGTGATCGGCACCCCGGGTCGTTTGCTGGATCTGAACCGCCAGGGCCTGCTGGACCTATCCGGTGTGGAGATCGCGGTGCTCGATGAGGCCGATGAGATGCTGGATCAGGGGTTCCTGGAGGACGTGAAGAAGATTCTTTCGCAGACCTCCCCGCGGCGGCAGACCATGCTCTTTTCCGCCACCCTGCCGGGTCCTATCACCGCGCTGACCCGCGAGTTCATGAACAGCCCGGTCATGGTGCAGGCAGATAACGCCTCCGCGGATGCCACGCATGCCACCACCAAGCAGCTGGTGTTCCAATCGCACAAGATGGATCGCATGTCTGCGCTGGCGCGGATCCTGCAGACCCCGGGGCGGGGCCGCACCATCGTCTTTGCCCGCACCAAGCGGATGACCGCCACGGTGGCCGAGGATTTGGCATCACTGGGGTTCCGCGTGGGCGCGGTGCACGGCGATATGAAGCAGCCGGATCGCGAGACAGCATTGGACGCCTTCCGCACCGGAACAGTGGACGTCATCGTGGCTACCGACGTGGCCGCGCGCGGCATTGACATTGATGACGTCACCCATGTGATCAACTACCAGGTTCCCGATGATGAGCGCACCTATGTGCACCGCATTGGCCGCACGGGCCGGGCCGGGCACAGCGGCACCGCCGTGACCCTGCTGGGCTGGGACGAAGTGCTGCGTTGGAAAGTCATCGATGAAGCGCTGGGGCTGGGTCTACCCGATCCCCCGCAATGGTTTAGCTCCTCCCCCGAGTTCTTGGAAACTTTCCAGCTTCCCGCTGATGTGGAAGATCGCGTGGGCACGCCCCGCCGCGTTCAGTCCAACCGGATTCAGGTGAATCGCGCGGCCCCGAGCAGGTCTTCACAGAATCGGACGGGGAAAGCCCGCACTTCATGAAGCGTTTTCCCCCTCCCGAGCAGCGCTCGCGCACAGATATCCTCGTCACCGCTGGTTTGAGCGTAGCGGCACTGGCTCTCACCGCCGGCGTATGGCTGACTTCCCAGCAAAGCGTGGTGGATCACCAGGTGGCAGCGGATCCCCTGAGCCAGAGCAAGCCCGCTGCGGATTTCTCCAACCTAGAGGCCACGGATCTCCCCGGTTCCTTCGCGCAGTCGTGGACAGCACCCACCGATTCCACCCAACTCATTGCCGTGGAAGGCGGAACGGTGCAGGTCCAGGACACCCGGATCAGCATGCTCAATGCCGAAACGGGTGAAGAAGTGTGGCATTACGATCAGCAGCGGGAAATCTGCGCTGTCTCCCAGCCGAATAAATGGAAGTCCGTGGCGGTCACCTTCCGCGGGCCCAAAGGCTGCGGAGAGGTCATTTCTTTTGACATCACCAACGGGCAATACGCCTACACGCGCGATGCCCTCGCCTCAGAGCAGGTAGTGGGGTTCACCGGGGATAATCGCGCCGGAACCATTTCCCCGGAGCGGGTGGAAATCTGGCGCAGCGACCTGGTCCGCACAGTTGAGGTGGGCGCCCAAGAGGCACCGCACAAGCCGGATCAGCAGGAGCATCTGGAGTGCTCATTTACTTCTGCACTGGTCCACAACGAACTCCTGGCCACCGCCCAAACCTGTCCAGATCCCAGTAAGAAGTTGGTCCGCCTGCTCAAGGCAACCCCGGAGAATTCCACAATCCCGGAGAGCCGGCATGAGTTCAACGTGCCCGCAGGCGCGGAAATCGTGGCCGTGGGCACTGAACAGGCCGCCGTGTATATCCCGCCCACGGCAGGTAAACCCTCGCGGATGCAGATTCTCAACGCCTCCGGGGAGTTCCACACATACGACGTCCCAGAGATAAAGGGATTCCCGGAAACGGCGACGGTTGGCGTCGAAAAACAAATACACCAACCCCGCACGTACGTCAGCGATGAACTGCAAACGTGGTTCGATGGCCAGCGGCTCACCATTTTTAACTCGAAGGATCTGGCTAAACACGTGCGCGTGGAGGGCGCGATGGGCGTGGGGGCGATGTACGGCAATGCGCTGTTGGTGCCGGTCAAGGAGGGAATCGCGGTGGTGAATCCCAGGAACGGGCAGACCGAGCGCGTGATCACGGTGGATCGTGGCGGCTACGCGGGGCCGGTCACGGTTGGGGTGAGCAATGGCCACATCGTGGAACAGCGTGGCACGGAATTGGTGGGGCTGGCGGCAGCTTAAGGGGTTAGGACTGCTCGTAGCGGGTGGCAGCCCAGTGCACGGCAGCCGGGTTGAACAGCAAGAACAACCCCAGCGCAGCCATGAGCGCGGTGGGGAGTGCGAGCTCCAAGCGGCTGGAGGTGAACATGTAATAGCTCACGGGCAGCAGGCACAGCTGCAGCATCACCACGGGACCGCGCCCCCACTTGCGGCCGTTGTACAAGAACCAACCAGCCACCAGCACTGCCCCGAAAATCACCACGAACCATGCCGCGGTTCCGTACCCGGAAATCACGGCACCTGGATCGTGGAAGCCATTGGCCTCACGGAAAATCAGCAAGCCGGCGAACGCCAATCCAGCCAACCCCTGCAGCATGCCCAGCACCCCGGCGTAACGCACCACCGCGGGTGGGGTGGCGATCGATTCGGCAGGGGTGCCGGCAGATCGCGACCCAGGTAAAGCCGAGGATTGCGTGCGAGATTTGGGCTGTTGGCGATTCATAGTGTCCTAGTTTAACCCGCTGCTACTCTGGGCTTGGTGGACGTCCTACTGATCTCTAATCCGAACTCAACCAGCATCACGCAACGCAAGTTGGCGTCGATCATTCCGGTTCTGCGCTCGGTCCCGGAGATCCGTCTCCTTTCCCAATTCACGCAGTACGCCGGGCATGCCGAAGAGATGGCGCGGCAGGCCCGCACGCAGGGTTGGGACGCGGTGGTGGCCATCGGCGGCGATGGCACCGTCAGCGAAGTCATCAACGGCCTGCTGGAAGAGCCCACGGATGACCCTGACAGCGCTGCTCACAACGTCCTCACCGTCAATCTCCCCGCGCTGGGAATCATCCCCACCGGCAGCGCGAATGTGTTTGCCCGCGCGGTGGGTTTCTCCGCGGATACCAGCGTGGCCGTCCGGCAGCTGGCCGAGGCATTGACCAAGAACGAGCGGCGACTGGTCACCTTGGGGGCATGGGCGGATCTCAGCAGCAATTCCCCTGATCAGCACCGGTGGATCGCCGTGAACGCTGGCCTGGGTATTGATGCGGAAGTGATCCATGAAATGGAAAAGCGCCGCGCCTTGGGCCTTTCCGCCTCTCCACTGCGTTACGTGTTCCTGGCCGCGCAAACGTGGTTGAAGGGTGCATCTCCTGGCTCCGCGTCGCAGCCCATTCACGTCAAGGCAGAAGGTAAGGACGGCCCGCTGGAAACTTCGGAAGCTCCCTTGGCCTTCGTTTCCCACACCGATCCGTGGACATACCTTGGCCCCTTCCCCATCCGCATTGCGAAGCCCGGCACGGAACAGGATGGATTCTCGGTATTTGCACTGCGTAGGCGCAATGGCGTGCGCCCCCTGTTGGCCCTCAGCGGCCTGCTTTTCCCCTGGTTGCGCAAGGGTTTCGGCAAGGAGACTCAGACCATGGCGTGCGCCCGCACCGTGAAGCTACACGTGGATGAGCCCAGGGATTTTCAGGTGGACGGCGAGTACGTGGGCGAATTTACGGACATTGGTTTGACGTTTATTCCCGACGCCATGGAGATCCTTTCCCCAGCTCCGGAGCCTCGGTCTGCTCGTTAATCCCGTACGTGTTCGCGGGGGTTACGGGCGCGTTACAAGGCGGATGGTGTTGGAAGCAAATCAACTTTATGTGACCTTGGTCACTTTTTCGCTTTAGACCTAGCGAAGCTGATAATTCCATGCAAAGATTCCTTAAGTAACCACGAAGGGTACACAAGGTTAAGCAAGGTTAATTCCAAGTGAACACCGCCCCTTCATTTTGGCGAGAAGCCGCCGCCGGTTTGCGACTCTTTTGAAGACGCGAATCAGGCACGCCACTTCGCCACACACATTGACTAACCCCCTTCTGTGAAGGTCTTCGAGGCCTGTCCGCAATGACTCACTGCGTTCAGCCTTTTTCAGCGCACGCCTACCGTGGCCTGAGCCTTTCCAGGAACCGAGTTTTAAGTGCACAAACTGCACGAATGCACCATCAAACGCATGGAAATTCTCCACTGACGAAAGGAACACCATAATGGATTGGCGCCACAATGCCATTTGCCGCGACGAAGACCCCGAGCTGTTCTTCCCAGTAGGCAACTCCGGACCAGCCCTCGCCCAGATCGCCAAGGCAAAGCTTGTCTGCAACCGCTGCCCAGTGACCTCCGAGTGCCTCGCCTGGGCAATCAGCTCCGGCCAGGATGCCGGCGTATGGGGCGGAATGTCCGAGGATGAGCGTCGCGCACTGAAGCGTCGCACCAACCGCGGCCGCACCCGTCAGCGCACCCGCGCTACCGTCTAAAGCCGGAAAACCGCAGCATTTTGTTGACAACCGCCCTCGTTCGATACGATAGGGCGGTTGATTAATTTGTCCCCGCTAAGTGTCGTAAAGGAGCACAACATGAGCAAGCGCGGCCGCAAGCGTAAGGATCGTCGCAAGAAGAAGGCTAACCACGGAAGTCGTCCAAACTCCTAAAGCCTTTTCTGGATATGCAAAGAGCGGGTCAGCACCACTTCATTGAAGGTGCTGGCCCGCTCTTCGCGTACCTTGTCAGTGCCAGCGGAGATTAACCCCGCCAGTGCACTTCCACGCAGCTCACGCGCAGTTCCTGCACGATGCGTGATTTCAGCTCCGCCGGGGCTTCCTCACCGCAGCGTTGCCGGAGCAGCTGCTGCACTTCCTGCTCTGCGCCCAGAAGCTCGAGGCAGCGCGGGCATTCCCGCGCGTGCTCCCGGATCAGCTTCAACTGGGTCTCGGCGCAGTTGCCATCAATGCATTCGCCGTTGACTTCCCCGTACATGGCGTTGATCAAGCCCGGACAGTTCGTCTGTTTGTCGTCTTGTGGATTCATCGGGTTGTTCCTCATCCCTTCACCTCTGATTTTGCTTTCTTCGCCGTGCTATTCGCCGCGCTTTTCGTCGTGCTCTTCGCCCTGTTCTGTGCGGCTGTGGGCTTGTCCACCGTGATCCCGTGCTCGGCGGCGACATCCCTGAGCTTGACGCGCAGCTGCTTACGGCCACGGTGCAACCGGCTCATCACGGTGCCGATGGGCGTATCCATGATTTCCGCGATGTCCTTGTAGGGAAGCCCTTCCACATCCGCGTAATAAACCACCATGCGGTAATCCTCGGCGAGCCCCATCAGAGCATCTTGGATTCGCTTGTCGGGGATGTTCTTCAGGGCTTCCACCTCGGCGGACTCCAGACCCACCGAATCGTGCGACGCCGTCTCCGCCATCTGCCAATCCGTCACATCTTCGCCGGCAGCCTCAGAAGGCCGACGCTGCGCCTTGCGGTAATTATTGATGTACGCGTTGGTCAGGATGCGGTACATCCACGCTTTCAGGTTGGTCCCCGGCCGGAATGAGGAAAAGGCCTGAAAAGCCTTCATGTACACGTCCTGCACCAGATCTTGCGCGTCCGCCGGATTACGCGTCATGCGTAACGCGGCGCCGTACATCTGGTCCAGCAGTGGCAGCGCGTCTGCTTCGAAGCGCTGCAGCAGCTCAGCCTGACTCTCGTCAGTGCGTTTCGATGCTGTGGGGGTCATCTGTCTCCTTCCCTCCAACGGATTAACGCTGGGTTTGCCCCTAGTATTCCTTTTCTTCTTCTTTTCCACCCGCAATGAGTTCAGGTCCATTGTTTCCGACGCCACCCACCGACTTATCAGCTGCTCGCGTGGCCAAATCCTGGATGGCTGCCTCGCTGGGCGCGTGTTGCGCCATCTCTTTGGCGTCGGTTTCTGGGGCCATCAACCACGCCATCGCCTCTTCGGCTTCCAGAACCCGGGGCATGCGATGGTGCAACCACTCCAGGGGTTCCGCCGCGTCCACGGTGACGATGGTGCCGTGCAGCTGGTTTCCAAAGGGCTTGCACAGACCCGCCACCACGAATGGTTTGTCATCCTTGCGGTGCGTGTACCACGGCTGCTTAGAACCCTTTTGCCCTGTCCACTCATACCAGCCGTCCATCACGAACAGGCACCGCGAGCTGCCTTTGAACAGCGGTTTGGAGAACGCGGTTTCCCCGCGGGCGTTGAAGACGGACGCTGAACCACCGCTGCCCTGGCTGCCACTTTGGGCTCCACCTTGGCCACGGGGATATCCCCACTGCGCTGGACCCAGTGCCAGACGCTCGCGGAATTCCCGCACCACGGGCACCTGGTGAGTGGGGGCGATGTTGTAGTTCGGCCGGTACGGCCCCACGCCCTCCATGCGCGCAGCCACATCATCGACCTGCTCGGCTCCCGTGGCTCGCTTCACGGCATCGATGATCTGCTCCTGAGCACTGAAAAGTACATATCTGCCACACATATCACCCATTATGGCGGTTTTCCGCTGTGCCCAGTGACTCTTCCGAGGGTTTTGGTGCCACAATGGAAGGCATGTCTGAACAACTGTGGTCCGCCCCCACTGCCGATTCTCCGGTCGTGGCCACCGTCTCGATTCCCGGTTCGAAGTCCATCACCAACCGGGCTTTGATTCTGGCTGCGCTGGCCGATGGCCCCTCTGTCATTGAAGGTGCGCTGCTCAGCCGCGATACCCACCTGATGATGGACGCGCTGCGAGCTTTTGGCACTTCCATCACCGAGGACGGCACCACCCTGCGCGTGCAGCCGGCGATCCAGCTCTCGGGCGGGAGCGTGGATTGCGGGCTCGCAGGAACCGTCATGCGCTTTGTCCCACCCGTGGCGATGCTGGCAGGTGGAACGGTGGAGTTCGATGGCGACCAGGCTGCGCGCAAGCGCCCCATGTCCACCACGCTGGAATCCCTTGAGGCGCTGGGCGCGGACTTGGAGTACCCATGCGGGCACAAGGGACTGCCTTTCCTGGTTCATGGACGCGGTGGAGTTCCCGGTGGTGAAGTTCGCATCGATGCCAGCGCTTCCTCACAGTTCGTCTCCGGGCTCTTGCTGGCCAGCCCCAAATTCGCTCAGGGCGTGCGGGTCATTCACGAAGGCACGGCGTTGCCTTCCCAGCCCCACGTGGAGATGACCGTGTCCATGCTGCGCGAGGCGGGTGTGGAAGTGGACGTGGAGTTCAATCAGTGGACCGTCTACCCCGGCAGCATCGCTGGCCGCACCTGGCACGTGGAACCGGATCTCTCCAACGCCACCCCGTTCATGGCAGCAGCTGCGGTCACCCGTGGCAACGTGCGCGTCCTGCACTGGCCACAGACCACCGACCAGCCGGGTGATCAATTCCGCGAGATCCTGCGGGACATGGGTGCAGAAGCCATCTTCCACGCGGATTCGCGCAGCCTCGAAGTCACGGCAGACGGTCCACTGCGCGGAATCACGTGGGACCTGCATGACATCGGAGAGCTCACCCCCACCATCGTGGCCCTGGCCGCACTCGCGGACAGCCCCTCGCACCTCTACGGCATTGCCCACCTGCGCGGACACGAGACCAACCGTCTGGCAGCACTGGCCGCGAACATCAACGCGCTGGGTGGCGACGTGCGCGAAACCGAGGATGGATTGATGATCGAGCCCCGGCCTCTCCATGGCGGGCGTTGGGAATCCTACGAGGATCACCGCATGGCAACCGCAGGTGCCATTCTGGGACTGGTCATTCCCGGCATCGAGGTGGAAAACATCGAAACCACGTCCAAGACCCTCCCCGGTTTCCGTGATTATTGGACGGACATGCTCGGCGGCGCGGGAGAGCTGAATGGCTAGACGCGGACAGCGGAACTGGGACGAAAGCGACATCCGCTTCCGCCCCTCCAAGAGCTCCCGGCCGCGCACCAAGGATCGGCCGGAACACGAAGATGCCGAATTCGGCATGGTGGTGAGCAAAGACCGCGGGCGCTGGGGAGTCGTGCTGGACAGCACCGGTATCCAGGTGACCAGCATGCGCGCGCGAGAGCTGGGACGCACTGCCATCGTGGTGGGTGATCGCGTGGGCATCGTCGGTGACACCTCCGGCAAGAAGGACACGCTGGCGCGCATCGTGAAGCTCGAGGAGCGCTCCAGCGTGCTGCGACGCACCGCGGATGACACTGATCCCTACGAGCGCGTGGTGGTGGCCAATGCTGACCAGCTGTTCATCGTCACCGCGGTGGCCGATCCACCGCCCCGCGCTGGGTTTGTGGAGCGCGCGCTGATCGCCGCCTTCGTGGGCGGAGTGAAACCAATCCTGTGCCTCACCAAATCCGACCTCGCTGACCCTTCCGAATTCGCGGCGGAATTCCGGGATCTGGACGTAGAAGTTGTGCTGGCAGGAGTTTCCGAGCCATTGGACGCCGTCCAAGAACTAACCGCCGATAAGGTGACGGCGTTCGTGGGGCACTCTGGCGTGGGCAAATCCACGCTGGTCAACCGCCTCATCCCCACCGCGATGCGTGAGACGGGCGAGGTGTCTGGCGTCGGAAAAGGACGGCACACCTCCACCCAGTCAGTGGCGCTGCCCCTGGAGGGAGGCGGCTGGATCATTGATACGCCAGGCATCCGCAGCTTCGGGCTGGCGCATGTGCACCCGGATACCATCGTGGGCGTGTTCGAAGACTTGCGCGCGGTGGTCGAAGACTGCCCGCGTGGATGCACCCACATGGGGCCACCGGCTGACCCGGAATGCGCGCTGGATTCGCTGGAAGGTGCCAGCGCTCGGCGCGTAGAAGCGGTTCGACTGTTGCTGGTGGCATTGCGCACCAACAACGAGTGGGAGCTTTAAGGAGCTCTAGAGCAGATCCACCAAGAAAGGCAGCTCCTGGGAGTCGTACCAGCTCATGAAGTTGTCTTCGCAGTCGCCCAGGGTGAGCTCGGCCTCTTCGGAACCCAGATCGGCCTCATCGATGACCTCGATCGCGGCCGTCGTAGCGGGCTCGGCATCTTCATCATCCACATGGATGGCGGCCAAGTTCTGGGTTGTCACGAGAGCCGGTGAGAGACGGACCACTGATTCCCCGTCTTCCGGGGAAAAGGCAACTGCGCTTTCTTCCATATCCGCGCTGATCACCACGCGACGGTGTGGGAAACGCTGCTCATCACCGATGGTCAGCAGGCGCAGAGACGCGCGCGCAGCATCGAGGAAGGCCATGTAGGCCATTTCCTCATCATCGCCTTCGGTGTAGAAATCGCGCACCGCTGGGGTCAGAGCAAACCCGACGCCAGAACGGATGGGCATCTGACCCTCCTCCGCGAGCGTGCGCAGCAGGTCAAACGTGGCGGGGATATAGACGCGCAGGGTCACTAGTATTCACCCTCCAGTTCAAGCACGCCGGTGATTTCCACGATGGCGCGATCAAACTGCTGGTAGAAAATACCGATCATGCCCGCATCCACGGCGCCGCGGATGTTCAGGATGGAATCATCCACCAGAACCAGATCCTTCACGGACAGATCCAAGCGATCCGCGACGATCTCAAAGATTTCCTCGCTGGGCTTTTCCGCGCCCACCTCGCCGGAGAGGATCACGTCATCCACGTAGCCCTGCTCTTGCCACGCACGGATCTGCGCTGCTCCGGGGCCACCGTTGTCATTAGACAGGATGGCGGTTGAGATCCCATCCTCCTTGGCCGCGGTCAAGACTTTCCGCCACCGGCGACGATCTTCTTCCGCACCGTCCAACACTCCGCAATAATCCACTACTAATCCACGCATAACTTTCATTGTGCCACTCCCCGCAGTTCGCGGCTATAGTGGGACGACGAACGGGGAATTCATGTGGGGGATTCAAACGGGGGATATCACCATGGCACTGCACGCTTTACCTGGCTATATCTACCTCAAGCGGCCCAGCGGGCGGGCATTCTCGCCCGCAGAGCTGTTGCCCGCCCCGGAACGCGTGCAGGTGAGCAACACCCCTCCCCCAGCGATACTGCCCTCCGCCCCACCCCGGGAAGTGCTGGGCCGGTTACTGGTGATGTGGCTGGAGGCCGTGGATGGGAGGCGTTCCCCGCGTTCTCTCAAGAACGGCCCTTTCCACCCAGACCTGTTGGCACAGCTGGGCAAGCATCAGCGTTTGGCTCATGCCAAGGGCCCGGGGCAGGGATCGGTGGTGGCGTCGAAAATAAAGACGCTGCACATTCAGAAGTCCTCCGGCCCCACGGTGCGCTTTTGCGCCGCAGCGGTGATCGGTGGCCGGGTCAGGGCGATCGCGGGGACCATGCGCATGGGGCGGGTACCGCGCAGAAATGGGCCCCCACCCGCCAACGTGAATCAGTGGAGGATGGAGACCCTGCAGATCATCTGAACGAGCTAGAGGTTAGCCGCCGATGGTGGTCTGTGGCTTGGCGTTCTTATCGCCCTCATGAGCCGCGGGATCTTCCACCTTGAGCGCAGAGCTGGAGTTATCCAGCTGCTTGCGGATGAGGAAGAGCTGGCGCACGGTCTCTTCCTTGATGCCGTCCTTCATGTGGTTGAACATGTCGCCACCCTCGCGCTGGTATTCCACCAGTGGGTCACGCTGGGCCATGGCGCGCAGGCCAATGCCCTCCTTGAGGTAATCCATCTCGTAGAGGTGCTCGCGCCACTTCTCATCCACAACGTTGAGCAGGGTTGCGCGCTCCATGCCGCGCATCTGCTTTTCGCCGCTGAGCTCGGTGACCTTTGCCTCGAGCTCGTCGTATTGTGCGTTGGCATCCTTGAGGATGGCCTCCAGCAACTGGCTGGAGCTCAGCTCGCCTGGCTTGCTGTACTCATCGCCATCCACCAGGGACTTGTGGGAAATCCGAGGGCCGTAAAGAGAATCCAGCGCGCTCCACAGCTTGTCCAGATCCCAGTCCTCCACGTAACCGGTGTTGGTTGCGCCATCCACGTATGCGGCGACGGTGTCCTCGAGCATGGCGCGGATTTCATCTTCCACGTTCTCACCCTCGAGAATCTGGCGACGCTCGGAGTAAATGACCTTGCGCTGCTCGTTGAGCACTTCGTCGTACTTCAGGACGTTCTTGCGCATCTCGAAGTTAGCGGCTTCCACCTGCGCCTGCGCGCTCTGCACGGCCTTGGTGACGGACTTGGACTGGATGAAGTCATCATCCGGGATGCCCAGGCGGGTCATCATGTTTTCCATGGTGGCACCCACGAAGCGCACGATGAGGTCATCACGCGTGGAGAGGTAGAAGCGGGTCTCGCCAGGGTCGCCCTGACGCGCTGCGCGGCCACGCAGCTGGTTATCGATACGACGGGACTCGTGGCGCTCGGTGCCCAGCACGTACAGGCCGCCGGCCTCGGCCACAGCCTTGGCTTCTTCCTTGGACTTCTCGCGGAAGGTTTCGATCTCCTCTTCCCATGCAGCCTCGTAGGCCTCCGGGTTTTCTACGGGATCAAAACCGCGCTCGCGCAAATCGATGTCCGCGAGAATGTCTGGGTTACCACCCAGTACGATGTCCGTGCCTCGTCCCGCCATGTTGGTAGCCACGGTGACCGCACCCTTGCGGCCAGCCTGAGCGATGATCTCGGCTTCCTTTTCGTGGTACTTGGCGTTCAGCACGTTGTGCTTGATGCCGCGGGATTGCAGCAATCGGGAGAGGTACTCGGAGCGCTCCACGGAGGTGGTACCGACCAGCACTGGCTGGCCCTTTTCCACGCGCTTGGCGATGTCATCCGCGGCCGCCGCGAACTTCATTTCCTGCGTCTTGTAGATCAAGTCCACCTGGTCTACGCGCTTGTTTTCCTTGTTGGTGGGAATAATGGCCACGTTGAGCTTGTACGTCTGGTTCAGCTCCGCAGCTTCGGTCTCGGCGGTACCGGTCATTCCCGCCAGCTTGTCGTAGAGACGGAAGTAGTTCTGCAGGGTGATGGTGGCCAGGGTCTGGTTTTCGTTCTTGACCTCCACGCGTTCCTTGGCCTCGATGGCCTGGTGGATGCCTTCGTTGTAGCGGCGGCCATCCAGGATGCGGCCGGTGAACTCATCCACGATGACCACTTCACCGTTGCGGACGATGTAATCCTTGTCCTTGGTGAACAGCTCCTTGGCCTTGATGGAGTTGTTCAGGTAGCTCACCAGCTGGGAATGCTCAGGAGCATAGAGGTTTTCAATGCCGAGCTGGTCTTCTACGAACTCGACGCCCTCCTCCTTCACACCAATGGTTTTCTTTCGAAGATCCACTTCATAGTGAATATCCTTGGTGAGCTTTGGCGCGATGTTGGCGAATGCCTTGTACCAGTCGCTGGATCCTCCAGCTGGGCCGGAGATGATCAATGGCGTGCGGGCCTCATCGATGAGGATGGAGTCCACCTCATCCACGATGGCGTAGTTGTGTCCACGCTGCACTAGGTCATCCACGCGGTGTGCCATGTTGTCGCGCAGGTAATCGAAACCGAACTCGTTGTTGGTTCCGTAGGTGATATCAGCTGCATACGCCTGGCGACGCTCAGCTGGGCTCTTGCCGCCGAGGATCACATCGGTGGTCAGCCCCAGGAAGCGGTGCACGCGGCCCATCCACTCGGAGTCACGCTTGGCGAGGTAATCATTCACCGTCACCACGTGCACACCCTTGCCGGACAGTGCGTTGAGGTAAGCGGGAAGTACACAGGTCAGGGTCTTACCCTCACCGGTCTTCATCTCCGAAACGAAGCCGAAGTGCAGGCCAGCACCGCCGGTGATCTGCACGGGGTAGTGCTTCTGCCCCAGCACGCGCCACGATGCCTCGCGGGCCGTGGCGAAGGCATCCAAGAGCACGTCATCTAGGGATTCTTTATCCTCTTGAACCCTCTTTTTCAGTTCATCCGTCTTGGCTCGCAATTCTTCATCGGTGAGCTTTGCATACTCATCCTCGAGTGCGATTACCTGATCAGCAATCTTGGTGAGCCGCTTAACTGCGCGGCCTTCGCCAACACGGAGAACCTTCGAAAGTCCAAGCACGTCCTAGTTGTCCTTCTGTTTGGAGATTTAAGAGGCTCAGCCACGTAACTGGCGAACCATCTTCGGCAAGCCACCCATCAGGGTGGCCGGAAACAAATCTCTATCCTACCCCTAGCCCCCGCCACGCGGGGAGGGGCGGAGGCGTTTTCGAAGGGTATTCCAAGGTAGGACGCAAGGCAGGACGCGGCTGAACCGCCAACCGGTAGCTACTGCGCAGGCTGGTTCTGCAGAGCGATCAATCCGTAGTCAAACGCGTGACGACGGTAAACCACGGAGGGCTGATTCGTCTCCTCATTGATGAACAGGTAGAAATCATGCCCCACCAGCTCCATCTCACTGAGGGCATCATCCACGCTCATCGGGGTGGCCACGTGTTCCTTGGAACGGACGATCTGCCCTGGGCGGAACTGATCCTCGTAAGGATCCACGTCGTACTTGCCCTGCTCTCCGGCATCAGTGTTGCCCTGGTTCGAGGCGGGTTCTGCACCGTTGTCCACCAGCGCAGCGGTGGCCTCTCCCACGGAGATGGGGGCGCGGTGGCCGGATCGCGCGATCTTGCGTCGAGCCTTCACCTTGCGCAACGAGCGTTCCAGACGGCCGAGCGCTACCTCCAACGCTGCGTAGAAGGAATCTTCCTTGGCTTCCGCGCGGGCAATGTGGCCGGTGCCGGTGGCCGTGATCTGGATCCGGTCGGACTCATCGGCGCGGCGAGGATTGGGCTCATGCTTGAGCTCCACGTGGAAGAAATTCAAGGTGGGGTCAAGCCGCTCGATCTTGGCGAGCTTGGCGTTCACACGTTCCGCGAAGTGTTCGGGCACCTCCACGTTGCGGCCAGTGATCTGCACTTCGGCTTCTGGCATCCGCGTTCCTTCGCGCTGATCTTCACGTTGATCTGCACTCGGTGAGTGGTGAGCATTCGACATGTGAAACCTCCTAGATGGAGTTCATCGTTCTTGCGAAAGGCCGGGTGCCCTCCGTAGGGGCGACGAAACGTGTACACCCTCCACACTAGATGGTTTTATTCACCTACGGTTTCGCTTTTATTAACTTTTACGGGCATTCTCAGGC
The DNA here is from genome assembly GCF_015351405.1 of Corynebacterium suicordis DSM 45110. Taxonomy (GTDB): domain Bacteria; phylum Actinomycetota; class Actinomycetes; order Mycobacteriales; family Mycobacteriaceae; genus Corynebacterium; species Corynebacterium suicordis. Next base: position 623,219 of record NZ_JADKMY010000001.1, on the reverse strand, counting down.
TGGCCAACCCCGCGCGTTACCCATCACGCAGCAGCCAGGACAAGAGCCGCGTTCACCACCACTCCCCGGCCCCGCAACACCGTGGCGAATTGGCTGAGCGTGGCTCCCGTGGTGCACACATCATCCACGATGAGCACCTGGGTTGGCAGCCCCCGCGCACCCGCCTGATGTTCCGCGCGCAAGAGTCGCCGCAGCTTGTGCAGCTCGGACTTGTCCACGCGGAGATTCGCTGACACATTCGCCCTGCGCTGCGCCCGATTCAAACCGACGGAATCCGCCGCCGCATCATCCAGGTATGCCACATCCACCACCACTATTCCCGGGTGTCGGGCTGCCACCAGGTGACATATCCGGCTCACCACGTCTCCACCGCGGGCGCGGGCGGCGTTGCGTCGGGAAGGAGCTGGAAGCAAAACCACCTGGCCCCATTGCGGATCCGGCACGCTCCCCTGCCTCACCAAGTGCATCACGCCGGCCTCCAACACCCGGGCTGCCACGTGAAAGGCCATGGGGCGTAAACGTTCCTTGAGCGCAATGATCAACGCCCGGCGCGGCCCGCCGTACGCCCCCGCGGCAAACACAGGGAGCACGGAGACGGGCGGCTCCGCGCGCACCCAGGGGCGCTGCAATTGCGCACCGCAATCGGCACAGAGTTGATCCCCCACTCCCCAACCGGCAGCGGGCAGTTCGGTCTCCGGGCTGACCACGCGCCCACAGCACAGGCAATCCGCGGGCCACACCAACCCGCTCGCGGCTCGCGCCAACTGCCGCGCGCCATCACCGATGCCACCGCTTCTTGCCCCCGAGATGCTCCCCACAGCTCCCCCAAGAAAACTCGACCTGACTCAGATTCCCCCGCTGCTCAGCCTAGCTACTGGGTGAGGATTGGTGCTGCCCGTTGTCCTCGCACGGGTGGCACTTCGCGCCAGAAATCCATGTCTGACGTGGAATTATCCAGCTGCATCAACGCGCGTGCATCGGTGGCGTACATGTGGGTGGAATTGGCAGCCACGGCCACCACTGGTGCGGAGAGATTCCGCGCGGGGATGGAAGAAGCACTGGAGCCATCCACGGCCACGCTCCACAGCGGGCTATCCGGAGCTCGCGTGCCCACCAGCAACCCGCCTTCCGGTGCCCAATCAGCGCTGATGGCGGTATCGCCAATCTGGTGACCCACCTGTGCCAATGGACCCAGGGCGGGGCGGCCATCCTCGTTGACCTTCAGCACCGCGATGTACACGCTGCCATTGATCAGCAGCACTGCTCGCGCCCCGTCGCGGGAGACGCGGAAGACACTGATGCGGGCGGAATCATCTTCGAGCTCCTTGACCTCATCCATGTTCACATCCACCCGCTCAGCGGAATTATCCGGTCGGAGATCCATGCGGACCAACTGCCGGCCGTCAGCCACCACATACAGCGATTCCGCGTTGGCGGACCATGCCGGCCTGGTCAAAGTGTTGGCATCCAGCGCCTTGTGTGGGGAGCCATTCGCCTCGCCCATGAGGAGCGTGCGTCGCTCATCCCCGCGGCCAGTCACCAGTGCGAACAGGTCTCCCCGTGGCGCGTAGCTGGCGGACTCGTTGTACTGCGCGTTGATCCAGCCGTTAATGGGTTCGGCACCGGAGTCATCGGAAAGGTTCACCACGTTGCCATCGATGATCGCGCGCAGCGGGGTTTGCGCCTCCGCGCGTGGATCAAAGCGGGAGACATCATCCACGCCCCAGTTCTCCCCGACACTCTCGGACAGCGGCACTCCATCTGCCATGATCCGATACGGTCCCCGCACCTCTGCGGCGGCCAGCATCCACACCACCTGAGCGGCCAGGAGTTCGCGCTCGGCTGGCTTGAGCCCCGTGATCCCCGCAAACTCCACGGAGATTCCGCGGCCATCAAGGTCATGCGTCTGCGCCGTGGCATTATCCGGCAGCAGAGAGCGCACCGCCCCGGACAGGCCCTCCCGCGGACCTTCCACAAACAGCGATACCAGCGAAGCACCCAGCGATTGCTGCTGCGTGTAGATCCACCGACGATCCGGCACCAGGGTTTGCCCCGCCAGATCCGAGAAGTAGATGGTGCGCGGCTGGTAGGCAGTAGTGAAGTCCGCGCGGTCCACGATCACCGCTCCCGGAAGATTGCTCACCCGCCACTGACCGTTTTCCCTTTGCAGGTCATAGGTGGTTTCATAACCGGTGAACAGGGGCGTATACGTTCCGCCCACTCCCACGCTGCCGATGAGGTTTCCCCGCACCTTGTAGGTGATCTTGTCTTCCCCCGAGACCCCCTCGGAGGCGATTTCCATGTTGTCCAGAATGAACAGCTCGTTTTTCGCCTGCCAGTTCTTGTTGGCATCCGCGGTGAGGAACTTTCGCGCCGCCTCGTGGTTAGACAACGGGTGTGCACTGGCAGAGAAGAAATCACGCAGCATGAGGTCCGAGGGATTATCCGGGGTCGGCTCCGGGACTTCCTTCATGGCAGGCGTGTTGGAATACGAACTCACCACACCCGGCGAAGATTCACCCGGCAGCGTGGTACATCCGGCCAGTAACGTGGCAGAACTCACCGCCGCTGTGACCGCTAGGAAATGCTTCCGCCGCCCGTGGTTCATGCCTCGTCCTTTCCATAATCTTCGGGGACCTGTTTGATTTCGACGCCACCCGCGTCGATCTCATCATCACCCGAAGTATCTGCGGGATTCACTTCCGCATCGGTCACCGCCAGCGGCAGTGGTGAATTGCGCACGGTGGTTCCCCGCACCAATGGCAGGGTGAGGCGGAAGCAGGCTCCGACCCCCAATTCGCCGATGGCTTCCAGCCTGCCGCCGTGCAATTCCGCATCTTCGCGGGCGATTGCCAGACCCAGGCCAGTGCCGCCAGTGCGACGCTCTCTGGAGGGGTCCGAGCGCCAGAAACGATTGAACACCATCTCCTCTTCACCGGTTTTCAGACCCACGCCGCGGTCCACCACTGTGATGGCGAGAGCCTCGGTGCCAACGGCCAGGTTCACATCAATGGGGTTGCCCTCGGAGTGATCCACCGCGTTGGCCAGCAGGTTACGCAGGATGCGCTCCACGCGGCGGGAATCGATCTCCACCAGCACGGGTTCCTCCGGCAGGTTCACGTTGAAGCTGGTGCCAATCTCATCGGCAATGGCGCGTACCTGTCGCAGGGCGGAACGGACCACTCCGCACACATCCACGTGTTCACCGGAGAGGTTGGCCACGCCGGCGTCGTGCCGAGAAATTTCCAGCAAGTCCCCCAAAAGCGTTTCGAAACGGTCCAACTCCTTGTTCATCAGGGTGGCCGCGCGGGCGGATACGGGGTCCAGGTTCTCGGCGTTATCGTTGATGAGATCCGCGGCCATGCGCACGGTGGTCAACGGGGTGCGCAGCTCGTGGGACACATCCGAGGTGAACTGGCGCTGCAGGCTGCCGAACTCTTCCAAGTTGTGGATCTGAGTGGAGAGTTTTTCGGCCATGTCGTTGAAGCTGGTGGCGAGGCGGGCAACCTCGTCTTGGCCATCCACCACCATCCGCTCGCGGAGGTGACCAGCGGCAAAGCGCTCGGCGATCCTGGAAGCCGTGCGGACTGGAACCGTGAGCTGCTGCGAGAACACCCACGCAATGACCACCAGCAGAACCAACAGCACGATGGCACCCGCGATCAGCAAGCCGCGCATCAGGGCCAGCGTGGCCTCTTCGGAATCCAGGGGCATCTCGAGGTAAAGCTCCACCCCAGGGATGTCCGTGGCCACCGGGGAGCCGATGAGCAGGGCTTTTGACGGCCCAGCGCTGGTTTCGCGGGTGACGTACTGATACGCCACCTCGCCCTGCTGCACGACCGCGCGTAGTTCCGGCGGGACCTCGGATCCGGTGGGAATGATGGTCTCGTTATTCCGCACGCCGGTGGCGATGAGGATGGGCTCATAGACCGCGGTGCTGGTGTCCTCGATCTCCCCCTGCCGATCCGACACCGCGGCGAGGGCGGAATTCAGCCGCACGGACGTGGGGTTGGAGGCATCCGTGGAATCGATCTGCTCTTCCACCACGCCACGGGCGCGGTCCAGCTCTTCGGTGGCGTTGTTGTACTTCTGGTTCAAGAGCTGCTGGCCCACGAAGCTGATCAGCACAAAACCGAGGACGAAAATGACCAGCGTGGAGGATAGGAACACCGAGCCGATCACGCGCAGCTGGATCGAGGTGCGCCAGCGCAGGGAGAGCAGGCGCCACAGACGCTTGGTGGTATCCACCGGTGCAAGGCTGAACTGCAGGAAACCGTCCTTGGCGCTGCGCGGTGGGTTGATCTTTTGCAGGTCGCTTCGCTCGGAATCCGCGAGGGACTCCGCTGCTGAGGCGCTGCTCAGCCCCACTTCTTTGCCTGCGGTGGGAGTGCTGGGTGCACCGCTCGGGGTGCTCGAGGCGGATGCTGCAGCAGCTGATTTCCCCGGCGAGACGTTCAGCGCAGCCGCAGTTGGCAGACCAGAAGGCTGACTGAGCGGATGGCTCGAAGCCTTGGCCGCCGTCTCAGATGCGGGCGCAGGGCGGGAAACTGGAGTGGATGCGGGCACAGATGTGCTGCTTTCCGCCTCCTGGGGATCTTTCCTGGGGCTCAAGCTACTTACACGCCGGTCTTGTAACCGATGCCACGAACAGTCTGGATAATCTGCGGGTCATCGGGATCTTGCTCAATCTTGGAACGCAGACGCTGGATGTGGACGTTAACCAGTCGCGTGTCCGAGGACTTGCGGTAACCCCACACCAGTTCCAGCAGTTCTTCGCGGGTGAATACTTGGCGCGGGCGGGAAGCCATCACCACCAGCAGTTCAAACTCGATCGGGGTCAGGGAGATTTCCTCGCCCCCGCGGGAGACCTGGTGGCCAGCGACGTTGATGCTCAGATCCGCTACTTCCAGCTCTTCCGGACGCTCGTGTGGCGTGCGACGCAAACGAGCGCGCACGCGAGCCACCAATTCCTTGGGCTTGAATGGCTTGTGAATGTAATCATCAGCACCAGATTCCAGGCCCAGCACCACATCAACGGTGTCCGTGCGCGCGGTGAGCATCACGATGGGAACGGTGGATTCATCGCGGATAGACCGGCACACATCGATGCCGTTCATGCCGGGGAGCATGAGGTCCAGCAGGATCAGATCCGGGTGGACTTGCCGCGCCTTTTGCACGGCTTCCACTCCATCCCCCACGACTACCGTCTCAAATCCTTCGCTGCGCAGAACAAGGGTGAGCATTTCTGCGATGGCTGGGTCATCATCAACAACCAGAATTGTCGGTGCCATGTGAACTTAATGTGTCCGTTCTAAAAGAGTTCTGCGAGCAAATTTCATGAAGGTCTTGATCTGATTCAACCAGATGGCCATAGCCACAATGTCAAAAGCAGCCAAATGGCGCCACCCCGAATGACGCGATGGGGCGGAACGCGGTGGAGCCCAAAAACAATGTGGTTAGTCTACCTTGAGCTCGCGACAAATCAGGTCCGCGATCTCCTCGGCGAGTAAGCGGGTTTCCCCCCGTGCTGCGTCCACCACATGCCACGGACTGCGCCAATTGCTCTGCGCCAGTTCGCGATACGCCCGAACGGTGAGCTGCTGCAGGTCATCATCGGTCTCGTAGGCATCGCGCGCGCGGCTCGCATCGCCCAGCTCACGCTTCACCGCGCGCTCGGCAGCCACCTCTGCGTCTACATCCACCAGTACCTGCAGGTCTGGCACGGGCACGCCGAGCATGCCGAACTCCAAGCTTGCTACCCAGTTCACCACGTCGTGCTCGCTCAAGCGCGCATCTACGGCGGTCGCTGAGCTTTCACTTGCTGTGCCCTCCCGCTGCGCGCTGCGAGCCGCGGAATACGCAGCATTGGACGCGGTGTAGCGATCCAACAGGATCACGTAGCCATCGCCATCCAACTCAGAGAGATCATCAGCCACGTCATGGCGATCCAGCGCGAACAAGGTGGCCATGCCGTGGATTGATTCGGTGAGATCACCCATCTTCTGGTGCAGAGCGCTCTGCGCCAGCTGGGCGGGGATGGAGTGTTCATAGCGCGGGAAACCCAGCTTGGCCACCGCCACTTCGCGGGAGATCAACTCCTGCTCCACTGCGGTAACCAAGGTGTTCTTCCCTGCTCCGTCGACACCTTCAAAGGCGATGATCATCTCTGAGATTCTCTCTCCGCGCACCCGCGCTCAATTGGTTATGGATGAAAGCGTTCGCGCTCTGCCAGCGTTCAAACCGTGCTCAAACGACGTTCAAGCAGTGTTCAAACAAAGGCAGAGCTAGCGAATTAGTAGCGGTAGTGCTCCGGCTTGAATGGGCCTTCCACGTCCACACCGATGTACGCGGCCTGCTCCTTGGTGAGCTTGGTCAGCGTTCCACCCAGTGCTTCCAGGTGAATCCGCGCCACCTTCTCATCCAGCTTCTTGGGCAGGCGGTAGACCTCATTGCCGTACTGCTCAGGCTTGGTGAACAGCTCAATCTGCGCGATGGTCTGATCCGCAAAGCTGTTGGACATCACGAAGCTAGGGTGCCCCGTGGCATTGCCCAGGTTCAGCAAACGGCCTTCGGACAGCACGATGATGCTGATCTCCTCACCCTCCGCATTAGGGAATGTGAACTCATCCACCTGCGGCTTGATGGTCACGCGCTTCACATCATCGCGATGCAGCAGGGAGGCCATGTCGATCTCATTATCGAAGTGACCGATGTTGCCCAGCACGGCGTGATCCTTCATGTTCTGCATGTGCTCGAAGGTGATGATGCCGAAGTTGCCGGTGGAAGTGATCACAATGTCTGCGTCTCCGATGGCATCTTCCACGGTCACCACCGGGAAGCCGTCCATCAGCGCCTGCAGGCCATTGATGGGGTCCACCTCGGTCACCTTCACGCGAGCACCCTGGCCGGCCAGCGCCTCGGCGCAGCCCTTGCCCACATCGCCATAACCGCAGACCAGCACGCTCTTTCCGCCGATGAGCATGTCCGTGGCGCGGTTGATGCCATCCAGCAGGGAGTGGCGAGTGCCGTAACGGTTATCGAACTTGGACTTGGTCACCGCGTCGTTCACGTTCATCGCGGGGAAAGGCAGCACGCCCTGTTCCGCGAAGTGGTACAGGCGATGCACGCCCGTGGTGGTTTCCTCGGTCACGCCGCGAATTTCCTCAGCAGCGCGGGTCCACAGTCCGTTGTCTTTCTCCAACACGCGACCCAGCATCTCCAGGAATGCAGTGTGCTCATCGGATTCGCCGGTGCTGGGGTCTGGGACCAGGCCAGCGGCTTCGTATTCGCGGCCCTTGATCACGGCCATGGTGGCATCGCCGCCATCGTCGAGGATCATGTTCGCATTCACTGCCTTGCCCTCAGCATCGGTTCCCCAGGCAAAGATCTGCTCCAGGCACCACCAGTATTCAGGGAGGGATTCACCCTTCCAGGCGAACACGGGGACACCGGCGGGCTGTTCAGGAGTGCCGTTTCCCACAACGGTGGCTGCAGCTGCCTCGTCTTGCGTCGAGAAAATGTTGCACGATGCCCAACGAACGTCCGCGCCCAGCGCCGTGAGGGTTTCGATGAGCACTGCCGTCTGCACGGTCATGTGGATCGAGCCAGCGATACGCGCTCCCGCCAGCGGCTGCTCCTCGGCGTATTCGCGACGCAACTCCATGAGGCCGGGCATTTCATGCTCCGCGAGGCGAATCTGGTGCCGCCCAGCTTCCGCCAACGAGAGGTCACGGACCTTGAACTCCAACTCGCCAATCCGATCGACGTTCATTTCCATGCCCTCTTCGCTCCTAGCTATTTGGCCGCCGTTTTTCTTTTTTTCGACGCCAATTCTCCGACCAATTTCCAACAGCACATGCGGTTAATTCGCATGCCTGCTCGATGACGTGACCAGTCTAGCCGGTGGCAAGACAGGCACCCAAGGTCTGCGCTATGTCAGCGCCTCGGAAAAGGTTTCTAGACCCTCTGGGGCATCATCGCCACGGGAATCCAGCTCTTGGTCCAGCAGCAAGCTGGCCTGTTCCTGCAAGGTATCGGGGCACTGGCCAATGTATTCGCGGACGAACGGGTATTCATCCGCGATCACCGCAGAGCTGAAAGGCGCGCCACACCAGATGGCTGCCACGCTGGCTGCGCAAAGGCCATTCGTGAATTCCACGTCTCCGGGCTCGGCATGGCGCAGGGCGAGGATGACGGAATCTTCCAGCGCTGTAGAAATTTCCTCTTGCTCTAGATCCACCAATTCATCGAGGAATTCGATGTTGCTTTCATCATGGAAGACGACTTCGTCCCACACACTCACGACACTAACTCCATATCTAGGGGTATCTTCACCGATTCTGATCAGCTCGTCTTCTCACTATCCCGAAGGATTAAACCCCCTGGGGAAGAACTCTCAAAGTGAACCCTAGCCCACCCGGAGCGACTTCGGCAGAGCTTGAATCCCTATGAATTTTTCCCGTTTTCTCGGGGTTAGTCGCAGCTTCTTGAGGTTCGCCAGGATCGGATGTGCACATCCGGAGGTGCCTCCGACACAATTTCAAATTTTCCTTTACTATCGAAGTAAGTGCGTGTCAGCAAAAATGCCACCTTTGTGGCTAATTGGAACCAAATTGTGACCTTGCATTCAGTGCATGAAGTGCGAGAGTATCGATGAACCAATGGATAACGCTTCGCCACTCACCACGATTTGTACGCCCCACACCGCTTGCTCACAAATGATCTTTAATCGCCCAGACCCACACGCTCTACAAACCCTGCCGACCACGGCAGGTGCCAACTCAGAAAGGAGGAGGACATGAATCGCTTCGAGGAATCTTCAGCCCCTCAGAACGCAAACAACCAGGTGGAAAACCAAGCCACTGGCGAATCTGCAGCTGAAATATCTGCGGAAACCACTGCCCTCCCCGCTCTCGAGTCGGCTGGATCTGAAGCGCGTGGCGTGGGTGCTCGTTTTATCGTGGGATTCGCTGCTGCTGGCTTGCTCCTCGCCGGTGTGGTTGGCGTGTGGACGCTGCAATCCACCAGCGAAACCGCGCAGGCCAAGCAAGACAGCGCCGCGCGCGAAACGGCTATCGAGTCAGTGTCTGACAGCCCGGATGCCGAAACCACCTCCGCGGAAAGCACGTCTTCCCGCCCAGAGGCGGCAGGCACAGCATCTGCTTCTCCGGCACAACCCGGTACCGCTGCCTCCACCTTGGGAAGCACCCAGCTGACGGCGGATCCTTTCCTGCCGCCCAATGCGTGGAGTGGCCGCAGTTCCACACCCGCTGCAGAACCACAGGTTCCCACCTCCGTGGCTCCTGGGCAGCCTTCGGTGAACCCAGTGCCAACGACGGTGGCCCCTCAGCAGCCAGGCAATCTCCCACCGCTGCCTAGCTTCCCCATTCCCACCGATATTCTCCCCACTGATGTGGAAACACTGCTTCCCAGCCCGTCGCAGTCCTCCGGTGTGCCAACCCCCACCGTGACCACCACGGAGTTGCCGGAGAATACGGAAACCCAGGGATCCCCCATGAGCGCTAATCGGGAGGCCAACGGTGCGGCTCGAGCTGTGGAGACCGCGCCCACCGATACCACCCGCTAACGCCACCGTTCACCGCTCGCTCGCAAGCAAAAAGCCCCTCCCGGGGGCTTTTTTCTTTTTGCGGAGTCCTCACCAGAACCCGCAAGGACCTACCTAGTTCTTGTCGGTCCCCACCGTGGCGATGAAAGCCAGGGAATCCTCGGCCTCCACTGCCACCTCAACCGGGCTGGAATTCGCGCCAACCCACACTGCACGACCGGAGGCCAGCGCGATTTCTCGACGCGGCTCATCGCTGCGCAACACCACTCCAGCTTGACCCACGCTCAAGATGATCGCGGGGCCTTCCACCGTTCCCCTGCGCCCAGCGGGGATCCTCCGCAGGCGGAAATCCGGCGCTGGGGTGTCATAGAATCCTTCAGCATCAGCCTCAAGGACAGGATTATCCAGCGGGGAGAAGGTCATCACCTTCATCAACTCCGGTACATCCACATGCTTGCTGGTCAGCCCACTGCGCAGCACGTTATCGGAATTGGCCATGATCTCTACTGCCGTGCCGTTCAGGTAGGCGTGCAATTGCCCAGCATCCAGGTACAGGGCCTCACCGGGTTGCAGGCGCACATGATTGAGCAGCAGTGAGCACAACACACCCGAATCCCCGGGGAACTGCCGAGAGAGAGTCAAGACCGTCTCCAGCGAAGGGATGATCCATGGGCTCAGGGAGTCAGGGGTGGCGTCGATTAGCTGCTCACAACGAGCCACCACAGCCTGCAGCATTTCGGACATGAAGTCCTGCGGGAGGGTCACCCACGTGGTGAACAGGCCGCGAATGTCCGCCGCATCATCCCCAGAACCCAGCATGGCGATGAAGGAGTCGAGCTCTGGGAGTTCCAGAGCACGCAGGAGCTCCACCGTGGAGGCAACCGCGCGGAAACCGGAGAGGGCGTCGAATGGGGTGAGGGCAACCACCAGCTCGGGCTTGTGGTTATCGTCCTTGTAGCTGCGGTCGAACGCGTTGAGCGGAACACCCGCGGCATTTTCCGCCGCAAAGCCTTCTTCGGCCTCTGCCTTGGAAGGGTGGGCTTGCAGGCTCAGGGCCTTGTCCGCCGCCAGGAACTTGAGCAGGAATGGCAAGCTCTTGTGCGCTTCGCCCAGCTGTGTCGGATCCGTCTCCAGGAACTGGTCCAGGGTGGATTCCTCGCTCACCACCAGGCTGGGGGCTGCCGGGTGCGCGCCGAACCACATTTCCGCTTCCGGATGATCCGTGGGCAATGGACGGCCAGTGAGCTGCGCCAACGCGGTGTGGGAGCCCCAGTCGTAGGAACGGATTGTGCCTTCAATCAAATGCACGATGAGTAATCTCTTCCTCGATCAGGCGCGAATGACGGAGAGGGCTTCATCCACGATTGCCTGTACTCCGGCGGCGGTCTTGGCTTCCACGTTCAAGCGCAACAACGGTTCGGTGTTCGACGCTCGGACGTTGAGCCATGAACCATCTTCCAAATCAATGGTTACACCATCCAGCTTATCCACACTGGCGGTTCGATCGGCGAAAGCTTCCACCACGGCTGCGGTACGGCCCGCCTGATCCTGCACCTCGGAGTTGATTTCCCCGGAAGCCTCGTACTTGTTGTACGCCTGCTGCAGCTGGCTCAGCGGCATGTCCGAGGTGCCCAAGGTGGAGAGCACGTGGAGAGCGGCAAGCATGCCGGAATCCGCGTTGAAGAAATCTGCGAAGTAGTAGTGCGCGGAGTGCTCGCCGCCGAAGATGGCTCCGTGCTCCGCCATCTGTGCCTTGATGAAGGAGTGGCCCACGCGGGTGCGCACGGGAGTGCCGCCCTTTTCCTTCACCAGCTCTGGGACGGACTTGGAGGTGATCAGGTTGTGAATGATCGTGGAGCCGGGGTTCTCCTCCAGGTAGTGCTCAGCGATGATGGCGCAGATGGCCGAGGGAGATACGGGGGCGCCCTTTTCATCGACGATGAAGCAGCGGTCGGCATCGCCGTCAAAGGCGATACCCAGATCCGCGCCCACCTCGACGGTGAACTTCTGCAGATCCACCAGGTTGGCCGGATCCAATGGATTGGCTTCATGGTTCGGGAAGTTGCCATCCAGCTCGAAGAACAGTGGCTCCAGCTCCAGTGGCAGGCCCTCGAACACGGCGGGGACGGTCAGCCCACCCATGCCGTTGCCGGCATCCACGGCCACCTTCAGCGGGCGGATGTTCAGAGGAACCAGGCTGCGCAGGTATTCCGCGTATCCCTCTAGGACATCCTCACGGGTGTCCTGGCCGGCTGCACCGGAAAACTCTGGCACGCCCTGGAGCAGATCCGCGGTGATTTCCTGCAGACCGGAATCCTGGCCCACTGGACGCGCGCCGGAGCGGCACAGCTTGATGCCGTTGTACTTGGCGGGGTTGTGGGATGCCGTGAACATCGCTCCCGGGCATTCCATGACTCCGGAGGCGTAGTACAGCTCATCGGTGGAGGTCAGCCCCAGAGAGACGGTGTCCAACCCTTGCGCGTTCACGCCTTCAGCGAAAGCCTGGGACAGGGCTGGGGAGGTATCGCGCATGTCGTGGCCGATGACCACCTTGGATGCGCCCTCTTCCCGCATGAGCTTGCCGAACGCGGCGCCGGTATCGCGGACAAAACTCTCATCCACTTCGTTGGGGCCGTTGCCCACCACTCCGCGCACGTCGTATGCCTTGATGATCTGGGAAATCGCCTGGGTTGAGCGTTCAGTCATGGTTCTGGGTTCTCCTCACAGTGTGCGAGCTCTTTGGGCTCGCTGCTGTTGAAAATGGATTGTCTTTTTGGCTACTTGTCTTGTTCCCGTACGGCGCGCAGGTGACGCCGCGGGGAGGATGGCGGCAAGTTACGCCGGGCTGGATGGTGGCCGGTGGGCAAGGGAATCTGCTCCCTCCTCACCATGCGCGGAGCGATTGCTTCCGGAAGCTCATCCACATGTTGCGAGGCTTGTTGTACTGCCTCCATGAGTGCCATGAGTTCTGACTCGTCTGCATCGTCATCCGCGTGAAAACCAACCAGTGCTGGGTCAACGCTACGCATCTCCCAGCCTCGGGGCACGGTTGTCCGCGCCGCGTGTTCTGCACACAGATCCCACCGGTGTGGGTTCCCGAAAACCTGCAGAGGTCCGATGATGGCCACTTGCTCGGCGTAGTTGAATTCGAGCGTGGCCACAGCAGGCTTCGGGCATCCGGGTCGGGAACATTGTCGGCTCACAGTCACCCAGAACATTCTAGCCGGTTTACCTAGCTCTGGGACTCAAGCGGGACTATCTCTCGTGTCACATTCGCCGCCTTGGAGAGGCGTGTACTGCAAGCGAGACCATCAGCCCGGGGCAAGGCGGTTTCCGCGACCAGCACGGGGTGTCACGGCAGGAAAATTTTTCCCGCAGGATTACACTTGCTTGCCATGGGACACATCACGCGCGTGAGGAATGATCGGCACGGTCGGGGGCCGCGCGGTGCGCTACTCCCCGAGCTACCTCGCCATAAAACGCGTTCCCAAAAGTTCGATAACGCCGTGATGGATGCCTATGAGCCCATCGCCGAGCAGTTCGAGTCCCAGCTCTCCTCTCTTGATGTGGCCGTTGACGTGGTTCCCCGCATGCGGCTCGAGGTGGGTTATCAGCAGTGGCCGGATGACGTGGTGGCTGAGGGCCAGGTCCCGCTGGGCCGTTTGGTGCCGGCTGGCGTGGATGCGGAAGGTCGGCCTACGCGGCCTCGCATCATTATTTTTCGACGCCCAGTTGAACTGCGCGCGGATTCCCCCGAAGCCCTGCGTGATCAGCTGCACCACATGTTGGTGCGCTTGGTTGCCGTGTACTTGAACGTCACCCCTGAGACGATCGACCCCCGCTTCACCTGGGATCGCTGAGCCGTATAGCTCTAGCCTGTGGCACAGATCCACGGCACAAAAAAACCCGCGGAGATTAGTCCGCGGGAACACTTGAACTGAGACCGGAAGGCCCCTGCCGAGGAGCCCTAGCCCAAGCGCTTCTTCAGCTTGCGACGTTCGCGCTCTGAGAGCCCGCCCCAGATGCCGAAGCGTTCGTCGTTCGCGAGCGCGTATTCCAGGCATTCATCGCGCACTCCGCAGGCTTGGCAGATCCGCTTAGCTTCGCGAGTGGAGCCACCCTTTTCCGGGAAGAATGCTTCCGGATCGGTTTGGGCGCAGAGGGCCTGTTCCTGCCAGTCCTGCTCCACAGCCTCGAAGAGGAGATCGAAGTTCTCTGTGAGGTCAAAAAGGTTGCGCTGACGTGTGTCACCGTGCACGTTGACGCTCCTATCCACTGCGGCGGAACCGTCAGCGAACTGGCCGTTATAGGCCGTATCTACTGACTTATCCACCGTGTTCTCCTTGTTTCTAACGCGTGCCTTGCCTGTCTCACGTCCATCGCTACTTCTCGTTACTCTTCATGGCTCGCAGGCAGGTATTTCACCACGGGCACAAGTACTTCAAAAGCAGAACAGCGTGTCACTACTGGACAGATTACACAATGGTAATTACATCGCGTCAACCTTTGGATTTATCAGCAAGACCACTCTGGTCACATGCGTAACATCAGCCCCAACTCAAGGAGAAAGGTGAGGACGAGCACGGGGGCGGCAACACGAGATACCAGACCATTACCTGCGCCAAGCACAAGATATGGGAATAAAACTGAAGTTTCCTTCATTTAGACCCAACATCTGGATATTTTTTTAGATTTTTTTCGTCTCGCGCTCAAAGTGAGAGCGCGAACTCTAGAACTGAGTTGTTTTTATACTCAGTTGGCGTCGACACGGTGACTCGCAGCGGGGAAAACAGCCGCAAGAGAACCGACCAGGCGAGCGTCGTTAGATGTCAGACGTGAAGCGCAGGCCACCATCTGGGATCTGCACTCCTGGCCACACGCGGGCGCCATCGCGCAGCTCACAGCGGGCGCCGATGACCGCGCCTTCGCCAATGATGCAGTCGGTCAGCTGAGCCCGGGCACCCACTCGTGCGCCAGCACCAATTACACAGCGCTCCACGATGGCTCCGGCTTCGATCTGCACGCCGTCGAAAATCACGGAGGTGTCCACGCGAACTCCCGCGCCCACCTCAGCACCGCGTCCGATCACGGTGCCGCCCAGCAGCAACGCGCCACCGGCAACGGCAGCCGAAGGATCCACCAGCGCCTCGCCGTGGCGGCCGTCCAGCAGAGGGGATGGAGCGATTCCGCGCACCAAGTCAGAGGAACCGCGCACGAAGTCGGATGGGGTGCCCATGTCTCGCCAGTACGCCTGATCCACGTGACCATAGACCTTGCGGCCGGTCTCCAGGAGCTCCGGGAAGATTTCCCGCTCCACAGACACGGGGCGGCCGGCGGGCATTGCCTCGATGATTTCGCGCTCAAACACGTAGGTTCCGGCGTTGATCTGATCCGTTGGGGGATCTTCGGTCTTCTCCAGGAAGGCGCTGACGCGGCCATCGGCATCCGTTGGCACGCAGCCGAAGGCGCGGGGATCGGCCACGCGCAGGAGGTGCAGGGTCACTTCTGCCTGGCGATCAACGTGGCTCTGCAGAATGGATCCCAGATCCGTGCCACCCAGCACATCGCCGTTGAACACCATTGCCCTATCAAAACGCAGGTGGGATGCCACGTTGCGGATGCCACCGCCGGTTCCCAGTGGCTCATCTTCCACCACGTATTCAATCTCCAGCCCGTACTTGGAGCCATCGCCGAAGAACTCTTCAAAGACCTCAGCCTTGAAGGAGGTGCCCAGCACCACGTGCTTCATTCCTGCGGCCTGGATGCGCGCCAGCAGGTGCTGAAGGAACGGGAAGCCCGCTGTGGGGAGCATCGGCTTGGGGATCGAGTTAGTCAACGGGCGCAATCGCGTTCCCTTACCGCCAACCAGAATGACAGCATCGGTGTTGGCTGCGAGGTTCTCAGTCATGCTTATTCCCAGTCCTTTACTCAAATACGCAATTACTTCAACGCGAAGAAATCGAACAAACTTACTGCCCGGCAGATTAACTCACCTTGTACGGAAAACTCCCCTGCCCACGCCGCAGAATGGGGAATTTCCTCGGCTCATCTCGGCTGACCCCACGAGCCCAGCCCAGACGGCTCAGGCGTGCAGTGCGCGCTTCGCCGACCAAATGGCGATTCGGCAGCGCACCGCCAGGCCAGCCTTCAGCGCCCATCGCACGGGAGCCTGCACGGGTCCCCGCAGCCGGTCCGCTTGGAATCGGTAAGCACTCTCGTGGTGCGCCCGCAGGGTGATCTCTGGGTGCTTGCTGGCGGAATGTCCCTGCGCATGGGCAATTTCCGCTGCGGGAGTGAACACGTTTGTCCACCCTGCCTTGGCCAAGCGGTCTCCCAGATCTACGTCTTCCATGTACATGAAGTAGCGCTCGTCGAACCCGCCCACGGAATCGAAAGCATCCCAGCGCAGCAGCAGGCAGGAGCCGGAGAGCCAGCCCGCGGTGCGTTCGCGTTTCATATCCCCCTGCTGCTGATACTTCACGGTCCAAGGATTGCCCGGCCACACCTCCCCCAAAAGCGCGTGCCCCACGCCGTTGAACACTCCGGGGATTTCCCTGGCGGAGGGGTATTCGGTGCCGTCGGCTTCCCGAATGACCGGGCCTACTGCCCCGGCGCGAGGATGCGCACGGGCCACGTCCACCATCTTTTCGATAGCCCCCGGGGAGAAAATCACGTCCGGGTTGGCGATCACAAAGAATTCAGAGTCGATCTCCCCCGCATCGCGCAGCGCGCGGACGTGTTCCACGCCCAGGTTCATCCCCGCGCCATAACCGATGTTTCCCCCGGAGTGCACCAGCTCCACCGCCATGGGGTGTAATGCCTCCGCCACTGCCTCTGGCGAGCCATCCTTGGAGCCGTTATCAACCATCACCACGTGCGAACCAGCTGTGGTGGCCGCGGGTACGGAGCCCGCAAAATCCCAGAGGTGTTGCCCGGGGGAAAAGGTGACGGTGATAATCGCAATCGGTGCCATGGTCAAGCACCCTACTGCATGGCTTGAGCCAGCCCATCCTGCCACGCTGGCAGCGGAGTAAGGCCGCTGGCCTGCCATTCATCGATGCACAGGGTGGAGTTCAGGGGCCGGGTCGCCGCCGTGGGGTACTCACTGGTGGGAATCCCCCGCACCCGTTGCGGGTCGTGTCCCCCGGCCGCGAAAGTGGCACGCGCCAGCTCCTTCCATGTGATGGCTTCCCCGGAACCAGCGCAGTGCATGATCGGCGCAATCTCCGCAGCCGCCACCCGCGGATGCTCGCCCACCAAGGCCTGCGCCAACTCAATCAACCCAGCTGCCAAATGTGCGGCGTAAGTGGGCCTGCCCCACTGATCGTCCACCACCGCGGGGTCCACTCCCCGCTCGGCCAGCTCGTACATGGTGCGCACAAAATCCTTGCCCGCATTCCGTGGCCCCGTGTACACCCAGCTGGTCCGCACCACGTGCGCCCCATGAGCCAGCGCTGCCTGCTCCCCGGCCAGCTTGCTGCGTCCGTATTCATTGCACGGGCCGGTTGGGTCGGTGGGCGCGTTGCACTCCCCTATTTTTCGACGCCCACCAAACACATAATCAGTGGACACCTGAATCATGGGGATGCCCAGCTCCTGGGCCTGCTGCGCGATGAGCCCCGGCGCGAGTTCATTGACCTTGCGCACCTCGGTTGCCTGTGAATCCTCCTCGGCCGCGTCCACGGCGGTGAATGCTGCGAGATTCAGGATGAGTGAGTTGGGTGGGGGTGGCGTCGAAAAAAGGGGACGAATATCCACCTGCCCACCGGCCAGGTTCAGGTTTTCCCGGCTCCACCCCACGGCCTGCGGGTCCAGGGCGGCCAGCGCGCGGCCCACTTGCCCACCGGCTCCCGTGAAGTAGATCTGCATGCGCCCCAGTGAACCACCTCACGTGATTCCGCGCACCATCGCCTAAATTAATGTGTCTAAACGAAGTGCACGCACTATGGTGAAAGCACTAGCACGCCCTCCCACTAAAGAGAACACGGCAGGAACATATGGCCAGCAATCCTGAAGAAACTGAGCAGCGGAACTCGCGTTCGCGCCACTCTCGGCACATTCAGGCTTCTCCGGTTCCTGTGCGACGGCCCCGGCAAATGGGTAATCGTCCTCTCAAGGCCAGCTTGGCGGTGCTTTCTTCCGCCTTCCTGCTGGCCACCGGCGTGGGTTATGCCACCATCGGCAACCTCAACAACCAATTGGCGCAGGCCAGTGGCTTGAACCTGGGCTCGCAACCGGACGGGGCCACGGACATCTTGCTGGTGGGTGTGGATTCCCGCACGGATGCCCAGGGTAAGAAGCTGAGCCAAGAGGAAATCGATATGCTCCGCGCTGGCGAGGAAGAAGCCACCAACACGGACACCATGATCCTCATCCGCGTGCCCAATGATGGCTCCTCCGCCACCGCTGTCTCCCTGCCCCGCGATACTTACGTGGAGACCCAGGACATGGGAAACATGAAGCTCAACGGCGTGTACGGCACGGCCAAGTTTGAGAAGACTCAGGCGATGGAGAAATCCGGGGCAACGGACGCAGAAGCCATCGATAAGGCCTCCACTGAAGCCGGCCGCAAGGCGCTGATCGACACGGTGGGTGACCTCACCGGCATCAATGTGGATCACTACGCAGAAGTGGGCCTGCTGGGATTTGTGCTGCTCACCGATGCCGTGGGTGGCGTGGACGTGTGCCTGAACAACGCGGTGGATGAGCCTCTCTCCGGCGCGAAATTCCCCAAGGGCTACCAGACCCTGGACGGCCCGGATGCGTTGAGCTTTGTGCGTCAGCGTCATGATCTCCCCCGCGGCGACCTGGACCGCATCACCCGCCAGCAGGCCTACATGGCCAGCCTGGCCAACCACATCTTGAGCTCCGAAACCCTCACCAACCCGTCCAGCCTCAACAGCATCAACGATGCCGTGAAGCGCTCCGTGGTGCTGGATGAAGGCTGGGACATCATGGGCATGGCCACCCAGATGCAATCCCTGGCTGGCGGCAATGTGACTTTCCAGACCATCCCCGTGACCAGCATCGATGGCACCGGAGATTACGGCGAATCGATCGTCACCGTGGATAGCGCTCAGGTGCACAAGTTCTTCGCTGACCTGGCCGTGAAGGATGAGCCCGCGCCCGAGGAAAAGCCGGAAGAAGCGGTGGATCCCAACGCCCCGATTGAGTCTTTCAATGCGAAGGCTTACACGGTCAACGTGCTCAACGCTGGCGAGGTGCCCGGGTTGGCCGCCAACCTGGGAAGCCTGGTGGAAGGCTACGGGTACAAGCAAGGTGACGTGGGCAATGCCTCCGAATCCGGCATCTCCGAATCCCAGGTGAATGCCAAGGACAAGAACGATCCCGCCGCCCGCGCCCTGGCTCGCCAGCTGGGCGGGCTGCAGGTGGTGGAGGATCCCACCCTGGATGAGAAGGAAATCTCCGTCACCCTCTCCGGCACGTATTCCGGCCCAGGTGCATACGGTGTGGACGTGCCTCTGCAGGACCCCAACTCCCCCAACGTGGGCACGCTCACCGAGGGCATCCGCGATCTGGATGGCGATGGCTACGAAGATTCCACCGATGAGAATTCCTCCGACAGCGGTGAATCCTCCACCCCGACCACCGATTCCAACGGCGTGGTGGGCCAGGAAGGCGTGACCCCGGATAAGCCGCAGCTCACCCAGCCGCTGGACGCGGGATCCAACGCCCCCATGTGCGTGAACTAGCAGTGTGCACGGCCTAGCAATGTGCACGGTCTAGCAACTCGCTAGTGTGGGTGAGCATGGATCTGATCACCCCCCTGCTCGATGAGCCCGCTGCCCCACGCCTGACCACCTACACCGAGGCCGGGCGAATGGAACTTTCCGGCATCACCCTGGCCAACTGGCAGTCCAAGGTGGCCAATCTGCTGTTAAGCCTCGGTGTGGGTGAAGGCGATTCCGTGGCCATTGCCGCCGCCCCTGGTTGGCAGCCCGCGTGCGTGGCCATCGGTGCGTGGAAAGTAGGCGCCCTTGTTATCGACGCCAGCACCGACACCCCAGATGTTCTCTTCACTGATTCGCTGCAGCTGGCCGAGGAGTTCGAGGATTCCCCTGCCGGAGCTCAGGTGCGCGAGGTTTACCTTCTCTCCTCCGATCCTTTCGGCCGCGGGGTGGAGGAAGCCGGGGGTGAGGTTCCCTTCGGCATCAACGACTTCTCTCCCGAATTGCGCGTACAGCCGGATGCCTTCATGGGCACCGCACCCGTGATTCCCAGCGCTGATCAGGCCAAACTGCAGATGAGCTTGGAGCAGTTGGAAGTCACGGAGGGAGCTCGCGTGGTGTGCGGAGCGTGGGATGACGTGGCAGGTCTTATCCGCTGCCTCTCCCCTTTGCTGGCTGGTGGTTCCGTGGTGGTTTCCACCGATGCTTCCCCGGAGCGCCTGGCGGAACTTCAGGACACAGAAAAAGCCGACGTGGTGCTTTAAGCACCGCGTCAGCTTGAAGTATGCGCCAGCTGAGGTTCAGGGATAACCCGCGGGAGGAGCGAGTGAGGTACTACTTCACGTCGCGCTTCCAGTTGAAGAAGAATGCCGCGCCAGTGGCTACGACGACCCACAGTGCGAGGACCAGGAACATGTGTCCCACATCTGGGCCTTGGCCTTCCACACCGGCATTCATCATGAGGTCCAGAGCAATGTGGCCCGGGGACCATTCGTAGAGCACGCGGGCGATCTCGTACTGACCGGCCACGCTCAGCAGGATGTTTTCAATGACCATCATCCACACCAGTGGGAGCGTCAAACCTGCCACGCGGCTGCGGGTGATCACTGCGATTCCGGCTGCGATCAGCGCGTAGCCCGCCATCACCAGCGCCAGCATCACCGTGTACTTGATGTCCCCACCGGTGAATTCCAGCTTGGGGAGAATCGCCACCACCAGCAGGCCGAGCAGTACGCCGGCTGCGTAGTTGAGAATCGTGAAGAGCGCGATCAGGATGAAACGCGCGCCCAGCCAGTGCCACCGCGATTTCTGCGTGAGGAAAGAATGAGCCTGCATGTGGTTATTGATCTCGCTGGCACCTGCGGAAGCACCGTACACAACCGCGAGCAGGATGAAGACCATCAGGCCGGTTGATAGATCCGACCACTCAATGTTCATGGGCTGGGAGGAAAACAGACCCTGGAGCACCATGAAGCCGTAGAGGCTGCCGGTGAAGAGAATGGCCCAGATGATGGTGCCGCGCACCGATGCCATCTTGCGAAACTCAGACTTCAGCGCATGTCCAAGGTGGGAATTCTTTGCCACCACGTTGCTCTTCTGCACGCGATTGGTCTGCTGTGGGCTGGCCTGTGCACCTACCTGAGCACCTGGCTGAGGACCCGGTTGTGGGCTGGGCTGTGGGCTCGGCTGAGGATTGGGGATGTGAGTTGCATTCATTACTTTGCCTCCTGCTGGTTAGCGGTGAACTGTTGAGCTGCGGGGGCAGATCCCGCGATGTCATGGGTGCGGTATTCCTGAGCTTGTGAGGTAGCCGCGAGGAAGCGTTGCTCCAGGTTGGCGGCCTCGGTGCGCAGCCCGGTGACGAAGAAGCCCTGCTGCTGAGCAATTTCCGCAACCAGATTGCGGATCTGCTCCTCGTTGACGTTCTGCCCCACATTGACGTTGAGCACGCGCTCGCAATCCGCCTGCACTTCCAGGCCCTTGCTGCGCAGTTGTTCACCCAACAGCACTGCTTCGCGACATTCCACGATGACCTTGGTTCCATCTGCCAAGAACTCGGCCATGGAGTATTCACCGATGAGCTGCCCACGGCCGATCACCACGAGGCGGTCGGCGGTCTGCTGCATCTCAGAAAGCAGGTGGGAGCTGACCAGCACGGAGCGTCCTTCGGAGGCCAGCTGCCTGATCACTCGGCGGATCCAGGAAACACCCTCTGGATCCAGGCCGTTGACCGGCTCATCCAGGAGGAGGTGCTGCGGGTCTCCCAGCAGCGCGGTGGCCAACCCCAGGCGCTGCTTCATGCCCAGGGAGTAGCCGCCGACCTTCTTTTTGGCGGCATCGGTGAGACCCACCATGTCCAGGCATTCCTGAACGCGGGAATCGGACACTCCGGCACCGGCCGCGATTGCCTTCAGGTGATTGATGCCGGAACGCTTGGGCTCAAACCAGTGCGCATCCAGCACGGAGCCTGCCACCGCGGACTTCGCGTCCAGGGAAGCGAAGCTGCCGTGGTAGCCCTCCCCGTGCGCGTAGGCACCGCTGAATGCAACGTGGCCTTCGGAGGGAGCATCCAAACCGAGCATGCAGCGCATGGTGGTGGACTTGCCGGAACCGTTGGGGCCGAGGAAGCCAGTGACCTGGCCATCGGGGACGTGGAAACTGAGATTGCTGACAGCGGTGTTTTTACCGTATCGCTTGCTGAGGTTTTCGACTGTGATCATGGTTTCTATCATTCAGTGAAAATCTCCGTGGTACATCAACCCGAAGTATCATTTCTGAAAACTTCTTGGTGTCATCCTGGGGGATGACCCCCTAGCCGCCGAGTAATCCCTCGGGGTCAACCAGGGAATTCTTGAAAGCGAACAATACCGCATGCACCCGGTCCCGAGAACCGGTTTTCAGCAGGACCCGCCCCACGTGGGTTTTCACCGTGGGAAGGGAGATGTACAGCTCTCCGGCGATCTCCTGGTTGCTCTTACCCCGAGCCATCAAGCGCAGGATTTCCAACTCGCGCGGGGTCAAGGGATCGGCCAGCCCCAAGGAGCCATCATCCGCAGAAGCCGGCACCGCTCGCGCTGCCATTTCTCCATGGGCCTCAGCTTCAGCTCCACCAGCCGGGACACCGGAATTATCTAACGCGGTGAGGCGTCGAACTTGACGCAACAACCGGGAGGTTGCCCGCGGGCTGATGACAGCTTCCGATTCCCCCACCGTGCGCACCGCCGCCAGCAACTCCTCAGGTTCCGCGTCCTTGAGCAGGAACCCACTGGCACCTGCCTCCACGGATCGCAGCACGTAATTATCGTTATCGAAGGTGGTGAGGACGATGATCTTTGTGTCTTCCCCGCCTGGCCCGCGCGGGGCCAAAGCCAAGATCTCCGCGGTGGCGGCAATCCCATCGAGCACCGGCATCTGCACGTCCATGAGGATGATATCCACCGGCTGTGATTCCGCCAGCTCCTTGGCATGCTGGCCGTTCTCGGCCTGCCACACCACCTCAATATCCTCCTGCGAATCCAGCACCAGGGAAAAACCCGCGCGCACCAGCGGCTGATCATCCGCAAGACCGACCGTAATCTGAGAAGGCTTCATGCCAGCCACCCTAACGCGCCACTGGCATCACAGCAGTGACATTCCAGCCGCCCACGAAGAGCTTCGACGGCCCCCACGTGGCAGACCCGCCATGTACTCGCGCGCGCTCGGCAATACCCGTGAGCCCGCGGCCGGATCCGCCCAACTCATTGTCTCCCTTTTGGTTATCCACCACGATGCTCAGCTTGTCTTTTTCCCATTCCAACCTCAACACCACCCGTACCTGACCCGCGTGTTTCATCACGTTGGTCAGGGATTCCTGCACGATGCGATACACCGTGAGATCCTGCACCTCTCCCAGCACCAGGGGTTCACCAGAGACTTCATAATCCACTGTGACTCCGGAGCGCTTGGCGTCGGAAATAAGATCGGGGATGCTGAAAACACCCGGCGCGACCGCCGTGGTGCGGTCTTCCTGCGAGCCATCGTGCAACACGGAAAGCAGGGAACGCATCTGCACCAGGGCATCGCGTCCGCGGTCTGAAATGGTTTCCAGTGCTTCGATTGCCTTGGCCGGATCCTTGCGCCCGGCATAGCGGCCGCCATCTGCCTGGGCGATGACCACGGTGAGTGAATGGGCCACGATGTCATGCATCTCGCGGGCAATGCGGTTGCGTTCCGAAACCGTGGCCAGCTCGGCACGCGCGGCGAGGGCTTCCATGGCGTCATTGCGCTTGGCGGTGTTGCGACCCAGCATCGCCGAAAGACCAATGCTCACACTGATCAGCAAAGTCAGCACCACTGCCAGGAAACTCAGCTCCGGTGCCTGAGCTGGGTCTCCACCCAGATTAATCTCGATATAGGACCAGGCCACGGAGGCCATCGAACCCGCCCACAGTAATGCCAGCCATCCCCGGGTACGAGTGCGCGCATAGGCGGCGATGTACCAGGCTTCAAAGCAGACGATGACATACGTCAGCGGGTATGCAGGGATCGCCGAAAGCCCCACCAAGGCCAAGCCCACCGCGGTAGCTGTGAGGCCCGGAGTCACCTTCCACCGCTGCACCAGCAACGCCACGAAGGTCACTGCCAGCCCCAGGTAATACGCCGCGTGCTGCCAGGCGCTCAACTCCCATGTCCCGGTATCCACAAACAACGCCGTACCCAGCCCAAACCCCGCCAGCTGCAGGAAAATCTGCAGCCACAACGAAGTCTCCTTGTACCACGGCCCAGAAGAGGCCAAGGGGTAATTGTTCAGCATAAGTTTCCACCGTAGGCAGTTCTGATATTTCTCGCGTCCACCTGCAGTATGATTAGCAGCCATGTCAGACGTGAAATTCGACCATGTGTCTATCCAATACCCCGGAGCAGAACGCCCCACGGTGAAGGATCTTGACCTCCAGATTGCCGATGGAGAGTTCTTGGTGCTGGTCGGGCCCTCGGGCTGCGGCAAATCCACCACCCTGCGCGCTCTCGCTGGGCTGGAGGACACCACCGGTGGACGCATCACCATCGGTGGCAAGGATGTCACCGGAACTGAGCCCAAAGAGCGCGATATCGCCATGGTGTTCCAGGATTACGCCCTCTACCCACACATGAGCGTGGAAGAGAACATGGGTTTCGCCCTCAAGGTGGCTAAGACCCCCAAGGCGGAAATCAAGGAGCGCGTGCTGGCGGCTGCCCGAACTCTGGGCCTGGAGGAGTTCCTGGATCGCAAGCCCAAGGATCTCTCCGGCGGTCAGCGCCAGCGCGTGGCCATGGGACGCGCCATTGTCCGCGAGCCGCAGGTGTTCCTCATGGATGAGCCCCTGTCCAACCTGGATGCCAAGCTGCGCGTGCAAACCCGCGCGCAGATCGTGAAGCTGCAGTCCACCTTGGGCGTGACCACCGTGTACGTGACCCACGACCAGGTGGAGGCCATGACCATGGGCGATCGCGTGGCCGTGCTCAACGGCGGCGAGTTGCAGCAGGTGGACGACCCGAAAACCCTCTACCACCGCCCAGTCAATGCCTTCGTGGCCGGCTTCATCGGCTCCCCCTCCATGAACCTGCTCAAGACCCGCGGTGGCATCGAAGGCTGGGATGTGCGCCTGCCGGAAAGCCACGCGGACAAGGGATTGATCATCGGCGTGCGCCCGGAAAACCTAGAGGTTCGCCCCGCCGAGGCTGGCACCACCCAGGAGGGCATCACCGGAACCGTGGACATGGTGGAGGAGCTGGGTGCCGATTCATATGTTTATGTAGATACCCCGCACGGCCAGCTCATCGCCCGTGGCAACTCCACCGGTCCAGCCCCTACCCACGGTCAGTCCGTCAGCGTGGCCATTCTTCCCGACGCCACCGTTCACTTCTTTGATGAATCCACAGAGCTGCGGGTGGAGAACTAAACAAGCGGGTCCTCCCGCGGTTCTCATAACGGGGGTATGGGGTGCTGGTTCAGATCCCGGAAATACTCTTAGTTTTCCACCCCAACCCACTAGCATGACCGGACAAAGAGTTCTCCTGTGGAATTCTTCACAGTTTCCTTGAGTTCGAAAGAAAGGCTCCCCATGTCCCTTCCCAATAAGAAGTTGCTGGCTGTTCTCGCAGCATCCGGCTTGGTACTGACTGCTTGCTCCGAGAGCGAAGACAGCAATCAAGAGGCGCAGAACACCGATGGCCGTGGCGAAATCACTTTCGCAATGGGCAAGAACGATACCGATAAGCTCCGGCCCATCATCGAAAAGTGGAACAAGGAACACCCAGAGGAGAAGGTCAAGCTTCAGGAGCTGGCCGGTGAAGCTGATGCTCAGCGCGACACCCTGGTGCAGTCCCTGCAGGCTGGCTCCAAGGACATCGACGTGATGGCCCTGGACGTGGTGTGGACCGCACAGTTCGCCGCTAACGGCTGGCTGGCTCCACTGACCGGTGAGCTGGAGACCAAGACCGATGATCTTCTTCCCGCAACTGTGAAGTCCGCAACCTACAACAACACCCTGTTCGCCCTTCCGCAGAACACCAATGGTCAGCTGCTTTACCGCAACACGGACATGGTCAAGGAAGAGCCAAAGAACTGGAACGACGTGGTGGAGGCCTGCAAGAAGGTGGAGGGCCAGGACTGCCTGACCACCCAGCTCAAGCAGTACGAGGGCCTGACCGTAAACACCGCCGGCTTCATGGCTGGCTGGGGCGGCGGCCTCACCAGTGAAGATGCCACCCCAACCGTGACCTCCAAGGAATCTCAGGCTGGCCTGCAGGCCATGGTTGATGCATACAAGGATGGCACCATCAGCTCCGCCTCCACCGGCGCCACTGAGGAGGAGACCAACCTCTCCTTCACCCAGGGGGACACCGCGATGGCCATCAACTGGCCATACATGTACGAAAACTCCGAGGCCGATGGCTCCGCAGTGAAGGGCAAGGTGGAGGTTTCTCCACTGGTTGGCAAGGACGGCGTGGGCGTATCCACCTTGGGTGGCTACAACAACGGCATCAACGTCAACTCCGAGCACAAGGCCACCGCGCTGGAGTTCATGGAGTTCATCACCAACGAGGAAAACCAGCGTTCCTTCGCTGAGGCTTCCTTCCCACCAGTGCGCTCCTCCATCTACGATGAGGCAGACATTCAGGAGAAGTTCCCTTACATGGAAGCTCTCAAGGTGTCTCTGGAAAACGCTCAGCCTCGTCCAGCTTCCCCAACCTACGATGCACTCTCCAAGGCAGTTCAGGATAACGCTTATGCTGCGTTGACCTCCGGAAAGTCCGTGGAAGATGCAACCAAGGACATGGAAGCAGCAATCCGCAACACCCAGGGTTAATCACCCTTCTTCACGCGCCGGGCTACCAGCCCGGCGCTTTTTATCGACAGGAGACCGCGTGTCATCGCCGACCACCTCGGGAACATCCACCGCTCGCCCTGCATCTCTGAGCTCAACTCGCTCCGCGGTGCCCGATGGTGGAGGCACGAAGCCACCCAAGAAGAAGCGAGACCTCCGCGCTGTGTGGCTGGTCGCACCCGCCATGGCGCTGCTCGCGGTGGTGATCGGTTACCCGGTGCTCCGCGCGATCTACCTGTCTTTCCAGGCCGATAGGCACCTGGATCCGGAAACCGGCATGTTCGTCTCCGGCGGTTTCGCCGGGTTCCAGCATTACCTGTACTGGCTCTCCAACCGCTGCATGACCCCCACCGGCCAAGTAGCCGAGTGTGCGCAAGGCCAGCTGGCCACGGACTTCTGGCCAGCGCTGAAGATCACCCTCTTCTTCGTGGTGGTCACCGTTCTCCTAGAAACCCTGCTGGGTCTGTGGATGGCGCTGGTGATGAACCGCAGCTTCTTCGGCCGCGGCCTGCTGCGCGCCGCCGTGTTGATCCCTTGGGCCATCCCCACCGCGGTGACCGCCAAGCTCTGGCAGTTCATCTTCGCCAACCAGGGCATCGTCAACTCCGTGCTGGGCACCTCCATTCACTGGACCACGGACCCCTGGGCCGCGCGCGCCGCGGTGATCATCGCCGACGTGTGGAAGACAGCCCCCTTCATGGCGCTGCTCATCCTGGCTGGTCTACAGATGGTTCCGCAGGGAGTCTACGAGGCCGCCCGCGTGGACGGTGCCTCCAAGTGGCAGCAGTTCACCCAGATCACCCTCCCGCTGATCAAGCCTGCTCTCATGGTGGCCATCCTCTTCCGTACGCTCGACGCCCTCCGCATGTATGACCTGCCCGTCATCATGATCAGCGAGTCCTCTGACTCGCCCACCGCGGTGATCTCCCAGCTGGTCATCA
The DNA here is from genome assembly GCF_015351405.1 of Corynebacterium suicordis DSM 45110. GTDB lineage: Bacteria > Actinomycetota > Actinomycetes > Mycobacteriales > Mycobacteriaceae > Corynebacterium > Corynebacterium suicordis. Next base: position 595,678 of record NZ_JADKMY010000001.1, on the reverse strand, counting down.
CGGCCACCAAGCAGGGTAATTACAACGCGGCTTCGGCCATGTCCACCCTGATCTTCCTCATGATCTTCGGCATCGCCTTCATCATGGTGAAGTTCCTCGGCGCGGATGTGAGTGGCACACAAAACATGCCGACTTCCGGGAAGAAGACAAAGTGGTGGCGTCGAAAGAAAAAAGATGACGGCGCGCTCACCAAGACGGCAAGCACCAACGTGGCGGAAGGAGCCCAGCGATGAAAACGGTTCGCAATTACCTAGCAGTAGTGCTGATTCTGGTCTGGGGCCTGGCCCCGTTCTACTGGATGGTTGTCACGGCACTGCGCCACAAGGATTACACCTTTTCCACTAACCCCCTGCCCAGCCACCTGACGATGGATAACTTCCGCGATGCGCTGGCCACGGATTCCGGTAATAACTTCCTGCGGGCGATCGGCAACTCGCTGTTCATCAGTTTCGCCACCACTCTGATCGCGCTGGCCGTGGGTGTGTTTACGGCTTACGCGCTAGCCCGGGTGGATTTCCGGGGCAAGGGAATGGTGACGGGAATCATCCTGGCGGCCTCGATGTTCCCCGGCATTGCGCTGGTCACCCCACTGTTCCAGCTGTTCTCGAAGATCGAGTGGATCGGCACGTACCAGGCACTGATCATCCCGAACATCAGCTTCGTGCTGCCGCTGACCGTTTACACGCTGACCAGCTTCTTCCGCGAGCTGCCGTGGAAGCTGGAGGAGGCCGCCCGCGTGGATGGCGCTTCTCGCTCGCTGGCTTTCCGCAAGGTGATCCTGCCGCTGGCAGCACCCGCAATGTTCACCACCGCGATCCTGGCGTTCATCGCTACGTGGAACGAGTTCATGCTGGCCAAGCAGCTTTCCACCCCTGATTCTGAGCCGGTCACCGTGGCCATCGCCCGCTTCTCCGGCGCCAGCGCCTACGAGTTCCCCTATGCCGCCACGATGGCTGCGGGCGCCCTAGTGACCATCCCTCTTGTGATCATGGTGCTGATTTTCCAGCGACGCATCGTCTCCGGCCTGACCGCTGGTGGCGTGAAGTAGACGAGCAGATATGGCTGGAAGCCCGGACGATCATCGCAAGAAACTGGTGTGGGAATCCCTGGTTGGGTTCTTCGGTTTCTTCACGTTCCTGGCCCTGATTCAGGGCGTGTGGAACCTCTTCCAGCCAGAGCCCGCACTGATGCCTTCGTTGATCTTGCTGGTGTTGCCGGGTTTGTTGGCGCTGGCCTGGAAGGGCTACAGCCGCTACCGCTAAGCAGGGGTACCGCTCAGCAGGGGGCTCGGGCGGTTTATTGGGGTTTCGGGGGCGCAACCGTGGGGATGTCCAATCATTAACCACCCCGCATTAACTACCCGGGGCGGGAACAGGATACTCTCCTATCAGTTAACTCGCTCCTTCTAGCAACAGTTGTGGAAGTCCCATTTATGAAAGCTAAGCGCATCACGCAGTCGCTGCTGTTCCGGATCTTCGTCGCGATCGTCCTCGGAATTATCTGTAGTTTCTTCGCCCCCGAGTGGGCGGGGCGGCTCTTCGCCACGCTGAACGGCCTGTTCGGCAACTTCCTGAGTTTCTTCGTTCCAGTGCTCATCTTCGCGCTGATCACCCCGGCGATCGCCAACCTGGGTCAGGGTGCCGGCAAGTGGCTGGGCATCACAACTGCCATCGCCTACGGCTCCACGGTGGTTTCCGGACTGCTGGCATACGGTACCGCTCAGGCTTTGTACCCCACCCTGCTCAGCAACATGAACGTGGATACGGTTCAGGACATCGAAGAGGGTCAGCTGACCAGCTTCTTCACCGTGGAGATGCCGCCTCCGTTCGAGGTGATGACCGCTCTCCTGCTGGCCTTCTGCGTGGGCCTGGCGATGACCGCCGTTCCTTCCGATAGCCTCCTGCGCGCCAGCAACCAGCTGCGTGACGTGGTGATGAAGGTTATCGAGACTTTCATCATTCCCCTGCTGCCGATCTACATCTTCGGTGTGTTCCTCACCATGGGCATGAACGGCAACCTCACCCACACCATCAGCATGTTCCTCGTGGTTCTGATTGTGGCCGTGGTGGGCACGCTGATCCTGCTCATCCTGCAGTTCGCCCTGGCCGGGGCCATCGCCAAGGTCAACCCCATCACCGCGTTCAAGAACATGCTTCCTGCTTACGCCACTGCTCTGGGTACGTCCTCTTCTGCCGCCACCATTCCGGTGACCTACGAGAGCGCCAAGAAGAACGGCGTGAGCGAGTCCGTTGCTGGATTCGTGATCCCGCTGTGCGCCACCATCCACCTGGCTGGCTCCATGATGAAGATCACGCTGTTTGCCTTCGCCGTGATGTACATTTCCGGCGAGACCGTTTCCGTGGGCTTGGCCATCGGCTTCCTCTTCATGCTCGGCGTGACCATGATTGCTGCCCCGGGAGTTCCCGGTGGTGCCATCATGGCCGCGGTCGGACTGCTGACCAGCATGCTGGGCTTTAGCCCCGAGCAGGTGGCACTGATGATCGCCGCGTACATCGCCATCGATTCCTTCGGCACCGCGGCTAACGTCACCGGTGACGGCGCAATTGCGCTGGTGGTGAACCGTTTCGCCAAGGGCAACCTGCACTTCACTGAGGAGCCTGCCGTTGACACTGCGGCAACCGCCGTGGGATCAACTCAGGATAGCGAGCGGATGCGCCACAGCGAATAAGCCACAAACTCTCTGAGATAGGCCGCGGGCCGTGCAGCTTCAGGGGTGATCGCACCGAACACCTGGAAGTGCACTGGCCCGCTTTTTGCTGGCCTCATCGGCTCATCAGCCGGGCCCGCCACCGGCCTCTCCCCTTGCCCGTCCCCCAGCAACCCCGCCACCAATTGTGCGGTGGCCTCGGTTCGCTTGACGTGGAAATCGCTGGTCACCACGGCAATGTTTTCTGCCGGATAGCCCGCAGCGCGCAGTGCGTCCACGCTCAGCCGCAGATTCTCGCGCGTGTTCGTTGCCTGGTTTTCCTCCAGCACCGGCACTCCCCGCTCCGCTAGGTGCACCCCATGGGTTCCCCGCAGATAATCTGCCATTGCCGCGGCTTCCGAGATCTCCTCATCCGCACCCCTGCCGCCGGAAACCACCACGGGCACGGACCCCGACACCAGTCCCACCGCGCGATCCAATCGCCGCGCCAGCATCGGCCCTGGGCTCCTGCCCACCAATCCACACCCCAGCACCACCACGGCATCAACCCGGGAGTTAGCCACAGCTGTCCGGCTCACGGCCATCCCGCGCAGGAATGTGAGGAAGCTCCACAGCACGGCCAGCCACACAGCAATTCCCGCAGCTGCGAGAACCCGCACTCCCCAGTGCGGAACCGTGACGGCCACGGCTGCCCCAAGTATCAGAGAAAAATAATCTGCCGCAGCCATCACCGTGAGCAGATGCACCCACCGGCGCTTATCCCCCGTGCGCACCAAAGGCAGCGAGAACCGCGCGCCCACCAGCAGCGGCAGCAAGTGCAGGCAATAAACCACCAACAGGGCACTCCAGTGCTCACCCGTGCCGAAGATCCACACCAATACCGCCAGCAGCGCCCAGCAGAGCTCCGCTCCCCCAATGGCTACTGCACCCACCCAGGCGGAGCGCTTGAAGCGGTTCAGCACAGCGCTCAGTGGCCCGCTTCCTGGGCGCGGTTCTGGCCGGGAAATTATTCCCCGCCCATCAACTTACTGCGCAGCGCACGATCCTTCTCCAGCACCTGTTCGCGCATGTTGTCCTGGTATTTCACCATTTGCTCCAGCAGAGAATCATCGGCTACGGCCAGCGTGCGCACGGCCAGCAATCCGGCGTTCTTCGCGCCATCAATGCTCACGGTCGCGGTGGGTACCCCAGCGGGCATCTGCACGATGGAAAGCAGAGAGTCCAACCCGTCCAGATTGCCGAGCGCGCGAGGGATGCCGATCACGGGAAGCGGGGTGGCCGCGGCAATCATGCCGGGCAAGTGAGCCGCACCGCCAGCGCAGGCGATGATCACCTTGAGGCCCTTGCCGTGCGCGCCGCGCGCGTAATCCAGCATGCGCTCCGGCGTGCGGTGAGCGGACACCACGCCGATCTCCATGGGGATGCCGAACTCCGCCAGCACTTCGGCAGCGGGCTCCACTGTGGGCCAATCCGAGTCCGAGCCCATGACGATCCCCACCAGCGGGCCGTTGTGTGCTGGGGCGCTCGCGGAATCTTTAGGAGTAGCTGCAGAAGTCATCGTTTTTCCTTCGTGAGAGAGTCGCAAAGCCGGCGCATCGCACCAAAAGTTCTGCTGCCTACCCTAGTCCGTGTAGCCGTCTGCCCAGTGCGCGGTAACGAGGAAATCCGCCGCCAAACGCGCCTCAGCCCGCAATTCCTCCACCGTCTGCCCCTCGGAGGCCACCATGTTCACGTGGCCCATCTTGCGGCGTGGGCGCCAATCCTTGCCGTACATGTGGAGCTTGGCCTTGGGGAATCGACGCCACATCTCATCCATCCGCGCGTGAATCGGCATTTCTGGGTCCGTGTCTTTCCCGAGCACGTTCGCCATCACTGTCGCCGGGCCAATCAAGGAAGTATCTCCCAGCGGACGATCCAACACCGCGCGCAGGTGCTGTTCAAACTGGCTGGTGATGGAGCCATCCTGGGTCCAGTGGCCCGTATTGTGCGGGCGCATGGCGAGCTCGTTGACGATGATCTCCGGCTGTCCTGTCTCATCCAGGGTCTCGAAGAGCTCCACGGCCAGCACACCGGTGACCTCCAGCTCGGTGGCGATGTCCTTGGCCAGCTGCTCGGCGGATTCCAGGATGCTCAGCTGTGCAGATCCCTCCGCGGCTGGTGCGGGTGCCACTGCTTCCACGCAGATCCCGTCTTCCTGCACGGATTCCACGACCGGCCAGGTGCGCACTTCACCCGAGGGGGTGCGTGCCACCATGGCGGAAAGCTCGCGCACCAGCTGCACCTTTTTCTCTGCCATCAGCGGCAAGCCCTGGCCCAAGAGGTCCCCCACCAGCTGGGCAGCGTCCTCCTCAGAGGCGGGGAACCACACGCCTTTGCCGTCGTACCCGCCGCGGCGGGTCTTCACGCACACGTTGCCCTGCGTGATGCGGTAGAACTCCTGGATTTCCTCCACCGAAGTGATCTCCATGAACGGAGGCACCGGCGCGCCCATCTCGCGCAGGCGCTTGCGCATCACCAGCTTGTCCTGGGCATTCACCAGAGCCCTGGGCTGGGGTTGCACGTTGATTCCCGCGGAAATGAGGGATTCCAGGAACTCATCGGGAACGTGCTCATGGTCGAAAGTAATGGCGTCGGCCCCCAAAGAAACCTCTTCCACGTGCGCGCGGTTGGTGTAATCGCCCAGCACCACATCGGCGGTGACCTGGGCTGCAGAGGCATCCGCAGTCCCGGCGAGAACCCGGGTGCTCAAGCCCAGCTCGATCCCGGCCTGGTGCATCATGCGGGCCAGCTGCCCATCACCGATGATGGTGACCAGCGGCGCACCCGGCGCGTGGGCAGAGGTGCGGGACAGGGACCAATCGGCGGAACGCTCCGCGGGATCGGTTGCCGGATTCTGACTGGAGGACGTGCTGGTCTGTTGTGCCACGGCTAATAACTATAGTGGCCGGGTCTCGTTTCTCAGAAGCCGCACAAAGCGCTTGGCCTTCGGCACGTTGTGCAGCATCACCGGGGTGCGCGCGCCCATGGTGTAGAGCGCCACGTCCGATCCGCGATGGCGGGCATCCACGATGTGGGCCATGGGGATCTCGCTAATCTGGCTGCGCCAATGCCCGCTGGCGGTGATGAGGCGCTCGTTGGTGAGCATCATGCGGGAACGGGCGCGGAACACCAGGTGGCGGATGCATCGGCGCCACGCCAACACCACCCACAGAATCAGCAGCCCACGCCGCAGCCACAGCAGCACCATCAACGTCTGATCCTGCGGTAGTTGCGCCACCACCACGCTGGAGGGCGAATAGTGCACCCCGAACGTGGCCTGCGCGACGGCATCGAAATGCGCATCGATCAGGCCCACGCCCAACCAGACCAGCCCCGTGATGACGATCATCTCCAGCACGGGGAAGATCACCGAGCGGCGCTGTGGGCTGAGGTCCGCGAGCAGCACCTCATGCGGATCAATCGTGACTTTGGCCATGGCTAATAATCCCTGTCTCAGTAATCCTTGGTCTCATCACCCGGGCGGACGTGGATTACGTCGCCGGCGCTGACTTCGTGTCGGGTGTTTTCTTTTTCGACGACCAACTCGCCACCCGGCGCGAAATCCACCGCAACGCCCTCCAAAATTTCCTCCTGAGGCAGCTTCACGCGCACGTGCGCGCCGAGGGTGGCGGAGAGTTGCTTGTAGCGAGACAGGAAAGCCTCCGGTGCGCCGCCGAGGTTGCGGAAGCGATCCAGGTCTTCCTGCAGGCGCAGGAGGATGCCCACGATCAGATCTTCTCGGCTCACCAGGGCGGGAACAGTGTTATCCCGGAGCTCATCTTCCGGGGTGGCGCTGGCTGCGGTCTCCAGGGCCAAGGAGGTGGCGTGGGGCACGGGGAGTTCCTCCCGCGTGAGGTCATAGTTCAGCCCAAAACCCACCACTACCCGGGGAACACCGTGGACCTGCGGGGCTTCCACCAAGATGCCCACCAGCTTGCGGCCGTCCACGAGCACGTCGTTTGGCCACTTCAGCTCAGCCGGGACCCCGGTGATCTCGCGCACTCCCCGACCGATGGATAGCCCCACCAACAGCGGCAGGAGACCCAGGCGCTCGGCGGGGATTTCCGGCAGGGTGAAGCTGATGGAGGTGATCACTTGGCTGCGGGCAGGCGCGGACCACGGGCGGTTCATCCGCCCGCGCCCCGCGGTCTGCTCCTCCGCCAACAACACTGTTCCATTCGGCGCATCCTGGCGCGCGCCGAGATCCGAATTGGTGGAGCCCGTGGACTCCACCACCTCCACGTCCGCATAACCCACGGCACGCAAACGCTCCCGCAGTGCCGCGGCATCCAGCGCACGGCGCTGGGAGCTCGGGCTCGCAGGCTCAGCTGTGGCTAGTTGGTGGCCGGCTTGTTCGTGGCTCCCTTGTTGACGGCTCCCTTGTTGACGGCTCCCTTGTTGACGGCTCATGGTGCTTGAGCATAGCGTGCGCATATTCCCACGCAATCGGCTCAGGCATTCGGCTCAGGATTTTTGAGACTAATTGTTGTTCCCCAAAAATAAGCCCGTAAACTGTTCCGCATGACTGCTACCCCAGACATATCCACTACCGCCGGAAAGATCGCGGATCTCCAGCAGCGTCTCGCGGAGGCTCGCATCCCCGTGGGCGAAGATGCGGTCCGCGCCATCCACGATGCGGAAAAGCTCACCGCGCGCGAGCGCATTGAGGCTTTGCTGGATGAGGGTAGCTTCACGGAGATCGATGCGCTGGCGCGTCACCGCTCCACCGCGTTCAAGCTGGATAAGACCCGCCCTCTGACCGACGGCGTGGTCTCCGGCTACGGCACCATCGACGGCCGTGCGGTATGCGTGTTTTCGCAGGATTCCAGCATCTTCGATGGCCAGCTGGGTGAGGTCACCGGTGAGAAAATCGTCAAGGTCCTGGAGATGGCCGTGAAATCCGGCACCCCGGTAATCGGCTTTTATGATGGCCTGGGCACCCGCGATAAAGAGGGCATCGTGAGCTTGGAGATGTATTCCAAGATCTACCGCCTGCAGGCGCAGGGCTCCGGTGTGATCCCGCAGATCGCCATCGTGGCCGGTGAAGTGGCTGGATCCCAGGCTCATGGCGTGGCGCTGTCGGACCTGGTCATTGGAATTGCTAACCAGGGCAGCGTGCGCTTGAACAAGGAGGATGCCGCTGATTCCATCGCGGATGCCACCTCCGGCCTGAGCCACCTCACCGCGGCTGATGAGCACGCCGCGATGGATCTTGCTGCTGAGCTGCTGGATTACCTGCCTTCCAACAACCGCGCTCTGGCACCCCGCGCGGATGACGTGGCCGAGGGTTCCGCCATTGACCTGGATTCCGCCATCCCCGACGAGCGCGATGCACAGTTCGATATGAAGGAGATTCTCTCCTCGGTGGTCGATGAAGATTCCCTGCTGGAGCTCCAGCCTGTGTTCGCGCCAAGCGTGATCACTTCGCTGGCTCGCGTGGCTGGCATCCCCGTGGGCATCATCGCCAATCAACCGCTGCAGGATGATGCGTGGCTGGATATTGATTCCGCCGAGAAGCTGACCCGCTTCACGCGCTTCTGCAACACCTTCAACCTTCCGTTGGTGTCCTTCGTGGATGCCCCGGGCTTCCATTCCGGAGAGTCCTCCGCCGCGACCACCCGCCGCACGGCCAAGCTGTTCGCCTCCACCGCGGATGCCACCGTGGGCAAGATCTCCGTGGTGGTCCGCCGCGCGTTCGGTTCGGCGTACCTCGCGATGGCCGCCAAGCGCATGGGCACCGACCTGGTGTTCGCCTGGCCCACCGCGCAGATCTCCACCGCGGATGCCGCCACTCTCTCTGCCACCTTGGGCAAGGATGAGGCCGAGCTGGAAGAGATGCTGGTCAACCCCTACGCTGCTGCCGAGCGCGGTTTGGTGGATGCCGTGATCCCACCGTCCCAGACCCGCAAGCAGGTCATCGATGGCCTCCGCCTGCTGGAGCGCAAGGTGGAAGACGGTTTCCACCGCAAGCACAACAACATGGCGCTGTAGGGGCCTTTTCAGGGATAAGGAGTTAGCTTCATGTCGAATCAGAATCCAGAGAATCACAACCCTGCCGAGCAGAATTCAGCTGAGCAGAACCCTGAGAGCACGCAGCCGGTTTCTTCCCACGTGGAAATCATCAAGGGCAATCTTTCCCCCACCCAGCGCCGCGCGGTAGAGCAGTTGGTGGGCGGGTTGGCCGAGTCCGTGGAGCGCGAGAAGAACGTCAAGCCACATCCGCGCGGTCACTATGGCACCCCGGGCAAGCCTCGTGCCATCAACACCTCTAACCCCGCTGGGTTCCGCACCGCCCGCCTGCCGTGAGCACGCCGAGCATGAGCGCACCAAGCATGAGCGCGCCTACCCACAACCGAGTCATCCTCGCCTCCACCTCCCCTTCGCGGCTCAGCATTCTGCGCTCAGCGGGCATCGAACCGCTCGTGGAACCCTCCGATGTTGACGAGGACGCAGCCGCTGCCCAACTCACGGACCCCTCCCCGGAGGAATTCGTGATGCATTTGGCGGAATCCAAGGCACGGGCGGCGTGGCGGCGTCGAGAAGAAGAGGGAAGAAACTCCCCATCCGACGTGCTCATCGGCGGCGACAGCATGCTCCTCCTGGACGGAAAACTGCAGGGCAAGCCGTACACGGTGGAGGAAACCATCGCCCGCTGGCAGCAGCAACGCGGCAAGGTGGCGCACTTGGTGACGGGCCACAGCGTGATCTACCAAGGCGAATCGCGCGTAGAGGCTGCCGTGACCGCGGTGCACTTTGGCTTTGTTTCCGACGCCGACATCCGCGCCTACGCCCAGACCAATGAACCACTTCTGTGTGCCGGGGCATTCACGTTGGAGGCGATCGGCGGCTGGTTTATCGACAAGATCGAGGGAGATCCATCCTCGGTAATTGGCCTCTCGCTACCGGTGGTGCGCCGGTCAATGGAGCATTTCGGCCTGCGCGTCAGCGATTACTGGAATCTCTAGCGCTGATCCATCGGCACCACGTGGCGCTGCTCCGGGCCGCTGTACTCGGAGAGCGGGCGGATCAGGGAGTTGTTCTCGAACTGCTCCACGATGTGCGCCGTCCAGCCCGCCACGCGGGCGATGACGAACAGCGGGGTGAAGAAGTCCACAGGGAATCCCAGCAGGTAATAGGCGGGGCCGGCTGGGAAATCGAGATTGGGCTGGATGCCGGTGCGAGAATCCATGGTGGCCGCCAGGTTCTCGTACATGGCGACCCACTTGGCGCCATCGTGGCGCTCGGCAAGGGCGCGGAAAGACTGCTCCATCGAGGGCACCCGACTATCGCCCTTCTTGTACACGCGGTGGCCAAAGCCCATGATGAGCTTCTTGTTATCCAGCGCATCATTGACCCATGCTTCGGCCTTGTCTGGATCATTGATTTCCAGCATGGTGTGCATGACGAACTCATTGGCACCACCGTGCAGCGGCCCCTTGAGAGCACCGATGGCTCCTGTGATGGCGGAATACACATCTGACCTGGTGGAGGTGATCACGCGGCTGGTGAACGTCGAGGCATTGAAGGAGTGTTCCGCGTAAAGGATCAGGGACTTCTCGAAATCCCGCACGTCCTCCGGGTTCGTGGCCGGGGAACCTTCCTCATTGCCAAACACCATGGAGAGCAGGTTTTCCGCCACGCCCTTATTGGGATCAGGGGCCACAATATCCTTGCCCTGACGCCTGCGGATATCCATGGCCATTGCCATCGGCAGCTGGGCCAGCAGGTTATGACCCACGTGAGTGATGTGCTCGGTATCCGGGGTGAAATGCTCCGGATCCTTGGTACCCATGTAGGACACCGCAGTGCGCATCACGTCCATGGGGTGGCAATCGGTGGGCAGCGAGTGGATCAGTGAAATCAGGCCTGGGTCCAGCTTGCGGTAGGAACGGCCGCGCTTATTGAACTCCGTGAGCTGCTCCTCCGTGGGCAGCTCCCCGTTCCACAACAGGTAGAAGACTTCCTCAAAGCTGCAGTTCTCCACCAGATCCTGCACCGCATAACCGCGGTAGGTCAGGGAGTTGGTCTCCGGCATGACCTTGGAGACAGAGGTGTAATCCGCGATGACTCCGTACAGACCCTTGCGGACATTGGGGTTGGCATCTGGAGTGGCGGGTGAGGTGGTGCTCATGATGTTTCTCCTAGTGGGTGGTGCTGGTGGGTGGTGCTGGTGGCGAGACTGTCGGCTTACTGGGCTAGCGGCTCAGAACAATCCCGGCGGGATGTGCGGGGCGCGGGAAAGGGTCTCATCATCGAAAGTCACGTTGAGTTGGTCCAGTTCGGAGGCACCGAGGTCAGCGGTGTTTTCGGCGACGCCAAGGAAGCGCTCCTGCTCGGCGTCGGACACAATGCCCTCGGCTAGCGTGCGGAATTTCGCGATGTAATCCTCCCGCCGGAACGGCCGAGCACCCAGCGGATGAGCATCGGCCACGGCCAGCTCCTGCTCGATCACGGTGCCATCGTTCATGGTCACCACTGCCCGCGCGCCAAAAGCCTTCTCGTTCGGATCCTCGGAGTGATAGCGGCGCGTCCATTCCGGGTCTTCCACCGTGCTGATCTTGTTCCACAGCTCGATGGTGGACGGCCGGTTGGCGCGCTCCGGGGCATAGCTGCGCTCGTGGTGCCACTGCCCGTCTTCCAGAGCAACGGCGAAAATGTACATGACCGAGTGATCCAGGGTCTCGCGGGAGGCGGAGGGATCGAACTTCTGCGGATCGCCGGAGCCCGTGCCGATCACAAAGTGCGTGTGGTGGCTGGTGTGCAGGACGATCGAGGCAATGTCCTGCAGGTTCGGGATCTTTTCCCGCATTGCGCGGGCGAGGTCAATCGGAGCTTGGGATTGATATTCGGCGGAGTGTTCCTTGGTGTAGGTATCCAGGATGGCTCGCTTCTCCTCCCCCGACTCTGGGAGTGGCACGGTGTAGCGCGCTTCGGGTCCATCGAGCATCCACGCGATCACCCCATCCTCACCCTCCCAGATTGGGGCTGGAGCTCCCTCCCCGCGCATGGCCCGATCCACGGCTTCCACGGCCATCTTGCCTGCGAAGGCCGGGGCATGAGCCTTCCAGCTGGAGATCTGTCCCTTGCGCGACTGCCGGGTTGCCGTGGTGGTGTGCAGCGCCTGGCCTACCGCCTGATAGATGGTCTGCCGGTCCAAGCCCAGCAGGGTTCCGATGCCCGCAGCAGCGCTGGGTCCGAGGTGCGCAACGTGGTCGATCTTGTGCTTGTGCAGGCTCATGCCCCGCACCAGGTTCACCTGGATCTCATAGCCGGTGGCAATGCCACGGATGAGGTCCTCGCCCGTCAAGCACTTGCCCTCTGCAAGGTGCTGGGCGACCGCCAGAATCGGTGGAATGTTATCCCCGGGGTGGGAATACTCCGCGGCCAAGAACGTGTCGTGGAAATCCAGTTCGCGGACCGCCACCCCGTTGGCCCAGGCTGCCCATTCTGGGCTCACCAGATCCCCCACTCCGAACACCGACGCGCCCCCGGAACGCGGAGCTGCATGGGCAAGGGCTTGCGCCCGAGCTGCGGAAACTGGGCGTCGAAGAACAGAAGCCACCGCCACGGACGCGTTATCGATGATCCGATTGATCACCATTTCCGCGGTGTCCTCCGGAACCGCGACAGGATCAGTGGCTACCTCGGCGACCTTCCAGGCAAAATGCTGTTCTTGCGGGAACTCCTCAGCGGATTTCCAGACGCGCACGGTGTGATCAATCATCGAAACCTAGTCTCTCCTGAGAAGCTGAATGTGTTGCGGATCACACTACCGAGGTAGACGAATACTTTCTCAGGAAAAACTAAACCCCGCGGTATTCCCACCCCATCACGGGGAGGAAACCACGGGGTTCCGAAGAGACTTTGGTTAAGCGTGCTTGGCTTCCACGCGCTTGATGGCCTCTTCAGCCACCAGCTGCTGGATGCCCATGTCCAGCTCAGACGTGAATCCCACGCAAGAGCAGTTGATCTCGCCCAGCACGTAGGTGTCGGTGCCATCCACGTCATCGGCCAGCATAAAGTCTGCGGTCCAGATCAATGGGATGTCATCTCCGCCGAGACGCTCAGCGATCACGGGGCGAGCCTCCGCGAACATGTCCACCAGCTCCTGCCACTTCTCTGGCTTGTCGTAGGTGTAGGTGGCGCCGGAGAACAGGGTTGCGGAGAAGTTATCTCCACCTGCGGCTGGCTTCTTGTGCACCACGAACACTGGGTGTGGGCCCACCAGGAGGATGCGAACTTCGCCCTCCACGATGCGTGGCATGAAGCGCATGTCCACGAGCATGCCGTTGTCACCCACGATGTACTGCTCACAGAAATCCATGAACTGGCCCAGCTCGCGAACCTCGGTGTGGTTATCCACGGCCTCGGTGCACTTGACCTTGGTGTCCAGCGGAAGAACGGTGCCTGGCTCCACGGACTGTGCCAGTTCCTTATCTTCCAGCTGCACGCGCCAGATGCCGGAGCCGGTGGAGCCACGGTTCTGCTTCAGAACGCGCTCACCGTAGGAAAGGGTCTTGGGGAAGGTGGAGTGGAAAGAATCCACATCGTAGTAAGCAGCGGTGTCTTCGGGAACCAGATCGGTATCGTTCAGCTTCACCAGAGCGTCTTTGGCACCGTAGGCCATCATCTCTTCTGGAGTGGACATGCCCACCAGGCCGGCATCCTTGGCCAGCTTGGTCAGCAGATCAAAGTAGGTCTTCTCGCCACCGGGGATGTTGCCCGGGTTCACGCGGGAAATGTAGGCATCGTACTTCTTGGAGACATCCTCGAAGATCTGCTCAGCGCGATCTGGGTGGAAGTACACAACTTCTGCAGTCCAGCCCTTCTCGCGGATGGCGTTCACGATGGGCATGGTGTCCCTGCGGTGCCCGTCCTCCCCCTTGTCATTTCCACCCTCTACCTCGAATACAACAATGCTTTTCTTCAATGTCTTGCCCTTCCCAGAGAGTTATTAAGTTTCCTCTGAGTATTTTATTGCCAGGCACCCATAACCGCAGGGCAAGCCATCCGCCGGCTCTCAGGATCACCGGGCCACAGAACCCCGATTCCCCCTATTCTGCGAACGCTGCATAAGAGACGCAGGAGAGCACGTAAACTCCCCTGCAGTAGGAAGGTGAAGCATGGGAATAGAACTAGACCCCAGCCCGGAGCTGGCTCAATACGCGCATCCACACAAGTTGGTGACCAGCGCGTGGTTGGGTGGCAAGTTGGGCTTGCCAGATCTCAAGGTCATTGAGAGCGACGAAGAATCGCTGCTGTATGACATTGGTCATATCCCCACCGCCATGCGGATCTGCTGGGACAAGGACCTCAATGATTCCCCGCACCGCGACTTCATAGATGGCGCTGCATTCGCTCGCCTCATGCAATCCAAGGGCATATCCCGAACGGATACGGTGGTGATCTACGGAGACCGTTCCAACTTGTGGGCCATGTACACGCTGTGGGTCTTCGAGCTTTTCGGCCACCCAGACGTGCGCTTGCTCGATGGCGGACGCGATGCGTGGATGCAGGAGGAAAAAGAAATCTCCTATGCCGTTCCAGAATTCCCGGCCACGGAGTACCCGAAGGTAACGCGCGATGATTCCACGCACCGCATCTTCGCCGATGAGCTGCAAAGCCGCTTAGAGGAGTTCCAGATTCTGGACCTGCGGGACCCGGTGGCTTTCTCCGGATCTTCTCCCGAGGACACCACCGCGCACAACAGCGTGAATGTGAGCCGGACTGGGCATATCCCCGGGGCGGCTAATCTTTCCAGCTCGGCCAACCTGTACCCCAACTCCCGTTTCCGCGCGCGGGCCGAGCTGGATCAACAGCTCCATTCCGCGCTGGCTGGGCAGGACCGTCAGTTGCAGCCCACTGGCCCCACGGTGGTGTACTGCACCGATGGAGCGCGCGCTGCTGGGCAGTGGTTCACCCTGCACCATCTCTTGGGCTGGGAGAATGTGAGGCTCTATGACGGCTCCTGGGTGGAATGGGGAAATCGGGTGCGAGCGCCGATCGCTCACGGTGACGCCAGCGCCAGCGCGTAAGTCCGGTACTCAGCGGATTCCCCGCGTAACATTTGCCAACAAACACTCGCTTCTATGTTCTGGAAGCAACCATGACTAAAGTAGTGACGTTCATGGGAAACTCTGAAGAAACCATTGTGGAGGATTAAGACGTGTCGGAGACTGCTCGGAAGATCACCAAAGTGCTCGTCGCAAACCGCGGCGAAATTGCAGTAAGGGTGATCCGCGCAGCTCGAGACGAAGGCATCGCCAGCGTGGCAGTGTACGCAGATCCGGATGCGGATGCTCCCTTCGTACGCATGGCCGATGAAGCCTATTCCATCGGTGGGCAAACCTCAGCCGAGTCCTACCTCGACTTCGAGAAGATCCTTGATGCCGCCCGCAAGTCCGGTGCCGATGCCATCCACCCCGGTTATGGATTCCTCTCCGAAAACGGCGATTTCGCTCAGGCTGTCCAGGATGCCGGCCTGGTATGGATCGGTCCACCACCAGCAGCTATCCACCAACTGGGTGACAAAGTCACCGCCCGCAACATCGCCACCCAGGTGGATGCCCCGCTGGCACCGGGAACCAAAGAACCTGTGAAGGATGCGGCCGAAATCCAGGCATTCGCCGAGGAGCACGGCCTGCCCATCGCGGTGAAGGCTGCATTCGGTGGTGGTGGCCGAGGCATGAAGGTGGCCTACACCATGGAAGAGATCCCCGAACTCTTCGAATCCGCAACCCGCGAGGCCACCGCGGCTTTCGGCCGCGGCGAGTGTTTCGTGGAGCGCTACCTGGATCGCGCCCGCCACGTGGAAGCTCAGGTGTTGGCGGATGAGCACGGCAACGTGGTAGTTGCCTCCACGCGTGACTGCTCCTTGCAGCGTCGTTTCCAGAAATTGGTGGAGGAAGCACCCGCCCCATTCCTGTCTGATGAGCAAAACGCGCGCATCTATGAATCCGCCAAGGCCATTTGCCGTGCCGCGGGTTACGTGGGCGCTGGCACCGTGGAGTACCTGGTAGCTCAGGATGGGCTGATCAGCTTCTTGGAGGTCAACACGCGCCTGCAGGTGGAGCACCCCGTCACCGAGCAGGTCACCGGATGGGATCTGGTGCGCGAGCAGTTCCGTATCGCCAATGGCCTGGAGCTCAGCCGCACCGAGGATCCCGAGATTCATGGGCACTCCATCGAATTCCGCATCAACGGCGAGGATCCCACCAATAACTTCATGCCCGCTCCCGGCCGGGTCACCGGATACCGCGAGCCAGCGGGTCCTGGCGTGCGCATGGATTCCGGAATCGAGGAGGGCGCGACCATCGGTGGCCAGTTCGATTCCATGCTGGCCAAGCTGATCGTCACTGGTCAGACCCGCGAAGAGGCCCTGCGCCGCTCTGCCCGCGCACTGGATGAATACGTGGTGGAAGGCCTGCCCACGGTCATCCCATTCCACCGCGAGATGGTGACCCACCCCGAGTTCACCGCCGAGAATGGCCAGTTCACGGTCTACACGCGCTGGATTGAGGAGGAGTGGGACAACCAACTGCCCGCCTACGAAGATCCCCTCGATGCGCCTGCCGCCTCCGGCGATGTAGTGGAGCTGCCTCGCCAGAAGGTCGTGGTGGAGGTGGACGATCAGCGCGTGGAGATCACCGTTCCGGGTGAGCTCATGGCTGCTGGCCAGAGCCTGCGCCGCCCACGTCGCCGCCGTGGCGTGGCTGGTCAGGTGGCCATCACCGGCGACACCGTGGCTTCCCCAATGCAGGGCACCGTGGTGAAGGTGGACATCGCCGAAGGCCAGGAAGTTGCCGAAGGCGATAGCCTGCTGGTGCTGGAAGCCATGAAGATGGAGAATGCTGTGAAGGCACACAAGTCCGGCATCATCCAAGGCCTCTCCGTTTACGCTGGTCAGGGGGTCACGAAGAATGAGCCAATGATGGAGATCGTGGACCCTGAGTCCGCGGAATAGCCCGAGTTAGCGCCCCGCTATGGACCGCATGGCCAATCAACTGGCTGGCCACTTGGCCAGGTACACCAAGCCCCGTCGTGGTTTCGTCTTGTCCTTGGATCAAGGCACCACGTCCACGCGGGCCATTATTTTCGACGCCAACGGCGTGCCAGTCAGCGATAGTCAGCTGGAACACCGCCAGATTTTTCCTCGGCCGGGCTGGGTGGAGCACGACCCCGAGGAGATTCTTCGTCATTCCCGCCGCGTGATCGCCGATGCCATTGCGGTGGCGGATCTCTCCTCAGAGCAGATTGCCTGCTTGGGCATCACCAATCAACGCGAGACCACGGTGATGTGGGATCGGAAGACCGGCAAGCCGGTGTATAACGCGATCGTGTGGCAGGACACGCGCACGGACAGCATCATCGCCTCGCTGGACAAGGAAACCAAGGAGATGTTCCAGCAGCGCACTGGCCTGCCTGCTTCCACGTATTTCTCCGGGCCGAAGATCCGCTGGCTGCTGGACAACGTTGAGGGAGTCCGTGAGCGGGCAGAGCGCGGAGAGCTCGCGGTAGGCACCATTGATTCCTGGCTGGTGTGGGAACTGACGCGTCGTTCCCGGAAACACCACGGGAGTGCCGCCGCGGCTGGCAAGGGTGTCAAGCACGTCACGGATGTCACCAATGCATCGCGCACCATGCTCATGGACCTGCGGACTCAGAAGTGGGACCCGGAGCTGTGCGCGGCGCTGGACATCCCCATGAACCTGCTGCCGGAGATCGTCAGTTCTTCTGAAGTTGTGGGTACTGTGCGCCGCTCTGGGCCTGCTCATGGCGTGCTGATCAGCGGCATTCTGGGCGATCAGCAGGCGGCCACCTTCGGGCAGGCATGCCTGCGCCCGGGTGAAGCCAAGAACACGTATGGAACGGGCAACTTCCTGCTGCTCAATACGGGTACGGAACCGCAGACCTCCGACCATGGTTTGATCACCACCGTGGCCTACCGTTTGGGCAATCAGCCCGCGGTGTTCGCACTGGAGGGTTCCATCGCCGTCACCGGCTCCTTGGTGCAGTGGCTGCGGGATAACCTGGGCTTCTTCGCTGATGCCGAGGACGTGGAGGAGCTGGCCCGCAGCGTGGAAGACAATGGGGGCTGCTACGTGGTGCCGGCGTTCTCTGGATTGTTGGCTCCCCGCTGGCGGCCGGAAGCTCGTGGCGCCATCGTGGGCCTCACCCGCTATGTGACCAAGGCGCACATTGCCCGCGCCGCCTTGGAATCCACGGCCTTCCAAACCCGCGAGGTGGTGGAGGCGATGAACAAGGATTCCGGCGTGCCCCTGAAATCTCTCAAGGTGGATGGCGGAATGGTGCAAAACTCCCTGCTCATGCAGTTCCAGGCTGATCAGCTGGGATTGCCAGTCACTGTATCCAAGGTGGCGGAAACCACCGCTCTTGGCGCGGCCTTTGCCGCTGGGCTCTCCGTGGGATTCTTCAGCGATCTGGATGAGATTCGCAGGTTGTGGCGCGAGCGCTGTACCTACAAGCCGGATTCCACCAAGGAAGTTCGCGATGAGCTTTACCGCCAGTGGAACCGGGCGGTTGAGCGGAGTTTTGACTGGGCGGAAGACGAGTAGGATGACGGGCATGAACCACCCAGGCCATCCGAACTCACCTCATCTGCGGGTTAGTGACCCGGAGCGCCAGGATGCAATCACCGTTTTGGGCAGCCACTTCGCAGAAGGTCGGCTCACCCTGGATGAGTTCGAACTGCGCAGCTCGCAGGCCGCAAACGCGGTTCACCGGGGTGACCTCGATGCGATTTTCCGGGACCTCCCGGCACTCTCCCCCGGCTCGCACCTCATGCCCATGTATTCCGCGGCAGAGATTGAACGGGTGCGTCGCAACGGGGCAAAACCCAAGCCCGCGATTCTCGGTCTCACGGCCATCGGCGCAGTGGGCGCTTCGATTATCCTCTCGCCCATCTGGGCTTCCTCAGCCGTGCTTTTGCTGCTCATCCCCGCGGTAGCGCTGCTCCTGTACGTGGCCAAGGTGGGGCCGGATTCCTGGCACGCGCCTTCGCAGAAACGCTTGGAGCGCAACCGCTTGCGGGCCATCCGGATGGAACGGCAGATGGAGATTGAGCAGCGCAAGGCGCAGCGGCGCGCTCAGCGCGATGAGCTCACGCATAACGCCATGCAGTTTGCCAACAAGTCCATCGGCAAGCGGATTAACCGCCACAACTAGGGACGTGCCACGTCCTTAGCGTGGAACTGCTCCACCACTCCGGCGAACATGCGGATGCCCACGCCGATGGAGCGCTCGTCAAACACGATATCTGGCTGGTGCAGGTCCGGCTTCTCCCCCTTGCCATCCCACGCGCCGAGGCGCGCCATGGATCCCGGCACGTGCTCGAGGTACCAGCTGAAGTCTTCTCCACCGCTGGACTGCGGGGCCTCCCGCAGCGCGTATGGGTCGCGGTCCTTGACCGCCTGGGCGATTAGCGCGGTGGCCACATCATCGTTGGTGACCGGCGGCACGCCCTTGGTGTAGCGAATCTCCATCTCGGCACCCGTGGGGGCCACGATCTGTTCCAGGAGTTCGGTGAGCAGCGCCTCGCCTTGGCGCCACACGCCTGCCTGCGCGGTGCGGAATGTGCCCAGCAGGCGAACTTCCTGCGGAATGGCATTGAACGTGCCCCCGCCATTGATCGCTCCGAAGACGACAACGGTGCCTGAGCGAGGATCGAGGCGTCGGGTAAGAAGGCCCGGCAGTTGAGTGATGATCAGACCCGCTGCGTACACCAGATCCGACGTGAGGTGCGGACGGGAGGTGTGGCCACCGTGGCCGCGCAGGATGATCTCGATCACGTCAGAGGCGCTGGTGATGGGGCCGGTGCGCACGCCGATTTCCCCGGTTCGCAGCTTGGGCTCGCAGTGCACTGCGTAGATGGACTGCACGTCATGCAGCGCACCGGCCTCGATGACCTCCACTGCCCCGCCGTCCATGACTTCTTCGGCAGGCTGGAAGATGCAGCGCACGCGCACGGGCAAAACATCCTCGCCATGCTCCTTGACCAGCGCGGCCAGCCCGCAGGCCAGGGCCAGGACGATCACGGTGTGGATGTCATGCCCACAGGCGTGCATCACCCCGGGGTTCTCGGAGGCAAAATCCAGGCCGGTCTGCTCCTGGATGGGCAGGGCATCGATGTCACCGCGGAAGGCAATCATCGGTGCATCTGCGGGACCGATGTCCACGGTCGCGCCGGTGGAAGGCAACGCGCGGGGCTCCAGCCCGGCTTCGCGCAGCTTGCTCAGCAGAAATTCGGTGGTGGCAATCTCCATGTGGGATAGCTCGGGGTTGCGGTGCAGTTGGCGCCGCCACTGCCGAATAATCTCGCGGTTTTCCTCAACCCACGCACTCACAAAAGTGGAGATGCTCACGCGATCCACGCTAGCCCTGACCTTCCTGTTGCCGAGTATCTGTTCTTTTTTTCCGACGCCACCCCTGCCACTTCCGCAGCTAAGTAGTGCATCTCAATCCTCCCTAGTGTAGACCCACCCCGTGACGCTGAGTGCATGCTGTGGGAGCGAGCGGTATTTTGGGGTACATGACTGAATCTGACTTGTCCCCGCAGGAATTGGCCACCCAAGCATCCCAGGCTCTGCTGGAGCGAACCTCGCAGGATAAATTCGATGTCGCGGTGGTGTTGGGTTCCGGTTGGCGGCCAGCTGCTGACGTGCTGACGGAGAACGCGGAGGAGCTCATGGAGTTCCCCATGGCGGAGCTTCCGGGCTTCCTGCCTCCGTCCGCTGAGGGGCACGGTGGAACGATCCGCGCGTGTGTCATCGCAGGTCAGCGAGTGTTGGTGCTACTGGGTCGCACCCATGCGTATGAGGGTCATGAGCTCTGGCGCACCGCGCATGCCGTGCGCACCGCAGCCGCCGCTGGTGTGAGCACCGTGGTGCTGACCAACGCAGCCGGTGGCCTGGTGGAGGGCATGCAGGTGGGCGAGCCCGTGCTGATCAGCGACCACATCAACTTCACCGCCAAGACTCCCCTGAGCGGCGCCAACTTCGTGAACCTGGTGGATGCCTACTCCCCTAAGCTGCGTGAACGCGCACAGGAGCTCCGCCCCGGCATGCGCGAGGCCGTTTACGCGATGATGCCTGGTCCGCAGTATGAAACCCCCGCGGAGATCCACATGCTGCGCACCCTGGGTGCGGGGCTGGTGGGCATGTCCACGGTCTACGAAACCATCGCCGCGCGCGAAGCCGGGGTGGATGTCCTGGGCATCTCACTGGTAACCAACCTGGCTGCCGGCATGACCGGCGAGGCTTTGAATCACCTCGAAGTGCTGGAGGCAGGCAATGCCGCAGCGCAGGATATGGGCGAGCTGCTCCGAAAGCTGCTGGGCGCCAAATGAACCTGAAATTTGGAACCGCAGGCCTGCGCGCAGTGGTCGGTCCGGGGGTTGATCAGCTCAACGTGCCCAACGTGACCCGAGCTACGGCGGGAGTGGCAGCGTGGATGAAAAAGGCGTTGCAGCCCATTCGTGCGGATGGCCGTTTCCAGGTGGCCGTGGGTTACGACGCCCGCTACGGCTCCCACCCGTTTGCCCGCTCCACGGCCGAAACCTTCGCTGGTGCCGGGTTTGCCGTAACGCTCATCGCTGAGCCAGGGGCCACCCCGATCTTGGCGTGGCTGGTGAAATCCCGGCAGTTCGATGCGGGCGTGCAGATCACCGCCAGCCATAACCCCGGCGGGGACAACGGCTACAAGCTGTACCTGGACGGCGGGCGGCAATTGCTGAGCCCTGCGGACGTGGAGATCGAAGCGGAGATTGCCCAGCAGCCCGCCGCCTCGCTGATCCCCCGTTCCGAAGCGAAATCCATGGATCTCGGTGCGCAAAACGGTTATGTCACCGCCATCTCCCAGCTGGTGGCCTGCGGTGAGCAGGAGAAACTCCGCAAGCGCCGCACCTTGAAGATCCTCTACACTCCCCTGCACGGCGTGGGCGGTGAGGCGCTGGAATCCGCGCTGCGCACCAACGGTTTTGGCGATATTCACTTCGTGGCCGCTCAGCGCTGGCCCGATCCGGAATTCCCCACCGTGGCCTTCCCCAACCCGGAAGAGCCCGGAGCCACGGACCTGCTGTTGCAGGAGGCCCGCGAACTGCAACCAGATCTTCTCATCGCCCTTGATCCCGACGCCGACCGCTGCATGCTCGGCGTACCCGATCCAAGCAACACGAAATATGGATACCGCATGCTTCGCGGTGATGAGACCGGCCCACTGATGGCGAAGAGAATCGTGGGTGAGTGCAGGGTGGCGTCGGAAGAAAAGGACGGCCAACCTGCACCTGTGGTGGCGACCACGGTGGTGTCCAGTCAGCTGCTGGGGCGCATGGCCGCGCACTATGGCTGGAATTACGTGGAGACGCTCACCGGGTTCAAGTACCTCGCGCGCGCTGCGGATGACCAGCCCGGGGAGCTGGCGTTTGCCTACGAGGAGGCTATCGGCACGTGTCCAGCACCGCACGTGGTAGCAGATAAGGATGGCATCGCCACCGCGCTAATCGCCGCGCAATGGGTTGCCGAACTGAAGGAAGCTGGGCGTGGGCTGCTGGATGAGCTGGCCGAACTGGAGGCCACGCATGGCGTATTCCGGACCGGACAGGTGAGCATGCGCTACGAAACATCGGAGCAGGCATACAAACTGGTCTCTCAAATTTTGAGTGCTCCACCGCGGGAATTGGGAGGCTTGGAAGTGCAGGCCTCAGTAATCAAAGACTCGGCTGATCGCATCACCGACGGTGTAAAAATGACTGGCCAACAGGGCGAATTGACCGTTCGAGTCATTGCCCGCCCTTCGGGCACAGAACCGAAGGCCAAGTTCTACTTGGAAGTCACCGGCCCTGCGGGAAGCCGCGAAAACGTTGAGGCACTCTACGACAAGTTCGAATTTGATGTCATCAACTTGTTTTAGTTGAGCTCGCTGAGGTCGATGTTTCGGGGGCCGTAGAGGCGGTCACCGGCATCGCCCAAGCCGGGCAGGATGTAGGAATCCGAGTTCAGCTCTGGGTCCACCACTGCCGTGACCAGCTTTTTCACATTCACGCCAGCCTCAACCAGCGCGTCCACACCCGGCTGGGCGGAGATCATGCAGATGCACGTGATGTCATCCGCGCCACGACCTTCCAGCAACCGGATGGCGTGCAGCAGCGAGCCTCCGGTGGCCAGCATGGGATCCACCAAGAAGACTGGCTGACCGGAAAGATCCTGTGGCAGTGCTTCCAGGTAAGGCACTGGCTCGTGGGTTTCTTCATCGCGAGCCAGGCCAATGAAGCCCACCTGCGCGTCCGGAATCATGGAGAGCGCAGGGTCAATCATGCCCAGGCCAGCGCGGATAACCGGCACGATAATCGGTGGCTTAGCCAGGCGGAAACCCTCAGCGGTGGCCACGGGGGTCTGAACATCGAAGGACTGCAGCTCTAAATCCTTGGCTGCCTCGTACACCAGCATTGCGCCCAGGTCCGCGAGCGCGGCGCGGAATGCTGCATTGTTACTGCGTTCGTCCCTCATGATCGTCATGCGCGATGCGATCAGCGGGTGTTCTACCACCTGAATTTCCATGGTTTCTGAGTCTACTCGGTCTGCTCCAGCGCCCGCGTGAACCTTTGCTCAAGTTGCGGAGTCTAAGGGTGGTGAAGAAATTTTCTGGACGGGAAAAGACTCATCTTGGGGCGGAGCGAGCGGTGAATGTGTGGAATGAGGGTGCAGGTGGCTCGTTAGTAGCTTCCGTGGGGGACATTGATTCGGTGGCCGCCGCGGTGGCGCAATTGGGGCGTCAACTGGGCAATCCGCGTGAAGCGATGGCCGCACGGTGGGTAGCGCCCATCGTCCCGGAAGCCGAAGGTTTCCTGCAGGCGTTAACTCAGGCCCGCGGTCAGCACGCCACCTCCCTGCAGGCTCTCTCTTCCTTTTTTCTCGACGCCCACTCCTCCCTCACCCACCTCAACAGCCAGTTCGTGGAGCATGAACGCGGCACGGCTGCGAACTGGAATCGGTGGGAACGATGAATCTTCTGGAACTGATTCAACCGCTTGCCCAGTTGGCACCCTCACCTCTTTCGGCAGGTCATACCGCACTCCCGCGAGACACTGACCTGGATTTGGCGCGGGAGATTCCCGTTCGCCTAGCCGGCGCGTTGGAAGGCGAGGCCGGTGTGGCGATTGAGCGCTCACTGAGCAAGGGCGCAGACGATGTGCAACAAGCTCTCGAGGCAGGTTCAGCGGTAGATCGCATTGCCCGCAGGGCTGAACAAGCTGTTGATTCTGCGATTCAAGACATCACGGTAATCGCGAAGGAATGCTTGCAGGCATGCGCCGCCGCCATGGTTTCTTCACTGGCCAGCACCGGAGTTTTGGGCGGGATGGCTGCGGCAAAGGTTCCCGCAATCGTGGACGAATACTGGCTGCGGGCACACGAACGGCTGGCTGCATTGGGCCGGGAACTCAGTGGACTCACCGTAGAAATCAATGGCGTGCCTTTCCCAGATGTTGGCGTAGGGCCCAAAGATGGGAGCATCACGGGGAACCCGCGAGGAGCTGTAGGCTCTGCACTTCCTGCATCTCCCGCGGCTGCCGAGACACCCGCGCTGTTATCTTCCGCTGATTCCACCTCTGCTGGAGTCCCGCCCATCGAGCCAATTCCCAGCGATTCCAGCACGGCCGATCCTGCCCTTCCTAGTCCAACTGACGCGGATACCGTGGTTGTTAGTGCCCCGTCCCCCGAAGCTGCCAAGGCAGTAGAGGCAGCCCGCAGTGCCCTGGGCACTCCGTATCAATGGGGTGGCACAGCACCAGGGGTGGGGCTTGATTGCAGTGGATTGACCCAATGGGCCTATGCCCAAGCCGGGGTGGATATTCCCCGGACGGCGCAACAACAGGCCATGGGCACCCCGGTTGATGCCAGCAACCTCCTACCGGGCGACCTCGCAGTGTGGGACGGGCACGTCGCCATGCTCACGGGAGATGGGCAGATGATCGAGGCGGGAGATCCCGTGCAGATCAGTCCCGTGCGGACGGAAAACATCGGCATGAACTTCCTTGGCTTCTACCGTCCTACCGGCTAGAAGCACCCCTCCATCCATCACGCACACAGCACCCACGCTCCACCTAACCTTCACCGATACCGATTGAAGAAAGATTGCCCTCATGCGGAACTCCGGACTCGCAAGAATCGTCAGCCAACCCACCCCGCGCGAATATAACGTCGCCCAGTTTCTGGGTGAAGAGCCACCCACTGTGCCCACGGTGCTCACCGCGGAGCTTCGGCACACTCTACGGAAACATACAGATCCCACGTCGAAAAGCAGTCCGCAGACCAGCTAGAATGACCACTTATGGCATTTGAAAAAGGCTCGCGCACTTTCGGCAATGGCATTGTTGCCCTCGAAATGGAGCTCACTAGCGGTACCTGGTACACGCTGTGGGCGCCAAACTGGCAGGTTGGAGGCGAACAATGGCAGGCATTCCTCGGGGATAAAGACCACCTCTTCGTCTTCAAATCCCCCGCCGAAGTGCTGGCGTTTATCGAGTCCACCCCGAAGCATGACCTGTCTGATCACCCGAAGTGGCAGAACTTCCTCAAGGACAAGGCCACCAACGTGGTGCCCAAGTCCGATGGCAAAGTCAGCTTCGTAGAGCTTCCCGCCAAGCTCGCGGATCGCCCAGGCTATGAGTCAACCCTGGCAGTGACCCGCAGTTTCGATCTGTTGCAGTCCTTCGGCTCTGTGCTGAATATCTCCAGCATCAACTCGTGGTTCAAGAGCTACTCGATCCTGCAGAACACCCGCCGTGGCGCGGATCATTACGCGAGCCAGAATGGCATGGAAGAGTGGTCTGGAGTGGGCCGCACGGTGCTCGATAAATGGGCCACCATGACCGATGACATTGAGCCATTCCTCAAGCACCCAGACTTGGATGAAGCGGATGTAGAAGATGCCCAAAAGCGCATCGATGCAGCTCGTGAAGCACGCCAGGCCAAGCTTGCGACAATGCAGGAGAAAAAGGAGACTGCGTCCGAGGATGCAGACCCTTATGATTCCACTATCTGGGCCTCCACCGGGATCGATCCGATCCGCATCACGATGAACAACCAGTACGTCTACACCCTGCGCTGCTACGTGGACTCTAAGCCGGTCTTCCTGGGCCGCCACGGGGAGATCAACACCTTCCCCAACCCTCGCTCTCTGGTGCGCTGGCTGATCGATGCTCCGAAGCACGATCTCGATGAGCTTGCCACCTGGGGAGATATCCTCACCGCAGCCAATGCCGGTGAGCTAGAGGTTGAGGTTCACCCCACCAATGAGTACTCCTTCAATGGTCTCCGCGAGGACATCAGTAAAGATCTCAACGCGGTGGATACCGATCAGCTTTCCCGCGCTTATGAACTGCTCGCAGACGCTGCAGACTGGGCCGAGGACGATGCCGTGAACAAGGTACTGCTGGCTTACCCACGCCTCCAGAATTACCTGGCTTTCCAGATGGGCACCCCAAGTGAGATCACTCCCTCGGCTCCTTTCGACGAGGAAGTGAAGGGCTGGAGGGTTCTCGAAGAAGGCCTGACCAAGCGATTCACTAAGTTCTGATCCGCGCACTACACCCCGTAGATCAACGAAAGCCGGCCTCGCTATTTTGCGAGGCCGGCTTTTGCACTATCGATCAGCGAGTGAATGCTTTAACGAGGTTGGGAATTTCCATCAGTTGGGAAGTTGCCATCGGTGGGGTTGTTCCCGTTTTGAGGGAAGCCACCACCAAACTGCTCATTACGGGGTGCTGCCTGGTTGGTCTGCTGGTTTGGCTGGCCACCAAATGGCTGGCCTGGAGCTCCATAACCTGGCTGGCCTGCAGGTCCAAAACTTGCCTGGTCTGCAGGTCCGAAACCTGGTTGAGCTGGGCCACCGAAGCCCTGCTGGCCTGTGAGATCGCTAGCGTTCTTCTGCTTACGCAGGCCGAAGTCAATCTTGGAGGACTCCAGAAGCTGGGCGCGTTGTGTGAGCAGAAGCCACACGCCAACAGCCAGAACCAGCAGCTGAACCAACCATGAGAGGTAGTATCCGGCACCGAAGCCCTCGGTTACTGATCCGCCGTAAGTGGAGACTTCTTCGGTATCGAGCCTGCCACCGGTGAAGGAGAACAGAACCAGCAACAGCAGGCCGATCACGCCAGAAGCGGTGGTCAGGATACCTGCGAGAAGCCCTTCCCTCTTGAGGAAGAAGAGGACGATAGCGCCGATGACCAGCCCCAGCGTAAGGATGGTCAGCACCATGTGCCCAGGATCAGCCTTCACCATTTCTTCTGCTGCGCTGGGATCCACGCCATTGACCTTGCCCTGACCCCATCCGTTGACAATTGCTTCCACGGAGAAGCCGAAGACGGTGACCACTGCGCTGTACCACTTCATGGTGAAGAAAATGAGCTGCAGTACGGTCAGCGCAGCCAGTCCGGCTCCAACTAACTGCAGGAGCGGACGGGAGCGCAGGCTGGCGAGAGCTGCGTTTGCCTGCGCCTTGGCATTGCTCTGGGTACTTGGGTTGCCTGGGTTACCTTGCGGGGCAGGATTCTGCTGCCACTGCTGGCCCTGGTTTGGCTGACCCGCATTGAACTGCGCTGGGTTCGTTTGCCCTGGGTTAGCCTGTCCCTGATTGAACTGGCCTGGGTTGTTATGCCCTGGGTTTGCCTGACCCTGGTTGAACTGGCCAGGATTCTGCTGCCCTGGGTAACCCTGCGAACCAAACTGACCCTGCGGTTGTTGACCGAAGTTATTCTGGCCCGGCTGCGGGGCATCAGACCCATAGGGATTCTGATTTGTCATGTGGCTTCCTCCTCTTGTCGTTCACTCGCCGTGATTCGGCGCCAAAAAAGCTGGTGAAACTACAGTCTAAGCCATCTGAGCTTTCACTATGCGCGCAATTCGTGATTCAGCGCTTCCAGCTCTCCACCGCCGGCCATCTCTTGGGTGAGCTGCTCCAAAGTAACCTCGTCGCGCGAGGCATCCAGCACCTGCTTGCCCAGATTCAGCAGCACAAAGTGGTCTCCCACCAAGTGCGCGTGATGCGGGTTGTGCGTAATAAACACCACGCCCACCCCGCGTTCCGCAGCGGCGCGGATGAATCTCAAGACCATACCGGATTGCTTCACACCCAGCGCTGCGGTGGGCTCATCCAGAATCAGTACCTTGGCTCCGAAGTACAGGGCGCGGGCAATAGCCACCACTTGGCGCTGACCACCGGACAGCGTGCTGATGGGCACGTCCACATCGGCGATATCCACGCCCATCTTCCGCAGTTCTTCCGCTGCGGTGGTACGCATCTCGGCTTCCTTCAGTCGACCCAGGAAACCGGTCTTTTCCTGCCCCAGGAAGAAATTGCGCCACACGCTCATCTGATCCACCACGGCCAGATCCTGGTACACGGTGGCAATCCCCCGGTCCAGTGCGTTCTTTGGCGTGCGGAAAGAGACCTCGTCCCCCTCCACCAGCATCTGCCCCGAAGAGGCAGTATGCCTACCAGCCAGGATCTTGATCAAGGTGGACTTACCGGCACCGTTATCGCCCAGTACACACGTAACTTGTCCTGGGAAGATCTGCAGGTTGATGTCTTCGAGCACGTGGATTTCGCCATAGCTCTTGCCAATGGAATTAAGTTCCACGAGCGCCGGGTTGGCGTCGGATAAAGAGGTCATGAACGGGCTCCCATCAAACGCGAGAAGGAATTATTACTTATCACGGCGAGCAACAACATCACACCGAGGAAGAACTTGAACCAATCTGGATTCCAGCCCGCGTAGACGATGCCCTGGTTGGTCATGCCGAAAATCAACGCACCAATGGCCGTGCCCACTGCGGTACCGCGGCCGCCCGTCAAGGCACAGCCGCCGATCACCGCGGCGATGATGTAGAGGAATTCATTGCCGACGCCCTGCCCGGCCTGGATGGAGTCGAAAGCGAAGAGATTGTGCATGCCAACAAACCACGCAGCAAACGCCACGAACATGAACAGGGTGATCTTGACCCGACGCACGGGAACGCCCACGGCGCGGGCGGCTTCGGCGTCTCCACCTACAGCAAATACCCAGTTACCGAAGCGGGTCTTGAAGAGCAACCAGCTTCCCAGAGCCACGAACAAGATCCACCAGAGCACGGTGACCTGCACGTGCACCCCGAAGATGTTCAGCGAGCTGGCGAAGACGGCCTTGGCTGAGGTGTAGCCTTCCATGTCAGAGATGGTGGGTGTGGCTACCTGGCCGGTGACCATCTTGGTGACTGCCAGGTTGATGCCCTGCAGCATGAGGAAGGTGGCCAGGGTGATGAGGAAGCTGGGGATGCCCGTGCGCATCACCATGTAGCCGTTGAAAGCGCCGATAGTCAGGGCGATGAGCAGGGAGAGCAACACGCCGGCCCAGCTGTTGAGCCAGTAGTTGTAGTTCAGCATGGTGGCCGCCAGCGCGGAGGTGGTGACTGCCACGCCGGTGGAGAGGTCGAACTCGTCGCCGATCATCAGCAGGCCCACGGCCAGCGCAATGATGCCGATGGTGGAGCTGGCGTAGAGGACGGTGGCGAACGCGTCCATGCTGCGGAACGCGGGGGCCACGATGAGGAAGAGGGTGAAGATGACGATGGCACCCAGCGCACTGGTGAGCTCCGGGCGGCGGAACAGGGTCTTCATGGTTTAGCGCAGCCCCTTTTCTGCGGCGTCTGCGATGGCATCCACGTTACGGGAATCCACGAAGCTCGGGCCGGTGAGCACGGCCTGGCCACCACCCACGGTGGAGCCGTTACGCTTGGCCAGCCACAGGGCATCCACTGCCATGTATCCCTGCAGGTAGGGCTGCTGATCCACGGCGAACTGCACCTTGCCATCGCGGATGGCCTGCACCAGTTCTGCGTTGGTGTCAAAGGTGGCGATCTTGGCATCAGAGTTGGCAGCATCCGCTGCCTTCTTGGCGACGAGTGCCACTGGAGCCACCAGGCCCATCACGTAATCGATGCTGGAATCCTGGGACAGCTTGGCCTGGATGGTGGACTGCACGCTGGTGAGATCCATGCCGTTGACATAGATGGTCTCTACCTTGGCGGGCTGAGCACCCTTCTTGATGCCGCTGCAGCGGGATTCCTGGGAGGTGTTTCCCTGCTCGTGAATCACACAGAGGACGTGCTGGGCTTTGTCCTCAGCGAGGCGCTCGCCAGCGCGCTCACCGGCGATGGACTCGTCCTGGCCGAAGAACGCGGTGAGGCCGTATTTTTGGTAGTCAGACATGCCCGCGTTCAAGCCGACCACGGGGATGCCCTCCTTGCTGGCGCGCTGCGCAGCGGGGCCGATGGCCTCTGCGGTGGGCAGGGTCAGGGCGATGCCATCCACGTGGGAATCGACAGCATTTTGCACCAGGTTGGCCTGATCTGGAGCTTGTGGGGAAGAGCTGTAGCGAAGTTCGATGTTGTTCTTCTTCGCTGCATCCTCGGCACCAGCGCGGACGAGATCCCAGAAGGTATCTCCGGGAGCACCGTGGCTCACCATGGCCACGGTGTAGCGCGGGGTATCCACCCCGCCGCCACCTTCGCCGTTGCCTGCGGTATCGCGTGGGCGACCGCCGGTTGCGGAACATGCGGACAGAGCCAGCAGCGCGGCGATGACCACCAGCGCGATCACCGCCCGGGCGGCAAATGCTGGCGTGGAGGCGGCACGGAGGGCCGGCTGATTATTCACTGAACTTGTTGACACAAAAGCTGATTGTGCGCAGGTCAGGGGCGGTAGTCAAACCCACTTGCACGCTTCTGAATCAATAAAGAGCGCTGGTGCAGCGGTTATTGCTTGGTGCCACCCACGGGGCCGCCTGCAGCGCCACCGTTAGTGCCGTCTTCAGTGCCGTCTTCGTCATCGTCATCATCCAGGCTCAAACCAAGCTGTTCCAGCTCAGCCTTGAGGTTTTCCATGGAGAGCTCCATCTGCTCCTGACCATCCAGTTCACCACCGGGATGACCGTGGTTATGACCGTGGCCGCCATGCAGCCTGCCGAGGCCACCCGATAGCCCGCCTGTCAGCTCAGCATCGTCCAT
Organism: Corynebacterium suicordis DSM 45110; assembly: GCF_015351405.1. GTDB lineage: Bacteria > Actinomycetota > Actinomycetes > Mycobacteriales > Mycobacteriaceae > Corynebacterium > Corynebacterium suicordis. The sequence continues at coordinate 564,913 of NZ_JADKMY010000001.1, read as the reverse complement.
ATCTTCACCGGTGGCGTCGTAGTCTTCTGCCCCGAAGTGCTCCCCCAGCTGCGCGTAGGCGGGGTAGATGATGTTGCGCTCCAGATCCTCACGCAGCGCGGCGGTGCAGAAAGCCACCTCTAGAGCATTGGTGGTGAACTCCAGGAACTGCCAGTATTCCAGGTCAAACGCCTCGGCAAGCACCTCAAACTCATGGGTCATGGTGGTGCCGGATACCAGACGATTATCCGTGTTGATGGTGCACACAAAGCCCATGTCATACAGCAGATTGAAGGGGTGATCGGCGATCTCCTCGGCGATACCCGTCTGAGTATTAGAAGTGGGGCAGATCTCCAACGGGATGCGCTGATCCCGCACCGCGCGGGCAATGGGCCCCAGCTCCACGCCGCTCATGGTCGCCTCGAAATCCTCGAAGACACGCACTCCATGGCCGATGCGGCGAGCACCCTGCGCCAGGGCATCCTTCATGGATTCCGGGCCGGCAGCCTCACCGGCGTGAATGGTGAAGGGCACCAGATTGGCACGCAGCAGGTCAAAAGCTTCCTTGTGATTCGACGCCGGGAAGCCGTCCTCTGCACCCGCGATGTCAAAGCCCACCACGTATCCCTCGCCAGGGGTGTGCTCGCCGAAGTTATCCACCGTGAGCTGGGCAATTTCGGTCGCCCGGTCCGCGTGGCGCATTGCGCACAGCAGCAGCCGAACGTGGATGCGCTTGCCCTGTTCAGAGACCACGCGCTCACCTTCCTTCACGCCCTGAACCGTGGCATCCACCACGTCCTGCAGACTCAAGCCCTGCTCCAGGTGCTGCTCCGGCGCGTAGCGCAGTTCCGCGTACACCACGTTGTCTTCCGCCAGATCTTCCACTGCCTCGCGCGTGACCCGCACCAGGGATTCCTTGGTCTGCATCACCGCGGTGGTGTGCGCAAAGGTGGTGAGGTAGGTGGGCAGGTCACCGGAGTTGGCAGCATCATAAAACCACTGCTCCAGCTCCACAGGATCGGTGGTGGGAAGCTGATATCCAATCTGGTTCGCCAGCTCCACGATGGTGGCGGGGCGCAATCCGCCATCGAGGTGATCGTGCAATTCCACTTTGGGGAGCGAGGCCAGAATTTGTGTATCAATCATGTGCTGCATCCTACCCTCATGGGCCAATGCCACAGCCCCCTCCCCTTCTGCGCACCGGCACTCGTGGCCGGGTAATCAAGCAGAAGGAAAGGGGGCTGGGATGGAGATGGGGAGGAGTTAGCGTCGGAACATAGAGGCCACGGCGCCGCCGACCAGAACACCCAGTGCAGCGCCGGTGCCCACCAGGCCAGCGCGGCCGGCATCGGAAGAGCCGGTGCGGACTTCCTGGCGCACGCGAATGATCGCTGCGGGTGGAGCCTCGGGACGCAGCTCAGCCAGGGACTCTGGAGTGGTTGCTGCCCACGCGGAGCAGTACAACAGGATGCGCCAGATGAGGTACATCGTCACCATGATGCCGATGATCGGGCCGAAGGTCGCAGCCGCTGGGTTGCTCAGCGCGTTGGAGAAGAACAGGGTGGCGAACTGCTTGAAGACCTCGAAGAGCACCGCGCCGATGATCGCGGCCTTGGCCACGGACTTGCGGTGGGTTTTCGCACGTGGCAGGGCGCCGATCATCCAAGCGAAGACCAACCAGTTGGCAATCACACCAATCACCAGGGCCGCGGCGAAGGTGAGGAAGCGAATTCCTGGCACACCATCCAAGCCCACCATTTCGATGAGTCGATCGGTAATGCCGGAGTTACCCACGGTGGTGATGGCGAAGGCCACGATCAGCGCGAAGATCAGACCAATCAGCACCACCAGGTCCTTGAGCTTGCCGACGATGAAGTTATCGGCCAAGCCATTGACCTTCCACATCTCGGAAGCGCCCATGCGCAAGTGAGCTACCCAGCTCAGTCCGGTCCACAGTGCCAAGAGCAGTGCCACGGAGAAAACGGACTTGCGCTGCGCCACGGCATCTTCGATGACGGTCTTGAGGGTCTCGCCCATCTCACCACCGGCACTATCGGTGATGGAGGTGGTGACCTTGTCCATCAGATCCTGGTTACCGGCTAGCACCATGGCGAGGATGGCAAAGGTCAGCATGAGCAGCGGGAACAGGGAGAGTACGGAGAAGTAAGTGATGCCTGCGGCGTACTGATTGCCGCCGTGCTCGGTGTAGCGCTCCTGCATGCGCATGATGTGATCGAACCACTGCCACTTATCGCGGTACTTGTCGATCATTCCGGGCTCATCTTTGCGGGTGCGCTCCACACCGCGTTCATCCAAGTTCGCCGGGTTGGGCTGGGTGACCATAGTTATGCCATCTTTCTTTTCACTCTTCCCGCACCGATGCTGGTGTCAGCTCCCCTGCCGAATTTCGCTCAACGTCGATTTCGGCTGGGTGCAGAGGTGGAAGAGTAACTAGTTCTTGAACGTCTTAACAGTGTCACTGTAACGGAAATTGCCAGCATCGTCCGTCATGCATCGTCCGTCATGCATCGTTCCCGGCCGCCAGGGCCTCCCAACTACTGTGGCTTGAGGAAGCCCACGTTTTCGTAGACCTGCTCCATCGTGCGCGTAGCAATCCCCCGCGCCCGGTCTGCACCTCGGGCCAACACGCGCTCCAGCTCCGCGCGGTCAGCCATGTACTCATCGAACTTGGCGCGCAGTGGGGTGGTGAACGTCTCCAGCGCCTCGGCGGTGTCCTTCTTCAAATCGCCATAACCAGCGCCGGAGCTCTGATATCCAGCCACGATCTGGTCGATTGATTCCCCGGTGAGGGAAGACTGAATCACCAGCAGGTTGGATACTCCCGGCTTGGTTTCCTTATCAAAGCGGATCTGGCCATCATTATCCGTCACGGCGCTGCGGATGCGCTTGGCGGACACCTTGGGGTCATCCAGCAGGTTGATCAGTCCCTTGGGGTTCTCCGCAGACTTGCTCATCTTGGCGGTGGGGTTTTGCAGGTCGTAGATCTTGGAGGCTCCCTGCGGGATGAAGCCCTCTGGAACCACGAAGGTCTTCTTGTAGCGGGAGTTGAAGCGCTCCGCGAGGTTGCGCGTGAGCTCCAAGTGCTGGCGCTGATCCTCACCCACGGGCACCAGGTGTGGGCGGTAGAGCAGGATATCCGCGGCCATGAGCATGGGGTAGGCGTAGAGGCCTGAGGTGGTGTTGTCATTGCCCTGCTTGGCGGACTTGTCCTTGAACTGGGTCATTCGGCGCGCCTCGCCATCACCAGTGATGCACATCAGAATCCATGCCAGCTGCGCGTGTTCTGGCACGTGGGACTGCACAAACAGGGTGGAGCTATCCGGATCAATGCCCAGGGCCAGCAGCTGTGCGGCTCCGGCCAGGGTGCGGTGACGCAGCTCCTTGGGGTTGTAACCCGGCACGGTAATGGCGTGCTGATCTGGGATGAAGTAGAACGCATCATAGGATTCCTGCAGCTGAATGAACTGCTTGACCGCTCCCAAGTAGTTGCCCAGGTGGTAGCTATCGCTGGTGGGCTGCAGGCCGGAAACAACGCGTTGCTTCTTCTCGCCTGCGGTGGCTTTTTCGCCCACTGTGGTGTGAGCTGGCTGTGCTGGGGCTGGGTTTTCAGGCGCGTTCATAGGTTCGCAGTTTACTCCGCCGAGTTTCCGCTTTCTTGGGCGGGATCTTCTGCCTCTCCCCTGCGTTTTTGTTCGTGGCGTGCGCGGCGCTGCTGCCTGCGTTGTGCGTTACCGACGGTGCGCCTTTTCATTTCTTTTCGACGCACCCCTGCCTTATTCATCACCCACATGGTGAACCTGCCGGCGGGATCCCGGCGGATCTCTCGTTCTTGATATTCAAAAACGGGCAGCGCGATGTTGTAGTAGATAGCCACCACACGCAGGGTAAATGCGGTGAGCAGGGTAGCGATCACCGCGGTGTTCTCCGGAATGTCGGAGAGGTGCATCGCGGAGTACATCAGCCCGGCAATCAGCGCGATGCTGCCGTAGAGCTCGGCGGAAAAGACCAGCGGGATGCGGTCGCAGAGGATATCGCGCATCACACCGCCCACCACACCGGTGACCACTGCCGCGAAGCAGGCGATGACAATCCCGTGTCCTCCCGAAAGAGCCACTTGTGCACCGAGGACGGAAAATACTGCCAGACCCACGGCGTCGGCAAGAAGGAAGATGGTGCGGAAGTAATCCATCAGGAAGCTGGCCAGCACGGTGATGAGTGCTGCCGTCACCACGATCACCAGGAAGATTGGCTCGCTCACCCATCGCAGTGGGTAGTGGCCCAGCAGCATGTCGCGCACCGTGCCTCCGCCAAGTGCGGTGACACACGCGATCATGCTCACTCCGAACAAGTCCATCCGTTGGCGGCCAGCGGCTAGGGCGGCGGTCATCGCCTCGGCGGTGATCCCGATGACATAAAGAACTGTGAGCATGGTGTGCGAAAACTCCCCGAGCGGCTTGAGATTCCAGGATGCCTAGTTGTATTCCACGATCACGGGTGAGTGGTCGCTCCATCGCAGGTCAAAGGCCTCTGCCTTATCCACCCATGCGGAGCGTGCGTGCTTCAGCACATCTTCGGTGGCCACCTGCAGGTCAATGCGCCAGCCAGCATTGGTATCAAACGCCTGTCCGCGGAAGGTCCACCAGCTGAACACGTCGGTGGATTCTGGGTCGAGCCGGCGCATCACGTCGAACCACTGCGGATCCGTGGCTGCTCCCGCTGCCAACCGCGCCTGTGCCAGCTCACCTGGGGTGTAATCGACCGCGCCATAGAAATCACGCTCGCCACCAGCGGGGTTGCAGTTCCTGCCGGAATCTTCGGCATCTCCCACCTGGGTGGCCTCATCGGGCCACACTCCCAGCACGTGATCCAGGAACGCGCGCTCGGTGGGGAGGAACCCGGACTTGGTGCGGTTGGTCCGCCAATTTTTCAGGTCCGCCCGGCGGTGGCAGATGTTCCAATCGCCGCCGATGATCGTGGGCCGACCAGCCTCCGAGCGAGCGTGCATGAACGGCGCGAAGGCATCCAGGAAGCGGTATTTTTCGTCCTGTTTCGTCGTCTTGGCGGAGCCGGATGGCAGGTACAAGCTGCCCACCGTCACGTCCCCCAGGTCCTTTATTCCCGACGCCACCACGGCCTCCACGTAACGCCCCGAGCCATCAAATTCCCGGGCCGCGGGGATTTCCTCGCCCTTCTCCCCTTCGCCATGGCCGAAGCCAACGGTCACATCCTTGAGCTCGGTACGGGAGAGGATGCCCACCCCGGCGCGACCCTTGGCTTCTGCCGGTGCCTGAGCCAGGTGCCATCCAGCAGCCAGCGCTGGCTCGAGGGCTTGCCGGGTCTGCTTTTCATCGGCGCGGACTTCCTGCATGAGCACCACGTCCACCCCGGTGTTTTCCAGCCACGGGAGGATTCCGCGGTTGTTCTCGCTGCGCTCTTTGGCGGCTGCGCGAATGCCGTTGACGTTGACTGTGGCGACAGTGAAGCTACTCATGGCTCCACAGCCTACCGAGTGGGTGGGACACTCCCCCTAATCAGCCGGATAGCGCTAACACAAAGTCTTAGCGCTGAGTACCCACCTGCACCTGACGCTTACGCAACAGGAATGCAGGGATCCACAGCAGCGCACCACAGGCGGCCATGATCGCTCCGGCCAGCGCGGGAGCAGAATAGCCATGACCTGCGGCGATAACCGCACCGCCCACGGCTGCACCCGCCGCATTCGCCATGTTCAACGCGGAGTGGTTGAGCGCGGCGGCCAGCGATTGCGCATCTCCTGCCACGTCCATCAAACGGGTCTGCAGACTGGGCACCAGCATGGATCCCATCATGCCGATCACGCCAAAGTTCACGATGCCCAGCCAGGCCACCTGGGAGGAAAAGTAGAAGGCGCTGAGCACGAAGATGAGCGCGACCAGCACACCCAGGATGGTGAATTCCAGATTCCTATCGGCCAGCACGCCACCGATGTAGGTTCCGATCACCATGCCGATGCCGTAGACCATGAGCGGGATCCAGATTTTCGCGGCGTCGAAGCCAGCATTCTCCGTGAGGGTGAAGGAAATGTAGGTGTACACCGCAAACATGCCACCGAAACCCACCGTGCCGATGCCCAGGGTGAACAGCACCTGCGAGTTGATCAGCGCGCCGAGCTCGGTGAGGGGTTTGGTGGCTGGCATGCGGCTCATGTGAGGTACGGCGAACCAGAGCGCCACCATGGTGATTAGGCCGATGAGCGCCACGAACAGGAACGCGGTATTCCAACCCCAGGTGGAGCCCATCCACTGCGCGGCGGGTACACCGATAACGGTGGCGATGGACAGTCCCAGGCCGGAAAGCGCCACGTACTTGCCTCGTTTGCCCTCGGGCGCCAGGGAGGCGGAGATCAGCGCCACCACGGAGAAGTACGCACCGTGCGGGAACCCGGCGATGAAGCGGGAGACCACCAGCACTTCGTACGAGTTGGCGAAGTAGGAAAGGCCATTACCCACGGTGAAGGCGGCCATGAGGATCAGTGCTAATCGACGCCGCGGAACCCGGCCCGTGAGCGTAGTAATCAATGGTGCACCCACCACCACGCCCAGCGCATAGGCGGAAATGATGTGACCCGCTTGGTCCTCGGAAATCTGGAAATCATCCGCAATGAGGTTGAGCAATCCCATGGCCACAAACTCCGTGGTGCCGATGCCAAAACCACCCAAACCCAAGGCCACGATGGCGATGATGCGCCAGCGGTGAGAGATCTCTGTCTGTCGCGGCAAGGCGCGCCTGCGGAACAGTGAACGAGAATTATCGGTCTGCGGAGATGGGGTGCTACCAGTCACAGGAATGCTGTAAACCTTTCGGTGGTCATGGTGCGGCGGTGTGCGGGTGGCATCGTCGCAGGGTAAATATTGAGTACTTTTGCCCGGCGAAATTATGCTCGGGCTAGGCAATCATGGGTGCGTTTGTTCACGTAGTGTTGAACACTAGACCGTCCAAAAACAGATGGCGAGACCAAAGAATTCGCCCCACCTGTTTGCGGCCGAAGTAACAAAACTTACCCCACTGACTACGCAGGGAGACGGAAAGCCTCATGGCAAAGATCATCTACACCCGCACAGACGAAGCGCCATTGTTGGCCACGTACTCTTTGAAGCCAATCGTGGAGGCGTTTGCTTCCACCTCGGGCGTTGAAGTGGAAACTCGGGATATTTCCCTGGCCGCCCGCATCCTGGCGGCGTTTAATGACAAGCTCCCCAAGGACCAGCAGGTTCTGGATGCTCTCGCAGAGCTCGGCGAGCTGGCGAAGACTCCCGATGCCAACGTCGTGAAGCTCCCCAACATCTCTGCCTCCGTGCCGCAGATGAAGGCTGCCATCAAGGAGCTCCAGGATGCTGGTTATGATCTCCCCGACTTCCCCAACGAGCCCCACACCGATGAGGAAAAGGACGCTCGTCAGCGTTATGACAGCGTGAAGGGTTCCGCCGTGAACCCCGTGCTGCGCGAGGGCAACTCTGACCGTCGCGCTCCCAAGGCCGTGAAGAACTTCGCGCGCAAGCACCCTCACTCCATGGGCAAGTGGTCTCCGGATAACAAGTCCAACGTGGCCACCATGGAAGCCGATGATTTCCGCCACAACGAGCAGTCCGTAATCATGCCTGCCGATGACGAGCTGCGCTTCCAGCTGGTGGAGGCAAACGGCAACACCACCGTGCTGAAGGATTCCCTGCCAGTGCTGGAAAATGAGATCGTGGATGCCACGGTTCTTTCCGCCAAGGCTCTGGATGCCTTCCTGCGCGCGCAGGTCACCCGCGCCAAGGTGGAGGACGTGCTGTTCTCCGTGCACCTGAAGGCCACCATGATGAAGGTCTCTGACCCCATCATCTTCGGCCACGCTGTGCGCGCCTTCTTCTCTGACGTGTACGAGCAGTACGGCGAGGAACTGATGGAGGCTGGCCTGGACGGCGAAAACGGCCTGGCTGCCATCTTTGAGGGCCTGAAGGATTTGGACAATGGCGAAGAGATCAAGGCTGCCTTTGATAAGGATCTCAAGGATGGGCCTGCTCTGGCTCAGGTGAACTCCAGCAAGGGCATCACCAACCTGCATGTTCCTTCCGATGTGATCGTGGATGCTTCCATGCCAGCCATGATCCGCAGCTCCGGCCAGATGTGGAATGCCAATGATGAGCTGGAAGATACCCTCGCGGTACTTCCCGATTCCTCCTACGCGGGCATCTACCAGGTGGTTATCGATGATTGCCGCAAGAATGGTGCTTTCGATCCCACCACCATGGGCACGGTTCCTAACGTGGGCCTGATGGCGCAGAAGGCCGAGGAGTACGGCTCCCACGACAAGACCTTCAAGATCCCTGCTGATGGCAAGGTGCAGGTCATCAACAAGGCTGGCGACGTGCTCATGGAGCACGATGTGGAAACCGGCGATATCTGGCGCGCCTGCCAGGCCAAGGATGTTGCCGTCCAGGACTGGGTAAAGCTGGCCGTGACCCGCGCCCGCGCCACCGATGTTCCCGCCATCTTCTGGCTGGATCCAACCCGTGCGCATGATCGCAACATGACCACCCAGGTGGAGAAGTACCTGAAGGATCACGATACGGATGGTCTGGATATTCGCATCCTCGCGCCGATGGAAGCCTGCCAGGTTTCCATCGACCGCATCCGCAAGGGCGAGGACACCATCTCCGTGTCCGGCAACGTGCTGCGCGATTACCTCACGGACCTCTTCCCCATCATGGAGCTGGGCACTTCCGCGAAGATGCTTTCCGTGGTTCCGCTGATCGCTGGTGGCGGACTCTTCGAGACCGGTGCTGGCGGCTCTGCTCCGAAGCACGTGCAGCAGTTGCAGGAAGAAAACCACCTGCGTTGGGATTCCCTGGGCGAGTTCCTCGCGCTGGCCGAATCCCTGCGCAAGCTCGCGGAGATCGATGACAATCCTCTCACTCCTATTCTTGGCGACGCCTTGGATGTGGCTACCGAGCGCCTGTTGGACGAGGACAAGTCCCCATCCCGCGAGGTCGGCGAGATCGACAACCGTGGTTCTCACTTCTACCTGGCGATGTACTGGGCTCAGGAGCTGGCCAAGCAGACTGAGGATGAGAAGCTGGCCGAGGTGTTCAAGCCCGTAGCCAAGGAGCTGGAAGATAAGGAAGCTCAGATCTCCAAGGAGCTGCTGGACATCCAGGGTTCCCCTGCGGATCTGGGCGGCTACTACTGGGTGGATGAGGACAAGGCCAACAAGGTCATGCGTCCATCTGAGACGTTCAACAAGATCATTGATGGGTTGAACAAGAACAAGTAGTTCTCGATTAGAGCTTTGCGAAGCTCGTTGATGGTGGCGCGGTTGAAAAACCGTGCCACCATTCTTGTGTCTCTGTATACCCCCGGCGCAGCACCGGTTACTTACCCGATCGCCTGAACACCCGATTCCATTCCCCCAAATAGACAGCATTGTCTACCGTTTGCAACAATCCGACCAGCGAAGACGCAGATAAAAATTACAAAACTAGACAAAGCGGTTTGTTTTGCCTCCCGATGCGACTAGAGTCAGCCAAAAGCAGATTCATCAAACCTAAAGGAACAACCATGACTAAGTACGACAACTCAGATGTAGACAACTGGGGATTCGCCACCCGCCAGATCCACGCGGGCCAAACCGTAGATCCCACCGGCGCGCGTAACCTGCCTATCCACCTCTCCACGTCTTTCGTATTCGATTCCGCAGAGCACGCCAAGCAGCGCTTCGCTCTGGAGGATCTCGGCCCCGTGTATTCCCGCCTCACAAACCCCACGGTGGAGGTTGTAGAAAATCGGGTGGCTTCTCTGGAAGGTGGCGTGCATGGCGTCGCCTTCGCATCCGGGCAGGCGGCGGAAACAGCGGCCATTCTTAACATCGCTGGTGCGGGCGATCACATCGTTACCTCCCCTCGCCTTTACGGCGGTACTGAAACGCTCTTCCAGAACACGTTGGCTCGCCTGGGCCTGCAGGTCACGTTTGTGGAGGACCCGGATGATGTGAACTCCTGGCAGGCAGCGGTACAGGACAACACCGTGGCGTTCTACGGCGAGACCTTCGCCAACCCACAGGCAGATGTGCTGAATATCCCCGCTATCGCTGAGGTTGCGCACAATAACCAGGTTCCGCTGATTGTGGATAACACGCTGGCCACGGCTGCTTTGGTACGCCCGCTGGAGCTGGGCGCGGACATCGTGGTGGCATCGCTCACCAAGTTCTACACCGGCAACGGATCCGCACTGGGCGGCATCCTGGTGGATGGCGGAAAGTTCGATTGGACCGTGGAGCGAAACGGCAAGCCTGTCTTCCCCGGTTTCGTTACCCCGGACGCTGCCTACCACGGCCTGAAGTACGCGGATCTGGGCCCGGCTGCCTTCGGCCTCAAGGCTCGGGTGGGTCTGCTGCGCGATACCGGCGCCACGCTCTCCGCGCTGAACGCGTGGGTCATCGCCCAGGGCCTGGACACCCTCTCCCTACGCGTGAACAAGCACAATGAGAACGCCCGCGCAGTCGCCGAGTTCCTCGCGGATAACCCCAAGGTGGGCTCCGTGCAGTACGCCGGTTTGGAATCCTCCCCGTGGTACTCCGTCAAGCAGGAGCTGGGCCTGGAGTACACCGGTTCCGTCCTGGCCTTCACCTTGGCTGCGGATGACATCAACAGCGATGAAGCCCGCGCCCAGGCATGGGCTTTCATCGATGCCCTCAAGCTCCACTCCAACCTGGCTAATGTTGGTGACGTGCGCTCACTGGTGGTCCACCCCGCCAGCACCACGCACTCGCAGTCCAATGAAGCCGGCCTGACCCGCGCGGGCATCTCCCAGGCCACCATCCGCCTGTCTGTGGGCATTGAAGATATCGAGGATATCCTCGCCGACTTGCAGCTCGGTTTCGCCGCCATCTAGTTTCTCCCCCCTTGTTGAAAGGCCCCATGTTGCACGCCGACCTCCTCCCCGCATCCGGCTCCTCCACCCACATTTCCGTGGGGGATGTGGTCACCGAGGCCGGCGTGACCATCCCCGATGTGCAGTTAAAGCTGTTTGCTTATTACGACGCCACCTCGGCCGACCCCAACTATGCCGATTTTTCCGAAGGTCCCGAGCCGGGCTTGGATGTGCAGGATCGGCCAGTGCTGCTGATCGAGCATGCGCTGACCGGTGATGGGAACTTGGCGGACTGGTGGCCGGAAATGGTGGGCCCGCACAAGCCGCTGGACACCACCCGCTACCTCATCCTCTGCGCGAACGTGCTGGGCGGATGCTCCGGTTCCACCGGCCCCGGGTCCACGCACCCGGATGGCAAGGCATGGGGTTCTCGCTTCCCCGGCATCTCCATCCGAGACATGGTCACCGCGGAAAAAGCGCTGCTGGACACCCTGGGCATCACGCATGTGCAGGCGGTGATCGGCGCATCAATGGGCGGGGCGCGCACTCTCGAGTGGACGCTCATGCACCCCGACTACGTGGGTGCCGCCCTGGCCATCGCGGTGAGCGCGCGCGCATCCGCGTGGCAGATTGGCCTGCAATCCAGCCAGATCCGCTTCGTGGAGGCAGACCCGCACTGGCACGGTGGGGATTACTACGAAACCGGTGAATCACCGGCGGAAGGCATGGGGCAAGCCCGCCGGATCGCCCACCTCACCTACCGGGGTGAGCTGGAGATGGATGAGCGGTTTGGCGTCGACCCACAAAGAGGCGAAGACCCCTACGGCCCCTACCGGGGAAGCAAGCAGCGTTTCGCGGTGGAAGGGTACCTGGACCGGCATGCGGACAAACTCAAAGTTCGTTTCGACGCCGGCAGCTATGTCACCCTCACAGATGCCCTGAACAGGCACGATGTTGGGCGCGGGCGGGGCGGAATGAACGCGGCACTGGCACGATCCGAGGTACCGACGATGGTGGCCGGGGTGGATACGGACATTCTCTACCCGTGGCACCAGCAGGAGCACCTCTCGCGAAACCTGGGCGATTTCATTGGGCTCTCTCAGATCACCTCACCCACGGGTCACGATGGCTTCCTCATTGAGGGGCGGCAGATGGGGCAGATTTTGCAGAAGTTCCTGCTCAAGGCGGAACACATCGGCAGGGATGCGCGGGGTTAGTTAGCCTCGCTGTTAGCTTCCCAGCGGATCCACGCTGACCGCGATCCACAGCATGCCCACGCCCACGATGGCGTTGAAGAAGGAATCAAAGCGGCGGCTGCGCACGGCCAGCACGCCCATGATCCGGCTATCGACCACCCAGCGAATGATCGCCAGGAACACCAGGGAACCGCCAAACGCGGTTGCTCCCCGGCGCCAATGCTCGGTGGCGAGGAACACCACGGCAGCCGCGACTCCCACCAAAAAGATAGCCACGAGGGCCGCTTGGGCCAGCGGGTTCAGCGGCGAAGGCGGGACAGCCCGATCATGCGGGTTGTCCAGCAAATTGGCGCGCTCTTCATCCAGGTGCGGATGTTTTGGGCGCGGGATGCTGTGAATGGGATGGGACATAAACGCTGGCGACTAGCCCTGCTGAGCCAGCAGCTCGGCCCGCTCCACCACATTGCGCACCAGGAAAGCGCGGGTCAGTGGGCCCACTCCACCTGGGTTGGGGGATACGGCACCGGCAATATCCCAGACCTCTGGGTGCACGTCGCCGGCTAGCTTGCCATCCTTGCGGGAGACTCCCACGTCCAAGATGGCTGCTCCGGGCTTGACCATGTCCTTGGTGAGCATGTGGGGCTGACCCGCGGCAGCCACGATCACGTCAGCCTCGCGAGTTTCCGCAGCCAGATCCTTGGTACCGGTGTGGCACAGGGTGACGGTGGAATTTTCCGAGCGTCGGGTCAACATCAGGCCGATGGGACGGCCCACGGTCACGCCGCGGCCGATCACCACTACCTTGGCTCCGTTGAGCTCTACGTCGAAACGACGCAGCAGGGAGATCGCACCGTTCGGGGTGCAGGGCAGAGGTGCGGGCTCGTTGAGCACCAGCTTGCCGAGGTTCACGGGGTGCAGGCCATCGGCATCCTTGGCGGGATCGATGCGCTCCAGCACCGCATTTTCATCGAGGTGCTTGGGCAGCGGCAACTGCACGATGTACCCGGTGCAGGCGGGATCCTGGTTGAGCTCATCGATCGTCGCGTTGAGCTCTTCCTGAGTCACGTCAGCAGGGAGATCCTTGCGGATGGAGTTCACCCCGATTTGCTCGCAATCGCGGTGCTTCATCTTGACATAAGAATGGCTGGCGGGATCATCTCCCACCAGCACCGTAGCCAAACCCGGGGTGATGCCCTTCTCGCGGAGTGCTTCCACGCGGGTAGCGAGATCAGCGAAGATCTCATCGCGGTACAGTTTTCCATCCAAGGTGATTGCAGCCATGAGTTTCATTATTCCACGGCTGACCCCGCGGGCGGGATTACTCCCCGCCGAAGAAATCGAACTGTCGCCACGCCTCATACGTTGCCACCGCGGCCGCGTTGGACAGGTTCATGCTTCGACGCCCAGGAAGCATCGGAATCCGCACCTGTTGAGTAATGCGCGGGTGGCTCAGAATGTCCTCACCCAGTCCCGTCGGTTCCGGCCCGAAGAGCAGCACATCCCCCGGCTGATACTGGATATCGGTGTACCACACCTCCGCGTGGGCGGAGAAGGCGAAGATCCTGGCATCGGGAAGCGCGGCAAAGGCCTCATGGAAGTTCGCGTGCTGGGTGACATCAGCCAGGTCGTGATAATCCAGCCCGGCGCGTTTGACGTTCTTTTCGTCGAAATTAAAGCCAAGCGGACCGGCCAAGTGCAGCCTGGCCCCGGAACCGGCACACATGCGGATGGCATTTCCCGTGTTTGGGGGGATGACGGGACGATCAAACATGACGTTGATCAGGCCGTTGTGGCCCTCGGGCTTATTGCCGGTTTCCTGCTCGCCTACTGCGCTCTCCATGAGCGATAAGCCTAGGGATGTGCACCCGGGGCGGACAAATAGCCAATCGATCTCCCTGAACCAATGTCTCATCCGTGAGTAGGCTCGAGATCATGAACACATCACCAGAAAATAACCGTTCTGCAGACTCCACCCCGAACACTCAATCCGACCGGGAATACGACGTGGTGGTTTATGGAGCCACCGGGTTTGTCGGCACCTTGGTGGCGGAATACCTGGCTCAACACAGTGGTTCTGCCAACATCGCGCTGGCTGGCCGAAACCAAAACAAATTGGAAAAGGTGCGGGAGGAGATTGCCCAGGACACGGGTGTCTCCGCCTCCCGCGAGTGGCCACTGCTGGTCGCGGATTCTTTCGATGCCCCATCCTTGCGCGATATGGCGAACAAGACCAAGGTGGTTATCTCCACCGTGGGGCCATACACCCGCTACGGCGAAGAGCTGGTGCGCGCATGTGCCGAGGCCGGCACGCACTACGTGGACCTGTGTGGCGAAGCGCTGTTCATGCACCGCACCATCACCAAGTTCCACTCCACTGCCGAGCAATCCGGTGCCCGGATCGTGCACGCTTGTGGCTTTGATTCCATCCCCAGCGACATTGGCATGCTGATGCTCCACGAGGCAGCCAAGGAATCCGGCGAACCTCTCACCGAGGCCACGATGTTGGTCAAGATGAAGGGTGGCCTCTCCGGAGGAACCATCGATTCCATGCGCGTGCAGACCGCCGAGGCCAAGAAGGACTCCGAGGGCGCGAAGGCGATTGGCGATCCCTATGGCCTCAGCGCTGATCGTTCAGCCGAGCCATCGAAGGACGATCCCGAGCTGGGTTCACAGCCTGACTTCGGAATTATCAACACCGCGAAGCATGGTGGCCCAGAGGGCTGGGCTGGGCCTTTCTTGATGGCCGGAAGTAATACGCGCGTTGTGCGTCGTTCCAATTCCCTGCTTGACCACGCTTATGGCCCGCGCCTGCGTTACGCCGAGTACCAGCCCACCGGTGCGGGCCTGAAGGGCCGACTGACCGCATTCGCCCTGGCCGGAGCATTGGGTCTGGGATTTACCCTGCTCAACGTGGACAAGCTGCGCCCCCTGCTTTCCCGCTGGGTGCCGGAACCAGGCGATGGCCCATCCAAGGAATCCCGCGAGAGTGGCTTCTTCAAGACCACCCACTACGGCACCACGGAATCCGGCAAGCGCTACACCTCCACTGTCTCCGCGCAGGGTGATCCCGGATATAAGGCTACGTGCGCCATGCTCAGCGAAGCCGCGCTGACCTTGGCGCTGGATCAGGACAAGTTCCCGCAGCGCGCGGGAGGAATCCTCACGCCAGCCACCGCCCTGGGCACCGCGTATGTGGACCGCCTGCGCGCAGCTGGCTTCAGCATCGAATCGGGCGCTGCCAAGTAGGGCGCAGCGCCTTCAAGTTCTTGCCAGGCCTGCGCACCTTTGCAGGCCTCCGCATTTTCTCTACTCCCCCTATTTGCTGCATATTTTGATTGTTCGCAGCGCATGAGGGGCAGTAGTTCCCTATCCTTAAACGTCATGACTACCTTTGTGAACGCATACTCCACGCTCCGAACCCCCATCCCCTGGTTCGGAGCCGGAAACGGCCCTACGTTTGTGCGCTCACTCATTAGCGAAGATGCCAACGGCCCTTTCCTCTCCGAGCAAAACGAGGGCAGCGATGCACACGAGCTGCAAGAACACCTGAATGGATTTGCCGGATATGCGCTCAACACCGGGGTGGAGCGGGCAGGTTCCTATAATTCCAGCATCCATTCCGTGTTCCAGCACATTTCCCGAGCTCACTGCCACTACGTATTTGAACGGCCCGAAGGCTATTCCCTGGCGGATTTCTCCGAAGAATTTTCTGCGTGGGGAAAGCAGGCAAACTCGATCTTCTTCCTCTGGGATGGATCCGTGCGCAACGGTGAAGGCATTGACCTACTGGATCCCCGCACCCCGGAGGGTGCGACGCCACCTTCTGCCCCGCACACGGAAGAATCGATTATCCGGCGCGATCGCATCCGCGGGCGGTTGTTCGAAGAAGGCATCCTAATCAGCACTTATCTGCCCCCGGTCATCGGGGAATCTGAAGTTGTACTGCGCAAGCCTTCTGAGGTGCGCCAGCGGGCGCAATCCTTGCTCACTTTGGCGCATATCGCCGTGGATGTGGTGGCTGGGCAATCCGTTAACGTCGACGAATACCTGACTCATCTCCAGATCACGGAATCCAACCTGACCCAGGAAGAGACGGAATTCCTGGCTGCGGTGCGACGCTTCAATTCCTTCGGCGAGGGCCAATCCCCGAACTACCCCGCAGAGCTCACTGAGGGCGCGTTCCAGATGCAATGGGGTTTTGTGGCCGCGGAGCTGCTGGCGTGGGTTATCGGCGCCACGGATGCTGATCCGTTTGAGCTCAACCCACCCCAGCCAGCAGTGCTTACGGATTATTTGACGCACCAGACTGTCAGGAAGAGCTTGCGCCCACGCACCTTGCCAGAGATCTGCGACGTGCTGGAATACACCTATTCCATGCGCTGGTACGCGGTGAACCAGACGTTAAAGGCGAACGAGATTACCGAGCGCGGCGGGGATCCAGCCAAGGAATTGCTGGGCTTGCAGCTGGAGCCGGTGCAAAGCTCCATTCTGCTGGAGCGTCACCGAGCGCTATCTTGGTTGACCCATCCGCACGTGGATTACGCGGACGTGGATCTTTCCACCTAGCTTCTTGGGCGCTACCCAGCGTCCACATCCAGCCGGTGCCGCTCAAAGAACGCCAGCACTTCGCTGGTTGCGGAGATCACTTCCGTGGTGCGCTGGCCTTGCCCGCCTGCCACGGTTGCTGGCCTATTCAGCGCCTCTCCCGTGCCGGAATAACCCTTGGTTTCGCCCGGCCAGGTGTGCTCGGCGTTGACGATATCCACCTGCATCACTTCTGCATCCTCAGCGCACCCCTTCCACTCGGTGCGGTTAACCTCCTCCGAGACTTTCACCGCCATTGGTGCCCCGAAGCATGCTGTGCGCGCCGCATACAGGCTGCTCAGGCGCATGGCGGACAAGTAAGGACTGCCGTGCCGTGTGCCGCCGTTAAAGCTGATGGTGGAATCCAACCCGCCGTGAATCTCGAGGAATGGCAGGGCTGGCCCCTTGGTGAACGTGATGCTCTCTGGAGTGTTTGGATCCGATTGCTTGGTGGCACAGTTACGCCATGTACCGGGATAGTAAGCCCCGGAGACGCTGGCGATGGCCGCGAAGTGCTCTGGCATCTCGCACGCCAGCTTCAGCCCGAATCCACCGCCATTGGACATTCCCGCTGCATAGATCCGGGTGGCATCCACCGGGTAAGTGGCGCTGAGCCTATCCAGCAGATCGCGCACGAACTGCACATCTTGCCCGTGGGTGGTTTCCGCGTAGGGGGCTCCTTCCCATGCCTTGTTCTTGCCTTCCGGGTACACCACGATGGCCCCGTCCCCGCCGTCTTTGCCCCAGGCCTTGCCCAGTCCCGAGTACGCGGCCATCGTTTCCGGCTTTTCCTGGTACCCGTGGAATGCCAGCACCACGGGCACGGGCTTCCCCTCTGCTGCGGTTTGCGGGATCTGCGCGTATGCGGGTCGGCGCTCCCCGTTGGTATCCACCCAGACGTGGCCGCTGGTTCCTGGTTTTGGGGCATCCTGCAACGGCGCTTGTCCGTTGGAGCTTCGGGCCACGGGCATGATGTCGGGTTGTTCGGATTCAGGTACGCGCGGGACGGCATCTTCCGTGGATTCCGCGGTTTCTCCCGTCTCCGAGGCTTCTTGGACGCTGACTGTTTTTGGCCAGCCAGTAGCCGTTTGTACGCGCGCACCGATGTACCCGGACGTCACTACCAGTACCGATGCCAAACACACAGCGATAGTTCTCCTCCGCCTGAACTGCTGTGGTGTGGGTTGGGCACGGTGTTTCACATCGTTGATCCTACGAGTCGCACATCGCGTGTCAACACCAGATTCCCCCGCTGGGTTCCCTGACCAGCCCCTGCGAAGATCCCCGCGAACACCTCACTGGAAATCCCGCGAGCGACTCCCCAGCCGCGCGGCCTGTCCCATCCCCGCAGCCACCAGCTCTGGTTCCACAGGTTCCAGCAGATCCGCTGTCACCGACGCCGCCCCCGTCGCATTGTGCACAATCCCCCGGATCACCACCAGCCGCGTGCTCAGAGCCTCGATCCGCTGCTTGGTCCACAGCCCGCTGGTCACCATCACGTTGGCCATTCCGGTTTCATCCTCCAGCCCGAAAAACACCGCGCCACCTGCGGTCATGGGGCGTTGTCGGTGGGTCACCATTCCTCCCACACGGATGCGCGTTCCATCGGGTATCTCCAGCAATTTTTCCGACGCCACCACGGGCACCCCGCCCCGCTTCTGCCCCGCTTTCGCTCCTGTCCGGATGGGCTGTTCATGCCAGGTATTGAGGAAGCCCCGTAAAAGTTCCACGGGGTGGCCGTCCGGGGTGACCCCGGTGCTGGCCAGATCCGCGGCAGCCAGCTCGAAGGAGCTCATCCCCGGCAGAACGGGAGCATCCACGTGAGAGGTGCCGGGGAGCATCCCCGCCCGTTCCGTGGCGGCGATGCCCGCGGCCCACACCGCCTGCCGGCGGGACATACCCAAGGGTTCCAATGCCCCAGCCCGGGCCAGGTGCTCCACCTGGGCAACGGTCAGATCCGCTTCGCGGGAGAGGTCGCTGATCGTCCGATATTCTCCGAGGCGTTCGCGCACCTCCACGATCCGCGTGGCCACATCCTTGCCGATTCCTTTGATGGAGGCCAGACCCATCCGAAGAGCCCCCACGGGCTCTGCGGTTCCGCGACCCAGCCCGTGGATGCCGCGAGGGGTGTTGGTGGTGGGAGGTGGCGTCGAGAAATCAATCACCGCATCCGCCTGCACATCCGATTCATTGATATGAACAGGGAGGATGCGCACGCCGTGACGCCGGGCATCGGCGATCAGCGATTGGGGTGAATAGAAACCCATGGGCTGGGCGCGCAGCAGAGCCACGCAGAATTCCGCTGGGTAATGGTGCTTCAACCAGGCCGAGTAGTACACCAGGGAAGCAAAGGATTGCGCGTGAGATTCCGGGAAGCCGTAGGAGGCAAAGGCCACGATCTTGTCCCACAGCCGATCCGCGACCTCGCCGGTGATGCCGTTGGTCTCGCGCAACCCGTTGTAGAAACGTTGGCGAAGCTGCTCCATCTTCTCCGGTGAGCGCTTGGATCCCATGGCTCGGCGCAGGGTATCCGCCTCCGCGCCGCTGAAACCGGCGGCATCCACCACCACCTGCATGAGCTGCTCCTGGAACAGGGGGATACCCAGGGTTTTGCTCAGCGCGGGTTCCAGGCAGGGGTGATCGAACACCACGGGTTCCTCGCCATTGCGGCGGCGGATGTACGGGTGCACGGAACCACCCTGGATGGGCCCGGGGCGGATGAGCGCCACTTCCACCACGAGGTCATAGAACGTGCGGGGTCGCAGGCGCGGCAGGGTGTTGAGCTGAGCGCGTGATTCCACCTGGAACACGCCGATGGCATCGGCACGGGTGAGCATGTCATAGACCTCTTTCTCCACGGGGTCTAGCCGCCAGAGCTCAATATTCCTGCCTCCGCGGTGGGTGCGGACCTGGTCTAAGGCGTGGTGGATGGCTTCCAGCATGCCCAGTCCCAGCAAGTCGAATTTCACCAGGCCCACGGTGGCGCAATCGTCCTTATCCCACTGCACCACACTGCGGTTTTCCATGCGCGCCCATTCGGTGGGCACCACCTCTGCGGTGGGTCTATCGCAGATCACCATGCCGCCGGAGTGGATGCCCAGGTGGCGGGGCTGTCCTTTGAGCTGCCCGGCCACGGTACTCACCAGCTCTGGGGGCTCCTCGGTGCCACGTGCCCAGGCATCCACCTGGCCCGGCGCGTATCCCAGCGCGCGGGCGGCATCGCGCAGCGCACCCTTGCGGCGGTACGTGATCACGTTGGCCACCTGAGCTGCGTTATCCCGCCCATAGCGGGCATACACGTATTGGATGGCCTCCTCCCGGCGACCGGATTCGATGTCCACGTCGATATCCGGCGGGCCATCGCGCTCCGGAGAGAGGAAGCGTTCAAACAACAACCCGGCCGCCACGGCATCCACGTTGGTGATGCCCAGGGCAAAACACACCGCGGAGTTGGCTGCGGAGCCGCGCCCCTGGCACAAAATGTCCGCGGAATGGCAGAAGCTGACGATGTCATGGACGATCAGAAAATAGCCCGGGAATCCCAGCTTTTCTATGGTCAGCAGCTCTCTATCGATGGTTGCCCATGCCCGCGCGGTAGCGGACGTGGATTGATCCACCCCCTCCTGTTTCTCCGGCCCTGCTTCTTTCGGTCGAGCCCCGTAACGCACCGTGGCACCGCGCGCGGTGACTTCCCGCAGCCAGGACATCTCCGTGTGCCCCTCCGGCACGGGGAAATGCGGCAGCTGCGGCGCAATGAGGTTGAGGGTGAACGTGCATTCCCGCGCCACCTCCACCGTGGTGGCCACGGCATCGCGCAGCCACTGGTTATCCCCCGCCAGCCGCATCATCTCCGCGCCGCTGCGCATCCATGCCCCGCCCAGGGGGTGCGTGATGGTCTCTGCGGCGCGCACATCTTTGCGCTCATGCAGCGCGCGTTTCACCCCGGCCAGCCGCGCCCGCTGCGGATTCGCGCACGTGGGCGCGGAGCTCACGATTTCCCTCAGCCCGTATTCCATGGCCAGGACGTGCAGCTCATCATTGTGATCCACATCCACGGGTTGCATGGTGTGCACCAGCTCCACCACGCAATTATCCGCCCCGAACGTGCGTACTAATTCTTTTGTTCGACGCCGCATCTCCCACCCCAGCACAATCAACCAATGGCACTGCTCGTGTTCATCGAATGCGTAGCGCGCGATCTCCTCCACCGGCGGATACACCACCACGTCTTTGTCTCGGTCTGCCATGTGCGCGTCTGTCATCAAGCGGGACAGCCTGCGGTATCCCTCTTGCCCGCGGCACAGTACCGTCAGGGCCGCGGCTTCCGCGCCATCGATGGATAGTTCCGCGCCGAACACCGTGGGCACTCCCCGTTCCGCCGCCGCTGCGGCGAAGCGGGCAGCCCCGTAGAACCCATCCCTATCCACGCACCCCAATGCGCTAATACCCAGTTCTACGGCTTGTTCTACTATCTCTTCCGGTTCGCTGGCTCCCCGGAGAAAGTTGTATGCGCTGCAGGCATGCAATTCCGCGAAGGGCACGGCTGGCTCCGCCTTAGTCGACTCCGCCCCAGATCCCGCAGCACCGGACGAGCCCCCAGACCCCGATGATCCCGCAGCCCCATCCGCCTCCGGGTCATACCTCTTGTCGAAGTACTCCACCCGCTGGCCTTCACCGATTCCCACGGCATGCAGGGTGCCTGCGGACTTGCTGGAGAGGATCCTCTCCAGCCTCGACCAGCTCAGCGACGCAGCATTCATAGACACATGCTCAGCATACACACTAATAGGTCAGGTGTTCTATTTTATTTTCAGGCACAGGCCACCGCTAAGACAGCGCCGGAGTGTGGCGTCGAAAAACAAAAAAGAGGGGGACAAAACCCGCCCAGCCATGCCCAAACACCGAAAAACTAGACCAAGTTGTTCATTTTGCGATCGGGATGATAAATTCAGCCCAACCCAAAAGACGATAGAAAGAGGACCCCGCATGTCCCTTCGCAAAAAAGCAGCAGCATCTGTGATCGCCATCGCCGCAACCTTCTCCCTCGCAGCCTGCGGTGGCAACGACGAAGATGTCATCAAGGTCGGCACCACCGACCAAGGCCAAGAGCAGTGGCAGGTCTTCCAAGAAGAAGCCAAGGCACAGGGCCTGAACCTGGAGCTCGTTCCGTTCTCCGACTACTCCCTGCCCAACCGCGCACTGGAAGAGGGACAGATTGATGTCAACAACTTCCAGCACCTGATGTTCCTGGCTGACTACAACGTCAACAGCGATGCCAACCTCACCCCAATCGGCGCCACCGAGATCATCCCACTGGCCCTGTACTTCAAGGACCACAGTGAGCTGAAGGACGTCGAAGAGGCCGGCGAAGTTGCCATCCCGAACGACCCAACCAACCAGGGCCGCGCACTGCACATGCTGGCAAACGCTGGCCTGCTGGAGCTCAAGGACAAGTCCCTGCTCTCCCCCACCCCAGCTGACGTGGATACCGCAAAGTCCAAGGTGAAGGTCACCCCAGTGGACGCAGCCCAGACCGTGACTTCCTACCAGGACGGCACCCCATCCGTCATCAACAACTCCTTCTTGTCCAATGGCAACATTGACCCCAAGAGCGCAGTTGCACAGGATGACCCCAGCGCCCCAGCTGCAGAGCCTTTCATCAACGCCTTCGTGACCACCGAAGAGCGCAAGGACGATGAAGACCTGAAGAAGCTCGTGGACGTATGGCACTCCCAGAAGGTTCAGGATGCCATTGATCGCCAGACTGAAGGCACCTCCGTTGAGGTGAAGAAGGACGGCAAGGAGCTGGATGAGATCCTCACCGGCATCGAAGGCAAGATCAAGGACGCCAAGTAAGTCCCGCGAACGGGCTGAAGTGAGACCAGTCTCCGGACCGGATCTTGTCTGAAGCCACTGTCTCGCGTCACGAAAGGGGCTTGCCGCTCAGCTTCACTGAGAAGCCTGCGGCCGGCCCCTTTCGCTCGCTCTCCCCGCTCCACTAACTCTTCAAGCAAGCATTCCAAAACACGCAACCCACACACGCAACGAGGTTTCCCATGGCTCAACAGGCCACCACAACCACCGGTACTGAGGTGGAATTCCGCGGCGTCCATAAGGTTTTCGCCCAAGGCCGCAAGGAAGTCACTGCCCTCAAGGACGTCAACACGTCCATCCCCGCCGGATCCATCGTGGGCATCATCGGTTACTCCGGTGCCGGTAAGTCCACGCTGGTCCGCCAGATCAATGGCCTGGATCGCCCCACCTCCGGTGAGATTCTGCTGGATGGCAAGGACATCGTCCCGCTGAAGGAATCCGAGATGCGCAAGCTGCGCTCGGATATCGGCATGATCTTCCAGCAGTTCAACCTCATGACCTCCCGCAACGTGGAGGCCAACATCGCCTACCCACTGAAGCTGCAGGGTATGGGAACCGCCGAGCGCAAGGCGCGCGTGCAGGAGCTACTGGAGTTTGTGGGCCTGTCCGATAAGGGCAAGTCCTACCCCGAGCAGCTTTCCGGTGGGCAGAAGCAGCGCGTGGGTATTGCCCGTGCGCTGGCCACCAACCCTCGCCTACTGCTGGCCGATGAGGCCACCTCCGCACTGGATCCTTCCACCACCCGCGACGTGCTGGAGCTGCTGCGCAAGGTCAATAAGGACCTGGGCATCACCATCGTGGTGATCACCCACGAGATGGAAGTGGTGCGCAGCATCGCCGACCGCGTGGTGGTCATGGAAGCCGGCCAGATCGTGGAGCAGGGCAGCGTGTACGAGGTCTTCTCCAACCCCCGCACCGCCGTGGCCGCCAACTTCGTGGCCACCTCCCTGCGTAACACCCCGGACATGGTGGAATCGGAAGCCTTGCAGGCAACGTCTGGCCGCCTGTTCACCGTGACCATGGCGGAGGGCATTGGATTTTTCGACGCCATCTCCGAGGCAGCTCATGCAGGTGTCGCCGTGAATATCGTCCACGGCGGTATCACCACCTTGCAACAGCACAGCTTCGGCAAACTGACCCTGCGCATGACCGGTAACTCCCCGGAGGCCGACGCAGCCATCGAGAACTTTTACCAAGCGATGAACCGCACCACCGAAATTGAGGAGATCCGATGAGCACAGACAACACAATGATCCTGGCTCAAATGGACTGGGACCGCCTGGGCCCAACTTTCACGAAGGCCATTTGGGACACGCTCTACATGGTCTCCATCACGCTGGTGCTCTCCGCAGTGCTGGGACTGCTGCTCGGGCTGCTGCTGTACACCACCCGTTCCGGTGGCGTGCTGCAGAACCGGCCGGTGTACCTGCTGCTGAACTTCCTGGTGAACTTCTTCCGCCCCATCCCGTTCATCATCTTGCTGACCGCCATTGGTCCACTGACGGACATCCTGGTGGGTTCGCGCATCGGCATGGAAGCGGCGATCGTGGGCATGGTGGTGGCCGCCACCTTCGGTGCTGCTCGCATCGTGGAGCAGAACCTGGTGTCCATTGATCCCGGTGTGATCGAGGCCGCGAAGTCCATGGGCGCTTCCCCGCTGAAGATCATCACCTCCGTGATCATCCCCGAGGCACTGGGCCCGCTGATCCTGGGCTTCACCTTCGTGTTCATCTCCATCGTGGATATGTCCGCGATGGCCGGTTACATCGGCGCTGGTGGCTTGGGAGACTTCGCCATCGTCTACGGTTACCGCACCTTCAACGATCAGGTCACGTGGATCACCGTTGCTGTGATCATCGTGATCGTGCAGATCGCGCAGCTGCTGGGCAACTGGGCGGCGCGCAAGATCATGCGCCGCTAGGTTCTTGGCTGGCCGGTGCTTGGCTGGCCAGTGCTCGGCACTTGCCGCCAGGCACAACAAAACCCCCAACCGGTTCTTCCGGCTGGGGGTTTTCGCTTGTGCTCAGCTACTGCTGATACTTGTCGCTTGTCCGTCTAGTCTCTAAATATTTTTGTGGGAGCTCAAGCACCACCCTTAGGCTGGGCCCTCCTGGCAGCCACCAACCTGTGTCTATTATCTCTCTGTTTCAGTTTGGAAGTGTGCTCCATCCAATCTAAGTAAAATGAAACCAGTTCGTTTACTGCACAGAATTTCTAATAAGCTAACTTAAAATTAAAGTTCACTTGTTTACTCGAATCTTCGTCCTCCTAAGGAGAAACCGATGGCCGTTCCTTCGTGGGACAAATTCATGATTCCCTGTTTGGAAGTTCTAGCTGATGGATCCACACGTCAACGATGAGAAATAGTTACGCTGGCTTCGAACATCCTGCAACTTACCGATGCAGACCGCAGTGACTTGATCTCTTCGGGAGGGCCACGCTATGTGAATCGTACAAATTGGGCGATCACATACTTGAATAAGGCAGGCGCCATTTCGTCTCCGGCCCGTGGACACTGGTCGATTACGGAAAAAGGCACCGAGTTATTGCATAAACACCCTCAGGGTCTGACTGAAAAAGCTTTGCGCTTAGAAGGCAACGAAAACTATCTCAAGTTCATAACCCCCCCTTCCCACAGTGTTTTGGATGCCCCAGATCCCGCTACAAGCCCCGAATCAAATTTAACTCCTCTAGAGCAAGTAGAAGATGGGCAACGGCGAAATGAAGATCTAGTGGCTGATGAACTGCTTCGCAGACTGCACGAACGTGAACCAGTATTTTTTGAGCAAGCGGTTTTGGATTTACTCATGGCGATGGGTTATGGGGGATCACTTGGAAGCGCAAAACGCACCCAGTTGACCAATGACAAGGGCATTGACGGAGTTATCGACCAAGATGCTTTGGGACTTTCGCGGATTTACGTTCAGGCCAAGCGGTACGAAATGAGTAATACAATTACTCGCCCGGATGTCCAAGCATTCGTCGGAGCCCTCCATGGCGCTCAGGCATCACAAGGGGTATTTCTAACTACCTGTTCATTCACCGCAGGAGCAAAGACATACGCAGATTCAGTCTCATCAAGGGTTGTTCTTATCGATGGGCCACTGCTTTCCAAGCTAATGATCCGTCATGGCGTAGGAGTTCAGATCAAACGGAGAGTACACATTGTGGAAGTCGATGAAGATTACTTCGACTAAATACGGTACAAGTAATGGCACTCTTGATGATCTCATCTCGCGTACAAGTAATCCCCATCCAATTTAATGGATGGGGATTACTTTCCTACCTTTTACAAGATCTTAAGTTTGTTACTGCTTGTCGGTGAGCTTGACGATTGCGTCGCTGTTCACGCCAACCACGACAACGTCATCTTCAGTGCCCTCAGTCTTCACGCGAAGGCTCTTGGTCTCGATGTTCTCGGACTCTTCGTAACCCTCGAAGGTTCCTTCGATGGTCTTGCCTTCGACAATAAAGCGAATCTGCTCGCCAACGTGGTTGTCTAGGCTGTCTGCTCGTACGTTTGCGGAATCGGTGTTGCTGGCTTCGCCAGCGCCTGTGTTTGAATTTTCGTTAGCCATGCAATCTATCGTACCAGCGTAAAATTTTCGGGGCAGAAACTTTCCCGCAGGTCGCGCTAGCTTTCTTCTTTAATCCCCAGCACTACCCAGGAGCTCACCCGCTTGGGCTTGTCCCCGCAGGAGCCCTTGGTCATCACCGATGGGCGGCTCTCCAGCTCCACTGTCCACTGCCGATTCTTGGTCGCATCGTGCACCACACGAATCGCGCGTTTCTTCTCCCGCGGTTGCTCCTCAGGAGTTTCCACCTGTAATCCGGCCAGGGGAATGGACTCGCTGGCGTCGTGAAGCATCCGGCCCACAGCCAACTCAGCCACCTGACCCGGGCTGTCCCACACACCCCGCCCGCGGTTGCCCTGTAGCCACAGCTCCCCGCGCTGCGCATGCTCGAGGATTTCGTTCGCGGAGTTCACCGCGTTGCGCCCGTAGGAATAGTTGCCGGGTAGGAGCATCGTGGCTGGTGCGAAGCGGTGCCCCTTGGTGTGGGAGGTTTCCCACACATAATCACTGGGCCATTCCTTCGAGAGGTCAGAGGCCAGCGGCCGACCCCATACCGCACAGCACAGATCCCGCCTGCCGTGCGTGCACACCAGCAGCACGGGATGCTCCACCCGCACTGCCCCAGGAGTGTTTCCGGGTTGGGAAAGGTCCAGCTCCAACAGAGATTCCGGCCCTTCCACCCGCATGCGCTCGAGGACGGGCTGCGTCACATCGCCAATTCCCGCCGACCAACTGAGGTAGAGCACCGGACGCAGATCATCGGTTTTGTAGTGCTGCCCGGCGCGCCCAGGCTGCCGAATGAACTGCAGTTGCGCGCCATGAGATTTGATGAATTTTTTGAGCTTCCCCGATAGCTCTTTCCCCAATGCTTCCCCATCGAGGATGTCTCGTCCCCAACCGCGTGGATACTCCAGCGCGAGGGTGACCTTTCCCCCACGCGCGGTACCTGCCAGCTGCTCCCCCGTCAGCGTGGAGCAGACAGCTTCCTTCCACTTCTCTTCGTCATCCGGACTGCTCATGGTGACTCCGGCTAGTGGGTTTCTCCGCGTGGACATATCTCTCACGTTACCAGCGCAGTTTTTCTCTACTCACCTGCGTTTCTGCTTTGCTCCATCGGCTTGTCTCCTACTCCACATTCCTTTTGCAGCATCTCCCCTTCCTCAGTACGAGGCCTCGATTCTCCACGCGGTATCCCTACTCACCAGCAAGAAGGCTCCTGGTGGGTCCGCGGTAGCCACCTGCATCCGCGCATAACGCTTTCCCCGCGCCCACCATTGCTCATCCACTGGCCACGGGCCGGCCCATCCGGTGATCTCCACTCGCCGGGCACCCCACTGCAAGTAGGCGGGTTCATGGCTGAGCAATCCTCTGCCAGAGACATAGATGGGTTCATCCTGAGCGTTACGCACCTCCACTTTGGCGGCGGGGTGGGCTGCCGAAGGGGCTGTCATCCCTCCTGCTTTCACTCCGATCACCGAAGGCAACGGGTGCAGCAACTCGCCCTGCCACTGCCGGGTCATCAGTGCGCTGACCTCTTCCGGGTCTTCATCCCCATAGGGAACTGTCATCACTCGGCTGGCCACTGCGCGCCCACCGCGATGCACCGGGCGCAGCACATTGTGCACACCGATCAACGCTTGGGCACGACCGGCCGCAGCGCGGATGGCGCGAATCCCTTCATCCGGGCCTCCCCAGAGCGCGGACTCCACCGAACCCGCGGGCACTGTCTCCACGGGGACCAGTTCCAGAGCCACCACACCCACGGGCTGATCCCAGTCTTCGGAATCTCCCCGGGGTTGTTGCCGCAGACGAGTAATCCACCCCTCAAGCTGCCAGCGCACCCGCTGGGCGGTGTCCTCTTCTGTCAGCGGTTCCCGGCACCGCCACATCCGCTCGATCATCGTGGCACCCGAATATCCCGCTGGTGCCGAGAGATATGCGCGCACGGCCAAGCGCAGGCAGGCATCTCCCGCAGCGAAAAGCTCCGCGTGCAGACGTGCCGCCACGTGCCGCGCCACAAACGCCGCGGTTTCCGTCTGCGCGATAGGCTCATCCACCTCATGGCGCACCTCAATCGGTGGCACATCTCGCCGCGGGGATACCGAGCGATCAATCTCCCCTGCCGCAATGCGATGCCACTGCGCACCCACCGCCCCGAAGCGCGCGGAAACATCCCCGCGCGGCAGCGCTGCGAACTCCCCGAGGGTGCGCACTCCCAGCTCTCGGAGCACTCGGACCACATCCGGGGATCCATTGAGCGCGGGTTCGCTGACCATCTCCTCCACCGGCAAGCTGCGGATAAACTTTGGCCCCTGGCCAGGGGGGATATTCCTGCCGCGCCGCGCTGCCCACACCGCGGTGACCACATCATCGGCCGTTCCGGCTAGACAATCCGCCTGCATGCGCACCGCTGCATCCAGCAGCAGCTCCACGGCCTGGTCCTCGCCCCCGTAATAACGTGCCAAGGAATCAGCGGGGAAAGCCACCAGCCCGGGCCGGAGCGTTTCCACTCCCGCGGCTACCTGCTCCAGTGATGTCAGCACGTCCTCGTGCACCGCCAACTGGCGCGCGGGGTCATCTTCAGCCACTTCCAGCTGCGGGCACAAAGACAGCGCATGGCGCTGCTTCATCCCCTTGCGCACCCCGGCTTTCCGCGCTGCAGCGTTGCACGCATTGATTTTGTGCTCCACCACAACCGCTCCCGGTTGCAGAAGATCCCAGCCTTTGGCCTTGCCGATGGAATACACGGGCCAATCCGGGAACCACAGGACCGTCACGCGCGGGCTCATCGGGCGATCTCTTGGGGCTCAGGGGTGGCGTCGACCATAAAGGAAGAAGTGGCACCCACCACGGCATGGAAGCTCCGCGGTGGCTGGGATTTACCCCACACGCGCCCATCGACCTCCACGCCGCGAACCCGGCCAGACCCGCGACCTAAACCGCGGATGCCGACAACGTGGGCATCGATGTTCAACTGCACCTTGGGCCACGCATGACCGGATACCACCAGAGCGCAGCGGCTCTTGTGCAGGCGAGCCTCCACGGGGCGGGTGAAGGTAGGGGACGCATTCTTCACTGGTCGGTAGAACACCATGTCCAGGCTTTCCACCAGCGTTCCCAACACAGCACCTGCGTGCGGGGCGGGGTCGGGGATCACCATCATGCGCTCAAGGTCTCCCCCGGCAGCATCGACGGCAGCCAGCGCCAGGTGCGGATAGCCGACGACAGCCACGCAACTGCCCGCGCGGGTGGCAGCCACGAGCAGCTCCACATGTACGGCGGGGCAATCCGCCACGGCTGTCACCATCGCCCGGGGAATGCCTCCCATGTCTACCGCGCGTTCCAACCAGGGCGGGCTGGGAAGCGTGGTGATGTGGCCAAAACGGGGAGCTGGGGTTGGTGCCGGGCTGGGCGATGAGCTCGGTGCAGAAGCGGGCTCAGCGAACGGGCTGGGCGCAGAAGCGGGCTGGGCGGATGCACTGGCGGGAGCCATCGCTGCGACTGGCTCCCCGGTGATGCGAGCCATCTTCTTACGCAGGTCATAGATGGTGTGATCGATATCCCGAGAAGCAGTTTGCGGCGCGATAGACATGAAATACCTCCTTTCGGGCAGGTCAAGAGGGTTTACAACAGGATTGATGAGGAAATCGGGACGAACGAACGTATGGAACATCAGTACCATTGGGTCAGAACAGAAGGTTCTGCGCCGTCTTAATAAAATAGAACACCTGTTCCCATAACGGTTAGAATATGCCCCGACGCACGCCCCGTCAACCGCGCAGATCAGACCACGCAATCACGCCGTAATTCCCCCATTTGCCCCCTGGCTTCTACACTGATGAACCATGAGTGAAGCCAGCCGTCCCATCACCGCCCCCACTCCAGTGCGTGCCACCACCTCGCTGCTTCTGGGCCTAGCGGTGGCCATCATGGCCATGCCCATCGCCACGGGCATCAAGCTGATCGGGCTGCTGCTCAGCGTGGCAATTGCCCTGTTGGTGACCTTCAACCACCCTTATCGCCGCGAAGTCCGTAAGGCGGTCGAGGTGCGCAACGAGAAGTACACCACCAGCTTCACGCAGGTACTCCCCCTCTTCCCGCTATGGCTGGCCCTCATGGTGCTGCCGGTGGTTGCCAGCAGCTGGGTCTTGGCGGGCATCGTGTTTGCGATTGCCGCGGCCTACGCATGGGCCGTCCACCCACAGCTGGATGGCACCGCGCACATCCGCCCCATCACGCAAGAAACCGGCCGCCCCCGCAAGAAATAGCTTCTCGCGAAAACGGCCGGCTCTCTCAGGCGGGGAGGCTTACTCCCACTCGATGGTTCCGGGTGGCTTGGACGTGATGTCCAGCACCACGCGGTTCACATCTTCCACCTCGTTGGTGATGCGGGTGGAGATGGTCTCCAGCACGTCATAAGGCACGCGCGTCCAGTCCGCAGTCATGGCATCCTCGCTGGATACGGGACGCAGCACAATCGGATGACCATAAGTACGGCCATCGCCCTGCACACCCACGGAGCGCACGTCCGCCAGCAGCACCACTGGGCACTGCCAGATGGTGTTATCCAGCCCGGCGATGGTCAGCTCCTCGCGCGCGATGGCATCTGCCTTGCGCAGCAGGTTCAGGCGCTCCTCGGTGACCTCGCCGATGATGCGGATGCCCAAGCCAGGCCCTGGGAAAGGCTGACGCCCCACGATCACCTCGGGCAGACCCAGCTCGCGACCCACCGCGCGCACCTCGTCCTTGAACAGCAGGCGCAGCGGCTCTACCAGGTC
This sequence comes from Corynebacterium suicordis DSM 45110, assembly GCF_015351405.1. Taxonomy (GTDB): domain Bacteria; phylum Actinomycetota; class Actinomycetes; order Mycobacteriales; family Mycobacteriaceae; genus Corynebacterium; species Corynebacterium suicordis. The sequence goes on along the minus strand of NZ_JADKMY010000001.1, from coordinate 534,016 downwards.
AAATTCCACGTCATCGGGCAGTCCGCCCACGTTGTGGTGGCTCTTGATGTTCGCGGTACCGGAGCCCCCGCCGGATTCCACCACATCCGGGTACAGCGTTCCCTGCACCAGGTAATCCACCGAGGAGCCTTCCGGAGCGGAATCCAGCACACCGGCCACCGCACGCTCGAAAGAACGGATAAATTCCGCGCCGATCGCCTTACGCTTGGCTTCCGGCTCGGAAACGCCCGCCAGCTTGTCCAGGAACGCTGCGCGCTCGTCCACCGTCACCAGGTTTGCGCCAGTCGCAGCCACGAAATCGCGCTCCACCTGCTCGCGCTCCCCCTCGCGCAGCAGACCGTGATCCACGAACACACAGGTCAAACGGTCACCGATTGCTCGCTGCACCAGCGCTGCGGCCACTGCGGAATCCACGCCACCGGAGAGTCCACAAATGGCTCGGCCTTCCGGCCCCACCTGCTCCTTGACCTGCTCGATCAGCTGCTCGGCGATGTTGCCCGCCGTCCAGGTGGGCTGCAGGCCGGCCGTTTCCGTCAGGAATCGACGCAAGATCTCCTGGCCATGAGGTGAATGCAGCACCTCTGGGTGATACTGCACACCGGCCATCCGGCGCTCGGCACATTCAAATGCGGCAACCGGAGCACCCTCGGAGGTGGCGGTCACCTCGAAGCCCTCGGGCGCCTCAGAAACAGCATCCCCGTGGCTCATCCACACCTGGTGCTCTGCGGGCAGTCCCGCGTGCAAATCGCCACCCGTGACCTGCATCTTGGTGCGGCCGTATTCGCGGCGGCCGGTCTCCGCCACGGTGCCACCCAGAGCGTTGGTCATGGCCTGGAAGCCATAGCAGATTCCGAAAACCGGAACACCCAGCTCCAGCAGGCCTTCCTGCAGTGCGGGCGCACCATCGGCATAGACCGAAGAAGGCCCACCGGAGAGGATCAGCGCGGAAGGATTCTTCGCTGCCACCTCTTCGGCGGGCATAGAGTGAGGGATCACCTCGGAGTACAGATTCACCTCGCGCACTCGGCGTGCAATGAGCTGGGCGTATTGCGCACCGAAATCTACAACAAGAACCGGGCGCGGGGTCTGAATGTGGTCTGTCTCAGTCACAGGTAGTCAGTCTACCCGCCGAAACCTCGCTAGCGAACCACCAGGTCAACCTTCTGGAAGCTCTTCAAATCTGTATATCCGCACTTGGCCATGGACCGACGCAAAGCTCCCACAATATTCTGCACACCATAAGGGTTAGAGGTGGGTCCAAACAGCAGCTCTTCCAGAGGCAAGGTGCCGTATTCGCCGGTGAAGCTCACTTCGCCACGTGGTGCCTTAGGGTGGCCCGCCACCGCTGGCCAGTACCACGATGGCGCACCTGCGGACTCAGCAGCGGCCAGCGGGGCGCCCAACGCCACAGCGTCTGCACCGCAGGCGATAGCTTTGGCCACCTGGCCAGAGGTCGCTAGTTCCGAATCGGCAATCACATGCACATAGCGGCCGCCGGTCTCGTCCAGGTAGTCCCGACGCGCCGCAGCGGCCTCAGCAATGGCCGTGGCCATGGGCACGTCAATACCCAAAGCCGCGCTGTTGGTGGTGTCACCAGAACCCACGATCACTCCGGCAGCACCGGTCCGCATCATGTGCATGGCCGTGGTGTAATCCACCACGCCACCAGCGATAACCGGCACGTCCAGAGAACCGATGAACTCCTTCAAGTTCAGCGGTTCTCCATCGCGGTGCACGTGTTCCGCAGAAACCAGGGTGCCCTGCACCACCAGCATGTCCATGCCGGACTTCAGCAGCGCCGGAGCCAGATCAGCCGCGTGCTGCGGGGAGACACGCACGGCAAAGCGCACGCCGGAATCCCGCACCAGGCTCAGGCGTTCCTGCAGGAGATCCACGTCCAGCGGCTGCGCGTGCAGGCGCTGGAGAACCTCGTTGGCCGCTCCGTAATCGGCGGTCTTGAGGGCGGAGTTGTCAGAGGCGGCGTCGAAAGAAGAATAAAAGCTTTCCAGCTCTCCGCGGGCCGCATTCACAACCTCTGCTAATGCGGCCTCGAGATCCGCAGCGCGGCCCCACAGGCCCTCCGCGTTGATGACAGGCAAGCCACCCAGTTTGCCGAATTGAATGGCGAATTCTGGGGTCACCACGGCATCGGTGGGGTGAGCCATGACGGGAATATCGAACTCATAGGCATCGATCTTCCACGAGGTGTCTACGTCGTGTGAGCTACGCGTACGCCGAGAGGGGACGATATCCACCTGGTCCAGGCCATACACGCGACGCGCCACACGGCCGCGTCCAATGTCCACATAATCCTGCATGAAATTAACCTGTCCTCTTCAACGGATTCAACGTGCTCAACGAGTTTACAAAGGGTTCTGGCGCTGGCGCGCGCTAGCGACCCGGGTTGTAGTTGGGGGCTTCCACGATTCCCTGCACGTCATGCGGGTGGGATTCACGCAGGCCAGCGCCGGTGATCTGCACGAAACGAGCCTTGTGCAGCTCCTCAATCATGGCTGCACCGGTGTACCCCATTGCAGCGCGCAGGCCACCGACGTGCTGGTGCAACACGGTCTCGATGGAGCCGCGGAAAGGCACGCGGCCCTCGATGCCTTCGGGCACCAGCTTCTCTTCGGACTTCACGTCTGCCTGGAAGTAGCGGTCCTTGGAGTAGGAACGCTTCTCACCGGTCAGGCCGCGTCCCTGCATCGCGCCCATGGAACCCATGCCGCGGTAACGCTTGTACTGCTTGCCACTCACGGTGACTGTCTCGCCCGGGGTTTCCTCGGTACCGGCCAACATGGAGCCCAGCATCACGGTAGAGGCGCCAGCGGCCAAAGCCTTGGCGATATCACCGGAGTACTGCATGCCACCATCGGCAATGATGGGCACGCCCGCCTTGTGTGCAGGCACGGCGGCTTCCATGATGGCGGTGATCTGTGGGGCACCCACGCCAGCCACCACGCGGGTGGTGCAGATGGAACCTGGGCCAATGCCCACCTTGATGGCATCCGCGCCAGCATCAATCATTGCCTGGGCTGCACCGCGAGTGGCCAGGTTGCCGCCGATCACATCAATGCGATCGCCGAATTCCTTCTTCACCCGAGCCACCATGTCCAGCACGCCACGGTTGTGCGCGTGAGCGGTATCCACCACCAGGGCATCCACGCCAGCGTCCACCAGTGCTCCGGCACGCTTCCAGGAATCCTCGCCGGTGCCGATACCCGCTGCCACCAGCAGACGGCCGGAGGCATCCTTGGCGGAGTTGGGGTACTTCTCGCGCTTGGCGAAGTCCTTGACTGTGATCAGTCCGGTGAGCTTGCCAGCGGCATCCACGATGGGCAGCTTCTCCACCTTGTGCTCGCTGAGCAGGCGCAATGCCTCTTCAGTGGAGACACCCTCCTGGGCAACCACCAGTGGCATGGGGGTCATCGCCTCAGAAACCGGGCGATCAAAGTTCTGCTCGAAGCGCATGTCACGGTTGGTGATGATGCCCACCAGCTGGCCGTCCGCATCCACCACGGGCAGGCCGGAAATGCGGTAGCGAGCACAGAGATCATCCACCTCGCGGATAGTCATCTCTGGGGAGGCGGTAACTGGGTCCTTGACCATGCCAGCCTCGGAGCGCTTCACGATCTCCACCTGCTCCGCCTGATCCTCAATGGACAGGTTGCGGTGCAGCACACCCACGCCACCTTGGCGAGCCATGGCCACGGCCATGCGCGCTTCGGTCACGGTATCCATGGCTGCGGAGGCAATGGGCACGTTGATGCGGATATTGCGCGTCAATTGAGTGGAAGTGTTCACATCGGAAGGGATCACATCGGATGCGTCCGGAAGCAGGAGGACGTCATCAAAAGTCAGCCCTACCAGCGAAACTTTCTGTGGGTCGTCGCCGCCTGTGGATACGGTCTGGGGGAATGTCACGCCCGGTTCCTTCCTCAAATGTTGTGCTCGTGAATGCCTGCGCCCGTGGAGGCTGCGAGCCCGGCGGTTTCACACCAGGTTGTGCTGTGCTCTGACCTCGTGAAAATCGCCGTTAAGGTGCGGGTAGCACTCGCCACGGCCGAATGCCTTGATAATACCGCCATCACCTGTATTTCTGTTCCCCGGGGTGAACTAGCAGGTAGTATGCAGTCTGTGAGTTACGGAAATCATGACATGCCTCTGGATCCATTCGCGGATGATCCCGATGATCCCGCGTCCCTGCTGGAACCAGATGAGGAGCATCCTCCGGTCACGCCCGAGGAAGCTGAGGCGCTGAAGTCCGATCTGCGCAACGTGCGGGATTTCCAGCGTCTGCTGGAACCGCGTGGCATTCGGGGAGTGTCCATGTTGTGTGAGGACTGCGATGAGATGCACTTTTATGATTGGGGCATCATCGAATCCAATATCAAGACCTTGCTGGCGCAGCAGATGGTTCCAGTTCACGAGCCCAGTGCTCAACCCAACCCGGATCTGTACGTGACCTGGGATTATTGCTTGGGTTACGCCGATGCCATGGACTTCGCCTTCAACGGCGCACGCCCCCGCTTCCCGTGGCTGCGCGATAAGTAAAGCGCCAGCTAGTCTCAGACCAGCCGGCGCTAGGCGTCGTTCTTAAAGCGTCAGCTCAAACGCCACGCGCTCAGAATCCGTTTGAACCCATTACTTCCGTAGTGGGCGCGGGCTGCGCTTCAATCGCCATGATTGGAACTGGCAGAACCTCAGCGGGGAAACCGCCGGGCAGTTCTTCCACGCGGATCTCATCCTGACGCTCCACTGGGACTTCCTGGGGCTCCACTGGCATTTCTTGGCGCTCCACGGTCTCTTCCACCGCTACCGGACGAGTAGTGACCGTCCATTCTTCAGTGGTATCCGTGGTGGGCGCAGGAGCAGCCGTGGCGGTTTCCGAAGGGTCACCCGAATACACAGTGGTGGTCGGGGTGAACTCAGTGTTCTCCGGAGTGGTCTCAGCAGCGGATTCCGTAGCGGATTCAGACGGGGAGTTCGTCTCCTCAGTCTCGCTAGGCTTGGTCTCCTCGGTGGACGCTGGGGTCTCGCTTGGCTTCACCACCGCGGTTGGGCCCGTGGTCTCCTTGGCCAAGCTCTCCGCAGTCGGGGTAGCGCTGTCCGACTCTGCGGGCTTCTTTGATTCTTCGACGCCACCAGTCTCAGACGCAGTAGTGTCCGTTGCCCCATTCGTGGCCGTGCTGGGTTCCATGCTTTCCATAGGAGCCTGGGTCTCTTCAACCTGAGACTTGGTGTAAGCCACGTATCCGAGACCGCCCACAGCGAGCGCTGCAGCCACGCCTCCGGCGATCAGCATTGCAGAAATCGAGGCACCACCAGCCGCAATTGCGGTGGACGCGGAGCGGCGGAATCCGACTGATCGGCGTGAGGTCAGTGGGACCGGGGCATCGGATTCAGCAGACTGAGCCTGGAATTCCTGGGTGTGGAATTCTTCGGTGTAGAAGTCTTGGCCAAGCAGGTCTGCCATGACGGGTGGCGCGGGAATGTCCTTATCAACCTCAGCGCGAGCACAAGCCAACAATGCAAGTAGCTGGTCAGCATCTTCGTAGTGCTCACCCAACGCGATCCGATCAATCGCGTTATCCTCTGCGAGGACATCGGAAAGTGATCCGTGCTCCTGCGAGGAATCTTTCTTGTTCATTGCTCTAGTTCCTAGTATTCGTGAGTCAGCTGGGCGGAAGAATCGGTTTTTGGCTCAAATGCGATCGAAGCTTTGCCATTGCTCGGAACTGTGCCACGCGCACTGCCCCGGCTGACATGTCAAGAATTTTGGCGGTCTCCTCTGCAGAGTAACCTGCAAAGACTCTTAGGGTGACGATTTCTCTTGCTTTGTCGCTCAATACATCGAGCAGTCCAGCCACTTCGTTACACGAGTCGAGAAAAAGTATCTCAGATTCAGGGGTCTCTGTGGCTACTTCTTCATCTGGAACTTCTGCTACCGGCTGGGAAAAATCACGAGCATGGGCACGGCGGGCATCCACAACCTTATTCGCTGCAATGCGAAACACGAAGGCCATGAATGGCACGCTTTGTTCTTGATAAGTGGGGAGAGCACGAGCGACTGCCAAGCAGACTTCTTGGGCAATGTCATCAGCAGTAGGATAGCGCCCATTTCCCACGCGCGCGCGACAATAACGCACGATCTGGGGGTGAATCAGGTTGATGAGTTCCTGCAGGGCTTTGGGGTCGCCGTCCACAGCGCGCGGAACGACAGCTTTAATGGCTGCGTCCTTTTCCACTGTAGAAGTCATGAACTCACTTATCCCTGATCTGCCGATTCTTCAAAACGTGTTACTGCACACAATCTTCAAACAAATTAGCACATTTTCGGCAAAACTAACCCCTCCCTCCGGCCAATGCGCACCTCATTCTTCTCCATCTTGACCTCTACTTTTTCGGGTACGAGAAGGTTTTCCTCCACCCTCTCATCCCCCCATAGGGGGATTGTTCCCGCGCGCGTCAACATTTCACCTTCTGTTCACTATCCTCCATCCACGCAGGTGATGGACGGCAGCAAATCTCATGCATGCCTGTCTATTAGCTGGGTGTTACCTGCATGGTGCCTACTCGTTACCTTTCGTTCATGCGCCCCCGCGAGTCTCTACCTGTCGAACGCGACACTGATGACCACTTCAAGGAGACCCCACCGCATGCCACAGCCAAGCCAGCTTCCGGGCCCTACCTCTTCTATCTGGGAATGGCAGCTGCATGGCTCATGCCGCGGCGCTGATTCTTCCGTCTTCTTCCACCCAGATGGCGAGCGTGGCCGAGCACGTGCCATGCGTGAGCACCGCGCCAAGACCATTTGCTCCGAGTGCCCAGTGATGCAGCAGTGCCGCACCCACGCGCTTGAGGTCGGCGAGCCTTATGGCATCTGGGGTGGCATGTCCGAGTCTGAGCGTGATGCAATTCTTCGCCCCACCTCACGCAACCGTCATCGTCGCATCTCCGCTTAAGTAACGCCTTCCCTCAAGCCACACCCCGCTTGAAGCCAGGGCAAAGAAAAAGCGCCACCGGGAGTTTTTACTCTCTCGGTGGCGCTTTTTCAGCGCTCATCACTTAGTGATGATGTCCGTGGCCAGCAGCCCCAGCGGGCTTGGCTGGCTTATCCACCACGGCAGTTTCCGTGGTGAGGACCATGCGTGCCACAGAAGTGGCGTTAATTACTGCGGAGTGGGTCACCTTCACCGGATCGATAATGCCCTGATCCAGCAGGTTTCCGTACTCCAGAGTGGATGCGTTGAAGCCGGAGCCATTAGGCTGCTCGGCCACGCGATTAACCACTACGGCTCCATCCAGACCAGCGTTATCCGCGATCCAGTAGGCAGGCCGGCGCAGTGCACGAGACAATGCGCGCAGGCCGATGGCCTCATCGCCTTCGTACTCGGCAGCCAGGCTGTTGATCTGCTCAGCGATCTGTACCAGCACAGAACCGCCGCCGGCGATAACACCTTCCTGCGCTGCAGCGCGTGCAGCGTTGATGGCATCTTCGATGCGCAGCTTGCGCTCGTTGACCTCAGTCTCGGTAGCGCCACCTGCACGGATCACAGCGACACCGCCGGAGAGCTTAGCCAAACGCTCTTCCAGCTTCTCCTGATCCCAGGTGGAATCGGTGCGCTCGATCTCGGTGCGCAGCTGTCCACGGCGCTCCTCCACTGCTTCGGCAGAGCCTCCGCCGTTGACAATAACCGTGTCTTCCTTGGTCACCGTCACGCGGCGAGCAGAGCCCAAGTCTTCCAACTTGGTCTCGGCCAGCGATTGCGCGAGCTCCTTGTCCACGACAACACCGCCGGTCACGATGGCGAGGTCGTCCATGAAAGCCTTGCGTCGATCCCCGAAGTACGGCGCCTTCACGGCAACCACCTTGAGGGACTTACGGATGGCGTTGAGTACGAGCATCTGCAGTGGCTCGCCCTCCACGTCCTCGGCGACGATCAAGACCTGCTTGCCGGACTGCGCGATCTGCTCCAACAGAGGGAGGAAATCAGGCAGGGAGCTGATCTTGTCGCGAACCAGCAGCACCAGTGCGTCTTCCAGCACGGCGTGGCCGGTCTCTTCTTCGGTGACGAAGTATGGCGACAGGTAACCCTTGTCGAAGGAAATGCCCTCGGTCACGGTGGACTCGTCCTCGATGGACTGGGATTCTTCGACGGTCACCACACCGTCCTTGCCCACCTTGTCGAAGGCATCGGCAACCATCGCGCCGATCTTCTCATCGCGGGAAGAAACGGTAGCCACGTTGGCGATAGCCTCGGTGTCCGCCACGGGCTGAGCAGCCTCGCGGAGGAGTTCGAGCACCTTTTCGGTACCGATCTCAATGCCGCGGTTCACGGCGATGGGGTTGGCACCAGCTGCAACGGTGCGCAGTCCCTCGTTGATGAGGGCCTGAGCCAGCAGGGTTGCCGTGGTGGTGCCGTCTCCGGCGATGTCGTTGGTCTTGACAGCCACGGACTTCACCAGCTGCGCGCCCAGGTTTTCGAAAGGATCTTCCAGATCGATTTCGCGGGCGATGGTGACACCGTCGTTCGTCACGGTAGGGCCACCAAAGGCCTTATCCAGGACGACGTTTCGGCCGCGTGGGCCGAGGGTTACTTTCACCGCGTCAGCTAGTGCGTCCACACCCTTTTGCAGGCCTTCGCGGGCCTCTTGGTCGAATGCAATGAGCTTTGACATGCAGTTACCCGCTTACTTTTCGATGATGGCGAGGATATCGCGCTGGCTGAGCAGCAAGTACTCTTCGCCGTTGTACTTCAGTTCGGTTCCACCGAACTTGGAGAAGACAACGGTGTCGCCTTCCTTGATGTCCATTGGAACGCGCTCTTCGCCGGAGAAACGGCCTGGACCCACCGCGATGACGGTAGCTTCCTGTGGCTTTTCCTTAGCGGAATCTGGGATGACCAAACCGGATGCGGTGGTGGTTTCAGCCTCAACGATTTGAACCACAACGCGGTCCTCTAGCGGCTTGATGTTCACGTTAGCCACGATGAATACCTCCATGTATTCGTAATGTTCTCGGATGATGATCGAGTATTTTTCGATTGTGCCGGTTGGTTTCCGCGCACAGTCGTCGTCGCGGGTGAACAACTGTGTGTCAAACAACCACCTAGCACTCTACCCCTGCGAGTGCCAGCGCTCAACAACTTGAGTCCACACCGGTCAACTTCGGGTTACTGGCCAGTTCACAGCCATCGCAATACTCACAAGAGGACAGAAAAATGCCCGTGAGCGCTCCGATCAAGGCGAGCGCTACGGGCGAATAATTCTCGAGCTAATTAGATGCCGCGGGTGAGGTTCACCACGGCATCGTGCCAGAGCTTGAACTCTTCCGGCTGATCCTCGCGGTAGTTCTCCACTGCACGAATACCGTTGTGCACGGATTCGATTTCCTCTTCGCTGAGGTCAGCGCCGTTCTCACCGATAAACAGCACTGGGCCGAGGATCGCGCGGGTGGGATCGGAAAGGAAGCGAGCATTGCCGATCTCAGACTCGTTACGACCCATGGAAGCCAGTGGGTTAGGCTCCGGGTTTTCCGCGTGAGCTGCCTCGGAGGAGTAAATAGCTGGGATAGTCAGCCCGGACTCTACAAACGCTACGTGCAGGCGGTCATCAGCACTGCCGCCCAAAACCTCAGCTGCCTGAGAGATCTCGATATCGTGTTCTTCGGTCTTGAGGTCTGGGGTGACCAGGATGCTGCGTGCCATGTGATTCTCCTCTGTGAACTGTGGATGCGGCCAGTTCTCCATCTCTCTGCACTTAAATGCAAAGGAATGCGCCGAGAACCAACCCCATCTATTTATCCTCGCCCATTCTGCCAGCACCCAGGGGTTCTCGCAGTGCAAGTAGTGGGATTGGCCACAGTTAAACCAGCGGAACCTCTACGTCCAATCCCGGATCTGTACCCACCGTGAGCCCGCTGGGCTGTGCACCTTCCGCGATCAGCTGTGCAGCCAGCGCCGCGATCATCACTCCGTTATCCGTGCACAGCGCGAACGGCGGAACATGCAGCTCAATGCCGGCTTCCGCACAGCGCTGCGCCAAGAGCTCTCGCAGCCGAGAGTTCGCGGACACTCCCCCACCCAACAGCATGGTGGTGGCTCCTTTATCCTGGGCCGCGCGCACCGCCTTGCGGGTGAGTACATCACACACCGCTTCTTGAAACGACGCACACACGTCCTCCACCAGCAGCGTTTCCCCTTCTCTCTCTGCCTTTTCCACGTGCCGAGCCACGGCAGTTTTCAAACCCGAGAAGCTGAAGTCATAGCGGGCATCCTGCTGCCGCATCATCGCGCGCGGGAACGCGATGGCCTGCGGATTACCCCTCGCGGCCAGGGCATCGATCACCGGTCCGCCCGGATAGCCCAGCCCAAGGAGCCGCGCCACCTTGTCATAAGCTTCGCCCGCGGCATCATCCAATGTCCCGCCCATTTCCTCCATGGGTTTGCCCACGCCTTGAACGTGCAGGATTTGCGTGTGCCCACCGGAAGCCAGCAGGGCAATCGCATTGTTCATTGTCGACGCCACCCGCCCCTCACCAGCGGTGTCCAACAGATCCACCGCAACATGCCCGCCCAGGTGATTCACCGCATAGAAGGGGACCTGCCAGGCAGCGGCATAGGCTTTGGCTGCAGCCGCGCCCACGAGCAAAGCTCCGGCCAGCCCAGGCCCGATGGTGGCCGCCACTGCATCCGGCTTTTCCATGTAGCGCGTGGGCAGTCCCTGTGCCTGGCGGTCTCTGCGCAGGTCACGCAGTGCCTCGCGCATGGTGGGGCCCATTGCTTCCAGGTGCGCACGGCTGGCGATCTCCGGCACCACTCCGCCAAAGCGCGCGTGTTGTTCCATGGAGCTGGCCACCCGGTTGCTGATCATCCGCACGTGCGGGCTGGGGCCGGAATTATCCAGCTCTACGATGCCCACTCCGGTTTCATCGCAGGAGGTCTCCACTCCCAGGATCACCAGAGAATCATTCTTCTTGGCCTCGTCCTGCGCAGCCTTTTTCAGCCGCAGTTCATCCCTGTTCACCGATGAATTGAGCGCGGGGCGCATCATGGAATACGCATCTGCACCACTTGGTTGGTAGTAGTTTTTGCGGACCCGCGTGGTGAGAAAACCGTAGCGTTCATACAGGCCAATCGCCGGATAGTTATCCGTGCGCACCTCCAGGAACGTGTCCCCGCCCAGGGCATCCACGATCTCCAGACCTGCCTGCAGCAGGCGGTTAGACAACCCCTTGCCCTGCTCTCCCGGTGCTAGCCCAACGGTATGGATCTCCCATTCCGGATCAGCGGACGAGCCGTTTTGCGCGAGCCCCAGGTAACCCACCAGTTCCAGACCACGGGCGGTCTCACGCTCCAGGCCCAGGTAGTGCGTGTTATCCCGGCTGAGCTCATATTCAATGGCCTCTAGTGGCCACGGGGAATCCCCCTGAAACAGCAACTGCTCCAAATGAGCCATCGCTGGCGCGGCCGAAATATCCAGGCGCACCAACCTCACGTCATCCCCTGCCGGCGCACTCGCTTCCGGTGTTTCCACGGTTTCCCCCTGCCCCTCGACAGCCGCGAAATCCACCGCCTCCGAAGGCACCTTCCGCTTCGGCTCCACCGCATCAGGCCGGCGCAGATACAGCGCCCGCAGCGGTTCCCCGGGAACTTGAATACTCCTCATGCGCTCGGTGTAGCTCCCGCTAACGCGCATCATCGCTGCCTTGAGCAAACTCTCCGGGGTGGGGCACGCATCACTATCCATCACCGAATATTCCGCACCCACATCACCGGCGATGGCCTTGCTCATCACCAACGGATGCTGTGCCTCGGGGCTGTTCAACACATCCTCCGGCTTTGCCACCCCGGGCCCGGCAACGGTCTCCAGAACCCCATCGCCGTTCAAGTGGTAATGACCCCAGTACCATTCCCGACGCCGCGCATCCGTACACACCAACACATCCGAAACCTGCTGGTTTTCGTCTCCCACCTGGGCAAAAGCCCGGGCAGCGAGGGCCGCAGTTGATTCGACGCCATGGAGGGGAATGGAGAGGGCGTCGGCAAAAGCTTGGGCGGTGGCCATGCCCACCCTTAACCCCGTGAATGGACCTGGACCCACGCCCACGACCACGGAATCCAGTTGATCGGGTTGCAGTTCGGCTTCTGCCAAACACTCCACGATGTGCGGGGTGAGCAGCTCCATGTGCCCCCGAGGGTTGTCCACGATGCGCTCGGCCACAGTCTCGATCTTCTCCGGGTGAGCGGAGACTTCCACGATCCCAGCAACAACATAGGACGTGGAAGTATCAACGGTGAGCACATACATGCTGGTTAGTTTAGCGAACGCCAAGACAGGCAAAATCGCCAGCTGCTAAGCCACGGGGCCTCTCGGCCAAGTGGTGGTGCCACGTAAAGTGTTGGAGAGTTAACGTTTTTGCGATTAGTTAGGAATACGCCATGACTCAGCAGTCTGGACTGTTGCCTCAGATCTCCGGGTTTGCCAACGGCATCCGGAACCGTGCGCTGACCTACGGCCAGGTGTATCTACCAGTGGTTGCGGGCAAGTTGGTGAAGTCGATCACTTCAAAGAGTTCTTCTGGTACTTCCGGGGAACACGCAGGCGCGGCCGTTGATTCTGCTGCGACAGGGCCTGAACAACCTGCTGGCCGTTACCAACCGGCTGGGAATGATCGCACGGATGGGATCGTCGCTGCACAGGCTTCGGCGGCTCCGTTGCCACGAGAAATTCCCCCGGCCAAGTTTGCGGCCGAGGTCCCTACGGAATCTGAGTAAAGCTTTTCTGAGTAGGAGCTTCCAGGCCCCTCCCCCTACCAGCGGCAATTAGGGGCGGGGCACCAGGTAACGCCCTGCGCCGGAGACTACTTCGAGCTCCATCGGCAAGGTGGTCATGAGATCGCCATCCGCGTAGCAATTCATGTTGGGCATATCGATCCGCACGTGCTTGGCGCGGTAGAAGCTGATTCCATCACCTTCTTGCAGCGTCCCCTTGAGGATCTTGGCGAATTTTCCCACGGCCTTGGTACGGCTGATGTCACCCATGATTGTGAGATCGAATAGTCCATCGTGGTGATTGGCCGTGGGGCAGATTTTCATTCCGCCACCATAGGTCTGGGTGTTGCCAATGCTGCAGAGCTTGATTCCCTCGTCGATCACCGTCTCATGATCCAGCACGATGCGAGTGGGAATAGTGCGCCAATTCATCACTTCGCGAACAATCGCCAAGTTGTAGCGATTCTGCCCCTTGGGCCACGTCATGCGGTTGGTGCGATCCGTCACCAGAGAATCGAAACCGGCACACGCGATGGTGCCGAACCAGCGCGTTTCCGCTGGTTCTTCGGAATCCTGGGAGATTTCAGTGATAAGGCCCAGATCCGTGGTGGTGAAAAAGCCCTGAGCCACCACGTCCGCAGCCTTTTCTGGGTCCGTGGGAATGTGATATTCCCGCGCATGGTCGTTACCCGTACCGGCGGGGATGAGACCCAAGGGCATGTCCGTCTGTGCTTGGGCCTGCAGCGCCAGGTTGATGAGCCCATCGCCACCGCACACCACCAGGGCATCCAGGCGCTCATCCTTCACCGCTGCCTCAGCCAACTGCAGGGAGGAGGCTGCGCTGGCACCTTGGAGGGAAACCACGTCGATGCCCAGCTGGGAGAAGCGATCACGGGCGCGCTGAGCCGCGTGCACGGCCGCACCCTTGCCCGCCAACGGGTTGGTGAGCAAGGCGATGCGCTTGATTGAGCGCGTCCCGACTTCCAGAGGCCCGAAGGAGCCGTTCGGTTCGGACCCAGAAAGATTCTTCACTTTTACTCCTAGAGGCCTCGCCCACAGGCTGGCCGATTAATGGAAATTGCTGATGCTTCGCTGCCCCGGATCGAACCGGAACAGCAGCGCAGCAGCGTTCTTACAGCAGGGATCTAGCTGCAGAACCCTTACAGCAGGGTGCCACGGAACCCATTCAATGCAGAGAAAGTCTTGCCCGGGTTCAAAATTCCTGCCGGGTCCAACTCATTCTTCACGGCCTGGAGGATGTTGATTCCCAGCTCGCCAATCTCTTCGTTCATCCATGGAAGGTGATCCGTGCCCACCGCGTGGTGGTGAGTCACGGTTCCGCCGTTGAGAGTCATGGCCTCGGTGGCTGCGGATTTCGCTGCCTTCCACTTCTGGGCAGTCTCTTCCACGCTGTCGCTGGCACCGGCCACGATGGTGAAGTACAGCGAGCAACCCGTGGCGTACACGTGGCTCACGTGGCACATGATCAACGCGGTGGATTCTTCCGTCAGAACAGAAGCCAGTGCCTTGCCCACGGCTCGCTTCAAACGAGGCACGTTGGCCCAGTCCGTGGCGGTTTCCAAGGTCTCGCACAGCGCACCCGCGTCCATCAGTGAATCGCGCAGCACGGGAGCCCCGAAGCGCCCCTTCTCCCACTGGCGGGCTGGCTCCTCACCAACGGAGGTTCCACCGTGAGCGAGCAGCACATTCCGAGTTTCCTCATGGGTGCGCTGAGCGTGCTCCTCAGTGCCCTCAAACATGGTGATGGCCAGGCATCCCTTGACCTCTTCCTCGTCGTTCTCACCAATCTTGTCGGTGGAGGTGAGGTTCACGGAGGATTCGATCTCATCGGACAAGCGCAAGACAGCCGGTCCCGCACCCGATTGCTCAACCGCCCGCAGGGCATTCACGCCGTCGTTAAAGGAAGGGAAGCTGAATGCCTCATAGCGCTTGACTTCTGGGATGGGGTGAATGTGCACGCGCACGCGGGTGATGATGCCGAACAGACCCTCAGATCCCATGAAGAGCTGCTTCAGCGAGGGGCCCGCTGCGGTGGCGGGGCTGGCCTTGCCCGGCCGGATGATCCCCTTGGGAGTCACCACGGTCATTTCCCGGACCATGTCATCAAAGCGCCCGTATCCAGCGGAGTTCTGCCCGCTGGAGCGAGTGGCGGCGAACCCGCCGATGCTGGCGTAGGGGAAGGACTGCGGGAAGTGGCCCAGCTGCATCCCGTATTCCGCCAACTTCATCTCTGCGTGCGGTCCGAGCAGCCCGGCACCGAGGGTGGCCAGACCGGAGGTGGTGTCCACGTCTTCCACGTCAGTGAAGCGGGAAAGATCCACGCTGACCACGGCGCGGTGGTTCTCCGCCTTGAGGGGGCTCACTCCACCCACCACAGAGGTGCCTCCGCCGAAGGGAACCACCGCGATCTGCTGCTCAGAGCAGTATTCCAAGATCTCGAGGATCTCTTCTTCGCTCGCCGGGCTCACCGCCACGTCTGGAGCGGAGACTTCCTTGCCCTCGCGCCACTCCAACAGGTCCAGGTAGCTCTTTCCGCGGGCGCGGGGCCGGCGGTGGGCGTCGTCGGTAGATACGAAATCCTCGCCAACGATCCTGGAGAAGAACTGCACATCTTCGGCCGTCGCACGGGAAGCCACCAATGGGGGCTCGGTGGCAATCTGTGGGCGAGTTACGCCCAGAACCTTGCCGAGCATCTTCTGAATAGAGGGGGAAATCTCTTTTGCTTCATCATCTGTGCCCCACTTGTTGTAGGACATTGGCGGTATCCACATGCTGTTCATAGCGAACACGTTACTTGATCTTAAGAATTCCAAATCAATGGGATTTCTTCTCTACAGTGGAAACCATGACTAGCACTACTGCCTTTGATGCGCAGAAAACGATCCTTTCCCCCGAATATCGGGCTGACGTGGTGCGTCGCTTAACGCAGGGCGCGGAGTATGACTTGATCGTGGTGGGAGGTGGCGTAACCGGTTGCGGAGTGGCTTTGGACGCCATCACCCGCGGCCTCAAAGTCCTCCTGGTGGAGGGTCAGGATTTGGCCTTCGGCACCTCCCGGTGGTCGTCCAAGCTGGCTCACGGCGGGCTGCGTTACTTGGCCACCGGCAACGTGGGCATCGCTCGACGCAGCGCTGTGGAACGAGGCCTGTTGATGGAGACCATCGCCCCGCACCTCACCCGCGCTTTGCCACAGGTGGTGGCCATGGATGGATTCTCCCCACAGAAATTCATCCCCCGCCTGGGCTTCATCGCGGGAGACATTCTGCGCATGGCCGCCCGCACGTCCTCCACGACTCTCCCCCGTTCCCGCACGATCTCTTCTTCCCAGGTCAAGAAGCTTTGTCCTGCGGCCGCGGATTCCACCAAGTTCGGCTTTGTTAACTATGACGGTCAGTTGATTGACGACGCCCGACTCGTCACCGCACTCGCCCGCACCTTTGCTGGCTACGGAGGTGACGTGCTCACGCATGCCAAGGCCTCCATCAAGCCCGGCCGGGAGCAGGGCAAGAAGGTAGTGAGTGTAGAGCTCTCCCCAGAGATTCCCTTGGGTAGCACATCTGGAGAAAACACGCCTGGGGAACCCCTGCAGGTTCGCGCAGCTGGCGTGATCAATGCCACCGGCGTGTGGGCTGGTCAGCTGGAAAAGGACGTGACCGTCACCCCGAGCCGCGGCACGCACCTGGTGGTGGATGCTGAGAAATTGGGTAACCCCACCGGTGCGCTGACCGTTGCCGTGCCCGGTTCCAGCAGCCGTTTTTGCTTCATCCTGCCGGTTCAGCTGGGACGCTGTTACATCGGCATCACGGATGATTCCGCTGAGTTTTCCGACGTGCCGCAGGCTCCGGAATCCGATATTCGATGGATCTTGGACGTCATCAACGCCGGTTTGCAGACCAGCCTCACGGAAGATGACGTGCTGGGCGCGTTCGCCGGTCTGCGACCACTGGTGCAGGTGAAGGCACCGAAGTCCGATTCCACCTCTACTGCAGACCTCTCCCGTGAGCATCTCATCCTGCATCGGGACGGAGTGGTTACCGTCACCGGTGGCAAGCTCACCGAATACCGGCTCATGGCTCAGCAGACCGTCGATGAAGCGCTGCGGGACAAGGAGATCAGCTCCAGCCTCGATGCCCAGGCTGGCCCATGCGTGACCAAGCAGGTTTCCCTGGTGGGCGCCAGCGCAGACCGCAGCCCCCGCGCTGCGGGCCAGATCAACCTGGCACACAGCGTGACCCGCGCCCTGCCGGCATCCCTGGTGAATCGTTATGGAGCCGAAGCCGCTAATGTGCTGGCTGCCTGCACCCTCCCGGATGGCTCCGAGAAGGTGGCGGACCTGGACATCACCCGCGCAGAGTTTGCCTACGCTGTCTCGCACGAAGGCGCGTTGACCGTGGGGGATATTTTGGATCGACGCACGCGCATCGGCCTGGTCGCCGCGGATCGTGCAGCTGCGGAAGAAACCGCGCGCGAGGTCCTGAGCGCTGCTGGGTTGCTGAGCTAGCTCGGCCGGGTTGAGCTAGCTTCGCTTCACCCAGTTCCACGTCACGGTACGGAGTTCGTCGAGCTCCGCACCTTCTTCTGTGTTTGCGGGGTCTGTGCTGTCTGCGGAGTCGGCGCTGTCCGCGAGCGAGGTTTCAGCCACTGCACGCACCAGTTCCACGTCCAGCACGTTCTCGCTCAGCTGTTCCACTACCCCGCGGCCCCATTCGGCAACTACCACGCTGTTATCGAGGTCGGCGTCGAGATCCAAAGATTCCAGAGCATCCAGGACCAGGTTGGGGTCGGCCTGCTTGCCGGGTTCGATGCCATCGGCCACCTCAGCGCCGAGCAGGCGGTACGCGTCCATGTGCAACAAACCGGGCGCGTCTGGGTTGCCCGCCTTGTGCGTGCGGACGATGGTGAAGGTGGGCGATTGCACCCGGCCGCGCACGCCCAAACCCTGCGCAATGCCCTGCGTGAGGGTGGTTTTTCCCGCACCCAGCGGGCCGGTGAGCACCACCACCGTTCCGGCGCGCAGCTGTTGTCCTAGTTGAATGCCGATCTCGCGCATGTCCTCCGGAGTGGGGGCGGAAACCGTGGCGGGTTGAGAGAAATCAAGGGCATCAAGCGGGTTGATGGGCTGGCCCTTCACGGGAAGAAAGCGCCTGCTCACGCGGCCGCGGGGCATGGTGAGGATCTCGTAGGGAATGGTGCCTGCGCGCTGGGCGACTTCCTCCACGGAAGGGCCACCGTTGCCGAAGATAACTGCCCAATCCCCCGGTTGCACTGGGGTTTCGGATTCCGCAGAACCAAGGTTGATTACCACTTGATCCATGCACACCCGGCCAATCTGCGGGTAGCGCACGCCGTTGATGGAGACCTCGAAATTTCCCGAGAGGCTGCGCGGCAATCCATCGGCATAGCCCATGGCCACCACGGCGGTGCGGGTATCGGCCTCGGCTCGCCATGTGAGCCCGTAACTCACGCCCTCGCCAGCGGGCACGATGCGCGTGGTGGTCACGCGGGCGCGCAGGGTCATGGCTGGTCGTAGTCCCGCATCCACAGGCGGATCCACGGGATCCACGCCAAACACGCCCACCCCGGGGCGCACCATTTGCAGGTGGGTATCGGGGCGAGTCAGGGTGGCCGGGGTGTTGGCCATGTGGTTCACCGGAGCTTCGATGCCACGCGCCCGGCAGTAGGCGATGGCTTCCTTGAAGCGCTTTGCCTGCAGGTCCGTGGTGAGGGTGTCCCCTGGCGTATCCGCGCTGGAAAGGTGGGTCATCAGACCCGTGACCTTAATGGTGCCCGCTTGCTCTGCCTCGGCCACCGTTTCAACGGTGTCTTGCCATTCGCGGGGCCCTACGCCACTGCGGGAGAGGCCGGAATCGAACATCAACACTGCCTGCGGGGTAGCTGAGTTTTTGGCGTTCTGCGCCTGACGCACCAGATCCCGCGCGTGCGCTAGGGAAGGGATTCCCACCACGATCTTCTGCGCCAGCACCTCAGTGAGATCCTGGCCGGGGTACCACATCCAGGCAGTGACGGGGCAGGTGAAACCCAGGACTCGCAGGTGCAGCGCCTCGCGGAAGGTGGCGGTTCCCAGCTGGGAAGCACCAGCTTCCAACGCAGTGCGTGCCACTTGTTCCACGCCGTGGTTGTACGCATCGGCCTTGACCACAACCATGACCTGCGCGGAGGATGCGGCCCGTACGAACGTCCGCACGTTGTGCGCGATGGCGTCGAGATCAACAATTACCTCGGCCAGGGCATGCTGGCCCGGCTCAGCGTTCACTACTCCACCGTGACGGACTTGGCCAGGTTGCGTGGCTTGTCGATGTCATCGTTGCCACACAGGCGCGCGATATCCGCGGCGAGGAACTGCAACGGGATGGTGGAGAGGATCGGCTGCACCAGCGTGGAGGTCTGTGGGATTTCCAGCAGGTAATCGCTGAATGGCTTGACGGCCTCATCGCCCTCTTCAGCCACCACGATGGTCTTGGCTCCGCGGGCGCGGATCTCCTGGATGTTGGAGACGATCTTGGAGTGCAGCACCGGGCGGCCACTTGGGCTTGGGACGATAACCACCACGGGCAGATCGTCTTCCAGCAGGGCGATAGGGCCGTGCTTGATCTCGCCGGCGGCGAATCCCTCAGCGTGGATGTATGCCAGCTCCTTGAGCTTCAGCGCGCCCTCGAGGGCAACTGGGAAGCCCACGTGACGGCCAAGGAAGAGCATGGTGGTGACTTCGCCCAGGTCCTGGGTGAGTTCGTAGACCTGTTCGCGCAGTTCCAGCGTCTTCTCGATCTTCGGGGTGATCTCTTCGAGCTCCTTGAAGATCACCGCGATCTCATCGGAGTACTTGGTGCCGCGAGCCTGCGCCAGCGCTAGGCCCACCACGTAGTTGGCAGCCACCTGGGCCAGGAATGCCTTGGTGGAAGCCACGCCGATCTCCGGGCCAGCGTGGGTGTACAGCACGGCATCGGATTCGCGAGGGATCTGGGAACCGTTGGTGTTACATACCGCAAGAACGCGCGCGCCCTGGCTCTTGGCGTGGCGCACGGCCTCGAGGGTATCGGCGGTTTCTCCGGACTGGGACACTGCAACCACCAGGGTTTGCTTGTCCAGTACCGGGTCGCGGTAGCGGAACTCGGAAGCCACTTCGATCTCCACGGGTACGCGAACCCAGTGCTCAATGGCGTACTTGGCCAGCAAACCGGAGTGGTAGGCGGAGCCACAGGCCACCACGAAAACCTTTTCGATCTGACGCAGGTCATCATCGGTGAGGCGCTGCTCATCCAGGACCACGCGCCCATCGCGAAAGTGACCCGCGAGGGTATCGCGCACCGCAGCGGGCTGCTCGAAGATCTCCTTCATCATGAAGGAATCGAAGCCATCCTTTTGCGCGGCTTCCAGATCCCAATCGATGGTGAAGGGGCGACCCTCCACTTCGTTGCCCTGGAAATCGCAGACCTTGTAGGAATCCGCAGTGATGACCACGGCGTTATCCTGACCCAACTCCACGGCATTTTTGGTGCGATCGATGAACGCGGCCACGTCGGAACCGATGAACATCTCTCCTTCGCCCACACCCACCATCAGCGGAGTGGAGCGACGACCCGCGATGATCTTGTCCGGTGCATCAACGTGGGTGAACAGCACGGTGAACGCGCCCTCCAGCCGAGCGAGCACGGACAGCGCAGAAGCTTCAAAATCGCCCGCGGTGGGGCCGTTGTTGTAGGCCAAGGCAACGAGGTGGGCGGCTACTTCGGAGTCTGTGTCCGACGCCATTTCAATACCCTCGGCCTCGATTTCATTGCGCAGAGCAGCGAAGTTTTCGATGATGCCGTTGTGCACGATGGCTGCCTTGCCATCGAATGACTGGTGCGGGTGAGCATTTTCGTCATTCGGGCGGCCGTGGGTTGCCCAGCGGGTGTGACCGATGCAGGTGGAGCCAGCAAAGGTATCTTCGCCGATCTCTTCAACCCGGTTCAGCAAGTTTTCCAACTTGCCGGCCTTCTTCTCGAGGTGGAGTTCCCCGGGCTCCACTACTGCGATACCTGCAGAGTCATATCCGCGGTACTCCATGCGCTTGAGCGCATTGAGACCTACCTGCAGCGCATCTGAACTTCCGACATAGCCAACGATTGCACACATAATCACAGACGATACACCGGACGCATTGCGGGTTACGAAAACCACGCGCCGAGCGGTTCCCTGGTTCCGGGTTGGGTGGGTATTGATAGGTATCGGCGAGAAATACGTGATGCTTCTGCACCGGCTGGCGTTCGTCAGTTAGGCTTATACCTCGTGGGAGATAAATTTAAAGACCTCGTTCCTTCACTCGGCAAGCGTGGACCGCACCGAGTGCTCACCGGCGACCTTTCTTTCGCCGGCATTCCGGGCCGCGTTTACGTGCCCGAAGAAGGCAAGGGTATTCCCGGTGTGGCTTTCGGCCATGACTGGCGAATCGGAGTGGATGGCTACCACGCCACCATGCGCCACCTTGCTAGCTGGGGCATCGCTGTAGTTGCCCCTGATACCGAGACGGGTTTCATCCCGAATCACCGTGGCTTCGCTGCGGATCTGGAGACGTCACTGCAGATCTTGGCTGGCGTGCGCATGGGCTTGGGAAACATCACCATCCAGCCGGGCAAGCTGTACTTGGCCGGTCACGGCATGGGCGCCTCTGCTGCAGTGTTGGCTGCGACCAACCGCAAGTACTCTACGGAATCCATGCGCTACACCGATGCCGCGCCTATCGCCGGTGTGGTGTCCATCTTCCCTTCCGATACCTCCCCTAGCTCTTACGAAGCTGCGAAGCACGTGGATGCGCCGGGTTTGGTTTTGGCTGCGGGCACTCTGGCTGAGGTCCCTGCGGGTGACCCACAGCGCATGGCTGCCAACTGGAAGGGCGAGGTTGTCTATCGCAAGTTGGACAAGGCAAGCTCCCCTGGATTCCACGAGAAGCTGGGCCGCAAGATCCTCATGGGTCAGGGCACCCCAGAGTTCGCGAACCAGGAATTGGTGCGTTCACTGATGACCGGGTTCATCCTGGCTGGTGACGATAAGAAGTACAAGGGTTTCCGTGACGAAGACGAGAAATTCGATGACACCGAAACGATGCACCAGCTGGACTTGGTCCGCAACCTTCCAGAGAACAAGGATGCGACCAAGAGCCTGCAGGGTCTCCAGAAGCTCCTCTAGTTCGATCGCTTCGGGTTTAATCTGAGAAGATATCCGGCTGCCTACTGTGGTGCGATGCACCTCCGGTAGGTGGCCATTTTTCTGTTTTCGAGCCAGTAGGCTCGCTCATCGCAGGGAGTGCGTCCGTGGGCTGAGCAGTGGGCTGCGCAATGGATGACCCAGCGGAGTGCTCGGCAAGCTTCTTGAGTAGTTCGGTCTGTTCTTTGAGCACATCTTCGAACTCCTTGGTCACTGCGGCCACTTCAGCGAAATACTGATCCAGGATCGACTCGTAACGCTGAGGGTTCACCATTGCCCGCTCCTTTCGATCACTGCTGCCTCGGCGTACCCGGACATCTGTACTTTCACATCCAGGTCAGAACCTGCAGCTACCCAAATGTCTGGTGACCAACTTTCTCCCGCGGTGTCGGTGCCGGAGTCCACAGAGGCCTCGGGTGCTGGCGGTTCAGGGTCTGGTCCGGGTTGTGTCGCAGGCTCTGCTGGTACTGGGCTTTCCGGTTGCAAGTCCGTCTGAAGTGGGATTTCGGTAGGCACTGATTGCTCCGCCTCCGAGATGGGTTTTTCGGAAACTGCTCCCTCTGGAACCGAGGGATGCTGACTCTTATCGAACCCCACGGGCTTATCTGCCGGCTCTGCCGGCTCCTCCGGAGCTGGTCCCGCATCTACTGATTCTGGCTTTGCTGCTTCCGGGCATTCGGTGGCGGAATCTATTTCAGTTGGTGCGGGTTCCGTGCTCGGCTCTGACTCGGCACACGGTGCTGGCTCGGCACACGGCTCTGGCTCAGGATTGGCTACCGGTTCAGCGCAAGTAGGCGCCTCCACACAGGCTGGTGGTTCAGGTGGGCACAGCATCCCATCCACAGTCCCCGCCAACTGCTGCCACGTGGAGGCAGCGAGATTCAAACCCGTCTTGATGGCTTCGCATGCCCCGCCGGGCGTCATGGCAGGCGGTGGGGTCATTGGTGCAGAGGGCGCCTGTGTCTGGGGAGGAGTAACCGCTGCTTTGGCCGGTTCCGTGTTCGCGCACGGGGCAGGCTCTGGGGCAGGCTTAGGCGCTGGTTCAGGTTCAACCACGGGCGGAGTCACTGGAGCTGGAGCCGGTTCTGCTGGAGCCGCAGGCACCTTCGTTTCCGGGCATGCCGTTGCTGGAGCTACTGGTGTCTGTTCGGGTTCAGGAGCTGGCTCTACCACTGGTGGGGTGGGCGCGGGTTTGTCTCCCGAGCATTCGGGCTGCGGTGTGGAAGAGCAGAGCACCTCATTAGCTTTCCCGGGTTGGGCAGCAGGTTCGTGATCAGCAATCAGAGACTCAATCACCGCTTCTAACGAGCAGTTTCGGGTGCTCAAGATCTTTTCTGCCACCGCACACGCACTGGCTACAACGGGTGCGACAACCGCAGCTCCCTGCGCGGGGCCCAGCATCCCCTTCGCAAACTGCGCCATGCCTGCTGCTGAGCTACTCAGTTGCTCCACGGTCCGCGCGCAATCATCCTGAATGCGTTGCAATACATCAGTTGCAATATCGGCCGCATTGCACCCATCTGCCACGGTCGCTTCATGGCTCGATTGCTCCACGCATGCGGTGGAAACTGCAGCTTGTGGCGCGTCATTACCCAGCCCAGTGAGAAATTCGCCCACTTGAGCTAGGCCAGCCACCGCGGCAGAAATATCGAAATCACAGCTGGTCGCGGATTCCTTGCCCAGGCATTTCTTGAGCTCAGGGATGTCCAACCCATCGGTGAAGCAGTTCTGTCCCCGGGCTCCTTCCACGTATCCGCCCTCACGCTCCAAGGCGTCTAGGGCCTGCGGCACTGCCTGCGCATTCGCTGGTGCATTCATCATGAGTGCACACCTCCAATGGTCTGCGCATTAGAGTCATCGCCCGATTCCACGACCTCCGCCAACAACTGCGCATCGCGCCCCGCATCAGCCAGCCTCCGCGCATGTGCCACGCGGATCTCATGCCGCTTATTCACCAGCTCCTGCAAGCGCGCACCATGGCTCTGCAGGCCCGTCCCAAAGGCAGAAAGCGGCACATTCGGTGTGAGCTGATTCAGCGTGCGAGCCCATCCCTCTTGCAGTGTCCGCAACTCCCCCGCACGCGCCCGCACTGCCACGGGATCCGTCGATATTCCGCTATCCATGCTGTTCTTCCCCCACTGCGAAAATCACCCCGCACCGCGGGGACTATCGATTGGCATCCATCAATCACATAAGACTCAACCGGAGGAGAAATAGTTCACCCTCGCGCTGGGAATTTCCGGACAACGGGGGCGAAAACTGAAAAAGGACGCGTGTTGGCGTCGAGAAAAAAGGGGTTAGACCTGCGCAACCACAGCGGCCAGCTTGCCGGCGATCTTGCGGGCGGTGGTGGCTTCGGCGGCCTCCACCATCACACGGAAGAGCTCTTCGGTGCCAGAAGGGCGCAGCAGAACTCGGCCAGTTTCGCCCAGCTCCTGCTCGGCGTCGGCGATAGCTTCCTGAACCTCGGGCGCGGTGGCGATGCGGGACTTATCCTCCACTGGCACGTTGATCAGCGTCTGCGGGAGCACCTGCATCACGCTGGCCAGTTCGTGCAGAGTCTTGCCCGTGGCGGCCATGCGGGCCATCAGGGCCAGGCCGGTCAGGGTGCCATCGCCAGTTGTGCCGTGCTCAGGGATCACGATGTGGCCGGACTGTTCGCCGCCCAGGGAGTAATCGCCCGCGCGCAGGTCCGCCAGCACGTAACGGTCTCCCACCTTGGTCTGGCGCAGCGTAATCCCCTGCTCCTGCATCGCCAGCTTGAGGCCCAGGTTGGACATGACGGTGGCCACCAGCGTGCTCTTCTTCAGCTCGCCGCCCTCCTTCATGGACAGCGCAATGATGGCCATGATCTGGTCGCCGTCCACCACGTTGCCTTCGGAATCCACGGCGAGGCAGCGATCGGCATCGCCATCGTGAGCCAAGCCGAGATCCGCGCCGTGCTCCCGCACTGCAGCCTGAACCACGTCGATATGGGTGGAGCCCACACCCTCGTTGATGTTGAACGCATCTGGGCGGTCGTGAATGGCGATCACCTCTGCCCCGGCATTGCGGTACGCAGCGGGAGCAGCCTTGTATGCGGCACCGTTGGCGCAATCCACCACCACGCGGATGCCGTCCAATGGGGTAGGAACTGCGCGACGCAAGTGGGACAGGTAACGGTCCAGCGCGTCTTCGGATTCATCGATGATCCGGCCGATCGCCGCGCCAGTTGGCCCCTGCAGTGGCAGTTCCTCCATGAGCGCTTCGATCTCATCCTCCACCACATCGTCCAGCTTGTGGCCGCCCTCCGCGAAGAATTTGATGCCGTTATCCGGCATGGGGTTGTGGGAGGCGGAGATCATCACGCCCATATCCGCGCCGAAGGCATCGGTGAGGTAGGCCACGGCTGGGGTGGGGAGGATGCCCACGTTGTAGACGTCCACTCCCTGCGAGGCCATGCCCGCGGCCAGCGCTGCGGTGAGCATTTCACCGGACACTCGGGGGTCGCGGCCCACGACGGCGGTGGGGCGTCGGTTGCCCTTGCCATCGTGATCCACGAGCACGCGAGCGGCCGCCGCGCCGAGCTTGAGAGCCAGGGGCGCGGTGAGCTTCTCGTTGGCCAAGCCGCGCACGCCGTCAGTTCCGAAGAGTTTTCCCATAGCGTCCTAATATACGCACCCTCCCCGTGGGCCCAGCGGGAGGTCGGGGGGTTTTCTTTCTTTCCCGACGCCACTCCTGCCCCGATTTACCCCTCAACGCACAAAACCGCTCTCCCCTGCCCAGTTTGTGCAACTGGGTTATGGGGAAAGCGGTGGGCACCCAGCTGGGAAACACTGCCGGAGCAGCGCGAACCAGTCGGATAAAAGCGCGTGTAATAGATCAGCGCTTGGAGTACTGAGGTGCACGACGTGCCTTGTGCAGACCAGCCTTCTTGCGCTCCACGGCACGAGCGTCACGGGTCAGGAATCCTGCCTTCTTCAGCTCGCCGCGCTCTTCTGGGTTGTACTTGTTCAGACCACGGGCGATAGCCAGGCGGAATGCGCCGGCCTGGCCGGAAGGTCCGCCACCGTTGAGGTTGGCGACGATGTCGAACTGGTTCTCGCGATCCAGCAGGACGAGAGGAGCCTTGATCAGCTGCTGGTGCAGCTTGTTAGGGAAGTAATCCTCGAGGGTGCGGCCGTTACAGATGAACTGGCCGGAACCCTGGACCATGCGAACACGGACCACGGCTTCCTTACGACGACCAACGGTCTGGATGGTGCCTTCGAACAGCACTGGTGCAGCCTGCTCCTCGTCCTCAGCGGACTCGGTAGCGACTGCATCACCGATGGTGGCGACGAACTCTTCGTTGACAGCGTCAGCGGCGGTGTACTCGCCTTCGAAGTTTTCGTTGTTGTCTACGGAATCGTTGTTCTCGTTGTAATCAGCCATTACTGTGCCACCTGCTTGATCTCGAAGGTCTCAGGCTTCTGAGCCTGGAGGTTGTGCTCGGAGCCGGCGAAGACGCGCAGCTTCTTGATGGAAGCGTTGGACAGCTTGTTGTGTGGCATCATGCCGCGGATCGCTTCTTCCACAACGCGCTCTGGGTGCAGCTCCATGGAGCGACCGAGGGTCATGGACTTCAGGCCACCTGGGTAGCCGGAGTGGCGGTAGCGCATTTCGCGGTCCCGCTTGTTGGAAGAGATGTGAACCTTGTCAGCGTTGATGATGATGACGTTATCGCCACAGTCAACGTTGGGTGCGTAGTAAGCCTTCTTCTTGCCGCGCAGCAAATCAGCTGCGGTCACGGCAAGGCGGCCCAGAACCACGTCAGTGGCATCGATGACGTACCACTTACGGGTAATGTCACCGCTCTTTGGGTGAAAAGTAGTCACGTTGGACTCCTTGGTCTTCTTGGAACTGCCAGCCAGGCGCTGCTCCCGTGAGAAAGCTAGATGTGATTGATTCGGTGTGAATTATCACTTCTGATCAGGCAGGACATGTCTTGCCAGATAAGTTTCACGGTCTGTTCGCGGCGGCCGGTTGTGACCCACGAACAGAAGAACTCTCCCCGTGGGGGAGTTCGCAACCTGATAAATATTACCCACGCTGGGGGAATAGACCAAATCCCCTGAAATGGGAAGCAACTCACCATTCAGAGGATCTGGGGCTGGTTACTTATGCCCAGCTGTTTGCCGCGTTGGTGTTGATCTGGCTCATCCGATCGTTGGAATCGCGGACTGCGCGAGCAACCTCACCCAATACGTAGTTGAGGTCCTGGGCGCTGTCATCCCACTTCTTCTGAGCTGCCTGGTACGAGGTGGCGGATTCACCCTCCCACTCGGTGACCAGTGGTTGCAGGTCTTTTTTCAAGTCATCGAGGATGCCATCGATGCGCTTTGCGGTGCCGGTGATGTCATCAGCAGCCTGGCCGATGTTGGCGAAATTGTAGTGAATCATCTGAACTCCTTGAGTGAATTGGTGAGGCGGAATAGATCCCGCAGGTTTGAGTGGTTTAACTCGTTAGTTGTTGAATGCGGAGACGTTCTGCGCCTCTGCCTCATCGAATCCGGAAGCATTCGCACGCAGGTTTTCCGCGATGCTGTTGAGCGCGTCCTGCAGATCGCGAGCATTGTCATTCCAGCGCTGCATCAGGCCGGCGAAAGAGTTCTGCGCCTCGCCTTTCCAACTGGCGGCGATGTCATCCACCACACCCTGAAGCCGACGAAGCTCGCCCTGCACATCAGCGTTCACTCGATCCACGTTGCTTGCTGCGGTGTTCATTGTCTGAACGTCTGTCTTAAAGCTCATGATGAGCCTCCCCCTAGTTAGTTAGTACCGTTTCTTCACTTGCCAGTGTGTCCCCGTGTACTGCTGGTTCCTGCGGCAGCACAACCCCCACGTAGGACATCTGACTCCGCATCAGCCCAGAAAGTTCACGCGAGCCCAGAACTTCGGGATTTCACACCGCCCCGCCACATCCCGAGCATTATTCGTGATTCGCATTCAAACGCAGCAGATCCACCCGAGCACTCTGCGCTGCGGTATCGCAGGCGCGCAGGCGCTCTCCCGTCACTTCCCGGAATTGGCAGCCGATGGATACCTGATAGCCATCCACCAACCTGACGTGCCAGAGAGTAGTGGAGTCTGGATAGACCTCCTCGTAACTCACGGGCCCTCGGTTGGCCACGCGGATCTCGGCCATGCCTTCCAGGGCACGCAGCACCGCCTCATCCAATTTCTCCTGGGAGTCCACTGGAGTTGCCGTGGCTGAGACCAGCACGCGCATCCCTTCATCGGCAGACATAAACTCTTCTCGTTTCGCCGTGGCCCCGGCGCGATTCCACCCTGGGGCATCCATCATCACGGGGATCTCTGCGCGTTCCGCAGAAGCTGTCACCACTTGCTCCCCCGCTACCCGATGCTCACTCCACGGCTTTTCGGCGCTTTCGCTAGGCGTAGCAGTGGTGGTCGCGGGAGCTAGGGAAGTGCTCGTTTCCGGCACGGTCGACGGGCTTTCCTCAACCACCGCGGAATTAGCCATCGTGGCATCAGGGCCGCCTTTCTCGCCACCGGGTGCAAGCGTCAGTAAAGCCCCAATCCCTGCCACACTCACTATGGCCACCGTGGCCATCACCGCAATGCGTAAAGCGCGACCATCAGGCACGGACACCGCCCGATTCTCCCTGCCCGCACGCGACTCTCGCGCCTCTACTGTCCGCGAAGCTTCCTCATCCTCGAAACCAGCTAGCTCTTCGCTGTCTCCCTCTCCTGAGAAACTCACCACGTACTTCGGCTCTGAACCTTCACGAGCATCCAAAGCCATAGCCGTCCCGCGTTCTCCGCCACCATGCGCACGCTCGTTAGCGCCGAAATCTCCGGCGCCCGCCTCCCCCGGAGCCAGATCCAGTTCTTGCTGCACATCCCGCAAGTCCGCATGAATGCGCAGGGCTTGATCCACGTCCACCGTCCGCGCCCGCATTCCCACACACCGCAGGTACTCCGCGATCGTTCCCGCGTGCATGCCCGCCACCAGCACATCGGGTTCCTTCATCCCCACTCCCCAAGGGAAAGTCGTCCGACCTCCTGGCGGATCAATGTGCGCCCATTCGGGATGAGCACGCCTTTGCTCAATCACATCCGCGACCAATTCACGGAGAACCTCCAGGTTCCGCAAACCCAAAGAACTTCCCCGGAAACGCGGCTCGTCCTCCCCAGCTTTGAAAGGATCCTCCGGCAGCGCACCGGTACCGGTCACACTGAATCCCGACGAGAGATCCGTGACCGTCAGCGCATGCACCAAAATGCCTGATTCCTGCAGAGCCACCGCCTTGGCCAGAATGCCCATGTCCTCGCGCGTCATCGAGGTGGTGATCTCCACAGCCGGCTCATCTCTGCGATGTTTACCCCGCTCGGTTCCCGCTGTCCTGCTCATGAGTTCGCTCCATTCATCGACTGCGGTAGTTTGTCCCCCGCGTTCTGAGTCACGACATGCACCAACCACGGATCTCGATGGACAAACATGGCTCGTCCAGGTGGGCGTCGACACAATTTCTGCCCGGCGATCGGGCCATCTTCCCGAGGCGCACTGAGCAGCAACCACACGGTTTGATCCCGCATGGCCTGCAGCAACGGTTGATAACTAGCGCGGGCGAAGGCACCGGACCGCCGGCCCATCACCACGTGCAGCCCGATATCACCCGCATAGGGCAGCAAGGGGATGAGCGGATCGAGTCCGGGGTCAACGTCGGCATCGTCGACCACCACGAACAGCTCGGGACCGTGCCACCACGTGCGTCTCTTGAGTTGCTCCGCTGTCACCTCTGCGGAAGGGATCCGCGCACGCAAAATCTCGGCCCATCCTCGCAATTCATCCCGGAAGTGCTCGGGGGTCGCGTAGCCACTGTTGCCGAGCAATCCGCGCCGGGCGTCCGTGATGAGGAATTTCTTTTCGACGCCACCCTGTGCCCCCACGCCATCGATCACTGCCTGCAAAGCCGTGGTCACACCAGAGCCGGACTGTCCCACCGCGATGAAGTGCGGGAACGTCGCGAAATCCCACACCACAGAATCCAAGGTGGGCCCACCAACGGCAAAGGATTCCGGGGAGGTTTCCACCCGATGGAGCACCTCCGGCAGCACCTTCATCTGCCGGTCCAGCTCGCCTCTTTCCGCAGTAACGCGGCGCACATGTTCTATATCCTGCGGAGTCACCACAGCTATTTGGATGTGCTTTCCACGGTGGGAAACTGCCCGTCCAGCCACTTCTGGCAAACTGCGCTGGGCATCGCGGAAATGAGCATCGAGGGCGGTCATCTTGAATTCGATGATGCCGGTGAGCATGTCCCGCAATGCGGGGCGGAAGTTCCATCGCAGGGAGCTGACCGCGACGTGCAGACCCTGTTCCATGCCGGTGGTGACAAAGCGAATCACTCGCTGTTCCTCATCTCCCAGTTGCTCCACCCCGTCGATGATCAGCACCCGCGGGCCATCCAGCAGCTCAACCTCATCGAGCAACCTGGATAACTGATCTGCACCCACCACCGCTGCCACCTGTGGCAATCGCGCCAAATCCCGGAGCGATCCACCCGGGTCGAAAACGTAGATCGGAACCCCCGGGCTGGAGAGCGCTAACCCGGTGATCAGCGCGCGGAGGAACCCGGTTTTGCCCGTTCGCGGTTGGCCGACGATTGCCCAGTGTCGTCGGTTCATATCCACCACATAGGGAATTTGTTCACCCTCAAAGGGCAAATCCTCCAGCGCTACCTGGGCTTGCAGTGAATCCACTGGTTTGAGGATCTCCCACGCAGGAAGGTGAGTTGGCAATAGCGGCAACCACACTTGGTTGTGAGTCGGGGCTGCGAGTCGATCCACCACCAGTTCCACGGTCGTCGTGGTGGACTCCACCTCCATACCCAACCGCCTGATGAGGCGCTGATCCCGGGGAAGTTCCGGGCCGGAGACATACGCGGATTGGAACCGGGTGGCGTCGTGAGCAAAAAGGATGGCTGCACCCGGGGTGGCAGGAAGTTCATACGCCGCGGAGGATCCGATGAGCGCCCGGGACTCCGCAGCCGAGAACGTGCGCAGAGCTATTCGATAGGAAAGGTGGGATTCCAAACCACGCAATCTGCCTTCTTCCAAGCGCTGGCTCGCGAGCAGAAGATGCATCCCCAGGCTGCGACCCAGGCGCCCGATGGCTGCAAAGACCTCGGCAAACTCGGGACGCGCATGCAATAGCTCCGAGAACTCGTCCACGATGATGAACAGCGCGGGCATCTCTCCCGGGAATTGCGTGTTGAACTGGCGGGCGGTAGTCAAACCCGCAGCACGCAAGCGCTCCTGACGACGATGCATCTCACCCAGCAAGGAATCCTGCATGCGATCCACCAGACCGGCCTCATCGGACAGGTTGGTGATCACCGCGCTGGTATGCGGCAAACGTTCCATGCCCAAAAACGACGCGCCACCCTTGAAATCCACGAGGATGAAGTTCAGCTCCCTATGCGAATGGCTGTGCGCGAAGCTGATCACGATGCTCTTCAACAATTCCGATTTTCCGGATCCAGTGGCCCCAATGCATAACCCATGCGGGCCAATGCCGCCCAGCGCAGATTCCTTGATGTCCAAGTACACGGGCGCCCCGGAATGCCCGATCGGTGCGCGCAGATCCCCGCCTGGAAGCTCCAGCAAGCTCGTGGATCCGCGCACCAGTGAACGGGCCCGGCAGACCTGAGCAAGCTCCACCGTGGAGAGGAAATCAGCCACCCCGAACGGTGCCCAACCATCCATGGTCCACGCGGAGAGCACACCGCCCTCAGGCTCACTTTCAATATGCAAGAGCAACCCTTGTCCCTTGGCAGTTTCCAACCATTCCGCTGATGGTTCCACCACCACCGCTCCGCTGGTCACGGGGTGGGATCCATCGCAGAAACGGAACTTCCGCGGGCCATCATGGGGCAACCATTCCTGAAAGGGGCCCGCGATGCTCAGCACGTCTGCATCCTGCATCACCAGTTGCGCCTGCATGGCATTGGCCAAGCCCTGCGCACCTAGCCCTGTGAGGACCACGCAGTGGAAACTATGCAGGTCAACCGCCACGGGTGCTTCGATGGTGGCGGTGTGCAAAGCCAAATCTCGCAAGCTCATGGCGCACACCGGTTCTAGGTCTTCCGGTGGCGCGGACACGGGAATCTCCAGCGGATCTTCTGGAGCCTGCACTGCGGTGCCCAAGCGCACGATTCCCGGCGCGGCGGTGACATCCGCCTCGGTAAGCAGATGAGTCCACAGCGTGTGCGGATCCGGATACGCCTGAGCCATCCGTTCCAGCTGCTCACCACGAGTGCGCTGCAGGGAATCTTTGAGCGCATCCAAGTGCCGGTGGAATGCTCGCCGCAACTCATCCACATTGGTACCGGGTGAGAACATCATTGCCATCGAGCCCAGCATCATCAGCGGAAAGATGAACGTCATCGGTGAACGCCCAGCGCCTGAAAGCACCATCGCGCCGATCATCCCCATGACCGCCACCAGCATGACAGCAGGCATCAGCATGCGTATGAACGGCTGTTTATCTTTCGGCAGCGTCGGTGGCGCTTGCGATTGCATGGATCATTTCCTCCCCCAAGTTTTTCTCCCCCGTCATCCCCCAAGAAATGACGCCACAATCCATCCCCATGAATTGCCGTTGGGTCATAGTGTGCCACGGGCACGGGACAGTGGCTAGTCCACCGGACGAATCTGTGAATCCGACAGGCAACTGTCCGCAGCGAGTACTAGTGTGTGACGGGTCGCATCATTTTCGGGGGAATCTCTTGCCATAGGGGGCAATCATGCTGGCAGTTAGTATTTCCGTGCCGCAATCCGGGGCCACTATCAACGCAGCCATTGCGGATCATGTGCCGGTTGCGGAACTCATTCCACATCTGGTGGCGCAAGAGTGCGACATGCAGCCTGGGCAGCATTGGGTGTTGTCCCGCAGCATGAACGTCATTCGCCCGGAACACACCTTGAAGGACGCGGAAGTCCGGCCGGGTGAGCTGCTCACTCTCGATGTGCTGACTACACCGCAGCCACACACGGAGGCAGTGGATCAGTTAACGGGGCCAGTGGGGTCGAACCCCGCACCGTGGGTTGCTGCGGGCATTGTTTCGCTATTCAGCATCCGCGCCGAGCCACTGTTCCATCCATTGGCTCACCACACGGGCGAACAGCTGGGCTTGGCCACTGCGAACGCTCCCCTGAATCTGACAACGATTGCGCTGCTGCTCCTCACCGCATTAGCTGCTGTGTGTGCAGCCGCGGGTTCGTTGGTTGATAAGCGCTACACCTACGTGGCAGCACTGCTGGGGTTCGGTTTGGGGTTGAACATCAACGTCTTGTGCGCGTGCGTATGCGCTGCATTGCTGGTGTGGCGGCCGGGGCCAGCCAGGGTGGTCACCATCACCGCGGCCATTTTCGCTGCACTGAACGTGGTGCCGGGCTTGACGCTTCTTTTAGCGCTGATCAGCCTCACCTTTTCTGGGCAGATCGCCATCGCGGTGGCGAGGATCAAACTCCCCAGGGTCCCTGCCACTGGCCTTTTCCAAGAACCAGTGCCCAGTTCCAGCGGGAACGTAATTCAGATTCATTCTGCGCTGGTGGTGGCCCTTTGCACAGTCATCGTGGCGTGCATCTATCAGCTCATTCCGTGGGGTTCTTCCCCGAGTTGGTGGCTGGTGGCGCTGGCTCTCACCACCGCCATGGTCGGGTTGAGTGCTCGCGGAGCCCGGCCAATCCACGCAGTTGCGGTGGTCACCATGGCTGCGCTCATCCTGCTATGGGTGGCCATCCACGTGAATTTCGGCGCGGTGATATTCCTAGTGCTTCTCGCCCCTGCCATCACCGTGCGCTCACCCATGGCTGGGCGGTTGATTGATGTGCTGGAAAGCGCGAGCTTCGCACTGGCTATTCCCCTGGCGTTGCACAGCACCGGGTTGTTTGAGTGGATTCGGGGAATCGGTTAATGACTTCTCCCCTGAACTGTGATGTTCCGCAATTCGGGCCCAGCATCCCGCTGGACGTGGCACCGGTATCCCCGGAACTTGCCACGGGACGCGATATCAGCATTGCGGTGATCGACACGGGGGCTGCCAATCCCGGAACAACCGGGGATTGCAGTTCCTGCATCGTGCACGGCACGGTGGTGGCCAGCGTGATCAAGCAAATGGCGCCTGCCGCAAAGCTTCACTCGTTGCGGCATTCTCCCCGGGAAGATAGCCCACAAGGCACGGTGGCTGATCTCATCCAGGCCATCAACGCAGCTCGAGATATGCACGCCCGCATCATCAATATTTCCATGGTGGCCTGCGAGGATATCCCCGAGCTCCGCGAAACGGTGCTGTCCGCGCAACGCGAGGGAGCCCTGATCGTGGCATCGGCGGGCAATCGTGGCCAGTGCGAGGATTTCTCCGCGCCATTCCCCGCCAGCATCCCGGACGTGCTTTCAGTGGGTGCCGTGGAAAAACGCAGTTCCGAACAAACCCCAGATTCTCCTGGGCTTAATGCTGGTCGCATTCCCGCAGAATACACAGCGCCCGGCGCGGCTGGGGTTCTCTACGCGCCGGGCGGGCCTGTCAGCGGGACGCTCGAGACAGAAGCCGGTCCGCGCACCATCATCGGAGGTCCGGATGCGTTCTACGGCACGTCCTTCGCCGCCCCGGTGGTCACGGGAGCAGCGGCGCTGGTGTGGGAGATTGCCCCGTTCTTGAGTCCGCGGGAGATCGTAGATGTGCTCACCTCCACCGCAATCCCGGGCGGTGCACCGCTAGATGGGGACACTCCCCTCCTCGTGGCGGACCCGCAAGCAGCCGTGGAAAAAGCGTGGTCCCTCCGGGAGGTCCACGATGGCTCCCGGACCCCTGAACCCCACCAAACTCCAACAACACTTACCACCGTCAACAGTCAGCCGGTCAGCGAAACCCCACGCGATTACAGCGTCCCAATCGCGCTCTCTGCGGTGTTGGCACTGGTACTGGTCGCCACGCTGGTGACTCGCGCATTTTCCTCAGAGAGCAAGCCACCATCGGGCAGCGCGGAAATCACCCGCCACGGAGCATGACTGGGCTCCGCAAAACCTAAGGCGGTGAGGTCTTCCTGCGATCCCACGCTAAAGCGCACGCCGGATTCGCTGATCAACGCGAATCCCCGCTCAGTCACCGCGGCGAGCGTCCCTCTCGGCCCCACATAACCGGGCCCGTCATACGCAGCTTGTTCAGGAGTGCGAGCAACACCCAGCTCCTCGGCCTTATCCCCCAACCCAGCATCCGCCGCGAAATCAGAATCTGCCAGCTCTTCCGGCTCTCCTAATCCCTGCTCGCCAACGCACAGCTTCGCAGGTTCCGCCCAATCCACATCCTCCTTCGGCACCCCAGCCAGGACTTCCGCGCCGGGCTGCTGCACTGCATCCGCGAGATTCACGGGGATCGGCGGGACATTACTCAACGTTTCCGCCAACGCGCGCTGCGGCCCAGTCAATTCCGCCACTCCACCCTGGGTGGCCATGAATGCCCTCTCACCTGCCAGAAGTACCCGGCCAGCCACGTCAAACGGAGCCATCAATCCCGTTTCTCCCTGCGGCATCTGCACGTTAGGACGGCGCTCCAACTGCTCCACCAACTTGTCACTCGCAGCCACAGAAGAGGCGCCGAAAGCGCGGGGAGCGGTGGCGTCGATAAGAAAACGATCCTTCCCACTGACCAACCAGGTACCACTGGGTGCCTGCAGCACGGCATGCTCGCGCCACTCCACATGCGTGCTGGCCAGCACCACTCCCGGCTCGCAAAACAGTAGTTCTCGACCGGGGGCTTGCTCGAGGCCCGGCGCGACCGGAATGCCCACCGGATCACCGTGGGGAAACTTGGCAAGCTGCTCGGCGGTGGATTGCTGCATGTCAACCGGCTCGCGCAGGATCAACCGGGCGCTGGCCACGTTGGTGATGGGGTGAAAGCCGTCCTCAAGGCGCACGTGGAGGGTGCCGGATTCATCGGCCACCAGATCCGCATCATTGATATTGGGGTGTGGTCGCAACAGCCCCATCATCACCGCGCCACCTGCGATGAGCAGGCTAACCAGCACTCCCACGAACACCGCCCGGCGTTGGGAACGCAGCGGGTCATGCGCCATGCGCGGATCCCCGATCACCAGCGCCAATTCCAACCGACGCAACAAAAAGCTGTATCCCGAAACCTGAATCCCCGTGGTACGCATGGCTGCGCACTCCCCTTCCCCCGAAGTTTTGCGTGTGCCCACTGATCATTGCAGCTCTTGGCGCTGCCCGCACGACGATGAGCGATTAGAGTGAGGAGCATTGTTGCACGCGAACCGGGGGGTTCAGGAAGAGCGGGGAATGTCAGTGGGCATTATTTTCTTAGGCCTGTTGTGCGGGTTGATCTTTCTCGCTACGGGGGCTGGCGCGTGGTGGGTGCATCGACAGGCTCGGCAAGCGGGGGAATCGGAGCTGGCGTGGTTTGATGCCGTGGCGGTGTCTTCTGATTTCTTTTCTTTTCCGACGCCAACCTCGCTCTCCACAGCTCATCTCCTGGATTCCTTGGGGGCTGGCGATGATCAGCGGAGTGTGTTGGCTGCTCAGCGGTTGGTGCCTGGCCCATTGGGATCGGCTCGGCAAACAACGCTGGGAATCGCAGCTGAGCTGGCCGGGAGAATGAACTGTGCTGCTGCCGCGTGCGGGATTTTGGTGGTCCGGAGTGATTCCGCGCCTGGGGAGGGTTCTCTCAAAGACGCCGGGGCTCCGGCATCTGTGTCCATTGCTGGGCCCACGCCGTGGCTGTTAGGCATGGATGTCTCCGGGAATTCCGTCTCGGTGCATCCGGTACCCGGGTCCACGATCCTGGTCTTGGGGAACCTGGCTCCGCCTCCCAAGCACCAATGGTTCCGTTTGCTCAAGACTGACTCGATGGGCATGAACCACACTGACTCCCTGGTTGAAGCGTGGAAGCATGCGTGGGATCCTTCCGTGTGTCGGGTCGTGGTGCCAAAGGGAATCAGCGATGACAAGGACGTTCGCTTGGAAGGCATCCACTTC
Source organism: Corynebacterium suicordis DSM 45110 (assembly GCF_015351405.1). Lineage (GTDB taxonomy): Bacteria > Actinomycetota > Actinomycetes > Mycobacteriales > Mycobacteriaceae > Corynebacterium > Corynebacterium suicordis. The sequence continues at coordinate 496,972 of NZ_JADKMY010000001.1, read as the reverse complement.
GACGTGCTCATCCGTTTGGATTCCGTGCATGGCGAGCTCATCGGTAAGGTTCACCAGCCTGCTGCCGGATTCAGCCGCCGGTTCTGGCCACTGTTCGCGGCGCCCCAAGCTACCCAGCCTTCGCGCATAGTCTCCAACCCAGTTCCGGGTCTGCAACACACGGGGGACTAACGTGGGGCGGGTTCATGCACCAGCGATCTCGAGGATCTTCCCATGCCTACCGGCCACAGTGCTCCTCAGGAAAAACCCTCTTCGCAGCTGAGCCAGCCAACTTCGCAGACTGAGATAGAGCCTAAAGCACGCTCAGCTAACCGCCCCGCCCTCTGGTTGGCTGCGCTTTCCGTGCTGTTCGTTGGGCTTAACCTGCGCCCGGCCATCACGTCGGTGGCGTTCGTGGCCCCGGATATCCACGCGGAGCTTGGCCTCGGTTCCACGCTCACCGGGTTGCTCACCACCACTCCACTGCTGGCGTTCGTGGTGCTCTCCTCCAGGGCACCCACGTGGGGTCGGCGACAAGGCCTCGCCCGCATGATCCTCCTTGCGCTCGGCCTACTCATCATTGGTTTCTGCCTGCGACTCATCCCCGCCACACCTGTGCTTTTCGCAGGTATGGCCGTGATCGGCGTGGCCATCACCATCGGCAACGTCCTGCTCCCCACCTACATCAAGGCCCGCTACCCGGATAAATCGGGCGTGCTCATGGGCATCTACACCGTCTCCCTCTACGCTGGCCCCACTCTGGCGGCCGCGGGCACGGTCCCGCTAGCGCATGCCTTCGGTTCGTGGAAGCTTGCACTGTTCATCTGGGTGATCCTCGCCCTCATTGCGATTCCCCTCTGGCTGCCACACATCTCCGCCAAGCCGCTCCGCGCCCAGGCTCAGCAGGCTCCGTGCAACGCCGTCCTCTGGCGAAATCCCCTGGCCTGGGCGGTCACGGTGTACTTCGCGGTCCTCTCCGTCACGTTCTACACGGTCAGCGCATGGCTGCCCACCATCCTGTTGGATCGCGGCCTGAGCCTGGAATCAGGCTCCGCGATGCTCATGTGGATTAACGCCACCGCGGCCATCTTCGCGCTCGTAGTTTCCGTACTGGTGCACCGCACCCGCTCGCAGGTATGGGCCACGGTTTCCGGTTCCGTACTGCTGGGCGCGGGATTGGCTGGCCTGGCTTTCGCACCCGTGAACACCGCGCTGATCTTCGCTCTGCTCTTCGGCATCGGCAACGGCGTGGCCACCGGCATCGCGTTCTCCCTGGCCTTGCTGCGCTCAGCAAACGCGCAGTCCACGGCGGCCCTCGGCGCGATGTCTCAGACCGCCGGTTACGCGCTCTCCTCCATCGGTCCCGTGGGCGCGGGCATGCTGCACGATATCACCGAGTCCTGGCAGGCGGTGCTGATCCTGTTGATTATCTTGATTTCGACGCAAGCTCTCGCCGGACTCTGGGCCGGCCGCAACCAGCAGGTTGATGTCACTGCTGCTCAGCACGGCTAAATAAGAAAGCTGAACGAGCCCCCCGAAGGTCGAACTATTCCTGCGTGCGCACCGCGCGCGTGGCCAATGCCCGCTCAGCCAGCTCTGCATCAGCCGGGTAATCCACCTGCACCAGGTTCAATCCATTGGCGGGTGCCACGGGCACGTCAGAACTGCGCTCGGTTTCCTGCAGCAAGTCGCCGGTGAAGCTCTGCGAGCGCTTCCCCTCGCCCACCGTCAGGCAGGCACCAACAAGCGAACGCACCATGGACCAGCAGAACGCATCTGCCACCACGTGCGCCTCATAGGTTTCCGGCTCGGCCGCGGTGGACACATCGCGCCACTCGAATCTCTGCAGTTCGCGGATGGTGCTCGCGCCCTCGCGGGCTTTGCAATACGCGGCGAAGTTATTCAGACCCAGCAGAGCTTCGGCCGCTGATTGCACCTTGTCCAACTCCACGGAATGCCGCCACACCGCGGTGTCCCGTGCCCGAACTGGGCGGGGTCCTGCGTCAGAGGTGGTTACGCGGTACACGTAGTGGCGTCGAAGGGCAGAAAAACGCGCGTCAAAACCCTCCGGCGCTTTCACAGCCGCTGAGAGGCGAATATCCGGCGGGAGCATGCGGGAAAGCCTGCGCACCAAGTCCTCCGGACGGGTCAGGGAGCGCTGGGCAAAGGCCTCCACGGGGATGTCCACGTGCACCACTTGGCCATCGGCATGCACGCCTGCATCGGTGCGGCCAGCCACCACCAGCGTGATGGGATGGCGCGTGACCAGCGAAAGCTTCTCCTCCAGCACGCCCTGCACGGTGCGCAGGCCACCTTTTTGGGCGGCCCATCCGTGGAAATCGGTTCCGTCGTAGGAGACATCCAGGCGCACCCGGATGCTCTCAGAAACTGGCCCGGTCTCAGAAACAGGTGCCTCGTTGTGTTCTGTCTGGCTCATCGATCCAAACGGGCAAAACGGTCAAACACGGTGGCGCCGATAACCAGCGCGCGTTCATCCATGGCGAAGGCTGGGTGGTGCAGATCCGTCTCCGGACCCTCGCCATCCCACACGCCCAGGCGCAGGTAGATTCCGGGGATTTCCTCGGTGTACCAACCGAAGTCTTCGCCACCGGAGGACTGCAGGGCCTCGCCCACGCCCTGCTCACCCAGTACGTCGGTGACCGCACGGGCGGCGATCTCCGCGCAGGCATCATCGTTGACCACGGGAGGAACACCCTGCACGTAGTTCACATCCACCTGCACGCCATAAGGCTCGGCGATCGCGCGGATGGCTGGAGGAATCAGTTCGGGCAGCTCAGCCCAGGTATCGCGGCTGGCAGAACGCACGGTGCCCACCAGCGTGCCCTTGGCGGGAATCACGTTTGGCGCACCCGCACCGGCCTGGATGGAACCCCAGGTCAGCACAGTTCCGGAACGGGGATCAATGCGCCGGTCCACCACCTGCGCCACACCAGTGGCCACGGTGGAGAGGGCATAAACAATATCCCCGGTCTCATGCGGGCGAGCAGTGTGCCCGCCGCTGGCTTGCAGCGTGACCTCCAGCTTGGCGTTCGAGGACGTGATGGCACCAGCGTGCACACCCACGTCTCCCACCACGCGATGCGGATCGCAGTGCAGGGCGATGATGCGATCCACACCCTCCACTGCACCTTCCTTCACGCAATCCACCGCGCCGCCTGGCATGGTTTCCTCGGCGGGTTGGAAGATCAAACGCACGGGGCGGTTCGGTGGGTTCTTGGCCAGCAAAGTGGCCGCGCCCAGCAACATCGCGGTGTGTGCATCGTGGCCACAGGAGTGGCAAACGCCCTCGTTGGTGGAGGCGAAATCGAAACCGGTGGTTTCCTCCATTGGCAGCGCATCGATATCCGCGCGCAGCGCCACCACATCCTTGCTGGTGGAGCCATCCGCAGCCGGGATATCGCACACCAGGCCGCTACCGAATTCGAAGCGACGCACCTCAAAGCCCAGTTCTTCCAGGGCAGAGGCGATGTAATCCGTGGTCTGGAACTCCTTGTAGCTCAGCTCCGGGTTCTGGTGCACGTGGCGGCGCCATTCAGTGAGCTGCTCCAGCAGGTTTTCATCTACGCCTGAGTAGGACTTCGCGGCGTCCCAGGCTTGAGCAGGCGTTACAGCCGCGGAAGCAGCAGAACTAGCCGCAGAATCAGAGGCGTGCGTGGAATTATTCATGGAAAACCCTTTCACAGAATTTGAGGATGCGCTGAGCCATCTCGTATCGGTTGGGAAGGCGCTCAAAATTGTGGCCTTCATCATCAAAGAGCAGTAATTCCGTATCCACTCCATGGGCGGTCAGCACACCCATGGCTTGGTACGCCTCGGACACGGGAACGTTGAAGTCCTGTTGTCCGTGGATGAAAAGCACCGGAACCTTCACCTTTTTCAGGTTGCGCAGCGGGGAGGCTTCCTCCAGCAACTGCTTGTCCAGCTGCGGATCGCCATACTTCGGCAGTGCCGCAGCGGCCACCCAGGGATCAGTATCTCGGTAGAACGTCTCCAGATCAGACATGCCACAGGCAGCAATTCCGCCCAGCCAACGGCCGGCATGCCGGGTCAGGGAAGCGTGCACCAGATAACCGCCATAAGAACGACCCATGATGAGGGCATTACCATCGGTGGCCAACCCGGCGTCGATCAAATAGTCCAGCGAATCTTCCACGTCATCGAGCGCTGCGAAGCGCCCATAACGGTCATCGGCCTGGGAGAACTTCCTGCCCTTGCCCAGCGAACCGCGGACGTTCGGCTGGAACACCGAGTAACCCGCGGCGGCCAGCTTACGCATCACGTTGTTGTACTCCGGGCGGGACTGCCCCTCTGGACCGCCGTGGAAATACACCACCATGGGCGCGGGCTCTGATGGGTTTCTGCCCACCGCTTGGTAGAGCCAACCGGAGAGCTGCAGGCCATCGCGCGCCTCATAAGTGTGCAGCTCCGGGATGATTTCCGCGGTGCCCCACACGGAGAGCACCTCACGGCCACGCTGGTCCTTGGGCTGTTCGGAAAGCAACCCGGCTTCCACGCCCACCACCAATTCACCAAGGGCGGAGGCAGCCACGCGGAAGCGATCCCCCACCCAGCTGCGGGAGTTGATATCAAACACCACCACGCTGGGCGGGAATTCCGGCCCGGACACTGCCACGGCCAGGCGGCTGCCATCGGCGGTCAGCGAGGGCGTGGAGGCAATCAGAGACGGCAACTCCGGCACCACAATCACCTCGGCACCATCCTCAGTAAGGCGCACAATCTCCAGGTCACACCAACCATCGTTGTTCCACAGCACGGCCGCGGTGGTGCCATCGGAGGACACGGTGAATTCCTCCACCTCGGCCTCGTCATGCTCCATCAGCACCTTCACGTCAAAGCCATGCGGGCGCGGGGTCAGGCGCAGCAAGCGGAAGCGCTCGGCGGAATGATCGCTGCGCACGATCACGCTGTAGGAATCCCCATCCGGCACCACAAAGCCCTGGTCAGTGGTGGAACCATTATCCACCGGCATCAGCGGGCTCCACGAACCATCCGGCTCCACGGCCAGCAGCTCGCGATTACCGCGCGAACCCACGCGGAACAGCGAGTGCATATCGCGGGAGTGGACCAGCGCGCCACCGGTGCGGCGATCCACCACGAAAGATTCTCCCGTCAGCGGGTTCAGCAGCTTGCCCTCCACGTTGCCTTCCTTATCAAAGGCACTCACCGCCACCAGGTCGTCTTCCCAGCTCACCAGCTCTACAGTCTCGAAATTGGTGAGGTCCACGTTGTAGGCATTGGGATCTTCCGGGTCGGTGGTCACGAACCAGATCTGCTCGTGGTCACCACCATCGGGTGCCACTTCGCAGGCCAACCACTTGCCGTCCGGGGAGTACAACACGTGCCGCACGGCACCATCGATGGGCAGTTTCACTTCGCGTTCTTGGCCCGGAATGGGCTCGCCCTTGGCGTCGAGCGGGATCTGGAGCGCCAACGGGAACTGATCCTGTTCCACCACGATGCACGCCAGCAACCGGCCATCCGGGGAGAGCGCCGGGGCCTTAACGTAGCGGTCGACGGACCATAAGCGCTTCTCGCGATAGGTCCCGCCACCTGCAGATTCTTCTTCGCGTATGAGGTTTTCCTGGAGCGGAGATTTCTGCTTATCCTTCACAGGCCTAAATCCTAATTGCTGCCGGGCCCAGTTTCGAAAGTTGCGGATGGCAGACTGCTCGTCGCTCGTTGATTCGTGAGCAACATCACGTTCCTGGCCCGCCATTACTGCTGCGCGCCCTGCGAGTTAGCGTCACCCTCCTCCGCCAAAGCACCCGCAGCGGGGATGTTCTCTGCGAAATCGGTGGACTGCTTGAGAATCCAGGTGTCCTTGCCACCGCCACCGCGGGACGTGTTGACGATCAGCGAGCCAGCCGCCGCCGTTCGAGTCAGCCCCGCCGGCACCGTGTGCGCGGTCAGGTTTTTCGCATCCACGGCGTCCTTTGTATCCGACGCCACCCCTGCCACATTTCCATTGTCGCCCGCGTGACCTGCGGATGAACCATTTGGCTGAGCCGGGCGCACGTGCACAAAGGCACGCAAGTCAACGTGGCGTGGGTGGATCGTGCTGTTGCCCGAGGTGTCCGTGCCATAGGTGGGCAGAGTGGACAAGCGCACCACGTCCTGGGCGATGTACCTCTCCGGGTTGGCCTTGAGCTCCCGCGCGCGTTCTTGCAGGGCTTCCTCGGAGCACTCTGGGCCGATGGTGATGCCGTTGCCGCCGTAGCCGTCCACGGGCTTGACCACTACCTCATCCAGACGCTCGAGCACCGCATCCACCTCGCCTGGCTTGTGGCACAAGCAGGTGGGGACCTGATCCAGCAGTGGCTCTTCCCCGAGGTAGAAGCGGATCATCTGTGGCACGAAGGCGTAGATTGCCTTGTCATCGCCCACGCCGTTACCGAAGGCATTGGCGAAGATGAGGCGTTCACCGGCAAGGGCATCCTGCAGCCCGTCACCCAGGACCTCGCCGTTGAAGCCCTCGGCGGAGAACAGCTGCTCCTTCTCAATGCGGGCGTACAGCGTGTCCAGCGGGTGCTGCTGGCCCTGCTCATCCTGGTAGTGCAGGTATCCATCAATGACTGCCAGCTGCGGTGGAGTCACCACGGGCACACCGATCAGCTCGGCGATGCGGCGGTGCTCGAACCATGCGGAGTCCGAGTCACCGATGGAGACCAGTGCCATCTGTGGGTTCTGCGGATCCTTCGCATTGCGTGGCACGGAGGCAGCCATGGTCTCCCGGATCATGGGGAAGGCATCTGCCGGGTCATGCACGTCATAGCCGTCCATGACCTCACCGAAGAGCTCGGTTTGGATCTTGCGCATGGAATGGGAGAACGTGATGCCAGAGGGCACGCGCAGGTTATCTTCCAGCACGAACCAGCGGCCTTCATCGGTGCACACCAGATCCATGCCGCAGACCTGCGCACGCACGGAACCCAGGGGCTGCAGGTAGCCATCATCGTTGTAGTCGGGTGCTCGCTGCAGGTCTTCTTCCTCGATAATGCCCGCGGCCACAATCTTCTTTGGGCCGTACACGTCATCGAGGAATGCATTGAGTGCCTTCGCGCGCTGTTCCAGACCTGCGGAGAGGAACGCCCAAGTTTCCTCGCTGATAATGCGGGGAATGAAATCCATCGGGAAAACCTGGGCTTCTTCTTCCCCGGTGACGCGGAAAGTGATGCCTTCCTGGCGCTCCAGTTCCACGATCTTCTCGTTGCGCTTTTCCAGTTCCTGCAACCCGATTTCCGCCAGCTTTTCCATGGCGAAGACATAACGCGGCCGCGGGGTGCCGTCGGTAAAAAGGGCCTCATCCCACAGCATCGCGGTGGGCGAATCAGGATCATAAGCATTAAATAACTGCGCGTCTTTGGCAGGGGTCATGTCAGCATCCGGATCGTGAGTGGGAAGTGTGGACTCAGAGAATTCGACCTGCGTCAATGGACTTGGCGCGTCGTTTGGCTTTTCCTGCTGATCCGCTAATGCAGATTCGGCAACTCCGGGGAGCTGAGCAGGATCAGTGTCATTGGTGGAATACATAAAAGACAAGCGTAGCGAGGAAATTCTGCGGGCATGCGAAAATTCAATTTCATGTATGGGAATGCAAAAAAAATAAGGGGCGATGCTCCACCATTATGGTGTGCATCGCCCCTTATTCGGGCTAAAAGCCAGCGAAATTAACGCTTACTTTTCTTCAGCAGCTTCCTCGGCCTTTTCAGCCTCTACTGCTTCAGCTTCAGCAGCCTCATCGGTTGCGGTATCAGCCTCAACCTCTGGAGCCTCTTCAGCCTTAACGTCCTCAGCTGGTGCAGCCTCGGCCTTGTCTGCCTTCTTGGAAGCAGCCGCGCGGGTAGCGCGCTCCGCCTCGGTAGAAACCAGAGCCTCGGTCACCAGGGAGATCTGGGACATTGGAGCGTTATCGCCCTTGCGGTTCTCCAGCTTGATGATGCGGGTGTATCCGCCATCACGGCCTTCGAACTTTGGAGCGAGCTCGTTGAACAGGTAAGCGATAACTTCCTTGTTCGGGATCAGCTTCAGGGCGTTACGACGGTCCGCAAGGGTTCCGCGCTTAGCCTTGGTGATCAGCTTCTCAGCGTATGGACGCAGCAGCTTGGCCTTTGCGTCCGTGGTCTTGATAGCGCCGTGCTCGAACAGCTGTGCTGCCATGTTCGAGAGGATCTTCTTCTGGTGGGAAGCAGAACCGCCGAAACGGGCGCCCTTCTTTGGGGTAGGCATTAGTTCTCCTCGTGTGGGTGTTTAGTGAGCGCTTAGAAAAGCGACTTACTCCGCGATGTCTTCGCCCTCGGTGTCTACGAAATCGCCCGTTGCTGCGTCGTAGCCTTCGATCTCAGTGACATCGAAGCCCTCTGGGGAATCCTTCAAGCCCAGGCCGAGTCCGGCCAGCTTGATCTTCACTTCGTTGATGGACTTCTGGCCAAAGTTACGGATGTCCAGCAAATCGGACTCCGTGCGAGTAGCCAACTCACCAACGGTGTGGATTTCCTCACGCTTGAGGCAGTTGTAGGAACGAACGGAGAAGTTCAGGTCCTCGATTGGCATGTTGTAGGCAGCGATGTGCTCGGTCTCCTGTGGAGATGGTCCGATCTCGATGCCCTCTGCCTCGAAGTTCAGCTCCTGTGCCAGTCCGAAGAGCTCCACCAGGGTCTTACCTGCGGATGCCATAGCATCGCGGGCGGTGATGGAGTTCTTGGTCTCCACGTCTAGGATCAGCTTGTCGAAGTCCGTGCGCTGTTCCACACGGGTTGCCTCGACCTTGTAGGTGACCTTGAGAACTGGGGAGTAGATCTGGTCCACAGGGATGCGGCCGATCTCGCTGGATGCCACTGCTGCGGGAACGTAGCCACGGCCACGCTCTACAGTCAGTTCGATATCCAGCTTGCCCTGGTCATTGAGGGTGGCGATGTGCAGGTCCGGGTTGTGGACCTCTACTCCTGCGGGAGGAGCAACATCGGCACCGGTCACGGCACCTGCGCCTTCCTTGCGGATGTACATCGACACTGGCTCGTCAGAGTCGCTGGAAAGAACCAGGGACTTCAGGTTCAGGATGATGTCAGAAACATCTTCCTTCACGCCAGGGATGGTGGTGAACTCGTGGAGCACACCTTCGATTCGCAAAGAGGTCACTGCTGCTCCGGGGATGGAGGACAGCAGGGTACGGCGCAGGGAGTTACCGAGGGTGTAACCGAAACCTGGCTCCAGTGGCTCGATGACGAACCGGGAGCGGGAGGAATCGATGTATTCCTCGGTCAATGCTGGGCGCTGTGAGATAAGCATGTCTGAAATTCTCCTAGTCGGCGACCGCTATTTGACGCCGGTAGAGGGGGAAACCGTAATCCATCCCAGACTAGGCGATGGAGTACGGAAAATACGGAGTAAAGCCGGGTTTTTCTACTACTTGGAGTAGAGCTCGACGATGAGCTGCTCTTGCAGCGGGATGTCGATCTGAGCGCGCTCGGGCAGCTGGTGCACGAGGATGCGCAGAGTGGATGGAACAACCTGCAACCAGGCTGGAACCACAGCGTCAACCAGACGTTCCTGGCCCTCTTCGAACCACAGCATCTCGCGAGACTTTTCGCGAACATCGATGATGTCGTACTGAGAGACCTTGAAAGAAGGAACGTTGATCTTCTTGCCGTTCACGGTGAAGTGACCGTGAGAGACGAGCTGACGTGCCTGGCGGCGGGTGCGAGCCAGACCAGCGCGGTACACCACGTTGTCGAGGCGGGTCTCCAGCAGGATGACCAGGTTGTCGCCGGTCTTGCCTGCCTGGCGGTTAGCCTCGGCGTAGTAACGACGGAACTGCTTCTCCAGCACGCCGTAGGTGTACTTAGCCTTCTGCTTCTCCTGAAGCTGCAGCAAGTACTCGGACTCCTTGATGCGAGCGCGTCCTGCTTGTCCCGGTGGGTATGGACGACGCTCGAAGGAGCTGTCTCCGCCGACGAGGTCGACGCGGAGGCGACGGGACTTACGGGTAATGGGGCCGGTATAACGAGCCATTATGTATCCCTATCCTTTCTTTAATCTTTAGACGTGGCGACGCTTGGACGGGCGGCAACCATTGTGTGGCTGTGGCGTCACGTCTGCGATAGTGCCGACCTCGAGGCCAGCGGTGGACAGGGAACGAATCGCGGTCTCGCGGCCGGAGCCTGGACCCTTAACGAACACGTCAACCTTCTTCATGCCGTGCTCCATTGCCTTGCGGGCAGCAGACTCTGCAGCCATCTGCGCAGCGAATGGAGTGGACTTGCGGGATCCCTTGAAGCCAACGTGGCCAGAGGATGCCCATGCAATAACAGCACCCTTAGGGTCCGTGATGGACACAATGGTGTTGTTGAAGGTGGACTTGATGTAAGCGTGACCGTTGGCCACGTTCTTCTTGACGACGCGACGGCCGGTACGGCGAGCGCCGGAACGAGTCTTTGGAGGCATTACTTCTTCTTTCCTGCGATCGTCTTCTTAGGACCCTTACGGGTACGTGCATTGGTCTTGGTGCGCTGACCACGGACTGGCAAACCACGACGGTGGCGCAGACCCTGGTAAGAACCAATCTCAATCTTGCGGCGGATGTCAGCCTGGATTTCGCGGCGGAGGTCTCCCTCCACCTTCCAGGTGTTTTCAATCACGTCACGCAGAGCGGTGAGCTGCTCGTCAGTGAGATCCTTGGAGCGCAGGTCAGGAGAGATGCCGGTCTTTTCCAGCAACTCGGCGGAACGGCTTGGGCCAATTCCAAAAATGTAGGTGAGTGCAACCTCCATGCGCTTATCGCGTGGGAGATCCACACCAGCAAGACGTGCCATGAGGCATTCCTTCCGGATAGTTACGGCGGTTTTCTCCATACTCGCCCCGCACAGTTATCCTCCGGAAGAATCCGAGAAGAATGTGGTGCGGGCTTCAGCCGCCGCGGCCGAAGGTGGGTTACGGGCTGCTGGTTACAGCTGCCCGCGAAGATGTATGGAGGCTTACGTTATGAGTCTCACATGCTCAAATGATGCGCCCATCAGGCGCGATCAGTGAGGCTTATTTGTAGCGGTATACGATGCGTCCGCGTGTGAGGTCGTATGGAGAAAGCTCAACCACTACGCGATCCTCTGGGAGGATACGGATGTAGTGCTGACGCATCTTGCCGGAGATGTGTGCGAGCACCTTGTGCCCGTTATCCAGCTCAACGCGGAACATCGCATTGGGCAAAGGTTCGACAATGCGACCTTCGACCTCGATGGCGCCTTCCTTCTTAGCCATAAACTTCCTTCAACACATGTAGAAAATGATCGTTGTACTGCGCTAACATTCCCAGCACGTTTCATGCTGGGCAGTGAGCGTTTGTCGCTGCGAGCACATTGACTCGCAAGACAAAGAGCGACTTTACGCCCTTTGCCCTGCTCATAGCAAATAACGGCTCATGCTCAACTGCGCCCGGTCATCCCCAAGCCCATCCTTGGCTCATTGGAGAGCTCGGGTTGATCAGTAGCGCGGGGTAAGGATGCGCGGTCCCCCGGCAGTAGCCGCCACGGTGTGCTCCCAGTGGGAGGCCAGCGAGCCGTCCTCGGTCACCACGGACCATTCATCCTCCAGCACCTTGGAGTACTCCGTGCCCAGCGTGAGCATCGGTTCGATGGCCAGCACCGATCCCTCCTGAATCAACGGGCCACGGCCGGGCTTGCCCTCGTTGGCCAGGTATGGATCTTCATGCATGCTGCGTCCGATTCCATGCCCGCCGAAACCATCGACGATGAACAGATCCACCCCGAACTTCTCTTCCGCGTCGTTGGTGGCCTTCTCCAGGGCCCAGGACACATCGGTGAGGCGATTGCCCGGCACCATGGCCTTGAGCCCTTCCATCAGCACCCATTCGGTGGCCTCGTTGAGCTTCTGCGCCTCCGCGGAGATCTCCCCCACTCCAAAAGTCCAGGCGCTATCCCCCACCCAGCCATCGAGGATCGCTCCGCAATCCACGGACACAAGGTCACCGCTCTTGAGCACCACATCCGCCGAAGGAATGCCGTGCACGATCATCTCGTTGACCGAGCTGCAGATCGATCCCGGGAATCCCTGGTAGCCCTTGAACGCGGGCACGGCTCCGGCACCCCGGATCATGTCCTCAGCGATCCGGTCCAGATCCAGGGTGCTCACACCCGGTTCGGCGGCCTCGCGCACGGCCTGCAGAGCCTTGCCCACGATCTCCCCGGCTGCCTGCATGGCGTCCAGCTGCTCGGATGTCTTGGCCGCGATGGCCTTGTTCTTCTTGCGAAAGCCCATTGAGGGATAGTGCCTTTCTGTTTGTTGAAGTGTGTTCTTCTTTTCGACGCCACCCTGGGCTACCCGGGGTTTGGCGTCGAGAAAAAAAGAAAACCACGCACGGCCTAAGCAGCGGTGCGTGGCGGGTGGACGGGGAACTAGTTGTCCAGTGCGTCCAGGGTGGTGGTGGAAATGTCTTCCACGGTGCCTTCTGCATCGATGTTCACCAGGATGTCCTGGTAGTGATCGATCAGCGGGGCGGTCTCATCGCGGTACACCTCGAGGCGGGTGCGGATGGTGTCCTCGTTGTCATCGTTACGACCACGGGCCAGCATGCGCTCCACCACGACATCCTCGGAAACCACGTAGTTCACGACTGCATCCAGGGAGTGCCCGTCCTTCTTGAGCATCTCTTCCAGCAGTTCGGCCTGCTCGATGGTGCGGGGGAAGCCGTCCAGGAGGAAGCCCTCTTGAGCGTCATCCTGGTTGAGGCGATCCTGAACCATCTTCGCGGTGACCTCGGTGGGAACCAGGTTGCCGGCATCCATGTATTCCTGAGCTTGCTTGCCCAAGTCAGTGCCGTTGCTGATGTTCGCGCGGAACAGGTCTCCGGTGGAGATGTGCGGGATCTTCAGGGAATCGGAGAGCAACGCGGCCTGGGTGCCTTTACCTGCACCGGGAGGGCCTAGGAGAACTAGTCTCATTTCAGGAATCCTTCGTAGTTAGCTTGCATGACCTGGGACTCGATTTGCTTGACGGTAGTCAATGCTACAGAGACCAGAATCAGAATTGCGGTGCCACCGAACGGCATGGAGCCGCTGGAGGCGGAGGTAGTCTGCACACCCATGTTAATCAGAATGTTCGGCAGGATGGCGATGAGGCCAAGGTAAATAGAGCCGACCACCAGCAGGCGGTTCATCACATAGCCCAGGTACTCCGCGGTTGGGCGGCCGGGACGGATGCCAGGGATGAAGCCACCGTACTTCTTCATGTTTTCCGCTTGATCGTTGGGATCGTACTGCACGGACACGTAGAAGAAAGAGAAGAAGATGATGAGCAGCAGGTTCACCAGGATGTATGCCCAGCTGGTGTGGTCCGTCAGCACGGAGATGACGGTGCGGTTCCACCAGTTGCCCTGATTGTTCATGGCCTGCGGATCATTGGACTGAATGATCTGGGTGATCAGGATTGGCACGGTCATCAGGGAGGAAGCGAAGATCACGGGGATCACACCTGCCTGGTTGACCTTCAGCGGCAGGTAGGTAGAGGTTTCACCGTACTGGCGGCGGCCGATCATGCGCTTGGCGTACTGCACTGGGATGCGACGCTGACCCTGCTCCATGAAGACCACGCCCACCACCAGGATGAGCACGCCGATGAGGACTGCGCCGAAGATGAATCCACCGGAGGAGGTGAGGATGTTCAGTCCCTCGGCGGGCATCATGGTGGCAATACCAGCGGTGATCAGCAGGGACATACCATTGCCGATGCCGCGGTCGGTGATCAGCTCACCCAGCCACATGAGCAGGACTGCGCCGGAGGTCATCACCAGAACCATGAGCACCAGGCCTAGGATTCCCACGTTTTCCTTCAGCACGGGAACGCCCTGGCCCAGCAGCTGCTCGCGGTCCGCCAGGGCGACGATGCCCGAGGACTGCAGAAGTGCCAGCGCCACGGTGAGGTAACGGGTGTATTCCGTCATCTTCGCCTGGCCGGACTGGCCTTCCTTCTTCAGCTGCTCAAACTTTGGGATCACCACGGTGAGCAGCTGGACGATGATCGACGCCGTAATGAACGGCATGATGCCCACCGCAAAGATGGATAACTGGAGCAGCGCACCACCTGAGAACAGGTTGATCATCGAGTAGACGGTTGACTGGTTCGTCAGGTCGCTAATCTGCTGGGTGATCCGAGCGTAATCCACACCTGGGGTGGGGATTTGGGCACCGATGCGGTAAAGGATGACCATCGCAATAGTGAAGAGAATCTTATTGCGGAGATCAACATTTTTGAACGCCGAGACGATGGCGGACAAACTAGCCTCCTGGGTAAGTGGAACGGCAATCTTCTAGAAAGCTGTGTGCCGGGGCAACTAACAGCATTCGATCGACCGGAGTACAACCCCAAAATAGTATCAGCCCCGCCAGACACTCGATAGTCTGGCGGGGCATTTCCCGGTTACTTCCCGGCTACTTCCCCTTTAATAGTTCAGCTCGGATAGCAAAGGGATCCGCCTTTTCCTTTACCTTCTTGCCTGCCTTCTTGCCGGCCTGCTTGGCCTCGAGCAATTTCTTCGCGTCCTGCACCCCGATGCGACCAGCTTCGACCAGCCATCCCTCACGCTTCTGCGCGTTAGAGGTACGTACTGGGGAGAACCGCGACACCTTCACCGGCCCGAACCCACAGAAACGCATTGTGGAATTCACCACTTGCCGCAGAGTTGGCTGACCCTGGAACAAGCGCAGGTACCAACCGGGTGAGTCGGCCGTCATCAACAGACGCGCCGAGCGACCCGTGAAGTGCCCCTGCGGAATCCCCTTGTCCGAGTAGTGGTACGCCCACTTCGCTTCCAGTGCGCGATCAAAGAACCCCTTGAGCAGTGCGGGAGTTGAACCCCACCACACCGGAGTGACCACAACCAGGTGATCACACGCAGCCAAGGATTCCTGGGCCTTGACCAGGTCAGCTTCCAATTCCTGAGTCCCGCGGTAGCCAGCATGCAGCACGGGATCAAAGTCCAGCTCGCAAAGATTTATTTGTTCGACGCCAACGCCTTCCCCCCGGGCGGCCTGCGCATAGGCATCTGCGAGGTAGCGGCTGAAGGAGGTGGGGTTGGGGTGTCCGTTGATGATGAGGATGTGTGGCATGGGTGGTGATCCTTTTCCAAAGGTGTGAAGTGGTGCTTTTTCCGGGCTGATGTGGCGCTTGGGTAGCGCTTAGATGGTCCGCAAGTAGACAGTGTCTAGTTTGACGTTCTCAACTATCCATTAGAATGTTGACTGTGTCAAGATCAACGGAAAAGTCCTATCACCACGGCAGTCTTCTGACAGCCCTCCGGGCCACCGGTTTCGACATGCTTCATGAGGCGCCCGCGATGTCCATCAGCATGCGGGAATTGGCCCGTCGAGCTGGGGTGAGCCATCAGGCTCCGTATCATCACTTCGCGGATAAGAAGGCCCTGCTGGAAGACCTCAGCACCGAATGCATGCGGCGCTTCGCCGACGCCCAGGAAGCCGCCGTCACACAAGCGAAGCCAGGCAAGGATGCGCTCTACGCCCAGGGAAGCGCCTACATTGGCTTCGCTGCGGAGCACCCGAACGCTTTCGCCCTCATCTACGATCCAGCGGTGTGCGACCCGGGCAATCCAGGGCCCGCCAAGCTGGAGCAGATTCAACGTATGGAGAAACTGCTGACTGAAACCGCTCGCGGAGCTCAAGCAGATGGGATGTTTCCCACTGCTGCCTCGGGAGATTTCACCACCATGCTCTGGGGAATCGTCCACGGCCTGGCACAACTGGTGACAGCTGGCCACCTCAGCTTGCCGGAGGCGGAAGCCGCGATCGCGGCACTCGGGACGTAACTACTCGCCCCGCCCGCTGTTCGCTGCCCCGCCCTTACGAACGTCCGGTTTAACGGCAATCCTGAATTCCTCACCTGCGTGTTTAACCGGGTCGCGGCGGGTAATCCCGACGTTCGTCCCCCTCACTCTTTTATCCGACGCCGCTGTCCCCCTTCAGCGCCTTGCCTACTGCCAACAGCGTGGCCTCACGCAGCAACCACGCAGCATCCCCCACGCAGCAAAAAGCGCCCCACACCAATCGGTGTGAGGCGCTTATCTTCAGAAAAGAGCTACAGCTCAAGCACTAAGGCTTAAGCCTCGGTGATGGAGCCACCTGCAACTTCGATCTTTTCCTTCGCGGAGCGAGAGAACTTCTTTGCGGTGACGTTCAGCTTTACGCTGATATCGCCATCGCCCAGAACCTTCACTGGCTGCTTGGGGCGAACCAGGCCGGCAGCAACGATGTCTGCAACTGCAACATCGCCGCCGTTAGGGAATGCCTTCTCCAGGTCAGAGACGTTAACAACCTGGAAGACAACCTTGGCTGGGTTCTTGAAGCCCTTCAGCTTTGGCAGACGCATGTGCAGTGGCATTTGGCCACCCTCAAACGCTGCGGAAACCTGCTTGCGGGCGCCCGTACCCTTGGTACCACGACCAGCGGTCTTACCCTTGGATGCTTCACCACGGCCCACGCGGGTCTTGGCTTTGTTAGCACCCTTTGCTGGGCGGAGGTCGTGGAGCTTAATTGGATCGCTCATTATTACTCTCCTGCCACTTCTTCAACCTCGACCATGTGGCGCACGGTGTTGATCTGGCCGCGGACGATTGGAGAATCCTCACGTACGACAGACTGACCGATGCGCTTCAGGCCGAGAGAGCGCATGGATTCGCGCTGCTTTGGCTTGGTTCCTACGAGGCCCTTTAACTGGGTGATCTTCAGAGCCATGATTATGCCCCCTGTCCTGCGGCGCGTGCGCGCAGCATTGCAGCTGGAGCAACTTCCTCCAGAGACTTGCCACGACGTGCGGCAACTTCCTCTGGGCGGACGAGCTGCTTCAGACCATCCACGGTTGCGTGGACAACGTTGATTGCGTTATCAGAGCCGAGGGACTTGGACAGGATGTCCTGTACGCCTGCACATTCCAGAACTGGACGTGCAGCGCCACCGGCGATAACTCCGGTACCTGGAGCAGCTGGCTTCATCATGACGATGCCGGCTGCTGCCTCACCCTGTACTGGGTGGGTGATGGTGCCGTTGATCATTGGAACGCGGAAGAAGCTCTTACGTGCCTCTTCTGCGCCCTTCTGGATTGCAGCAGGAACTTCCTTGGCCTTGCCGTAGCCCACGCCGACCATTCCCTGGCCGTCGCCGACGATGACAAGTGCGGTGAAGCTGAAACGACGTCCACCCTTAACCACCTTGGACACGCGGTTAATGGTGACTACGCGCTCGATGTACTGATTGCGCTCGTCCTGCTGCTGGTTGTTGCGACGATCGTTGCGGCGGTCGTTATTGCCACCACTACGGTCGTTGCGGTTGTTATTACGGTTGTCGCTGTTGTTGTTATCGGCGGAGCGTCCGCCGTTACGATCACGTTCCGACATCACGCGTTCCTTCCGTTGGTGTTGTAGTTAGTGGTCTTCATTAGAACTTCAGACCACCTTCGCGGGCGGCGTCTGCCAGTGCGGCGACGCGACCGTGGTACTTGTAGCCAGCGCGGTCGAAGACGACCGTTTCGATGCCGGCGGCCTTAGCGCGCTCGGCGATCAGCTGACCCACCTTGGCTCCGCGAGCCTTCTTGTCACCCTCAATGGAGCGCACGTCTGGTTCCATCGTGGACGCAGCGACCAGGGTGTGGCCAGCTACGTCGTCGATGACCTGAACGTGCATGTGACGAGAGGTGCGGTGCACTACGAGCCGTGGAGACTCTGGAGTGCCGGAAAGGGTCTTGCGGATGCGGAAGTGACGACGTGCACGTGCCACGCGGCGGCGGGTGGAAATATCCTTGCCCACTGGAAGCCGCTGGCCTTCCTTGTTGGATGCGTTGTTGCTCATTACTTACCCGTCTTTCCATCCTTGCGACGGACCTGCTCGCCGGCGTAACGGATGCCCTTACCCTTGTATGGGTCATCCTTACGCAGACGGCGGATGTTCGCGGCGATCTGGCCAACCTGCTGCTTGTTGATTCCCTCGATGGAGAACTTGGTGTTTCCATCGACGGCGAACTTGATGCCCTCAGGAGCCTCAATCAGGATTGGGTGGGAGTAACCCAGTGCGAATTCAAGGTTCTGGCCCTTGAGCTGCACACGGTAACCCACACCGAAGATTTCCATCTTGATGGTGTAGCCCTTGGTGACGCCCTCGACCATGTTGTTGATCAGAGAACGAGACAGGCCGTGCAGGGAACGATTCTTGCGGTGATCATCTGGGCGGGAGACGACGAGCTCGTCGCCTTCCTGTGCCACGGTGATCGGTGCTGGCAGAACCTGAGCCAAGGTGCCCTTTGGACCCTTAACTTCAACGTTCTGCTCATTGATAGTGACGGTGACGCCAGAGGGTACGGTCACCGGTGCCTTGCCAATACGAGACATGGTTAAACCTCCTCTTACCAGACGTAGGCGAGGACTTCTCCGCCCACGCCCTTATTGTTGGCCGCACGGTCAGTCAGCAGACCCTGGGACGTGGAAATGATGGCCACGCCCAGGCCGCCGAGAACCTTTGGCAGGTTGGTGGACTTTGCGTAAACACGCAGACCTGGCTTGGAGACGCGACGCACGCCAGCGATTGAACGCTCGCGAGATGGTCCGTACTTCAAGGTAAGTTCCAGGGTCTTGCCGACAGTCTCTCCTTGGATGGAGTAGTCGGCGATGTAGCCTTCCTGCTTGAGGATCTCGGCGATGTTTACCTTGATCTTGGAAGACGGCATGGAAACGGTGTCGTGGAACGCATTATTTGCATTGCGTACTCGCGACAACATATCCGCAATGGGATCTGTCATGGTCATATGAAGTGACCTGTTGCCTTTCTCGCTGCGGTTCCCAATCTCACCTTTGATCGCGTGTACCGCACGTTCGCCGGCCACTAAGCGCTCCGCTTAACTCAGTAGCTAAGGGTGCTCGCTGCCTTTATTCGTGCGGCCGCTTCAGGCGAGGGGCCTACAACAAAGTGGTGTCAATGTTCTTGTGCTTTGAGTGCAATGCGCGAGGGGCCAGTTCGAAAACTTTGGTTTTTGAACAGCGCAAATCGCGCCCGAAGCATGGCTATCGCCTACTTCGCACTCAAGACTTATCCAAACTACCAGCCTAGCTGCGCTTTCCCAAATGGTTCACCAGCTTGGCGTCGAAGGTAGAAGAAGATCCCAGACAGTTGCACAAGCCCTACTCATTCTTTGCTGCGTCCTACCTATGTCACAGGTCGCCGCGGAGCAGGTCAGAGGTGCCTCTCCTGCTCATCCAGCAGGGCACTGATTCCGCCGGGGACATTGTGGAGGCCAGCGACGCCTGCTTCATCGAAGATGCGCACTGCCTCTGCCGAGCGCACGCCAGCGGCACAGTAAACCATCACCTCGTGGCCTTGCTGGAGTTCGCCCCGCAACTGCGCAAGCTGGGCGGGGTCCACTCCCCCGCGCAGCTGACTCAGCGGCAGGTTATGGGCTCCGGGAATATGAAACGTCTGAAACTCCGCGGGTTCGCGAACGTCGATGAACACTCGTTCCGTGCTGGGTTCTGTGCTGAAGTCCACGCGATCTTGTTCTGCATGCGCTGGGTGCTTATCGAATTGCTCGTGCACGTGAGCTGCCTGAGCCCGGTTCACGTTGGCAACGTGATCTGCGACGGGCAGATTCTCATCAGCCGGCTCAGCGGACTTCTCCACAGAATCCGCCAGAGCCTGCGCCACGCGCGGATCGCCCGCGATGGGGATGTACTCCCAGCGCCCGGTCCCGCCACTGAAGTATCCAATGGTGCCCGTCAGTGGCTGACCCACCTCGCCAATAATCTTCACCGCTTCCAAAGCCATAGCCGTGCCGATGACTCCCACCAGTGGCCCTAACACTCCGGCTTCTGCGCAGCTCGGAACCGAACCTGCCGGCGGAGCCGTGGGAAAGATATCATCATAAATCGGCCCGTGACCAGCCCAGAAAACGCTGAGCTGGGCGTCGAAACCAAGAATGGAACCCCACACGTGCGGGATGCCATGGATGGCGCACGCACGCGAGACGGCGTAGCGGGTGGCGAAGTTATCGGAGCCGTCGAGAACCACGTCCGCACCCTCCAGCAGAGTGACGGCGTTTGCTTGATCCACACGGTCACGCACCCCGGTGACCGTCACGGAGCTGTTGCGCGCGTGCAATTGCTGCACGGCCGAGTCCACTTTCGGCTGGCCCACGGACTCCTCGGTGTGTATCACCTGGCGATGCAGGTTGGACAGTTCCACCAGGTCATCGTCGATGACCGTGATGTGTCCCACGCCCGCAGCGGCCAGATACAACAAGGCGGGAGCGCCCAGACCTCCGGCACCCACCACGACCACGTGACCGGCATCCAGTTTGCGCTGGCCATCCATGCCAAAGCCCTCGAGTGTGAGTTGCCGGCGGTAGCGCACCAACCACTCGCGATTATCTGGTGACCACAGCTCACGTGGGGAACCATTGCCGTTCATTAACGCAAACCCACCCATTCCGTGGAGCCATCGGACAAGGCCTGTTCCTTCCAAATGGGAAGCTCGGACTTCACGCGATCCGCGATGTCCGCGACCGCAGCGAAGGCGGGTCCACGGTGTGCTGCTGCTACCACCACGAGGAATGCCATCTCCCCGATCTGCAACGGGCCAACTCGGTGCGCAACCCACGCCCGCACTTCCGGATGGTTCTGAATAATTTCAGAGAGCAACTGCTGCATGTGGGCATCGACGTCCGGATGGGCGGTGTATGTCAACGCATCCACCAGCTGGCCGCCGTCATGGTTGCGCACTGTTCCTTCAAACGTGACCACGGCTCCCATGGCATCCGTGCCGGTAGCGGAACGCGCCACAGGGAGCAGATCCTCGAGGCGCTCTTCTGTCACTGCTGCATGCACTACCACTCCGGTTTCCCGGGCGACGTGCTCCGGATCGCGTGGTTCGGTAGGCAAGTTTTCACTCATGTGCAGTACGTCCTTCCAACAGAGCAACAATGTGTCCCAGCAGCGGCTCGAGCACGGCAATTCCATCTGCCACCCCGCCCCGTGACCCAGGCAGGGTCATCACGAAAGTGCGGCCGATGGTTCCGGCAACTCCCCCAGAAAGCACTGCGGTGGGCAGTTTTTCCGCTCCTCTGCGGAAGAACTCCATCATCACGCCTGGCAGCTCTTTATCCAGCAGTGGCCGCACGGTCTCCACGGTCCGGTCATCAGCCGCCAAGCCGGTGCCTCCCGTGGTCAGTACCACGCGCGGCAAGTCTTCCGGCTGAGATAGCAGCTCCTCCAGCACGGCGGGGATATCCGCATCAGCCACGAGCCTCGGTTCGGGAGTCTGAAAGCCCTGCTCGCGAAGCCATTCCACAGCCAGAGCCCCAGATGTGTCTTGGTATTCCCCCGTCGCCGCGCGCGTGGAAGCCACGATCACCAACGCATCTGCAGAATCCTTAGACACTCCAGTCACCGGACTTTCCGCCGGATTTCGCGATCACCTTCACGTCCGTGATTTCCGCGTGCTTATCCACTGCTTTGATCATGTCGTACACCGTCAAGGCGGCTGTGGTGACGGCCGTCAATGCTTCCATTTCCACGCCGGTGACTCCGCGGGTCTTCACGCTGCTGGAGATCACCACGCAATCTTCTTCCCGGGCAAAGTCAACGGTGATTTTCCCCAACGGGAGTGGGTGGCACAGCGGGATGATCTCCGGAGTCTTCTTCGCACCCATGATGCCTGCCACGCGTGCGACGGGGAGAGCATCACCCTTAGGGAGGTCGGCGTCGAAAATCATCTCGATGACATCCGGCCTGGTGCGCACGGTCGCGGTGGCGCTCGCGGTGCGCGTGGTCTCGGACTTGGCGGTCACATCCACCATGTGCGCGGAGCCGTCGGAGCGCACGTGGGTGAGCGCAGGTTCAGCTGTTTCTGAAGCGAATTTATTGCTGCTCGGAGTTCCCTCATTCATACCTCCCACCGTACCCCTCACCTCCCGGGATTCCGCTGGTGGCTGCCGATGGCTAAGGTGGAATTTATGATCACCATTAGATATTTCGCTGCCGCGCGAGCAGCTCGTGGTGTGGAGCGGGAAAACGTCGCCGCGACCGGTTCGCTAAATGATGTACTGCACGAGCTGGCCTCCCAGCATCCGGGCAGTTCCACGGGTGGGCTGAGTTTGGCTGAGGTGTTTGAGCGCTGCACGTTTTTGATCAACGGTCAGCGTTCTGAGCGTTCCACTGTGCTTCGCGATGGCGATCAACTGGACGTGCTACCTCCCTTCGCAGGCGGCTGAGATGACCGTGCATGCGCTGTTCATCGCGGGTGGCGACGGCAGCAGATTAAGAAAATCCACCCCGTTGCCCTCAAGCCTGCTGCCGCGCAAACCCCTGATGGAGTCCGTGACCCAGCCGGGCTCACCGCGGTTGATAGACATCGTGGTCAGTGCGGTGCGCGAGGCTGTGCACACTCTCGGTACGGCGATTTTTCCTTCCGACGCCCGCCTCGTCGCAGTGGGTCCCCCTATGGATCTGCCCGCCGGGGTGGAGTGCGTGCGGGAGGATCCGCCGATGTCGGGTCCGGCCTCGGCTACCGCGGCTGGTTTGCGAAAGCTATCAGGTGAATCTGGGAATGACTGGGTTCTTCTCTTGGCCGCAGATATGCCGGAGCCACTCGGTGGAATTGAGGCACTGCTCAAGGCTGCTCAGCTGCAGGCTGACACCCCTGATAAACCTACTGATTCTGCGCCTCACCCTTCTAACCCACACACACCCAGCCCAGATGGTTTCATCGCGGTAGCTGCGGGGCGCGATCAGCCTCTGCTCTGCTTGCTTCGCCTCGGCCCCGCGCTGGAGGCATTCGCAGGTGTCACTGGCGGTTCGGTGTTGCGCGTGCTGGACTCGTTGAACCTCACGCGGATTGACGTAGACCTCGCCCCAGCTGCGGATATCGATACCTGGGAGGAAGCCCAAACTCACGGGTTCGGGATCTCCGAAGGTGCCACGTCCTGGGTAAGTGCCCGCCAGCGCGTGGCGGATGTTGCGCACTCCATCTTCACGGAAAGATTGGCCCGGGCTTTCACTCGGACTCCGCAGGAAGGTGACGTGCTGGCCGCAGATGTTGCATCTCCCATGCCGGTGCCGCACTATTCGTCCTCCGCAATGGACGGCTACGCAGTCTCCGGGCCTGGGCCCTGGGAGTTGCTCGATGCCCCTGCAGAGGGTGCCCAAGGGCGGAATATTCACCGCACCGGTGGCTCGTTGGGTCACGGGCAGGCGCTCCCCGTGCTTACTGGATCCCTCATTCCGGAAGGAACCACAGCGGTCGTTCGTTCCGAGCATTCCCAGGTCACCTCTTCCACGTTGTCCCTGTCCCCGGGCCGCTCGGTGGAGCCCGGCGCGGACATCCGCGTGGCGGGTGAGGAGCTTGCCGAGGGCGACACTCTTTTGGAAGCTGGCACCCGGATTACCGCCCGCCACCTCGCGCTATTGTCCACGTGCGGCGTGGATACGGTCCGGGTTCTGCCGGAGTTGACCGTGGATCTCGCCTTCACCGGCAATGAGGTCATCACCTCCGGGGTCCCCGCTCCCGGCGAGGTTCGCGACGCCTTCAGCGCCTCTTTCCCCGCACTTCTCACAGCAGCCGGGGCGCATATCCAGCGGTGCGATCGCCTGCAGGATGACCCCGCTGAGGTGCAAAAATGGTTGGCTTCCTCGACCGCTGACATGGTGATCGTCACGGGCGGGTCCGGTCACTCCGGCCAGGATTTCGCCCGCACGTTCATCACTGAGCAGGCAGATACCGTTCTGGCGCATTCCGTGCGTTGCGCCCCTGGTCACCCCACGTTGCTGACCACCCGCACCACCTCACGGGGCACGCAGTTGATCATGGGCGCTCCGGGGAATCCGCTGGCCGCCCACGTGGCGCTGCATTCCTTCGGGCTGTTGGCCGTCCTGGTGGCTTCGGGTCAGGATTTTTTCCCGACGCAAACCTGCCTCATCCCGAACCATTTTCCACCCATTCGCAAGGACCGGATCCGGTTGGTTCCCGTGGCCTTGTCCAGCAGTGGAAGAGACAGCCGAACGGGTTACCCAACCGCAGATCCCATGACGCGAACAAACTCCCACATGCTCAGCGGCTATGCCCGAGCCGATGGGCTGCTCGTGGTTCCCCGCGAAGAACTCACGGCTGGTCAGCTCGCGACCTACCTGCCGCTAGACGTCCCCACCCCGCGCTGAGCTACTAACCTCGAGCTTCTAACTCCGGCCCTCTAACTCCGCGATGCGGGCACGCAGCTCCTCATTAGTAGCCTTCAGCTCCGCGATATCCGCGCGGTAGAGGGAAATCACCTCATCCATCTGCGCTTTAGTCCACCGCGAGTGGATGTACTTTGTGCAGTTGCGATCCGCTGCGGTCACCTCCACCACCATCACCCGCTGGCCCTTGGATCTGATCTCTCGATCCCCCAGGTCGCGCACAGTCCGCATCAGTTCCGGATCATCTTCCCCCTCAATGACCCGGGCATAGCCAAACACCTTCACGCGAGTTCTCGTTTGATAATCCACGAAGAACAAAGCCACCCGCCCATCGCGGTCCACGTTGCCCGTGGAAACAAACTGGTTATTGCCTTCCAATTCCACCCAGGCCAGCGTCGATGGCCCTAAAACATGCACGAATCCTGCTGGCCCACCGCGGTGCTGGACATATGGCCACCCCGCGCCAGTGACCGTGCCAAGAAAGAAAGAGTCTGCCTCTCGGATGAGCTTGCTATCCCCCGGTTCGAAGACAAACGCGTCTGACCTTGAGGATGGGTGGAATGTGTCGGCACCTTGGCGTCGACGAACGAAGGAATCATAGGCGAGATCTTCGTAGGTCACACGGGGAGAAGCGGGCGTTTTATCCGACGACACGTCTGAGCTCATGATGCCCCAGTCTAAAGATTGGAGGGAAGGTGGCTACAGGAGGTACCCCTTGACATCCTCACCCTCCGCGACATCCCGACCAGCGGGGATCCGCACCAGGAGGTCCGCCGCAACAGTTTGCGAAAGTTGGTGCGACCCAGCGCCGCCCACAGCAACGGCCACGTCTCGACCATCCCGGCGCGCCAACCGCGCATGGGCGAAACGATCTCGGCCCTCCAACGAGGAGAACTGCTCGCCGGCCATTACGGACATGGGCTCGGTGCACTCGCCCAGGACGGGCGCGACGAATAGCCGGAAGCTCACAGCGGTGGAGACGGGATTGCCCGGCAGGCTGATCACGGGCACGCCGCAGTACTCGGACAACCCCTGCGGACCGCCCGGCTGTTGGGCGACGTGCCCGAACCAGCCGCCGACAGGCCCCAAGACGTTACGCACCACCTCAAACTTGCCGTGGCTGATACCTCCACTGGTGACCACTGCCATGGGGCGAAGTTCTTCAATGGCCGCGCGCAAACGCTGCTGGAAATCTTCTGGATCATCGGACGTGTGCACGTGTCCGGCCACCTCGATGTGGAAGCGCTGGCAGAGAGCCCGGAGCATGGGGGCGTTGGCGTCGGGAATAGAGGCCACGCCAGCTCCGCCAATCTCATCCCCACCAGTGCACAGCAGCACGCGAGAGCGCTGGTGCACGGGCAGGGTGGCGATCCCTTGCAGGGCGGCGGCACCGACCGTGCGCGCATTCACCACATGACCGGCAGAAAAAAGCCTCTGGCCTGCGTGAATGTCACTTCCCCGCAGACGAACGAATTGCCCGGAATCTACCGGGGGAACGTCTACTTTCCCTTGCCCAGCCTCTACGAAGTGCTCCGGCTGGCAATGCTCCACCGGTATCACCGCAGCGGTACCCGCGGGCACCATCGCGCCTGTCATTACTGGCACGATGTCCGATCCGATCCCCTGCGGATACAGCACTGAGGGATCAATCCCCGCGGCGATTGTCTCCCCGACCGCGAACGAGCCTCCGGGCAAATGGTGAGTTGCCAGCGCGTAACCATCCATCTGCGAGTTATCAAACGCCGGAGAATCCACGCGAGCATCGACTGCCCGGGCCAACTGACATCCCACGGCTGACTCCGCAGCCACCTCCACAACCTCGCGAGCGCCGAGCGCCTTATGTACCGCGAGCAAGTGCTCTTCCGGAGTTCTCACGTGCCCGCTGGATGAATCATGGGAATGCATGGTTACCGTCGTACCCCAGAGACCATTCGCACGGCCACTATCAGCGCGCCGATCAGCACATATACGCCCAGGAGCAAGATGCATGCGCCCAATGCTTGGTCCATGTCCCCACTGCTGAGACCGAGAGAAACCAGCAACGGAATGGTTCGCGTTTGTCCTTCGACATTGCCCGCAAACGTCAGCGTGGCCCCGTACTCACTGAGCGCGCGGGCAAAGCTCAACACCATTCCCGTCACCACCCCGGGCAGTGCGAGGGGAAGCAGAATATGCCGCATGACCTGCATGCGATTAGCTCCATCGAGGGTGGCTGCCTCTTCCAGGTCATGAGGAATCGCGTGGAGAGCCGCCGCCACCATGGCCACGAAGAAAGGCAGCGAGACAAAGACCTGCACCACAACCACCCCGAGCATGGAATACGCGACATTCACGCCCACCCCGTCCAGCCACTGCCCCAGTAGTCCACGGCGCCCCCACAAGAACGTCAGAGCCAGGCCAGAGACCACCGGGGAAAGCACCAGCGGTGCATAAACCACCATCTGCACCATTCCGGCCAGCGTGGCAGATCTCCGCTCCCACCTGCGCAACCAGAGCGCCAACGGGATCCCCAATAACGCGCAGATCAACGTGGATGTTGCGGAGGTCACCAAGGAGAGCTGCAGGGCACTGCGAGCCTCTGCGGATCCGGCGAGCTCTGGCAGCCGCAGCCAGGGGATACTCACCAGCAGGCCAACCAGCGGCCCAATCAGCATGAAAATCCCGCACAGAGCAAAGACCAGCAGCCGGCGCGGCACACCAAAATTGCGGCCGGCTCGGACTCTGCTATCGGCTAGAACTTTGCTATCGGGAAGCCCCGCTGGGGCGGTGGGCATTACTTCGCGGGCCCAAATCCGTGGTCAGCGAGGATCCGCTGGGCCTTCTCGCCGCGGAGCCACTCTGCAAAAGCCACGGCGGTGGGGTTATCTTTGCCCTGAACCGTGAGAGCTTCTGGATAGTTGTTCGGCTTAACCCCTTCGATGTCCATCGAGGTCACGCCCTTGTTGCTCAACGCTCGCGCATCAGTGGAGTACACAAAGCCTGCATCCACTTCTCCTGTGCTGATTTTGGTTGCCACATCCGCGACGTTAGCTTCCTCTGAGGGGTTGTCCAAGTCGAGTTCATGCTCATCCAGAACCTGATGCGCGATGGTTCCGCACGGCACTTCGCGGGCACAGATAGCTACCTGCTTGCCTGGCAAATCCTGAAGCGAGCTGATGTGGGCAGGGTTGCCTGAGGGCAGCGCAAGCACCAAACGGTTAGTAGCGATGACCGTAGGGACACTTCCCTGGAAATCTTCTCCCGCAAGTGCCTTATCCATGTTCTTGTTATCCGCGCTGATCAAGAGGTCCGCAGGGGCTCCCTGCTCGATTTGCCGCACCAGATCCGAGGAGCCACCGAAATTGAATACCAATTCGGCACCCTCGTGGTCTTGACGGAAGGCCTCACTGAGCTCTTCCGCCACGGGCTTCATGGAGGCAGCGGCAAAGACCTGAACATCGGACGCGGCCGGGGCGGTAGATTCAGGTTCCTTGGCACAACTGGACAGAGCAATCGTCAGGAGTGCCGCGCAGATGAGAACGCCCGTCTTTTTCATGTTCACTCAATCCTTTTCGCTACGCCGACGATGACCCCAGCAAAGATGTGTATCATATACATCATTTAATGCTACACCCCCTGCTCGCTCATTCCAGCAGTTCAGGGAACTGTGAGAGTTTGTCAGGGGTGTGGTCTACCATGGATTTATAGGTGCACACTTCACTGCGGTCGAGGATAATTTGCAACCCAGAATATCTCTGGCACTCCTCTCCGCAGGCGCCGCTTCAACCCTTTGTAGGAGGCGAATGACCATGAACGTCTCGCCGAAGTCTTCCGGGGCAGCCACGCGTGCCCGCTCCCCTCGCTCCACTGCCGAAATCCCTTTGGCTGATCAGTGGGGACGGGTGGCAGATGACCTACGCATCTCGTTGATCGATAAGTGCAATTTGCGCTGCACCTACTGCATGCCGGAAGAAGGTATGCAGTGGTTGCCCAAGAAGAACCTGCTGACCACCTCCGAAGCCATCCGTATTGCAGACATCGGCGTGCGCTTGCTGGGCGTGAAGGACATCCGCTTCACCGGTGGCGAGCCGCTGCTGCGCCGAGACTTGGAAGAGATCATCGCCGGAGTGCGCGCCCTGCACCCCGATACCTCGATCTCTTTGACCACGAACGCGATCAACTTGGATAAGCGCGTCACCGGTTTGGCCAATGCCGGCCTGACCCGCATCAACGTGAGTTTGGACACCATCCGTCAGCAGACGTTTGCAGAGATAACTCGCCGGGATCGTCTGGATGCGGTGATTCGGGGGATCGACGCCGCCCTGACCGCCGGACTAGATCCCGTCAAGGTCAACGCTGTGATGCTCCGCGGGGTCAACGATGATCAAGCCGCTGAACTGTTGGATTGGTGCCTGCAGCGTGGATTGCAGCTGCGCTTCATTGAGCAGATGCCGCTGGATGCAAGCCACAATTGGGCACGCGAGAATCTGGTGAGTGCCGCGGAGATCCGCGGGCAGATCTCCCAGCGTTTCCGCATTGCGCCGCACCCGGAACCGCGTGGTTCTGCACCGGCTCAGCTGTGGGATGTCTTCAACCAGGACGAATCACCCGAGGATGCCACGCCGCTGGGTCAGGTAGGCATCATCGCTTCTGTGACTGAGTCTTTCTGTGCGGCGTGCTCACGCACCAGAATCACCGCTGATGGCCATATCCGCAGCTGCTTGTTCTCCCACGAGGAGACTGACCTGCTGGAACTGCTCCGCGATGGCTCTACGGATGAGGATATTGCGCGCCGTTGGCAGTCAGCGATGTGGAACAAGCCGCGGGCATACGGTAGCGATGATGTCACCCTCAACTCTGCGGAATACGTGCAACCTGAGCGCACCATGAGTGCTATTGGCGGCTAGACCTGCCACGCCCATTAGTTAAGCAAGCCTAACTTATACTTTGCTTAGGCTTACCTGTGTCATGTATCGTTGCGAGCGAAAATTCTCTGGTGGTTTCCTACATCCCGGACTCTCCTCCAGAAAACCCGCCCACGCAAGGACGCACGCATGGCAATTCCCCCCATCGCCCCGTATCCCATCCCCACGCAGCACGATAATTCCGGAGCTTCAGCTCGGTGGAGCCTCCACCCCGAACGCGCTGCGCTGCTGGTCCACGATATGCAGGAGTACTTCCTGGCGGCCTACGACCCCAAGGTTGATCCCATCGCCTCGGCCATCGCGAACATCTCCGCTCTCATCAACCAGGCCGATCGGCTGGGCATCCCCGTGTACTTTTCTGCCCAACCTCCCCGGCAGCATCGTGCCCGACGTGGTCTTCTTTCCGACGTCTGGGGCCAGGGAATTCAGACAGAGGCAGAAGCCCGGATCATCCCCGAACTAGCTCCGCGCGATCATCACCACATCCTGACCAAGTGGCGTTACTCCGCATTTGAACGCACGGACTTGGAGCAGAGCCTCTCCTTTACGCACCGCGATCAGCTGATCATCACGGGTGTGTACGGCCACATGGGGTGCAAGGTCACGGCGGTGGATGCGTTCATGAAAGATATTGAGCCGTACCTGGTTTCCGATGCCATCGCGGACTTCACGGAGCAAGATCATGCGGAAACCACCAACTGGGTGAGCCGTCGCTGCGGCCGCGTGCTGAGCACGGCAGATACGCTTGCCCAGCTCGCGGCAGCCACGCGGAATGAGTTGAACGCCCTCTGATGAGCACTGCAGGCGATCCTCCTTTGAGCTTTGTGATGACCGATGGCGAACACACGGTATGTTCCCGCGGAATCACCACCGCGTTCGGCACTGCCGAGCAGGCAAGCCAGGCCCTCCGCGCGCAGGAAACCGCGCTGATCGTGGGCGCGCTCCCCTTCCACGCGGCCGATGCCCCAGCACTCTTTGCGCCGCGAAACCACTGGTTTACCCACGGTCGCCCGGCCAGTTTTGCTGCAGATTCCCGGCCATTCCCACAGGTGGAAACCGTGGTGGCCTCCCCGGAAAAGCTGGATCACGGCCGCCGGGTAGAGGATGCCACCCGGCGGATTGCCCGGGGTGAATTCCACAAGGTGGTGCTCTCCCGGCAGGAGCGCTACACCCTTTCCAGCGCGCCTTCCCCGGAAGAATTGCTGGATCGTTTCTCCGCGGGTTCCTCCACCGGCCATTGCCACCTGGTGGATCTCTCCGCTGCGGGTCCGCGATATGCGGATCACTTCTTCATCGGATCCAGCCCGGAATTGCTGATCAGCAAGCGGGGTTCCTACATCCGCTCGCACCCCTTGGCGGGCACCGCGTTCCGCTCGCCTGACCCAGTGGTAGACCAGGCGCGCGCCACGGAGCTGAGCATGTCCGCCAAGGATATTGCTGAGCACAAGTTTGTGACCGCCGAGATCAAGCGGATCTTGGCTCCGCTCTGCAGTTCGTTGACGGTGCCGGAGATGCCAGCGTTGACGTCGACCTCCCACACATGGCACCTGGGAACGGTGATTGAGGGCACGCTCAAGGACCCGAGCACCACCGCGCTGGAGCTGGCGCATTTGCTGCACCCCACCCCGGCGGTGAGTGGATACCCGCAGCGCGAAACCCAGAGATTGCTGCGCGAAGAGGAGCCGGAGCGCGGTTTCTATGCCGGCGCGTTCGGCTGGGCGGATGCCGCGGGCAACGGCGAGTGGCGCGTGGGGATTCGCAGCGCGCAATTGCACGGAAATGTCGTGACAGCGCGGGCGGGCGGAGGCATCGTGCATGATTCCGATCCCCACACGGAAGTGGAGGAAACCTGCGCCAAGCTGGGACCCATCCGCACTGCATTGGGTCTCTCCAACGTTTCGCTCAATCAATAATTAACCAACCCAAGGAATAACCATGGATCGCCCCAGCCCCCTGAACACCTATGCGCACGCGGACACGTTGGTTAATGGAATGCCGCTGGACGTAGCCAAGCACTACCGCGAGCTCGGGGCCTGGGATGGCAGCACGCTGAACCAGCTGCTGGCCAGCGCGGTTAATCGCTACCCGGATAACACCGCTGCTACCGATCATCACCGCAGCCTCACCTGGGCGCAGTTGGCGCAGAACGTGGAGGTGGCAGCGGCTGTTCTGCAGAAACTCGGTGTGCAGCGCGGCGATGGGGTGATCCTGCAGCTACCCAATTCCGTGACCTACCTGGAGGCGCTATTTGCCGTGTGGCACCTGGGAGCCATCCCAATTTTCTCCCTGCCCGCCCACGGCTCTCACGAGATTCTGCACTTCGCAGCCCATGGCCCCGCGCTGCATTACCTCAGCACCGCGCAGCCCAATCGCCACCTGCAGCGGGTACACGATGCCCTCGAAGAGCAAGCCCAACTCAACACCATTCTGCTGGATGAATCCGCGGATACCCGGTGGACCCAGCTGGCGGAAGGTCCATTCACCCCACCTCAGAGCGCAGATGTTCCCGCCTCCGAACTGGCATTTCTGCAGCTTTCCGGTGGCACCACCGGCGTACCCAAGCAGATCCCCCGCACACATGATGATTACCTCTACTCCGTCCGCTGCTCCCTCGAGGTCTGCGATCTGCGCCCCGGCGATGTGCTCCTGGTGGCCCTTCCGGCCGCGCACAACTTCACCATGAGCTCACCGGGAATCCTCGGTGCGATGGCCGTGGGCGCGCATATCGTCTTCTCCTCCAGCCCCATGCCTCCGGATATCCTTCCTTTGATCGACGCCCACCGCGTCACCCACCTAGCCCTCGTCCCGCCGGCACTTCTCAGCGTCTTAAACTCTGCTTTGCGTGATCAATTCGATACCTCATCGGTGCGCACGGTGTGGGTGGGTGGCGCCAAGCTCTCCGCATCCGTGGCGCAGCGGGTCCAGCCGGAACTGGGTTGGCAGCTGCAGCAGGTCTTTGGCATGGCTGAGGGGTTGGTGAACTACACGGCGCTGGATGCACCGATTGAGGAGATCATCTCCACCCAGGGCAGGCCAATGAGCCCGTTTGACGAGATCCGGGTGGTGGATGAGGATGCCCGCGAGGTACCGGAAGGTGCGGAGGGGCATCTGCTCACCCGTGGTCCGTACACCATCCGCGGTTATCACCGAGCCCCGGAGGTGAACGCGCGATCCTTCACCGACGAGGGGTTTTATCGCACGGGGGACATCGTGAGGTTTGAAAACGGTTCACTCACCGTGGTGGGTCGAGCCAAGGACCAGATTAACCGCGGCGGGGAGAAGATCGCGCCAGAGGCCGTGGAGAATGTTTTGCTGCAGCATCCCAGCATCCACGATGTGTCGGTGGTGGGCGCGGAGGACGAGGTGCTGGGCGAGCGCATCCAGGCGTTTGTCATCCCGCGCGCGGACCAGGAAACCCTGACCCCGACCGCGATCCGCAAGTTCGCGCGGGAGAACGGGCTGGCCAGTTTCGCGGTGCCCGATGATGTGCTGATCGTAGCGGAATTCCCCTTCACGGGAGTGGGCAAAGTGAGCAAGAAGCAGCAGAGAGGCTGAGGGGCCGTGAAACTGAGGGCCTAATCAGCTGCTTGTTGAGCCCGCCAATAACCGGTGATCTGCACATGCTCCGGCGGAATATGCTTATCCTTAGCCAGCTGGCGCAACGGCTTGAGCCGCTCTGCCTCGCCCG
This sequence comes from Corynebacterium suicordis DSM 45110, assembly GCF_015351405.1. GTDB lineage: Bacteria > Actinomycetota > Actinomycetes > Mycobacteriales > Mycobacteriaceae > Corynebacterium > Corynebacterium suicordis. The sequence goes on along the minus strand of NZ_JADKMY010000001.1, from coordinate 464,133 downwards.
CGGCCCACAGAAAAGGCACGCCGTGGGGCCTTTTTGCTGAGGCTGGCCCGTCAGGGGTGGCGTCGAAAAATTGGAGAACTTCCGCAACGAAATCCCCTCCACGCTCCCGGATCACCCACCGCAGGTCCACATTGTCCCCGTGCCGCAGGTCTTGCACGTCGGCCTCGGTGGGGACTTCGATAAACGCGATCGCAGGGTGATTGCTGGGCAGGCTCTCCACCGCGCGGCCCATCGCGGGCAGGGCAGTTTCATCGCCGGCGAGGAGCAGCCAATCAGTGTGCGTGGGCAGGGCGGAACTGCCCTTGGGGCCAGCGATGTACACGGGATCTCCGGGCTGCGCGTGCGCGGACCAGTCCTCGGCCAAACCGTGGCCGTGGCGGGCGAAATCCACCACGAGTTCCCCGGCTTCGGCATTGAAGGAGCGGACGGTGTAGGCGCGGTAGAGGCTCTTGGCCTCCTCAGTCCATTCCAATTTTCCGTCTGCACCCCGCGTGGGGCATGGCCGCTGACCGGTGGCGGGATCGGGGAAGATCATGCGCAGGCTGTCATCGAAACCTGCGCTGACGAATCCCGGGAACTCCACGCCGTGCGCGACATGTGCCCCGAGCTGCTCACCCACCAGGGTTATCCTGCGCATTGATGGGGTGATGTCTTCCGCCCGCGCCACGCGAAGATCGCGCAACACGATGGGGTTCATTTCCCGTGCTCTGCTGGTGCGTGCCACTGGTTCCTCCTGGCTTATTCTTTCGGGACCTACTGATAGCGCTGAACTATTGCGAACGCTGCGCCTGGTTGGCTTGGTATTCGATGCCCCGCAGCGTCAGGTCCAGCCCGTCCACGAACTGCTCGGAATCATCGTGGTGCATGAACACGTCCACCACCGAGCGCACGAAGGGGAAGTCTCCCGCGGAGAGGGCTTTCCAGCGCGCCACCTGCTCGCCCATGGCCTGCAGTTCCATCACTTGTCCGCTGTCCTGCATCTGCGTGCGGAAAGCGTTTTCGGCTCCGGTGCCACTCGCGTAGTTCATCAGGGTCATGGTGGCCGTGAGCTGCTGCTTCACGCTCAGCGTGGTGCGTTGCAATGGCCTACCCAGCTGCTCCCAGAATTCCAGGGATCCATCCACATCTGGGTCTGAGCGCATCAGCCGGATGGGCAGCCACGGGTGCATTTCCATCTGCCTGTAGAGGCTCAAGATGAGCTTTCGCACCTCATTCAGCGCATCCGCGGTTTCGGCGGAGGTGTCGGGGTCCGGTTGAAATGCTGGTTCGCCACCGCGCGTGGATTCGGAATCGGCGTCAGCACCCGCTTCGCCCCGCCGATAATCTGCCACCGCCCGAGAAATGATCTCCCCGGTGGCCACGTCCAGCAGCTGATCCTTGTTCTCCGCGTACCAGTAGATGCTAGCCACGCCACTGCCCAGCTCCGCCGCCAACCCCCGCAGCGTGAGCTTTTCCTCGCCCTGCTTATCCAGCATCCGGATGGTGGCCTCCAGCACACCCTCCCGGGTCAACGCAGCCCGGGTTTTCCCTGAGGCGCGACGAGCTGCCGGGCCTCTTGCCGCCTTCTTGGCTGGCGTGCGCGCACCCGGTGCAGATCTTCGTTGCTGAGGCATGCCTACCACTCTAGCGATCCCCCAAGACATACCAGTTCAGCGGGCAATGTTGCGCCGTATCGAACAATGTTCTATCTTTGTGACAGACACACTCGAACAACGTTCGATGCACCCGCCAAAAACTCACCACCCCATCCATTCACACCACCCAAGGAGCACCCCATGACAATCTCAGCCACCCTCTCCCCCACGCCGGAAACCCCGGCACGCCTCAAGCCAAAACCCACCTCTTTGCGCCAAGCCTGGCCCGCCATCTTCGGCCTGTGCCTCACCATGATGGTGGAGATGCTGGATAACTCCATCCTCAACGTCGCACTGCCCACCATCGGCCGCGACCTGCACGCCACCGCCACGGATCTCCAGTGGTTCGTCGGCGCGTACTCCCTCACCTTCGGCGGTCTGCTGATGGTCGGCGGCACGCTCGGGGACAAGTTCGGCAGGCGTCGCACCCTACTTTTCGGGCTCGCACTGTTCGGCCTGGCAGGCCTCTCCGTCATCTTCGTCACCACCCCGGAAGGCCTCATCGCAGTCCGCGCCATCTCCGGCATTTTCGCCGCGGCCATTGCCCCACTGACCATGTCTTTGGTCTTTCGTCTTTTTGACGACGCCGCCCTCCGCACCCGAGCCATCGGCCTCATCGTCACCATTTCCATGATCGGGTTTGCCGTGGGCCCCACGCTCTCCGGCATTGCCATCGAGCATTTCGATTGGAAATTCCTGCTGATCCTCAACGGCCCCATGGCTTTCATCGCGTGGATTGGTGTGCGCTGGGGCGTGGAGAAGGATGACCCCGCGGATCTGCGCGCAGGTGGCAGCGATATCCCGGGTGCCATTCTCTCCGTGGCAGCCCTGGGCCTTATTCTCTACTCGTTCACCGTGGGTGCCGAGGAAGGCTGGCTCTCGCTGAGCACCATCTCGATTGCTGGCGCGGGTATCTGTTCGCTGATTGCCTTCATTATCCGCGAGCGTCTTGCCACGGACCCGATGCTGGATCTCCAACTCTTCTCCAAGCCAGAGGTGCGCGGTTCAGCCATCCTGCAAATGTCCGCGATGCTCTCCATGGTGGGCGTGATGTTCGCTTCCTCCCAGCTCTTCCAGTACGCCTGGGGATGGCAGCCATGGAAGGCCGGCCTGGCCAACCTGCCGTTCGTCATCGGCATGCTGCTCGCCGGCCCGCTGGTGGAAGCACTGGTGAAGAAACTGGGCCACGCCAAGGCCTCTGCGGTGGCTATCCTGGCCATCCTGCTCAGCCTGGGCTTGTGGGTCATCGCTCTGCACACGGGCTACTTGGCAGCCGCACTCGGAATGTTGCTCATGACCATGGGTAACCGCCTGATCATGACCACCGGCGCGGTGGCGCTGATCAGTGCACTGCCCGAGGATCAAACCTCCATTGGCTCCGCGCTCAATGACACGGTGCAGGAGCTGGGTAACGCGGTGGGCGTGGCGATTGTCGGAACCATCATCGCAGTGGTGGTCGGCTCCCAGCTCCCCCAAGGCGCATGGGACGCGCACACCATCAGTCAGTTCGTGGATTCCCAGACCATCGCGTTTTCCATCTTGGCCGCAGCCCTAGTGATGCTCGGAATCATGGGAGTGCGCACTCTGAGCAACTCCACTGAGGTGGATGAGCACTAGTCTTCCATCAGCTCCTGCGCGGGAGTCTTCTTGGACTTGCGCCAGTTAATCAGCGCAGAAATCACCACGGGAGCTACGGAAACAGCCACGATAATGATCGCGATCATATCGATCCGATCCGCAATACCCGGGATATCTCCCAGCAGCACGCCAATTCCCACCATGCTGATAATCCACAACACGGCACCGGCCACATTCCAACCCACGAAATTCTTATAAGGCATTGCCGCGGTGCCCGCGGCTACCGGAATATAGGTACGAACAATAGGAATGAAGCGTCCCAATACCAGCGCCAAGGGCCCGTATTTCAGGAAAAAGGCCTCGGCTCGCTCGAGGTGATCGGTTTTGAGGATTTTGGCGTCGGGCTTAAATAAACGCCGGCCAAAGCGGTGGCCGAGCCAGAAGCCCACCTGGTCGCCCAAGAACGCGGCGATGATGGCCACACCCACCAAGGTGGGGACGTTGATGCCCAGTTGATCACGCAGGATCGCTGCGGTGACCAGCATGGAATCGCCTGGCAGGAATGGGAAGAGCACGCCCGATTCGATGAAGATGATCAGCGCAATGCCGCCGAGTGCCCATCCGCCGAAGTTCTGCAGCAGGGTGGTGGCGTCCAGGAGGTCGCTTAAGTGCATCGTGGGGTGTCCCTTCTAGGAAATACAAAGCTCGTTTATTTCTACCCCACAAAGAGGCATTTTCTATAAGCGGGGCAGGGCATTGCTGGATATTCACATGCAACCGGCAGGAAATAGAAAAAACCCGCTTCCTCAGTGAAGAGAAAGCGGGCTATTCCCACCAACCAGGTGAATTACTACCTGGCGCTAAGCTGCCAATTACTTGGCGAGCTCAAGAATTACTTTTCAGAATTCTGCTTGGACTTGAAAGGGAAACCGAGCTCGCGGAGCAGGGCGCGTCCTTCTTCGTCGTTGGTAGCGGTGGTCACAACGGTGATGTTCATACCGCGTGGGCGGTCGATCTTGTCCACGTCGATTTCGTAGAACATGGACTGCTCGTTGAGACCGAAGGTGTAGTTACCGTGGCCATCGAACTGCTGATCGGAGAGGCCGCGGAAGTCGCGGATACGAGGCAGTGCAACGGTCAGGGTGCGGTCCAGGAACTCCCACATGCGGTCGCCGCGCAGGGTAACGCGAGCACCGATGGGCATTCCTTCACGCAGCTTGAAGTTAGCGATAGCCTTCTTCGCAACGCGGATCTGTGGCTTCTGACCGGTGATCAGGGTGAGATCCTCGATTGCGCCGTTGATCAGCTTGGAGTCACGTGCAGCATCGCCAACACCCATGTTGACGACAACCTTGGTGACGCCTGGGATCTGCATGATGTTGTCGAAGTTGAACTCTTTGCTCAGGGCTTCGCGGATCTCAGTGCGGTAACGCGTCTTGAGCCGTGGGGTGTAGTTTTCGCTCATCGTTAGATGTCCTTCCCGGTGCGCTTGGAGACGCGGATCTTCTTGCCGTTCTCATCGAAGCGGTAGCCGACACGGGTTGGGGTGCCATCAGCATCCACGACCATCACGTTGGAGACCTGAATCGGTGCTTCCTGGGTGACGATGCCACCGGACTCAGCACCGCGCTCTGGAGCGGAGTTGGCAACGTGCTTCTTGATGCGGTTAACGCCCTCGACGAGGACCTTATCCTGAGTTGGGTAAGCCTCGATGACCTTACCCTTTGCGCCCTTATCTGGGCCGGAGATCACGACGACAGTATCGCCCTTACGGATCTTCATTTACAGCACCTCCGGAGCGAGAGAAACGATCTTCATGAACTTCTTTTCGCGAAGCTCACGAGCCACTGGGCCGAAGATACGGGTACCGCGTGGATCATTGTCATTTGCCTTGATGATCACAGCAGCGTTCTCATCAAACTTGATGTAAGAGCCGTCTACGCGACGGGTTTCCTTCTTTGCGCGTACGACAACGGCCTTGACGACCTCGCCAGCCTTCACGGTGCCACCTGGGGTAGCTTCCTTGACGGTTGCGACGACGACATCACCGATGCCAGCGGAGCGTCGCTTGGAACCACCGAGAACGCGGATGACCAGGATTTCCCGGGCACCGGTGTTATCGGCAACTCGCAGACGCGATTCTTGCTGAAGCACTTGAGTCTCCTCATAGACCTAGATTGTTTGCTGTGCGTGGGATTACCGACCCTCGCGCACGTGGTCTGTGCCTTGTTCCTTATTTTTTTCGACGCCACCCTGGACACAACGAGGTTTCCCCCTGGTGTCCCGGGTACGTATCGGAACAGGCAACCCGCAAATTATTCCATGAATGCACGGGGAAACCAAAATCCCTCTATAGCACCTTGCGTATGGGTTGGCGCAGTGGCCGCTCCTGGGCGCGTCACCTGCGGGTGTCACCTATCAAGAGCGCATGCAGTACGCCTTGATGTGGGCACCCGGCTTGAGAGCAAGGGGTGCTCGGGCTGAAGATCTTAAATTATTTTTGGCAATGAAACATAAGCGCTACTTATGTATCCGCATCGCGATGGCGCGAGCGAGTCTCTATTAACCGGGCTCGAACGCTGGGTGTTACATGTTTTTTAGTGAGTTGCGTCACAAAAACGGAGCCTGGTCTAGCAAAGCTCCCCTAACTCGCCTAAATTTAGCCGTGCAGGATCAATGAACGCAGAAGCAAATCGCTGATGTGTTGCCGCGTTTTTATACGCGGAACCTATCAATCTTTTAAACTTTAGGAGATCACCATGAAGCTCAACAAGTCCCTCGTATCCCTTTCCGCCGCAACCGCAGTCGCTTTGGCTGGCGCTCCAGTAGCAATGGCTCAGGATGCACCTGCTGCTCCAGCCGGCTCCGTTGCCACCGAGGCTCCAGCTAACGGTTCTTCTTCCGAAGAGACCGATACCGAAGGCACCGAGACCGACCAGCCACTGGCTTCTGAGGACAACCCAGAGCTCAAGCAGTCCGTTGACGGCTCCTTCGGCTGGGACGCAGAGACCACCGGTATTGAGAAGTTCCTCGACGTCGTCAAGCTGATCGCCAAGGTTGTCGGCTTCATCCCCGGCGTTCCTTCCTCTTCCGCACTGAGCTCTTAATCAGCTCCGCGGGTCTTAACCGGCCCCAAGGAAAAGGCGCCTCCAGAATTTCCATTGGTGGAGGCGCCTTTTTTGCTGCGAATCTGCTTTTCACTTTACCCGCATTGTGATTCTCATCACTAATTAGCGGGCGCGAATTCTAATAATTGAATAATAATTGCAGTTCTCTGCGAAGTATTATTCATAAAACTAATAATATCTTGCCATTACCTGTGCTTTTACCCACTGCACGCTGTGAAATCGCATGATAAATTAATCCCGAACCGGAAGTCGCTAGCACCATTGTTTTGCCTAGCCTTTCACACAACACAACACTAGGAGAATTAACTCATGAAGCTCAAGAAGTCCCTTTTGGCCCTGACCACCGCTACCGCAGTCGCAATGTCCGGCACCGCCGTTGCTGGCGCTGACACCGACACCGACAACCCAGCTGCAGGATCCACTGCTTTCGGTAGCAGCAACAATGATGCCGATCTGCCTGCTGACGTGACCGCTGACGAAAAAGACGAAGCAACCGACGAGCCTTCCGGCTCCGACGACTTCTTCGGCTGGGATGAGGAAACCACCGATTTCGATAAGCTCAAGGAAGCTTTCGGCATCATCACCGTCATCGGTTCCGCAATCGGCGCAATCGTTGCTCTGGCTTCCAACATCGACAAGCTGATCAAGCTGTTCCCAGCTCAGTAATTTTGCTGAACGTTTGAACCGCTAGCCATCATCACCACCGGCTAGCTCGCGTTTTCCAGAACCTGCCCGCTTCACCCAACACCTTGGGTCGGAGCGGGCGGGTTCTTTTGTGCGTTTTACGGGTTAGGTTAGACTAAGTCACATAATGACCTCACCCGCGCATCCCCTTTTCACCCGCACCCCGGAAGAGTTCGCGGACCACCGCCTGCACTTCCCGCCGGTGGCCACCAACCACTCGCTCATCAGAGCCCATGTGCACAGCGCGCGCTACCTCACCCCGACGCTGCTGAGGATCGTGCTGCAAGCCCCTGAGTTCCATGAACTCTCGCTCACCGGCCCGGATGAGTTCTTCGGGTTGCTCATGCCGCAGGCCAATCAACCCTTCACCTCTCCTGAGGATTACACGGGCCAGAAGATCGAAGGCCTCAACATCCGCGCGGCGGTGGCGGACATGCCGGAGGACGTCCGCCCTGATCTGCGCTGGTACACGGTCCGCCACCTGGATCGCGCTCAAGGCCTGCTCACCTTTGATGTGGCCACCCACGGGGTCACCGCGGAAACCATCACCGCCACCACTGGCCCAGGGTTGGCTTGGTGCCTGCGCACTGCCCCGGGTGATCCCGCTGGCATCTGGACCTGTCAGGGTCTGTGGCACCGCGGGAAATCCCGCCAGGTGCTCATCGCCGATCCTTCAGCGCTGCCCTCGGTGCGGGCAATCCTGGAATTCACCGCGGCTTTCGCCCCGGAGCAGCTATCTCAGCTGCACGTGGTGTCCCTCACCAGCAGTCCAGAGGATTCCGAACCCGAGCTCATGCAACAGTGGAGCCAGCAGGTAGCGAGCATCACCGAGCTGAATGCCCCAGCAAATTCCTTCGCTGCAGCCGCCAAGGCTCACATGGAGACCCAGCGCTATGACGTTGACTATCTCTGGGTGGCCGGCGAAGGGGATCTCTGCAAAGTGGTCCGCTCCCATGCCATCAAACAATGGGGAATGCCCAAAGAAACCGTGCAGTGGTGCCCCTATTGGTTCATCGGCAAAGCCCGGCCTTAAGCCACCAGCAACTCCCCCGCGCTATCCAGCCTTAACCAGTGGTGCCACGCGGCACGATCACCGGTGAGTTACCCCGCGGGTCTTCCCACACCTCGGCGTCTAAACCGTAGGCCTCGCGCAACACCTCGGCGGTCAAAGCTTCGCTCGGCTCCCCCGCTACGATCTGCCGCCCGTCCTTGAGCACCACCAAGCGATCCGAATACTGCCCGGCCAGCATGAGGTCATGCAAGACCATGATCACGGTCTTGCCATCGGCCGCCAAACCCCGCGCGAGCTCCAGAACCTCGATGGCGTGAGCTGGATCCAGGAACGTGGTCGGCTCATCCAGCAATACCACCGGGGTATCTTGCGCCAGAACCATGGCCATCCACACCCGCTGCCGCTGTCCGCCGGAGAGCTCAGAGACGTCCCGCCCAGCTAATTCGGCAGTGTTGGTGCGGGAGAGGGCGTCGGAAATAATCTTTTTGTCTTCGGCAGCGCTCACGGACCACCAGTACTTGCGGTGTGGATGCCGACCCCGCTCCACCAACTCCCCCACCGTCAATCCCTCGGGGCACATGGGATGCTGCGGTAGAAGAGCCACCTTCTGCGCGGCTTTCCGGGCATTGAGCTGGTGCACGGGTGTGCCATCGATCTCCACTGTGCCCTCGCTGGGCGTGAGTAGACGCGAAAGGGCCTTGAGCAGCGTGGATTTACCGCAACCATTGGGCCCCAGCAGGGTGGTTACTTGGCCGGGTTCGGCATCGAGGGTGACGTTGTGCACCACCATCGGCCCATCGCCATACCTGATGCTCACGTTCTTGGCGTTCAGCTTCAACTGCTGGTTCCTTTCCAGTCACTCTGCTTTCGGGCAGTACTCCACACCAGCCAGACCAACACCGGCCCGCCGATCACCGCGGTGACCAGCCCCACCGGAGCATTAAACGGCAGCGCTCCGGCGATCACCGCGCAGGCGGTCAGAAGCGCAGCACCCGCGGCCGCTCCCCCAAGGGCAGATGGCACGGGAGTGCGCGCCACCAGCTTGGCCATTTGCGGGGCCACCAAAGCAATGAACGCTACCGGCCCCACCAGGGAGACCGTCACCGCCACCAACCCGGTGGCCGCGATGAGGATCACCGCGCGCACCCGGCGAACATCCACCCCGAGAGTCGCGATGGTGGCATCATCGTGAGCCAGCAGGGGAACATGCCGCGCGACGGTGAGGCCCAGCACGATGAACGGCAACAACCCGAGGACCAGCGGCAGCAAGGCCTCGGAGCGCACAAATCCCGTGGATCCCGCCAGCCACGTTTGCGCTTCGGCAGCCCGCTCAATCGAGGCTTTTTGCATGAGGAAGAGCACCAGCGCCTGGCAGAGGAAACTCAGCGCCAGCCCAACGATGACCACCTGCTGCGAGGTTCCAAACCCGCCCAGCATCAGCAACACCACCACGATGATCCCCGCGCCCACCAGCGCCAACAGCGCGCGCCACCAATAGGTGGGGATCACCTCGCTCCACTCCGGACGAACCAGCACCGTTCCTGCTACCACCAGCACCGCGGCTCCCCCGGAAACTCCGAGGAAATCTGGGCTGGCCAGCGGATTCCGCGCCATCGTTTGAGTCCATGCCCCGGCCATGCCCAGCACCGCGCCGATAATCACCGTGGCAATCGCCACCGGCAGCCGCAGATCCCACACCACATTGATGGCCTGGCGAGTACCACCGCCGGAGAGCACCTCCACCACCTGCAGCGGGCTGAGTTTATACGCGCCCTGCCCCAGCAGCACGCAATAACCCACCGCGGTGATGCCCAGGAAAAGCGCCACGCTCAGCAGCAGCCGAATCTTCCGCTGGCGTTTGTGGCTCTCCAGCACAGTCAATGGGTTCATGCCGCTACCTCATCGCTGTTCTTTTTTCGACGCCACACTCGTCCCCGCTTGCGCTCTCGCACCGTGGCAATCATGATCGGCGCACCCACGATTGCCACCAAAATGGACATTTCTACTTCATTGGGCTGCGCCAGGAACCTGCCCGCGATATCCGCGGCCAAGAGGGCGCACGCACCGATGAGCGCGCTGGCAGGAAGCAAGCGGGTGAGAGCCGGTCCGGTGAATCGGCGGATCACGTGCGGTACCGCGAAGCCGAGGAAGGTCACCAATCCAACGGTGGCCGTGGCCGTGCCGGCCAGGATGACGATCACCGCGCCCGCCGCCAGGCGCACCTTGCCTGGGGATACGCCCAGTGCAGAGGCCGCATCTTGTCCCATGGCCAAAAGATCCAAGGGCTTGGCCACTAGGAACGCCACCACAGCACCCACCACTAGCCCGATCAGCGCCACCGTGGCATCATCCATTCCCCTACCGGCAGTGGAGCCCACGCTCCATCGGCGCAACCCATCCAGGGTGTCCGAGGAGTACAAACTCATGAGGTTGGAGGCAGCCTGCAGGCCAAAGGTCACGCCCACTCCGACCAGCACCAATGTCAGTGGATCTTGGGACACCCGCGAGACGACAAGCACGATGGCCACAGCACACGCAGCCCCGATCATGCCGAATATTGCTCGCTCGCCGATGGTCTGTGCCCAGCCAAAGGTCAGGGCGATCGCCACCGCGAAACCTGCTCCGGCGTTCACACCGATCAATCCGGGATCAGCCAGTGGATTGCGGGTCCACGCCTGCGCGATCGCTCCTGCCATCGCCAGGGAAGCTCCCACCGTCAGCGCCAGCACTGTCCGGGGAAGGCGCAAATCCCAAATGATGCCGTACTCCTCAGAGGCAACCCCCGCGGGCAGAGATTCACGGTCAGCTCCCGGACCCACGGAGAGAATGTTCCAGGCGTCGGAAAGAGAAATACCGCGGGAGCCGAGGAGTACAGAGGCCACCGCGAGAACCAACACGGCCAGCGCCGCGATGACCAGGAAAGGTACCGAGGAACGACGAGACACCACAGCCTCCGCGTTAGATGCGCGGGTGGCTGTGGTGTGAGTGTCGGTGGGAGTCTGCACGCAGTCGGCGATTACTTGAGTGCTTCGCCGAACTTATTGATCGCCCAAGGAATGGTGACTGGGTTTGGCATGCTCATGGCATTTCCCACGTCTTCCTGCATGAAGACAACCTTCTTTTCCTTCATGATGGGCAGGTTCTTGAAAGTGACATCGTCCTTCAGCACATCGGCAGCGCCGTGGTAATCGAGGACGAAGAGGTAATCAACCTGGTTGAGGTCACCGAAGTTCTCTGGCGCGATATCGCGGTAGAACTCTCCGGAATCGCCCTCCAGGGCCTGTGGGATTTCAAAGCCCATGGACTCGATGAACTGACCGCGGCCGTCACCGGAGGTGTAGAGGCCAAGCTTGCCGTCGTATGGCATCACGATGGCAGCCTTCTTGCCCTTGAGCTCAGGGTGCTCGGACTTAAAATCTTCGAAGGCCTTCTCGGTCTCCTTGATCAGCTCTTCGCCCTTGTCCTTCTTGTCCACGGCATCGGCGATGGTGGTGACCTGATCGCGCCAAGGAACCAGCCAGTTCTCGGTACCTTCCGGCTTCAGCGTGGTGGGAGCGATGTCCTCCAGCGCGGTCTTCGCCTGCTGATCCACCGCCTGGTTCACGGCGATGATCTGGGATGGGTCGTTGGCGCTGATCTTCTCCAGCACCTCAGAGGTGAAGCCGGTTGCGGTGTCGTAGACCACGTCTGGCTTGGCATCGCCAATGAGTTCCTGTGACCATGGGCCCACGCCGTTCGCGGGGACATCGCCCTGCGCGCCCCATGGGCTCACCAGGCTTGGGGTGACACCGAGTGCCAGCAGGGTATCGGCATCGCCCAGGCCAACTGCGGCCACGCGGGCATCCTTGTTCTCAGCGCCGCCACTGGCTTCTTCGTTGGAATCGCCCCGGGAGCAACCCGCGAGAACCAGAGAAGAGGCAGTGACCACGGCGGCCATTTTCATGGCGCTGCGACGGGTGAAGTGGATAGACAATTCGGCTCCTTTAAATTCCAGCTGTGGACAATCCACGCGCTGCATCAAGTAGCACCACTCTAGCAAGGCTAGGCTAACCCAACAAAAACCCGTTCATTTCTCGACGCTGACCTCAGCGCGCGAGGCAAGTGTCAGGCACCCAGCGAGGGTGGCCAGGAAACCGATGGCCGCCACTAATCCCATGCCGGGGCGAATGCTATCGCCGAGGAACATCAACCCGATGGCAGAGGGCACAATTGTCTCCACCGAGAACGTGATCGCAGCTACTGACGTGGCACTGCCACTATCCAAGGCCATGCCGTAGGCCACCACGGCGATGATTCCCCCGAAAATCAGCGACCACGCCATGGGGTCCGCAATCATCCGCCACACCTCATGCTGGGGAATATCCACCAGCCGGGAAGCCAGCCCGACTACCGCAAAGGCCAGGCCGGAGACCAGCGAGAGCATGCGGGATGTGCGCCCCACGAGCAACAACAGACCAAACCCGAGGCAGGCCAACAGCAGCGCCCACCCAACCCATTCGGGAACCTTGAGGGCTGGTCCGGATTCTGCGGACAGGGAGAGCATGACCAGCCCGGCAACCACCACCCCCAGGGCAACAATCTCCCGGGGGCGAAGCCTCTGTTTGAGGATCACCACGGCCAATACCGCGGTCACCGCTACTGAAGAGGCAGTGGCAGATTCCACGAGGAACAGCGGGAGCTCGCGCAAGGCCGCGAAGGATGCCAGATAACCCAGCCCGTCAAAGACCAGACCAAGGCCGAAGAGCCATCCAGCCCGGGCTTTGCGGAGCACTCCCCCGCTCGCGGCGGACGCCCGCTGCACGCCAATCGCTTGGGCGATCGTGGCTACTCCATACGCAATGGCAGCTATGAAAGCGCCGATGAGACCCATGAGTGCTCATTCTAGCCAGGCGTGCAGGATCAACGGCACTTGCAGGACTGGACAGAGGTGGCGTCGGAAAAAAGAAAAACCCCGGCTCCATTGCTGGAACTGGGGGTTTAAGACGCTTGTCTGTGAAGAAGGACTAGCGTGCCTTCTCGACAACATCCAAGAGACGGAAGTGCTTGTCCTTGGACAGCGGGCGGGTCTCCTCGATGCGGACGCGGTCGCCGATGCCGGCGGTCTCGTTCTCATCGTGAGCCTTCACGCGGGAGTTACGGCGCATGATCTTGCCGTACAGCGCGTGCTGCTTGCGGTCTTCGAGCTCAACCACGATGGTCTTGCTCATCTTGTCGGATACTACTACTCCGGAGCGAACTTTACGTTGGCCCTTTTCAGTGTTAGTCACGTTTGCCTCACTCATGCGGCGTCACCACCAGGATTGGTAGACAGACCGAGCTCGCGCTCGCGCAGGACGGTGTAGATGCGGGCGATGTCGCGCTTGACAACACCCAGACGACGGTTGTTTGACAGCTGGCCAGTAGCCATCTGGAAACGAAGGTTGAACAGTTCTTCCTTCGCCTCGCGCAGACGGGTGCTCAGCTCTTCGTTATTGAGCTCGCGGAGCTCGTGGGCCGGGGTTCCGGTAGCCATTAGAACTGATCCTCCTTCTTGACGATGCGAACCTTACAAGGAAGCTTGTTGCCTGCACGACGAAGTGCTTCCAGAGCAACTTCCTCATTCGGGTAAGAAACCTCGAACAGGATGCGGCCTGGCTTGATGTTGGCAACCCACTTCTCAACAGGACCCTTACCGGAACCCATACGCACGCCGAGAGGCTTCTGCGTCAATGGACGGTCTGGGAAGATGTTGATCCATACCTTGCCGCCACGCTTGAGGTGACGGTTGATAGCGATACGGGAAGACTCGATCTGACGGTTGGTGATGTAGCAAGGCTCCAGTGCCTGGAGACCGTAATCACCGAAGTTGATCCGGTTACCACCCTTGGATACACCGGTGCGGTGTGGGCGGTGCTGGCGACGGAACTTAACGCGCTTCGGGATAAGCATGTGTCTTAGCCCTCCTGATTCTGCTCTGCGCGCTGACGACGTGCGCCACCGCGACGTGGACGCTCACGGCGAGCTCCGCCACGGGCTGCACGCTCGTCACGAGCGTTGATCAGGCTTTCGCGACGGCCGCCAACGACGTCACCCTTGTAGATCCACACCTTGACGCCAATGCGTCCGAAAGTGGTGTGAGCCTCGTAGGTGCCGTAGTCGATCTCGGCGCGGAGGGTGTGCAGAGGAACGCGACCTTCGTGGTAGCGCTCGGTGCGTCCCATTTCCGCGCCGCCGAGACGACCGGAACAAACAACCTTGATGCCCTTGACCTGTGGCTGGCGCATTGCGCCCTGGATCGCCTTGCGCATTGCACGACGGAAAGCCACACGGCTGGAAAGCTGCTCAGCGATGGACTGTGCCACCAGCTGTGCGTTTGCATCGATGTTCTTGACTTCGAGGATGTTCAGCTGAACCTGCTTGCCGGTGAGCTTCTCCAGCTGGCCGCGGATGCGGTCAGCCTCGGAACCACGACGACCAATCACGATGCCCGGACGGGCGGTGTGAATGTCCACGCGAACGCGGTCGTGGGTGCGCTCGATGACAACGTCGGCGATGCCGGCGCGGTCAAGACCCTTGGAGAGGAACTCACGGATCTTGATGTCTTCAGCGAGGTAATCGGAGTACTGCTTGTCGGCGTACCAGCGAGAGCGCCACTCGGAAGTGATACCCAGGCGGAGGCCGTGAGGATGGATCTTCTGGCCCACTACTGAGCACTTCCCTTCTGGCTCTCGACAACCACGGTGATGTGGCTGGAGCGCTTACGGACGTGGAATGCACGTCCCTGCGCACGAGGACGGAATCGACGCATGGTTGGTCCCTCATCGGCGAATGCCTCAGAGATGACCAGGGTGCGACGGTCCAGACCATGGTTGTTTTCTGCGTTTGCTGCTGCGGACGCAACGAGCTTTGCTACGGGCTCAGAAGCTGCCTGTGGGGCGTACTTCAGGAGAGCCAAGGCATCATCCACAGACTTGCCACGGATCGTATCGATCACGCGACGAGCCTTCATTGGGGTGATGCGCACGTAGCGCGCGGTTGCGCGTGCGGAGTTAATCGTCTCAGTCATGACTATCGACGACCCTTCTTGTCATCCTTGATGTGGCCCTTGAAAGTCTTCGTTGGAGCGAATTCTCCCAGCTTGTGACCGACCATCGAGTCATCGATGAACACTGGCACATGCTTGCGACCATCGTGGACAGCAAAGGTGTGTCCAATGAAGTCGGGCAGGATTGTGGAACGACGGGACCAGGTCTTGATGACCTGCTTGGAGCCCTTTCCGTTCTGAACGTCCACCTTCGCAAGGAGGTGTTCGTCGACGAATGGGCCCTTCTTTAGGCTGCGTGGCATTCTCTACTACCTCCTCTTAGCGCTTCTTGTTCTTGTTAGAGCGGCGACGGCGAACGATCATCTTGTCGCTCGGACGGTTTGGCTTACGAGTGCGTCCCTCAGCCTGGCCCCATGGGCTCACTGGGTGACGACCACCGGAAGTCTTACCTTCACCACCACCATGTGGGTGGTCCACTGGGTTCATGACCACACCACGCACGGTTGGGCGAACGCCCTTCCAGCGCATACGGCCGGCCTTGCCCCAGCGGATGTTGATCTGGTCGACGTTGCCGACCTGACCAACGGTTGCACGACAACGGATGTCCACGCGACGGATCTCGGAAGATGGCATACGCAGGATTGCGTACTTGCCTTCCTTACCCAGCAGCTGCACGGAAGAACCTGCGGAGCGGGCCATCTTGGCACCGCCGCCTGGCTTCAGTTCAACAGCGTGGATAGTGGTACCCGTTGGGATGTTGCGCAGAGGCAGATTGTTACCAATCTTGATGTCGGCGGTAGCGCCGGACTCCAGCAACGTGCCCTGCTTGAGGTTACGAGGGGCGAGGATGTAACGCTTTTCGCCGTCCCGGTAGTGCAGCAGTGCGATGTTGGCGGTGCGGTTCGGGTCGTACTCGATGTGAGCAACCTTTGCCAGCACGCCGTCCTTGTCGTTACGACGGAAGTCGATAACGCGGTAGCGGCGCTTGTGTCCGCCACCCTTGTGACGAGTGGTGATGTGGCCGTGAACGTTACGGCCGCCGGTCTTCGACAGCGGGCGCAGCAGGCTCTTCTCCGGAGTTGAACGAGTGATTTCCTCGAACTGGGAGACGGAGCTCTGACGGCGACCCGGCGTAGTCGGCTTGTACTTACGAATAGCCATACTTTTGCTTCCTCTTTACCTTTCGGTTGTGCCCGGCCTTAAGCCTGGCCACCAAAGATGTCGATCGGATCGCTGCCGGCGACCAGGGTCACCATGGCGCGCTTGGTTGCCTTGCGCTGGCCGTAACCGGTGCGGGTGCGCTTGCGCTTGCCCTCACGGTTAGCGGTGTTCACGCTGGACACCTTCACGCCGAAAATCTGCTCGACGGCAATCTTGATTTGGGTCTTGTTGGATTCTGGATTCACCAGGAACGTGTAAACGTTCTGCTCCATCAGTGCGTAAGACTTCTCAGATACGACTGGAGCGATGATGATATCGCGAGGATCGGCAATAGTGCTCATTACTTAGCCTCCTCCTTGGTCGTCTGAGCTGGCTGTGCAGCTGCGATGAATGCGTTAAGTGCCTCGACAGAGAACACCACGTCATCGGCGTTCAGTACGTCGTAGGTGTTCAGCTGGTCGTTGACCAGGATGTGAACGCCAGGCAGGTTACGTGCGGACTTCTGTGCAGTCACGTCTTCGCGGGTCAGTACCAGGAGTACGGACTTGCGGCCGGACAGGCGCTGCAAGAAGGACAGAGCGGACTTGGTAGACGGAGTCTGACCAGGAACCAGCTCTTCCACAACGTGGATGCGATCGTGACGCACGCGGTCGGTGAGGGCACCGCGCAGTGCGGCAGCCTTCATCTTCTTAGGAGTGCGCTGGGAGTAGTCGCGTGGCTGTGGGCCGTGAACCGTGCCACCACCGGTGAAGTGGGGAGCGCGGATGGAGCCCTGGCGTGCGCGGCCAGTTCCCTTCTGACGGAAAGGCTTACGACCACCACCGCGGACAACACCGCGGGTCTTGGTGGCGTGAGTGCCCTGGCGCCTAGCGGCTAGCTGAGCGGTAACGACCTGGTGCATCAGAGCGACGCTTGCCTCTGCATCAAAGATGGAGGCAGGCAGCTCTACGGTGCCGTTGGTCTTACCCTCAGCGGTGTGGACATCAAGCGTTAGATTGCTCATGCGTGTGCACCGCCCTTCACTGCGGTCTTAACAACGACAAATGCGCCGTTGATACCCGGTACTGCACCCTTGATGAGGAGCAGGTTGGACTCGGTATCGACCTTGGCAACCTTCAAGTTCTGCATGGTCACCTGATCGTTACCCATGCGGCCAGCCATACGCTTGCCCTTGAAGACGCGACCTGGGGTCGCAGCCTGGCCGATGGAACCAACGCGGCGGTGAGCCGCCTGGTTACCGTGGGAAGCACCCTGGCCCTTGAAACCGTGGCGCTTCATGCCGCCGGCAAAGCCCTTGCCCTTGCTGGTGCCGGTGACGTCGACGAACTTCACGTCGTTGAACAACTCAACGGTGATGTCCTGGCCGACCTCGTAGCTGGAGGAATCCGCAACGCGGATCTCAGCTACGTGGCGACGTGGCGTGACGCCAGCCTTCTTGAAATGGCCTGCTTCTGGCTGGTTGACCTTGCGTGGGTCAATCTCGCCATAAGCGATCTGGACGGCTTCGTAGCCGTCAATTTCCTTGGTGCGAACCTGGGTGACGACGCATGGCCCAGCTTCAACGACGGTGACCGGAACAACCCGGTTATCCTCGTCGAAGATCTGAGTCATGCCGAGCTTCTTGCCCAGGATGCCCTTGATCTCGTTTTCACTCATAATTTCTCTTCCGCTGCCTAAAGTTCAGTTGACTCTTGAGGAACTTGGTTCCGGACTACTGAATGTTGACGTCGACGCTTGCCGGAAGATCGATGCGCATGAGAGCGTCAACGGTCTTCGGGGTGGGGTCGAGAATGTCGATCAGACGCTTGTGAGTACGCATCTCGAAGTGCTCGCGCGAGTCCTTGTACTTGTGCGGCGAACGGATGACACAGTAAACGTTCTTCTCGGTTGGCAATGGCACAGGACCAACTACACGAGCACCAGTGCTGGTGACGCGCTCAACGATCTTCTTGGCAGAAGCGTCAATTGCCTCGTGATCGTAGGCCTTGAGCCTGATACGGATCTTTTGTCCCGCCACGCTTGTCCTCTTCCTCAGCTAATCCACTCCCAGGGAATATTCCCTGCAAAGCTTCACGCCTCTTATCTAGTCTTAACGCTGTCCGGCTTTGGGCCTGGTCCAGTCGCCAGTTAGCTTTATGTATTTACAAAAACTTTTCCGTGCCGCATTGGGGATACACCGCAAATGAACGGTTCACGGGCAAGTTGTAAAAACCGGAAGGGGACGAGCACCCCCACGATGATTCGTGGCGAGGTATCCGTGCCTTCGCTTACTGCCGCTGTTCATTTACCATGCCCCACTCCGGCACCCGCTGTCGGGCGTGTCGTCCACGCTGACAGCGTATACCGCACAGCAAAGTTTCCCTCACCATGATGATGACGGTCTTTTACTGACGATGGATCATGCTCACTTCACCATCGATGCCTTCTTGAATCTTCTCGCCAGGCAGTTCCTTGTGGGCTTACCTGAACCGTGTGGTTCTCATGCATCGTGTTAAAGCAACGTTGAGTAGTAAACCATAGATCTGCGCCGAGAGCAAAAATATTTTCTACCCCGCGCTCTCTACACCACTTCCCCGCTGGATTTTCCCGCGACTGGCGGCTTTTTCCAACCCACATTCCCACTAGTATGGAGCGGGTGAACGTACCGAGGAATGATCCGAACTACATCGCCGCACGTCGCCGCATCATCCGTGAGCACCACCCGGATGCCGGAGGCACCGATGCGCAACTTATCCGCGCCCTGAAAGAGCTCGATGAGCAATGGGACCGCAAGGCCAAGCTGCGCGCTGGATTCACCCGTAATCTCCCCAGCTTCATTCCCGAGCAGACCGCCGGGCAGGCCTTTGATTCGGCAGAGCGGATCGTGGAGCGGATTCGCGTTTCGGCTGAAGAGTTGCGTCGACAAACAAGCCACCTCCAGGAGGAAAACCCTGTTGCCCGACGCCTAGGCCGCACCGCCGGGGCCGTCCGCAAACGCATTGCGGAAGAAATAGACAAGCGGGGCAAATAGCGCTCGCTTCGGCTGCGCTCCCCCAACACTCGAACTGTCCCGCGCACTGCGGTGTCGCACACCGCGTGGACGAACCGTGCTGCGGACAGCAGAAGACCCCTGCTAGGTAAGCGAACTTACCCGGCAGGGGTCTTCTTGGGGCAGAACCCAAGTATTGCCCACTCCCCTCACGAGGAGTGGACAGCGAAATTACTTGGTGATCTTGGTAACGCGACCGGCGCCAACGGTACGGCCACCTTCGCGGATAGCGAAGCGCAGGCCTTCATCCATTGCGACAGGCTGGATCAGGGTGACAGACATGTCAACGTTGTCTCCTGGCATAACCATGTCGGTGCCTTCAGGCAACTTCACAACACCGGTAACGTCGGTGGTGCGGAAGTAGAACTGAGGACGGTAGTTGTCGAAGAATGGGGTGTGGCGGCCACCCTCGTCCTTGGACAGGATGTAGACAGAGCCCTCGAACTCGGTGTGAGGGGTGTAAGCGCCTGGCTTAGCGATAATCTGACCACGCTCAACATCTTCGCGCTTCAGGCCACGGAGCAGCAGTGCGGCGTTGTCGCCAGCCTCAGCGGAGTCCAGCAGCTTGTTGAACATCTCGATGGAGGTAACGGTGGTCTTGGAAGACTTCTCGCGGATACCCAGGATCTCAACTTCATCGTTGAGGTTCAGGGAGCCACGCTCCACACGACCGGTAACCACGGTGCCGCGGCCGGTAATGGTGAAGATGTCCTCGACAGGCATCAGGAATGGCTTGTCGGTTTCGCGCTCTGGGTCTGGAACGGAATCGTCACAAGCCTGCATGAGCTCGATGATCTTCTCGGTCCACTCAGCATCGCCCTCGAGAGCCTTCAGTGCGGAGATGTGAACAACAGGAGCCTCTTCGTCGTACTCCTGCTCGCCCAGCAACTCGCGAACTTCCATCTCGACGAGCTCGAGGAGCTCTTCGTCATCAACCATGTCGCACTTGTTCAGTGCAACGAGGATGTAAGGAACGCCAACCTGGCGAGCCAGAAGAACGTGCTCACGGGTCTGTGGCATTGGGCCGTCAGTAGCAGCCACAACCAAGATTGCGCCGTCCATCTGGGCAGCACCGGTGATCATGTTCTTGATGTAGTCGGCGTGACCTGGAGCATCCACGTGTGCGTAGTGGCGCTTCTCGGTCTCGTACTCCACGTGGGAGATGTTGATCGTGATGCCACGCTCCTTCTCCTCCGGCGCCTTGTCAATGGCGTCGAAAGCGAAAGACTTGTTGATCTCGGGGTACGCGTCCGCCAGCACCTTGGTGATTGCAGCAGTTGTGGTGGTCTTGCCGTGGTCGACGTGACCGATGGTGCCGATATTAACGTGCGGCTTCGTACGCTCGAACTTAGCCTTCGCCACTGTGTGTCCTCCTGGACTTCTCGGTGGCTACGAATTTCGCAGCCACATATTTTTCTTCGTTTCCGACACTCCGCCGGCCACCGGGTGGTGGCGTAATTCTGGAGCAATCGGGTTTGATCTTGCCATTGTCACGAACGCACATGCTGCCAACCCCGCCCGGTAGGCGGGAAAATAAGTGGCAGTAGCTGTGCCCGTTCATGGGGCAACGGCCAGCACACCGCATACTACGCGATATCACCCGATCTGGAAAACCTGGCCGATTTCCCAGCGCATTTCGGGGTGTTTCCTCGTACTATGCACCGTGCTGGCCCCTGCCCCGCGCCGCAGTTCTTCGAGGGGTACTCGGGTTACTGCAGCGCGGGATAGTGAGTAGTTATTCGCCGTGAGGCGGGAAACTACTTGGAACCACCGGTGCGCTCTTCGATGATCTCGGTAGACACGTTCGCAGGAACTTCTGCGTAGGAGTCGAAGATCATGGAGAAGTTTGCGCGGCCCGCGGTGCGGGAACGCAGGTCACCGATGTAACCGAACATCTGGGACAGTGGAACCTTTGCCTTGACGATCTTGGCTCCGGAGCGATCATCCATGGAGGAGATCTGTCCACGGCGGGAGTTGATGTCACCGATGACATCGCCCATGTACTCCTCAGGAGTGATGACCTCAACGGCCATCATTGGCTCCAGGAGAACTGGCTTTGCCTTGGCAACAGCTTCCTTCAGTGCCTGGGAACCAGCCATCTTGAAGGCCATTTCGGAGGAGTCAACGTCGTG
This sequence comes from Corynebacterium suicordis DSM 45110, assembly GCF_015351405.1. GTDB lineage: Bacteria > Actinomycetota > Actinomycetes > Mycobacteriales > Mycobacteriaceae > Corynebacterium > Corynebacterium suicordis. Next base: position 442,752 of record NZ_JADKMY010000001.1, on the reverse strand, counting down.
GTAAGCGCCGTCCAGCAGGGTGGCCTTGATGTTGACCAGCGGGAAGCCAGCCAGGTAGCCGTACTGCATTGCGTCCTTGATGCCGGCATCCACGGAAGGAATGTACTCACGTGGGATGCGGCCACCGGTGACGGCGTTCTCGAAGACGTAGTTCTCCTCGGAGCCCTCTTCTGGCTCGTAAGGCTCGATAGCCACGATCACGCGAGCGAACTGGCCGGAACCACCGGTCTGCTTCTTGTGGGTGTACTCGAGCTTCTCCACTGGCTTGCGGATGGTCTCGCGGTAAGCAACCTGTGGCGCGCCCACGTTTGCTTCCACCTTGAACTCGCGACGCATACGGTCAACAAGCACGTCCAGGTGAAGCTCGCCCATTCCGCCGATGACGGTCTGGCCGGTTTCATCATCCAGCTTCACGGTGAAGGTTGGGTCCTCTTCCGCGAGCTTCTGGATAGCCGTTCCCAGCTTCTCCTGGTCAGACTTGGTCTTAGGCTCGATGGCCACCTCGATCACTGGATCCGGGAAGTCCATGGACTCCAGGATCACTGGGTTCTGCTGGTCACACAGGGTGTCACCAGTGGTGGTTTCCTTCAGGCCGATGAAGGCGTAGATGTGACCAGCGGAAGCCTTCTCCACTGGCTGCTCCTTGTTGGAGTGCATCTGGAAGAGCTTGCCGACGCGCTCCTTCTTGCCCTTGGTGGAGTTAAGCACCTGAGCGCCGGACTCCACGGTGCCGGAGTACACGCGAACGTAGGTCAGCTTGCCGAAGAATGGGTGCACGGCAACCTTGAAGGCGAGCGCGGAGAATGGCTCGTCCTTGGCTGGCTGACGGGTCAGTTCCTTCTCAGGATCGTTGACGTCAACGCCCTTGATGGAACCGACGTCCATTGGGTTAGGCAGGAAGTCGAGAACTGCGTCCAGCATTGGCTGGATGCCCTTGTTCTTGTAGGCGGAGCCACAGTAAACAGGGTAGATCTCGGAGTTCACGGTGAGCTTGCGGATCTGGGTCTTCAGCTCGTCCAGGGTGATCTCTTCACCGGAGAAGTAACGCTCCATGAGCTCTTCGTTGGACTCTGCAACGGTCTCGATGAGCTTCTCGCGGTACTCGTCAGCCTTTTCCTTGAGATCTTCTGGGATCTCTTCGATGGTGGCTTCGGTTCCGATCTCGGTCACGCCACGCCAGGTCAGAGCCTTCATGGTGAGGAGGTCGACGACGCCGTCGAAGTCATCCTCAGCGCCAATTGGCAGCTCCATGATCAATGGCTTTGCGCCCAGACGCTCGACGATGGTGTCTACGGTGAAGTAGAAGTCAGCGCCCAGCTTGTCCATCTTGTTGATGAAACAGATGCGTGGAACGTCGTACTTGTCAGCCTGGCGCCAAACCTGCTCAGACTGTGGTTCCACGCCTTCCTTGGCGTCGAACACTGCGACAGCGCCGTCCAGGACACGGAGGGAACGCTCCACCTCAACGGTGAAGTCCACGTGACCTGGGGTGTCGATGATGTTGATCTGGTTTTCTTTCCAGAAACAGGTGGTAGCTGCGGAAGTAATCGTGATTCCGCGCTCCTTTTCCTGCTCCATCCAGTCCATCGTGGACGCACCGTCGTGAGTCTCACCAACCTTGCGGTTGATGCCGGTGTAGAAAAGGATGCGCTCGGTGGTGGTGGTCTTACCGGCATCGATGTGAGCCATGATGCCGATGTTGCGGACCTTGTTCAGGTCAGTCAACGCTTCAAGTGCCACTGGGGAACCCCGCTCTTATCTTTGTTGATTGCGGCTCCGAGTCTCAATGGTTCCCACCGTAGAAACTACGTGGTGAACCTGGAGACCTCTCAAGCCGCGGGCTTTAATAGGTACTCGATCTATTGTGCCAGTTTGTTGCTTATCTTTCGACGCAACTGTCTGGGCTACTTACACCCAAGGGAAGTGATCGTGTCTTTACTTGGGTAAAGCCCCAACCGCCATGTGCGGTGGGGCTTTTAAGTTGTCACTACCAGCGGTAGTGGGCGAAGGCGCGGTTGGCCTCTGCCATCTTGTGGGTGTCTTCGCGACGCTTCACGGAAGCGCCCAGACCGTTGGATGCATCCAAGATCTCGTTAGCGAGACGATCAGTCATCGTGTTCTCACGACGCTGACGGGTGAACGTCACCAACCAACGCAGGGAAAGCGTGGTGGCGCGGCTCGGACGAACCTCGATGGGCACCTGGTAGGTAGCGCCACCGACACGGCGGGAGCGAACCTCGAGGGCTGGCTTGACGTTGTCAAGAGCCTTCTTCAGGGTCAGAACTGGGTCAGTTCCGGTCTTTTCGCGGCACTGCTCGAGTGCGCCGTAGACGATACGCTCAGCGGTGGACTTCTTGCCGTCGAGAAGAACCTTGTTTACGAGCTGGGAGACGATGACGTCGCCGTAAACTGGATCCTTGGGCAACGGACGTGCTGGTGCTGGACCTTTACGTGGCATTGTTTACTTCTCCTTCTTGGCGCCGTAGCGGGAACGAGCCTGCTTACGGTCCTTAACGCCCTGAGTATCCAGGGAGCCGCGGACGATCTTGTAACGAACACCTGGGAGGTCCTTCACACGACCACCGCGAACGAGCACCATGGAGTGCTCCTGCAGGTTGTGGCCCTCACCTGGGATGTAAGCAGAAACCTCAATGCCGGAGGTCAGGCGCACACGGGCGACCTTACGCAGTGCAGAGTTAGGCTTCTTTGGAGTGGTGGTGTACACGCGGGTGCACACGCCACGACGCTGAGGGGAGCCCTTCAGCGCGGCGGTAGCCACCTTCGTCTTCTTGTCATGACGGCCCTTACGGACCAGCTGCTGAATAGTTGGCATGAACCGACTTTCTGGCTTGATTATCGATGTGCAGTGCTTTTGTTACTGTGCGGAACTTATCCTTCACCGGCGCGTTTTTATGTGCGCATAGCAAAAATAAGGGGCTCTTTTCCGGGGCCGCTTCCGCATGTATCACCCCACCAATAGTGGGGATCCTTGTATGTTCTTTGCTTCGGTGATGTTCTTCTTCTCGACGCCAGCTCACCGGCCATCAAGACTGAGATATTCACGTTACGAAAAACTACAAGCTACGTTGGCACACACTATCGGAGTTTGGGCCCCAGACCAAATCTGTCTGCAGAGCCCAGGCGCCCTGGGTGTTTACTGAGCGCTTCACACGCTGAGGGAGCCTGTTACCACTGCTTACGGTGGCTGAGCCCCCGGATGCCCGTGCGCGTGGTGGTGACGATCTTCCCTGCTGCGTTGCGCGTCAACCGCACCGGACCAAGCTTGAGAGATGAGCTCACCCCGGTCTTGGAGACGGAGAAATTGAAGGGGCCAAATTTCTTAGAACGGCGGAATCCGAAAGGCATGGTTCACAGCCTACTGCTCGGGGGCTGGAGCAAAGCCAACTTGTACATAGACAGGAAAAACGGGCAACGCTAAACCAGGGAACGCTAGACCAAGGAACGCACGCTGAATCCGAGCGCGCCTGCGTGCGGTTCACAGCGGATTGCGGAATCCGGCACGGTAAGCGGATCCAAAGCGTTACGAACGTAATCGATTGCTCGTACCGAGTATGGCATCGAAACGTGGCTAGATTTATCCTGATCGCAGCCGTCTTGGAGGGTGACATTCTTCACGGTAGCGCCCGGCCCAGCAGTGAGGAAGGTTCGCTCATAGGGGGTGGCGAGATTATCAAACTCTGTTGCGATCATCGTGTAATCGACACCCGGCCGAGTCTCTCCTTCCTCATCAAGCTTGGCCATGAGGTCAGAACCCGTGACTTGTTGCGCAACCGCCCATCCGATAATCCATTTTTTGAGTTCTACTCGCTGAGTCTCCGTAATACCTGCGAGATCGTTGACCCAGTTAAGAGGGTCTTCCAGACTTCCGGAGGTGGATCCAATGGTCCCGCCGTTTTCATCCGCGAGAGACCCTTCAACATCCACGCCATCTGCTCCAAGATCACCCCATCCGGAAAGCGTAGTTCCACCGTTCGGCGCGCCGAGACCAATTATCTTTCCCACTCGGTTTCGCGAAGGATCTGCAGTGTCCGTTCCGCCAAGGAATTGCGCGTAATACCGCGCCATGATCCCGCCCTGGGAATGACCCACCAAATCAACCTGTGAAGCATCGGTGGCTTCCAACACTTCATCGACAAATTTGCTGATCTGCTCTGCGGATCGCTGTACTTGACCCAGCCCGTTCGTGTTCGGAACGAGGGGCGTTACTCCTCCTTGAGCCAGAAATCCCACACGTCCAACATTGGGCGCGAACACGCAATAGCCATCGCGCTTTAACGCTGGTGCCATCGCAGCCCAGTTGTCGTACGCATTTTCAAAAGTTCCGTGAATCAACACCACGGGGTTGGGATGCTCCGCCGATGGCTGACATTCCCAATCATTACTCCCGACTGGCGCCAAGCGCGGCTGCGCCAGTGTTTCGAAAAATGGCGCGATGAAGTTGTCATGCTCCTTGCCCGTGCCAATGGTGCTTTTGCGGGCATCGAACGGCACTTCAGAAGAGGAATACTGCCCCTCGTCACTAGTTTGGGCGCTGGTTGTCGAATTTTCAGAACCGGTGCGAGAAAGCGGCGCATCTTGTGCAAACGCTAGCGAGGCCGGAGAGGCCATTGCGAAAGAGGCGGAGATTGCCACGAGAAGAACGGTGAGCCGACGTTGCACGATAGACATGAAAATAAAGATACGTAGATTCACATAGTTTCTTGAGCAAACGGAAATAAAAACTCGCGAAGTGTTTATCTTCGTGACTATTTTCGTTGTGCTGACCCAATTGGCCCGAGCACACGCATCGCACGAGCCGCGATCAATGCTTTGCGTGGCTGGCTGACCCGCACTCTGCACTCTTGGATTTCCGCGACGCTGAACTGTTCTAGCTTGTCCGTGAGTTCACTGAAAATCCCCAGGGCCGTGAGCACTCCAGCCTGAGCATTCTTCGGTAGCAGCTCAATCGTTTGGGTGGCTACCTGCAGTTCGGAGCGGATTTCTCCAATGATCTGATCTTTGGACTCCGCATCCAAATGTGTGTTCCCACTGGGAAAATACACCCGGCCCAGCTCTTGGGAATCCTGGGCGAAATCGCGCAAGAAGTTGATCTTCTGGAACGCCGAACCCAATGCTCTGGCTCCCGTGTGGATGCGCTCTTCAATCTCTGGGCTCATCGGTTTTCCCGCATTGAAGACGGAAACGCACAACAACCCAATCACCTCTGCCGAGCCCTCAATGTACTGGGCGTAACTGCGGTGATCGTGTGTATCGCGCTGCAGGTCCATCCGCATGGAATGGAAGAATTTTTGGACGTGTTCTGCGGAAAATTCGCACTCCCGGGCAGTGCGCCCGTACGCATGCAGGATTGGATCGGTATGGAACCGCTGGTGTGGAGCCGCCAACACCGCGCTCTCATAGGCATCGAGTGTGCGCAGGATTTCCGCCTTCTGCTCCCCCGCTTGAGCAGCCGCACCATCCACCAACTCATCCACCACTCGAACCATCGCGTAGAGATTGCGGATGTGCCCGCGGTACTCCCGATCCAGCATCATCGTCGCTAAGGAAAAACTGGTGGAATACACCCCGATGACTTGCTGCGCGGCTTTGTCAGCCATGGTGTCAAAGCGCCTGAGTGCCGAAGAATCTTCCTGATCAGTGCACTTCCCGCGCCGAGCGGATCCAAACAACATGTGTCTAATGTACCGAGGACGCGGGAGGGTGGAGAGGTGGCGTCGGGAAAAAGAACCTCACCGCAGTGGAGCCTAGAAGAACTCTGTGTAAACGCCCTTCCCATCCTCGCGGTATTCCTTGGTGTTAGACATGATCCGACAGAAGGAAACGAGGATCCAGATTGCCAGCACCATCATGGTATATGTGCCCAAGCTGGATTCGGTCCTACTGAATGCCAAGACCAGCATTGCGATGTGAATGATGCCCTTGAAAGGCCGGCGGAAATAGAAATGGTGCATTCCCAGCATCGGCAGGGGTGTGAGAGGCACAGCCAGGAGCAATCCGACGAGGCGCTTACGCGGTTTCAGGTGCTCGGTGTTCGCCGCCCCTGAGCTCGTAGAAGAGCGGGAAGCCGGGGTGTTCACGGGAGACTGCTCCGGGGTCCAGTGCGCGGAGGTGCCTACCTCGCTGGAGATCTTGGCTGGATCAGGGAACATGTGGCCGATCCCGGTTGCCGGGCTGGCGTGAGGCGTGGACGTTGGAGGAAGGAAGGGATTGCGCGCGCTGGAGCTGCTGTTTTCGCGCTGCTTCTCCGCTTCCGGCTGAACGTAAGGATTGCTCTGCGGGGTGGACTTTTTGGGAGCAGACTTCTTGGGCGCTGCCTGCTTCGGAACTGGCTGTGCAGTGACGCGCTGAGCTCGTGGCTCTTCACGAGCGGTGTCTGCTTCGGAACTGGCTGTGCAGTGACGCGCTGAGCTCGTGGCTCTTCACGAGCGGTGTCTGCGCGAGCAGTGTCCTCGTGAGCCGCCTCTTCAGAAACCCGTGGCACGGGCGCTGGTTCAGCTGCCTTTTGCGCCTGAGCTGCGCGCTCCCGAGCCTTCGCGCGAATCTCCGCAGCTCGCTTTTCCGCGAGCTCCCTGGTGGCGCGATTGTGCTCGTTGGCTGCGGTCAAATCAGCATTATTCTGGCCACCTTCACCATTGCCAAGGTCACCATTGCTGGGATCGTGCGGGTTTCTGTGCGTCATGGCTGCTCTCAGTCCTTGTTCTATCAATTCCCGGCTCAGTGAAAATCAAGCCCGGTTGGCGTTCGGCTCCGCACGGCACTGACAATGCAGTGCCGATGCAGGCGTCTACGCGCCCTGCATGCCTTCGAAGGAAATACCGAACAGGTAAATCAGAATGAAGGTGGCGATAACAGCGCACAACAGTGCGATCGAAACGTACTTCACCATCCGTGAACGGCGAGACTTCCTCTCTGCCGTCCGCTCATGCATCTTATAGGAGCGATAATCCGCCTCATCGGTGCTCATATTCTGCTGAGCTTCCTGCTGTTCCCCCACGGAGAAAATGGAGGTATCGCGGAAAGCGCTGGCCGTATTCTGGCCGCCCTGGCCGAAGGAATCGTTCTGTCCGAATCCTCCTCCCTGGCCGAATGAATCATCGTGCCCGAAAGAGTTGCCTTGGCCGAACGAAGGGCCGTCGTTGCGCCCGTTGGGGTTGCCGTACGTCATCTGAATGTCCTTAACGTGTGAATTTAGATTGTCGAGTTCTTTGCAGAGCCGCCCCAACTGGCATCATCCCAGTTGGGGCTAGGCGAAGATGCCGGCGCGGTGTCTAAACGTCCAGCCCTGGCTATTTCTTGGTCCATCCAGTGGGTTGACGACGCCACCTTCTCTCCACTACCCATCGCCTGCAACCTGCGCATTTCCCAATCCAACCACTCACGGCTCATCTGTACTCGGCTATCGCTCATGATCAGTGGGTATTCGGGAAGATCTTGTAGGTGTGCAGCAGAATCCGTATGGGATCAAGACAGCGGAATGGCGCGATGCCGGAGCTGCTGACCTGGTCACTCGTCGGTGGCTCACCCAAGGCGGACACTGCGAAGCACTTGTAGATGTACGCGCGCCTGCCGAACATGGGCTGGTTGAGGGTGTTGATCATCTCCACGGCCTGCAAGCTGCGGAGCATGCTCAGCACTTCTTGGTGCAGGAGGGATCCATCATCCATGTCATAGACATCCTGGAACGCGGAACCCTCGCGGCAAAACGCAGCACCCTTATTTCGCATCACTCGCTGCCAGTTCACCCCGCCATCAATCGCGGAAACGCCACTGAGCTGATCCACCTTTTCGAGGTGCTGCATGGTGTCGAACTTGGATAGCGTGAGCGCAATAGCTGGGCGGTGGTCCTCACCCAAGACGCGCAGGACATTCTTCAGAATATCGGTGGGGTTATCTGCCGCGACCTCATTGGCCGATACCGTTCCCGCCAGCAGATCCCTGATCCTTGGTACGGCCATCGGGTCGTACAAGAAGATGATTGATTGTGCATGGCGGAAGAACTCCAGCTGCGGAACGCGTTGTCCAAAGCCCTCTTGCTTGAGATCCTCACCTGCCACGTCGCGGAAGACCACGAAGATCTTCTGCATCTGACCTTCCGCCCCGCGCGCGTAGTAACCGATATCGAAAATCAGTGGTTCGCGCTGGTGGGCATCCGGGTTGGCAGAAGGTGGGGTAGGTGGCAGAAGTCCCATGTTCTCGAACAGGGGTTCTTCGTACTTCTCCCGGTACGTCTGCTCGGTGTAATCGTTGGCCGCGCGGAACGTTCCGCCGTTGGCCACCACCAGCTCCCGGAGCTGCTTCACCACCACGGCGATGTACAAGCTCTTCCCCGAGGAACGGGCACCGGCCATTGCGAAAGTGATGGTTCCCGAATGCGCCCAGCCCTCCGGCAATTCTTGGGGCTGTCCTTGGGCATCCTTGGCAAATGGGCTGTAACCCATGCTCTGATCAGGGAGGATCTTGAATGAGTAAGGACAGCGGGTGGGCAGCCGCGGCGGCAGGGTTGGCTGTGGGGCGGAATTGAAATTGCCCTGCTGAGCGTTTGGAAAATTGTTGTGCATTAGCTTCTCACTCCTCGCAATGCCCGGTCCATCTTCTCGATTTCGGAAGCGAACCTCGCGGATTCATTTCTCTGCACGGCCCGCAGCATGGACTCATCAAACACCGTGACGCTCGCGCGGGTGGGAGAAATGGGTGCATGCGCGCAGATGACATGGATTGGTCCGGAATAGGATTCCACCCAGGCTGGCACGCTGTCGGAGATGATCAGCAGAGCTTGGTCATGCAGCATAGAGCGATAATCTCTGGTCCATCCCACCTCGTTGACCGCACCTGTGCGGGTCAGCAACGCGCTGAGCTCGGATCCAGAATTAATGGGATTGAAAGAATCAACGTGCGAGCTGGTGCCGAAATTCAGAGTCCAGTGCGAGCTGCCAAACAGTCCCGTGAGAAGCGTGCCGATGGCCTCCAGGGAGTCCTTCTCAAACGCTTGCTGGGAAGAAATGGAAACGTCCCGCAGGATCACCACTTCTGAATCCGAATGACTGCGCCCGTGACCGGATTCCGTTTGCCCCAGAATTCCACTGACTGCCTCAATCACGTCATTGCCGGACCGGTCAGCGCTCACGGCAGAAGCTGAATGGGCAGCGGTGATCATGGTTTGCTCACCACGAGTTTCCAAACCCAGGGCGTCGAAACGAGAACGCCCGCCGACGTTGAAGTCCGGCAATTCCACCCGGTATTGCACTCCGCTCACGGTGGTCAGCACGAGCGTGACGAAGATCTTGAAGCTTGGGCCGAAGACATCAGAAAGGTGTGCCCGCTCGGTTCGCGATGCGTCAGCCGAGTTTCCCCGCACCAACGGGGTGAAGATCAATTCTGCGCGCCCTTGGTAGCCACGGCACAGCAATTTATTTCCTCGACGCCGGGACTCGCTAAACCCATTGAATTCACATTGGTATTCGCTGGTCTCGGTCGCATCGATTTCCACTTGTGCTGTGTCAACGATGCCGGAGATGTTCAGTGATTCTCCGGAAGATAATCTCAATTCATGCATGTCAGAAGGTCCTTATACCGTTGAGTTGTGGGTTTGGCGGCGGGGTTTGGTTGGCATGCGCATCCACGATTCCGTTCAGCAGATCAATGGCGATCACCACGTGGCCATCTGTCGCAGCCGCATTGTTCTGCACTGCGGTTCGAGCTTCCTGCAAGGAGTTCATCCACGCATGCAGGTTGTGCACCGCGCGGTTAATCAAAGCTGGGTCAACCGAAGCGGGAGCGATGTGGAGGTTGTAGATCTCCCTTCCCAGTTCGCTAGGCGCGCCGATGACTTCTTCGCGCTTCTCTTCCTGCAGATCCAGGATCAGCCCCAGCACGTGGAGTGCGGCTGACCTGAACTCCAGGGATGCATAGGGATTCGCTGGGGTCATGCTCTGCGGTGCAGAAGCATTGCCCTGTGGTGCTCCCCCGAAAAAGCCCTCTAGGGTGATCAAAACCTTGAGCAGTCGTAGCAGGCTCTGCAGATCGAAATCCCGTGTTTTGGTGGAGCTCCAGAAACGCAGATCTTCAGGACCGTGCGGCCCACGACACCGGCGCAGGCTGAGAGTCATGAGCTCCGCAATATCCTCCGGGTCGCGCAAACTGGTGATGAATGCCCAGCGCTCGGCAACACCCTGCAGGTCCGGCTCGTTCACCTGGGCGGCGGGAACTGGAGACGGCGCGAGATTCATTGGCTGCCCGGAAACAGGCTGTTGCTGCTTAGCCCAATCCCGGAATTGATCTGCTGGGTTAGTCGCTGCTGGTGGCACCACAGCTAGTGCCTCAGTGAGGTAATCCAGCTTCCTTTCCTCATTGATGACGCGCAGCACATTGGCCAGTTCCCGGCCCAGATCTACCGGTTGCTGCACATAGTTTGGACGCGATTCCAGCGCACGATCGTATTCGTGCAAAGCATCCGCGGTGCTCTTGGCGTGCTCGATGGAGTCATACGCTTTGGCGGTGATTTGCGACCACAGACTGCCCGGCGCGTAGTCCGAAGGAACCGTCTTCGGATCAATGATGGAAATCCGCGGATCCTTGAGCAGGGCCTCATCTGCCTTCGGAACCATCACCACGGCGGCCGGCACGGAAAGCCATTTATCCACGCTGAGCGATTGGGCCCGTTCATAGGTGCTGAAGCTCAAGACTTCCCGGCACACCCGCGGAGGCAGCGTGGAGGACAAAGCCGTGAGCAACAGGTGGCCTGACTTCAACTTGTCTGTGACCAGCACAGTCAGCGTTTCTCTTTTCGCAATCGAATCCTGCAATGCGTACAGCACGTGCCGTTGGACTCGACCCACGATCATCCACGCGTTATCAACCATCCCAGAGGGGTTTGGCCGAGGCTCGTTCAACGCGGGATCCAGCTTCACCGCATTAACTTGGCTGCTGCGAAATGGAGTGGGGAAATCCGGGGAGTCATAACGCTCAATGGGATTGCCCACGCTCAAGGGCTGCGCGGTGTTTCGGTCAATCGTGCCGACGCTAAACACGTTTCCCGGCCTACCGGTTGAGTCCTTACCTGCTGGTACCGACTGCACGTAGATGGCTGAGCCATTGGCGGCTTCACCCGGGAGGTACGCGAAACGATGAGGGAGGGCTTCGATGCCCTTAGAACTCATGAACTCGTCAACCACCTCCAGAGTGTCCAACTGTGTGGGGGCAAGAGATACGAAGGCTTGCTCTTCTTCCGGCTTTAGCCCAAGCGATGCCCCTACTTTCCAACCGCCACTGCCCCGCTCATTGCTGAACGAGGCGTAGGTTGCCCACGCGAATCGCTGTTCCATCAGGGGTTCCCCCGCATCAACTGGGAAAGATCCAGCTTTCTCAGAGGCGGATCCAGCAGGACGTATTCGGGGCTGTCCGGCAACGACTCATTACGGAAGAACAGGCGGATGAACCCGCTTCCGCGGTGGAGAATGGCCGGGTCAATTTCCCAGAAGATTCCTTCAGAATTGCTCGGGTCAAGAGTTCCATAGGAACACACATCAGAGAAGCTACCCTGATAGTTGTCATTCCCAGGGCGACTCAACAGCACCTCAATACCATCGCCATGCTCAAGTGGGAGCCGGTCCGGCAGGTAACGCAGCGTGAACTGGAAGTCATCACGCATTGGCTTTTCCGCGATCACCGAAAACGCAGCGCGACCACCATCGGGATGCAGTTCGACGTTGTAGCGGAACTCCCGCAGACCTCGGTAAGGAACTACGGACTTCGGGCCCCAGATCAGCTGACCCCGGTAGGTGCGTACCGGAACCAGGACCAGATCAATGCTTTCCTGCATCGCCAGGCGCATTCCGCCATTGTCCTTGTATTCGCCAGAGGCAATGCTGGCAATCGGGGTGTGCCCTTGCGATGGCTGGAAGAATTCGCCTTCGCCAGCGGTGGTGGCGAAGGCATAGACATCCTGGGCCTCTTCTGGCCAACCGAAGCTCACCAGCTGAGAGGAAACGCGCTCCAAGAGCTCCACGTTTTCCAGCTCACCGACTCGCACGAATGCCTCGGATTCACCTACCTGACACTCATTGCCCACCACGTGCACGGGAGTGATGAACAGCGAATACCAACCTTCAGGCCATTCCACGGCGCAGCGCAATCCGCCACTGTCGTAGTTGTGCCAGTTGCTCTTCGGTAACCCCAGTGGATCCAGCTGCTCCAGCTCGACAGTCCGGTTCTGAATACCTTCGGTCGGCGCGGAGCGGGTGGTGTAGATGCGCACCTCTCCGGAGGATGGCTTGTCCCAGGTCACGTTGAAGACCTGACGCTCACTCTCGGGGCGCTGCACGTTGATACGAATGTTTTCCACTTCGGCCGGGACCATGATCTCAGCCACTGCGGACTCAGCCGAGCGCTCCCGATAAGGCCGGAGCTCTTTGCCATCTGGGTCGGAGTAAGAGATTTCCCGAACCGCACAGACCTTGTAGCGCTGTCCCTTTTCTAGAGGCACATAGCGGAAACCGCGCTCGTTTCGCTTGTCCGTTTCCTGCTGGTACTTCGAACGAACAAAGTTGCGTTCATCAATCTTGGCCACGTAGACCAACACCTTATCGGTGCCTTCTGCCAGTTCCCACTGGCCGCGGATTTCGTGACCGTCGTAGGTCAGCTCTATGGCATCGATGGGCCTGACGTGCACACCTTCACCCACCAGCCGAGGCTGATTTTTCAGGGCACTGGTTTCTGAGTCACCTTGGTGCACCCACACTTGGTAAAAGCGGCTGACGCCCACAATCTCGTCTTCATCCACCCATTGCGTACCCACGGTAACGATGCGCTGCTCGCCCTCACCCGGGTTTTTTGTGAACGCAGCTTCTTCGCTGATCACGCGGTAGAGGGACACTGGTGCGGATTCCTGCTCGGGAATATCCCACTTCAGACGGATCCCATCCCCGAGGTCAGTCACTCGGAATTCGGCGCCGGGAACCTTTTCCACATCAGGCCAGTCATCGAAGAAGAACTCCCGAGATGCGTAGTCCCGGTAATCCTCCTCAGATGAGCGCTGGCCAGTGAAATTTTGCCCAGCCGCTCCATGCCCAGCGCCCGGCTGTCCTGCACCCGGCTGCCCGGCATAAGCCTGCCCAGCATGCGCCCCGGAAGTCTCGGACTGACGCCCGTGCTGAGAACCATCATTGGAACGCTCGCCCCGGGTGAAAGCGCCAACCTTACCGAGCGCAGCTGCGGATTGCGCGGCCACATTCTCCCAACGGGATGGCTTTTCCTCGCGAGGGGCCCGCGCATCCTGTTGCGATGGTCCTGGCGCTGCTTGGTACACCGGCTGGGATGGGGCAGCACTCTCAGTAGGAGGCAGCACCAGCCCCAGCTCCATCGCGCGTTTCAGCACGTCCAGATCCGGCTGAAACAGCAGGTCCGGATCGGGATCATCCAGCACCTCAATATTGTCCGTGTCCTGCAGCAGCACCACGTACTGCAGCGCAGATTCCCACACCTGAATCAGCGCTGGCTGCTCGCCGAAATCTTTCCTCGGGTCCTCCGAAAACTGCAGGAGCTCTTCATCGGAAGGCAGCGGATACTTCACGCCGGCTTCTTCAGCCTTGAGCTTCCAGTGGAACAAGCTAGTGAGATAATCCATTAAATTTCATCCTCACCGGGGAAAATAGGAGTTGAGGAGTGCTGGTTCCGACGCTGCTGTTCTGCCACTCGAGACCAGTTGCTCTCGTAGTTCTCGCTCATTACGTCTTCATCGCCAGGGAGAACAATCTCGGGTGCTTCTGCGACCGCGGAAGTGTTCACTCCGGCGTCGCGCCAATCTCTCTGCCCACCGGACTTGCCCACCTGCACCAGGATTTCGCTGGATCCCACCGCATCCACCTCGGAGGTGGAGCGAACGAATGAACACAGCTCCGGTTCCAATCCCAGGAACCCGCTGATCCGGCCCTCGCTGGACGCGCTTTCACCGAGGAAGGAACCTTCGGTGGTCGAGCCCTCCAAGGAGTTCTGCAGCAACCCCACGGCTCGCGAGGAGCCATAGCGGGAGTCGTGTTGCACGTGGTCGTCTGTTTCTCGACGCAACCTCTCCGCCACCACGCCCCACTGATCCGTGGACCTGTCCTGCTTCTGGAAGTCCGGGCTGTTCATCCAGGCGGAGAGCGTAGTCAGTGCGTTGTTACCATCGCCGCGAAGTCCGAACAGACCCTCGCGGAGGATTCGCTCATTGTGCGCCTCATCCAGGGAATGCTGAGCCCGGGCGAATCCCAGTTCGACCTGGTCGTCCATCCAGCCCTGCCCGTACAGTTCACGGGATAGTCGACGCACGGTGCTATCCACCTGCGCGTTGTGCGGGTCGATCTCCTCAAACACCAAGTTTGAATTGAGCTTGTTTCCCGGCACAGCGGACTTGGCAGCACTGTGATTGACCTGCCCGAATGGGCGCTCGATCAGGGCGCCAATAATTCCCGAAATGGTGACGAACTGCTGGTAACCCACATCCAGACGGTCCAGCGAAAGCTGGCATTGGAACTCGTCTTCTTGCAGTGCCTCGAGCTTCCGGGTGATGGAACCGCGGTTATTCTCATCTCGGATTTCCGCATTTGTTTCCTGGAACTTCTGCACCAGCAGGAGTATCAGCCAGAGCAGGAGCCAAATCAGCAAGATGTAGATCTTGGTGGAACCTGCCATGCCATCCCAGTTATCGGCGAAAGCCTTCCACGTGCCAGTGCGTTCCTGAGGTTCGCTATTGGCCTGGGTTAGGTACTTGGCGCCGAAGAAGAAAATGAAGGTCAGGAACGTGATCCACCCCAACATACGAGCGAACAGCCCGGGGTTGTCATCGTTGCTCATCTCTGGCTGGTTTGGCAGGTTGCGCAGCTGTTGTTGAATCTGCTCCAGCCTTTGCGCGACATCTCGCCGCTGCTGCACCAACTGCTGACCAAAGCTCGCGGAGAAGCTGGTGTTATTGCGGTTTTTCCACGAAGAGAAATCTGACATGACCCGGCCGATATCCCGGCGTTGTCCAGCTTCAGAAAGACGACGCTGGTAATTGTCCACGCCGTGAATGTCATAAGGCGCCACTCGCAGGTCGCCCATCGCGCCCTGCAATTCCGGGGAGAGCTTATCGCCGAAATGGCTGGAAGGACCGGGGACAACATCCTCTGAGCGCTGCGCGACCCGCATCAAACCCGACGTGCCTCCGGATACCGAAGTTGGCAGCGCCTGGGTTGGTTGGTTCGCCACGATGGAGCGAGGGTTGGCGTCGATCAAAGAAAAAGCCGTGTTGGCGTAAGCCTCCCAAAAAGGCTCCAGCTGACGAGCCACCGTGGTGGGATCAGGACGCTGCCCGCGGCGCTGCCGCTCGGTCTTTTCACCCATCGCATAGGTTCCCACCTGCAGGCGGGAATCCTGGCCCAGGATGTTCTGCACGCGGTCTTCCGAGTACTCGCGAGCTGTGAGACTCAACTCTTTGAAGAATCGCTGCGGGGTGCGCAAAACGTTCATGCAGAACTTGCTGAACTGCACCTGGCGCACGGTCTTCACGTCCGCGTTCTTGAACTTGCGCTCCACCGTGGGGGTGGCCGAAGTGACGAAGATTCCCTCGTGGTTGGCCCAGAATTCCCGCGCCGCATTGTCCGCGAATCTCCGGGGATCATCCGTGTGCTCAGCCTCGGTGGACTGGCCATTGTTGGCATCGATGCGCGGACGGGGATTCACCGAAGTATCGAACAACGAGGTGCGGATGCGATCCTGAGCCTGCTGTCCATCAATGCGTCGGAAATAAGCCCGCACCAAACGGAAGGACGTGCCACCCGGGCTGGCCGCGATCTTGTCGATCGGCACGTCCGCAGCACCCTCCCACAGACCAAAAGCGCTGGCCATGGTGGTGGCGGCCAAGGACTCCAGCTCACCCTGGCGATGGCCGAAGATCACGGGAACAGAGGATGCCTGCGGCGAAGAACTATCTTCCGGAGCAACCATGAGGTTGAGGAAGCCATCCAGCATCGGCAACGCAGCCGATTCACCCTCGGCCGCGGGAACCATGAAGTTGACGTACTTGGTCTCCACATTCCGGTTAACGTTATCCAGCGTGGTCTGCAGCTGAGAGACGTGCCGCGAGTGCACGGTGCCGGCCTCTGAACCCGCCACGTTGACGATGCACAGGTTGTAGCGCCGCACGCTCACCCGAGACAGGGCATGGCTCAGGCTGGTGACCTCAGAATGGGCCTCGCTGCTCTTCGCACGCGTTGCCACGAACACGGGAGTGGAGCTTCCCTGGAAAGAATCCAGGTCTACCCAGAGGAAGTTATCCAGGAGGTTCAGCGCTGCGAGGTCCTCCAGCACCTCAAAGATGCCTCGGGAAATCGCGCCGCGACCGGCAAAAATACTAAAAGATTGGTGTGCGGCACTCATTAGAACTCTCCATCACCTGGAAGTTGGAAACTGGAATCAGAAGGCTTCACAGATTGCGGAATCTGCGCCTGGTCGAGAGACGGATCGCCTGATTGATACGCGCTCTCCAGCATGTCGATGAGCTTGCCGAGCATCACATAAACATCCGGTGCGATATCCGCGTACACGGGGACCTTCGCGGCCAAATCCCGGTCCCGAATGTCTGCGAACGGACGGGCATGGCTGGTTTGCAAGTGACCCTTCTGCAGCACATCGGTGGGCACGTAGTTCTCCGTGAAGTTGCGCTGCTTTTCCAGCCACGCGATTGCCGCATCCTTGCGCTGCTCCACATCCACACCCTTTTCCGTTCCCGGAATCTGGTTGATGTTGTCCGCAGGCCGCTCACCCGAGAACAGCCATTCGCGCAGTACCCGCTCGCCTTCCAGCTTGCGGGCTCCCTTTGAGGGGCTGTTTGCTGAGTCGTAGAGGCGTCGCAATTCCACATAAGGACGCACCGATTCAAACAGGTTCCCCTCTCCCACTGCGGTCCACGCCAGCGAGGAGGATTCCAGCAACGAAGGCAACCAATCCAGGCCGTGACGCAGCTGCGATGGCGGGGTCAGCATGGGAGCTTCGAACTCAGTCCACGACTTGCGCTCGCTATCGAAAATCTGCACCGAATGGTCATCATCCACGTCCAAAGTGGCGGGGAAGATCACGCGGCCGGTGAGACGACCCACGTACCAACCGGCGATCATGGCCTGGCGCTCTGCCTCAGACATCGGCAAGGCTGCGGGCAGTGGACGAGCACGACGAGACTTCCAGAATCCCACCCGGCTGCCGGCTGTCTTCTGCCACTGCTGGCGGATCGGAGGCAGCAGCGAGCTAAAGACGATCGGTGCGTAGTTGGGGTATGAGCCGAAGATATCGATGGCTCGTTCTTCACCCTGGTTGGACAGTGCAGCGCCCAAAGGCTTGCTGTCTTCAGCCGGGCGGAAGTTGGGGAAACGACGCACCGCGGCCTGCAGTTCTTCAGCCAGTGCATCGCCCTCAAACGGGATCTTGGAGAAGTTGAACTTGTAGTTCACCTCAGAGTTGTACAGCTTGCGCACCAGGTCGCGGTTCACCTGCGCCAGCGGCAGGGCGTTCTTCATCGCCAGTTCAAACTTGTTAATGAGGTTTCGACGCCGCATCGCCCGCTCATGATCCGTCAGCCCGGGGTTGATGACATAGTCCCGCAAAGACGCAGTGATGAAGTGGTGGAAGGAGAAACCGCGGCGAGCGATGTACGCGCGGGAACGGCTCAGCACATCTGCCGACTTGATGCGGAATTCCAACCGAGCTGGGCGGGGCTCGCGCAGCACGTTGTGGTTGTGTGGATCGCGCACCAGGTGCTTGGAAACCCAAGGCTCGGTGATGGTGAGCAGGTCGCGTGGTGCTGGCTCCACATCCGCCAGACTCTTCCAATCGCCATCAATGACGTTCTGGGAAGCAGTGCGCAGGGCGGTGGAGTAATCCACGATGTCATGCTCTCCGGAAACGGCCTGGATCATGTCCGACTGGAACTGCTCTGGGAAATCCTTCACCTCGGTGAGGAAGACCTCATTGGCCGCCTGGCTGAAGCGATCAGGGACGAAGGGGGATTCTTCCGGCCAGAGGTTTGGCACATCAGTCTTCAGCTGGGCAATGCCCAGGCCGGAGTCATGCTGCAACTCCGCAGACTTCACCAGGTTGGTGGTTTGCTTGCTCATCTCCAGCTGCAATGGCTCGAGGAAATGCGGCACGAAATCTTCCAGGACCAGTGCCATGTTGCGGGCGATCGCGCTGCCCGCCACGTGCTTCAGGGTGCCGTGCGCAGAGCTCACAATTTCCTGAGCCAGGCTGCTGGTCTCCGTGACCTTGTTCTTTCCCAGCTGATCAACCGTGGAAGGCACGGTGACCGGCGAAGGAGCAGAACCCAGTTCGCGCAGCTTATGGAGCAGGTCATCCTTGACGTAATGGCGAATCCGTTCCAGGACAGCAGCACCATAAGGAGCGCCGTAGCGAGCCACCTCTTCGCGGATGGTCTGCACCAATCCTTCTTGCAGTTCCGTCACGTTAGCCCAGTCAAACACTGCGCTGTCCAAGGCGGATCGGTCTGCGTTGCGCACCTGACCGTTGAATGCTCCGATTACCTGATGCACCTGAGCAGCCCACTCGCTGCCGCGGAGGTTGTTACCCGGTGGGAGCTGGCCCTGCAGGCTGGTGGCCATCCGGCTGGCCCAATCACTCACTGGTGAATTGAAGTAGGAGAGAATCCACATGCCCACGTGCTCTCCCGGGGCGGGCAGAACCTTGCTGAGGTTGCTGTAGAACAACGGCTGGTTGTTGTCCAGCAAACGCTTGATCTGCACGTCTCCGGAGCTGGGGTCGCTGGGGTCCAGGTGACCTTCCAGTAGTTTGCCCACAGCAAAGCGGGCCAGGCGCTGCGCTGCGTATTCCGCGTAGCGATCGCGGCCCATGGACAGCTGAGCATAGCCATAGGAACCCCACGGGACGTTCTTCGGGTCAGTGGCACCCCAGCCATAGTTGGTGGAATCCATTTCCAGGGATCCCTTGTTGCCCAGTGTGAAGGCCACGAAGTCCTGCATCGCGCCATCGTCGATCATCAACGCTGCCAGGCCGCGGCCCAGCGCACGGTAGACCGTGGATGCCTCGCCGTCGCCCAGCTGGGTGCCCTGCTCGCCGGAGCGCACGCCGACCGGGAAAACACGACCAACGGGAATGGTCTCCTTGGCGATCTGAATGCCCAAAGCCTCGAAGATGCGGCGATCAGATTCTGTAGCCGCGCCGAACTGCGCAGCAACCAGCTCACTGAACATGGCCAACGCATTCGGATTGGCGCCCGGGACCTGGTCTGCGGAGATCTTGTGGAAGATATCTGGGGTCACCATGAACAGGGAGTTCAGGGAAACGCTGTTGCCTTCAAGGCTGTTGAGCATGCGGCATACGTCGATGGCCATTGATGCGCCCGCACCACCTGCCATGGAGGACACCACGAAGACCAGTGGCACGTCCTTGGATGTATCAGCATTGTGCTGGGCATTACCGGAGAGCTCGGCAGCGAGGTCATTGAGCTCGCGATCAGTCTCCGCGTTGAAGAGCGTCTGCCAAGACTGCGCTAGCTCCTTTTGCACGTCGCGCAGCTTGCTCAGCAAAAGCATGCGACCGATACCGCGATACTGCCCCGCACCTGCGGAAATCGGGGTGGTTTCTTCTTCTGGATTGGCGAGCGCCCACGAAGCAATAGAACCGAGTTCACCGCGGGCACCCAGAGAGTTGGACACCGCGTTATCGATGGCAGCGTAGCGTCCCGAAGAACCACAAGAGATGTACCGACCGCCGGCCTCGGCAACGTTGGCGAGGTTCTTGCCCGCCTTCTCTGGGGCGGTAGGCACGTCAATGGAGACGAACTGCCATGCGGCAGGCAGCTTCACGTCCCGCGGAGAGGCGTACTTCTCCGGCAGGCGCTCTGCGAGCATGGTCTTGAGCTGGTCCATCATGAACGCCAGGGTCTTGGCTCCTGAGCCGCCACAGCCGATGATCAGTACTTTCTTCATTTTATTCTTGCCAATCCGTTGCCAGTAGTGAGGATGATTCTGTGTGTTGCATAGCGCTGTGTTGCGTAGCGCTGTGTTGCGTAGCGCTGCCCGCGCCAGGTGGTGAAGTTAGCCACGACCCCATGGGTCATTGTTGGGACCTTGGTTACC
Organism: Corynebacterium suicordis DSM 45110; assembly: GCF_015351405.1. GTDB lineage: Bacteria > Actinomycetota > Actinomycetes > Mycobacteriales > Mycobacteriaceae > Corynebacterium > Corynebacterium suicordis. The sequence continues at coordinate 422,611 of NZ_JADKMY010000001.1, read as the reverse complement.
AAAGCCGCCGTTATTTCCTGGGTTTCCAAAGCCACCGGAGTTCCCGGGAGGATTCTGCTGACCCGCGTTCCCAAAGCCGCCAGAGTTTCCAAAGCCACCGAACGAGCCATTATCAGTGTCCTGGTTACCCCAAGGGTTTGCTGCGTTCTGCGCACCACCTGTTCCTTGAGCGCCACTAGCACCAGGCTCACCTCCACCCCACGCACTGTCCTGTGGGGTGTTTTCGTTGTCCTGAGTCTGTGGCAGCTGCTCCTGCAAAGTATCGAAGAGCTGCGGGAGCTTATCTTCAATGTCCTGCTCCATGCGCTGCTTATCCTCTTGCGTGAGAGGCAGACGTGGCAGCACCACGAGGTCAATGCCGTTGCCCCGCGGGTTGTGCGTCAAGAACCATTGACCCTGGACAGACAGTGGCAGTTGCGCGTGGTTCTTCGCCGCTTGCTTACCTGTGGAGGCAATGGATGGAGCTTCTTCCACCAGCACAGGAGTTTCGGAGAACGGGTTCCACGAGAAGGACTTGACCCGCAGGTGGGATCCCGCCGCGTGGAATTCTCGGCCGTTGTGGTTGATTCGGTTTTCGTTCACCCGATCGACATCGATGACCGGGGTATTGCGGCCGTCGAACGTATACAGGGTGCCATTGCTCTCCACGTTGAAGCGTTGCGCACCGAATTGCTGTTGCTTATCGATCCGCGAGGTGAACCAGCGGATTGCGTAGAGCAGCAGCAGCGGAATGAGGATCGCAGCCAGCAGTGCCGCAATCACAGCTCCGGTGAACTTGGCGGTATTCAGTGGAATGGTCGTGGTGCCGTTGACTGGCACATCCACTGCCGCCGCATCGGTGTTTTCCAAAGAAGAGATCTGCAGTGGGATGTTGCCGGAAATGGTTCCGTCCCTCAGCTGATCAGTGGAGACTGTAGCGTTCAGCACCGCACTCTCACCGTCCTGCAGTTCCAATGCATTGTCCTGAGAGTTCTTCTCGGAGGAGATCGTGGCAGAACTCACGCCATCAGGAAGCACGCTAGCTGCGATCTCACTGCCCTCAGCGATCCACACCTTGCCCGGACCCTTGACGGGAATCTCGATTTCGGTGTCCTGGGATTCAGACTTGAACGTGACTTCACCCGGCAACTGCGGCAGGTTATTCGGGGTGATGGACAGCGCCACACCATTAACGATCGGCGAAAGCTGCGTGCCCGGATTCCCCTCCGGACCACGGGTGGTAACGGCCGTTTGTACTTCGACCCTGCCCACTGCGGGAAGCTCTGGAAGCCCATTCATCGGGACCGACGCCGTGCCCGCCGCGAGATCTACGTCTCTAGCCAGCTCGATGGGTTCGCCTCCCTTGTTGGGAAGGAACACCACGTTAGCTTTGGCTTGGCCCTGAACTGGGTGCGTTTCGGAATCGCGATCCACGAGTCGGAGATTCAGCTGCTCGTTATCCCGCAGTTGGATCTGCCCGTTGCCTTCCTGAGTGTTCCCGTTCGGGCCCTCGATGGCCACAGAAAGATCGGGTTGCATCTGCACCACGTTGAAGATCTGCGCCTGCTTATCTTCCTCGGAAATGCCCTCGAGATACATGGACCATTCTCCGGCCCACGATGCATTCTCGCCCTTCTTTAGAGAGCCACTCGAACGCAGGATGGGCTCCCTGTGGGACTTCCATTCCACGTCGCTCCCGGCCAGCGAACCTTGTCCCTGCTCCTTGAGCTGAATGGTTTCTCCCTGTGGCGAGCGCAGGGTGACCACCGCGTTGTCAGAGAGTTCATCCTTGGCCACCAGGGCGAAGCGCACGTTCTCGATGGAATCATCGAGCCAGAACTTGAAAGGTTCAGCAGCGCGGTTTTGTGCTGAGAATTCTCCACCGGTGCTCAGCGCGCTCTGGAAGGCGGCAAACAGGTCGCCCACGTTTTGTGCTTCAAAGAATGCACCGTTGGGGGGAACTTCTCCACAATCCCCGCCGCCAGCGGTGATGTCTCGGAAGAGAGCGAAATCTTCACTGGATTCCCGGGCCTTCAGGCCAATGCCCACGTGAGTGATGCCAGCTGCGCGCAATCTATCGGTCACCCCGCCTGGGCGGCACAATGCCTGCGTGGCGGTGTCTTCTGATTCTTGCGCGGTCAGAGCCCCGTCAGTGAAGGTGACCAGCATCTTACAAGGGTCTTTGCCCTCGGCTGAGCGCAAGAGATCCTCACCAGCGCCCTGCATGCCGTTGGCATAGTTGGTGTATCCCTCTTGCGTGCGGTCCTTGAACTTCTCAATTTCCTGCTTGATGGAATCCGCAGAACCATCGTTGACCTCGAACCAATCGCTGTACTGGTCCGGCGCAGAGTTACTGGACTTGTAGTCCTGCCCAAATCCGGCCAAACGAACCCGGGTGTCCATGCCCAAGTCTGATTGCTTCGCCACGAGCTCATCGATCAATGCCTGAGCCGCGGGAATGCGATGCCCGGGCACATCTGATCCTGGCCGGCCGGTCTCCTCGCCATTTGGCCCGTATTCCTTGACCAAACTGCCGGTTTCATCCATCAACAGGATCACATCGAGCGCATGCTTTTCCGCAATACAGGTACCCAGCTTGTTCAAGCCAGAGTTTTGTGCTGGTGGTGGTTCCTGGGCCATCGCGAGCGGCGAGGCGAAAAGTCCGGCAAGGCCGATAGACACAATGGCAGCGCCGGTGCGCTGCAGGCTTTTAAGTAATTTCATTAGTGCTTACCTGCCCAAATGCCGATATGAATAGCGGACCAAATAATCCCCACAAATAATGCGATTATAGTGACCCAATAAAGGGTCTGTTTCCAGCTAATGATTTGGTACACACCCGTGGTGCGCTGGCGATTGTCCTGGGAAAAGTACTGACCCAACAGGACAATTCCGAAGATTCCGGCGAGCAGCCATGCCACTGCGGCCACGATGGGATACTGACTATCCGTGGAAGAAGCTCCGCTGAATTGCAGGTAGGCGCACAGCAGCACTGCCAGCACCCCGCAGATCAAGCTCGGAATGATCCGAGTATGGGGAGCTGAGGTGAATTTGATGGGAGTAGCCGCAGCGGGTGTCTCCACTGCAGAGGCGGACCGTGGTCCGCCAAACCCTCCGCCGGAGTTCATACCTGGCCCAAACCCATTCTGCGCTTCATTTTCGAAGCCACCTGTATTTCCCCATCCAGAACTGGGGTTGGTGGATCCCCAGCCCTGTGGCGAAGAGCCACCAAAGCCATCGTGGTTGGAATTCATTCTCGACCTTTCTACCGACACCGGGATTCACGCTGCTGTCACACGGATTTCCATCGGTGAACGTCGCCAAATCAAACTATGGATTTATGCTAGTTCATCGTGCAGGAACTTTCCGGCTTTATGAGGGACACCTACTACCCCTAACCTGCAATATTTCCAGAATCCACAGTGCTTTATTAGGTGCGGTTTATTGGGCGCCCGGGAAATGAAAAAGCGCGAGGGCTCACAATGAGTCCTCGCGCTTTACCCTCCACCATGAATCAAGGGAAGAAAATAATTCTCACTTACTAAACCAGCGAACGCACGCTGAATCCCAGTGCTCCCTTATGCGGTGCACAACGGATAGCGGATTCCGGCACGATCTCTGGATCTAGGGCGTTACGCACGTAATCGATGGCGCGCGGAGAATAAGACATGGAGATGTGGCTGGACTGATCCTGCACACATCCTTCCTGCAGGGTGATGTTCTTTACGGTGGCGTCTGGCCCCGCCGTGAGGAAAGTCTTGGTGTACGGGGTGGAGATATTGTCATACTCAGTGCCGATCACCGTATAAGCAATGCCCGGGCGAGTATCTCCGCCTTCGTTGAGCTTGGCCAGCAGGTCAGACCCCATGGCCTGCTGTGCGCCAGCCCAGCCGACCAGCCACTTCTTCAGCTCGATACGCTGAGCGTCGGTGAGACCGGTTGCCGTGTTCACCCAATTGAGCGGTTCCTCCACACTTCCGGAGGTAGAACCGATGGTGTCCCCATTCTCAGTGGCCAGCGAGCCTTCGATATCGGCGCGTTCCTGGCCGATATCAGCCCAGCCGGTCAGGGTGGTGCCGTGGTTGGTCGCACCCAGTGTCACGATCTTGCCCACGCGGTTTTCTCAGGGTTTTCCGCGTTGGTTCCTCCGAGGAACTGCGCGTAGTACCTAGCCACGATGCCACCCTGAGAGTGGCCAACCAGGTCAACTTGGGAGGCGCCGGTGGTCTTGAGGACTTCGTTGACAACCTTCCCCAGCTGCTCAGAGGTGATTTCCACTTGACCCAGGCCATAAGTGTTGTTGGCGATCGCCGCGAAGCCACCCGGGGCAAGCAGACCAGCCCGGCCCAGGTTTGGCGCGAACACGCAGTAGCCATCGCGCTTAAGAATTGGGGCCATGGCGGCCCAGTTGTTGTAAGCGTTCTCGATGGTGCCGTGAACCAGAATCACTGGGTTCGGGTGCTCGTCAGATGGCTTACAGTTCCAATCGTTTGCCCCGGCTGGTGCCAGACGTGGCTGGAGAATGGTCTGGAAGAACGGGCTGAGGAAGTTGTTCTGCTCAGTTCCGGTTCCCACTGTGCTGTTGCGCACGTCGAAAGGCATCTCGGAAGAGGCGTACTGACCGTCGCCGCTACCTTGCGCGCTGGTCGAAGAGTTGGCGGAGGAAGGATCTGACAAGGGAGCGTCTTGCGCGAAGGCCGGAGCAGCGTGCAAGGCAGAGACGAGGGAGGCGGACACACCAATGAGAAGAGCGCCCGTGCGACGCAACAAGTTTGACGTACAAAATAACATACGCATATTCGCATAATTTTCTGCAGAAACGCGAAACAAAAAAGCCACGAGAAGCGTAATGCCCTCGCGGCTGTTCTGATCAGGCCATTCACCCGCAGTGGGATGAAAAGCCTCTCCCCTCATTCAGAGGGGGTACTGCTGTTAGAGCTCCATGTCATCCAGTGGCACGGCTGCTCCGGTGAATTCACCGTAGCTGTCATCACCGTAGAAGCCATCACCGAAGGAAGACGGGATGGAGTAGGCGGCTGCGCGAGCAGCCTCCGTTGGCTCCACCGAGATATTGCGGTAACGAGCAATACCGGTACCGGCTGGGATCAACTTACCGATGATCACGTTTTCCTTCAGGCCGATGAGCTTATCGGAGCGCTTGTTGATGGCGGCATCCGTAAGCACACGGGTGGTCTCCTGGAAGGACGCGGCAGAGAGCCAGGATTCGGTAGCCAAGGAAGCCTTGGTGATACCCATGATCTCTGCGCGAACCTCCACCGGACGTCCACCAGTCTTGACAGCTTCCTTGGAAGCGGCCACGGCATCAGCGTGCTCCACCAGGGAACCTGGGAGGAACTCGGTGGAACCGGAATCGATGACGGTCACGCGACGCAGCATCTGGCGCACGATGATCTCGATGTGCTTGTCGTGGATAGCCACGCCCTGGTCACGGTAGACCTTCTGCACTTCGTTGATCAGGTGCTGCTGCACGCCACGACGGCCGAGCACGCGGAGAACCTCGTGAGGATCGGAAGCGCCCTTGAGCAGCTTCTGTCCCATCTTCACCTGGTCGCCATCGCGCAGTGGTCGTTCCACTCCACCGGTGCCCAAGGTCGCGAGGCCCTGACGCTTGGAGAGCTTCTCGTAGACCACGTCTTCGGAACCATCGTTCGGGATAACCGTGACGGTGTAGAACGTCTCGTCATCCTCGATCTTGATCTTGCCGTCGACGGAGGCAATTGGGGACTTCGCCTTGGGAACACGAGCCTCGAAGAGCTCCTGCACACGTGGCAAACCACCCGTAATGTCGCCGCCCACACCACCGAGGTGGAAGGTACGCATGGTCAGCTGTGTGCCTGGCTCACCAATGGACTGTGCAGCCACGATGCCCACGGCCTCACCGATCTCCACCTTCTTGCCGGTCGCCATAGAGCGGCCGTAACAAGTGGAGCAGAGTCCGGTTGCGGTGGCACAGGTCATCACGGAGCGAACCTTGATGCTCTCGATTCCAGCGTTGACCAGGCGGTCGACGTCGGATTCGTTCACAACTTCGCCGGTAGGAATGAGGACATTGCCCTCGGCATCCTTGGCGTCGGCTGCAAGGTAACGACCAACGATCGACGTCTCCAGGAAGTCGGCCCGGTCGAAGTTGCCGGTTGGCTTGCCTTCGCCGTCCAACATTGGAACCGCAACGTCCAGGTTGACGCCCTGGGAGGTGCCACAGTCGTCTTCACGAACGATGACATCCTGGGAAACGTCCACCAGACGACGAGTCAGGTAACCGGAGTCTGCGGTACGCAGAGCGGTATCGGCCAGACCCTTACGAGAACCGTGAGAGTTGTTGAAGTACTCCAGCACGGACAGGCCTTCGCGGAAGGACGTCTTCACTGGGCGAGTGATGTACTCACCACGGGAGTTCGTCACCATGCCCTTCATGCCAGCCAAGGTCCAAATCTGACGCATGTTACCGGCAGCACCGGACTTCACGATCATTGGAATTGGGTTGTCATCTGGGTAGAGAGCCTCGACGGATTCACCAACGAAGTCGGTAGCTTCCTTCCACAGGTCAACGAGGGACTGGTAACGCTCAGCCTCGTTGATCTTGCCGCGTGCCATCTTCTTCTCGATAACCTGGGCCTTGGCCTCGTAGTTATCCAGAACTTCCTGCTTGTTAGGCAGAACCAGCACGTCGTGCATGGTGATGGTCACGCCGGAGCGGGTAGCCCAGTGGAAGCCAGCATCCTTGAGCTTGTCCACCGTCTGCGCGACGGTGATCATTGGGTACTTCGCAGCGAGGTCGTTAATGACCACTGCCTGTGGCTTCTTTGCCATGACGCCTTCGACGTATGGGTAGTTCCACGGAAGCAGCTCATTGAACAGCACGCGACCCAGGGTGGTCTCAGCCAACCAGGTCTGGCCGCGCTGCCAGCCATCAGGGAAACGCTCAGCTTCGATTTCCGCCGTTGGGCGCAAGTGGCTGATGCGTACCTTGATGGGAGCCTGCAGGCCGAGTACACCCAGGTCGTAGGCCATGATGGCCTCCGCCAGAGAGGAGTACACGCCCTTTTCCGGGCTGTCCTTGGTGGCGGCCTGGTAAGCACCCTGGCCACCGAACTCATCCTCACCCTTGAGCAGGGTCAGGTAGTAGAGGCCGGTCACCATGTCCAGACGTGGCATAGCCAGTGGCTTACCGGAGGCTGGGGACAGGATGTTGTTGGAAGCCAGCATCAGGATGCGAGCTTCCGCCTGTGCCTCGGCGGACAGCGGCAGGTGAACTGCCATCTGGTCACCGTCGAAGTCGGCGTTGAACGCTTCACAGGCCAGTGGGTGCAGCTGGATAGCCTTACCCTCGACCAGGATTGGCTCGAACGCCTGGATGCCCAGGCGGTGCAGGGTTGGTGCACGGTTCAGCATCACTGGGTGCTCAGAGATGGCCTCTTCCAGCACGTCCCACACCTCGGGACGCTGACGCTCCACCATGCGCTTAGCGGACTTGATGTTCTGCGCGTAGCTCTTCTCCACCAGACGCTTCATCACGAATGGCTTGAACAGCTCCAGTGCCATCAGCTTGGGCAGACCACACTGGTGCAGCTTCAGCTGAGGACCCACGATAATCACGGAACGACCGGAGTAGTCCACGCGCTTACCCAGCAGGTTCTGACGGAAACGGCCCTGCTTGCCCTTGAGCAAGTCGGACAGAGACTTCAGTGGGCGGTTGCCCGGTCCGGTGACCGGACGTCCACGACGACCGTTGTCGAACAGCGCGTCAACGGACTCCTGCAGCATGCGCTTTTCGTTGTTCACGATGATCTCGGGTGCGCCGAGATCCAGCATGCGCTTGAGGCGGTTGTTGCGGTTGATCACACGACGGTAGAGGTCGTTGAGGTCGGAGGTCGCGAAGCGGCCGCCGTCCAGCTGCACCATTGGGCGCAGCTCAGGTGGGATCACTGGAACACAGTCCAGGATCATCGCTGCGGGATCATTGCCGGAACGCAGGAACGCGGCAACAACCTTGAGGCGCTTGAGCGCGCGCAGTTTCTTCTGACCCTTGCCGTCACGGATGACGTCGCGCAGAATTTCCGCTTCTGCTTCCAGGTCAAAGTTGCGGATCAGGGTCTGGATAGCTTCCGCGCCCATGCCGCCGGTGAAGTAATCCTCGTAGCGGTCCATCAACTCGTTGTAGATGTTCTCATCCACAATCATCTGCTGAGGAGCCAGCTTGACGAAGGTGTTCCAGATCTCGTCGAGACGATCAACTTCGCGCTCAGCACGCTCACGGATGTGGCGCATTTCGCGCTCCGCGGCAGTCTGAACCTTCTTCTTGGCATCGTTCTTGGCGCCAGCTGCTTCCAGCTCCGCCAGGTCATCCTCGAGCTTCTTGGCGCGGTCTGCCAACTCGCTGTCGCGGTCGACCTCCACTTCCTTCTTCTCGAGCATCATCTCAGCTTCCAGGGTGGACTGGTCGTTGTGACGACCCTCCTCATCCACGGAAGTGATGATGTTGGCGGCGAAGTAGATGATCTTTTCCAGATCCTTCGGAGCCAAGTCCAGCAGATAGCCCAAACGGGAAGGCACACCCTTGAAGTACCAAATGTGGGTGACGGGAGCAGCCAGCTCGATGTGGCCTAGACGCTCACGGCGCACCTTGGACTTGGTGACTTCCACACCACAGCGCTCACAGATGATGCCCTTGTAACGGACTCGCTTGTACTTGCCACAGGCACATTCCCAGTCACGGGTTGGGCCGAAAATACGCTCGCAGAACAGACCGTCCTTCTCAGGCTTGAGAGTTCGGTAGTTAATCGTTTCGGGCTTCTTGACCTCGCCACGTGACCAACGACGGATGTCGTCTGCAGTAGCGAGCCCAATGCGAAGCTCGTCGAAGAAGTTAACGTCCAGCACGTGAACTTCCTTTCCCCTCCTATTGCGGAGGGCCTTGGTGGTGATACTAAAGGTCAGTTTTTGAGTTCAGGCAGCGCGTTAGCTGACGTCGAGGTCAGCGTCCGGGCGCTCATCGCGAGACAAGTTGATGCCGAGAGATGCGTTAGCGTTCTCCAGCTCGTCGTCATCGTCGGATGTCAACTCCATTGGGGTGCCATCTGCCGCAAGTACTTCCACGTTGAGGCACAGGGACTGCAGCTCCTTGAGGAGCACCTTGAAGGACTCTGGGATACCCGGATCAGGGATATTCTCGCCCTTCACGATGGCCTCGTAGACCTTCACGCGGCCAACCACGTCATCGGACTTGATGGTCAGCAGCTCCTGCAGGGTGTAGGCAGCGCCATAAGCCTGCATTGCCCACACCTCCATCTCACCGAAGCGCTGGCCACCGAACTGGGCCTTACCACCCAGTGGCTGCTGGGTAATCATGGAGTAAGGACCGGTGGAACGAGCGTGAATCTTCTCGTCGACCAGGTGGTGCAGCTTAAGCATGTACATGTAGCCCACGGACACTGGGTATGGGTATGGCTCGCCGGAGCGGCCATCCATCAAAGCGGCCTTACCGAAGTCATCAACCAGGCGGATTCCATCTCGGTTGGAGTTGGAGGAACGCAGCAGGCCGGAGAGCTCAGCGTTAGACGCACCGTCGAATACCGGGGTGGCGGTCAGGGAGTCTGCCGGAACCTCGTAGAGGTCGGAAGGCAGGGTCTCCAGCATCTTCTGGATCTTTGGATCCTCAGAGTTGGTGTCCACGGTCCAGCCGGCCTTAGCCAACCAGCCCAGGTGAACTTCCAAAACCTGGCCGATGTTCATACGACGAGGCACACCGTGGGTGTTCAGGATGATGTCGATTGGCGTGCCATCCGGGAGGAATGGCATGTCTTCCTGAGGCAGGATCTTGCCCACGACGCCCTTGTTGCCGTGACGGCCGGCGAGCTTATCGCCGTCCTGGATCTTGCGCTTCTGAGCCACGTAGACGCGAACCATTTCGTTCACGCCTGGAGCCAGGTCATCATCATCTTCGCGGGAGAATACGCGCACGCCGATGACCTTGCCGGTCTCGCCGTGAGGAACCTTCATGGAGGTATCGCGCACTTCGCGAGCCTTTTCGCCGAAGATGGCGCGCAGCAGGCGCTCTTCAGGAGTCAGCTCAGTTTCACCCTTAGGGGTGACCTTGCCCACCAGGACATCACCGTCACGCACGTCGGCGCCGATGCGCACGATTCCGCGCTCATCCAGGTCAGCCAGAACGTCTTCACCCACGTTAGGAATATCGCGGGTGATTTCCTCTGGGCCCAGCTTGGTATCGCGGGCGTCGATCTCATGCTCTTCGATGTGGATAGAGGTCAGTACGTCCTCTTCCACCATGCGCTGGTTGAGGATGATCGCATCCTCGTAGTTGTGGCCTTCCCACGGCATGAAGGCGACCAGCAAGTTCTTGCCCAGTGCCATTTCGCCGTTGTCGGTGCCGGGGCCGTCAGCGATAACCTGACCGGCCTCAACGCGCTGACCTTCGTCAACCAAAGGCTTCTGGTTGTAAGAGGTGCCCTGGTTGGTGCGCTCGAACTTGCGCAGCATGAAGGTATCGCGGATGCCTTCATCGTCCATGATCGTGACGTAGTCAGCGGAGACGAACTCCACCACGCCGGACTTTGGAGCGATGATCATATCGCCGGCATCATAAGCTGCACGCAGCTCCATACCGGTGCCCACGAATGGAGCTTCGGCACGCAGCAGAGGCACAGCCTGACGCTGCATGTTGGCGCCCATCAGCGCACGGTTTGCATCGTCGTGCTCGAGGAATGGAATCATGGCGGTTGCCACGGAAACCATCTGTCGTGGCGAAACGTCCATGTAGTCCACCTCGGAGGCGGGAACCACTTCTACATCTCCGCCGCGCAGGCGCACCTCAATGCGCTCTTCCACGAAGCGGTTGTTCTCGTCGAATGGGGTGTTCGCCTGTGCAACCACGTGGCGATCTTCCTCATCGGCGGTGAAGTAGTGCACCTCGTCCGTGATCTGGCCATCGATCACGCGGCGGTAAGGGGTCTCGATGAAGCCGAATGGGTTCACGCGAGCGAAGGAGGACAAAGAGCCGATCAGGCCAATGTTTGGACCTTCGGGAGTCTCAATTGGGCACATGCGGCCGTAGTGAGAAGGGTGCACGTCGCGGACTTCCAGTCCAGCGCGGTCACGGGTCAGACCACCTGGGCCCAGTGCGGACAGACGACGCTTGTGCGTCAATCCGGACAGGGAGTTGTTCTGATCCAGGAACTGCGAGAGCTGGGAGGTTCCGAAGAACTCACGGATCGCAGCAGAAACTGGGCGCACGTTGATCAGGGAGGTAGGAGTGATGGACTCCGCATCCTGCGTGGTCATGCGCTCACGAACCACGCGCTCCATGCGGGACAGACCCACACGAACCTGGTTCTGGATGAGCTCGCCCACGGTACGCAGACGGCGGTTACCGAAGTGGTCGATGTCATCGGTACCGATGGGGATCTCGATGCCCTCTGGGGAAGTCATGGACTTCTCACCAGCGTGCAGACGCACCAGGTACTCAATGGTGGTCAAGATGTCTTCTTCGGTCAGCGTCATGGTGCCATCGGTGTCTCCACCGAGGCCCAGCTTGCGGTTGACCTTGTAGCGGCCCACCTTTGCCAGGTCATAGCGCTTCGCCTTGAAGAAGGAGTTCTCCATGAGAGCCTGTGCGGAGTCGCGGGTTGGCGACTCGCCTGGGCGCTGCTTGCGGTAGATCTCCAGCAGTGCTTCATCGGTGTTGGCCACGCCGTCTTTTTCCAGCGTGGACATCATGATCTCGGAGAAGCCGAAGCGAGCAGTAATTTCTTCGGTGGTCAGGCCCAGGGCCTTCAGCAGCACGGTAACCGGCTGACGACGCTTGCGGTCGATGCGGACACCAACGGTATCGCGCTTATCGACGTCGAACTCCAACCAAGCACCGCGAGAAGGAATAACCTTCACGGAGTGCAGGATGCGCTCGGTAGAGGCATCCATGGAAGCATCGAAGTACACACCTGGGGAGCGCACCAACTGGGAAACAACGACACGCTCGGTGCCGTTGATGATGAAGGTGCCCTTGTTGGTCATCATCGGGAAATCGCCGATGAAGACGGTCTGGGACTTGATTTCACCGGACATTGCGTTGGTGAATTCCGCGGTCACATAAAGTGGCGCGGCGTAGTTGATGTCCTTGTCCTTGGCCTCATCGATGGTGGACTTCACGTCTTCGAAACGTGGCTCGGAGAGAGTCAGGGACATGTTCTCCGAGTAGTCCTCAATGGGGGAAAGCTCATCGAGGATGTCCTCGAGTCCACTGGTAATGCGGACGCCTTCCCCGGCCTCAGCTTGGGCGTTAGCGCGCCATTCAGGCGTGCCAACGAGCCAATCAAAGGAATCTCGTTGGAGGTCAAGAAGGCCAGGAACCTCAATCGGAGCGTCGATCTTAGCGAAAGAGTATCGCTGCGAAGCTCCGGGGATTCCGGCCACTGAACTTGTCTGGCGGGAGACTGCCAAGATGGGTCCTTCCAGCACCTCATGCACCGTGTCCCGCTGGGCGGATCTGCGGGAAACTAAGTTGCATATATTTGAGCGTACGGTCGTGTGATGGTCGTTTATGTGGATTAACTATCCATTGTGTAACCGGCTCCAAGAAACAGCTAATAGACCTTGTCAAATCACACATTCTCGGGTTGTTACCCGCGCTGTGCATTTGGCAAAGCCTGTAGTCAATACGGATTTCTCCGTAATTCTGCCTGCTTGTGCAAGATACCCGGACAATAATCCAGCGCAAAGAAGTACCTTATATGCTGGCGCGCGTTCTGTCCAGCTCAGGTACGATCCTGCGCTATCCGCTCCCCCACAACTCCGGCTCCCCAGTCCGTGTTGCCCACCATCTTCCTCACAATAGCCCGAAGATGTCAATTTGTCGCCTGCACCTGGGCTGCACATTTGTTGTGGTTTTGCCCGCTCAGCCTAGAATAATCAGGGTGGATATCACCTATTTGGACAACCTGGATTTAACGGCTCCGGTGGAGGAATTCCCCGTCACGCCCGCGCCCCAGTTCGCGCCGGATCCGTCTACCGAGGTGACCCCTGGCTTCAATCACCGCAACCATCTCAGCAGCCTTTTTGCCCAGGGATCTTCGGCCTGGTTGGGCGTGGCGCTGCAGCATCCTGCGGTCCCAGAACTTGCGCCGGAGCGCGTCGCGGAGCTTTTCTCCCAGCTCCTTCACCGCCATGATGCCCTGCGGTGGGCCGTGTTCCTGCCCTCTTCGCAGCAGCCTCCTTTTTTCTCGACGCCAACCTATACCGTTCATGCCCTCCCCCCAGAGGCGGTGCATATCCAGCCGGGAGAGAACTGCCCGGTTGAGCAGCTGGAAAGCCTCATCTCCCAGCGTTGTAGCCCGCTGGGTTCCCCGGGCGCTTTTTGCGCCCGCAGTGGAGACTTCCTCCTGCTGTGCTTTGATCACCTGCACGTGGACATGATCAGCATGGACATCCTGGCACGCGAATTGTATTCGCTCCTGGAGGGTGACGATCTTTCCGCGCTTTCCACTACGCCGCCTGCCGCCTATTCCTACGCGGAGGCGCTGCAGAACCGGGATGCGGTGGAACAGGATTCCTGGGATGCCAAACTGGCGGAAAAGGTATGGGGAGAGTTTTTCCGCGAAACCTCCGGCACTATCCCTGGCTTTCCAGCTGATCTTGGCGTCGAAAAGAAGGAAACACTCCCCGCGGCCCACGAAACCTTCGTTCTGGTTCCGGAAAGCGATCTACGGGAGGAAATCGCGGGCAAGCCATTTCCGCACATTCTCACGGCGATGGCGCGGGTGCTGGGAAAGCGCGTACCGCTGTTGATCCCCATGCACACTCGGGGAAAGGCGGGTTCACCTGCGCAGAACACGGTGGGTTGGCTGGTGGGAAATGCGCCGATCGTGGCGGTGCCGGAACCCACCCCGGTGGCTACTCGCGCTGGTTTGCGGAACGCGGTGGCGGCTCAGGGGCTCAGTCTGGAGACGGTTCTGAGCCACTATGCGCCCGAATTCCCGCATGCCACGATCTTCTCTGCGTCTTTCATCGACTTCACCAAGCGCGGCGGATCCGTACCCGGCGCGCACTATGTGTCCTCCCGCAGCGCCGTGGATTCCGCCATCTTGTGGTTCTCGCGCACGGAGCGCGGAATTGCTGTGCGTGCTTGCTACCCGGACACTCCGCAGGCGCGCAGCTTCATGAAGGGTTTCTTCGCTCAACTATCCACGGAGTTGGGCGCGGAGTAGATCCGCTTGCCCTGCAGACCCCAGGCGGCGAGCTCTGCCTGGAAGGCCCCGGCGACGGTGAGCTCCTCGGTACTGTGCGGATCTTCCTGGGTTGTCAGCGGTTCAGGGGCGACCAGCGAGACCACCAGGGAATCCCCCACCACGCACGCCCACGCATTGGTGCTCGCGGGATCAGCGGCGGTCAAGGCGGGAGCGTTCTCCACCAAGGTGGTGCGAGCAGAGAGGAATGACTTGGGGGTTGGGCCCTCGGTGAGCTCATCCAAACCCAAGCACGCAATGTCCGCTGGCACCTTACCCAAGTTTGAGGCCAGTGCCCGCGGTGCGGAATCTGCCTTATTCAGGCGCTTGACCAGCCAATCGGGCAGTCCCTGCGCTACTTCGAACAGCAAGTCCGCCGCACCTGGCTTGCCTGCGGCCTTCGCATAAGCCTGCTTCATCTGCCCGCGCACCCCGGAAAGGTCCGCGTAGATGCTTGTCGAAAGATCCAGCTGCGCGGTGGCCCCTTGGGTGAGATTGGACTGCAGTTCCGCTGGGCTCTTCCGCTTGGACATCGGCACTGCGAGTGGCTGCACGCCAGTGGTAGACGGCAGTGTTCCCAGTCTTTGCGCCACCCGCCCAACCACGGCCGCGAACAGACTATTGGCGGTGCCAGCGGATTGGCGGGCACGCTGCTCAAACTGCGCATAGTCAACGGCGAACGTCACGGCAACGAGCTGCCTGGAGCCTTCCGAGCGTGGCACATCCGCCTGCGCAGCGGCCCCCGCCGTAGTGGCTTCCTCGGCTGCCTCGGCGCCTTCGGCAGCATCAGACTCGGCACCAGCCGCAGCGTCTGCACCAGCACCAGCCTTCCCCCCGCGCAGCAGCTCACGGGTAGCTCCCATCATCTGCTGGAGCAACGTTCCCTGATCCCGCTGGTTATCCAGCAGGCTCGCCGGCCGGGTCGCAGGCAGCGGCTTGGGTGTTCCCGCGCACGCCTCTTGCAGTGCCAGAATCATCGCTGATCCATCTCCCGCGGCATGCGAGCACACGAAGAGAACCACAGTGGTACCAGCTGCGGTGGGTGCGGCCGCGAAAATCCACGACTTCCCTCCGTGGACATTGACCGGGGTATCCCGCAAAATCTCCTGGGCCCATTGATCAGCGCCGCTCAGCACAAGCTCATCCAGGCGGGCAATGCTCACGTGTCCGGCATTCTCATCCTGCACCCAGTGATCCCGTCCCAGCCGCGTACGCACCAGCGAGCGAGAAATGCGCCCGTGCTTGAGAGATTCCCCGATTTTCTGGAAGTGCTTGGCGTCGAAAACACAATCAATTTCCCACAAGAATTGATTGCACACCGGGGTGCCCAGCACGCAATCCATGACCACAAAAATGTTGTCATTGTGGTTGAGCCTACAACTGGCGGGAAACACTATTTCCCCGCCTTCGCCAGGGAAAAGTCGCCCTGTTGGACAACGGTTTTCAGGATGCTCTCGTATTCCTTAACGAACTCTTCCAGAGAGCGCTTTGCTTCATCATTGGAGGGGAATCGCATGGAGATATTCACGCCATTATGATTGCGCAGGATCCAGAAATATACCTCGTCGGTGCTCACATTAGGGCTGCGCAATGCGCGTTCATGCTCGGTCCATTTATCCGCACCGGGGACAAAGCGGGTATCCACATAAGACACCACGAATTTCGGCACGCTATCCCCCTGCAAATGTGGCTGCAGAGAATTGAAAGGCGCGCTCACTGCACCCTTATGCCGCTTCACCGCCACCGCGGTATCCGCCACGGCATGGCTGAACATCTGCGCCTCACCCATGGGATCCTCCACCGGCATCAACCCCACAAACCAACCGGCGGCCAGCGCCAGTTCCGCCCGGGAGCGCGTGTGCATCGGCATCACATAACGCGTGGTCTCGTGCCCCGCGAGCTTGTTCACAGCCACCTTGATGGCGGCCAGGAAACCATTGGACTGCGATCCGCCCAGCTCCTTCTTGCAGCGCGAGCTGAATGTCTCTGCCTCATCCGCGTTCAGCAACCAATGAGACAAGGTGTGCTGCTCTTGCGGCTCCGCATCCCTGACAGCATGTGGCAACGGGAACCGCGGAGCAGCCTGCTCACCCTCGGGGTGGTCATCGGACGCGCGTGCGATGAACTCCTGCCATGCCCTCACGGAATCATCTTCGCTGTTGATGCGGCTGGCCAGCTCTGATTCTTCCTCGCTGAAATCCACATAGGATCCGCATTCAGGCAAGGCTGGCAGGCGTTGCTCCAAGTGCGCGTTGTAGATCTCGGCGAGCTCCTGGATGGCGAAGAGCTGGGTGTAGGCATCCATCACGCCGTGGTCTGCGGCGAAGATGACCGTGAACCAGTTCGCGGCATTGTTGTGCCCGCCTTCCGCGAGCACCTCCGCGGTGGGCTCGATGGTGGCGAACGTGAGGTGCGGCCAGGTCAGAGCAGACAGGGTGTTCGCAAAGTACTTGCTCAGGTGAGCGTTGACGATGTGTGCGCCCAGCTCACCCTCCACGGGGTTTTCGCGCATAGAGATGGTCTCCGGGCGGAGGGTCTTGCGCTCGATTTCCTTGTCATCCCGGAAAGTAACGGTGGTGTGCAGTGCCTCGTGCCTGCGCAGCCAATGAGTCACGGCCTGGGAAAAAGCCTCTTTGTTGTATTCCCCGTCAATGCGGAATACCGTACCGATCCAATTGTGCTCAGGGTCTTCCCCGCCATTAACCACTGATTCCAGGTGAGCCAGGTGATTGGGTGAAAGCCGGCGCTCATCGGATTGCCAACCACCCAGTTCCGCGGTGGGGATCCATTCGGTCAAACGGCCGGTGTGCAGGGGGTAATCGGAAAGCTCTGAATATTCCATCGTGGAGGCTCCTTTGTTTTCACTACGTAGTAATCACTGCTTTGTGTGCATTGTCGGTGGTGGATGTGGTGAGAAAATTGAAGGAACTGAGTGCTTATGCGGGAATTTCTGCGACGGTTTCGTGCACTATCTGAGCAGCAGTGGCGAAGTATTCGGCCACGGAACGCCCGGCGACGGGATTATCGGGAGCTTGGCTGCCGATAATCAGCCCTTCGGGATTTCGCGCCAGCCAGAAATTGGCATTCTTCGTCTGGGCGATTCCTCCGAAGAGTCGCAAGTCTGCACCCGCTGGCTCTTCGAACCAGCTGAGGTCGAGATACGTCACCATCTGCGGGCTTTGAAAAACCTCCTGCCCGATGAATCCCTCTTGAATCAGCTGCATCAGGCTGGCGTGTACGGGCTCGTTCAGCGTGGCCTTCATGCGCCGTTGCGCGTGGGCAACCGCGTCCAGAATCTCTGTCACCGTGTCCCCCTCCACGGGGAAGAACAGCGGGTTGAAGTTGCAGAACCAGCCCTGGGACAGGCCGTACGTGCTGCCGCGGGTACTGGAGACCGTCACGGTGGCGTACTTTTCCGATCCGCTCATCCGCTTGTGTGCCAGAGCCAGCACCGCGTAGATCACGGTGCTGAAGCTGTAACCGCGGGATTTCGCCAGCCCGCGCAGCGCGTTCACCTGAGCCGGGTCAGCGATGGGTCCTTCGCTTTCCATGACCTTGACGTCCTGGGATTGCCCTTCTTCGACGCCAATGTCGATCCCCAACTTGGGCATTCCCCCAACAAATTGGATGCACTCTTTCCAGAGTTGGGTTCCCGGGGACTCGGGTGTCACTTGAGCGGCCGCGGCGTGCTCGTTGTGCACATACTCCAGGAAGCTGGGGTGCTGCGGGGTGGTGAGCGGGGAATCCGCTTCGAAGTAACGTTGCGCGATCTCGAGAACGCTGAGGACCTGGGACAGGCCATCACCGACCGCGTGATCCAGCGCCAGGACTAGCTCCGCCTTTTCTGCGGCCTCATCCTCGATGAGTCCGACTGCGAGAGCCGGCATGTGGTCAGAAACAGCGGTGCGGGAAAAGTACCCGCTTAACCATTCCGCAGCATCCTGGGTGGCCTCTGCAGAATCACTCGCTGAGGCATCGACCGCTTGCGGCTGAAGATCCACCTCCTCGGGCGAAAGGAGGGTACGGGTGATGTTGGGGCTCGGCCCATCAGTGGGCGCGTCCACGTTGATGGAGCATCGCAGTCCCTCGTGGGCGCCGAGGAAAGCGTTCACGCTTCCCGTCAGCCGTGCTTTGTCCACGGGCCACGGCAGGTACATGGCTGAGGCCGTGTACGCCTGGTGTGCAGCTCCGGTGGCCCGGCGAGCCACCACGGAGCGCACATGGTCTGCTTGGAGGAATGACAGTGGTTGTTCGGTGTTCTGCTTGCTCTGCAGGGTGTCCAGCATCTCGGCCGTGGGTTCCCAGACGGTGATTTGCCCCGTGGGATGCCACTCAGAAGGATCCATTAATCGCATGCACATCTCCTTCACTACTCATCACAAGGGACAGCTCAATCTGTCATCGTTTTATGCCCGATGCAATTGAACCGAATTAACAAAGAGAACTCTACTACTCGTGTGTTAATCGCGCGATGGATGCAAAAATGCGCACGGCATGTAAATTAATTTCTAATTTGTTTAGTATTAATGAAAAATATGAAAAAGATAGCCAACGCAACTACCGGGCTAAGGAACAAATAGACAGGGAGCAAAGCATCGTTATATATCCCCTCTACCAGCACCTTCATGGGTTCTGACATTCCCTTCACGCTTTCCGGAGAAACGCTTTCAATATCAATCTCTGAGAAATCCTTAGCGGAAGAATTAACCAACCTGGCGGTGAACAATCCACCTGCTAAGGAAATTCCGATTGTCCCACCTAACTCACGGAATAGATTAGTGGCGGCCGTCACAGTACCCAAAAGAGAATCGGGGCTACTATTCTGCGCCAACAGCACAGACATTTGTACGCTAAACCCTAATCCGATGCCCATGAGCACCAGTACCAGCACCAAATACCAGAGCGGTTGCTCCACGGTTTTGAGGCCCAGGAGAACCATTGACGCTGTGACCAGAACCCCGCCCACCATGAGCACCGCGCGATAACTTTGGGTTCGGCTGATGATGAATCCCGCGCCCGTGGAGCAGAGGAAAACCGCAATCATCATGGGCAAGAGCACAAACCCGGCCATAGCAGCATCCACTCCCTCCACGATCTGAATGTAGGTGGGGAGATAGGTGGTCACCGCAAACATCGCCATGGAGAGCACTGCGCTGATGACAGAGGCCACCACAAAATTTCTCTGGGAAAATAACCCAAGTGGCAACACTGGGTCTTCGGCCCGAGCTTCCACCGCAATAAACAGCCCTAATGCAACCAAGCCAGCCGCAGAGATGCCGAGAATGGGGAGGCTGAGCCAAGGATAGGTTCTGCCTCCCCAGGACATCACGAGGACTGCTGCCGTGATGCTCACAGTCAGCAGGACCAGGCCTGCGATATCGATCTTCGGCGTCGCTTTCTCTCCCGCCAGGGTTGCGCGCGCTCCGTGTGGCTCGCTGGCGACCTCGCCGATGCCACTCAGTTGCCCATTGTCCGGGGCAGATTCCTCCGCTGGGGTGCGGAGGAACACCATGCACAGAGCCAAGGAGAGCAGACCCAATGGGATGTTCACCCCAAAGCACCAGCGCCATCCCCACGCGTGGGTTATCACGCCGCCAATAACCGGCCCGAGAACCGTGGAGAGCACAAACACTGCCCCCAGCAGTCCCATGTATTTGCCACGTTCCTTGGGCTGGATGTGCAGGGCCAGCAGGGTCTGAGACAGCACCACCAAACCGGCCCCACCCAGGCCCTGGATGAACCGCACCACGATGAGCCATTCCATGGAGGTGATGAGGAACCCGGCCACACACGCGCCGAGGAAAATCCCGCTGGCGACGTTGAATAACCGGTGCGCACCGAACCTATCTCCTAGCTTCCCGTACACCGGAAGCATGGAGGTGGCGGCCAGCATGTAGGACGTGGCAACCCAGTGGATCTGATCAGCTCCGCCCAGTTCACCAACAATCGTGGGCAATGCCACGCTCAGCATGGCCTGGTTCAGGGAGAAGACGAACATGGCCAAAGCCAGCCCGGTGAACAGCAACCACTTCTGGCGCGCACCCTGCGAATAATGTGAGGGCTCTTCGGTTTCTAGGGACGGTGCAGCATTCATGATCTTCCCTCTCTAGATTCCAAGCGGATAGGGCTTCGCCCTATTTCGGGATGCCTCTAATTCTCAGCCTCTCCCCGCCGGGCATTCTTTGCGCCCCGGGAATTGCTCCTGCGAAACACTAACACTAGTGAAATAACGATGACTAGCGCTCCTGCAGCCAAGAGAATAGTGCGCCAAGTGGAGATGTTCTTATCCGTACCAACCGACTGTGCCTGTTGCAGCATTTGCAGCTCGTCTTCTGCATAGGTTCGCCCATGGAAGGCCAGCAAGGTTTGAATTTCCTTGCCGTCTAGTTGATAGGTATCCCGGATGTCTTCTTCCACGCCCACGATCAGACCGCTTTTCGGCTCCACGGTGATTTCCCGCCATCCCCCATGCATGAGCTGCGCGGTTTCCCCGGATTCGGGATCCGTGATTTCATTGCGAATCCCCTGGTACTGCTCGCGAACGCTGCGGGGCTCGATCTCTTGGCGATAAACATAGACGGGCATATCGGTGCCATCAGATGCGGTGCGAGTCTCTTCGCGGTTAAATTCCGCAGGTAAAGCGGTGCGGAGCGTGACGTCGAAATAATCATAAGTAGTCCGCTCGGCAGTGGCGGGCAGCTTTGCCCAATAACCCTCCATAGCCACTTCGGAGGAAGGGACCACTGGAGTATCTGCCACCTTGCCCGCGCCATCCACGGCCTGGCCGCTGATTCGGTCTACCCGGAAGCTGAATACCTGCGCGTCCAGCAGCGATTTCAGATCATCCTCGGTGTCCTCGCGATAGGTGCTTACGCCTACCCGAGCGCTGGCCTGATCCTCGGTGGCCGGCTCGCCCAAGCTGATATTGAACTGCCGCGCAACTGGTGCGGTGATATCCCCTTCTTCCCCAGCGCGGTAGTTCGGACCCACCGTGGCCTGCGGATCCTGCAAGCGCAACGTAGTGGCTTTGAGCTCCAGGGGAACCACATGCTCAGAAGAGACCAGTTTCGGCAGAAGGATTCCTGCTATGACCAGCGCTACCCCGACCATGAGTGCGAGTAAGGCCAAGATACGGGTGCGTGACAACATGCGCTTAACTGTAGCGTTCCCGCTCGTGGTGCTGAAACTGGATAGAGACAAAGAAACACCCGCGCAGTGCCACCTGCATATTGCAGATGACCCTCGCGGGTGTCAGGCATTCAGGGCTACCGTGAGGTAACCCGAGTGCGATTTTCCTCTTACTTGAGGGAAACCTTAGCGCCAGCTTCTTCAAGCTTGGTCTTTGCAGCCTCAGCGTCATCCTTGGATGCAGCTTCGAGGATAGCCTTAGGAGCAGCCTCAACGAGCTCCTTAGCTTCCTTCAGGCCCAGGCCGGAAACGATCTCGCGAACAACCTTGATCACGCCGATCTTCTTAGCGCCAGCGTCTTCGAGAACGACGTCAAACTCGTCCTTCTCTTCTTCAGCTGGAGCAGCAGCGCCTGGAGCTGCAGCAGCAGCAACTGGAGCAGCAGCGGTGACGTCAAAGGTCTCCTCGAAGAGCTTCACGAACTCAGAGAGCTCGATCAGGGTCATCTCCTTGAAGCCTTCGATCAGTTCGTCATTGGTGAACTTAGCCATGGTGGCATCCTTTCGATCTTTGTGTGCCGGTCAGCTGTCATTAGTTTGTG
Organism: Corynebacterium suicordis DSM 45110; assembly: GCF_015351405.1. Taxonomy (GTDB): domain Bacteria; phylum Actinomycetota; class Actinomycetes; order Mycobacteriales; family Mycobacteriaceae; genus Corynebacterium; species Corynebacterium suicordis. The sequence goes on along the minus strand of NZ_JADKMY010000001.1, from coordinate 400,648 downwards.
TAGCTGACCCGCGGAAAAATTACGGTAAATCTTTGTGCTGGGCCTCCGCTTTGTCGCCCAGCGGTGAGGAACTAGTCCTTCTTCTCCTGCAAAGCGACTGCCAAACGGGCAACCTGAGATGCGGGAGCGTTGAAGAGACCAGCAGCCTTTGCCAAGGAACCCTGCATAGCTCCGGCCAGCTTGGCCAGAGTGGTTTCGCGGTTGTCCAGCTCAGCGATAGCTTCGACCTGAGCAGCAGACAGCGCGGCACCGTCCATGTAGCCACCCTTGATCACGAAGTTCTGGTGATCCTTGCCGAAGTCCTTCATTGCCTTTGCAACATCCACGGCTTCGCCCTGGATGAATGCAATTGCGGTAGGACCGGTCAGCAGGGAATCATCGAACTCCACGCCAGCTTCTTTTGCAGCCAGCTTGATCATGGTGTTCTTGGCGACGGAGTAAGTGACGTCCGCACCCAGTGCGCGGCGCAGCGTGGTGGTCTCAGCAACGGTGAGTCCGCGGTACTCGGTAAGTACTGCAGAATCAGCCTGCTCGAAACGTGCCTTCAGCTCTGCCAACGAAGCGGTGTTCTTCGGATTAGACATACTCTCGCCTCCTTCCAATGTCTTGCGGTGTACTAGTTGTACGTGCACCGGCAGTCATGTTCTACGGGATAAAAAGGCAACACTACAAAACAACAAACGCCCCGTGCCCGCAGGGGGCACAGGGCGATTGCGACTCAATCAACCAGTTTTACAACTGGGATCAGAGCACAAAACGTCTCGTGTTACCTGCGTGGGCCGTCATCTTTAAGTGATGAACCTTCAATCTCGCACCCTCTTCACAACTCGAAAGTTGTTTTGACGGTGTGGGATGACCGACGGTCTTCGGTGAAACTTTGAACGTATTCAAACTTCCTCGTAGAACTCTACCCTGCACTAGCGGAAATACCCAAACCGCTGGCCAGGTGCCCAAAATGCCGGCGCTGTGGGATATTGGAAGCCATTGCGTCTCGAGTATTTTCCACCCCGGATCAGGTGCGCAAAGCACAGCACCCACAGCGCGGCACTCCACGAAATGAACAAAGGAGCTCACGATGAATCCTCAACCGGATCTGCTCAGCACGGCGTTGCTTGGCACCCGCGTGCTTCTGCCCATCGACCGGAAATCCGAGGCAATGGCAGATTCGCTATCTCGCCACGGAGCCGAGGTGACAATTGCCCCGCCGTTACGCATCACCGCAGCAACCGATGACCCCTCCCTCCACGCTGCATGCCGCAAGCTAGCCACGGAAACCATCGATTTCACCGTTGTCACCACGGGAGTCGGTTTCCGTGCCCTCACTGAGCTCGCCCGCCAGGAGGAGCACCGCACCGCGTGGGGCGAAGCTTTGCTGGCTCAGCTCAGCGAATCGAAGCTGCTCAGCCGCGGACCCAAGCCCAAGGGCGCCATCGTGGAGGCCGGTTTCGCTCCCGCTTGGACCGCTGATTCCGAGACATCCGCGAAGATCCTGGAATACCTGTTGGCCAAGGATCTGCACGGCGCGCACATCGTGGTGCAGCATCACGGCGCGGGAGACTCTGAATTTGAGCAGTCCCTCCGCGCCGCTGGGGCCCGCGTCACAGGGCTGACAACGTATCGCTGGGAGGATCCACTCGATCCCGCCAAGGTCCAAGAATCTGTCCAGAACGCGGCACGTGGGCACTTCGACGTGATTGCGTTCACCTCCGCCCCGGCCGCAGAGCGCTGGCTAGAGATCGCCCGCGCGGAGAACTGCCTAGAAGAGATCCTCGCCCTGCACAATCCAGCCACCACAGAACCACCCACCGAACAATTATCCAGACTGATGATCGCCGCCGTGGGCCCCGTGACCGCCCAGCCACTGATCGATGCCGGCTTTGCCCCACAATCCCCCGAGCGCTTCCGCATGGGCGCACTCATCAAGTTGATCGTCCAACACGGAGGCCGGGAAGCCCCGAAGCCCTAAAGCGCACTCACTTCAGGAATACGAGCCGCAGCATTCCCCGACTGCACTAAGCTCGACAAGCATGAAAGTGAACGCCAACCCCACCACATTTCTCCCAGCTTTCTTCCGCTCACTACATCAGCCGGACGCGCTCCCCGTGGGTGTCAACAAGTGGGATGAGCCCCTTGACGGCCGTGTGCCGATCGTTCTAGTTCATGGCACGTGGCTCAACGTCTACAACACCTTCGGCATGATCGCCCCTGCCTTAAGCGAGGCAGGCCACGCCGTATTCACCCAAAACTATGGCCATGACTCCTCCAGTTTCACCGGCCGCCCTTCTGGAGTTTTCGGCACCGCCCCCATGTTGGAAGCGCAGAAGGAGGTCGCCTCTTTTATCGACGCCGTGCTCGAGCGCACCGGAGCCTCCCAAGTGGATCTCATTGGTCACTCCCAGGGGGTTGCGCAGACTCGTCTCTACCTCACGGAATCCGGCGGCGCGGATCCGGACAATCCCGCGAACAACAAGGTGCGGCAAGTCATTGGTATTGCCGGGAGTAACCACGGAACTACGCTTAGTGGCGTCGGGTCTCTAACCAAGTGGCTGGATAAGAACGGTCGCTTCGATAATTTCGGCAGGCGCGTGCTGGGCCAGGCCGCCTTGGATCAGCGGCTGGGTTCTGAGGCCGTGAAGCGGCTCAACGAGCATGGCGATACCGTTCCGGGCGTGAAATACACCATGATCTGCTCGCGGTTCGATCAGATCGTCACCCCGTGGCGCAGCCAGATCCTGCATTCAGAGGATGAGTCGCAGGTGAAGAACATTCTGGTGCAGACGGGCAACATCAAGGATTACTCTGATCACCTGGCGATTCTCTACTCGCCAAAGGTGATCGATCTGATCCTCGAAGCGGTGCACCCAGGTCCGGATGATTATCGCGATACCCATCCCGAGGTGACTGGGTGGGTGATCCCTGGCTTCGGACGCGCTCCACGGGTGGCCTCACGCCTGCCGTTCCGTTCCCACAAGTCTTCCGCCCGCAAGCGCGGATAAGTCGGCTCAGAAAAACAAAAAAAGAGGCGCTGCAGGGAATTCCCCGCGGCGCCTCATTCGTGCAACCACCCGCAGCTCTAGCTAACGGGTGATGAGGTGAAAATTACTCACCTGCGTAGTTCTTCTGCACGTTCTCATCAACCAGAACGGAAGGACCGTTGGTGGAGGAGAGGGAGATCTTCTTCAGGTACTTGCCCTTGGAAGATGCAGGCTTCAGACGCAGCAGTTCGTCCAGCAGAGCGCCGTAGTTCTCGGCCAGCTTCTGCTCGTCGAAGGATGCCTTGCCGATGATGGCGTGCAGGTTGGATGCCTTGTCAACGCGGAAGGAGATCTTTCCGCCCTTGATCTCGGACACGGCCTTGGCCACATCGGTGGTCACGGTGCCGGTCTTAGGGTTTGGCATCAGACCACGTGGGCCCAGGACGCGGGCCACGCGGCCAACCTTGGCCATCTGGTCTGGGGTAGCGATAGCTGCATCGAAGTCGGTCCAACCGCCCTGGATCTTCTCGATCAGTTCGGCGGTGCCCACTGCATCAGCGCCAGCTTCTTCAGCGGCGGTGGCGTTAGGGCCCTCAGCGAATACGATCACGCGCACGTTCTTGCCGGTGCCGTTAGGCAGGGAAACAGTGCCGCGAACCAGCTGGTCAGCCTTGCGTGGGTCGACACCCAGGCGCAGGGCCACGTCAACGGTGGCGTCGTAGTTAGAGGAGGAGGTTTCCTTGACCAGCTTCACTGCTTCCAGTGGGCTGTAGGACTTGGACTTGTCGATCTTCTCCGCAGCAGCGCGGTAAGCCTTTGAAGTCTTGCTCATGGTATCTACCAATCTTTCGAAATTGAGTTTGGAAGTTGTGGTCAGCGAGCCAGCAAGGGGCTCTGCCACATGCCTTTTCTTTTTCCCGACGCCATGCTGGTGCCGGGATCAGAGAAGGACTTGATTTAAGAACTTAAGCCTTAGCTGGCTCGTCCTTGACAACGATGCCCATGGAACGAGCGGTACCAGCGATGATGCGGGCGCCGTTCTCCAGGTCGTTGGCGTTCATGTCTGCCTTCTTGGTCTCAGCGATCTCGCGGCACTGCTCCCAAGTCACAGAACCGACCTTGTCGGTGTGAGGAACGCCAGAGCCCTTCTGCAGGCCAGCGGCCTTGAGCAGAAGACGAGCAGCTGGAGGGGTCTTCAGCTTGAAGTCGAACGTGCGGTCTTCGTAGACCGTGATTTCCACGGGCACGATGTTTCCACGCTGAGCTTCGGTAGCTGCGTTGTAGGCCTTGGTGAACTCCATGATGTTGACACCATGGGCACCCAGTGCAGGACCAACAGGAGGGGCAGGGGTTGCCTGGCCGGCCTGGATCTGCAGCTTGATGAGGCCAGTGACCTTCTTCTTCTTTGCCATCTTTTCCTACTTTCAGTTATCGGACATGCCCGTGCGATGGCTAGAAACAAAGGTTAATAACGCAGTGGGCATGCCCTACCGGATGCCGGGATTTCACCGGCCACCGGAAGTGTGTGCAATGCATAAAAAGTGCTCTGCAATTTTTTGCAGAACGGAACTACCCTAGTCCAGCTTCTCTACCTGATCAAATTCCAGCTCAACCGGGGTCTCGCGGCCAAAGATGGAAACCATGGCCTTGAGGCGGTTAGAAGTTGGGTCGATCTCAGAGATGGTGGCGGAGACGGAAGCGAAAGGTCCGGAAAGGATGGTCACGGACTCGCCAACCTCGTAGCCCACCACGATGGATTCGGAGGCAGGCTTTGGAGGAGTTGCCACACCGGTTGCGGAAACGTCCACACCGGTTGCCACATCGCCCTCTTCTCCACCTTCTGCGGAAGCAGTGGCGGTCTCTGGAGGCAGCAGGAACTTGGCGACTTCGCGCACCTGCACCGGGGTGGGCTTGCCCTCGTTGCCCACGAAGCTGGTGACACCCGGGGTATCGCGAACCACGGACCAGGAAGCATCTTCCAGGTTCATGCGCACCAGGACATAGCCTGGCAGCAGCTTGCGCTTGACGTTCTTGCGCTTGCCATCACGGAGCTCGGTGACTTCTTCGATGGGGACCACAACTTCGTGGATCTGGTCATCCACGCCCAGGGTCTGGGAACGCATCTCCAGGTTGGTCTTCACCTTGTTCTCGTAACCGGAGTAGCACTGGATGATGTACCACTGGCCGGGCAGCTTCTTCAGCTCGCGCATGAAGCTGCGCAGGCGCGCCTTGTAGGCAGCCATCGCGGCATCTTCTGGGGTCTGGTCTTCGCCCTCCCCTTCAGCCGCTTCGCCTTCAGCGGTGGCCTCAGCGTGAGCTTCGGCAGCGGCCTTCTGCACATCTTCCTGTGCGGTGGCAGCAAGGGACTCAGCGCTGATTTCCTGGCTTGCTTCCTGGCTGTCTGCCTGGCTTTCGTCCTGCGCCTGAGACTCTTCGGCGGCGGCCGTGTTTTCCAGGTTGTCTGGGTTCTCGGTCTGATCACTCATGGGATCTACCCTCCACTCGGTTCTAAGGAATTAAAAATCCGCCTGGCCGAAGAGGCGAGGCGGTTATTTTCTACACGCAAGTGTAGCACGCGGGAGGGCTAGACTCCGAAGACTGCGCGAACTCCCATGGAGGTGAGGTAATCCACGCCAGCGACCAGCCCGATCATGATGATCAGGAAGGCAAGCACGATCAGGGTGTAGGTGAAGAGTTCCCGACCAGTGGGCCAGATGACCTTGGAGATCTCGCTGATCACACCGCGGATGTAATCAACCACGGCCGCGAAAGGATTCTTGCGTGTCTTCACTACTTCAGGAGAACGAGCAGCAGAGGCCCCCTGTGCACGTGCGGAGGAAGCGGTGCCAGCTACCTGGCGCTTGCCCTCCGGGCGAGGAGCAGCCCCGCTTCCAGCTAGATCAGCTGCAGGCTTTGCGGGCTTCTTGAAGCTCTCATCGCTCACGTGGAAACTCCTAACAAAAAGTGGATGACACTATCTTCACGCTAACTTCATTCTTTCTCTCAGGCTTTGAAAGCCGGGAGGAAGTTATCCAGATAGACGTTAGCGTAAAAGTGTACTGCAGGGGCGACAGGACTTGAACCTGCAACCTGCGGTTTTGGAGACCGCTGCTCTACCAATTGAGCCACGCCCCTTTGTGCGCATGCTGCACCATCGCCATAGAGAAGCAATCTCTCTAGCCACAGTGTTGTGCAACATCGGTGAATCTTACCCGCAACCTTGAGCGGACACCAAACTTCGGCGCTGCCTGCTGTTTCTTAGGGCGCCAGGGGTGGCGTCGGGAAAAAGGAAGGGAACACAACAGAGGAGGGCGAGCATGAAAAAAGACCCCAACTCCTTGCGGAGGCTGGGGCCTTTCAACGTGGTAGCGGTGGGGGGACTCGATCCCCCGACCTCACGATTATGAGTCGTGCGCTCTAACCAGCTGAGCTACACCGCCACGGTCTTTGTCACTTCCGCCGACCGGCCAGCGGTCTGCGGTTCTCACCTGACATGGCGGCCAAGAAAATGACTGAGCCCCCTAACGGAATCGAACCGTTGACCTTTTCCTTACCATGGAAACGCTCTACCGACTGAGCTAAGGGGGCGTGGATACTGGTTACCCGCCACACATACGTGTGCCGTGTGCCTGAAGCCTGCGTTAGATTAACCAGTTGGGGTGGGTTTACACAAATCGGCATGTCAGGGGGGTCATTGCTGGCCTTTTAGTGGGCCTCGCGGGAGCACTCACTGGCGGGCGAGCGAGCGGGCGCACAATGGGCCGGGCTGTGAAGGGCAAAGCAAAACCCCCGAGGATTCACATGGAGTAAATCACTCGGGGGTTTTCGCTGTGGTGCCAGATGATGGATTCGAACCAACGTAGGCATAGCCGACGGATTTACAATCCGCTCCCTTTGGCCGCTCGGGCAATCTGGCGTGCGCCATCTCTGGTGCGCACGTTACTTTACTATGAGCACCGCACCTTTAGGCAAATCAGCAGGTCGCCTGCACATTCGGTGCTCACTGGGCAGGGCGGTTAACCCAGGCGCTGGAGCGCGAAATTCATCAATTCCCGCAGCGCAGAAGTGGTCTCACCCTCTGGGAGCTTGTTCAGCTCCTCCTCTGCCCGCTGGCGGTAGGATTCCACGTCTTCCAACGCGCGCTCGCGACCGGTGGACTGGTGAATCAAGCCCAGGGCTTCCTCCACCAAAGCGTCATCGGTGACGGGGCCGGTGAGGATCTCTCGCAAGCGAGCTCCCACTTCATCCTCCTGACCCATTGCGTAAAGCACAGGCAGGGTGAACACGCCCTCGCGCAGGTCGGTGCCGGGGGTCTTGCCGGACTCTTCCGGGTTGGACCAGATATCGATGATGTCATCCACGATCTGGAACACCTGGCCCATGTGCCGGCCAAACGCGCGCAAGGCATCAATGTGCTCGCGGGCAGCACCTGCGTGCAGCGCACCCAGGTAACCGGCGGAGGCAATCAGCACGCCCGTCTTTTCCTGGATCACGGTCATGTAGTGCTCGATGGGATCGGCCCCTTCCGGAACACCCACCGTCTCGCGCATCTGGCCGGTCACCAGCTCCTGGAAGGCCTCCGCGAAGTGCGCCACGGTCTCCATGCCCAGCTGAGCCATGATCTTCGAGGCAACTGCAAACAGGTAATCACCGGCCAAAATGGCGATGGAATTGTTCCAGCGCGCATTGGCGGATTCCGCACCGCGGCGGCGATCAGCTTCATCCATCACGTCATCGTGATAGAGCGTGGCCAAGTGGGTGAGCTCCACAACCACGGCAGCACGAATCACGTCATCAGACATCGGCCGTGGGCCATAGTGGCTGGCGAGCAAAGCGAACACCACGCGGAATCGCTTCCCGCCGGCCTCAGCGAGGTGGCTGACCTTATCGGTCAGGAAGGATTCTCCTTGCCGCAGTTCATCCAGCAGCATGTTTTCCGCGCGCTGCAAACCATCGGTGAGCGCTGCATTCAGCGCTGGACTATTCAAGTCAGGAGCCACTGGTGTGGACTTCGCCTCTGCACGTGGGGTGCTTGACATATCAGTGGTCAGCCTCGTCACAATCGTCTACCGTCACAACCATTTTCTATTGGGGTGCAGGTTTGCGTCGCCACAAAACACACCTCATCATCGGATACTTTAGCCGAGTCCTCGAGGGACGTGTGTATCCGGCTCAACTCGCCGGATTTGCGCGTGCGACAATGTTGACTGTGACTCCCACCCCCTCCTCCCCCAGCGTTGGCACCCATCGAGCCGAAAGCCTGCTCACGGCAGATGTGGTGATCGTGGGCGCGGGTCCGGCTGGAGCTGCGGCTGGTTATTGGGCGGCCAAGGCCGGCATGGATGCGCTGATCGTGGACATGGCCGAGCTGCCCGGCCTGCAGCCCGATTCGACCGCCCCCGCCCGCGGACGAGATAAGACCTGCGGTGATGGCCTGACTCCCCGCGCTATCAAGGCGCTGGCGGAAATGGACGCGCTGCACATTCTGGAGGGACGTCCGGAGATTGATGGCCTGAAGCTCCACGGCTTCGGCGGCTCGATCACCGCCCCCTGGCCGGAGGGTTCTTTCCCCACTCGTGGCTCGGCAATCCCCCGGTCTGAACTGGACGTGGCACTCCTCCACCACGCCGTGCGTGCGGGTGCCCGGGCCGTGGGTTCGGTGAAGTTGCTCGACGCCACCCTGGACACCCCCCACTCAATCTCCCAGCTCAGCGGAGTAAATGGCCAAGGTGAGCCGGTGGTGGTGCGGGGCAAGCACTATCTGCTGGCCGAGGGTGTGCGTGGCGGGATTAGCCGACAGGTTGGTGTGCGTTGGTTGCGCGAGATGGTGCATGGGGTGGCGGCCCGGAGCTATGTGGACACTCCGCGCGGCACGGAACCGTGGATCCATTCCCACTTGGAGCTGCGGGATGAGAATGGGGTGGCGCAGCCCGGTTATGGATGGGTGTTTCCGCTGGGTGAAGGCGCTGCGGGTGATGGGGTTGGCCCCCGAGCCAACCTGGGCTGTGGCGCGCTTACCACCAGTGCGCGACCAGCAAAGGTCAACACGAAAAAGCTGCTGCACCATTACGCCAACCAGATCCGCGATGAATGGCAGTGCGGACAACCGCAGGCGGTGACCAGCGCCTTGCTGCCCATGGGTGGTGCGGTAACCCGCGTGGCGGGCGTGAACTGGGCAACGCTGGGAGATACTGCTGCACTAATCAACCCCTTGAATGGTGAGGGGATTGATTACGCGCTGGAATCCGCGCAGCTGGTGGTTGGCTTACTGGTAGATGCTGCGCGGAATGCTGATGGCCTGCGCTTCGTGTGGCCGAATGTCCTGCGCGAGCACTACGGGGCCGCGTTTAGTTTGGCGCGACGCCTGGCCATCGGGCTGACCATGCCCGGGTTGATGAGCGCCATCGGGCCGCTGGGTATGCGCGGGCCACTCTCGCCTTACTTGATGGGCAGCGCCGCGCGCCTCATGGGGAACTTGGTCACGCCGGAAGATGCGGATCTCACCGCCCGCGTGTGGCGCAGCGTGGGTGGGCTCTCCCGCGGGGCAGATCGGCTGCTAGCAGCCGATTCTCGTCCGCTGTTTGGCACCGAGATGCGCTGAGCTGGCCCAATGCAGATTTGGCTCAACGCAGATCTGGCTCAGGGTTGAATTAGCCCGGCGTATTAATCCAGCGGCTTGGTGGCCGCGTGTAGCGCAACGATGCCGCCGGTGAGGTTCTGCCAGCCGGCATTCTCCCAGCCGTTGGCGTTGATCTCCGCGGCCAGTTCTTCCTGGTTTGGCCAGGCGCGGATGGATTCCGCGAGGTAGACATATGCTTCCGGGTTGGAGCTGACTACACGGGCCACGCTGGGCAGCGCGCGCATCAGGTATTCCTTGTAGACCGTGGAAAACAGTGGCACCACGGGAGTGGAGAATTCACCGATCACGATCGTTCCACCGGGCTTGGTCACTCGGGCCATTTCGCGCAATCCCGCGCGATAATCCACGATGTTTCGCAATCCATAGTTGATCGTGACGGCATCGAAAGTGTTATCCGCGAAGGGCAGCTGAGTGCCATCGCCGCAGATCATGGGCAGTCCACGGGAGAGACCAGCCTGCAGCATTCCTCGGGAAAAATCGCAGGCCACGCAATATGCACCGGACTTGGCGAATTCTTCGGTGGATACGCCAGTTCCAGCAGCGAGATCCAGCACCACGTCTCCAGGCTTGAGGTCAAGCCTGCGGCGGGTGCGCTTTCGCCAGTACCTGTCTTGGCCAAAGCTTAAGACGGTATTGGTGATGTCGTAGTTCTTCCCCACTTGGTCGAACATCTTCGCAACATCGTGCGGTTTCTTTTCCAGGCTGGCGCGTGACACGGTTACTCATTCTATCCCAGCGGGTGCCCAGCACTCATCCGCATCGCGACAAGCTCGCAACTCAGGCGAGCTCCGCGGTGCGGACCCCGCGTTTCTAGAGGCCGAAGGCCCCACCACTGACGAGGATCGCGATACCCAGCACGATCAAAACAACTGGGAACACCACACTTTCGCTTCTTTCCAATACTTCGGCGATCACTGGTCGCGTAGCAATAGATCCGGCGAGCGCCACCAAGGCAGCCACGAGAATCAAGAACACAATGCAGTAAAGGACAATCGTGCCCGTGCCAACGCTCAAGAACACCGGGACATAAACCCCGATATTGTCTCCGCCGTTCGCGAAAGTGACTGCAGCCACGGTAAACACCCCGACCTTCTTCCCATCAGGTTGGTCATCGTCATCATCTCCGCGCCAACTTTCCCACGCTGCCCACAGTCCTAATCCAAGAGGTATGAGACCAAAATAGGGAATCACACTGGCAGGCAGAAAAGCCCCTGCACCCAGCGCAAAGAGGATTGCTGTGGCGAGAATCGCGCCGAACCCTAAGTATTGACCAGCGAAGATCTTCGCTGTTGTTCCCCGCTGCCCTGCCCCTCGTGCAAAAAATAGTGACAACACGATGATGTCATCGATATTCGTCACAATGAAGAGACCGGCGGCGGCAAGTATGGAGCTAAGCATTCCGTGGCTCCGATACTTGTCCGCATCCTGGAATGGCGCACTCGTCATCAATGCAGCGAGCATCTTCATCAACGGCAAGCGTGGTGTCGAGCAAGGCTTGCAAACTGTGTGCCAAGTGGGCATCCGCGATCTCATAGCGGGTTTTGCGACCCTCGGGTTCGGCCACGATGATCCCGCAGTCTCGCAGACATGTGAGGTGGTTGGACACGTTTGACCGTGTTAGTCCCAGTTCTTCTGCGAGCGACGCCGGATAAATGGGGCCATCAAGAAGTTCTAGCAGGATCCGGGAACGGTTGGGATCCGCCATAGCCCGACCTAGTCGGTTCATGACATCAAGACGAGAAGAAGCAGTGAGCATTCATCGGACTATACAGCGCTCACTGAACAGTTGCAAACCCGCTTAGCCAGCAAGCATGCAGGTTAGGCAACGGCGGAGTTCGAACCAGCTCCGGACATGGAGCGGGTTGGAGACACGGACCCGGCCTGGTTGGGAGCCGTATTCGCTGCAGCTGGGGCAGCTGCTGGCTGGGAGGCCTCGCGAGGTGAGTTTGCGCGCTGGGAGCCCACACGCTGCGAGTGATCGCGCGGTGCTCGCTGGCTGTGCCCGATGGTGAGCTCTCGCTGAGCTGGCTTGGCCACGCGAATCACTGCGCCGAATCCGCGCGGGGCATTCTTTTCCATGGCAGCCAGGTAGTAACCCATGAGTTGCTCGCATAGCCCGTTCCAAGACTTTCCCTGCACCGTGTTGAACGCCTGCGCCTTCATGGTGGCCAGACCCACGGCGAGGATGTCATCAATTGCCCCTGGCAGGTCCTGCTCGAAAGTATTCACTTCCAACAGGTATCCGTTCACACCCGGGTTAATCAGATCCACGGGACCGCCTGCAGCTGGCGCGATGGCTGGCACTCCGGAGGCGTGGGCTTCCTGCACTGCCTGGCAGAAGGTCTCAAACTGCCCGGTGTGCACGAACACATCCAAGCTGGCGAAGGCGCGGGGAAGATCATCGCCGTACATGCCACCGGTGAATACGGCGGTGGGCATGATTTCCTTCAATGGTTCCAGCTCTGGGCCGTCTCCTACGATCACCAGCTGCACATCATCGCGGGAGTTCAGCGCCGCCATGCGCTCCACGGACTTCTCTGCTGCCAAGCGTCCCACGAAGCCCACTACGCGGCGCTCCATGATGGGCGTCTGCGAATCCTGGCCGATCTCGCGACGCAAGCGCTGGCCCTCTCGCAGCCAATCCTCACGCAGCTTCTCGCTGCGGCGGGATGGGTGGAAGCGCTGGGTATCCACACCACGGCCCCAATGGTGGATATTGCGCACTCCGTGCTCTTCCAGTTCGGAGATGCTCACGGAGCTGGGGGCCAGGGTCATCGCGCACTGGTTATGAAACGCGCGCGTCCACTGCCACACCGCAGCAGCCAGAGCCTTGAACTTGTAGTTGTTGGCGAAGCCCGCCACGTCTGTCTGGTAGATCGCCACGCAGGGGACGTTCAGAGTCTTGGCTGCGAAAGCACCGGCTGCACCGAGCACGAATGGGCTGGCGAGGTGCACCACATCTGGGCGGAAACGGCTCAGCTCGGTGAGCACGGTTGGCAGTGGCACTCCGATTGGCAGGGAGTTAATTCCCGGAACTTCCACGGTGGGCACGCGCACGATGCGGAAGCCTTCATAAGTGAAGATTTCCTCTTGGCGATCCCGCGCTCCCGGGGCGATAACCACTGCTTCGTGGCCCTCTCTCCGCAAATATTCCAGTACTCGGAGGACGGAATTCACCACTCCGTTGACATTCGGAAGAAAACTTTCAGCCACGATCGCAACACGCATAGGCGCTAGTCTCTCCTTTCAACAACACCGAGGGGTGGCCACAACATGAAAAAACGGGCAATTCATTCTTAATTTTAGGTGACTTTCCGCTTCTCCATCACCCTAATCAGCCCGAAGAGCAGCCCAGAAACGAGCAATCCCAGCAACATGGAGGACCCAGCCGGCATCAGGGACAACAGCCACGTGCGCCCCTCCACCTTCACCTTGGTGGGGTCCTTGGCGCTGTATTCCACCCGCACGTTGTCCCCCGCTTCCAACCCGGTGGGATACTTCAGCCCAGCGCTGGGTTGGTGGTACGTGCCATCTTCATCGCGGAATCGCACGGAAGTACGCATCATCCCGGTGTCCGTCACCTCAGCCACCGCGGTCCGCCGATCCTTCGAGATCGTGTAATCATCGATCACCGCAGTCACCACCATGCCCGCACACACCAGCAGGATGAACACGGTTAACCCCAGCACGACCTGCTTGGCCCTCCGGAATGGCCGTGGCTGGCCGCTCATGTGGGGGACACCGCCCGGTTGATTTCCTCTTCCATTTCTCGACGCCACCCTCGATCAACCCGGGCCTCCACCACCGTGATTCCCACGGGTGGCTCTTCCGCGTGATCCTGGATGGCCTCGAATAGCTCGGCTGCGGACTCTGCCTTGCGGTAATCCACGGAGTAGGCATCGCACAACGCGCTAATGTCCGGATCCACGGGTGTGGCGAAAACCCGCTCGAAAGCAGACGTGCCGTCCCCGAAGGAACGCAGGTTCTCCGCACCGGGTTCCAGCACCTCGAAGATGGCACCACCAGCATCGTTAACCACCACGATGAGGAGATTTTCTGGGCGTCGTTCCATCGGGCCGATGTTCAGCGCGCCCACGTCATGGAGGAAGGTGAGATCTCCCACCAGGGCCACGGTGCGAGGAGCACGGATGGCGGAGGGATCCTGCGCGGCATGCGCCATGGCCACGCCAATGGCGGTAGAGAGGGTGCCATCGATTCCCGCTGCTCCACGACTGCTCAAGGTGCGCACACCGGGGAAAGGCAGCCCGGCGCGGGAGACATCGCGGATGGCGGAGGATGCACCCACCACGAAGGCATCGCCATCTCGCAAGCAATCGGCAACCACTGCGGCGGCATGCAGGCCGGTGAAGTGCTCTTCGGTGGAGCTGGTGATGGCATCGCGCACGGCATCCGCACCCAAATCGCTGATGGCCTGGCATACCTTGGTCCACCCAGCGGGGTGTTCTCCCGTGACCTTCAGCGTACTGCCCACTTGCTTCACGTTGTTGGCCAGCCGGAGAACGCTGTTGGTCTCAGAGAGGACGGTGACCTCGATCTGCGGATCCTGGATCAGCGCGAGCACCGGTCGGTGCAGGGTTGGCCGTCCGATGACGATCACCTGCTCCGGGCGGATCTGTGCGGAGTATTCGCCGTGAGAGACGGACTCGGTGCTGAACATTCCCGCGGCAGCCGTGTGCACGGGGAATTCAGGCGCGGGTGCGGTGGGCTCGGCAATGGTGGGGACATGCGCCAACTGCTCCGTCAGCTCGCGAGCCCAGATTTCATCAGCCACGCTCCCTGCCACCACGAGGGTGCGGCGGCTGATGTCCACGTGAGCTTCACCGTGAGGCAGCTCGCGGGTGGGCTCTGACTGCTGGGTTGGCTGTTGCGGCTGGGATTCCTCAGCGATCTGCTGGGCGTACAGGCTGAGCAGGTCCGCGGATTCCGGAACCAGCGGTTCCTCCATGGGTACGTCTAGCTGGACTCCACCCCCAGCGGCTCGATCAGTGGCTGCTGTTACCGCCTGTGTCACCGTGGAACGAACGGATTGTTCATCTGCACTGCGAGCGTCTTCTCCCGTGCTGAACACTCCCACCGCGTGTGTACCGAAGATCCCCACTTGGTCAATGGTTTGGTTGGCACCCGTGCCAATCATGCGCAAAGGGCGATTGGCGGAGATCACCATCAATGGCACGTGGCTCAGCGTGGCTTCCACCATCGCTGGCAGGCAGTTGGCCACGGCAGAACCCGAGGTGGTGAAAATGGGCACTGCCCGGCGAGTGGCCTTCGCCAGTCCCAGGGCCAGAAATGCACCGGTGCGCTCATCGGTGCGCACATGCAGGCGGAGGCGACCCATGCGCTCTGCTTCCGCGCAGGCCAGAGCCAGCGCTGCGGAACGCGACCCGGGGCAGACCACGGCATCCTGCACACCGCTGCGTATCAGCTGATCCACCAGCACCACGGCGTTCGCCACCGAGGGAGACACAACCGGGGTCTCGGTTGGATGAGCGGAGTCAAAATCCTGGCCTGCTGGGTTCTGGCTGCTGGGGGTGTTCGCGTTCGGATCCATCACAGTATTCAATCTACTTCAGGGTCGGGACAATACTTTCAATTCTCGCACCTGCATTGCTCAGAGCAGTGCATATGAATCCCGCAGACGCTGTATCCACCATTGCTTACGCTCCCCGGTCAGCGCATACTTTTCCAACACCTCGGGATCCGGAACCACGTCCTCCACCTTCATGCATCCATCCACGATCCGCCTGCTGGCCACGTCCACCGCGAAGAGCCCGCCGGTAGCAAGCCCTGCGGCCTGTGGGGTGGCGATCATTCCGTCATCATCCACGTGTTCTGGCAGACAAGCTGCAGCATAGATTCCCGCGCCCATGCCCACGCCCGTGTCCAGCGCGGAACTGATGGTGATGGCCACACCCAACTGGGCCACATCCTTGGCGATGCTCAGCACGTTATCCACTCCCTGCAAGGGCGGGACTTTGAGCACTGCTACATCACACGCCCCGGCCTCTGCCACTTCCCGGACAGCAGCGTGGGGATCCGCGGATTTCCGGATGGCCTCGTCAGCCGCGATGCGCACAAACAACCCCCGGCTCTGCACGGTGTGGCGCACTTCCGCCAGTTCCGCGATGCTCGCGCACGGTTGTTCCACGTAATCCAGCGGACCATCCGCCGCAAGAGCGGTGATCGCCGTGATCGCTTCCTCCACGGACCAGCCACCATTGGCATCCACGCGGATAGTAGCGTGCTCCCCGCCGTTTCCGCCGTGCCCTACCCGGGCAAACCAGTCGCGCACTGCACGCACACGAGCCACATCATCTGCCAGCTCCTGGCCTTTTTGCGCCACCTTGATCTTCACCGTGGTGCACCCTGGGTAGCGACGCATCAGCGCATCAATCATCCCCGGCCCATCTTGGCGCACATCAACCGCCGGAATGGTGGCGTTCACCTCCACGGAATCTCGCACGGGCCGTGCCTGGACATCCCCGAAACCAAAATCCACCGCGTGGCGCAGCCACCGGGCTGCCTCCGCGGGTTCATATTCCAGGAAGGGAGACCACTCTGACCAGCGAGAGGTGGCGTCGAATAAAAGGGCCTCACGCACCTGCACCCCACGAAACGGCACCTGCAACGGCAGGCCGACGGGGCGGGCGCGGTCGATGAGATCAGCGAGAGGGATCATGCCCACTAAACTGCCACACATGACTGAGAATCCATTCAATCCCTCCCATTGGCGCGAGGTGCCCGGCTTTGATTTCACGGACATCACCTACCACCGGCACGTGGGCGAGACGCGTGCGGATGGGATCGTCCGTATTGCTTTTGACCGCCCCGAGGTGCGCAATGCCTTCCGCCCCCACAGCGTTGATGAGCTGTACCGGGCGCTGGATCATGCGCGTCGAAGCCCTGATGTGGGCACGATCCTGCTCACCGGCAACGGACCGAGCTCCAAGGATGGTGGATGGGCGTTCTGTTCCGGTGGCGATCAGCGTATCCGCGGGCGTTCCGGCTACCAGTACGCCACTGAGCACAACGATGACGTGACGGGCTCCGGTGCGGAGACCGTGGATGAGGCACGCGTGAAGGCCGAGGGTGGCCGCCTGCACATCCTGGAGGTGCAGCGTTTAATCCGCACCATGCCCAAGGTGGTTATTTGTTTGGTGAACGGTTGGGCTGCGGGTGGCGGGCACTCCCTGCATGCCGTGTGCGACCTCACCCTGGCCAGCCGGGAGCACGCCCGTTTCAAGCAGACGGATGCGGACGTGGGATCTTTCGACGCCGGCTATGGCTCCGCCTACCTGGCAAAACAGGTGGGGCAGAAGTTTGCCCGGGAGATCTTCTTCTTGGGTGAAAGCTACGACGCAGAGACGATGCACCGCATGGGTGCCGTGAACCGCGTGGTGGATCACGCGGAGCTGGAGGACGTGGCCATCGAGTGGGCGCGCAAGATCAACACCAAGTCCCCCACTGCGCAGCGCATGCTGAAGTTTGCGTTCAACCTGACGGATGACGGGATGATGGGCCAGCAGGTATTTGCCGGAGAGGTCACGCGTTTGGCGTACATGACTGATGAGGCCAACGAGGGCAAGAACGCGTTTCTAGAAAAGCGGGAGCCAAACTGGGATAGCTTCCCTTATTACTACTGATGTCTTGACGCGCTGCAGACGCGGCAGTAAAACACTGACGGACCCAGAAGGGCTCCACGGAAGGAAATTCCGAGGGGTCCTTTCGGCATTTTGGTGGGATGGAATCTACCATTGAATCAATAAATGCTTGACTTTTCCCACTATTTGCGTAGACTGACCATTATTAGTTGGCAGTCTTCGTTCTACTGTCGTTCACATTGCAGTTCCGCGCAAAAAGGTGCCGAGTTACTATCCTCATCATCCAGCGCCTGCACCAAAACCTTGAGAGAGGAGCACACCCCATGTTCACGTTGATGAATTACCTGGCAGATCGCGTTTTTCACCGCAAGGAGCCACAGGAGCACCTGCGGGTGCACGCCCCTCTCAACCGTCGCGTGATCAACCGTGAGCCCTCCCCAGTCGCTGCAACCTCGCGCATCGAACTGCCCGATGGCTCCTGGCTCCCCGCTTCCCAGCACGAGCTGGCTCGGTACATCCGTACGGAAGCTGATTTGGCCACGCCATCGCTCAATGCGCTGGATCGTCGCAGCCCTTCCTACCTGGATATCGTGAGCTTCCTCATCGACACCGGCCGCACACCCGCCAGCATGATGGATATCCAGGAGGCCTTCGTGGCCATCCATCAGCGCGTACCCGGCCCCATTGAGCTGGAAACCATGCGCGACCAAGTGGACGCATTCGGAATGCTGGCAGAGTAACCAGCATCGCTCCCCAGCGCTGAAGAAGCTCGGAATGCGAGCGGACTAGACTCTGCAACCATGAGCATTCCCTTGGAGGCAGTGACCGCCGATCCGCGCGATATCGCTGAATTCCTCGCCGCCCTTCAAGCCATGATGGACGGACAGCGCTCCCTCCTCCCCCTGCCGGTGGCGCACACTCCCGCGCAGGAACGCGCCAACGCGGAACTCGCCCAGAGCATGCGGGTGGGCCAAGACATCGATCCTGGCACCTTGATTGCCTGCACCTCCGGCTCCACCGGCACCCCCAAGGGAGCCATGCTCTCTGCGGAAAATCTTCGAGCTTCGGCCGCCGCGACTGCTCAGCATGTGCGCGATACCTTTGGCGAGGACTCCGTGCCCGGGCCGTGGCTGTTAGCACTTCCTCCCCATCACATCGCCGGGTTGCAGGTAATCCTGCGCAGCCTGGCCGCGGGATTTACTCCCACCGTGGCCACTCACCTGCAAAGAAATGTGCCCTTCACTGCCACCGATTTCGCTGCCGACACCCAGCGACTGCGCGCCGCCCACCTCAATGAGTGCCTCCACACCTCCCTAGTCCCCACGCAGTTAGAGCGCTTGATTGCCGATCCCGCTGGTCTGAATGCGCTCAACGAATACGCCGCGATCCTGGTGGGCGGTGCCGCCGCGAACCCCGAAACGCTGCGAAAAGTGCGGGAATCCGGTGCCCGCGTACTCACCACCTATGGCTCCAGTGAAACCTCCGGCGGCGTGGCCTATGACGGCATCCCTCTGCCCGGCGCGCGCATCATCATCAACTCCGACCACTCCCCCGGACCCGTGCACATCAGCGGGCCGATGGTGGCTCGCGGCTATCGCAATGTGGATTCCACGCAGGCATTCCCCGAACCCGGCACGTTCGCCACCACCGACCTCGGATCCGTGACCAATGGCATCCTCCGCATCCACGGCCGCGCAGATGGCGCCATCAATTCCGGCGGCTACAAGATCCTCCCCGAGGACGTGGAGAGAACCATCGCCCAGCACATCACCGAGGTGGAAACCGCTACTGGCCAACTCCTCACTCTCCAGGGATCGGCTTGTGCGGTGGGAGTAGATCACCCTGAATTCGGCCAGGCCATCGCCGTGGCTGTGGCCAGTGATAACGCGCCGGCCGCGATGGACGTCACCGAGAGCGTGCGGAAGCAACTGCGCCCGCACGTGGATCGTTTCCTTCTTCCGACGCACACCCTCGCCCTTCCGCACCTCCCTCTGACTCATTCGGGAAAGGTAGATCGGCAGGCCGTGGCTGAGCTACTGCGGGAGCAGCCCTGAGCGCAGACTAAAGTGAGTACCCTGAATTACTTGCCTTCGTACACCTCACCCAAACGCGGGAGACTTCACTTTTTATGACTGACCACCAACCCGAGTCCGCATCCGCTGTCCGGCCTTACCCCGGCGCGTCCGCTAGCCAGTGGCTCGAGGGCGCCCGCCCGCACACCTGGGCCAATGCCTTTGCTCCTGTCTTGGCAGGCACGGCGGCTGCTCAGCTGGATTCCGGGGCCTCTTTTCTCCGCGCACTCTTGGCGGCGATTGTGGCCTTGGCACTGATCATCGGTGTGAACTACGCCAATGATTATTCCGATGGAATCCGCGGCACTGATGACGAGCGTTCCGGCCCTCTGCGCCTCACAGGCAGCGGTTTGGTGCAGCCGAAAAAGGTGAAATACGCAGCGTTTATCTGCTTTGCGTTGGCGGGTATCGCTGGTATTGCGCTGAGCCTGTTGAGCGCGTGGTGGCTGATCATTGCGGGTGCTGTGTGCATCCTGGCCGCGTGGTTCTATACCGGGGGCAAGAACCCCTACGGCTATCGCGGGTTGGGCGAAGTGGCCGTATTCGTGTTCTTCGGCCTGGTCGCAGTGCTGGGAACCCAATTCACCCAGACGGACAGCATCTCTTGGGCAGGACTCGCGATGGCAGTGACCGTGGGCGCGCTCTCCAGCTCGGTGAACCTGGTGAACAACTTGCGAGACATCCCCACCGATAGCGCCACCGGTAAGATCACCCTGGCCGTGCGCCTGGGTGATGCCCGCACCCGTCAGCTGTGGATCGGTCTCATCATCACGGCCATCGTGCTCACCGCAGCACTTGCAGCCGTGCACGCCCCCTTCGCGCTGGCTCTGCTCGCGGCCATTTTTTGGTACAACGCCAGCAGGTTCATCAGGGCCGGAGTCAAAGGCCGCGGGCTCATCCCCGTACTTGGTATCACTGGTCGCGGAATGTTGATTTGGTCCATCATCATGCTGGGCGCATCATTCCTCGGCTAGGCATTACCTGCTAGATCGAGCTGCCGGATTTGGCCACTAACCCAAACGATCCTCAAGCTGGCGTCGCATCTGCATCTTGTGCGCGCGCCGACCCGCGTCCCACTCAGCCAACTGCTCGGTAGTGCGAATGCGCAGCTTCTTGAACAGGAACATGGACAGAGGGAAGGCGATGATCAGGGCGAGCATCGCGCTGATCAGCAGCGGGAAGAAGCTACCCATGCCCAGCAGAATCACGATCGAGTGGATAACGAACGTCAGCACTAGAAAGAGCAGCACGCGCAGGAAGCCGTAGAGGGCAATGTCCTTGATCGCCTTGGCTCCGAGCTTCGGCTTGGGGATCGGCTCGGCCGTGGATGCAGCTGCGGACTCCTGGATGGGCTCGGCATTCGGGGTACCCGCGGTGTCCTGGGGCTCCGCAGATTCCTTGAACTCGGCAGTTTCGCGCTGGTTTTCTTTACTCACGCTCCCCAGCGTAGTTTCGCGATCTGCGCATAGCGAATCTCCCCCAGCTGCAGATATCCCCTAACATGAAATGAAGCTCTCCTCATCGAAAGGAATCATCTGCCGTGGGTCGCTTGGTTATTCTGCTCCTCATCATCGTCACGATTGTCATGCTGTGGAAAGCGTTCGGCCCCGGATCTGGCACACGATTGCCAAAACCAAACGGCGCAGGTGGAGCCAAGATTTTCCGCAATCGGAACCCGCGGCAGGTGGAAGCGAAGCCGGCAGGCCCAGATGATGATTCTGATTTCCTGTGGAACATCGAGAAAGAGCGCTTCAAGAAGCGCCGCGAGGCAGAGCGCGCGGAAGAGCAAAGGATAGAGGCGGAGCGACTGCGACGGCAGAGGGAAGAAAAGCTCAAGCGGCCAGAGGACCCAGAAGATCCCTCTGCACCTCCTACCCCACCTGCTGGCTAGAACCCCAGGTCTCGACCCCGACCAGCAGGCTAAGAACTTTGTCCCGCTGAGCTAATTTCCTGCTTTACTTCCCCCTGCGCAGCAATCCGTGCAGGTATTCCCCATAACCACTCTTGGCCAGGCGATCAGCAGCACTACTCAGCTGCTCATCGGAGATATAACCCATCCGCCAAGCCACCTCTTCCGGGCAGCTCACCTTCAAACCCTGGCGCTTTTCAATGGCCCGCACAAAATCTCCCGCAGCAGCCAGATCATCCACCGTTCCGGTATCCAGCCAGGCAGTTCCGCGTGGCAGAACCTCCACGTGCAGGTCTCCGCGCTCTAGGTAGCGTCGATTCACGTCGGTGATTTCCAGCTCACCTCGCGCGCTGGGCTCCAAGCTTTTGGCAATATCCACCACGTCGTTTGAATAGAAATACAGCCCCGGCACTGCATAGTTGGAGCGCGGGTTTTCCGGCTTTTCTTCGATGCTCAGCGCGTGCCCGTCTTGGTCAAAGTCCACCACTCCGTACGCCTGCGGCTCGGCCACCCAGTAGGCGAAAATCGTGCCGCCCTCGGGCTCGGCGAACCGGCGCAACTGCGTGCCCAACCCGGCGCCGTAGAAGATGTTGTCTCCCAGCACCAGCGCCACGGAGTCATCGCCGATGAAATCCTCGCCCACCAAAAACGCTTCAGCCAGGCCATTCGGCGCATCCTGCACGGCGTATTCCAAGCTCACCCCAAACTGCGAGCCATCGCCCAGCAAGCGCTGGAACTGTTGCGCATCCTCACCGCGGGTGATCACCAGAATCTCCCGAATTCCCGCCAGCATCAGCGTGGTGAGCGGGTAATAGATCATCGGCTTGTCATACACCGGCACCAGCTGCTTGGAGAGCGTTTGGGTGATGGGCCAGAGTCGCGAGCCGGTACCGCCCGCCAGGATTATGCCTTTCACGGTATTTAGTCCTCGCCCTCCGCGATTTCCCACTCCTCAGCAGCGGTCATGGCCTCAGCCCATGAATCCCGCAGTTCCTTCTCCCAGCCGCGTACTTCATTCCAGCTGGCCAAACGCCCGTTGACTTCCTCGAGCGAAGGCGCCTGGCTGTCCTTCTCGGAGACAACGGCCTGCTCGCGGTCAATTCCCCAGTCGATGTCCAGGCTGGCGTCGAAAGGATTAATTTCAAATTCACGCTCGGGGTCATAGGCCTCGGTGACCAGGTAGTTCAGGGTGGCGCGCTCCGAGGTGGCGGTGAATCCATGACCGACGCCAAGGGGGATGAACACGCCCGCGTTATTCTCCTCGCTCAGCTCAATCACCACATGCTTTCCAAAGGTGGGAGAACCCTTGCGCAGATCAACGAGGACATCGCGCACGGAACCGGCCACGCAGGTCACGAACTTGGCCTGTCCCGGTGGCACCTCGGCCACGTGCACACCGCGGATGACTCCCTGGGTGGAGCGGGAGAGATTGGCCTGGGCTACGTCGAATGGGTAGCCCATGTGATCCGTGAACTGCTCCGTGCGGAACCACTCGTGGAAGCTGCCACGCTCATCCTCGAAGACACGCGGGGTGAACAGCCACGCGCCCTTCAGCGGCAACGGGGTGATGCTGCCGGGTTCGCTGTCGGCTGCGGAAAAGTCCAATGCGGTGCTGGATGTCATGCGCTCTACTCTAACGTCCTGCCACCCGAAAGCGATGCCCACGCGCTAGTGATAACACGCGAGCGGGCCGTTGGGGCCGTCCAAAACGGTCACTGGAGTATCGAAGATGTCGGTGAGGGTTTTATCGTTCATGATCTGCGCTACTTCACCGAATTCCACAATCTCCCCGTCCTTGACCGCGCAGATGTAATCCGCATAGCGGGCGGCGAAGTTGATGTCATGCAGAACCACCAGGATGGTGCGTCCGAACTCCTTGGCAGCACGGGCCAGGTGAGCCATCATCTGCACGGAATGGGCGATATCCAGGTTGTTGAGTGGCTCATCCAGCAGCACATAATCGGTTTCCTGACACAGCACCATGGCCACGTACGCGCGCTGGCGCTGCCCACCGGAAAGCTGGTCCAGGTAGCGGTTTTCCAGCTGCTCCAACCCCAGGAAATCGATGTAGCGGGAGATGATCTCCTCATCCTGCTTCTTCAACCGGCCCTGTGTGTAGGGGAAGCGGCCGAAGCTGACCAACTGCCGGACCGTGAGCTTGGTGATGAAGTGATTTTCTTGACGCAAGATCGAGACCACCTTGGCCAAATCCTTGGATTTGGTGGAGGAGACATCCAACCCGGCGACCTCGATTGCGCCCTCATCGATATCCAGCAGGCGCCCGATCATGGTGAGCAGGGTGGACTTGCCAGCGCCATTGGGACCGACGAAAGCCGTGATCCCGCCAGCGGGAATCTGCAGGTCTACCGGTCCGATTCCCACTTCATCGTTGTAGTTCTTGCGGACTTGACTCAGAGAAATCACAAGCGACCCTTTCGCAGCAGGACAAACAGGAAAACCGCGCCACCCACCAGCTCGATGATGATGGACACCGCGCCCTGCGCATCAAAGATGTGGTTCATACAGAAGTACGCTCCCGTGAGCACCACGATGCCCAGCAGGAATGACATGGGGAACAGGTAGCGGTGATCATGGGTATCCGCCAGCTGATAGGCCAGCGTGGCCACCAGAAATCCCAGGAAACTCATGGGCCCAACAAGTGCCGTGGACACCGCGATAAGCACCGTGACCAGCACCAAGATGTAGATGGAAAAGTATTTGTGGTTCAGGCCCACGTTCATCGACGCATCCCGCCCCAGCGCGAGAACATTGAGCTTGCGGGAGGCCAGAACCAGCAGCACGCCCGCGATAGCCACCAAAGGCAGTGCCACGGGATAGTATTCCGGATCCGCGTTATTCACGGAACCGAACAAGCGGGCGGTGAGCACATCGAATTCGCTGGGCGTGAGGATGCGCTGCATAAACGTGGATACCGAACCCAGCCCGCCACCGATCACCACTCCGATGAGCAACATGGCGTGCATATTGGAATTCTTGCCCGTGAGCAGCCACGAGTACAGCACCAGAGACAGCGCCACCATCAGCACCATCTGGAAACTGAAAGCTCCCAGCGAGCGCGCCGCCAACAACCCGGAAGTGCCACCAATGAACACGGTGGTGGTGTGGATGGCCACGTAAAGGGACTCAAAGCCCATGATGGACGGGGTGATGATGCGGTTATTCGTGACCGTCTGAAAAGCCACCGTGGCCAGGGAATGGCACAAAGCCACCACCACCATGGCAAACAATGCCTCAGTTCGCCGCTCCGCGAGCAGCCAGAACTGGGGCGTACCCACGGGCATGGGATTGCCATAGGCCAACAAACCGAAGGAGAACAGCAGCGCGAGGGCAAGCAGAATCCCCATCACCACCCAGTATTTGCGACGCGCCTTCGCAGAACTGAATGCACCCGACGAGCGTCGGCTTCTGGTGGATGGGTTGGAGGGGGCAGGGGTGGCGTCGAGAAGAAGAGGAGAAGAATCAGCCATGGTTAGCCTGCCTCACGATCAGCACCACAAACACCACCGCGCCCACAATGCCCAGCACCACCGAGACGGGAATCTCGAAAGGGGCAATGACCACGCGGGCGATAATATCGCAGGCCGTGACCACCGCGATGCCGGTCAGGCACACCCACGGGAGGTTGGAGCGGAGGTCATCGCCGCGAAGCATGGAGACGATGTTGGGGACGATGAGACCCAAGAACGGGAGGTTGCCCACCACCACGGTCACCACTCCCACGGCGATGGCCACCAAGCCGGTGCCGTAGAACACGATCTTTTGGTAGTTCAGGCCCACGTTGGTGGCGATGTCTTCACCGAGGCCAGCCACCGTCAGGCGATCCGCCATGATGAACACCGAAACCACCACGATGAGCACCAACCAGAGGAATTCGTACTGACCCTTGTATACCGAGGTGAAGCTGCCGGCGAACCAGATTGACAGTGCCTGGAGCATATCCGTCTGCAGGGCGAAAAATGTGGAAACGGCGCTGACCACCGCGCCCATCATGATGCCGACGATGGGAACTACCAGCGAAGAACGCAAAGAAATGCGGCGCAGGAAGAGGAAGAAGATCATCGCGCCGATGAAGGAGGCGAGGATAGCCCCGAGCATCTTGGCCAGGATCGGGGCGGTGGGGAAGACAACCATCACCGTGAGCAGACCCAACCCTGCCCACTCCGTGGTGCCCGTGGTGGTGGGCGAGACGAAGCGGTTCTGCGTGAGCATCTGCATCACCAAGCCGCACATGGCCATTGCCGCGCCGGAAAGCACCAGGGCGATGGTGCGCGGGATGCGCGTGATGCCGAACATTTCCCAGCCGAATTCGCCGCTGAAAATGTCGTACTCGCCGATCAGCAAGGATGCCCCCAGCAGGGCTAATACGCCCAGGATGCCGAGGGTCAGCTTCCAATCAAACAGCGAAGCACCGCGCGTTTGGCGAGGAATCTCGCGACGCGCGGTGCTGGTGGCAGAAACTGGTGTCATAGAGCTTTCGGAGAGTTACTTGCTGTGGGAGCTGCGGAAGCTGCGGAAGCTGCGGAAGCTGTGGAAGCTGCGGGAGCTACTTCTTGCCGGCTTCGAAGGAATCAGCGATCGAGTTCAGGATCTCCGTGTAGGTGATGATGTTCTCATTGACGTAGCTGTCCTCTGGAGCAAAGACTGTGTGCTTGTCCTTGATGGCGGGCACGTTCTTCAGCGCATCGTTCTTGTCGATGATGTTCTTGGCAGCCTCGTACTCTGGCTTATCTGCATCGCTGGTGGCGGCATCGCGATCCAGGACCAGCATCCACGCCGGGTTGGAATCGGCAATGGCCTCCACGGAAATGTCATCACCGGTGTGGCTGTTGCTGGACTCTGGCACCTCGAGGGCTGGCTTGAGGTTCAGCCAATCGAAGATTGGTCCCCAGAAACGGCCCTTAGATGGGGCCACGTAGCCGATGTTTCCTCCGGAAACGTTGACCGCCATGACCTTGGAATCGCCGTCATAAGCCTTCTTGGCGCGCTCCAGAGCCTTATCGAAATCTGCGATGAGCGCGTCTGCTTCGGCATCCTTACCGAAGATCTCCCCGAGGGCCTCGGTCTGGCGACGCAGCTCTTCATCCAATGGCTTGTCCTCGCGCGGGGTGAAGTCCACCACTGCGGCATCCGGGTTGAGCTTCTTGATGTCCTCATAGTGGGATTCGAAGCGCTGGCCGTTGATGATCAGATCCGGCTGCGCAGCAACCAATTCCTCCAAGTTGGGCTCGCGGTGCGTGCCCATATCCTTGATGTCTTTATTATCGCGGTACTCCGGGACGGAGCGAGGAACCAGTGGAAGCGGGGCAGCAACCAGGTCCACTCCCCAATCGCGCAGGATTTCAAAGCTGCGGTTGTCAGTAGAGGCCACTGCCTTTGGATCCTGCGGAACCTCTACGACGCCGTGGTTATCTTCCACCTCCACCGTGGTGCCGGAAGATGCGGTGGTGTTTTCTTCTTCAGCAGTGGAGCATCCAGCCAAAACCAAGCTGGAGGCAGCCAATGAGGCGAGAAGTGCGGAACGCAGAGTGATCTTGGTTGCCATGGGTGAGGTTCATCCTTAGGAATATTTGTTGAAACGTTGAAGCGGTTTTAGCGATAGAGCACTTGAGTACAGACCAAAAGTGGTTACCGCCACGATGCGCTGAACCCTAGCTAGGTAAAGCTAAGTTAGTCAATGCTCACCTTACATACTCCTTCTCAGTTGCCCACATTTGCCCGCCCTCTACCTGCAAAATCAGGGGAGACGCGCACGTGTGAAACTAAACATCTACTGAGAAGTTCCTAAATATAACGATTTTGTATCGGAACTGATAGATTCATTCACCATGTCTTCTCCCGCCTCCCCCTCCTCCGCTCAGCGAAACCCCTCCGTACAGGGTCAAAGCCGCGAAGAGCGCAAGATCCTGGGTGCCACTCTGGTGGGCACCACGATCGAATGGTACGACTTCTTCATCTACGCCCAAGCCGCTGGCTTGGTGTTCGCCACGCAATTTTTCGGCCCGGCTTCCTCTGACAATGCGACGCTGGCACAGATCATTTCCTGGGCCACCCTGGGCATCAGCTTCTTGTTCCGCCCCTTGGGTGCAATCGTCGCTGGACACGTGGGTGACCAGTATGGCCGCAAGGTGGTGCTCTCCGGCACGTTGATCCTCATGGGCCTATCCACCGCGCTCATCGGTCTATTGCCCACGCACCAGAGCATCGGTATCGCCGCACCCATCTTGCTCATCATCCTGCGCATCGTCCAGGGCTTTTCCGCCGGTGGCGAGTGGGGCGGCGCGGCGTTGCTGGCCGTGGAGCACGCTCCCAAGGGCAAGCGTGGCCTGTACGGTTCCTACCCTCAGATCGGCGTGCCAGCTGGCCTGACCGCCGCCACCGTGGTGCTTTTGCTGCTCACCACCATTTTCGGCAAGGAAGCCTACGTGGAATGGGCATGGCGCATTCCTTTCCTCATCTCCGTGGTGTTGGTGGTCATCGGCGCTATCATCCGCTTCCGAGTCTCCGAATCCCCTGTATATGAGGAGATCCGCGAGCGCGCAGATGAATCCTCCGCTCCCCTGGGTGAAATGATGCGCGATCACTTCGGCACCGTAGTCACCGCTGCGTTCATCTTCGCTGCAAACAACGCATGTGGCTACATGATCATCGCGTTCATGGGCGCCTATGCCACGAAGACCCTGGGCCTGCCCCAGACTCAGGTTTTCTCCGCGGTCATCGTGGCCGCGCTGCTCTGGGCAGTGCTGACCCTGTGGTCAGGATCGCTGTCCGACAAGATCGGCCGCGTCCGCACATTCTCCATCGGCTATGTGATCCTCTTCATCTGCGTGCTTCCCGTGTGGATGCTGATTGATCAAGCCAACATCTGGATGTTCGCCGCAGCTCTGATCATTTTCGTCCCCGGCCTGGCATTGAGCTACGGCCCGCAGTCTGCGCTCTACGCCGAGATGTTCCCCCGCTCCGTGCGCTTCTCCGGTGTATCCGTGGGTTACGCCCTGGGCGCGATCCTCGGTGGCGCGTTTGCTCCGATGATCGCCGAGCTGTTGATGGACACCTTCGGCGGTACCTGGGCAATCGGCGTGTACCTCATGATCCTGTGTGCCATCTCCCTGGTCGCCTTGGCAGTCACCCCTCGCGACCTGGAAAAGCAAGAGCTCTAGGCTTCGCGGGGAACTTCCCGCTCGTTGGCTCGGTATTTTTCTTCCGACGCCACCCGCGACTCTTCCCACCAGTCTCGATTGTTTTCATACCACGCAACCGTGTCCGCGAGTCCGGCAGAGAATTCGTTGAAGACAGGCCGCCAGCCCAGCGCGTGGATGCTGGCGGGATCAATGGCATAGCGGCGATCATGCCCAGGGCGGTCCGTGACGTGCACAAAGTCATCTTCCGGCTTACCGAAGATGCGCAGTAAATCCTGCACCACGTCCATGTTGGTGCGCTCGCCATTCGCACCGATCAAATAGGTCTGCCCGATTTCTCCACGCTCCAAGATCGCCCACACGGCATCGTTGTGATCATCCACGTGAATCCAGTCCCGTACGTTCTGGCCAGCACCATACAAACGGGGCGTGCCACCCGATAAGAGGGCGGTGATCTGCCGGGGAATGAACTTCTCCGGGTGCTGGCGCGGCCCGTAGTTGTTGGAACAGTTGGAGATGGTGGCTCGCAGGTTCAGCGAGCGCGAGAAGGCGCGGATGAAGTGATCCGCCGCAGCTTTCGAGGCCGAATAAGGTGAAGAAGGCGCATAAGCGGTCTCGGTGGTGAAGCGCTGTGAATCATCCAGTGCCAGATCCCCGAATACTTCATCGGTGGAGATGTGGTGCAGGTGCACCCCGTGCTTGGCTGCGGAGTTGGCCAGGATTACTGTCCCCTCCACATTGCTGCGCACAAAGATTCCCGGATCCCGCAGGGAATTATCGTTGTGGCTCTCCGCAGCAAAGTGAACGATGGCCGCGTGATCGGCACCGCCCGCTTCGCTCGCCAGATCCCCCACCAGCTGATCCACCAGATCAGCATCCGCAACATCGCCGTGTGTGAACGCGAATCGCCCCGGATACGCCTGCTCCAGCGGCGTGCCCTCTTCGGTGCACAGATTCCGCGGGTTGGCAGCGTACGTCATGGCGTCCAACACATGGACGCGCACCTCGGGCCGCCGCTCTAATGCCCGATGAACGAAGTTGGCACCAATGAACCCGGCTCCCCCGGTGACCAACAAGTGGGAGAAAGTGCGGGGGCGGGATTCACTACTCATGCTGGGATGCTCTCCATCTCTCGTTCACGGCTCTCGTACAGCCCGAATTACGGCTCTAGTTCAGGCCAGCGTAGGAGTGCAGACCGGAGATCACCATGTTGATGAAGAACAGGTTGAACACCATGGTGGCAAAGGCGATCACGTTGATCCATGCGGCCTTACGTCCTCGCCAGCCTGGGGTGGCACGCGCGTGGAGGTACACGGCGTACAGCAGCCACGTCATGAAAGACACGGTCTCCTTGGGGTCCCAACCCCAGAAGCGGCCCCATGCGGCGTCGGCCCAAATGGCACCAAACACCACACCCAAACCGAAGATAGGCAAAGCCCACACCGCAGTGCGGTAGGCCAAGGTATCCAGCTTGGTGGCATCCGGGAGAGGCCCGGCGATCTTGCCCAGGATTCCCTTTTCCTGACCCTTGGGTTGGTAAGAACGCAAGAGGTACATCAGGGAGGAAATGCCGGAGATCAGGCCAAAACCTGCGCCGATGGACACCGTGGAAACGTGGATGGGGAACCAGCCGGACTGCAGCGAAGGAACCACGGGTGCGGTCTCCGCGTACAGGTTGGTGCCCGCGTAGAACAGCAAAGCCACCACTGGGGTGAGCAGCCACGGCCACATCACGCGCACGGACTTCCGTTGAATAACCACAGCGGCGATCACCATGGAGAACAGAGTCACCACGGTGACGTATTCGAAGAGATTGCCCCAGGGGAAGCGACCGGCGGACAGACCGCGCAAGATTACCTGCGCTGCGTGCAGCACCAGACCCAGCCACACCAATGCCTGGGTGATTCCGCCGAGCTTATCCGCGCGCCGCACTCGGCTAACGATGTAATCCGCCTGCAAATGCTTGGGAAGGGTTGGATCCATCGAGGTAGCGGAATCCACGTCTGAAATATCAGAGCCTCCGGCACCAACCTTGACCGTGCTGCGTTCAGCGGCGCGATCAGAAGCCGCCAACTGCAGAGCTTCTGCGCGTTCCCGTCGGTTCTGGTTGGACATCTGAACCAAGGAGTAATAACCCAGCGAAACCGCCAGCGCCAACAGGTAGATGGTCACCGCGGCCCAGAACGTATTGTCCGAAAGGTTCGCTAGATTTTGGTCAATATCGTTGTGTCCCATAATCCTTAAATTCCCACGCAATCGCGGTGGCGATTCCTCGCCAAGGTTGCACGTGTAGTCCTTGTGTCTCCACTAAAGTTAGCCCCCATGGTGGGAGCAAACAAGCCTGCTGCCAGCGGGAAATGCTTGCCCGCCAGCCACCGCAGGCTCCGGGTGCTAATCGCGCTCGCCACGAGCCCGGTTGATGGCCTCATCCAGCCCATCGTCGTAACTGGATTCCCAATCCATGGAATCCTGGTCTAGCTCATCATCCAGGTCTTCATCTTCCAGACCCAGAATCTTCTCTGACCTGCGGTTGAACTCCTTGCCCCAGCCGGCCGTATCGGTGCGGGAAAGCCCGGCGATCTCCACGTGGGTTCCGCCGTTGGCTCCAGGGGTCAGGCGCACCCAGAAGCGGCGGCGCTTGATCAGCAGCGAGCCCACCAAGCTGACCAGCATCAGGATGGCAAAGCCCAGCACCCACAAAACAGTTGGGTCGCGGGATACCTGGAGGTTCACGAATTCCTGGGCACCATCGAAGGTGATCTTGGTGCCATCTTCCAGATCCACGGACTCACCTGCGCGCAGGTTCACCCGATCCAGCTTCTGCATCGCTCCACTGTGGAGCTGTTCGGAATCCAGCGAGAAGATGTTCTGGCTGCGTCCACCATCCAAACCGGTATCGCCGCGGTAAACATCGATTGCCACAGCCGGATCATTCATCGCGGGGAAGCTGGAACTCAACAACGCACCCTTTTCTCCGGTGAATTCCGCAGTGGGCGCAAACAAACCTTGGATAGAGATTTGGTTTTGGCGTCGTTCCAAAAGATCTTCATACATGCCCGCCGGAGGGTCCCAACGCACCGCTCCCGAGGAGAGGAAATTGGTGAGGTCATCCGGGCGGAACTGGATGGTCTCGGTGTACTTCTCACCGTTCGGCCAGGTCACGGTGAACGTGGGCGCATAGCCGTGGCCCTGGAGGTAAACTCGGTCGCCCTCGATGCGCAGAGGGTGGTTCACGCGCAGCTTCTGATGCTCCCATTCTTCCTTAGGCAGCATGGCGGTCTGGGCATCCGCGTAATCAATATTGGACTCAAAGTGCACGGCCTGGCCGGATTCCAGGTACTCGGCGGAAAAGTCCTTGACGTTCACGCAATACGGGGTCAGGCCGGTGCCATCGAAAATGGGGCCGTGGCGGAAGGAGTCAAAGTTGGAGACAGCCGAGTTACAGAACTCAGAACGCTCAGTGCCCGCCACCACGATGACCTGGCCTTCATAAAACATCAATCGACCAGTAGCCACCGCGATCAAAATGCCCACCAGGGACAGGTGGAAAACCAGGTTGGCGAACTCGCGCAGGTAACCCTTTTCCGCAGACATGGACCAGGCACCCGCGCGGTCATCCTTGGCGTCAGTTTCGCTGTGGTACCAGCCCTTGAACTGCACGCGCAGGGATTCCTGCACCGCGTCCATCGATTGCGGTACCTCCCCCTCCACGTGATTGGGCAGGCGGCTCAGAACCTTCGGCGCGCGCGGTGGCTTGGAGCGCAGGGCGCGGTAGTGATCCAAGGAACGCGGCAGAATACAACCCACCAGGGAGATGAACAGCAGGGCATAAATGGCCGCGAACCAGGTGGAGCTGAAGACATCAAAGAGCTGCAGCTTGTCGAAGATCTCCGCCGTCTTGCCGTTGGCCGCGATGTAATTTGCCACGTTGTCTTTGTTCAGCGAACGCTGCGGCAACAGGGCACCGGGAACCGCCGCGAGGGCGAGCAGCACCATCAGCACCAGGGCGGTGCGCATCTTGGTGAGCCATTGCCAGGCGGCTTTGGGGAGGGCCAGGAGTTTTTTCATGGGGTTTGGGTTCTTCGATTTCTTCTCAGCAATTTTCGTGGCCATCATGTTCCTTTTTCCCGACGCCAACCTAGATCGGCAGAGTCGTGTCAGTGATGAACGCGACGCGAATCCATTCCACGAGCATCGCCCATTGACCGGTGAGTAGCAAAATACCCACGATGATCAGCAGGGCTCCTCCCAGCATTTGGATGGTGCGAGAGTGGCGGCGCAGCCAATCCACTCCGCGCAGGGCCCGCGCGGATCCCAGCGCGACCAGTACGAACGGGATGCCCAGGCCCAGGCAGTACGCGATGATGAGCAGCACTCCGCGCAGGGCGGTGATGCCTTCGGTGCCGGCGGAGACAGAAATGATGGAGGCCAGTGTGGGGCCGAGGCACGGGGTCCATCCCAGTGCGAATACGCCACCCAAGAGCGGGGCTCCGGCCAGGGTAGTCCAGCGCTTCGGCGCCATCCGGGTGTCCCGTTGGAGGGGGCGGAAGAAGCCCATGAAGACGATGCCCATGAGGATGGTCACCACGCCACCGATGCGCATCAGCATTTCCTGATTGATCATCAGCGCGCTGATGACTCCGAACACCGTGACCGTGGCCAGCACAAACACCACGGTGAAACCGGCGACGAAGAGCAGCGCAGCACTGGCCACGCGGGCCTTCTTGTTGTTTACCACCGTGCCCTCGGCGGTGTACTCGGTCTCCGCGCCCACTACCCCGGCCAGGTAGGAGACGTAACCCGGTACCAAAGGGATCACGCATGGAGAGGCAAAAGAAACCAGACCAGCCACTGCCGCTGCCAACAGAGCCAGGACAATGGGCCCGGCGGAAACCGTCTCCGAGAAGGTTTGGCCGATGCTCTCGGCCAGTACTAGGGTGTCAATCTGGCTGGCCACTGCCCTACTTTCCTCCATTGTCAGTGGCTGGAGATTCCTCGTGGGTCAATGGTTCCACCACGTCCCACAGCTGCTCCTCGGTGACTTCCTGCAGGAAGATATGCGCCGGGCGGTGCTGCTTATCCAGCACGATAGTGGTGGGGATTACCGACGCGGGCACGCCACCCATGGCGAGGGCAGATTTGAACGGCGGATCATAGAGGGAGGGATACGTGATCCGGTTATCCTTCACGAAGTTCTGCGCCTTTTCCCGCACAGGATCCTTCACGTTGATGCCCAGCAAGGTGCCCTGCTTATCCTTCTGCAATTTCTCGTGCACGGCTTGCAGATCATCGGATTCGCTGCGGCACGGTCCACACCACTGACCCCATGCATTCAGCACCACGATCTGCCCTTCGAAATCCTCCAGGGACACCTTGGAATCATCCAGCAGATCCACGCCCTGGATGTTGCCGATTTCCTTGCGCTCATCCTCCGGGTAAGAGATCGATGTTTGCCCGCCTGGGGAGACGAACTCGAAAGACCCGCCGATGGCTACCGCATCGGTGCCGGCGGTGGAGTTTTCCCCACAAGCTGCGAGGGTTCCCATGGTGGCAAGCACTGCCATCACTGCGGCGAACTTCTTCACGTGCAACATACGTTCAGTCCTCTGCCCGGCCATGAGTGGCAGAAAGTGCAGCCGCCGAGCGTGGTTATGTCTAGCTGAGAGTGTTTTAGATTTCTTGCGCTGGTTCGCTGTAGTACACATCGGTGAGGTCTGCGCCGTCGAACACCAGAGAGGTGACGGAGGCCAGTTCACACTGTCGCGCAGCCGGGTTGTGTGCCAGGGAAAGACCCTGGACATCACGCTGGATCATCACGATGGGTAGCTGATGAGACACCAACACCGCCTCGTGTCCGCGGGCTTGGTTACGGGCATCTTCGATGACATCCCACATGCGCTCGCAGATCTCCGTGTATGGCTCACCCCAGCTGGGCAGGGAAGGATTTTTCAACATTGGCCAGTACTTGGGGTTCCACAGCGCACTGCGCACGCCCTTGATGTGCAGGCCTTCGAATTGATTTCCGGCCTCCAGCAAACGCTCGTCAGTGTGGATCTCCAACCCCAGCTTCTCCGCGAAGGGTTGCGCGGTTTCCTGCGCGCGCTGCATCGGGGAGACACCGAGGTAGGTGACGTCATGATCTGCCAAATCGCTGGCGGTAGCGTGCGCCATATTGCGGCCACGCTCGGAAAGCTGATAGCCCTCCAGGCGCCCGTAGAGGATTTTCGCTGGATTATGGACCTCGCCGTGGCGGACAAGGTGAACAATCGTTGTCATGGGTATTGACCCTACCCGTGCGCGCGTCCAGAGCCTAAGAACGCGGGAGCCTCAAGCCGATGATTGAGAGCCCCGGTTTTAGGCTTCAGCGCGCGCGGCTGCCTGAGCTGCCACCTTGGCTGCCTTCTCGATGGTCTCGAAGTCCGCATCCGTCAACGCGGTGGAGACAAACCAGGTTTCGTACACGCTTGGTGGAGCGAAGACTCCGTGGTCCAGCAACGCATGGAAGAAAGCCGGGAAGCGGAAGGTATCCGCTGCCTGCATATCCTCGAAGTTCTTGCCCTCGCCCTCGGCGAAGCGGAAGGAGAACATGTTCCCGGCGCACTGTACGTGGTGGGCTACGGATTCCGCGCTGAGCGCATCAGAGATCAAGCTGCTGACCCGCTCGGCATTCTTATCCAGCGTCTTATAAGTCTGCTCGGTGGCCAGGCGCAGGGAGGTCAGGCCAGAGGCCACAGCCACTGGGTTTCCGGAGAGCGTTCCAGCCTGGTAAACGGATCCCGCCGGAGCCAGGTGATCCATGATGTCTGCCCGTCCGCCGAAAGCAGCAGCGGGCAATCCCCCGGAAACCACCTTGCCAAACGTCGTCAAATCTCCTGCCACCTGATCTTTGCCGAACCAACCCTGGTAGCCCACGCGGAATCCGGTCATTACTTCATCCACGATCAGCAGAGCCCCATTGGCGTGCGCGATCTCCTTGAGCTGCGCGTTGAAGGAAACCCCCGCAGAATCCACCGCGGACACGGTACCCATGTTGCCGGGTGTGCCCTCCACGATGATGGCCGCGATCTCACCTGGGTTTTCCGCGAATGCCTGCTTCACGGCCTCCACATCCCAGTAAGGCACCACCAGCGTGTCTGCCGCGGCACCCCGGGTAATGCCGGGTGAATCCGGCAGACCGAAGGTGGCCACCCCGGAACCTGCCGCGACCAGCAACGAGTCCACGTGACCGTGGTAGCAACCCGCGAATTTGAGGATTTTATCCCGCCCGGTGAATCCGCGAGCCAAACGCGTGGCGGACATGGTTGCCTCAG
The DNA here is from genome assembly GCF_015351405.1 of Corynebacterium suicordis DSM 45110. GTDB lineage: Bacteria > Actinomycetota > Actinomycetes > Mycobacteriales > Mycobacteriaceae > Corynebacterium > Corynebacterium suicordis. The sequence goes on along the minus strand of NZ_JADKMY010000001.1, from coordinate 364,966 downwards.
TACCGGAGTTCACCAAACGCACCTTCTCCACGGAGGTGCGGGCCACGATTTCCTCGGCCAGGTCAACCTCTGCGCTGGTGGGGGCGCCGAAGCTCAATCCCTTAGCCGCTGCCTGCTGCACTGCCTCCACGATCTCCGGGTGGGCGTGCCCATGGATCATCGGCCCCCAGGAGCAGAAGAGATCCACATACGTGTTCCCATCTTCATCATGCAGCTGGGATCCCTTCGCGCTGGTGATGAAAGGCGCGGTGCCTCCCACGGATCCAAAGGCGCGCACCGGCGAGTTCACACCACCGGGGATGAGCGTTTGAGCTCGCTGCATGGATTGCGCACTGGTGCTGTGGTTGAACTGGCCAGATTGAGGCTCTGTGGATTGAGACACGGGAAAATTCCCTCCTAAATATTTAAAGCTTGGGGTCTTTTCCCAGTGTAACTATTTACTTTTTTTCGACGCCCTGCGCCGTCATCGACGCCGCCACCTACGCCCCGACTGGGGAATCTGCGTAGTCCGAGCTTCCGCTGGTGGATTCCTCGCGCGTGTATTCCTGCGCGGCCTCACGCTGCTCGCGGCGCTTCTTCAACTTGCGCAGGGCGCGGGCTCTGTCCGCCCTTCCCTGCCAGGTGTGGGTGTGGCGCATCAGGGAAGCATCGAAGTTCCGGCGCACCACTCCGGCACAGCGCCACTCGATCAGCGCGGAACTGGCCAGCATGGCCACGGGAGCCAGCAACGGGTTGAGCAATCCGGTGACCCCCAGGATGATGGCCAGGCCGTTGTAACCCCATGTCAGCCAGATGTTCCAGTCCACGGTGTTGCGCACGTGGCGGGTCAGGTTGATGACTTCCGGCAGTGCCATCACGTCATCACGCATGATCACCACATCCGCGATGCTCACGGATACCGGATCCATGTGGTCTTTGCCCGCCATGAGCACGCCCACGTCTGCGGCGCGCAGGGCCATGGAGCTATCCCGGTCGCCGACCATCGCCACGTTATTTCCCCGGGCGTGCAATCCACGGACGGTGGCTTCCTTACGGTTGGGCACGATGCCTGCCAATACGGTGGAAATGCCCAGGTTGTTGGCGGTTTTGCGTGCTACTGGGTAGGTGTCCCGAGAGAGCATGAACGTTTCAATGTCCATTTCCTCCAGCTTGTCCACGGCATCGGGAGCATCGTCCTTGATGGAGTCCGAGATGAGGATTACTCCCCTGTCCTTGCCCTTCCAACGCACGAAGATGGGGCTACCACCGGACACGGCTGCACTGGTCAAGCGGTTATCTTTCACCTCACCCAAATCCCGGGGCCGCCACAGGCGTGCCTGGACGTGGCGCATCTGCCCGTCCATGGGGATATCCACCATGCCGCGGAAGGATCCGTCTTCACTCACGGCCACTTCTCCGGCTTCGAGCCAGTGCGGAATGGCATCTCCACCGGCATTCGCATCGCGGGCCTCGCGGTCCGCGCGCACGATGGCCTGGGAGACCACGTGCTCGGATTCCATGGTCAGCGCTGCTGCCACGCGCAGCACCAGATCCGCGTTTTCCCCCTTGGCGGGGACAACCCCGATCACCTGCATGGGTCCGGTTGTCAGCGTTCCCACGCGGTTGAACACCACGGAGTTCACCAAGGCCAGTTGGTGAATGGTGCCGGTGGCACGCAACAGCACCCCGTGGGAGGCAGCGCGAGCCAGACCCAAACGCAGGGCCAGGGGTGCAGAAAGAGCCAAAGTAACCGGGGCTACGGCCACCAAGATGGACAAGCTGCTGGACATCGCGGCTTCCACCGAACCGGCAAAAACCAGCCACGCCAGGAAGTTCACCGCAGCAATAGCCAGCGCCCACGGCACCAGCAGGCTGGCCGAACGGTTGGCGATCTGCGTGAAGCGGTTCTCATCGTGGACAGCGTGGCGCAACCAGCGCTCCATCGCAGCCAAGCGCGTCTTGGAACCGGTCTGCTGCACGCGCAGTTTCAGCGTGGGCCCCTGGTTACGCGCACCGGCATACACGCGGTCGCCCACGGACACCTCCGCCTTGCGGTGCGCTCCTCCCACTGGCCCCATGTCCACGGGGGATTTACCGGAGACCACTTCACAGTCACTCGGCACCCATGCCCCGCGAGGAATGATGATGTCATCTCCCCTGCGCAGTTCCGTGGGCGCCACCTGTGTCTTGGTGATCTGACCCTTCTTGGACTTGCGAACCACCAGAACATTCGTCTCGAAGACCTTGGTGGGCACATGCAGGATGGCCCGGGAACGCAGATGGTTGCGTCGGGAAAGAAGACGGCCGAACAACAAGAAGATGGTGACTCCGCAGGCCACGTCCAGGAACAACGAGCTATGCCGGTTTGCATCCGTCCACTGCTGGGAAATGAACACCAGGTGGGAGGTCCAACCGATCTCCCCGACCTCCGTGAACACCAGCGCCCAAATGGAATACAGGTAGGCGATGACGATAGCCGAGGAACTGGCACCATCCAGGGCGGAGAGGCTGCGGCGGAATCCGCCCAGCACGGCGCGGTGGAAAGGCCACGCGCACCACGTCACCACCGGGGTGGTGAGCGCCAGGGATACCCACTGCCAGCCATCGAATTGCCACTGTTGGAACAGATCCATGCCCACCACTGGCACGCCCAGCACCACTGCCACGAACAGGCGCAGCTTGGTGATGAGCTCGCGGGCAGTGTGTAGAACTTCAGTGCCATCGAAAGGGCTGCGGTGTCGCTTGCTGGCCAGAGATGGTTCGGCGCCACGGGTGCGGGAGCTGGCCAACAGGCGGGAAGGATCCTTGGCATGGGAGTGCCTGCGCATCCGGCGCTGTGACTCGTTGATATCCAAGCGATCCGAACGTCGGCGCAGGGTGGAGGCTGTCATCCACGCCTCAACACCCATGTTCCGCATGTGTTCCAGCAGCTCAGAGGGGTTAACGTACTCCTCAGCGGAGATCCACGCCATCCGGGAGGCGTAAACCACCACGGCCTCCACGCCGCGCATCGCATTGAGATCCACCTCCAAAGCGGTGGCATCCACGGCGGATTCCAGACCCTCCAAGCGGAACGCGAAACTGGAGAGCCCGCGGGCGCGGCGGAAACCTTCGCGCTCCTGGGAAGACAGATCCGCGGCTTTATCCATATCGAACCCGGCAGCCTTCGCGGCCGCACGTGCCTCATGGATGGCGCGCTCCACGGAATCGACAGTTCCCGTCTTCTGCGGGGTATCCGCAGAACCATCGACAACCCGCGGTGCACCGGGAACTCCCTGCGCACGCGCATGCCCGGTACTGTATTCAGCCACTGGCTCATGCCTTTCTACAACACGATCTTGCCCATCATTGGACGATCAGGATGATTCTAGGTGCAGGGAACCGAGATGACTATTTTTCCAGTTTTTCCGCGCCAGAAACCACGTCAGAAATCTGGCATTTGGAAAAACTAGGGGCGCAGCTCATCCCCGTGCAGAGTGCCGTCTCCCTCGACGGGTGCTTCGAGGCGATGTCCGGCGTCGAAGAAAGGATCCGCCGCTGGCCTAAACGCCATCAGGCACGCGATGGCCAGACCCAAAGCCAGCACGGCTTGGCCAAGCCCGGTGAAACCGAACACCCAGCCGAGCAGCATGAACAGGATGGCCAGGCAGGAAACCCACAGCAGCACGCGGCGGCGATTGCGGTGTCCCAGGCGCAAGGTCAAGCTCAACCCGGTGATGATGAGCCCCAGGACCACGTTGATTCCGCCGAGGATCCGCACGTTGTCGCGCAGGAATTCCAGCCGCTCGGCCTCATCTGCGTTCATGGCCTGCCCGTCCACATCCACGGTGAACATCACAACTCCGGAGAGCACCATGAGCACGCCGAGGATCACGAACAACACGGAGGCAATGAGCACGACGCGCGGGGTGGGGTCACCTGGTTGCCAGGCTTTGGTCCTGCGGTTGCGGTCATCCGCGTTAGGGGCCATTGAGGGGAACATGGAAGGCATGGGAATCTTCTCCGTGGTGAGTGTGGTTAACGGCGGTAAGGGTTGCTGGGCGAGTGAGGTGGCTCGCCGTTCTGGCCATGATTATGACCATGATTTTGGCCATTGGGATTTCGGCCATTGGGCGCAGCAGGCGAATCCTGATCCCGTGCTTCCTGTTCTTTCTTTTCCCGCTCCTGAGCCTGCTTCTTGGCTTGTTTCGCGTCTTTTTCTTCTTTTCGACGCCGCTGCACAGCCGCCGCGTACTTCTCCACCTCGGCTACGTCTGGAATACCCAGCCACGTGTGGTTTTCCGGGCGGGACATGAACCACATTCCCAACACGGCTGTCACGCCGGAGAGGATGCTCAGGATGCCCAGAATCAGCACGAAAGCCACCGGCATGGTGGAGTTGGTGGTTCCGAACAGCAGCAAAGCCGCCTGCAGCGCGAGGTAGAGAGAACCCACGTTGAGGAACATGCGCGAATGCGGGCCGCCTCGCCCGGCGCGCCAGGTGAGGTAAGCGCAGACGGCAATGATGACCAGCATCCACACCAGCATGGACACGTTGAAGGTGGACGCGGACGTGGCTGAATCCTGCTCCGCAACGGATTCTCCGAAACCACCAAAGCCGCCGAGGGTCTCGGACTGAGCCTTCACCTGGGCGCGCAGGACGCTGGGGTCCACGATGTTCGCCACAAACTGGACGATGGCGTACAGAGCCTGCATGCTGCAGACGCTCCACCACATCAACACACCCATGCGCACATCTTCGGGCGCACCCTTAAGGTTCTTTGCCAATCCGTCCGGGCGCCCAACCTTGGGCGGTTTCAGATCTTCCTGATTTATTTCGCTGCTCATACGGCTTTCCACCTTACTGGTTGCGCAGACAACCTGCCCTATTTCCCCTAGACAACCCACGAGTTCCCTGCGGCGATTATTCTTATTTCTCGTGAGTGCCCAACCGCCACCGCCACCGCGGTTTCCCCGCTATCCCTACGCGAGCAGCCCGCCGCCAGAGGCGCGCAATCTTCATGCTCCTTATGTTCCGTACGTTCCTAACGCTCCCTATGCGCCATATCCGCATGGGGCGTACCCATATGCGGTCAAGCGGAAAAGGTATTCCAACTCTTTCCTGCTCGTGGTGGGAATCGTGGCCATCGCGCTCTTCTTCCTCCTGGGAATCAGCAACTGGAACCAGTCCAACAACCGCCCGGATGTCGCAGATGGGGAATACGTCTCCCCTGATAATGCGGCCATTCAAGTCTCTCTCAATGACCTGGCTCAGCGGGATCTCCACACCCCGCCGCCGGCGTACACCAAACCCAACCAGGGAACCAGTGCTTTCCTGCTTTCCTATTCCGATAGCGGTTACCAGCGCCAGGAAACAACCGCCGCGAAAAGTTTTGGCCCTTTTCTCTCCAGCCCGTGGGTCAAACACATTTCTGATTGGGAGTCCTATCCAGTGCCTGGGCCCGGGATGACTCTGGATATTGATGAGGAATCCGTATGCACCATGGCTTTTGTGGGCCATTACGCGGATGAATCGGACCCGGCAGCGTTGACAGCTGGGCACTGCATGGCCGGCGATACCGATAGCGAAATGGGGTGGCCCGACCCCACTCATGACTATGCGAGCGAACCCCTCGGCACGTGGGACGTGATGCAATCCTTCGATGAGGAAGAAGTGAGAGCGGACGAGGAAAGCCAGCGGTTTTCTTCCAGCTCTCCCCGTCCCCATGAACTGCCCCAACTCATCGGCGAGCCGGGAGATAGCGATTACTCCATCATCGCCCTAGACAAGCACACCGCTATCAATCCCCTGATCGATGAGCGTTTTACAGTCACCACGGTCGCCGGAGCTGCTGACCTGCACCAGGGAATGATCGTGTGCAAGTTCGGTTTTCGCTCGGGCGAAACCTGCGGCCCCATCGTGGCGTGGAACGAGTACATGGTGCGGGCCAACATCTACAGCCAGAATGGTGATTCTGGCTCGCCCCTCTACATCAGGCTCGGAGGAAATCGCGTGGCCGCGCTGGGCATCCTCTCCTCTTCCCCGGTCAACGAGAACGAAGAGCCCAATGATTATGTGACGGACTTCGCGCTGGTCCAGCCGGTGCTGGACGCCACGGACATGGAGCTGGGGCTACCCAACTAACCGGGACGTCAACCAGCGCCAGCGCGGGTTAACCCTGGCGAAGCCCTAGCCTTGGCGGAGGAGCTTGGCCGCGGTGGTTGCCCAATACGTGAGCACGATATCCGCACCCGCGCGGTGGAAACCAGTGAGGGATTCCATGATCGCGGGCTCCAGGTCAATCCAGCCCTTCTCTGCCGCTGCGCTGATCATCGCGTATTCACCGGACACTTGGTAGGCAGCCACGGGCACGGGAGACATCTCCGCCACCTGTCGCAATACATCCAGGTAAGGCATTCCGGGCTTGACCATCACGATGTCCGCGCCTTCATCAATATCCAGCTGCGTCTCCAAGAGAGACTCGCGGACATTGCGCGCATCCTGCTGGTACTGGCGCCGATCACCCTGCAGGGAAGATCCCACGGCCTCGCGGAATGGGCCATAAAAGGCAGAGGCGTACTTGGCGGAATAGGCCATGATGGACACATTCTGATGTCCGGCCGCATCCAGGGTTTCGCGGATCCGACGAACCTGGCCATCCATCATTCCGGAAGGGCTGACCATGTGCGCCCCGGCATCTGCCTGGGCCAGGGCCATGGCGGCGTAGGCCTCCAGTGTGGCGTCGTTATCAATGATGGCCTCACCCAACGGATCGGTTCCCAACACACCACAGTGACCATGGTCGGTGAACTCATCCAGGCAGGTATCGGCCATCACCAGGATCTCGTTGCCAAACTCGCGGCGCACGGTGGCGATTGCCCGATTAAGCACTCCACCTGCATCGATACCCGCGCTACCGGTGGCATCCTTGTCCTCTTCCTTGGGCACGCCGAACAGGTCGATAGCGCCCACCCCGGCCTCCATCGCCTCTTCGACGGCGCGGAGCATGGTGGATTCCGTGTGCTGCACCACCCCGGGCAGACTGGAAATCGGCTGCGCCCCGGCTGCATCCGGCCGGTCAGCGATGAACATCGGCAGCACGAAACGGTTGGGGTTGAGATCCGTCTCCGCGGTGAAATTGCGCATTACGGGGTTGGTCCGCAAGCGACGCGGACGGCGGAAAGGGATAAAAGCATCAGAACTAGGCATAATGCCCTCCGATGTTAGTCCTCTTCGTTCGCCGCGTCGGTGGCAGGTTGATCCTCGAGCTCCATGGGGTTGGTGCTCGGGTTCTTTCGCCGACGCCGCCTCTTCCGAGGTGGTGGCAACTGCCCTGCTGCACGCAGTTCCGCAACATGTTCTGCCAGCGCGTCCACGATGTCTTCCACCCCAGCGTGCTCGGGCATCACATCGACGCGAAGTCCGTGATCCTTGGCGGTCTGGGCGGCCATCGGGCCGATGCAGGCGATGATGGTGCGCGCGTGTGGCTTGCCCGCGATGCCCACCAGGTTCTTCACGGTTGAAGAGGAGGTGAAGCACACGGCATCGAAGCCACCGGTTTTGATCATGTCGCGGATCTCCGGGCTTGGCGGAGCGGCGCGGACGGTGCGGTAGGCCACCACGTCATCCACTTCCCAACCCAGCTCGATCAAGCCTTCTACCAGCACTTCCGTGGCGATATCAGCGCGCGGCAAGAGAACGCGATCCACGGGATCCAGGTCCTCATCATGGGCTGGGAAGAACTCGAGGATGCCAGAGGCGTTCCGGGCGTTTGCGCGGGGCAGCAGCTCTGGGGTGATGCCGAGGTCACGCACGGCTTGGGCAGTCTTTGGACCCACGGCAGCCACGCGCACGCCGGCTAGGGCGCGCGCATCCAGGCCGAACTCCGCCAGCTTCTCCCACGTTGCCTTCACGGCATTCACGCTGGTGAAGACGATCCAGTGATAGCGACCGTCCACCAATCCCTTGATGGCGCGTTCCATCTGCGCTGGGCTTCGAGGTGGCTCCACCGCAATGGTGGGAACCTCCACGGGAATCGCGCCGTGGCGTGCCAAGCGGGTGCTCATGGGGCCCGCCTGGTTCTTGGCGCGGGGAACCAGCACGGTCCATCCGTACAGAGCGCGGTTCTCCCACCAGGAGTACTTGGAGCGCAGCGCGGGATCAGCCTGCGCACCGATGGTCACCAGCAGTTCTTCCGGGATTTCCCCGTCCTTGGCGGCAGGGCCAGAGGCTGCGGTCACGGACTTGAGGGTGTCCAGGGTGACGTCATAGCTGCGCTGGCGACGGGTGGTGGCGTGCGCCGTCACGGTGGCTGGAGTGTTGCCCGGGATGTCCCGCTGCTTCAGCTCTTGGGCGATCCCCACCAAGTTCTCTGGGCTGGCGGTGAGGATCAGGGGCAGACCCGCGTGGGCCAGCTGATCCCAGTCCGCGCTCTCCCGCACATCAGCGGTGGTCACATCTGGACCCACGCCGATTCCGGTGAAGGCGGGAACAGCCGAAGCGCCCGTCATGCCGGGGATCACCTGGAACTCCACATTCAGGGGCTCTGCCAAAGTGGCAACTTCCTGCAGCTCCGCCATAACCGATTCATTGCTCAGCGGGTTTCCGGTAACCAAGCGCACCACGTCATCACCCTCTTGGGCGCGCTGCACCATTTGGGCAGCGGTGATCTTGTGCTGATCGGCGAGCATGGAAGGCTCAGCATCCACTACCTCTGCTGCGGTGGGTGGCTCAGGCCGTGGTGGCTTGCGTCGAGCTCCTGCCTCCTTGGCAGCCTTGAGCTTGCTCTCCCACTCAGCCTCCGCGGCTTCCAACTTCTCTTCTGGAACCGCCACGTGGGCGGCGATCAGCCTGCGGATGCCAGCGGTCACGGCTGGGTCTACCCAGGCATACGCGGTATTTTCCAGCACTTCGCGGGCCCGGACAGTCAAGAGATCCGGGTTACCCGGCCCCGCACCCACAAAGAGGATGCGACCGGTGCTCAACGTGGCATTTCCGGAATCAGTCATTAGTTGGCTTTCCATGTACTTGGGTTTTCCCCTGGCGGCCTGGGCCGCTTGGCATGCGCATCGCTGCGCGCTGTGCAAGTGGCATTCTCGAACGAATGGCACCTCGGGAAGAAGTGAATGTTGTGGATCTCAGCAAAATTTTTCTCTGCAGCCGGGGTGTGCTCCGGCCGCGTTCATACAGGGGGCTTGTCAACGATGAATAGCCATGAGTCTTTCCGCGCCATCTGCCAGAAGTGCCTCGCCCACCTGCGTGCCTAAGCGTTTAGCCTGCGCAGCGGTCTCCGACCATGTGGCATCAAGCAGCGTGCGGGTGGAGCCGAAAGGGATCTCCGCGGAGGCATCGCGCACCAGAGTGTCCGAACCATCGAGAGCAAATGCTCCGCCGTATACGCGCAGCGTGGCGGTGGTTTCTCCACTTGCGCCAGCAGGATGCATCTCCAGGGTGGAATACGCTCCCACGGGTGCGGAGCATCCCGCCTCAAGTGTGGAGAGCACTGCTCGTTCCGCAATGGCCTGGGCATGGCTCAAGGAATCATCCAGTGCCGCCACGGCGGCAAACGCCTCTTCATCATCCGCGCGCACTTCCACGCTCAGCGCACCCTGGGCTGGGGCGGGCATAACCAGCTGTGGGTCGATGGATTCTGCCGCGTTGTCCAGCATGTCCACGCGCTCTAATCCTGCGCGCGCCAGCACCACGGCATCCAGGTCTTGGCCAACCCGGCTCATGCGGGTGGTGATGTTTCCGCGCAGCGGAACCAGTTCCAGGTCCGGGCGCACCGCGAGGATCTGCGACACCCGGCGGGGCGCGCCGGTGCCCACCTTGGCACCGGGCGCGAGCTCCATGAGGGGCTTGTTATCCACACTGATCAGCACCTCACGGGGATCAACCCTGGTGGGCACCACGGTGCGGAAACGCGGATCTGCCGCGGTGGGCAGATCCTTGAAGGAGTGCACGGCAATATCGCATTCGTGCGAATCCAGCGCGTTGCGCAGGGTCTCGGTGAAGACACCGATGCCGATCTGCGCCACCGGAGTCTGCGCAGCCTGCGATGCATCGCCCGGGGTGTGCACCAGGTGCAGTTCAGCCTGCAGTCCCTGGGACGTGATTGCCTCGCGCACGTGCCCGGACTGGGTGGTGGCGAGCAAAGAGCCACGGGTGCCAATGAGGAACGTTCGTTTGCTGGTCATGACTGTTTCCTCTCGGTGGATCGGGCTGGATTGTTTTCGGAGACCGGTTTGGTTTCAGAGACTGAGCGTGCGGCCCCGATGGGCAGTTGGAACAGGGCTGCGAGCGCATCTGGGTAGCTCACTGGTGTACCGGCGCCGGAAAGCTTTTTGGCCTGCACGGTGGGCGTGTGCAGGAGTTTGTCCAGAAACCTGCGCATGGCCTTTTCCACTGCTTGGCGATCCGCGGCGGACATCTCCGGGGTTTGCCGTTCCAACAGCAGCATCTCATCGGCCATGAGATCCACGCCCTTCTTGCGCAGCGCCTTGACCGTGGGGATCACCGTCTGGAGGCGTTGTTCCTCGAGGAACAACTCCAGCTCTTCACCCACGATGCGACGCGCCGGATCCTCGTCTTCCACACCTTCACCTGCGAGCTCCGTGAGCTCCTCGATGTTGAGCAGGTGCACGTGGGGAATCTCCGCCGTGGTCTGTTCGATATCCCGGGGCATGGAGAGATCCACCAGCGCCAGCGGCCGCTCCCCCGCGCCGTGCTCATCGCGGGAGGCGCGCACATGCTCCGCCAGCACCACATGCCCGGCAGCACCCGTAGCGGACACGATGATGTCCACCGAACCGATCAGCTGCGGCATCTCAGTCAGCGATACAGCGTCCGCATTCACGCCTGCCTCGCGGGCGTGCGTGGCAAGGTTTTCCGCGCGAGTAAGCGTGCGGTTTGCCACGGTGACGTGCTCAATCCCCAGTTTCCCGAGGTACGTGGAAGCCAGCGAGGCCATCGCTCCCGCGCCCACAATCAGTGCCCGGCGGCCACTCATCGGGTTTTCTGTTTTCTTATCGACGCCCAATCGATCCAAAGCTTTATCCACGGAGAAAGACACCATGGATGCTCCAGCGGTATCGATGTTCGTCTCCGAGTGCACCCGCTTTCCCGTGTGCAGAGCGCGCTGCGTGAGGTCGTGCAGAGTCCTGCCCACCGAGCCGATGTCATTGGACTGCTGGTAGGCACTGCGCAATTGCCCGATGATCTGCTGTTCGCCCACCACCATGGAATCCAGGCCGGAAGCCACGTTCAGCATGTGCTCGGCTGCGGAATCGGAATAGTGCACGTAGAGGTGGGGTTCCAGATCCTCCGCGGGCAACTCGGCGAAGCGCGCGATGGTCTCCACCACGTGATCCAACCCGGAGTGGAACGCATTGGCCACGGTGTAGAACTCCATGCGGTTGCACGTGGAGAGCACCAGGGCCTCAGAAATTGCGTCGCTTTCCAGCAAAGCCATCTGCAGCTTGGGGAGTTCGGAATCTGCCAGCGAGACCTTTTCCAGAACCGGAACGGGTGCGGAGCGGAAGGACAAACCCACCAGCAACACTGCTGCGGTGCCTGTCGCTGCGCTAACGTTCATACCTGTTCCAGGCCTCCTGCATGCGTGTTTCCCCGTGGAAGGCCACACGATCGCGGGCGCTTAAGCCACCTTTTTCTGCAAGGCGACCCTCGGGCATTTATGAACCCCTACGCTATCGTTAACCCACCCCAATGACAAAACGGTGCATCCAAGTGTTATAGAGCGACTCGGGTGACAGAAGGCCGGCAGCAGACCTACAGAGCGGCTGCAAGTTCCTCATTGTCCACTTCCCAGCAGGCGAACTCTTCCCCGTTCACCAACACCACGGGCACGCGATCGCCGAATTCCTGCTCCAGCTCCAGAATCTCCGCATTGCCCGCAGCCTGCGGCCCATCCAACTGCACCACCGTGAGTTGCGCGCCCGCATCCTGGATCACGGGCTGAATCTGCTGCTCGACCCGCGCACACGAGCCACACGTAGAGCGCACCAGGAGGGTGACATCGGCGGGAGTTCTCTTCATCCCCACGATGCTAGCTGACCGCTATCCCCTCAGCGAGCGAGCTAGTAACTTAGAAACAGTGAGTACGCAATCCACTATCCGCAGCCGGGTGAGGGCCTTTCTTTCCCGGCGAGTGTTTCCCACCCGCGGTGAATCCGCACAGGTACAGGCAGGCGAGGCCGCCGTGCAGCACGCGTTGCAATCCCTCGGCGGGTCGAATTACTCGGCGGGGGTCGCCGAGGTGGCGTCGGAAACACAATCAACCCAGTGGCAAGCACTGAACCCGGACGCTCCCAACGACCCGAACCGGGAGGCGATCAACCAGCTGGCGCGGAAACTCGATGTGCCCGATGCGGCCCTGCGCGATGGATTGAGGAATCTGCACGGTGCCAGCCAGGCCGCCGGTGGGGTGAATAAGCTCAATGACCCGGATCCCTCGATACCGCAGGACGTGGGTGCGGCGGCGTTTTTCGACGTCGACAACACGCTGATCAAAGGTGCCTCCATCCTGCTTTTCGCTCGCGGGCTGGTGAAGCGGAAATTCTTCGGCGTGGGTGAAGTGCTCGGATTTGTGTGGAAGCAGCTGCGCTTCCGGCTCTCCGGGGAGAACCAGGGAGACATCGATCAGGGGCGCGAGCAGGCTTTGGCGCTGGTGAAGGGGCACAAGGTCTCGGAACTGGTGTCCATGGCGGAGGAAATTTGGGCGGCGAGCATCTCCGAACGCATCTTCCCCGGCACCAAGGAATTGGCGGATATGCACCTGCAAGCGGGGCATCAGGTGTGGTTGGTGACTGCGGCGCCTGTGCAGTTGGCGCAGATCATCGCCCGGGAACTGGGATTCACCGGCGCGCTGGGAACCGTTGCCGAGGTGGAGGATGGCACGTTCACCGGCCGGATGGTGGGCGATATGCTGCACGGCCCGGGCAAACAGCACGCGGTAGTGGCCCTGAGCGCCTACGAGGGGCTGGATCTGGCGCGATGCACGGCCTACTCCGATTCCATCAATGACATCCCCATGCTCTCCAAGGTGGGCACTGCCGTGGCCGTGAATCCGGACACTCAGCTGCGCAAGGCGGCACAGCGTAATGGATGGGAGATCCGGGATTACCGGAGGAGCCGGAAAGTGGTGCGCGCTGGTGGCACGGCGGCTGCTGCGGGGGCTGCGGCTGCTGGCGGGTACTGGATCCTGCGCAAGTAGGCGCAGACATAAAAAATCCGCCTCTCAGTGTGTTGCACACCAAGGGCGGATTTTTTCGGCCCAAGCCGCAAGGAATCTGCGGAAAGCTTGTGGCCAGAAGGCTTACTTGCCCAATTTCCGTCGCTGAACGCGAGTACGGCGAAGCATCTTGCGGTGCTTCTTCTTGGACATACGCTTGCGGCGCTTCTTGATCACTGAACCCATGGTGGGAACCTCGCTTCATCAGTTGGTCGATCAAAACAGTTATCAACCCGCCTAACCGTGGGGAGCGGCGAGCACTTTCGCGTTGTGAGCGCGGGTGCGCCAACCATAATCTCGGCTGGTAAATCGCTGCTCCGCCTTAGCGGGCGGAAACTGTGCCGGGGACGGCCGACACGAATGGTGGTTAGTCTACCGCTCTACCGGCACCTAAAACAAAAAACCCCTTGCCTCCCCCGGCTTTCGCCGAGGGTGACAAGCAGTGAGTACCTGAAAAGATGCTTTAACCGGCTTGGTCGGTTGCCTTGTACACGCTGGAGCCGAGGTACTTCTCGACTGCCTGCTCGTGAACTCGGAAAGAGCGACCAACCTGCACAGCTGGCAGGTCTCCAGAGTGAACCAAGCGATACACCGTCATCTTCGAGACGCGCATCAGCTCCGCCACCTCAGCGACAGTGAGGTAGATTCCGTTCTCATTGTTAGCCATTAATCATCACTTTCTAGGATTTCTCGCGTGCTGCAGGCTTCCCCTCCTGCAAGACGTCACACAAGAATCGCTTTAGCCATCATAACGTGAAGCGTGTGGCAGATGTATAACACGGGGGAGAAAGCAACGATTGTTACTAGTTGTTGCGTAGCGGGACGCAGTGAATCTGCAGAGCCAGAACTATTCTGGCGTGGCAAAAGTTATGAATAAAGCCCAAAGATGCCCCGTGGGAACCCAGGAGTCACAAGACCCCCACCGGTTACCCCCGGGGCATTTCTGTAACGCTCTCGAGCGCCACGCAACTGCACCGCGCCACTGGCCGCGAAGCCTTAGTCGCTCTTACCCAATTCCACCGAGCGGTCCTTACAAGCTTGCATGGCCTTGTAGAACGCGCGGCGCAAGCCCTCTTCATCCAAGGTGCGGGTAGCAGCAGCAGTGGTGCCGCCTGGGGAAGAAACCTTGGCGCGCAGTGCGGCGGGATCATCGCCGTCCTCTTCCGCCTGGTTCTTCGCCATCATCGTGGCCGCGCCCTCAACCGTGGCAACTGCCAACTCTTGCGCCAAGGGGCGGGGCAGGCCGAGGTTCACTCCTGCATCGATCATCGCCTCAGCGACCATGAAGATGTATGCGGGGCCAGAACCGGAGACGGCAGTCACCGCGTCCAGATCCTTCTCCTTGACGATCACCGCAGTGCCCGTGGCGGACAGGAGCTCTTGGACTGCCTCCACGTGGCTCTGCTCGGCATAGCGTCCGCCTGCCAGCCCGGACGCTCCCTTGCCCACCAGCATCGGGGTGTTGGGCATCACGCGCACCACAGGGGTGCCCGCGGAGAGTGCTCCTTCAATCGTGGAGATGGTGACACCCGCTGCCACGGAGACCACCACGGTGTCTCCATTGGAATTCAGCGCTTCGGAGATGTCATCCAGCACGGTGGGAACCACGTCTGGCTTCACGCAGATAAAGAGGTAGTCCGCGCCATCTGCGGCCTCGGAGCTGTCCTCGGTGGTGACCACTCCGTATTGCTCTTGAAGTTGCTCCAAACGCTTCGGTGTGGGGTCTGCCACGATGATGCTCTTGGGGTCGGTGCCGTCTCCGATGATTCCGGAGAACAGCGCCTCGCCAATGTTTCCTCCGCCAATAATTCCAATTCGAGTCATACGTTCAACTGTGCCAGCGTTCCTGCACTCCTGCCATGATCCCACCCCTATGCCTGGGGGATAAAACTGCCCCGAGCAGCACAAAACCCTCCAGGAAGATTCCTGAAGGGCTGCACGCATTCACTCTTTGCAGATCAAATTCCGATGACCAACCGCGGGCCGAAAGTGAGGATCAGACCCACCACGAACGCTAGGAGCATCAGCAACTTATCGTTGTGACGCAGCAGCGCGTGCACCAGTCCGACCAGCAGGAGGGTGACAGCCAGGGCCAGCACCAGCACCACGATCGAAGGCAGGTTGGACCACAGCAGGCTGAATCCGAAGAAGATGCCTACGCCGGCAGCAATCGCGAGCAGCGCCTGCCCGATCATTGCTGGCCAGGAGATGGTGTTGTCCTCGTAATCGATGACCTCATCTTCATCCAAAGCCGCCTCTAGCGCGGCGAACTCATCATCCTTCTTCGCCGGCACTGGGGTGCGCTCGGTGCGGGTGGCAGCCGGGTCCTTTTTAAGATTCGACGCCACCTCCTTCTCCTTCACGGGAGTCGGCGCGCCCTTTGCGGAGGTTGCAGCTGCAGCGGATGCAGGCACGGCAGCAGCAGCCTTGGCGAAAGGCTTATTGGCTGCTGGCTTCTCGTCGGCAGGCTTGAACGCAGAAGGCTTCTCAACGTTTGGCTTTGCCGCGGTGTTGCTGGTGGCAGTGGTAGCGGCGGTGTTGTCTCCACCGATCAGCTGAGCTTCGGCCTTGCGCGCATCCTCGTGGGATACGGGCTGGGCAGGAGTGCGGGACTTATCCGCCGCAGGCTTATTCTCAACTGGCTTGTTAGCAACAGGCTTGGTCTCTGCTGGCTTAGCATCCACAGGCTTGGTGCCTGAAGAAGCAGTCGTCGCACGCTTGAAGCCGGTGCTCTTAGTCTCAGCATTTCGAGTCTCAGCAGCCACCGGTGGCTTCTGCGCCGCAGCGGGGGCATCCTTCACCGGGGTCATCTGGGTGGTGACTTCGCCTGGCTTTTCCGCAGCGCGCCTGGAGACTCGCGGGGCAGGCTTACGCTCGGCAGGTGCTTGAGCAGCGGCATCAGCGGCCTTCTGCTCATCCACGTCCTTTTGGGTAACGACAGGAATGGAGCCTGTCAGCTCCGCAACAGATACGCCACCTGATTCCAGGTTGCGACGCCTACGCCGCCGCGAACTTTCATCCGCACCGTCGGCAGACTTCCGGCCATTGCGGGCCATCAGTTCCGCGACTGTCAGCTTCTCACTCATCAATCGTTCCCATCAAGATCGAACGCGCTCTGATCCAATTACATACATTAAGCCTTCACCATACAGTCAGAAATGCCGTTTAACGCATCTCAACAAGGCGAAGGAAAGAATTACTTCAGCAAAACCTGATCGGTCTGCCTGAAAATTACGCCCTCGCGAAGTGCCCATGGGCAAATATGGAGAGTATCGATGCCCAATTTACGCATCGATGCCTCTGCCACCAAAGCTCCGGCCACCACCTGGTGGGAGCGATCCGCGCTCACGCCTTCCAGTTCCGCCCGGTCTGCCGCGGTCATTCGTGAAATGAACGAGATGAGCTGGCGCAAACCAGCTTGGGTCAGCACGCGCTTCACGCGCGGTCCGGCTGAGCTCGGGGCAGCACCGGTGAGGCGGGCCAGCATGCGGAACGTCTTGGAGGTACCCACTGCCAAGTCCAATGGTCCGGATTCCAACAATTGGGTGACGGGATCTTCCAGAGTGGAATCGATGTATTCCCGCAGCTCGGCGATGGTCTTCTTCTCCGGAGGGTCGGTCACGAACCACTCCTTGGTCAACCGCGCCGCACCCAGGTTCACCGAACACGCTACATCGGGGTTCTCGTTGGTGCCCAGGGACATCTCCAATGAACCACCGCCGATGTCCAGGTCGCAGATGCGACCAGCGGACCAGCCATACCAGCGTCGAACAGCCAAGAAGGTCAGCCGAGCTTCTTCCTCACCGGAGAGAATCCGCAGGCGAACGCCCGTTTCCTTCTCCAGGCTTTCCAGCACCTGCTCGGAGTTTGTGGCAGAGCGAATCGCCGAGGTAGCAAAGGGGAGCATCTCATCGCAACGGAATTGCTCTGACATCTCCTTGGCCAGCGCTACGCCGTTGAACAGACGCTCTTGACCCTTCTTGTTGATGGCACCCTTGTCATCCAGGTACTCCACCAACCGCATCGGGGTCTTCCAATTGCTCATCGGAGTAGGCGGCCCGCCCTGCTGGGCATCGACCACCACTAAATGAACCGTGTTACTTCCTACATCTAGGACACCTAATCGCACGGCACCTAGCCTAACCCGTCTACGGTGAATGCTGTGAACCAATCGCCTCAACACCTCTCCGCAGCCTCCGGTTATCCGGAGGGAACGGCGGCGGATCTTTCCGTCCGCGAGGGTCGCGAATTGCCCGCGGATTACCCCAGAGAATGGCTGGAGTTCTTAGACCCTGCGGATTCCGAGCACATCATCCAAGTGGATCTCACGTGGCTTTTGTCCACGTACCGTTGCCGTTTTGGCACCGAGGCGTGTTTGGGGATCGACGCCAGCAATCCCGACGTCGGCTGCTGCTCCCACGGGGCTTTTCTCACCGATGCTGATGACCGGGCGCGAGTGGCCAAAGTAGCCGCGACATTAACCGAGGATGAGTGGCAGTTCCGCCCCGCAGAACAAATGGAGGCGTGGGAGAAGTCGCTGGCGGCGTCGGGAAAAAAGGGGAATGAGGGCGGGGAAGAAGAAACCCAAGGGACTCAAGAAAACAATGGCTACGGTGCCACGATGGGGGAATTGGAGCCGTGGTTGGAGTGGGATGAGCTGGAGAACGACGAGGGCGGGATGGAGCCCGCGCTGAAAACCATCACCACGTCCGGGGCGTGTATTTTCGCCAATCGCGCGGGGTTTGTGGGCGGTCAGGGGTGCGCGCTGCATGCGTGGGCGCTGCGCAACGGGGAGAATGTCCTGGAGTCCAAGCCTGAGGTGTGCTGGCAGCTGCCGTTGCGCCGGCTGGAGGAATGGGAGACTCGGCCCGATGGGGCTGAGCAGCTGCGCACCACCATCACGGAGTACACCCGGCGGGGTTGGGGAAATGGTGGCGAGGACTTCGATTGGTACTGCACCACGGATCCGAATTGCCACGCCGGAACCGAGGCGCTGTGGCGCACACATGAGGAAGAGCTGACCGAGCTCATCGGCAGCGAGGCCTACGCGGTGGTGGCCGAGCATTGCGAGGCGCGGGAACAACTAGCTGCCGTGGCACCCAGCGGATTCCCGCTGCTCTCGATTCACCCAGCTACTGCGCAGGCGCGCGAGATGGGGATCTAGGCCTCGAACTTGTAACCCAGCCCGCGCACGGTGACCAGGATCTCCGGGCGGGAAGGATTGCGCTCGATCTTGGAGCGCAGGCGCTTGATGTGCACGTCGAGGGTCTTGGTATCGCCCACGTAATCGGCACCCCACACGCGATCGATCAACTGGCCGCGGGTGAGCACGCGACCGGAGTTGCGCATCAGGTATTCCAGCAGGTCAAACTCTTTGAGAGGCATGGGCACCTTGCTGCCATCCACGGTGACGATGTGACGCTCCACGTCCATCATCACGCGGTTGTCGCGCAGGACCATGCCGTCATCAGCGATGTCCTCACCCTGGGGAACGTTCTCCCCTCCCCTGCGCAGCACGGCGCGGATGCGGGCAATGAGCTCGCGGGCAAAGTAAGGCTTGGTCACGTAATCATCCGCGCCGAGCTCCAGGCCCACTACCTTGTCGATCTCACTATCGCGCGCAGTCACCATGATCACGGGAACGGCGGAAGTCTGGCGCAGCTGACGGCACACCTCGGTGCCGGACATTCCGGGGAGCATCAGATCCAGCAGGACAATATCCACCTTTTCGGCGGCGAAGACCTCGAGAGCAGTGGGGCCATCACCAGCCAAGAAGACTTCAAAGCCCTCTTTCTTGAGCAGGAACGCCAATGGCTCTGCCAAGGATTCCTCGTCTTCGACAATGAGAACGCTGGTCACGTTTACTCGCGCCCCTCTCTGTTGCTGGTTGGTACTTGGTGCTGCTGGTCGTGCTCTGTGCTCTCAGGGTTTCTTCGAGTGCCACTGTAGCCCGGATCACTCTGGGCACGGCCATCTATCTCCTCTTCGGGGAAGTCGGCCAGTTGATCGTTCGGGAAAATCTCTTCCAGCACATCCATATTAGTGCCGGTCAAGGAATTCTCGCTGGGCACCACGGGGGTTTCGCCCGCAGGCAGCCCGGTTTCGCTCGGGGTGAATCGCGGCAACTCCAGCGTGAAGGTGGAGCCGGTGCCCGGACGGGACCACACGGACACTCGCCCACCGTGGTTCATCATCACGTGCTTGACGATGGCCAGCCCCAAGCCCGTACCTCCCGTGTTGCGGGAGCGAGCCTTATCCACGCGGAAAAAGCGCTCAAACAGGCGCTTTTGATCCTCCGGCGCAATGCCGATCCCGCGGTCCGTCACCTTGACCCGCACGAGGTCGTCATGGATTTCCCGGGACACGGACACGGGCGTGCCTGCTGGTGAGTAGTTGATGGCGTTAGTCATCAGGTTGGACACCGAGGTAACCAGCAGCGACTTGTCACCCATCACCAGCGCCCCGCTACGCCCATCCTTCACCAGCTCAATATTGGCGGTTTCCGCGGCCAGCTTGCAACGATCAAACGCTTCCTCCACCACGGAGTCAATGCTGATCATCTGCGGATCCGGCAGAGATTCGGCACCCTGCAGCTTGGACAGGGAGATCAGTTCGGTGATCATCTGCCCCATCCGGCGGGTCTCCCCCACCAGTTTGCCGCCGAAGTACTCCACGGATTCGGGATCCTCGCGGACCTCCATGAGGGTTTCCACCAGCAGGGAAATTGCCCCCACCGGGGTTTTCAACTCGTGAGAAACGTTGGCCACGAAGTCTCGCCTAGCGGATTCCATGCGCAGGTGCTCGGAATCATCCGTGGCATAAATAACCGCGTAACGATCATCCTGCAGCGTGAGCAGCTGCACCTGCCCAGCCACCGCGATCACGGGTCGGCTGCCCTTGCGCCGCGGCGGGGTGAAGGTGATCTCGCGGCTCTCGTGATCCATGAACACGCGCTGCACTGTCTTCCACACTGTTTCGTTCACAGCGCGCTCGTGCACCAGGGAGAGCTCATGCGCACGTGGGTTGGACATCACCACGTTGCGGCGCTTATCCACCACCACTACGGCACTGGGCGCGGATTGAATGGCGAAATGCAGCACCTGAGCCACCGTGGAAACGCGGTTTCCCTGCAGCTCAGAGGCGGTGCGGTTGTTGCGCTGACGCTTCACGCGCACGCGGTAGAACTGCAGCGCGAGCACGCCGAGAAGCACACCGATGAGGAGGCCTATCAGCAGTCCGAGAAGCAGGCTGTTCACAAGGAGACACGCTAGCAGCTATTGGCCAGCGTGACTGCGTTTAGTTTTATCTGGCTTACTTTGCTTCACCCTGGGCTGCCACTGCTGCGGCTCCCGCGGCGGCTGCCTCTGGGTCGAGGTACTCGCCACCTGGGTTGAGAACGGTGCCGTCGGTACCCACGCGATAGACCAGTGGAATGCCGGTGGGGATGTTGAGTCCGGCGATATCGGCGTCGGAAATATTGTCCAAGTACTTCACCAGGGCGCGCAAGGAGTTGCCGTGAGCTGCCACCAGGACAGTCTCACCGCGGGCAATGCGGGGGGCGATTTCCTCTTCGTAATAAGGGATGAAGCGCTTGACCACGTCCAGCAGGCACTCGGTGCGGGGAACTTCGGGCAGGTCAGCGTAGCGCGCCTCGTTGGTCTGGGCGTACTGGTTGTCCACCTCGATCTCTGGTGGTGGGGTGTCATAAGAACGACGCCAGGACATGAACTGATCCTCGCCGTACTTCTCCTTGGTCTCCGCCTTGTTCAGACCCTGTAGTGCGCCATAGTGACGCTCGTTGAGGCGCCAATCGCGAATCACTGGGATCCAGTGCAGATCAGCCTCATCCAGCGCGATATTCGCGGTGGTAATCGCGCGACGCAGCAGCGAGGTGTACAAAATGCTCGGCTGCAGACCCGCATCCTTGATCATCTTGCCGCCGCGCTTGGCCTCTTCGCGGCCCTGCTCCGTGAGGTGCACATCCACCCAGCCGGTGAACTGGTTGGAGGCGTTCCATTCGCTCTGGCCGTGGCGCAGAAGGATCAGGGTTCCGTGGTTCTGTTCTTTATCGCTCATGCTTTCCATAGTGCCATGTTTGGGGGTATTCCCTGTGCACGCTCGGGGTGCTGGGCCTTCATTTCCCCCGGTTTGTGGTGGATTTTGTGTACTTTTCCTTTTTCGACGCCACCCCTGCATCCCCTCACCCCAGCAATTGTGGAACTTTAGACTCTGTGCACTCAGCCTCAGCTCCGCTTCTTTCTGGACAGTCCGCCCCCACTGGGGTGATCTCTAGCTTCCGCTTCGCATTCTCCTCTCTGCCCCGGCTGCGGACAGAAATTCTGGGCGGGTTGGTGGTGGCGCTGGCATTGATCCCAGAGGCCATTAGTTTCTCCGTGCTGGCTGGCGTGGACCCGCGGGTGGGCTTGTTCGCCTCTGTCACCATGGCCATCACGATTGCTTTTACGGGTGGTCGCCCCGCGATGATTTCCGCGGCCACCGGTGCCGTGGCTGTGGTGATCGCGCCGCTGGTAGCCAGTCATGGCCTGGATTATCTGTTGGCGTGCGTGATCCTGGCTGGGGTTTTTCAGATTGTGTTGGCAGTGCTTGGGGTGGCGAAGCTGATGCGCTTCATCCCCCGTTCGGTGATGGTGGGGTTCATTAATTCTCTGGCGATCATCGTGTTCAGCGGGCAGATTCCGCACCTGGTCGGGGTGCCGTGGCTGGTGTATCCGCTGGTGGCTGTGAGTATCGCGATCGTAGTGTTCTTCCCGCGGTTGACCAGTGCTATTCCTGCACCGCTGATTGCGATTCTGGTGCTGACCCCGTTGGTGATCGCTACCGGATGGAATGTGCCGAATGTCTCAGATCAAGGTGAGCTGCCCTCCAGCCTGCCTTCGCTGATTTTCCCCAACGTGCCTTTCACGCTGGAAACGTTGGAGATCATCGCTCCGTACGCACTGGGCATGGCCTTGGTGGGGTTGCTGGAATCCCTGCTGACCGCAAAGTTGGTGGATGACATCACCGATGTCCACTCCGATAAGACCCGCGAAAGCTGGGGCCAGGGAATCGCGAACATCGTCACCGGAGTGTTCGGGGGCATGGGCGGATGCGCGATGATCGGCCAGACGCTGATTAACACCCGTGCTTCCGGTGCACGCACTCGCTTGTCCACGCTGCTGGCGGGAGTGTTTTTGCTAGTGCTGGTAGTTAGTTTGGGTGACATCGTGGGGCTGATCCCCATGGCCGCGCTGACCGGCATCATGATCATGGTGGCGGTTGGCTCTTTCAACTGGCATTCCGTGAAACCCTCCACGCTGCGGAATATGCCGCTGAGCGAAACCACGGTCATGCTGGTCACAGTGTTTTCCACCCTGCTCAGCCACAACCTGGCCATCGGCGTGGCGATGGGTGTGCTCACCGCCATGGTGTTGTTCTCCCGGCGCGTGGCGCACATGGTGGGGATCACCGCGCACTCGGTTGATGAACTCCCCGCAGAGCAAGGGTTGAAAGTGCGAGCGGCGATGGGTGGCGTCGAAAAAGAAGGTGACGAAGAGGTCGCTGACGCGCGCATTTACACCGTGACCGGGCAGCTATTCTTCGCGTCTTCCAACGATCTCGTCTATCAATTCGAATACGCCACAGACCCAGCGCGGGTGATCGTGGACATGAGCCAGGCGGTGATCTGGGATGCGTCCACGGTGGCCACGCTTGATGCCGTGATTCAGAAGTACGCGGACAAGGGGAAAACCGTGGAGATTATCGGGTTGGATGCGGCCAGCGAGAACCGGTTGCGGAGGCTATCCGGAAAGCTGGGCTAGCGCTCTTCGCCGAAGTATCACTTTTCCCAGGGGGACAGGAAATCATTCCCAGGCAATCCTTCAACCGCGAGCATCAGCTCACCGGCTTTCGCCCCATCGATCTGCTCCCGAATGATGTCCGCGTGGCCTGCATGTCGAGCGAACTCTTCCACGTGATGAACGTAGAGATAGCGCAGTTTGGCTTCTCGCGGCTCATTCATGTTGAACCATGGCATCGGCCCGACGGGAAGAGTTGATTCCAGATCGCCTTGACGGCACATCGTCATATATTCAGCGCGGACGGAATCAAACGTGGCCAAGAGCTTCTCCAAGGTTTCCTCATCGGAGGGCGTGAAGCTCTTGTTAAACGCGTCCTCCGGTTGATCGTGCTCGTGGTGCCCGGCACCGGAGAGAGAACCCTTCATGCAAAAGATGATGTGCTTGATGATTCCGCTGATACTGAGCGCGCTTCGCAGTGGTGTTTGCCGAGCTTGAGTATCTTCGAGGCCATATGCACTGGCACGAATCCCGTCCAATTGTGCTTCCAGGTAGTTGCAGAGAGTGTCTCGTGCATTATCAATCTGCGGGAGGTACATTGCGCTTCCTAACTCTGGGTTCTGACGCTGGGTCTTTGACGGCTTTTTGCCGCTAAACGCACACTAGAACGGCTTGCGGACAGATCCGGTCCGCAAGTTCAGAAATAATGAACTCATGGCCGAAACAACGCAACGTGTCTTAAAGCTTCTCGGGCTCCTTGAGGCCAGGACAACATGGCGAGCCATCGAGCTGTCCGAAAAACTCGGTGTTACACACCGCACCGTGCGCCGAGATATCTCCAGGCTGCGTGACCTCGGTTATCCCATTGACTCCGAACCTGGGATTGACGGTGGATATCGACTCGGATCTGGGCGCCAACTTCCACCGCTCTTGTTGGACGATGACGAAGCGGTCGCTCTGGTCGCTTGCCTGCGCATGGCCGCGCTATCGGGCGCGGACGATGTAGGAGAAGCCGGCCTGCGAGCACTCAATAAGATCGACCGCGTCCTTCCACCCAAGCTCCGTAGCATTGCAGCGGCGATCAACACAGCCACTTATGCGATCCCTCGGAATCGCTCTGCAATCAATCTAGACACTTTGCAACAACTTGCGACCGCTCAACGTGACCACGTCATAGTCCGTTTTAACTACTGCAAACCGGATGGGGAAACGAGTTCACGGGAAGTGGAACCCGCGCGATTGATGACCCAAGGTGAACATTGGTACTTACAGGCATTCGATCTGATTCGTGAAGACTGGCGGGTCTTCCGACTTGATCGCATGAGCGATGTGAAGACATCAACGTGGACATTTTCACCACGAGATGCGCCATCCCCTGGGTTTCAGCGCGATCTGGCCAGTCGCTACCCCTGTGTCTTGCCCATTGAAATTGAAGCCACTGTCGAGCAAGTTGTGGCGAGAGTTCCCTCTGCACATCGTGACCAGCTAGAACCGACGGCAACCGGATCTCGGCTACTAGTGGGAGGCCCAAATTGGGATGAACTCGCTTGGCACATGCTCTGGGTCAGTCGTGATCTGGATGCGGCGCTGACTCTTCCGAACGGGCCTGAAGCAACTCAATTCCGAGAGGCACTCGCTCGCATCTCAAAACACGCGCACATGATCAGCGCTCTTTGAAAACCAGTGAGCGTGCAAGGCGCTTGTGGAATTATGAGTTGTCGGACTCAGCGTCTGTCTCATTCTCAGGCTTGGCCTCTGGCTCGTCCTGAGAAACCACGGAATCCGGGGTGTGGACTTCTTCAGCCAAGTGGGAATCAGGCGGTGGAGCCAAGGTGGCCACTTCCTCATCAGAAGGGCGCAGGCGAGCGAAGGCCTTGAGGTTCATCGTTGGCTCACCGCGAGAGAGTCGCCAAGCCCATTCGTGGCGGATGGAGGAGGCGAAGCCGCGCTCCAGAATGCGATTGAAATCGCGGTCGGCGCGCTCCAGGATCTGGCCCAGCACGCGCTGGATATCCTCGGGCGTGGTGGTGTCTGAGAACTGACCCACCAGGTAGATGTCATCGTTGCTGTCCAGTGTGTAGTGCACACCGAAGTTCCGTCGGTTTTCGTGAAGCAGCAGCTTGTAGACCTCCTCCTGGGCTTCCTCCACATGACGGCACACGAATGCCTCGATGCGGAACATGCCATCCTGTGGAATAAACAGGCAGTTGGTCTTCAATTTCTTTTCGCCGGGGAGTACTACTACGACGTTGTCGCCAGCTTCGACGTACTCAACCTCGGCGCTGTCCAAGAGGGTGCAAATTGCCGCGCGATCCATGAAAATCAGCCTACACGCGGGAGGGGTGAACGAAACTGGCTTAGCCAAACCCCTTAGCCGAAGGGATTGCGCTCGATCGGCCTGCCCGCTGGTGGTAGTTCCGAGTAGATCTCGCGCAAGCATTGCCCTGCTTTCTCCCAGGAAAATTCACGCGCATGGATGGGGGCATATTCGGACATTTCGATGCGCTTGGCGTCGTTTAACAACAGCTCGCCCAAAGCATCCGCCCACGCCTCGGGGTCATGCCCATCCACCAGCAATCCAGACTTGCCATCCTCCACCGCGATGGGCAGGCCACCCACGTTCGCCGCCACCACCGGGGTGCCGCACGCCTGCGCCTCCACGGCTACCAAGCCAAAGCTCTCGTTATGGCTGGGCACGCAGATCAGGTCCGCGGCCTGGTACACGCTCACCAGTTCCTCGGATGGGCGTGGCGCCAGGAAACGAACAATCCGGGAGATACCCAGCTCCTCCGCCAGCTTTTGCATCTCCTCCAAAGCATTACGCCCAGAGCCGGAAGAACCACCGCAAATCACCACCGAAAGCATCAATTCCGGGTGCCGCTCCACCAAGATCGCCGCGGCTCGCAGCAGCACATCGGGAGCCTTGAGCCGCTGCAAACGACCCACAAAACCAACCACCTTGGCCAGGAAAGGAATGCCCAGCTCACGGCGCGTACGTTCCGTGGCACGGCCGGAACCAGGGGTGAACTTATCCACGTCCGCACCTGGGTGAACTACGCGGATGAGGCAATCGTTGGCGTCGTACCCCTCAACCAGATCCCGCACTTCGGCTTCCGTGTTCACGATCAACAGATCAGCGTTATCCACGATCTGCTGCTCGCAGATCCGGCGGCTCACGGGCTCCGGGGAATCGCCACTGGCCAGGAGAGAATTCTTCACCGCGGCCAAGGTATGCGCGGTATGCACCCACGGGATGTGCCACAGATCTCGCAACAGCCACGCCACCTGGCCGGATTGCCAGTAGTGGGAATGGATGATGTCATACGGTTCCTGCTCGGCCTTGCGCACATACGCCAGCACGCTGCCGGTGAAGGCCGCGATCTGGGTGGGCAGCTCTTCCTTGGGCAGACCCTCGAACGGGCCGGCCACGCAGTTGATCACGCGCATGTTCGGAGCCACGTGCACCACTTCGCCCTGCAGCGGACGGGTGGCTCGGGTGAAGATATCCACCTCCACGCCCTGCTTGGAGAGCTGCAGCGCGGTGTTCTTGATGTAGACGTTCATCCCGCCGGCATCTCCGGAACCGGGTTGCTCCATCGGAGAGGTGTGGAAGGAGATGATCGCGACTCGCATAACCCCAAACTCTAACCCGCCCGCGCTAATTTATCTTTTTTAGTTATTTTCCCTTATAGATATGTTTCCCTAGCTAAAGTAGAGCGTTATACCCAGCTACTGCCCCGCGCCCGCTTTCTATTCCAGTTTTCGGGTCTTGCTGCACGTAGCGAACACGCACCAAAAGAGAGAGAGTGCTCACGATGACGAACGTCAACAATCCCGAAGCGTCCGCCACCGAAACCGGCTCTGCGCCCCGCAGCGACGCGCCGGAAGGTACCGCATGGAAAGAAAAGCCCTACCTGAAGTACTACGCGGAATGGACGCCTCACTCTCTGGACTATCCCGCGGATTCCAACATGGTCTCCATGCTGGAAAAGTCCGTGCGGGAAAACTCCAAGCGGGACATCCTCGACTTCTTCGGCCAGACCACCAGCTACCCAGACTTCGCTGAGCAGGTGAACTCGGTGGCCGCCAGCCTGCAGCACATGGGAGTCAAGCGTGGCGAGCGCGTTGCACTGATCATGCCGAACTGCCCGCAGCACCTTATTTCCTTCTTCGCTGTGCTCAAGCTCGGTGCTGTCGTGGTGGAGCACAACCCGCTGTACACCGCACGCGAGCTCGAAGGTCCATTCAAGGACCACGAGGCGAAAATCGTTATCGCTTGGGACAACGTCTACGACGTGTGCGAGAAACTGCTGCACACCACGCAGCTGGAAACCATCGTTTCCGTCAACATGATCGAAGCGATGCCGTTGGTCAAGCGTCTCGCGCTGAAGCTGCCCGTCCCTTCACTGAAGGAAAAGCGCAACCAGCTGCACGGCGATGCGCCAGGAAGCGTACCGTTCTCCAAGCTGCTCACCAAGAAGTTCGGTGGCGACGGCAAGAACATCAAAACCCCGTCCGACCTCAGCGGAGATGACCCAGCGGTAATCCTGTTCACCTCCGGAACCACCGGCAAGCCCAAGGGCGCAGAGCTGACCCACGGCAACATCATGGCCAACGTTGTTCAGGGCTTGGCATGGGTGAAGAACCTGGGCGAAGGCGCGCAGGAAAAGTACCTCGCCGCACTGCCACTGTTCCACGTGTACGGCCTGACCTTGACTGCAGCCCTCGGCGTGGCCACCGGCGGCAAGCTCGCTCTGCTGCCTAAGCCGGAAATCCCGTTGATCGTTGATCAGCTCAAGAAGGAACTGCCCACCTACATGCCAGGTGTGCCAACTCTGTACACCAAGATTCTCGAGGCAGCAGAGAAAAACAACCTCGATCTTTCCGGCATCAACAATGCTCTGTCCGGCGCTGCACCTCTTCCCACCAAGACCACCGAAGAGTGGGAGAAGAAGACCGGCGGCAAGATCGTGGAGGGCTACGGCCTGACCGAGACCGCCCCAATCATCGTGGCCAACCCCATCACCCCGGATCGTCGCGCTGGCTACATCGGCATCCCATTCCCAGACACCGAGCTACGCGTGGCTGATCCCGATGACCTCTCCCGCACCATGCCGGACGGCGAAGCCGGCGAGCTGCTGGTTCGTGGCCCGCAGGTGTTCAAGGGATACATCAACGTCGCGGACGATGAGCAGCCATTCCACGAGGATTGGTTCGACACCGGAGACATGGCCGTCATGGAAACGGACGGCTTCATCAAGATCGTCTCCCGCACCAAGGAAATGATCATCACCGGCGGATTCAATGTTTACCCCGCTGAGGTGGAAGAAGTCCTCGCCGATCACCCACAGATCTCCAAGGCCGGCGTGGTTGGCCTGGAGCAGGAGGACGGCTCCGAAGAGGTCGTTGCTGCGGTGGTCTTGGAGGAAGGCGTTTCTGAATCTGATTTCGACGCCGAGAAGGCTCGCGAATGGGCCCGCGAAAGCCTGACCCGCTACAAGGTTCCACGCAAGTTCTTCGTGGTCGATGAGCTGCCTGCGGACATGATCGGCAAGATCCGCCGCCGCGAGGTCAAGGATCTTGTTGAGTCCATGATCGAGGACAAGAAGTAGCTATCTGGGCTGCAGCTTTCTGAGCTGTTGCTCTCTGGGCTGCGGCTCTAAAAGATGGCGGGTGAACTTCGGTTCTCCCGCCGTTTTTCTGCTTTCGTGCGGTTTTTTACAGGCCAGAGTCCTGTTCGACGCCAGCAATGTCGCATTCACCCCGTTTTTTGCATTCTAAATTTCTCCAACCTGGGGTTTCTCCGAGGGCTATGACAAAAAACGGGGTGAATGCGACATTACCGAGGTGTAACTGCTTGGACTGCAGCTCCGCACGATGCTCAGTGCTACTGACGTCACGCCGTGACCACACGATCACCACACCAGTTATGTACAAACGTCCCGCTTACTGGCATCTCACTTTTCCCGACCTGGGGTTTTGCGAGGCAGTGCGCCAGCAATTCGGACGATTGTTTTTTCTTGGCGGAATCTTGGGCAGCGCGCGCTGACCCCAGCATGACGAGGCTAACGATTAAGTCGCTAGTCCAGCCGGGCGCCGATCCACACGGGTTCCGGTTCGAGGGTGACACCGAAGGCGTCGTGCACGCCATTGCGCACTGAACGGGCCAGCGCGATGATATCCGCGCTGGTCGCACTCCCCCGGTTTGTCAGCGCCAAGGTGTGCTTGGAGGAAAGCGCGGCTGATTCATGGCCTGGCACTGCATAGCCCTTGGAGAAGCCAGCGTTATCGATGAGCCACGCAGCGGAAAACTTGAAACGCTCCACGCCCGCGTTGGCGGGCTCACTATCCACATTCGCGCTCTTCACGGCTGGGTTCTCCGCTGCGCGGTTCTTCACGGCATCGTCTTCTGCAGCACCGCCACGGCCCGCGGAGAACACCGGAATGCTGTTGGCCTTTTCTTCGCCGCATTTCTCGCGCACAGCTGCGATAACAGCATTGCGGACCTCCTCGCCTTCCACGATGGGGTTGGTGAAGAAGGAGCCAGCGGACCAGGTGTCGTGATCATCTGGGTTCAACACCATGCCCTTGCCAGCGCGCAGTTCCAGCACCGCTTCGCGTACTTGGGCTACGGGTCGGCGGGCATCAGCGTTCCCGGCGCGCGCGTCCTCTTCAGCCACGCCCAATTTCCTGGCCAGCTCGCCGAAGCGCAAGGGCACGGAGAGCCCGTCCGTGCCCAGCTGGAATTCCACAGCAGTCACCACGGCACGCTGCGTGAACTTCAGGTTGGAATAGCGGTAGGAAAGATCCAGGGATTCGGGGCTGACCCACTGCAGATCCGCAGCAGCACCCGAGCCAGCATCACCAGCTCCAGCACCCACAGCACCCCGCTCAAACAACTGCACGCGCCGCAGCACCTGCGAAACCTC
Organism: Corynebacterium suicordis DSM 45110; assembly: GCF_015351405.1. Lineage (GTDB taxonomy): Bacteria > Actinomycetota > Actinomycetes > Mycobacteriales > Mycobacteriaceae > Corynebacterium > Corynebacterium suicordis. The sequence goes on along the minus strand of NZ_JADKMY010000001.1, from coordinate 335,035 downwards.
CGCGCCATACGCCCCCACGTTTTGCACCGGCGTAGCCCCAACGGAACCAGGGATGCCGCTCAGGCACTCCAAGCCGCTCAGCCCAGCCTCCACGGTGGCAGCCACCAGCTGATCAAAATTCACACCAGCAAAGGCCCGCACCACCCCGGTCTCTGCATCGATAGAGATCTCCGAGGCAGAATCCACAGCCCAGACAACCACCAGCTCCGATACTTCATCACCTTCGCCAATCACCAAGTTGGAGCCTCCGCCGAGAACGAGGAGGGGAATGGAGTTGGCGTCGAGAAGAGAAACAACGCTAGCCAAAGAAGAAGGCTCAGAACACGCCACCACGGCAGCCGGTGCGCCACCGATCCTCAGGGTGGTGAGTTCCGCAAACGTCCGCTCCACAACGCGGGCGCCGGGAATGAAGGCGGGATCGCGCAGCTTTTCGAGTAACTCGGGCAGGTTTTGTGCATTGGTTTCTGAATCGCTCACCCTACTAAAGGTAGTCTGTTGACATGACTACACATACTGAGAACACGGCAACCATCAACTACCCAATCGAAAAGGTTTACGAGGCGCTGTCTTCCCAGGAGTACTGGGAGTACGAAGCACAGACCATCAACGATGAGCCTGGCACGGTGGAGTCCTTCACCAAGGAGCCAGTCAACGTAGTGCTTTTCGAGCTGCTGCCAAAGTCCGCTCTCCCCGAGGCTGTGCGTGGCATGGTTTCCCAGGATCTGAAGCTCAAGCGCGTGGTTGAGTTCGGCCCAGTGGCAGACAACATCTCCACCGGTAACGTCAACGCCGAGGTTAAGGGTGCTCCAGTGAAGTTCGCTGCGGATGCCAAGCTGACCGGCAAGGGTGACACCACCGATCTGTTCGCTGACATCTCCGTTGAGGTGGCCATCCCCATGATGGGCGCTGTGTTGGAGCCTAAGGTTGCATCTTTCGTGGAGGATTTCCTCACTCGCGAGGCAACTCTGATTGAGAAGTTCATCTCTGACAACCTGCAGTAAGCGTGGCTGATCACGCTCATAATCTCCGGGCTCGTTCGTGGAATGCGGACGGGCCCGTTGGTGTACCTACCCGCGGTACCACTGGTTTTAATCGCCTGCGGAAATCGGATCGCTGGCTGGTGGCGCAGCCACAGGTGCAGCATCTGTTGCGCTCGGCCGCGCGTGCAGGCAGGCCTCCGGTGGCGGTTGATGTGGGTTATGGGGCTTCGCACACCACCACGGTGGAGTGGGCGCGACATTTGCGTTCGGTGGAGCCTTCTGTGCAGGTCACTGGGTTGGAGATTGAGCCCAGCCGGGTGTTGCTACCGCGCGATGGGGTGAACTTCGCGCTCGGTGGTTTTGAGTTGGCGGACATGCGGGCGGATGTGGTCCGGGCGTTTAATGTGTTGCGTCAATACGACGCCGACCAAGTCCGCGATGCCTGGGCCACCATGCAGGAACGCCTGCACCCGGGAGGCGTGCTGATCGAGGGCACCTGTTGCGAGCTGGGCCGGCGCTCCACGTGGGTGCTGTTGGATCACTCTGGCCCGCAGACCCTCACCATGGCGTGGACTCCCGGGTGCGTGGACAAGCCCTCCGATATCGCCGAGCGGCTCCCCAAGGCGCTCATCCACCAGAACACGCCCGGTCACGCGATCCATGAGGTCCTCTGCGAGATGGACGCCGCCTGGAACCTGGCCGCTCCCCTGGCCGTTTTTGGCCCGCGCGTGCGGTGGCGGGCCGCCCTGGATCACTTTCATGTGGCCACGGGGTTGCCTCGCCTTTCTTCTCGACGCCGCCTCTCCGACAGCTCACTGACCGTCCCGTGGTCTGCGGTGGACGATTCCGCTCCCACTGGGAGTTTCCTTCCAAGGCGCTGACCGCACTAGCGCTGAGTGTCTTGTTCAGGAACACTGGGTGCGTGAGCAATTCCTATAACCAAACGTCTGAATACAATTTCCCTCCGCAGAATGCGCAGCAGCAAGCGCCGCAGCAAGCCTGGGGAAGCGCACCGCAGCAGCCGAAGAAAAAGGGTGGCTGGTGGAAGGTTCTCCTGGCAGTTCTGCTGGTGTTTGTGCTGCTCATTGCGCTGGCGGAGTTCGGAATGCGCGCTTATATGAAGAACCAGATTGTCTCTGGTTTGGAGGAGAACGCGGCATCCCAGAACGTGGAGATGGCCGGCGACCCGCAGGTGTCCTTCGGGGCTTCACCTGTGCTGGCCGCTTTGTTCACCAAGACCTTGGGCGAGCTGGATATGACCATCCCCTCCTCACTCGATATTTCCTATGAGGACAACGATGAATCCCGCCCGGTAGTCAAGGGCAACCCGGAGATCCACTTCTTGGGTAAGGACACCGAGATCCAGGAACAGGGCAAGCAGATGATCGTGGGAGATCTGACCGCGACCACCAGTATCCCTGCGGAGTTCATGCTGGCTCAGGTGAAGAAGTCCATGAACGAAAAGCAGGCGCAGGATTCCGGAAATTTCCTGCAGAACCTGATCACCATCACGGATATCAAGCCTTCTCCTGATAATCAGACGCTCGATGTGGAGATCACCCAGGGTCTGGCCACCATGTCCATGAAGCCCACCATTGAAAACGGGCAGTTGAAGCTGGATGTGGATGGCGCGAAGATCGCCGGGATGGACATGCCGGAATCTATCGTCAACACGCTCCGCGAGTCCCTCGCTGATCAATCCATGGCTGGGGATCTTTCCGGCCTTGAATTCGAGAGCGTTGAAGTGACGGATAGCGGAATGAATGTGAAGCTCAAGGGCCAGAACGTGGACATGAGCCAGATGGCCCAGAGCATTGAAGATTCCCCCGGTGATAGCAGCTCGAACGGAAACGGCACGGGCTCCGGCTCCAGCTCCGAAAGTGGCAACGGTTCGGGCAGCTCAGATTCCCTGCAGGAATCCGGCGAAGCCCCTGCCGGAGGTCCCGTTGGCTCCTCCGGTGATGGCTACGCGGCCTAGTTAGTGCGCTGGTCGCTAAGCGGGACTAGCCAAGCCGGGCTAGCTCAACCGAGCTATGTCGAGCTAGCTAAACGTCAAAACTAGGCCGGGGTCAACTAGGCGGGAGCGCCGTCCAGGATGGCCTGCGGGGAAGAAACTCCCAAACGGGTTGTACCCGCAGCGATCATCTGCAGCGCTGCTTCCCAAGTGCGGATCCCGCCCGAGGCCTTGATACCCAAGGCTCCCACGTTGCGACGCAGATCCTCGCTCATCCCAAAAGTGGCCAGCTTGTCCTGCTTGCGCAGCTCATCGGCCATGATCTCTACCGCCTCCACTGAGGCTCCACCCGCGGGGTGGAACCCGGTGGAGGTTTTCACGTAGTCAGCGCCGATTGCCGCACACGCACGCACACACGCGCGGATGGCGGGCTCATCAAGCAACGCGGTTTCTAGGATCACTTTGAGGATCACTGGTTGAGGCACGGCCTCGCGAATGGTCATCAACTCGCTGATCAGGGAGTTGGCATCACCGACGATGGCCTTGGCGATATCCACCACCACGTCCACTTCCACCGCACCGTGTTCCACTGCGAAGCGCGCTTCAGTGGCCTTCACCAAGGTGGCGTGCTTTCCGCTGGGAAAACCCACCACGGTTGCTACGGCTGGGGTGGAAGTGGAATTGGTGGCGTCGGAAAAATCAACGCGAGTTACGGGCAACATGGAGGGCGAAACACACACCGCACCGCACCCCAGCTGGGCGGCCTCCGCAACCAGTTTGTCCACGTCAGCGTGGGTTGCTTCGGGCTTCAACAAGGTGGCGTCCATCACGGCTGCCACCTGCGCGCGAGTCAGATTTTGTGTATCAGTCATTGGTAGATCACCAGCTTCCGCTGGAGTTATCCAGCACGTCGCGAATGGCGGGGCGAACATCCTGCCAGTAAATGCCGACGATGACCGCCGCGATGATCCACAGCATCATCACAGTGGGAACAAAGAGGCTCAACAGCGCGGCAGCCGTGGCACCGCCGGTGAGCATCAACCAATTCTGCTTTTGCCGATCGATCACAGTGAAGGCATCGTCGCGGGTGCCGGCCACGGTAATTAGGCCGAAAATTCCCAGACCCAGCACGATTATGGATGCCAAGAGGTTCATCCAGAAAAATGCCAGTGGTAGTGCGCTCAGAATGATGTGCATGGGCTTTATGCTACCGCGAAGATCAATTCGGCCAGGGAATAGATGGCCAGCCCGGCGAGCGCACCGACAATCGTTCCATTCATGCGGATGAACTGCAGATCCTTACCCACCATGAGTTCAATGTTGTCCGACGCCTCCTGCGCATCCCATCGCTCCACCGTCTCACCGATGATGCTGGTGATCTCTCCGGCGTAGTTCTCAGCGAGGTAGCTGGCTGCGCTGACCACTCGATTTTCCAGCTTCTCGCGCAGCTCGGGCTCGTCCTGCACGCGGCGGCCAAAGCCTCGCACCCAGTCCGTGATCCGGCGGCGGAGCAGAGATTCTGGGTCTCGGGCCATGGTGCTCAAGGTGCTGCGCGCGGATTCCCAGAGCGCGCCGGGCACTGCGCGCACTGGGGTGGAGGTCATGATGTCTTCCTTGAACTTCTCCACGCGCTCGATCATCTTCTCATCGTGCTGCAGGTCATGCGCCAGCTGATCGAGGAACTTGCGGAGCTCCCGGCGCGCGTCATGATCCGGGTTGTAGCGCACGTCGGCGGTGAATTTCACCAGTTCTGAATACACCTTTGAGCCCACGAGGTTGCGGATGAAACTCGGCGCCCAAGTGGGAGTACGTTCGTCGATGAGGCGGGTGACAAACTCCTCGCTGCTCTGGGCTTTGTCATCCATCCACACCACGATTGCCTCGATGGCGGGTTCCGTGCGGCCTTCCTCAATGAGCTGTTCCAACCCGCGGCCCAGTGGCGGGCCCCAGGTAGGCTCCTGGAGTTTGTCCAAGACCAGGACTTCCAGGACCTGCTCGGCTTCCTCCGCGTTCACGCCGTTGACCACCAGATCCACGAGCCGCCCGGTTTCCTGGGATACACGCTCGGCACCTCCCTCGGCCACGGCCCAATCGGCGGCGCGCTGCGGAATGTGCGCGCTACGCAGCTTCTCTGCGATCAACGGAGCGTTGAGGAAGTTCTCCCCCACGAACTCGGAGAGCTGGTGCCCCACCTGGTCCTTCTTGCGCTTGATGATGGCGGTGTGCGGGATGGGGATGCCCAGCGGGTGGCGGAACAGTGCGGTCACGGCGAACCAGTCCGCCAGCGCACCCACCATTCCGGCTTCAGAAGCGGCGCGTACATAACCGATCCACCCGCCGGGATTGCCCTGGTATTCCAACCAGCGCATTGCCACGTAGACCACGGCAGCCACGATGAGCATGCCCGTGGCGATGTTCTTGTGCTTGCGCAGGTCTGCGCGCCGCTGAGCTTCCGTCATCGGGTCTGGGCCCGGCGCGGTGAGACCCTGCGCGGTGAGGTTTGCTGGGGTCGCACTGGATGCGTTCGCAGTAGTGGTGCCCGCCTGAATATCGCGGGATGGTGTTGCTGGTGAGTTCACCTTGTCATTATGGCACTGTCCCCCGCTTCTCCTAGAAAATTCTGCTGGGAGGTGGCTGTGCGCAGGTTCGCCCGCTCCGTCATTTTAACGATCGTTAGAATGTCTCTAGGATGGATGCGTGACTTCAGTCCGCGCCTCGCAGCCGCAGCATTCTTCTCGTGCGCATTCCCACGCGCCCTCACGAGCGCGATTTCTGGTGTGGTTTTCTGTGTTGCTACTGGTGGCTTTCGCCAGCTTCATCGCGGGTATTTGCCTGGGCCCCACCAGCGTGAACGCCCCGGACACATTGAGCATCCTCGGCCACCACCTCGCCCAGATTCTCCCCGGCACAGATCCCGCAGCCACCACACCATGGCCGCAGGATCCGCAGAAAGATGCCATTGTCTGGCAACTCCGCACCCCCCGAGTGATTCTCGCCGCCATCGTCGGTTCTGCACTGGCCCTGACCGGAATGGTGCTGCAAGCCGTGGTGAGAAACCTGCTGGCAGACCCCTATATCCTCGGCATCCACTCAGGTGCCAGCTGTGGAGCCGCCGCCGCGATCGTGTTGGGCATCGGCGCGCAATTCGGCGATTACGCCCTCCAAGGCTCGGCTTTCCTCGGCGCGCTGGCCGCCACCGCGGTGGTCTTTGGCGTGGCGCTCTCCTCCGGAAAGCTCACCTCCCTGCGCGTGCTGCTCACCGGAGTGGCCATCGGTTACGCGCTCTCCGCGGCCACCAGCTTCCTCATCTTCGCCTCCGACTCCCCCGAAGCCAGCCGCTCCATCATGTTCTGGCTCCTCGGCTCCCTGGGCCTGGCCAATTTCAACGGCGTGCTCCTGGTCACCCTCATCACCACCGCAGTGGTGGCGGTGGCCTTCATCCTCTTGGCTCCGCGCATCGATGCTCTTTCTTCTGGCGACGCCACCTCTCTCGCCGTAGGCATCAACCCCACCACCTTGCGGGCTGTCTTGCTGGGGCTGAGCAGTCTATTGATTGGCGTGGTGGTGGCCATGTCCGGGGCCATTGGCTTCATCGGGCTGATCATCCCGCACATCGCGCGGCGGCTGGTGGGTTCCAAACATCGATGGGCATTGCCCATTTCCGCTGTTCTTGGGGCAATTTTGCTGATCTGGGCGGACATTCTTTCCCGCGTGGTGTTGGCTCCGCAGGAAATCCCGGTGGGTATCGTCACGGCACTGCTCGGTGCCCCTTTCATCATTCCTCTCATCAAGCGGGCGTATCCCGCGTCCTCGAATTAAGGAGGCCACGCTATGTCACACGTGTCTAATCATCTGCACATTACTTCCCACCGGATTGGCCGCGGGACTCTCGCGGCGGTAACAGCCGCTGGGTTGGTGCTGCTTGCTGGTTGTTCGGGGGCGGCGTCGGATAAAGAAGAAGGGCAACAGACCACGGTGAGCAATTGTGGTCATCAGGTCACCGTGGATTCGCCGCCGGAGCGGGTGATGACGATGGGCGCGGAGTCGATGAACACGCTGGCGCACCTGGGGCAGCTGGACAGGGTGGTGAGCCGGGCGGGTGTGTATCCGGGCGAGTATTTCGATGCGCAGACGAGGGGGCAGATCGACCAGATTCCTTCGCTCACCGATCGCCTTGATGCCAGCGGGCACCTGCAGATCTCCGCCGAGGAAGTGCTGGCGCAGAACCCGGATCTGGTGATTGGAGCCTCGGAGACGGTGAATTATCAGACGTTGAATCCGCGCGGAGTGCCGGTGATTGATGAACCTGCCTATTGCGGTGGTATCGATGGGCCCACGACCTGGCAGAACGCGTGGGATCAGGTGGATCTGTACGGGCAGGTTTTTGCGGCTGAGGATAAGGCGCACGAGTACATCAGCCAGTTGCAGCAGCGCGTTGAGCAGGTAAAAAAGCAGGCCGAGGGGCAGGGCAAGACAGTGGCGGTGGTGTATCCGGAGCTCGGCGGCGGGGTGCTGTACGCGTATGGTTCGCGGTCCATGTCCAACCCGATGGTGGAGGACGCGGGGTTGAAGAATGTGTTTGGTTCCACGGATGATCGGGTGTTTGAGGTGAACCCGGAGGAGGTGGTTGCTCGGAATCCGGATGTGATTGTCGCACTGCACACCACTGGTTCGGCGGAGGATGTGGTGCGGGACGTGAGCAAACGCCCGGGCTTGGGCAATGTGGCTGCCATCAAGGACAAGCAGGTGATGCCGATGCTGCTGAACTTTGCCGAACCAGCTACCCCGCTGGCCGTGGATGGGGTGGAGAAAATTGATGCCTACCTGCGGGATCATCGATGAGTTCTGCACCGGATGGCATCGCCGTTAAGGATCTGAGCGTGCGCCGCGGGAAGAAGCTGGCCCTGCAATCCGTGAGCGCGCAGCTCACGCGCGGTGAGGGCATGACCGGGATCGTGGGACCCAACGGTTCCGGTAAATCCACACTGATTTCTGCTGCTTATGGCGCGTTGAAGCCGCAGTCCGGGAACGTGACGGTGGACGGCTCTGACTTGCGGAACATCTCCACCAAACACATCGCCCGCACGATTGGTGTGGTGGCACAGATGGCCCCTGCCGAGATCCCCGTGAGCGTGTGGGATTACGTGAGCCTGGGCCGCCTGCCGCACCAAAACTGGGCAGGGATGAGCAGCTCGGAGGATGCGGAGTGGATCGAGAAATCCCTGGCTAACGTGGGCATGCTGGACCACGCGCGCTCCTCCCTCATGGAGCTCTCCGGTGGCGAGACGCAGCGCGTGAACATCGCCCGCGCCCTGGCCCAGAACCCTCGCTACCTGCTGCTGGATGAGCCCACCAACCACCTCGACGTCCATTATCAGCACTCGATCCTGCAGTTGGTGCGAGATCACGGCATCCCCAGCGTGGTGGTCCTGCATGACCTGAACTTGGCCGCGCGTTATTGCGAAAACATTCTTTTATTCGACGCCGGCACCCTCGCCCATGCCGGAACCGCAGCGGAGGTGCTGACTCCGGAGAAGATTGAGCCGATCTACCGGATGAAGGTGCGCCGGATTGAAGATTCTGGGCGGCCACACCTGGTGTTTTCTCCTGGGGATGCGGATGCTTCTCCGGGAAATGGCCCGGCTGACTACACTCTTCGGTCATGAGTCATTCTCACTCCGCGCCGCTGTCCTTGGACGGGGCTTTAAACCTCGCCGATTCCTGGCATCTGCTGTTCAAACTGCTAGGTGATCGAACCCGGTTGCGCTTGTTAGTGGCGCTACATCACGGTGGCCCCTCCCAGCGCACGGTGCAAGAACTGGCCGATGTGACGGAGACTCGCGTGGTCACAGCTAGCGCAGCGCTGAACTTGATGGCGAACGCAGGACTGATTCAGGCGGAGCGGCACGGCCGAGAGATGCGCTACTCGCTGGTAGATCCGCAGGTTCACCAGGTTCTGCACGATATTGGCGCGCTGCACGGGCACTAGCTTCGACGCCCGCAATGTCCCTTACTGGTTTAGCTACTAAACCAGTAAGAAACGGTCATAGGTTACCGGGATAAGCCTTAAACCAGTAAGCTAAGCCCATAGTTGACCGGTTTAAGGAGTATCCATGCATCGCTGGGAGGAACGCCACTGGGTTCCCGAGGGTGGCAGCGGGATTTCTCGTGCAGACAAGCAGGGCGGAAAGTATCGCGCCTATGTTCCCGGAAAACTCGCGGACCAGACCATCGCTATCCCCTCTGAATTATCCCAGCGGGCAGCTCAGATCGAACGGCGGATAATCGAGCTCGCCAACTTTGAAGGCGCGGGCCAGCTAGAAAGCATCGCCCGCTTATTGATGCGTTCCGAGGCGATCTCTTCTTCTCGAATCGAAGGCATTGCCCCGAACGTTGACAAGGTTGTGCTGGCAGAATTAGCCGCCGAAGAAGATATCCGTGGTTTCAAGGAAAGCGCAGAAGCCGTGGCCCGAAACCTTCAGGTCCTTCGCTCGGTTGAACAGGACTTTGCTGAAACACCCACTCTCACGCCGGAAATGCTTGAGGAATTCCAACGCGAACTCATCGGTTCACGTGGACGTATCCCGCTGGGTCTGCGCGAAATCCAGAACTGGATCGGCGGGGCGTCTCGGACCCCCATCGGCGCAGAATTCATTCCGCCACCTCCTGAATTGGTCCGCAAATTAGTGGAGGATCTGTGCGACTACTTGAACGGCGCCACGCATGGCGCGCTCATTCAAGCTGCTATTGGCCATGCCCAATTTGAGACTATTCACCCGTTCACCGATGGCAATGGGCGCGTTGGGCGCGCGTTGATTCATGGTGTTCTGCTGCGCCGTGGACTTACCCGCCAGACGCTGCTGCCCATCAGCTTGGTGCTCGGCACATGGTCTCACCGATACATCGCGGGGCTCACTGCCTTTCGCGCTGATGAACCCGAGAAGTGGATAGAGATTTTTCTCGACGCCACCGATCAAGCCATCACTCAAGCTCAAATCATCACGGGAGATTTGCTAGCTATCCAGGCCGATTGGGAAGAGCGATTCGAGTCTTTCCGCAAAAGCCAAGGCATGGTCAGAGCCCTACGCCGGAATTCTCTGGAGGCAACTCTGCTTAGCGAGTTACCAGGGCATCCCATTGTCACGATCGCCAGCTTGCAACGGCTTTATGGTGTGGGTCGAACTGTCGCACAAAACGCAGTGGATAATCTCACCAGTGCGGGCATCCTGCGCACCAAAACAATCGGCGCTCACGGACAAAAGGGCTACTACGCGGATGATGCGCTCGAACTCATCACCTTTGCAGATCGTAAGCTCGCGAGCAGCCAGTTCGACACAACGATAGCCCCTCCCAATAAAGGGAGAGGCGTGCCCGGCCTCAAAAATTAGCCAGGCAATTTCCAAGACTGCAGCCTAGTTCGGCGGCAACACGTGCTCACCGGACTTATCCAAAGTTAGCGCCAGCGAAGAGACATACTGCTTCTCACCATTCGGCCCCGGCACAGCAGAAGCGATCATGTCTGGGCGTTCCACCATCTCCCCGGTCAGGGCACATTCGAGGAGATCATCGGAAGGGTTGCCGTGCTCATCAAACATGGGCAGGTCAATGCCATCATCTTGGCGTCGAAGATAATAGGCACCCTGGGTCATGATGGCCATCAGAGGCGTGACCACCACGGCGATGAGAGCGGCGAACAAGGGGCTGAATGGGGCGATCGTCTCGCCAAAGGCGCCGAAGAACATGGCCACGGAAATGCCACCGGAGAGCAACAGCGAGGTGAGACCCACCGGGTTGGCGTTCCACAGCATGCCGCGGCGGAACTCCGGGTTCTTCGGGGAGAGCTTGAGCAGGTACTTGTTGAACACAATGTCCGCGGCCACGGTGAAGATCCACGCGATGGCCAGGTTGGAGTAGAAGGACAGCACAAAGCCGAGCACCTGGAACATGTTGAATTCCATCAGGGCCAGGGAAATACCCACGTTGAACAGCACGAACACAATGCGACCGGGGTAGCGGTTGAAGCTGCGGGAGTAGATGTTTGTCCAAGCCAAGGAACCACAATAAGCGTTGGTGGTGTTGATCTTGATCTGGCTGACAACCACCAGGAACACGGCGAGGACCAGGGCAATCCAGTCCGGCATCATCTCTTCGTAAAGGCTGAGGAACTGGTTGACGGGTTCGATGGCCAAATCCGTGCCCTGCCCCAGCTTGGCGATGATGTACACTGCCAGGAATGCGCCCACGATCTGCTTGGCAGCTCCGAGGAACACCCAGCCTGGGCCACCCATGATCACGGCGGTCCACCAGCTGCGGGAGTTTTCTGGGGTCTTGGGAGGCATGAAGCGCAGGTAATCAATGTTTTCCGCGATCTGCGCAGTCAGAGACAAGCACACTCCAGCGGCCAACATCATGGAGGCGAAGTTCACGCCCTCGCCGTGATCACCGGCGTAGTTCAGAAAGGTGCTCACGGATTCAGGCTCAGTGACCAGCAGGTATGCCATGGGCAGGATCATCATCACTAACCACAGCGGGTTGGTCCACGATTGCAGCTTGGCCAGGATCTTCATGCCGTAGATCACCAGCGGGATGATCATCAGGGAGCTCACCGCGTAACCGGCCCACAGGGGAAGGCCGAAGCCCACCTTCAGACCCTGCGCCATGATCGCGCCCTCCGTGGCGAAGAGGATGAACGTGAAGGAGACGAAAATCAGGTTGGTGAGGATGGAACCCAGGTAACCAAAGCCCGCGCCGCGGGTGATCAGGTCCAAATCCAGGTTGTACCGAGCCGCGTAATACGCCAGCGGGAAGGAGCTGATAAAGATCAACAGCGCGGCAATCAAAATGCCGCCGATGGCATTGCCCGTTCCGTGAGTCACGCCGATGGTGGCGCCGATGGAGAAGTCCGCGAGATACGCGATGCCACCCAGCGCAGAGGAAGCCACCACCAACGGGGTCCACTTGCGATAGTGCCGCGGGGCGAAGCGAAGGCTGAAATCCTCGCCGCCGTTGTTGGTTTCGGCGGTCTCGTGTGTTTCGACGCCACGACGTGTAGAAGCAATCGGGCGGGCAACCACCCGCGGTTCATCTAGTTTGGTTTCTGGGCTCATGCTGATTGAGCTTAGAAAGCGCAAGTTTCAACCGATGAGCAGTTACGTCAACGGTTTGTTTCTAGAAGTATGCGTTTGTTTCCGGACCGTTTCACATCGTCCGCAGATCAAACGCTGGGGACCCCATGACCGCCCGGCGCGCTGCATCATGAGCGGCATTCATCGTTGCACGCACGGTGATGGAAGAGTTCCCGGCGATGCGCACCATCGCTCCAGATCTATTCATCAACGTGCTCACTCCAGTAGTCACCTTGCCTTCCTGAACTGCAGGTACTGCCAATAGAGCTTCGTGACACATGTCGCTGAGTGCAAAGCCTTGCGTCGGGGAAAAATCCTCCGGGACCACAATCACCAACGTGCCCCACACCGGTGCGTCCCCCCATAACATCAGATCCGTGCCGTTGCCCGCACCCACCATGACCACGTGATCTTTGAGTAGCGGCATGCCATTGCGGGTCACGCGCATGCCCAAACAGACAGCGTCAAAGGTGTGGTTCTCACCACGGGCCAGACGGCCCGCCAGGGTGATCTCGCCGGCAATCAACGCAGCTTGTGGAGCTACCTCGAACTCTGTGAACTGCACCAGTCGCGAACCCGCATACAGCGTGGTGTGGCCGGGCAAATACTCCAGACGCGCACGGTCTGCCACGGAGAAGGTAGACCATTGCGTAGCCAATCCCGTATTCATTCGATGAACGTTTGTAGCAGCCTGAGTGGTGACCGTGGCTTGAGCGCGTTCTCCCACCAGTATTTTTTGTCGGATGCGGTCGTTTTCTGCCAATCCGCCCCCCGTCGTTCGCACGTACAACACGGCATGTGAAGGGTCAGAAGGATCCACATATAGCGGTCTCGTGAGACTCATCGGCGCTTTCACAAAACGCTTCGCAAGCCCCGTCCTTCCCGAAGCCTGATCTACCTTGAACGTAGCTTCCAGTACTCCGACCTTTCCGGGCTTGCCCACACCTAGCACTCCGGACCTTTGGCTAACCGCCCCATCTGTACGCGCCAAGAACTCGCGTACTTCACGGGGAATCCACGGTGTGATCAGAGATGCATCGAGCCGGTCACCCATCAATGGGCTCACGATAGCTCTCCAACGCAGCCACTAGCTCGTCGATTCCTTGCCCTTCAAGCGAATTCGTCAGGATCACCGTCTTGTTGTCGCGTACGTCATTTGCGTCAGAATGCATCCGGTCAATGTCACACCGCACGTATTTTGCGATGTCTACCTTGTTGATCACCAAAATGTCGGATTCAGTGATGCCAGGTCCGCGCTTACGTGGCATTTTGTCGCCCTCAGCCGTATCAAGCACAAAAACAAACACGTCCACTAGTGCCGGCGAGAACGTCAGCGTCAAATTGTCTCCACCTGATTCAAAAAAGATTGTGTCCAGCTCCGGGTGTTCGTCCAGCATGTCGGCCGCAGCCATGAGGTTCATAGTCGGGTCATCGCGCACTGCCGTGTGCGGGCAGCTACCCGTTTCAACTCCCACAATCTTGGATCCGTCAATCACACCGTCCAGCACGCGCCGAATGTGCTGCGCATCTTCCTGTGTGTAAATGTCGTTGGTGATCACACCTACTTCATGTCCTGCCTGCGCAAACTTAGGTACCAGTGCTTCGATCAGCGCTGTCTTGCCAGACCCCACAGGCCCACCAATTCCAATACGCAGTGGTGATCCATTACCGATTACTGGGTTGTTCATTTCTCGTGTCCTTTGTTGTTTATGATCTTTTTTCGACGCCAGCCCCGCTCACACCAGCATCATCGCCCGTTCAACTCATGAATAGGCGGGCCGGTGCACGCTCGTGCGCTGCACTTGCCATATCCAGCCCAGGGCTCGCGCGGCCAAGGTGCTGCACCTCCTCGGACTCGCACAATTCATCAGCTTCAGCCACTGCCCATTCGGCTAATTCTGTGATTAACGGGATGGCGCGATTAATCATCACTTGGCCACTAATGTGATCGCACTGTCGCAAGCGCAGCGCTGCCGAGGACCACCCGATAACCAATCCAATCAGTTCGACTCCTACGGCTTCCAGAGCATCCAGTCCGCGCGACTGATGGATTAGACCCAATGCAATGGCTTGATTTCCCGGCGTAAGGCGCTGTGTAGTGGCGTTAGAAAAAGATTCCAACAACCCCGAAACTGGGGTGACCTCGCCGTGAACCTGAAGCGTCTGTCGCCCCACCCGAGTGGAGGATTTGCGCAATTCCTCAGTGATTTTCGTGGCGGTCAGTTCATGATCCACACGCACTAGGAAATCTTGCGCATTCTTCAGCGACCGCACATTCTCTGCCACGGCGTCAGCCTGCAGCACGGCAATAGCCGTGGCCACCCCGTCACCCGGCACTGCCGTATGACGAAGGTGTCCCTCCAGCGCAGCCCCGGCCTCGTCCGCACCGTGAACTTTGCCCGATTGCACCAATCCCTCCAGCCCATGCGACAGTGTGTAGCGGCCGGAAGGGTAGGCCGAATCACCGTAGGTTACGGCGTGAAGTAACGCAGAAAGTTGATTCATCAGTTCAGCACTCAGAACAGATAAAATAATTGCGCCAATGGCAAGCGCTCCGCCGGATCAATCGTGACGATTTCCCCATCCACCCGTACTTCATAGGTGTCCGGATCCACCTGAATATCTGCCAGCCGGTTGTTGCGAACCATGTCCCGCTTACGCAAATGCCGCGCTCCCCTCACGGGCAGAACCAATGAATCCAGGCCCAACTGCACCGGAACGCCTGCGTCGATGCCCGCCTGAGACATGAAGGTCACGCGTGTAGCCGGCAGGGCCTTGCCGTAGTTGGCGAACTGCGAGCGGTAGTAAATCGGCTGCGGGGTAGAAATGGACGCGTTGGGATCTCCCATTGCGGCCCAGGCAATGCGTCCGTGGCGGATCACCAGGTGGGGCTTGGCAGCGAAAGAATCCACCGGCCACAGAACCAGGTCCGCGATCTTGCCTTTCTCAATTGAGCCGACGTGCTCAGAAATGCCCTGAGCAATGGCCGGATTGGTGGTCAACTTGGCTAGGAATCGCAACACGCGATTGTTGTCCGCCCCATCGTCTCCCTCCAACTCCCCCAATTGCTCGCGGCAGTGGTGGGCGGTCTGGAATGCCCTGGTCCACGATTCACCCACGCGACCCATCGCCTGGGAATCCGAGCTGAAAATGCTGATCAAGCCCATATCGTGCATGACCGTTTCCGCGGCGATGGTCTCGGCACGCACGCGGGAATCAGCGAAGGAGACATCCTCCGGGATGTCGTGGGAGAGGTGGTGGCACACCATCACCATGTCCAGCAGTTCCTCCGAGGAGTTCACCGTGTACGGCAAGGTGGGGTTGGTGGAGGAAGGCAGCACGTTCTCCATCCCCGTCACCCGCAGGATATCCGGGGCGTGCCCGCCACCGGCTCCTTCGGAGTGGAAAGTATGGATGGTCCGGTTACCCATGGCTCGCGCAGTGGACTGGAAGAAACCGGACTCGTTCAGCGTGTCCGTGTGGATGGCCAGCTGCACATCCATTTCCTCGCACACGTCCAAGGCATTGGAGATCACAGCCGGGGTGGCACCCCAGTCCTCGTGCACCTTCAAACCGGCAGCACCGCCAGCTACCTGAGTACGCAGCGCATCCGGCAAGCTACCCGAGCCCTTCCCCAAGAACCCGGTATTCACTGGCAGCCCCTCGGCCGCGCGCAGCATGAACTTCAAGGCATCGGGGCCCGGGGTACAGGTGGTGCCCAAAGTGCCCTCGGCAGGCCCCGTTCCACCACCAAAGAAAGTGGTGATTCCGTTGGATAACCCTTCCTCAGCCTGCTGTGGGGTGATGAAGTGAATGTGCGTATCAATTCCACCCGCGGTGAGAATACGGTGCGCACCGGCAATCACCTCCGTGCCGGGTCCAATCACCAGGTCATCATCCACGCCATCCTGCGTGTTCGGGTTACCCGCCTTGCCGATGCCCACGATGCGACCATCTTTAATTCCGACGTCACCCTTGACCACCCCGAGTATGGCGTCGAGAACAATGGCACCCAAAATGACAGTATCCAACGCGTCAACCGCGCCTGGGTCCATACCCATGCCATCACGGACGGCCTTGCCACCGCCGTAGACGGATTCATCGCCATACGCGACCGCCGAATAGTCCTTCTCAATCCGCACGGTGAGGTTGGTATCTGCCAACTTCACGCGGTCGCCTTCAGTGGGACCATAAATTTCTACATAACGAGAACGATCAATGCTGCTCATGGCTCTATTCCGCCTTATTTTCTTCTGCTACCGGCTGGTCGTCTTCTGACACTTCTGAATTGGATTCCAAGAATTCTGGCAACAGTGCCATCGATGCGGCCCTCACTTCGGGATCATCCAAGCTCCCGTTGACCAACCCGGCGAAGCCGTACAAAATCCGGCGGCCGCGGAACGCAGTGAGTTCTACGTCTTTTTCGTCACCGGGTTCAAAACGAATGGCCAGGCCGGCCGGGATGGAAAGGTGCATTCCCCAGGCTTCTTCACGCGGAAACTCCAAGTCTGGGTTGACCTCAAAGAAGTGATAGTGGCTACCCACCTGGATGGCTCTATCTCCCTTGTTTCGCACCTTGATCTGGGCACGAGTGCTACCCACATTGAGCTCTATTTTTCCTGGCTGCACGATATACGGGCCGGGTCCGCTAGACATGGTGAACCTGTTTTTCTAGTGAGTGTGGGAGTGGGTATGCGGGTGAGAATGAGCGTGGCCGTGCACATGCGTGTGACCGTGAGAATGCGAATGCTCGTCTTCATCCCCATGGGAGTGAGCAAATCCAGCCGCGTGATCGGCCAGCAAACCCGCAGCTAGTCCATCATCGCCGTGGGACGCTGCGTGTTGCGCATTATGAGCGGAGAGTTGGATGGCAGTGCGCATTCCGCGCGAGCCGCAAAGATCAAACTTCTGCACGTCATCCACCCACAGTCCCAAGTCCGCGCGTACCAGCGCGATGCTCTCGGCACCGAGCTTCTTCAGCCTGCCCAAAGCTGTCTCCGCAGTGGGAAAAACATCAGCCTTGGTGGGGAGGGTGGCGTCGAAACACAAAGAGACCTGGATCTTTTCGGAGTACTGTTCGGCCAACCGAACGCGCCGGAACAATTCCGCATTAGCAAAGGGATCCACGGCTTGAGCCACAAAGAGAATCGCGTCATTACCGCGATCTGCGGCCTGGCGAATCTGCTTACGCAAATACGCAATGGTGTAGGTGTCATTGAACATCGGCGCGCTCAACACCAGCTCAGGCACCACTTTCTTTGACTTCAACCATGTCAAAGTCTGCGCCAATTGAGTGACTGCGGTGAGATCCCGGCCGGTGCTCGCGGGCACGAAGACAATTTGCTCCGCCTCCGAGCTTTCAATCAGCTCCGCGGTTTCGCGGGCGCCACTGACAACTTTGTATCCGCACAGTTCAGCGAGTTTCCGCCGCTGCGGTGCCTCTGCCGTGGCGTACACAATGACTTGATTACCCGCTGCTGCGTTCTCCACCATGGTTCTCACACACCGATCGGATCGTGCACGCTGATCAGCTTGGTCCCATCCGGGAAGGTTGCTTCCACCTGAAGCAGGCTCAGGCGTTCCCGTACTCCGTCCATCACGTCATCGGGACCCAGCACCTGGGAGCCAAGCTCCATAACATCTGCCACGGATTTTCCATCGCGAGCTGCCTCGATGCATGCCTCGGAGATTAGCGCTGTGGATTCCGGAACGTTGAGCTTGAGGCCACGGTCTTTCCGCCGTCGGCTCACCTCTGCCATCGTGAATATGTATAGCTTGTCCAGCTCACGAGGGGTTAGAGACATGGGAACCTCCAAGGTTCAACAAAGAACTATTAGACATTCAGTGTATGCCTGCCCGCCGCCAACCCGTGTTACCGGCATGTGAACTTTCTCTTTAGAAAGTACTAACCCCTTCCTCCGGGGTTGGACCAGCCACCTCTGCACCTTCGGGAGCAACCAGGCTTCCATCCCCGAACGCAGGCAGCGCTGGGGGAACCACCTTCACCGGGCGCCCATCACCCTTGGCTGCCAGCACCTTGCGCGTCAGGTCAGGGAGGCGGATCTGCTCCGACCCCGCGATGACCCGGTGACCTGGAGTAACTGCTACCTCGGCCAACACCCGGGCCACTTCTTCGGCGGCCACTGGCTGGATCAACCAGTCCTGAACGCGCACTTCATCATCGGTTTCTTCCACCGCGGCTGGGTTCAGGGCAAATTCCATCCACTGCGCGGAGTGCACCACAGAGGTGGGCACGGAGCTCTCCCGCAGCGTCTCTTCCTGGGAAACCTTGGCTTGGTAGTACTCGAATTCCGCCACCCGCGGGTTGTCCAAGTTGGTGATGGAGAGGAATACCACGCGCTCCACACCCTCGGCTTCCACCGCAGCCAGCAGACGCTCACTAGCGGCCACGGAGGCCTTGACCAGGTCTTCACCCTCGGCTGGCATCGGCATAGATACATCCACGCACACATCCGCCCCGGCCAGCCCATCGCGCAGCCCTTCGCCGGTGGTGAGGTCCACCCCGGTGGATCGGGAGAGCTCGGCCACGTCATGCCCAGCTTCCCGCAGCTGCTTGACCAGTGGTTTTCCTACCGTGCCCGTGGCGCCGATGACAGCAATCTTCATGGTTTCCCGCAACTTTCTCATCGTGATGGATAACCTGCGGTCGCCGAGTTTACTCTCCGCTACATCCAGCGGTTGTACTTGAACAACAGACGCAATCCCACCCCACACATCGCCATCAGGCACAGTGCCATGGGGTAACCCAGCACCCAATGCAGCTCCGGCATCACGTCAAAGTTCATGCCGTAAATGGCCGCCACCAGCGTAGGCGCGAAGAGGATCGCCGCCCACCCGGAGATTTTCTTCATGTCCTCGTTCTGCCGCTCGGTCACCAGCGTGGCGTTCACGTCCAGGATCTGCGACATCGCTGCCCGAAACTCCAGCACCTGATTATTCGCGAATGTGAGGTGGTCAGTCGCATCGTCCAGGTATGCCTTGAGCTGGGAGGACATCCCCCGCCGCTCCATTTCCCGACGCAACGCCTCCATCACCTCCATGGCAGGCGTGGTGGCGTGCTGCATGTCGATGATCTCCTGGCTCAACCGGTAGATCCTTCGCGCCACGGCCTGATCACCGGAAAAGACTTGCCGCTCAATCTGTTCCTTATCCACCGCGATGCCCCGCAACACCGGCAGGTAAGAGTCAACGATGGCGTCGAGAAAACGATAAACAATCACCCCGGGCCGCAGGTCGAGGGCATCGTTGTGGCCCAGGAGCACCGCCTCCCATTCCTCTTCGTTGGAAAGCCGGCCATTCTTATCGACGCCACCCCGGCCGTCAATCCACCTGTCATCCTGGCAGAAGATATCCACCGACTGCGGAGTGAGCACCACGTGAAACTCGGAGAACTCCACCTCCTCGGAGGCATCCAAATAGCGCGTTGAGCGCAGAACCAGGAAGACCACGTCATCATAGATTTCCAGCTTCGGGCGCTGCTCACCCTGTAAGAGATCCTCCACCAGCAGCGGGTGGAGCCCACGGGCCTGTCCCAGCTGCTCAATATCGGAGGCGGTGGGGGTCGGGTACACGTTCAACAGCGTGTGCTGGGGGTTCTCGCGCATGAACTGTGCATCCTCTGCCAAGGAGGGTGCGGAGTTAGCATCCGGGGATTTCACCGGGTGGCCGCAATCGAGGTAGCGAGTGAAACGAACCGTGGGTTGAGACGCTGCGTTCATGGAATCCTTCACGAGGGGGTGTTCTAGGAATGGAAAAACCACCGCCCCCGCGGCAATGCGGAAGGCGGTGGAAATCTCAGTGATGCTTAGATGTAGCGGCCGGTGCGCGCTTTGTAATCACGGTAGTTCTTGCGTCCCACGTGAACCAAGATGAAACCGGTGAAGAGCAGACCGAATCCGAGGATGGCACCACCAATGGCGAATGCAGCTGCATCCGCACGGGCATCATGAACATAGGAGGACAATCCCCAGGTCATGGTGCCAAACCCGGCCATGGAGGCCAGAATGCAGCCCATGGCGATCCAGGTGAGGCTGCGCTGCAGAGAAGAGTGCGGCGCATCGTAGCTGGACGGGATGTATCCCTCGCGGTAGAGGTGGTCTACCTGGAGTTCCTTGGGGATAGGCATGAAGTTCTCCTACTTTCTTTCAGCGTCTACTTCAACACTTTAGTCATCCTTGCCGCGGAAAGCGGCACGGGTGCGTTCCTTTGTGATTGCAGCCACAGCGGTCAGCGGGATTCCAGCAGGACACACATCAGCACACTCACCAAACAGGGAACATGGGCCGAAGTTTTCCTCGAGCTCATCCACCATCTTGGTAGCACGACGGCTGCGTTCTTCCCGGCCCAGTGGGGACAGGGTCAGGTGAACCAGCTTCGCGCCGGTGAACAGGTGTGCAGCGCCGTTAGGGCACGCTGCCACACATGCGCCACAGCCGATGCAGGCTGCGTGATCCAGTGCCTTCTCGGCATCAGCGTGGTTCACCAACAGGGAGTCCGCATCAGGTGCGGTGCCTGCTGCAACGGTGATGAAGCCACCCTTTTCCATCACGCGGTCCAGAGCGGAACGGTCCACGACCATGTCCCGGATCACTGGGTAGGCAGCGGAACGCATTGGCTCCAGCTTCAGGGTGTCGCCATCCTTGAAGGAGAGCAGACGCTGCTGACACGCAGGCTTGTTCTTGTCTGGGCCGTGGGGACGGTCGTTGACCATCAGGCCACAGGTGCCACAGATGCCTTCGCGGCAGTCAGAAGCGAAAGCGAACGCTTCCTTGCCAGCCTCGATGTTGCGGTTGTTGACGTGATCCAGCAGTTCCAGGATGGACATCTGTGGTTCTGCGTCGTCAACGTCAATGGACTCAAAGTGGCCTTCGGCGTGTGGTCCCGCCTGACGCCAGATTTCAAGATGCAGTTTCATTACTTGTAATTCCTTGTCATGAGCGGGATCTTGTCGAAGTACAGGGGCTCAGCGTGGCGGATGAACTTGTTCTCGCCGGCTGGCTCCCATGCGGAGACGAAGCACCAGTTGTCATCATCGCGCTCAGCTTCGCCATCTTCAGAGAGGTGGTCATCGCGGTAGTGGGCACCACAGGACTCATCGCGGTCCAGTGCATCCACGCACATCAGCTCGCCCAGGTCCAGGTAGTCAGCCACGCGGGTGGCGTACTCCAGGGTCTGGTTCATGTAGTCGGCATCACCTGGGATCTGGACGTTGTTCCAGAAGTCCTCGCGCAGGGCGCGGATCTTATCGATGCCCTCCTGCATGTCCTTGACATTGCGGGACACACCACAGGAGAAGTACAGGATCTCGCCGAGCTGGCGGTGGTAGTACTCGGGACCGTGTGGGTCGGTTCCCTTGATGTTCATGATGCGATCGAAACGGGACTTCGCACGAGCCAGGGCTTCCTGAGCTGCTGGGGAATCCACATCCGCGATCTTGTCACCCAGCATTGGAGCCAGGTAGTTCGGGATGGTGAAGGGCAGGGTGAACCAGCCTTCCACGGAGGAGGACAGCAGGGAGTTAGCACCCAGGCGGTTTGCACCGTGGTACATCCAGGAGGACTCGCCGGAGCAGAACAGACCCTGAATAGAGGTCATCTCGTTGAAGTCGGTCCACAGGCCGCCCATGGTGTAGTGGCACGTTGGTGCAATACGCATGGGGGTTTCGTACGCAGACTCACCAATTGCCTCTTCGTACATCTGAATGAGGTTGGAGTAGCGCTCGCGGATGGTGTCCTTGCCCAGGCGGTTGATTGCATCGCCCAAGTCCAGGTACACGGAGTTCTTCATTGGGCCCACGCCGTAGCCAGCGTTGATCTGCTGAGCGTTGGCACGGGAAGCGATATCGCGAGGCACCAAGTTACCGAAGGCTGGGTAGCGACGCTCCAAGAAGTAGTCGCGCTCCTCTTCCGGAATGGTGTTGGGATCGCGCTGATCGTCCTTCTGCTTCGGAGTCCAGATACGTCCATCGTTACGCAGAGACTCAGACATCAGAATGGTCTTGGACTGCCAGGTGGAGTTCACCGGAAGACCGGTGGGGTGGAACTGCACGAAAGAAGGAGATGCCATGAAGGCGCCCAGCTCGTATGCACGCATGATGGCGGATGCATTGGAGTTCTTGGCCAGCGTGGACATGTGGTACACGTTGCCGTAACCGCCGGTGGCCAGCACGGTGGCGTGGCCGGTGTGAACGGTGAGTTCACCGGTGATCAGGTTGCGGGTGACGATGCCCTCACAGCGACCCTCGGTTACCACCAGATCCACGAGATCAGAGTGGGTGAAGATCTCCACATTGCCTGCACCGATCTGACGGTACAGAGCAGAGGTCGTGGCCAGCTGCAGCTGCTGACCGGTTTGTCCACGGGTGTAGTAGGTACGGGATACCTGCACACCACCGAAGGAACGGGTTGCCAGGGTTCCGCCGTACTCACGGGAGAATGGTGCGCCCACAGCGTTCATGTGGTCGATCACCTTGGCGGACTCCATGGCCAGACGCCAGCAGTCGTTCTCGCGGCAGCGGTAGTCGCCACCCTTGACGGTGTCCTTCGCGTGCAGGTAAGTGGAGTCGTTATCCAGCTTCTTGCCACGGGAAGAGTTCACGCCACCCTGAGCAGCGATTGAGTGCGCGCGACGAGGGGAATCATGGTAGGTGAAGACCTTGACGTCGTAACCCAACTCACCCAAAGCCGCAGCTGCAGCGCCGCCGGCCAAGCCGGTGCCCACGATGAGGATGGTGAACTTGGAACGGTTCAGCGGGGACACCATGCCAAAGTGCTCTTTGGCATACTGCCACTGCTTGTCCTGGGAAACCTCGTGTGGGGCGTTGTCCTTGAGGACGGTGCCCACGGATACTCCGGAGACGCTGGACTGTGGTGCGGAAAACGCAGCCACGGCATCGTCGTAGTTGAAGTCCGCGGTCTGATTGTGCGGATGGTTATTAATAACGCTCATATTTATTCTCCTTCAGACTCGCGGATTAGTGGCCTGCGCCAGGGTTGAACGGCACTTGATCAATCCAGCCGAGCATGACGGCCAATGGGATAGAGATGTTGCCGATCATGATGATGGCTGGCAGGAGGTACGAGATCCAGAGAACGACCTGACGGGTCCGGTGACCGGTGATACCGAGGTCAGAGGAAGCCAGCCAGATGCCGTGGGACAGGTGCATGAACAGAATGACCATGGCCAGGATGTAGAAGATTGCTACAACTGGGCGGGAGAAGGACTCCACCAGGTTCTGGTATGCAGCGTGATTGCCATCCACTACGCCTTGGAAGTTTTCCGACGCCGCTGGGCTCACACCGAGGGTGAGATCCAGGATGTGGAAGATAATGAACAGCAGCAGCACAACGCCGGTGACGATCATCGTGCGAGCAGTAAAGGTGTTCCAGCTGCTCACCATATTCTTGCGCTTGAAGCGTCCGCGGGACTGGTGAGAGCGGCCCACCAGGGAGATTCCGCACGACACGTGCAGAACCAGGCAGATCAGCAGCACGATGCGCGCGATCCACAGGAAGCTCTCGTGTGGCAGCAGTGGGTAGCCGAATTCGCGGAGGAAATCGGCGTAAGTATTAAAGGATTCTGCGCCGGCATAGATCTTCAAGTTGCCGAGCATATGTACGAGAACGTAGAGGCCGAAGATGATGCCAGTCACAGCCATCGTCAGCTTCATTGCCCAAGTTGGGAAGCCGGGCTTCTTGCGCAGCGGCTTAGTACGAATCATTCCGTGAGAAATTGCCTCACGGTCGTCAAATTTAACAGTCATGGCACCTCCAGTGTCTCCGTTACTTTAAGTGCTGGACACCGTGCCCCACTAGTTCACCCGGGTGAACTTTGCGCGTGCACACCCCGATAAGGGGGAGTTTTGGCGCAATGGCTGCAATTTGTACGTTTTCACACTTGACATGGCCTATTTCCGCAATATGCACGTTGCGTAATAGAGGCGCTTTCGCGCGGGCCGGCTGGTGGGTGTTTGTGAGACGGCCGCGGGGTGCGAACTAGTCGGGCGACTAATCAAACAACGCAGAATAAGAGCGGGTGTCTTCCGCGATTGCCCGATCATGCGCCCGGGTGGAATCCGCAGAGTCGTCGGTGAGCAATGTATCGCCCTCCACGAAGACCGGCTCTCGACCCACGGTGACGCTGTGGCCCATCACCCAGATCGGGCCAACTTCACCCTCGCCATCGGTCACCTTTAATTCGACGCCGTCCGGCCGCACCTTCACATTCAACCGAGCGCCACGAATAGTCAGGTTGTATTCCAGACCTTCCCACTCCTCCGGCAAACGAGGGCTGATGGAGAAATGGCCGTTGTAATCGCGGAAACCGCCGAAGCCACACGTCAATGCGGACCACACGCCACCGCAGGACGCGATGTGCACGCCATCCTTGGCGTTACCGTGCAAGTTAGCCAGGTCCACGAACAGCCCGCGGTAGAAGAAGCTCTCCGCCTTCTCGCGATAACCCAGCTCAGCTGCCATGATGGCCTGCACTACTGCGGACAACGTGGAGTCTCCCGTGGTGAGGCGGTCATAGTAGTCATAATCGGCACGCTTGTGCTCTGTGCTGAACGCTTGACCCTGCAGGAAGAGCGCCAAGACCACATCGGCCTGCTTCACCACCTGGTACCGGTAGATGGTCAGCGGGTGGTAGTGCAGGAGCAGGGGGCGCTTCGGATCGGAATCCGGATCATCCAAGTTCCATACCTCGCGCTGCAGGAACTGATCATCCTGCGGGTTCATCCCCAGCTCTTCGTTGAGCGGAATGTACATGCACTTGGCTGCGGTCAACCACAGTTCCAGCTCGCGCTCGGTGATCTCTGATTCACGGAGAAGTTCCTCATATACCTCCGGGCGGTCTACCTGCATCTGCTGGACGACCCGCGCGGCCACGCGCAGGTTGTACTGCGCCATGACATTGGTAAACAGGTTGTTGTTCACCACCGTGGTGTACTCATCTGGCCCGGTGACGGAGTGGATTTCGAACCGATCCCCGGCCTTGTTGAAGAACCCGAGGGACATCCAGAACCGGGCCGTACCCACCAGAATGTGGATGCCCTGGTCCAGGAGGAAATCGGTGTCACCCGTCGCGTGGACGTACTTCATCAGGGCAAAGGCGATGTCTGCATCGATGTGATACTGGGCAGTACCCGCCGCATAGTAGGCGCTGGATTCCTGCCCATTGATGGTGCGCCACGGGAACAGCACACCATCGTGGGAAAGCTCCAGAGCTCGCTGCTTGGCAGCCGGCAGCATGTCGTAACGGAAACGCAGCGCGTTACGCGCAAACACGGGATTGGTGTAACTCAGGAACGGCAGTACGTAGACTTCCGTGTCCCAGAAGTAATGCCCGCCATAACCCGCTCCGGTCATGCCCTTGGCGGGAATGCCGCTGGTCTCCGCGCGGGCGGAGGCCTGAATCAGCTGGAAGAGATTCCAGCGCACGGCTTGTTGGACTTGTGGCTGGCCGGTGATTTTGACGTCGGACCGCTCCCAAAAGCGCGCCAGCCATTCCGCCTGGTTAACCAACAAATTGTGGAAGCCCACCGACTTGGCGCGGTTGAGGGTGCGGGCACAGCGGAACGCCAATTCCTGCGGGGCCACGTGGCGGGAAGAGTGGTAGCTCACGAACTTCTCTAGTCGCAGCTTGAGGCCCTTTTTTCCGTTGACATGGTAGGTCACGCTGGCCACGTCTTCTTCCACATGAGTGGAGACTTCCAGGCCCACGTCCTCGGCCGATTGCGCGTTGGAGATATCCAGCACGTGATCCATGGAGGCTGCCACGGTGATCCCGGAGTGGTTGATCTGGAAGCCCAGGGTGGCACGCTCTGGCTCGGGCTGGGATTGGTACTTCGGGATGAATACCCGCTCCACGAACTCCTCGCCGCGGCGGGGATCAAAGGCCTCTTCGTTGGCTTCCCGCGCATTGTTGTCCGGGAATTCTCCCTCGCCATCTTCGCGGTTGAGCAGCTGGGAGCTGATGACCACGGCGGCATCATCATCTAGCAGTTCCACCTCCAGGCTCATGATGGCCAGGTGGCGTTCCTGGAAGCTGACCATGCGCTCGGAGGTGACACGCACGCGCTTGCCCGCCGGGGTGCGCCAGATCATTGAACGGCGCAGCACTCCCTCGCGGAAATCGAGGCTGCGCCTGTAATCCTCAACCTCGGCATTACCCAGACGCAAAGGCTCGTCATCGATGTACAGGCGCATGGCCTTGGCATCAGGAACGCTGACGATCCCCTGCCCGGCGCGGGCCAGGCCATAGGCGTCCTCGGCGTGCTCGATATCCCAGGTTTCATGCACCCCGTTGATGAACGTGCCATGAGCTGAGGAATCCCGGCCTTCCTCCGGGTTGCCACGCAGGCCCATGTAGCCATTGGACAGGGCGAACAGAGTCTCCGAAACACCCAGGTGCATGCGGTTGGGGCGGGTTTCCACCAGCGCCCACTCATCCACCGGGTTGTTCTGCCGGTCAATCATGGCGAAAGGATCCACATGGTGGTGCTTGCGGTCAGCGCGGAAATCTTCATCCGCCAGGTTGCCGCCGTTGATGGGGCGGTACGGCCCATGAATTTTGCCTTCGCGACGCTTCTTGAGAAACGCCTCCAGCTGGGACCGTGAACCATCTGTCAATGACATTGCCGTGTTCCTTCAACGAGGTAGAAAATGGGAAAAGCAGTACAGCTTGAACAACAGCACTGGCGGTTAAGTTAGGTCCTCAATGAGCTCGTCCAATTCGGACACCACTATATCCGCACCCGCTTCTTCCAAAGCCTTCACACCGGTGCCACGATCCACACCCACCACCAGCCCGAAGTTTCCGGCGCGTCCGCTGGCCACTCCGCTGGTGGCATCTTCCAGCACCACGGCATCTGCAGCGCTCACGCCCAACTGTTCTGCGGCGTAAAGGTAGGTATCCGGCGCGGGCTTTCCGGGCAGGTCCAGCTCATGGGCCACCAGCCCATCCACCACCAGCTCAAAGCGATCCAGCAACCCGGCAGCCTCAAGGACTGGCTTGGCGTTCTTTGAGGAACTCACGATAGCCATCCGTGGCACCTCTTCCCCCGCAGCCTGCAATTCCTGCCACTTATCCAGCAACTTCACGGAAGCGGGATAGGCCACCACGCCTTCTTCCACGAGCTGCAGGAAATCCTGGTTCTTGCGCGCACCCAGACCGTGCACGGTATCCAGCTCCGCGGTGTCCTCCGTGGTACCTGGCTCCAAGGTGATGTTGCGGCTGGCGAGGAGTGCTGCCACGCCCTCATCCCGGCGGCGTCCATCGAGGTAATCGAAATAATCCTGCTCCGTGTAGGGCGCAGCCTGGTGCGCTTCCAAGAACGCGGTGAACATCCTACTCCAGGCCTCGCGGTGGAGTTTGGCGGTGGGGGTGATCACCCCATCGAGATCGAACAAGAGCGCGCGGTAGCTAAACAATGCCTTCTCAAGCTGAGCCATGATCCTTGGATTCCTTCCCACGGAGGGGTTCGTTTCATATTCGCCTGTACTACCCATAAATCAACCGGGTTCTATGTTAACGGCGCGCGCGTTTTCCGGCCGGGCAGCACTACTTGGGGTGCGCGCGGGCTACTTGGAATGTCTGATGGGAAAAGCCACCAGGAATGACAAAAGGCACGTCCCCCACCACTGCGGGGAACGTGCCTTTATCTCTAGAAACGGCCTCTAGAAACTGTCTCCAGAAACTAGAACCTCAAGAAGTCAGCAGCGCTTAGGCGATGCCGTTCTTTTCCTTGAACTCGCGACGACGCGCGTGCAGGATCGGCTCGGTGTAACCGGATGGCTGCTCCTGGCCCTTCAGGATCAAGTCCTTGGCAGCCTGGAAAGCCACGGACTCATCGAAGTTTGGCGCCATGTTGCGGTACGCAGCATCGCCTTCGTTCTGTCCGTCAACCTTGGCGGCCATGCGCTGCAGGGACTCGAGGATCTGCTCCTCGGTCACCACACCGTGCTTGAGCCAGTTGGTGAGCAGCTGGGAGGAAATGCGCAGCGTAGCGCGGTCTTCCATGAGGTCGATATCGTGGATATCCGGCACCTTGGAACAACCCACGCCCTGCTCAACCCAGCGGACCACGTAACCCAAGATGGACTGGCAGTTGTTGTCCACTTCTTCCTTGATCTCTTCAGCAGACCAGGTGGCGTTGCCCTCGCCGTTAGCGGGGCCGGCCACTGGCACGGTGAGGATCTTGCCGAGGGTATCGCGGCGGCCTTCGGTGCGCAGCTTCTCCTGCTCCGCGAACACATCTACTTCGTGGTAGTGCGTGGCGTGCAGGGAAGCACCGGTTGGGGAAGGAACCCATGCAGTGGATGCGCCCTGCTTAGGCTGACCGATCTTCTCTTCCAGCATTTCCGCCATGAGCTCGGTCTTTGCCCACATTCCCTTACCGATCTGCGCCTTACCGGGCAGACCGTGAGCCAGTCCGGCATCCACGTTCTGATCTTCGTAACCCAGCATCCAAGGAGCGGTCTTCATCTCGCCCTTGCGGATCATTGGGCCGGCAACCATGGAGGTGTGGATCTCGTCGCCGGTGCGGTCGAGGAAGCCGGTGTTGATGAACGCCAGGCGGTCCTTCACGGCAGCGATGCAGGCATCCAGGTTGGCGGAGGTGCGGCGCTCTTCGTCCATCACACCCACCTTCAGGGTGAAGCGTGGCAGCTCCAGCAGGTCTTCGATAGCGGCGAAGAGGTCGTTGGTGAACGCCACTTCTTCCGGTCCGTGCTGCTTTGGCTTCACGATGTAGATGGAGCCCTTGCGAGAGTTGCGCAGGGAGTTGTTCTCATCCAGGCCAGGGATAGCGGCAGCAGCGGTGATCACACCGTCCAGGATGCCCTCGAAGATTTCCTCACCCTGCTGATCCAGGATCGCTGGGTTCTGCATGAGGTGACCCACGTTGCGCACGAACAACAGGGAGCGGCCGTGCAGGCGGATCTCGGAGCCATCACGACCGGTGAAGGTGCGGTCCGCGTTCAGGGTACGGGTGAAGGTCTTGTCACCCTTCTGCACCTCTTCGGACAGCTCGCCGGTGTTCAGGCCCAGCCAGTTGGTGTAGCCCAGGGTCTTGTCGGTGGCGTCCACTGCGGCCACGGAGTCTTCGAAGTCCATGATGGTGGAGATGGCGGACTCCAGCTCGATGTCCTTCACGCCAGCCATGTCGGTGCTGCCCACTGGAGATTCAGGATCAATCTGAATGTTCAGGTGCATGCCGTTCTTGCGCAGCAGGATGCCCTCTGGCTTGTCCTTGTTACCGGAGAAGCCAACGTATGCCTCTGGCTCCTGCAGGCGAACTTCGTTGCCATCGATCGTGGCGGTGAACTGGCCGGAAGCGATGGAGTACTCGGTCACGTCCTTGTGGGAGCCGGATTCCAGTGGCACGGAGCGGTCGAGGAACTCGCGTCCCCATTCGATGACCTTGTCGCCACGGACCTTGTTGTATCCCTTGCCCTTTTCCGCTCCGTTTTCTTCGGAGATGGCGTTGGTGCCGTAGAGGGCGTCGTACAAAGAACCCCAGCGAGCGTTGGCCGCGTTGAGGGCAAAGCGGGCGTTAAGGATGGGAACCACCAGCTGCGGGCCGGCGGTGGTGGAGATCTCGGAGTCAATGTTCTCCGTGTTGATCTCGAAGTCACCTGGGTTTTCCACCAGGTAACCGATCTCCTTCAGGAACGCGGTGTACTCCTCGGGGTTCTGCTCACCCTTGTGGGTGGAGTACCACTCGTCCAGCTTGGACTGCAGCTCATCGCGCTTGGCCAGCAGTTCGCGGTTGCGGGGAGTAAATTCCTCAACAATTTTGCCGAAGCCGTCCCAGAAAGCCTTCTGCTTGTCTTCGCTTTCGCGACCGATGCGGGTCAGCACTTCGTTATTCACGAAGTTATATAGGGTCTCGGAGACCTGCAGGCCACCAGCATCGATGCGCTTCTGTGCTTGATTTTCAGTCATGACTACACCTCTATCTCTTGGAAGAGTACTTATATCCCCACATTAGGTGACGAGGGTCACGCTGTGCACCATTCTTTGCAGCCCCAAAATTTCTCACCCCCGACTTGGGGACATAACCCAACCTTCTCCCCACACCCGGCAATCTTTTCTTATTTTTCGACGCCAACCTTAGGCTGTGCAACTTTCACAAAATGCCCTGCAAGATCACTGAAAGAGCGGGCTTATGCACATGAACAGCAACGATGCTGCCACCAGCGAACTTTGCAAACTTTGCAAAATAATGGGTCACCCCCGCACAGAATTTGAATATTTAACAGGATTGACGAGGGAAATTAGGCAGGTATCTTGGTAGATAGCGACATAGAGCACACTTATCATCGGCACATTGTCTCGCTCACGTCTTAAGCACGAAGCAGTTGGGCATCCGATGATCACGGTGGCTGCTGGTCGTGCACGTACAGTGCATCACGCACTGAACTGATAGGCACAAATTCTTCTTTAAGGAAGTGAATTTCCAGATGAGTAACACTGGCAAGGTACGTACAGCTGCAGAAATCCAAAAGGATTGGGACGAAAACCCACGTTGGGCAAACGTCACCCGCGATTACACCGCAGCACAGGTTGAGGAGCTGCAGGGCACCGTTCTCGAAGAGAACACCCTGGCTCGTCGTGGCGCTGAAATCCTCTGGGAAGGTGTCACCAAGGGCGATGATTCTTACATCAACGCACTGGGCGCACTGACCGGTAACCAGGCTGTGCAGCAGGTCCGCGCTGGCCTGAAGGCTGTCTACCTGTCCGGTTGGCAGGTTGCTGGTGATGCAAACCTCTCCGGTCACACCTACCCAGACCAGTCCCTGTACCCAGCAAACTCCGTTCCTAACGTTGTGCAGCGCATCAACAACGCTCTGATGCGTGCTGATGAGATCGCTCGCGTTGAGGGCGACACCTCCGTGGACAACTGGGTTGTTCCAATCGTGGCCGACGGCGAAGCCGGCTTCGGTGGCGCACTGAACGTCTACGAACTGCAGAAGGCCATGATCAAGGCCGGCGCCGCTGGCTCCCACTGGGAAGATCAGCTCGCTTCCGAGAAGAAGTGTGGACACCTTGGTGGCAAGGTTCTGATCCCAACCCAGCAGCACGTTCGTACCCTGAACTCTGCTCGCCTGGCTGCTGACGTTGCCAACACCCCAACCCTGGTTATCGCTCGTACCGATGCCGAGGCTGCAACCCTGCTGACCTCCGACGTTGACGATCGCGACAAGCCATTCCTGACCGGCGGCCGTACCGCTGAGGGCTTCTACAACGTGCAGAACGGCATCGAGCCTTGTATTGCACGTGCGAAGGCTTACGCTCCTTACGCCGACCTCATCTGGATGGAGAC
Source organism: Corynebacterium suicordis DSM 45110 (assembly GCF_015351405.1). GTDB lineage: Bacteria > Actinomycetota > Actinomycetes > Mycobacteriales > Mycobacteriaceae > Corynebacterium > Corynebacterium suicordis. The sequence continues at coordinate 303,628 of NZ_JADKMY010000001.1, read as the reverse complement.
CGGAACCCCTGACCTCGAGCTCGCCAAGAAGTTCGCTGAGTCCGTTCGCTCCGAGTTCCCAGACCAGCTGCTGGCCTACAACTGCTCCCCTTCCTTCAACTGGTCTGCACACCTGGACGATGACACCATCGCCAAGTTCCAGAACGAGTTGGGCGCAATGGGCTTCAAGTTCCAGTTCATCACCCTGGCTGGCTTCCACTCCCTCAACTACGGCATGTTCGACCTGGCTTACGGCTACGCCCGCAACCAGATGTCTGCATTCGTGGACCTGCAGAACCGCGAGTTCAAGGCTGCCGACGAGCGCGGCTTCACCGCTGTGAAGCACCAGCGCGAGGTTGGCGCCGGTTACTTCGACCGCGTTGCTACCACCGTGGATCCAAACTCCTCCACCACCGCTCTGCGCGGCTCCACCGAGGAGGGCCAGTTCCACTAAGCCGCTGCTTATCTCGGCTCACTCTTCACCGCTCTTCGCAGCATGAAGACAACAGCCGGATAACAGCAGGTTCCTAGCGGATACTGCCCAAACAGTAGGACGGGCTTTCGGGCTCGTCCTACTTTTTTGTGTTTATAGGTGATATGCCACCTAGTTAGCCGGTCGGTAGTGGATGAGTGGCTAGAATGAGCTGATGAGCAATACCGATACCGACCCGGCGGAAATGTTGTGCCAGAGCGCAGGCTGCGCCGATGCGGAAAGCGCTGGCCAAGACTACGTTCCCGTGGAGATCATCACCGCCCGCGAGGTGCCCCTGGGCGGACCGCGCGCCATGAATGTGCGCCGCACCCTTCCACAGCGCAAGCGCTCGCTCATCGGTGCGTGGTGCTTCGCGGATCACTACGGCCCCGACGATGTCTCCCGCACCGGTGGCATGGACGTGGCCCCGCACCCGCACACCGGATTGCAGACCGTGAGCTGGCTTTTCTCCGGTCAGATCCAACACATCGATTCCGGTGGAAACCGCGGGATTGTCCGCCCGGGTGAGGTCAACCTCATGACCGCCGGCACCGGCATCTGCCATTCGGAAACCTCCACCGCGGAGACCACCGAGCTCCACGGCCTGCAGCTCTGGGCTGCCCTCCCGGATTCCACCCGCTCCTCGGCCCCACGAAACTTCGAGCACTACGTTCCTCCCGTCACGGAATTGGAGGGCGGCTCTGCGTTGGTCTTCCTCGGGACGCTCGCGGGCGCGACCAGCGAAGTCACCACATTCACCCCGCTGTTGGGTGCGGAAATTCGCCTGGATCCCGGGGCGGAGATCGAACTTCCCGTCGATCCCTCCTTTGAGCATGGCTTGCTGCTCGACACCGGCTCCATTCACCTCGAAGGCGTGCCCCTTCCCCGCGCGGGAATCGGCTACACGGGGGTGGGCGCAGAGGTTCTCCACCTGCGCAATGATTCGGACCAGCCTGCCCGAGCCGTGCTCCTCGGTGGTGAGCCCTTCGGCGAGGAGATCGTGATCTGGTGGAATTTCGTGGGTCGAACCAGCGAGGAGATCGCCGAGTTCCGCGAGCAGTGGCAGGAACGCACGGAGCAGTTCGGCACCGTCGAGGGTTATGTGGGCCATGGTGGCCCGGATAAGAATGCGGATGGCATGAGTTGGCTGCCCGCGCCCACGCTCCCCAACGGGATCATTAAGGCCCGCAAGAACCCTGATCCCCAAGCGCGCCCCGAATAGTAGATAGTCTGTAACCCATGAATTCCGAGCCAGCCACCAACGAGCGCACTTTCGTGGGTTCTCGCTTGCGCCAATTGCGCAAGGAGCGGGATATTTCGCAGGCTCAGCTGGCCCAGACCTTGCAGCTTTCCGCGAGCTATGTCAATCAGATCGAGCACGATGTTCGCCCCCTGACCGTCAAGGTTTTGGAGCGGATCACCGAGGCTTTCGGAGTGGACGCCACCTTCTTTGCCGCCGGAGATTCCACCCGCTTGCTGGCCGAACTGCAGGATGTGGTGATGGACCGGGAGATTTGCCCCTCTCCACTGGACGTGGTGGAATTGGCCTCCCTGGTGCGCAATCACCCCGCGGTGGCCCGCGCGATGGTGGACATGCACTCGCGCTACCGCAACGTCTCGGACAAACTCACCCTGGCCACCGAGGAGCGCATCCAGGGCTCGGCGGTGCTCTCGATCACGCCCCGCGGTGAGCTCTTCGGCCGAGCTTCTGGCCCGGAAGTCTTCAGCATGCCGCATGAAGAGGTGCGCGATTACTTCTACTCCCGCCAGAATTACGTTGACGTGCTGGATAAGCAGGCCGAGCAGCTGGCACACGCCCTGCAGCTGGGCAACCAGCAGATCCGCCACACCGAGGAAATCATCGCGGAACGCTTGCGCAGCCAACACGGCATCGCCGTAAACTATTCACCGGAAATGGGTGACACCCAACATAAGTTCGACGCCGCCACCCAGCAGATATTCGTCTCCTCCAAAATGCGCCCGGGCCAGATTGCCTTCCGCCTGGCCACGGAGCTGGCCTATCTGGAGGCCGGAGATACCATCTCCTCCTTGGTAGAACTGGGGCATTTCACCTCGGAGAGCTCCCAGGCGCTGGCATCCCGCGGACTGGCCACGTACTGGGCCGCAGCCCTCCTGCTCCCCTACGCGTTGTTCCACGCCTCGGCCGAAGAATCACGCTATGACCTTGAGTTTCTCATGCGCGATTACGGGGTGGGCTATGAAACCGTCTGTCACCGCCTCTCCACCCTCCAGCGGCCGAGCCTGCGCGGAATCCCGTTCACCTTCGTGCGCGTGGATCGCGCGGGCAACATGTCCAAGCGGCAATCCGCCTCCGGCCTGCACCTCTCCAATTCCGGCGGCACCTGCCCGCTGTGGAACGTGTATGAGACCTTCTCCTACCCGGGCAAGATCATGCGCCAGATGGCACAGATGCCCGATGGCCGCACCTACCTGTGGATCGCCCGCACCGTCAATCACCATCGCTCCCAGTGGGGTCAGCCCGGCAAGATGTTCGCCATTGGCCTGGGCTGCGAACTGCGCCATGCTTCCCGCACCGTGTACTCGGACGGCTTGGATCTCTCCGATCCTCGCGCCGCCACCCCAATCGGCTCGGGCTGCCGGATGTGCCCCAGGGATAGCTGTCCGCAGCGCGCATTCCCACCGATCCACCGCCCGCTCACCGTGGATGCCCACAGCTCCACCATTTCGCCATACTGAGGAGGCTGGAGAGGTGGGCGTCGAAAAATAAAAAAGGCCGCCCTGCACGAAGCAGGACGACCCGGGAAAAGTGAAGGCTACAGGTTGATCATGTGGCCTTCGATGCCTTCGGCGGCTTCCTTCATCGCCTCGGACAACGTTGGGTGGGTGTGCACGTTGCGACCGATCTCACCAGCGGTGAGGTCGAAGCGCTGCGCCAAAGTCAGCTCTGGCAGCAGCTCAGAAACATCTGGACCAACCAGGTGTCCGCCGATGAGCTCGCCGTACTCCGCATCAGCAATGAGCTTCACGAAGCCCACTGCGTGACCCAGGCCGGCAGCCTTGCCGTTGGCGCTGAATGGGAAGGTGGAGACCTTGATCTCGCGACTCTGCTCCTCAGCGCGCTTCTTGGCCTGCTCCTCGGTGTAACCGAAGGAAGCAACCTGTGGGGAGCAGAAAGTGGCGCGCGGCATGTTGTTGTAATCGCCGAGCAGCTGGGTCTCTTCGCCAGCCATGACCTCAGCGGCAACCACGCCCTGCGCCTCAGCCACGTGAGCCAGCTGGAGCTTCGCGGTCACATCGCCGATGGCGTAGATGCCATCAACGTTGGTGCGCATGTGGTCATCGATATCGATGGCACCGCGCTCGGTGAGCTTCACGCCGGTGTTCTCCAGGCCAAAGCCCTCCACGCGAGGGGCGAAGCCGATGGAGACCATCACGCGATCAGCCTTGATGGTTTCGGTCTTGGAGCCATCGGAGGACTCGATGTCCACCTCAACGCCCTTGCCCTCGCCATTGTCACGGACCTCGGTGGTCTTGTAACCGGTCTTGAGCTTCACACCAAGCTTCTTGTAGTGCTTGGTGATCTCCTTGGACACGTCCTTGTCCTCATTGGGAAGAACGCGGTCCATGAACTCGACGATGGTGATGTCCACGCCGAAGTTCGCCAGAACGTAGGCGAACTCCATGCCGATGGCACCAGCACCGATGATGACCATGGAGTTTGGCTTGTCCACGTTGAGGATCTGCTCCTCGTAGGAGACGATGTTGCCGCCCAGCTCCACGCCAGGAATGGAACGAACCACGGAACCGGTAGCGATGATGCAGTTATCGAAGGTGATGGTCTTGCCTTCATCATCACCCTCGGAAACCTCAATGGTCTTGGCATCCTTGAAGGATCCCTTGCCGTTGATCTCCGTGATCTTGTTCTTCTTCATCAAGTAATGGACACCCTTGACGATGCCCTCAGAGACCTTGCGGGAGCGCTGGTGAGCCACCCCGAAGTCCATGGAAATGTTGTCACCCGTGATGCCGAATGTCTTGGCCTCGCGAGTGATGGTGTGCGAAAGTTCCGCATTTCGGATCAGTGCCTTAGAGGGGATACAACCAACGTTGAGGCACACACCACCCCAGTACTGCTTCTCGATAACGGCGGTCTTGAGGCCCAGCTGGGATGCGCGGATTGCTGCCACGTATCCACCGGGACCTGCACCGAGTACTACTAGATCATAATGTTCAGCCACGGTGTCCAAGGATACGCCTTAGACCCGTGGCTGTCTTGCCTCCGGTGTACCCATCCGCACATTTACGCGTCTCTCCCCTAGAGAACGCGCAGCTGCGCAGTTCGCAGTGTGGGGCGCGACCTGCCGGAAAACCGTGCGAAGAGCGGAGGGCTAGCTAGCTAAAGATTTTTAGCTGGTGAAGGCACTGGCAAGGACGATTGCATCCATAACCACGTCGCCGACCACCAGGTAGGCATCGCGAAAGATGTCCTGTGGGGACAGGGTAGAAATGGTGAAGTTGTCCTGGAGGAAGGAATTGTAGGTTTCTTGCACTGCAGCGTTCATGGGGAGTGTCTCACTATCTAAGAAAAAGCACGGATTGCTTGGTCAAGCGGATTAATAATCCCAGAACCCCGGGTGTTTCGCACCCCCAGGAGCGTATAATTTTATGAACTTGCTCACAGTCAGCTGAACCCCGGCTGAGTGGCGAATGAGCGATGCGCCTGCAGCGAAGGTGAAGCCCCTGAGGGTGGGACGGTGCGAAACCGTGGAGTTGGCTGCCAAGAGGTTGATAATTGGCACTACTTTTTCTGCGTTGAGCCTGTAGTGTTCCAGAGGTAACTAAAGCATTGGTTCAAAGAAGAATCGTGCCGGAACCGAATTTCTTGAAGGTCAGCCACACATGAAGCGCACCGTATTCCGCGTCACCGCTGCAGCACTTGCAGTTGTCGCCCCTCTTGCCATCACCACCGTGGCAAACCCCGTCGCATTCGCCCAGCCTGCTGCCACCGCAGCACCGGCCGTTGCCCCGGCTGAGGTGCAGCTCAACACGGCGACCCCTCACCAGGATCTGGAAAAGACCAAGTGGCGCACCATCGTCGCGAACTACCAGAAGGCTGGATACGCGGTAGAAGAGGTTTCCACCTACTCCCCTTCCATGAACCGCCTGATCCCAGTGGTGCTCATCCGCCCAGTGGATCCAGCAAAGCGCGATAACGCGCCTACCCTCTACCTGCTCAACGGTGCAGATGGTGGAGAAGGCCGCGCAAACTGGCTGGCTCAGACCGACGTGATTGAGTACTACGGCGGCAATGAAGGCAAGCGCGATGACCAGAAGAAGGCTCGCGGCCAGATGACCTCCCCAGGCATTGGCGCCAACATCGTCATCCCTATGGCTGGCGCTTACTCCTACTACACCGATTGGGAGCAGAACGTTCCACAGCTGGAAGGCGTGGATAAGGAAGGCAACCCAGCAGGTCAGAAGCAGAAATGGGAAACCTACCTCACCCAGGAACTGCCTCAGGGCCTCGAGCCAGCCATCAAGGCTAATGGCAACCGCGCACTGGCCGGCATGTCCATGACCGGCACCACCTCCCTGCTCTACGCTCAGCACAACCCAGGCTTCTACTCCGCCATCGGTTCTTTCTCCGGTTGTGCCTCCACCACCAACCCCATCACCTCCAGCTTCATCAACCTGACTCTGGGCCGCGGTGGCGCGAACTTCGGTCAGATGTGGGGAGCGCTGAACTCTCCAACTGCGCTGCACAATGATGCGCTCCTCAATGCAGAGAAGCTGCGCGGCCAGTCCAACATCTACGTATCCAACGGCTCCGGAATCGTGGGTCGCCACGACCTGCTGAACTCCCCTCGCGTCAACGGCGACGTTGTCGGTTCCGCCAAGGTGACCGTGGAGGGTGGCGCAATTGAGGCCGCCACTAACCTCTGCACCCTGGATCTGGCTGGCCGGACCAACGCTGCGGGCATCCCAGTGAACTACAACTTCCGCCCACAGGGCACCCACCAGTGGGGCTATTGGCAGGATGACACCCGCGATTTCTGGGCCACTTTGGTCAAGGGCCTGAACACCGGTGCTCAGCAGCCAGGCCCAGCGCAGGATCTGCACCACGCAGCCAACGGTGGCACCGGTTCTGCCGCAGACATCGCCGACTTCTTCCCCCTGAGCAACTGAACGGAGCAATTAATCAGGGCAACTAGCCAACACCCCGCCTCACCCGGCGGGAAAACCAGGGAATAACCGCCAAATGGCTGGTTATTCTCTTTTTTTATACCCAACGAGTAGGGTGCTTGTGTGACTACCTCTAGGCCTTTACGCGTTAGCCCAATCGATGGAGCCCGCGACCCGTACACGGGCGTGGATTACAACTTGGGATTCCACATCCATTCTTATTTCCTGGATATGGATTACAACGCGGGGCCTAATTTTCTGAACGCCACGGCCACGCTGACGGTGGAGAACTACCGGGAGCTCAAGACCCTCACCCTGGATCTGGCCCACACCCTGCGCGTGGCTTCCGTGAAACTCACCGGCCACGGCTTGTCCGCCGCGCAGCCAGAACTCCTCGAGTTGCGCCGCTATGCCCAGAGCAACAACAAGCTGCGCCTCACCTTCGCCAATGAGCTGCCCGCGGATCTTTCCTTCGAGATCGCCATCCGCTATTCCGGCAAGCCTCATCCTCTGCGCTCCCCGTGGGGATCCGTGGGTTGGGAGGAGACCAACGAAGGTGCTCTCGTGGCTGGTCAGCCCAATGGCGCTCCCAGCTGGTTCCCCTGCGACGACACCCCTGATGAGAAAGCCACCTATCGCATCCGCGTGTCCACGCACCGGGATATTGTCGCGGTGGCAACCGGTGACCTCGTTGAGGAGACCTCTGCCCGGGCCAAGACCACTCGCGAGTATGTGGTGGATTACCCCATGTCCACCTACCTGGCCGCGATGTACGTGGGCCCGTTCCGCCATGAGGTTCTGCGCCCGGCGAAGGTGGGCAAAAAGAAAGTCCCCGTGGGCGCGTGGCTGCCCAATGGCACGCCTCAGGCCCGCCAGGTGCGGGAGCGCTTCCATCAGGATTTCCACAATCAGACTGAGATGGTGGAGATCTACAGCCAGATGTTCGGGCCTTATCCCTTCCCCAGCTACGAGGTGGTGATCGCCCCCGAGAGGCTGGAGATCCCCCTTGAAGCCCAGGCCAAGAGCATGTTTGGCTGCAACCATTGCGATGGCAAGGGCACGTGGGAGCGGTTGATCGCCCATGAGCTTTCCCATCAGTGGTTCGGCAATTCGGTCGGCCTGGTGGAGTGGCGCGATATCTGGCTCAACGAGGGCTTTGCCTGTTACGCGGAGTGGCTCTGGTTCGAGCATTCCCGCGAAATCCCGGCCGCCCACCACGCGTGGGTGCACTACCGCAAGTTGCTGCAAAAGCCGCAGGACATGCTGCTTGCAGAGCCAGGAGCTGCGAAGATGTTCGATGATCGCGTGTACAAGCGCGGCGCCCTGACGGTCCATGCCCTGCGCATGTGGCTGGGTGATGTGGCCTTCTTCCCCATGCTGGAAAAGTGGACCACCTCCCACAAGATGGGCCTGGTGGAAACCAGCGACCTGGAAAACTTGGTGGCCGCGACCCTCGTGGAGCACCGTTTCTGCCTTGATTCAACGGAAGCTGCGCGCGAGGTTTCTTCCTTTTTCGACGCCTGGCTCCGTTCACCCGAGCTCCCCGAATTTCCTCTGCCCTTCCCGGGCCGGGAAACCAACGGTTCTGCCGATTCGGCACCCGTCTACCTCACCGATGCGGACTGCGCGGCTTTGCCTGCGGGTACTAGCGTCGAGGATGAATAGGTAGTTCTCTGATCCATGCGCGCGCTTTCCTTGGCCACCATTGCGGTGGCGATCGCTGGATACGCAGTGATCCTCGTGGCAGCGCGGGGGCTCAGCGCCTCGGCCTACGAAGACTTCATGGTCTATTGGGGCCTGTTCTTCGCTCTGGCCGGATTGCTGGATGGCCTCTTGCAGGAGACTGCCCGGGCGGTCACAGCGCGCCGCTCTGGCGCGGGGTTCCTCGAATCTGCTCCTGACGCCCCCGTTAAGCCAGCTGCCCCTTTCCGCCTCACCTCGGGTTTTGCCGTGGTCTCCGGGCTCTTGGCTGCGGCGACCGCCCCGTGGTGGGCGCCGGTGGTCAGCCCGGATCTGCAGATCTGGGGCTCGGTGCTCATGGTGGTGGGATTGGTGGCCTATGCCTTTCAGGCCACGGTGTGCGGGCTCATCTCTGCTGCCAGCCAGTGGACCATCTTCGCCTGGCTCATCGCGTTCGATTCGCTGATCCGCCTGGCCTTGGCGGTGTGGGCCTGGCTGATGGGATGGCAGCTGCTGGCGTTCCTGCTGGTCACGGTCATTGGCGCGGCCACCTGGTTGCTCTTCCTGCTGATTTCTCCCGGCACCCGCGCGCTGCTCTCCGAGAAGGCTGATGTGGGTTCTGCAGCGTTCGTGAATCGCTGCCTGAAGGCGATGGTGGCCAGCGGTGCGAACGCGATGATCATCACCGGTTTCCCCGTGTTGCTGCGCTTCACCTCGGATGCAGACGTGGCCGCCGGCGCCCTGGCGGCCACCATCACCGCAGTGACCTTGACCCGCGCGCCCATCCTGGTACCCATGCAGCGCTTTCAGCCTGCGCTGATCGTTCACTTCACGAAGCACCGCGACAACGTATTGCGCGCCTGCCTGGTGCCGATGCTCGCGGTCATCGCGGTGGCCGCATTCGGTGGCGCTGCCGCCTACTTCCTCGGACAGACGCTCATGGGATTGTTCTTCGCAGAAGAGCTGGTGGTTTCTGCTTCTGCGCTGGCGGTACTCACCGTGGCCTCTGGCTCCACCGCGCTGCTCATGATCACGGGATCTGCAGCACTGGCTGCGGATAGGCACACGCTCTACGTGGCCGGATGGATCGTGGCCACCATCGCCTGCATTGCGCTGCTGCTGGTGGATACCTCAGCAGAGATGCGCTCCGCGCTGAGCCTGGGGATTGGCCCGCTGGTGGGCGTAGCCCTGCAGGTCGCGGTGCTGGCCCGAGGTGGGCGTCGAGAAAAAATCTAGACTTCGGCGGGCAGGAAACGGCGGGAGAAAATGGTCACCACAATCAGCGCCAACACGGCCATGACCGCGCCGAAGCCCAGCATCATTGGGTAAGTGAACCACTCGTGGAGGCGGGTGAGGATCATGGGGAAGAAGAAGCCCACGTAGGTGAGCACGTAGTACGCGGCGGTGAGTCCACCCAGGTCAGAAGGTGGGGCCATGCGCTGGACCTCGCTGAGGCAGGACACCATGAGCATGCCGTAGCCCACGCCCAAAACGAAGGACGCGAGGACGACTTCCCAGAGGCCCACATCGATCGCGGACCAGGCTGCCAGGGCCATGCCCACGGCGGTGATGCTCAAACCCACCTGCTGACCCTTGGCGCTAAATGGGCTGTCCAACTTATCGCTGAACTGCTGGATGGCGAATCCCAGCATCAGGGCGATGGCCGTGATCACTGCGGAAAAGGCAATGGGGTGATCCACCTCGTGCTGGATCAAGCTGGGCATCACGGCGTAGGAGACACCCGCGGCGCCGAAGACCCATGGAGCGGCCGGGACCACGGCCAACAGGAAGCGGGGATGCTTGATGGTGGGGGTGCGCAAGTCGGCCCAGAACGAGGCGCGGTCATTGGGATGGGCAGGAAAGCGGGTCTCCGGAGCTCGGGAAAGACCCCAGATCACGGTGAGGGAGACCAGCACGTGAATGAGGTACGGCAGCTTGCCGGGCATCGGACCCCATTCCGCCAGCAAACCTGCCACCAGGGAACCCAGCGCAAAACCGCCGGTCAGGGACATGGCAGCACGTCGCGCACCTGAACCTTCGTTAGCGTTAGGGTCATACTCAGGCGTGGAAAGCTCCTTGATCCAGGAACCGCCCGCGGTCATGGCCATGCCGATGGAGATGCCGGAGAGCACGCGACCGGCGAAGATCAGCGGCTCGTTGGACTCGCCCAGGGCGATGAGCAAGCTACCCACCAGCGCCACAATCGGCGCGGGCAGCATCACCACCTTGCGCCCCAGGCGGTCAGACAATGGACCGGCAATCAGCAAGGACAGCGAGATGCCCGTGGCATAAGAAGCCAGGAGCGAATCCACGAAGACAGGACTAAAGGTTTCCTGACCGCGATAAAAGACCATCATGGGAGTGAATTCGTTGCCACCCCAGGCCACCGTCACCACTGCGAGGGCAACCATAATCCATGCATTTTTTACTCTTGGCATGCAGGTCATAGTAGCGCCCACGCACCTCAGACCGATGGGCAAGGTGCGCTTTCTGCGCAAATCCCGTGCTTAAGGTATCCCCAATCATTACGATGGGAACCATGTCACAAGAAAACTCCGAAGTAACCAAGAACACTCAAGCTGCGGCCGGTCGCGGTGAAGCTCCAGCAACTCTGCAGGCTCAGGTCGATGAGTTCCTGGCAAAATCCGTTGCCGACGATTTGCAGTCCGTCCTCGACGGCGAATTCCCGGAAACCCGCCAAGCAGTCCGCGAACTGCTCAACGAGGTTGACATGCTGCCTTCCATCGGTCTGCCACTGGAGGAGAGCCGCGAGGCAATCACCGGCAAGCTGCAGCAGGTGCTGGAGCTGGGCCTGCCCCGCGGTGTGTTCAAGGAAGCCCAGGGCGGAACCGGTGACACCGGCCAATCCCTGACCGCTATCGAGATGCTCGGCCACGTTGACCTCTCCCTCATGGTGAAGGTGGGCGTGCAGTGGGGTCTGTTCGGCGGTGCTGTGGGCAACCTCGGTACCGAGCGCCACCACCAGATGGTGACCGACCTGATGAACCTCAAGGCTCTCGGTTGCTTCGCGATGACCGAGCGCGGCCACGGTTCCGACGTGCAGTCTTTGGAGACCACCGCGCACTTCGACCCAGAGACCAAGGAGTTCATCCTGAACTCCCCCACCGCCTCCTCCGAGAAGTTCTACATCGGTAACGCTGCCCGCGATGGCCGCTGGGCTGCAGTGTTCTGCCAGCTCTACACCCCTGATTCCGAGGAATCCAAGGGCGTGCACTGCATCCTGGCTCGCATCCGCGAGGATGATGGTTCCGCCATCGAGGGCGTGCGCATCGGCGATCACGGCTACAAGGGTGGCCTGGCCGGTGTGGACAACGGCACCATGATGTTCGATAACTACCGCGTTCCTTACGAGGCCCTGCTCAACCGCTTCGCCGATGTGGATGAGAACGGCAACTACACCTCCCCCATTAAGAGCTCCAACGCGCGATTCTTCACCATGCTCGGCGCTCTGGTTCGCGGTCGCGTGACGGTGGGTGCCGCCTCCGGTGCTGCCACCCGGACCGCGCTGGATATCGCCACCACGTACGCCAATTTGCGACGCCAATTCGCCTCCGATGATTCTCTGCCAGAGAAGAAGCTGATTGAGCACCGCAAGCACCGCCTGCGCCTGATCCCAGCGATCGCGCGTTCTTATGGCCTGCAGTTTGCGACCAACAAGCTGACCTCCCGCGTGCACGAGTTGGATCACCGCGGAATTGATCCGACCAACATGAATGACAAGGAGCAGGCTGACCAGCGCGAGCTCGAGGCTCACGCTGCAGCCCTGAAGGCTGCGAACACCCGCCACGCCACCGACACCATTCAGGACATGCGCGAAGCCTGTGGCGGTGCCGGCTACATGGCGGAGAACTACCTGACCACGCTGAAGGCAGACTCTGACATCTTCACCACTTTCGAGGGTGACAACGTGGTGATGAAGCAGCTGGCCGGCAAGGAGCTCATGACCGGCTTCGCTCGCGAGCTCGGTGGTCTCAAGCCCATGGAAATGGTGCGCTTCGGCCTGGATAGCTTCAGCTCCCTGTTGCGTCGCCGCACCGCTGCGGACCGCATCATCCAGAACCTGCAGGACACCTTCACCAACTCCGAAGAGACCTCCCTCTTCGATCCTGCGTTCCAGGTCAAGCTGCTCTCCGAGCGTGAGGATCGCCTGATGATGTCCCTGGCACGTCGCCTGCGCCCAGCCCGCGAACTCTCCGTGTCGGAAGCTGCGACTGTGGTGGATAAGGCCCAGGATCATCTGCTGGCTGTCACCGATGCTCACGTGGATCGCATTGTCTTCGAGGCCTTCCTCGAGGCAGAGTCCGAGCTCAACACCGAGCAGGGCAAGAAGGTCTTCGAGCAGGTGCGCCACGTCTACTTCCTCTCCACGCTGCTGGACAACGCTGCGTGGTACTTGGAGCAGAACATGCTCTCCGGCACCCGTACCAAGGCTGCCCGCGCTGCTCTGAATGACCTGGTGGACTCCCTGGGTCCTTGGTCTCAGACTCTGGTGGATGCCTTCGGCGTTCCATCCCAGATGCGCGACACCATGCTGCTGGAAAACTACGATGAGATGATCCCGCTGTGCGAGCGCACTCCTGCCGCTGGCCAGAAGGCGGCTCAGGAAAAGGAAGCTCAGCAGTAGGAAAACCAGCAGTAAGCAGCGTTAACCTGCAGAAAAGCACCCTGGAGTAAGCCTCAGAGCTGGCCCCCAGGGTAAACCCTGAAAAAGCCCCTGAGATTGGCTTTTCAGGGTTTTTTCTCTGCGGAGTTTCTCTAGGCTGGGAAGTAGAACATCACCCCCACCCCCAGCTAGGAGCCCCGTAATGTCCTACCAACAGCAGCCTTCAGTCCCCCAACCTCGCCACAAGCTGCGCCGTAATATGAGCCGGCGATGGATCGCCGGAGTGTGCGCGGGCCTGGCCGATTTCACCGGCTTGTCCGCCACCGTGGTCCGGATCCTTTTCCTGGTGTCGCTCCTGCTCCCCGGCCCACAGCTGATCTTCTACTTCATTGCGTGGATCGCGGTGCCCAAGGAGCAGTACGGCAGCTTTTAGCGCTACTTCTAGCCCATCACCTTTTCCGTGAGCTGCTTCTGCAGCTTCAGGTGCCATGGCAATTCCTCGGGCTGTGGAGCCCCATCCTGTGGCTCCAGCGCGGCCACTGCCTCGGTGGCCTGGCGGATAGCGCGCTTGGCGTCCAGCTCGGCTGCGACATCCGCGCCGCCCACGATGTGCGCCTTGATCCCGGCGGCCTGCACGGCATCGAACAAGGTGCGCACGGACTCTTGACCGGTGCACAGCACCACTGAATCCACATCTACTACCTTGGTTTCGCCCTGGTGGGTGATGTGGATTCCGGCGTCGTCGATCTTGTCGTACGTCACACCAGTCCACATGTTCACGCCTTTGGCGGTGATGGACGCACGGTGCACCCATCCGGTGGTCTTATTCAAACCGCGGCCAATCTTGGAGGTTTTGCGCTGCATGAGGTGGATTTCCCGGCGTGATGGCTCCACCTCCGGCTTGGTCACACCGCCGCGGTTATTGCCATCCACGCCCCACTCGCGCTGCCATTCTTCCAGGTCCAGCGTGGGGGATTTCTCGTAGGCCAGGAACTCGGACACATCCACGCCGATTCCTCCCGCGCCCACCACAGCCACCTTCTGGCCAGCGGTTTTCTCACCTGCCAGCAGCTGGGCATACGTCATGACCTTGGGGTGATCCACGCCCTCGATCTCCGGCACGCGCGGTGAGACACCCGTGGAGATGATGACCTCCTCGAACCCACGCAGCGAATCCACATCCGCGCGCGTGTTCAGCTGCAACTTGATCCCCAGCTCAGCGATGCGCGTGGTGAAGTAGCGGATGGTCTCCCGGAACTCTTCCTTGCCCGGAACCTCCATGGCCAGCGCGAACTGGCCACCAATGTGGTCCTGAGACTCAAACAGGGTCACATCAAAGTTGCGCTCGGCGGCGGAGACAGCCGCAGCCAGTCCTGCGGGACCAGCTCCGACCACCGCGACGCGGCGTCGGGTAGGAGAAGGAAGCAGAACCAAAGAACGCTCATGGCAGGCGCGTGGGTTGACCAGGCACGACGCACGCTTGTTCTCAAAAGTGTGGTCAAGGCAGGCCTGGTTGCAGGCGATACACGTGTTGATGGCGGCAGCGCGACCCTCGGCGGCCTTGGTCACGAAATCAGGGTCCGCGAGGAAGGGCCGGGCCATGGAGATCAGGTCGGCCTTCTCGTTGGCCAGGAGGTTTTCCGCGGTCTCCGGGTCGTTGATCCTATTCGACGCCACCACGGGAATATCCACGCTCTTACGCACCTCAGCGGTGAATTCGGAGAACGCTGCGCGGGGCACGGAGGTGACGATGGTGGGGATGCGAGCCTCGTGCCAGCCGATACCGGAGTTGATGATGGTGGCGCCTGCATCCTGGATCTCGCGGGCCAGAGCCAGGATTTCCTCGGGGGTCTGGCCCTCTGGCACGAGGTCGATCATGGAGAGGCGGAAAACAATGATGAAGTTCTCGCCGACCGCTGCGCGCACGGCCTTGACCACCTCGCGGGCGAAGCGGCGGCGGTTGTCCGGGGTGCCGCCCCACTTGTCCGAACGCTTGTTGGTGCGGGGAGCCAGGAACTGGTTGATGAGGTAGCCCTCGGAGCCCATGATCTCCACGCCGTCATAACCAGCCTCTTCGGCGAGCTTGGCGGACTTGGCGTAATTCTGGATCTCCTTCTCCACTGCCTTTTCCGACATCTCCCGTGGGCTAAAAGGCGTGATGGGAGACTTGATTGCAGAAGGAGCAACACTCCACGGAGCGTACGCATAACGGCCCGTGTGGAGGAGCTGCAGGGCAATCTTGCCGCCCTTTTCGTGCACTGCATCCGTGATGCGACGGTGCGCGCGAGCCTGGCGCTTGGAGGTCATGGTGGAGCCGAACGGCTTGACCACTCCGGACTGAGAAGGGGCATAACCACCGGTGATCATCAGGCCGGCGGAGGCGCGGGCAGCGAAGAACGCTGCCTGATCCTCAACATAATGGAGGCTGTCTTCCAGGCCGGTGTGCATGGAACCCATGATCACGCGGTTCTTCAGAGTGGTGAAGCCGAGGTCAAGCGGCTCGAGCAGATGTGGGTAGTCAACCATTCACCCAGAATATCGCACCCGAGTGAATCCATGGTTTGAATGCGGGGAATGCGGAGCGCGGCTGCCTGCTCCTATAAACCTGCTCATATATAAGGGTGGACAGCGAAGAAGCCCCTCACCAACAATCTGGTGAGGGGCTTTTTCTAGCCTAACTTCCGGTTACCCGGAAGCGAGCGGATAAATCTTAGAGACTAGCGACGATCGCGATCGATGTCAGCGTCGGTCTCGATGCGCTCCTTGGCGAGGGTCTCGGTAACGCGCTCGGTCTCGGTGACCTGCTCCTTAGCGAGGTTGACCTTCTCCACAGGAACGGTCTTCTTGGTGACGTCAACGCGCTCTTCGTTCAGCACGACAGAAGCTTCGTCTTCGCCGATTTCGCCGCGGAAGTTCGCAGCGTCAGCCTCGGAGATTGGGGTGCGCTCAACGCGAACCTCTTCGCGAGTGACTGGAACCTCAACGGTCTCGGTGTCTTCGACGACGTACTTGCGCAGACGTGCCTTGCCGGACTGCACCTGCTCCTTGTGAACATCGAGCTGCTCTTCGGAACGGATGATGGAGTTGTCGCCTGCAACGTTGTCGCGATCAGCAACGCGGTCACGGTCAGCAACGTCGCGGTCTGCAACGCGGTCGCGGTCTGCAACGTCGGTGCGGTTCTCGTCGCGGTGGGTAGCAGCGCCACCCACAACACCAGCGCGGTCATCGCGACGGTTGTCTGCAACGTAGTCGGTCTGATCCTGAGCGGATCCAACACCGTAGTGCTCGAAGATGCGGTTCTGCTCTTCAGGGGTCAGGCCCTGGTCAGCGTCAACATTAGGAGCATCCTTGATGCGATCCTTGTCGAATGCCAGCTGAAGGTCGTCGCCCTGCAGGCGGTGACCCTTCAGTGGAACCAGGCTGGAGGACATTCCGAACAGACCGTGCTTAACCTCTACGAAGGTTGGCTTGCCGGAGTGATCGTCAACGAACACTTCCTGAACTTCGCCGAGCTTGTCACCATTGTTGTCGAAAGCAGTGGTGTTGAAGAGGTCGCGAATGTTGTTCTGAGCAGTCATGCTAATCCCCTTTCTACGGGAGTATCAGTTTGTTGGCCATCGCCATCATGTTCTGGACTCCCTCAAGGAATCCATCTCGACGACGGCGCTGTGTTCCCGAGACTAAAAGCACATTCACGGGATTGCATTAAATATGTATTTCTTTTTCATCTTTGTTATCCTCCCGTTAGGATTCTTCTTCTCGACGCCAACTTCTCCCGTTTCGGCCTTTCATCTGCAATTTTTCACAGAGTGCAGCCGTGAAGCTTTACAAATTCGCGTCCCACCCGTGACCGTTTCTGTATGGATTGTTAACTTTAATTAAACTTTTAGTTCACCTAAAGTTCATTTCAAACTTGCGTGGATTTCTGTCAAGAACGCGAAAAGGCGTCACTTTTCCTGCCCGTCCTGTCGGATCGTTGTAGTGCCTTCGCTCAGGTTTCCGTGCTCCTTTTCAGGCACTACTTCCCGCGTCTCTTCCCCCGCGCTTCCTCTCCCACACGCAAGTAGGCCCCCTCCTGCGCGGAGGGGGCCTTCTCTTCTTACTTCTTGATGCTGCGGTGTTGGGCCTGGTGTGGCTAACCCTGCTGTGGAGCCGCTTGCGAGAATCGAACTCGCGACCTTTTCATTACGAGTGAATATCGCTCTTGTGTTCGACCAGCGCATGAAACAGCTATCGCCTGTCAGAACTTCACTTGTTGACTGTTTCGTTATTACTTGTTCACGGTTACCTTAGGTCGCTGGTGTCCTGTTTGTGCACTTTCACCCCAGGCTAGCGGCATCCACGTTGGTCAATATTCCTCGCACTTAAAAAATAGGCCAAACGTTCGAGAATAGGCGCGCTGTAAGCCTGTCTAAGGCGTTGGGCGTGCCCGTGTGGTGTCCTAGTCCGCCGTAATGGCTCTATCGCTGTGTAGCCTGTCCATCATTTCCGGTGTCAGCTCCATGAACTTGGTGGGGATCGCCCTGGCTGCGACGAGTACTGCGACGGC
The DNA here is from genome assembly GCF_015351405.1 of Corynebacterium suicordis DSM 45110. Lineage (GTDB taxonomy): Bacteria > Actinomycetota > Actinomycetes > Mycobacteriales > Mycobacteriaceae > Corynebacterium > Corynebacterium suicordis. The sequence goes on along the minus strand of NZ_JADKMY010000001.1, from coordinate 286,159 downwards.
TTGATCCTCGTCAATATCGCTGTGCGCTGCACGCGCTTGCCTACGGCGATCCGCTTCATGGGCTTTGCTCCACTGTTCGCTGCTCATCCCACGGGCTATCCGCCGTGCCTGGTCGAGCTGGCTTACTGCCATTGCGTAGTTGATGCCCTCTCGCTTTAGCGCTTGCCCTAACGCGCCCTTACGCGCCCGTGTGGACTTCGCAGTGGTTGCATGGTGGGGATAACCCTTGTCGAGGTTTTCTGACCACAGGGTGATGAGGTGGGCGAATTGCAGCGGGTCGGTGTGGCCGTTGGTTTCAGCCCACAACGTGAGCCGTTGCCACGCTGGTGACATGAGTGTGTAGGGGCGGGTGATGCGGCGGATCACTTCGTCCTGTACCCACTGTGGGTGCTGATGGATCTTCTGCAGCTGTGTTGCTAGGCGTTCCTCGCGGCGTTCTGTGGTCTCGGATAGGACGGTGGGGCTGAATAGGGCGTTGCGGGCTTTGATGGCCTTAGCGTGGGCGTGGGATGCAGCGCGTTCGAAGTTGGGTATCGCGGCCTTGGCGATGTTGGCGCGGTGTGGGGTGGGGAGTGCTTCGAGTTTGGCGATGGTGTCGAAGTAGTCGATGGTTACGCGGGGCATGGTTGGGGTGTCCTGTCACGAGGAAAACCCCCAGCGTGTGGCGATGCCGGGGGTTGGTGTTGCTGGTGGTGGCGAGTCTAGTTGCGGATGCCGAACTGGCTGGTGGGCATGTCCCAATAGGTGGTGGGGGTCTCCACGTCGTAGGCGGTGCTGGCACCGGGGATCTTGTTCATGTCGATGTCATGCCAGACTGTGCTGCCTGGTTCTTCGTGTCCGTTGGCGATAGCCGAGTTAAGGGCGTTGAGCTGGTTGGTGAATGTGGCGTGCGCTGTCTGTGACGTTTCCGCCGTGCTCTTGGCTTCGCGGTATTCCTCGCAGGTATTGAGGAGGTTGGCTTCTATGGTGTCTGCGGAAATCACACCACGGGCTTGGAGTTCTTCGATGAGTAGCGTGCGAGTTGGTGATGGCTCCATGTCGAAGAACTGTTGTGCGTGTTCGCTGCTGATCTTTCCGCGTCCGAGGATGCGTGCCATCTGCATTTCTGCGTGGAGTGCGGCGGTGGTGCCGGGTTCTGCAGTGGGAAATTGGTTACCGCGGATGGTGCGGGTCTTTTGGGTGGCGGCGTCCTTCCACTGGGTGGCGGTGGTGGAGAGTTCCTGGATGCGTTCACGGAGTGGGGCGGTGCGCTGTTCGCGGAGCTTTTCTAGCCCGGCTGGGGTGTAGTCACCCTTGGTTTCGTTGAGGCGGTTGTTGTGATGGGTGATGTCCGTGCGGAGTTTCTGTGCTTGGTCTGCGAGCAAGGGCATATTCCATGCTGTGGTCTTGGTGGTGTTTGCGGGCTTGTTCATGCCGGGTGTCCTTTCGGGACTGTTGGTTAGGTTGTCGTGCAAGTTGGTTAGGCCTGTTTGGGGAAAAGGGTGGTTGGTGGTGGGTGGGTGAACAGGTCGGCTTGTTCTAGGGCTTCGGTGAAATCGACTCGTTCGGACAGGGAGGCTTCCTTGTCGATGGCTATGGCGGCCATAATCACGCCCTGCTTGCGTTCTGACGGGGGGAAGTGGTCATTCAGCGCTATGTGTAGCCCGGCGTGGGCTACGTCCCTTAGGCGGGCTGTGAGCGCTGCTCGTTCGGTGTTGGCTTGTTCCCGCCGGGCTTTGATGGCCGCTTCGGTCATGGTGCCGTCGAAGATCACCCCGGCTTCCCGTGCGGCTTTGTCGACGCGGTAGGTGGTGGTGTGCAGGGCGCGGGCGATTTCGTTGCGGCCTTTGCCTTGGGCGTGGAGGTCTGCCACCACTTCGGGTGCCACTGGTTTTTGTGGGTCTGTTGGCATAGCTGCTAGTCCTCCGTGGGGTTGAATTCGTCACGGACGAAAGTGGCGAGGTGGTCGAAGTCTTGGATGAGATACCAGAGCATGGCGTGTGCTTGGGGTGTGGTGGTGTTGAGGATGGCGTGGAGGTAGTGCTCGGGGTTGGTGTGGTGTAGTCCGATGAGTTGGGTGCGGGCTTGTTCGTAGTCGTCGTAGGTGAGGTGCTGCTGGGTCATACTGATTGCTCTTTTCCGTTGAATTCTTAGGGAGCTGGTTGCGGTGTCGATGTGTGCGAGTGTGGAGGGCGGTGGAGGTTCAAGACGGGTAATGGAGGTTCCTTACGGTTTGTTCCACACCTGTGTCACAGTGCTGGACACCTGTGTCACAGTGGTGCGACACCCATGTCACAGTGCTGGACACCTGTGTCACAGTGGTCATGCCGCTTTGATAGGTGTGACACCTGTGTCACAGTCGGGTGGTTTGTCCACTACTTGGACTGGCTCCGGGCGGTATTCGCCTTGTTTGAAGCCAGGCACCTGGGCGAAGTTCCAATCGATACCTTTGGACGTCGTAAAGATGAATGGGATGTCCACCGTGGGCAAGAGCGGGCGCTTACGGCACATCTGATAGTTCAGGTGCCAGATCACCGTTGAGCCTTGCCGTCCCTTTTTCCAGCCGGAACGATGGATCCAGCCGCCATCTTCGAGATAGTCCAATGCTCGCTGAACCAGTCGGAGAGCTGCACGATATTTTCTTTCCTGTGCTTTGTCTCCGCTGTCGAAAGTAACCCGCTCATCACCACGCAATCGTTCTGCAATGGTTTGAGCGGACGGATACGCCCTGTCCCCGAACTTGTCCGCGAACCCCGCGAGGATTGAGAGCACGGCGAACTCGGTCGTTCCGTCCGGGCTGGGCGCAATGCACTCAACCCATTCGCGGGCTTCAATGCTCATTCAGTGCTTCTCCTGCTGTTGTGGGGGGTCGGGGATGGTTAGCGGGCTGGTTGTGGTTCGTTGACCGCGTCGAGTTCATCGGTGCGGTACAACATGCGCCGGTGGTCGTGGGCGCTGCGATGTCCTTGGAGGATTCCGCGCCGGATGAGCTTGGAGAACACCACGTCGCTGATTCCGAGGTATTCCATTGCTTCGTGCCGGTAGAGATACCGGGGTTTATCTGCGGCTGAACCGCTGTTGTAAGTCATGCCCCTATCGTGAGGGCAGGCGGTAGTTGTTCAGGTGGGGTTACTACACGCCTCGTGTTGAGGTGAGTTGATACCGGCCATTCTTGCGGTGGTAGAAACCTATGGTGAACTGCGGTTTCCGCTCGGATATGGGGACGAGGTTTGCCCACCTGTCCCACAAGTCAGCGGCCTGGTCTGCGGTGAGCCACGGCTGGACGATCCATAGGAAGTCGTTAACGAGGAAGTAGGCATCACACTGGTCTTGAAGGTGGACGTGGAAGTCTGGTGTCTGGCTCATGCTGCTACCTCCATGACTGGGAGGGTGAGCACCATTGCGGGTGCTGGTGGGGTGGGGTTGTCCTGCGGGTTTGTGCGGTGTGCGCGGTATTCCGCGAGGTCGATAACCGGCGCGAGTTTGTCGAACGTGTGTGCTATCATGGGTGGTGCTTCTTCCTTTTGTGAATTGGGAATTGGATGGTTAGGCGCTCTCACTGTTGCTCGCAGTGAGGGCGCTTTTTTAGCTGTGGTCAGCCATACGCTCGAAGTGGTTGAGCGTGGCTGCGGGGTCGCTGGTGAGCGTCGACTGCGGCTGTTCACCGATGGCTTCGTCGTAGGTATCCAGCAGCGTTTCCAGGGCGCAGACGGCACCGGCGCGGGTGGCGATGGCCACATCGTTGTCCTGGGCTTTGATGGCGTCGCTTAGGCCACGGCGTGCGCGCTGTAGCTGTGCGTGGGCTTCGTGGCGGAAGATCCGTAGGTCGAGGGGTGCGGGGTTGCGGTCGAGTGCGATGGTGCTCATTGTGGTGCTCCTAGGTGCAGGGTGGGGTCATTCGGAGTTTTACGGGAATCCGCGTAAAAGGTTGCTCGGTCGCGGGGTGAGACTTAGGCGGCGCCGGTCATGGTCTGAATATTCGAGTTGATCCACTCTTCAATGTCTTCGCGGCGATAAAAGACGCGCTTACCCAACTTCACGAACTTCGCCCCTTTTCCGCTGTAACGGAGTTGAGCTAACGAAGCTGGGGTGAATCCGGGCGCAATCTCGCAGACCATCTCGGGGGTCAGCAGTTCTGGGAATGTGTCGGGCTTGTGTGTGGCGGTCGCCATCGTTGGACTCCTCTCGTAGTTCCAAATTGAATATAACTCATCATAATGATGAAAGCAAGATCAAAATGATGTATTCTGATTCTGCGGTTACTTAACCACCATCAATCGCGTCTAACATCGTTAAACATGAGCGAAAGGAAGCGTGTGGGTTTCTACGGCCAGGTGGTGGCCACGAACATCAAACGTCTGCGAGAAGAAAAGAACCTGACCAAACCTGACCTAGCGCGGCTTGTAGCCGGGCTTGAACAGGTGAAAGAAGTCGGCGAATGGGAACTATCCCCGTCGAAGATCAACGCACTGGCTATTACCCGGATCGAAGACGGTAGCCGGCGCGTGGATGCGGATGATCTAGTCCTATTTGCCGTTGCCTTGGGTGTCACACCTGCCACGCTCTTACAGCCCTATGTAGCGAAAGTAGCCAAGGTTCCATCACCGATTGGAAAGGTAATGAACCTCTACTTTTGGAGCTGGCTCACCAACCGTCGTCCTCTAACTCCCCTCTCCAAGATGGAAGTTTCTTACCCCCCAGACGACGTGAAAAAGGCTAGGCAGTTCTTTCTAGATTCGATTCCCCCTGCACACCACGACATGGATAGGTTGCCAGAGGTGAATAGCGGACAGATCGAACTAAAGGATCTTTACTCCATTGAGACCCCACACGAATAGCGACAATGGCTTCTATCGAGAAGTACAGGACAACTAAAGGACAGATACGTTACGCAGTGCGGTTTCGCGGCCTAGACAGACGGCAACATAAGAAGTCTGGGTTCCCTACGAAGAAGCGAGCAGAGCAGTGGCTAGTTGGTGTCGAGCATGACAAGCTCACCAACAACTTCGTTGCTCCGTCTCGTGGGCGAATCACAGTTACAGAGGTGTACGAAGAATGGCTAACCACACTCACCATTGCCCCTAACACTTTGAAGACACGTAAAAGCATCTGGAAGAACCACGTAGAACCGCGCTGGGGTAGCCACCACATCGGGGATATACGAAGAGACGCTGTGCGGGCATGGCCGAGCCAGATGGAATCCGCTGGCGTGGGTTCCGCAACGATCCACCAAGCAACCACAATTCTGCGCATGATCTGTGAATACGCCCTAGACAGCCGGCGTATCGCGAGCAACCCGGTTCACAAGTTGAAGCTGCGTAAGCCGCAAGCAAACAGGCACAAGTATCTCACTGCTCAACAGGTGGCCGCACTTGTTTCCGAGGTGGAGACAGGGAGCACGATGGTGAGATTCCTAGCGTTCACTGGCCTTAGGTTCGGGGAAATGGCCGCGCTGCGGCTTTGTGATGTTGACCTGTTTAGGCGGGAGGTGCATGTTACGAAGTCGAAGACTCGGACAACGCGGGATGTTCCTATCCCCCGGTTCTTGGTTGAAGATCTGTCAGTGTTGATGATCGGGAAGTCTCACGAGGATCTTGTGTTCACGAACGCTGCAGGCGGGGCGGTGGACAACGATAACTATCGCAAGCGTGTGTTCTCCCCCGCTGTGCGCCGGCTGGCAGCGTGTGATCCGTCTTTCCCTAGCGGGCTTACGCTCCATGACCTACGGCACACTGCGGCGTCGCTGGCTATCAGCACGGGCGCTAACGTTCTAGCCGTTCAACGGATGCTGGGGCATGAAAGCGCTTCAATGACCTTGGATGTTTACGCAGCTTTGTTCGATAAGGATGTGCACGCGGTGGCGGATGCTTTCGATGCGCTGGTTCAGAAAGACGGTTCGTGATGAGTGTGTACTTTCTGTGCCCTTGCGCCATTTTGGGCACACAATGAAAAATAGGTCACCATCCGTTTCGCGCAGGTGGTGACCTATTCTCTGTTTGAGCCGCTTAGGGGAATCGAACCCCTGACCTTTTCATTACGAGTGAAACGCTCTACCGACTGAGCTAAAGCGGCGCGCACCTCAGCCTGAGGCACAAGCCGATACATTACTCGACCTGCCCGCCCACTCACAAAACAGATCCCTACCCCATTCTGCGGTCTTCTCCGCATGGTCCGGGCCGGTCTACTGACCGGCTGTCGCACTCACGCCATTTTTTGTCATGGTCGCCTGCGTTTCCGCAGGTCAGGATATCCCGGAATGCAAAAAGTGGCGTGAATGCGACAATCCGCACACAAACGCAGGTCCAGGACTCGCAACCATTCGCGATCCACTAACCCGGAAACCCCGCCGGCTCACACCACGGCGCAGCATTCCCGCAGCCGCCCGGCCATGGCATCGAGCGCCACCTCCGGGCGCACGTTCAGCTTCAGAGTCTCCCTGCATTCCGCCACCGCATCGATGCAGCGCACCATCGCCTCGGGGGAATTTCGCCGGGCCAGCTCTTTCGATGTCGCAGCCATGTCCGGGTGCTGGAAACCTCCCACCGGCGCACCTTCCTCATCAACCGCACCAGCAGCCAGCATCATCGCGTCGCGGTACAACCCAGCCACGTCGATCAGCGCCAGATCCAGGCTGTCCCGCATCATGCGCTTGCGCCGCGCACCCTGCTCTTTCTCCAAAGCATTGATCTGACCTGCCGAGCCGCGCTGCGCCTTGGCCACGCCTTTGCCCTTCGAGCCCATGCCCAGGGAAGCCTCCAGCTCTGCCATCTCGCGCTCGTCACGGGCCTCCAATGAGGAGGCCGCTTCAGCCGTGGCCTGTGTCACCAGCTCAGCGGTGAACCGGTAGACCGCGCCCGGTTCATAGACCAGCTGCGGCAGCTTCAGGGCGGTGGCGCGCTTCTTCCGGGAGGTCTCATCCTGGGCTAACCTGCGCGCGCGCCCAATATGCCCACCGGAAACGCCAGCAGCCCAGGAGGCTTGTTCGGCGGAAAGGTTGAGGCTGGCGTCGGAAAGAAGAACCTGTTCAACCTCCTGCCGGGAGGGCGTGGGGACGTAAATGTGGCGGCAACGGGAGCGCAGGGTGATGGCGATATCCGTGGGGTCCGTGGATGGGGTACACAGGAGGAAAACGGTGTGGCTGGGCGGCTCCTCAACGGACTTGAGCAGGGCGTTTGCGCCGGATTCGTTGAGCCGGTCCGCGTCCTCCACGACCACCACACGCCAATCGGACACTCCTGGCAACTTGGCGGCCTCCAGGACCACCTCGCGCACTTCCTGCACGGGAATCACAGAACCCGTGGTGGAGACCCACAAAATATCCGGGTGGGATCCGGCCGCTGCACTCCTACAGCTATCGCACGCGCCACAACCACCATTCGGGCACACCAGAGCTGTGGCAAAAATCTTTGCGGCCACCGAACGCCCGGACCCGGGAGGGCCGGTGAACAGCCACGAGTGAGTCATCGCCGTGGGATCTTGTACGGCAGCCAGCAGCGCCGCCCGCACGGATTCCGCGGTGATCTCGGCGAAAATCGGCGGGGCAGCAGGCGCTTGTTCACTCACAGGTTCGCTCACAACGCTCTAGTCTATATACCTGCCGCGCAGCCCTCAGTTAGGCTGTTCTTCATGACACAGTTCCTTCGCTATATTGCCTGGGCCAGCAAGACAGCTTGGCCTTTGTATGCGGCGTCGGTTCTGGTGACCAACGTGGTGGGCGCCTTGGGCGTGGCCACGTTCCTGAGGTTCCTCATCCCACTCGATGAAGCCCAGGCTCTCACCAATCCCAACACCACCACCGCGGCGCTGTACCTGGGTTATTTCTTGTTCGCGATCATCGCGGGTGTCACCATGACCCTGATTTTTTTCGCGCCGGTACTGCGCTGGCAGCGCTCGCCGGATGCCTATGACCCGAACATGGTGCGCGATCTGGTGATGCGCATTCCCACCCTGCAGACGGTGACGGGTGCCGTGCTGTGGATCATCGGCGTGCTGGTGTTTACGCTGGTGGCGCTGCAATATTCCACCCGTTGGGGAGTCACGGTGGGAGTGACTGCCCTGCTGGGTGGCCTGATGGTGTGCCTGATGACGTACATGGAGGCCGAGCGGCTGGTCCGCCCCGTGGCCGCCCGCGCGCTGCACCGTGGCGCGCCCGAGCACTCGCACCTCACCCCCATGTCCCGCCGCTTGATGGTCACGTGGGGCCTGACCTCTGCCGTTCCCGTGGTGGGCATCCTGTTGTTGCTGCTTGCGGAATCGGCCGACCTTTTTCCTGGCGACGCCAACTCTCTCACCCCAGCGCTAGCCGCCCTAGCCGTCACGATGTTGCTGACCGGGTATGCAGGAACGCGCCTGTTCTCGATGGCAGTGGTGGATCCCATCCGGGAGCTGCAATATGCCATCAACCGGGTGCGGCGCGGGGAAACAGACACCACGGTGCGCATCTACGATTCCTCCGAGATCGGTGTGCTGCAGGCTGGATTCAACGAAATGATGCGTGGCCTGCGGGAACGCCAGCGGGTTTCGGAACTGTTCGGGCGTTTCGTGGGCGCGGATGTGGCCCGACGAGCGCTGGAGGAAAAGCCCGAGCTGGGCGGGGAATCCCGCTACGTGGCGGTGTTGTTCGTGGACGTGATCGGCTCCACCGGGTTTGCCACCGAGCGCGATCCGGAATACGTGGTCAAGGCCTTGAACGAATTCTTCAACCGCGTGGTGGAGGGCGTACACCGCAACAAGGGCATCATCAACAAGTTCGAAGGCGATGCCGCCCTGGCCGTATTCGGCGCGCCCCTGCCCCTGGAGGACGTGGCCGGGCACGCGCTTGCCGCTGCCCGCGAGCTGCGCGAAGAGCTTTCTGATCTGGAGTTCGAGGCGGGCATTGGCGTGGCCGCTGGCTCCGTGGTCGCCGGTCACATCGGCGCCAAGGATCGTTTTGAGTACACCGTGATTGGCGACGCCGTGAACCAAGCCGCTCGTCTCACGGACCTGGCGAAGAACACCCCGGGCCGCGTGTTGACCAGTGCTGCGACCGTCAAGGAAGCCAACGAAGCTGAGCAGGCTCGATGGGCTCTGCTGAAGTCCGTGGAGCTGCGCGGTCGCCGCCAGATGACGCAGATTGCCCGCCCCGTCCGCAAGACCCTGGCCGAGGCAGAGGGCTCCTAAGCCCTTTTACGTGTTGCTAGATTAATGCCCATGCCCCCATCCCGCCGCCGATCCTGGTCCCGCACGCGGACCGAAGCCTGGGATCACCTACGCAATATCGCCGGCCCGGAGCGCACGCCAGAAAACAACCGTGATCTCGCAGTCGGGCTGGCCTTCACCGCGGGCATCCTCAACTCGGTGGGTTTCCTCGCGGTGGCCATGTATTCCTCGCACATGACCGGCCTGACCGCCACCCTCGCGGATCAGCTGGTGCTGGGGAATTTCCGCATCGCCCTGCTGGCCGCGATGGGCATTGCCTCCTTCATGATCGGTGCCGCGATGTGCGCGATCATCTTCAACTGGGGGCGCCGCCGCGATCTGCCCAGCCGCTTCGCCATCATCCTGGTGATCGAGGCGCTGGCCATACTGCTGGTGGGATTGATGGCGCAGAAGATAACCGATTGGGGCCTGGGATGGTCCGTGCTGGCGGTGCTCTGCTGGACCATGGGCTTGCAGAATGCCGTGATCACCAAGATCACCGGATCGCAGATCCGCACCACGCACGTCACCGGAATGGTCACTGACCTGGGCATTGAGATGGGCAAATGGCTCTACCGCAACAAACCCGGCGACGCGGATCCGGTGCTCCCCGATAAACCCCAGATGCGACTACACAGTGTGATCGTGCTGGGCTTTTTCCTCGGCGGAGTCTGCGGAATGGCCACAGCTTTGGTGATCGGTTACTACACCGTGATCCCCGCTGCGGCCATCCTGCTGGTGCTCGCGTCCTTCCCCATCATCGAGGACGTTCGCGAGCACCTGCACCGCAAACGTTAGGAGCGCTTGGTTGCCTTCACCGTGCGCTTGGTGAGGTTGCGGCTGCTGGCCTTCTTTGAGGCTTTCTTCGTAGCCTTCTTGGTGGCCTTCTTCGCAGTCGTCTTCTTGGCAGTTGCCTTCTTTGCCGGTGCCTTGGTGGCCTTCCGGTTCGACTTCGCCGGCGCATCCCCATCTGCAGCTTCCTTCGCCCGGCGCTCAGAGAGCAGCTCGTTGGCACGGGAATCAGTCAGCGTCTCCGGAGTATCACCCTTGCGCAGAGAAGCATTGGTGGTGCCATCGGTGACGTACGCGCCGAAGCGACCATCCTTCACGCTCATGGGCTTGCCGGAAACGTCATTATCGCCCAGCTGCTTCAACGGTGGCTTGGCAGCAGCCCGGCCACGGCGCTTTGGCTCCGCGTAGATGCGTCGGGCTTCATCCAAAGTGATATCGAAGATCTGATCCTCGCTGTTCAGCGAGCGGGAATCATTGCCCTTCTTCAGGTACGGACCATAACGGCCGTTTTGTGCGGTGATCAACTCACCATCAGCGGGATCGGTGCCCACCTCACGAGGCAGGCTCATGAGCTTCAGCGCTTCCTCGAGGGTCACGCTGGCGGGCTCCATGGTGGAGAACAGGCTGGCGGTGTTTGGCTTGAGCGTTTCCTCCACGATCTCCTTGACGCGCTTTGCCTTCTGGCTCTGCGCGGTCTTGGTCTCGCGGGACAGCGGCTTCTTGCCTTCCTTGGCGCGCTCAGCATCCTCCGCATCGCGCTCGGATTCCCACATGGCCTCGGCCTTGGTGGCCACGGTGGCTTCTTCGTCCTCACCCAAGCGCTCGGTGACATACGGGCCGAAGCGGCCTTCACGGGCCACAATCTTGCGCCCGGTCTCCGGGTTCACTCCCAGCTCACGGCCAGATTGAGGGGTGGCGAAGAGCTTCTCCGCTGCCTCGAGGGTCAGCTCATCCGGCGTGAGGGATTCCGGCAGGTTTGCCCGCTGGATCTCTGGTTCGGCGTCTGGCTTGGCGTCGGAAGGAAGGGGAAGGATGCGCTCCAAATAAGGACCATAACGACCCACGCGGACCACGATGGGCACGCCGTTTTCATCGTCGAAGAGGTGGAGGGAGTTCACGCGGCGGGCGTCGATCTGCTCCAGGTTCTGTCCCACCAGGTTCTTCAAACCGCCGAGACGGTGCAGCGCCTTGCCGGCACCTTCGGCAGAACCGGCTTCCGCATCACCGAAGTAGAAGCCCTTCAACCAATCGATGCGGCTTTCGCGACCTGCGGCGATGGCATCCAGTTCGTCTTCCATGGCGGAGGTGAAGTCATAATCCACCAGCGAACCGAAGTTGCTCTCCAGCAGGCCAACCACGGCGAACGCGACCCAGGAAGGCACCAGCGCATTGCCGCGGGCGTAGACATAACCGCGGTCCTGAATGGTGCGGATAATCGCGGCATAAGTGGACGGGCGACCGATGCCCAACTCTTCCATGCGCTTGACCAGGCTGGCCTCGTTGTAGCGGGCAGGAGGGTTGGTGGAGTGGCCATCGGCATCCACGCTGATGGCGGAAAGTTCATCGCCCTCGGTGAGGACGGGCAGGCGGGTTTCCTTATTGTCTGCCTCGGACTTGCCCTCAGCGTTGTTGGACACCTCCACATAAGCCTTGAGGAAGCCCTGGAACGTGACCGTGCGACCGGTAGCCGTGAAATCACAGGACTCCCCGGAGGAGGCCTTTCCGGTGACCGTGAGCTTCATGGATGTTCCGCGCGCATCCGCCATCTGGGAGGCCACGGTGCGCTGCCAGATCAGTTCGTAGAGCTTGAACTCCTCGGCATCCAGCTGGTTGGACAGCTGGCCCGGGGTGGAGAATTCCTCACCCGCGGGACGGATGGCCTCGTGAGCCTCCTGCGAGTTCTTCACCTTGCGGGTGTACTGTCGCGGGCCATCAGCCACGAACTGTGCGCCGTAAAGCTCCTTTGCCTGGGCACGAGCCGCCTTGATGCCGGAATCCGACAACGTGGTGGAATCCGTACGCATATAAGTAATGTGTCCGTTTTCATACAGACGCTGTGCGATGCGCATGGTGCGCTCAGAGGTGAAGCGCAGCTTGCGGCCGGCCTCCTGCTGCAGGGTGGACGTCATAAACGGTGGGTACGGGCGGCGGGTGTAAGGCTTTTCTTCGACGCCAGTAACCCGCATTGAGGTTCCCACCAGGCCATCTGCCAAGTGTTCTGCCCGGGCTTTGTCCAACACGATCGCGCTGCCCTTGAGCTGGCCCGCATCATCGAAATCGCGGCCCTGGGCCACCTTTTTCCCATCGATGGCGGAGAGCTTGGTGCCGAAACGATCCGGCTGGCCATCCGGCGCGTACATTTCCGCTGCCAGATCCCAGTACTCGGCGGAGACGAACGCCATGCGCTCGCGCTCGCGCTCCACAATCACGCGGGTGGCCACAGACTGCACGCGTCCAGCGGACAGGCGCGGCATGACCTTCTTCCACAGCACGGGAGAAACCTCATAGCCATAGAGACGATCCAGCACGCGGCGGGCTTCCTGAGCATCCACGAGGTCATAGTCCAGCTCGCGGGTATCTTCCGCAGCAGCCAGGATGGCGGGCTTGGTGATCTCGTGGAACACCATGCGGCGCACCGGCACCTTGGGCTTGAGCACTTCCAGCAAGTGCCAGGCGATGGCCTCACCCTCGCGGTCGGGGTCTGTTGCGAGGTAGAGCTCATCTACTTCTTTGAGCTTGGCCTTGAGATCCGCGACCTTCTTCTTCTTGTCCGGGCTGACCACGTACAGCGGTGCGAAACTTTCATCCACGTTCACGCCAAGACGAGCCCATGGCTCCTTCTTGTACTTGGCCGGCACGTCCGCAGCCCCCCGCGGCAGGTCCCGAATATGGCCCACAGAAGCTTCAACGATGTAATCAGAACCCAAATAAGGAGCGATCTTTCGCGCTTTTGTCGCAGACTCTACGATCACTAAACGCTTGACGCCACTTTTTGCCATTTGAGCAGATCACTCTTTCTTCTTCGTGTCTTCCATACTTGCTCGCGCCTTCCACCTTGGGGAAGTCTTGCGAGCAACATTCGACAATCTGGTTTATATCACCAGTTTGTGCAGACTCTACATAAATCCATGTAATCCGCACTCTCGTACTGGCTTCTCCGGTGCCCCCGTGCACAGATGGGGTTGCCTGCACGCATGCAAAAATCGCCATGAATAGCGCCAAATCAGGCGCCGTTCACGGCGATTAATGAAACGTGGTGGGTAGCGGTTAAACCGCCACCCTCACATCAACGACTCTTTACAGAGCGTGGACGTTCTGAGCCTGCAAGCCCTTATCGGACTCGCCGATTTCGAACTCAACCTTCTGGTTCTCCTCGAGGGAACGGAAACCGTTGCCCTTGATCTCGGAGTAGTGAACGAAAACATCGTTGGATCCATCATCTGGAGCAATGAAACCAAAGCCCTTTTCAGCGTTGAACCACTTCACAGTTCCCTGTGCCATATCTTTACTTCCTTAAATCTTGGTTCGTGTAGCGACTTGTTCACCACACTACTGGTGTATTTCAAAAGAGGTCCCCGTAATGGCGAAGCCTCCACCAGCTAAACGAAATAAAGCAAGTGGGCCCGACTGGAAACGCACGTTGGAAATTGCGACCAAGTCCCATTGTGCCATGAATGACCACCATTAGTCGATACCAGTGGCAAATTTTTTTGCACTTTCTTTGCACTCGGCAATATTTCGCCCTCCGAGTATGCTCCAATAATTGCGATGGAAAACCCCTCTGAACACCCCGATGATCCCGCTGCTGACGTGGGCGGTTTGGCCGGCGCTGGGGGTTTGGATAATCCAGGGGGTGCTGCCGGTTCAGAGGGCTTGTCTGGTTCAGGGGGTGCCGCGGCGAGGCCAAGTTTCGGCGAGGAGTTGGTAGCCGACCTCGCTGCCACCATGCCCCGAAGCCAACTCACCCACCTGCGCAATGAGCCACCCCGGCAATCCCAACGCGCACCGTGGCCCGAGTGGATCCACCCCGATCTGGTGGCGTTCTTCGCAGGTCAAGGCATCGATTCCCTGTGGTCACACCAGGTGGAAACCGCCGAGCATGCCCACGCGGGAAGGGATGTGATCGTTTCCACCGGCACCGCGTCCGGAAAGAGTCTGGGATACCAGCTGCCCATCCTCTCGGACATGGCTAATGGCAGCACCACCTCCACCGCCCTGTACCTCTCTCCCACCAAAGCATTGGCTCAAGACCAGCGCACTTCACTGGCACGGATGTGCGCAGGCACCCCGGCCCTCAACAACGTCATGGTGGCAACCTACGACGGCGATACCCCCGCCGAAGCCCGGCGCGTGATTCGCGAGCAAGCGCGGATCATCGTGACCAACCCAGATATGTTGCATGCCTCGATTTTGGGCAACCAGAAATCCTGGACGCGTCTGCTGCGCACCCTGAAATACGTGGTTATCGACGAATGCCACGTATATCGCGGAGTCTTCGGCGCGCATGTGGCACTGGTGCTCCGCCGACTCCTCCGCCTGGTGGAAAACCCGCCCGTGGTGATCCTCGCTTCCGCCACCAGCGTGGATCCCTCTGCCCATGCGCACAGATTGACCGGGCGTTCCGAGGTGGCCGCGGTCACCGAGGATGGCTCCCCCATGGGCCAGCGAACCATTGCTCTCTGGGAACCCGGTTTTCTGGACGACATGACAGGTGAGCACGGCGCACCCGTTCGCCGCGCGGCCACCACGGAAGCCGCGGAAGTCATGGGGCGCATCATCTCCACCGGCGCGCGTACCCTCACGTTCGCCAGATCCCGGCGCGGTGCGGAAACCGTGGCGATGGGTGCTGCCGAGCAGCTCAGCGCCATGGGCCGACCTTTGGATGCGCAGCGCATCGCCGCTTATCGTGCGGGCTATACCCCGGAGGATCGCCGCGCTTTGGAACGACAGCTCGACGAAGGCGAATTGTTGGGCATGGCCAGCACCAACGCCCTGGAACTGGGCATCGACGTAGGCGGCCTGGACGCGGTGGTGGTCAGCGGCTTCCCCGGTACCATCGCCAGCTTCCGCCAACAAGCGGGGCGGGCTGGCCGCCGAGGCCAGGGCGCCCTGGTGGTGCTGGTCGGCGCAGATGATCCTATGGACACCTACCTGATCCGTCACCCCGAAGCTTTGCTGGATCAACCAGTGGAAAACACAGTGTTCGACCCAGCCAACCCCTACATCCTCGCCGATCATCTGGTCTGCGCAGCTTCGGAAAAACCTTTATCCGACGCCACCCTGGACTCCTGGGGCGCACGTCACGTGGCCGAGTATCTGCTGCGGCAGGGAGCCCTGAAACGGCGACCCCGCGGAATATTTGCGGATCTGACAATCGCTGCAGAGGTTCATGCGCGGGTCAGTATCCGGGGCGGGGCAGCAGCGCAGGTGGCGATCACGGACCGGAGCGATGGACGCCTACTCGGGACCGTGGACTCCTCCCGGGCAATCAGCGACGTGCACACCGGAGCCGTCTACGTTCACCAAGGCGAAACGTATGTTGTGGATGAGTTGGATCTCAGCGAATCCGTGGCATGGGTGCACGCAGAAACTCCTGTGTATACGACACGGGTGCGTCGAGATACTGACATCACCGTGAGACGAACTCGATCTACCCACAAAGTGGCGGACGGGGTGTGGCTAGCGGATGTGGACGTGGAAGTTTCCCACACCGTGGAGTCCTATACGAAGCGGCTTCCCGGCGGTGAAATCCTGGAGACAGTACCGCTGGATTACCCTCCTGAGCAGCTGCGCACCCGCGCCGTGGCCTACACCATGGAGCCGGATGTGCTGCTGGATTTGGGATTGCCGGAGCCCACCTGGCCGGGTGCCCTGCATGCGGCTGAACACGCGGCCATTGGTCTCTTGCCACTGATTGCGACGTGTGACCGCTGGGATATCGGCGGGGTATCCACGGTGCTGCACCAGGACACCGGCCTGCCCACCGTCTTTGTCTATGACGGATACACGGGTGGCGCGGGTTTCGCAGAGCAGGGTTTCCATAAGTTCGGACGCTGGATGCAGGCCACCGCCGAGACGGTGGAGCAATGCGAATGCGAAGCCGGATGTCCCTCCTGCATCCAATCGCCAAAGTGCGGAAACGGCAACGATCCGCTCTTCAAGACGGGTGCGATCCTCATTCTGCGAGCCCTGGCCGAGGCCGCCGGGGCGACAAGCAACGACTGAGTATCGAAGACTGGGTATCGAGAGAATATTCCCATTCGCCCACAGCATTCGGCACCGAGTCCATAAACTTTCCCCTAGGAAACTTTATGGAGGCACCCATGCACTCATCCGAACTCACCGCCAACCACTCACCATCCCCGGCTCCTCGTCGCTCACTCCGTCGCAGTGTCTTTGCCTCACTCTGCGCTTCTTCGCTCTTCCGCACCGGCATCACCGTGGGTGGCGTACCCGCGGCATCCGCGCAGTCTTCGCAAGCACTCGGTTCCCTCGCAGATATCACTCCACCCGCAGCCATGCAGTTGGGCAAAGCTCCCCAGCCGCTGCCTCCTCATGCCAACCCGGTCATCGATAGTGGCCTTGTCGTCAATGAGCCCACTCCCGAACAGTTGGCCCCCGGAACTGTGCATTCAACTGTGCCGTTGGATCCCTCCCTTGGCCTGACCTCAGCAGCTCAACAGCAGCGTTTCGCCTATACGACAATCAACCAACACGGTCAGCCCGCCACCTCCACCGCGGCCATTTTCCTGCCCAAAGGGCCCGCTCCGGAGGGCGGATTTCCGGTTTTGGCATGGGCACATGGAACCACCGGTCTAGGCACTCAATGTGCGCCGAGCATTAATCCCCGATCAGACCGCGATTCCCAGTACGTCAATCATTGGCTGGATCAGGGATACGCTATCGTCGCTTCGGACTACGTCGGATTGGGTTCCCCTGGCCTGCACAGTTACCTCAACGGCAAGGTCACGGGTGCCAACGTCATCGATTCGGTCATTGCTGCACAGAACCTGAAGGAGGGCGCTCAGCTCTCCAAGCAATGGTCGGTGATTGGACAGTCTCAGGGAGGCGGCGCAGCACTGCATGTTGCTCTGCAAGCCACCCAAAGAAGCCAGTCCGCTGGCCTGGATTTCCGCGGCACCGTAGCTACGGGAGCGCCCGCTTATATTGAAGAAATCGTGCTGGCAGGCGGCCCCACGTTCCCTCCCGTGCCTCTGCCCGAGGGCCTCACCGTGTACGCCCTCTACATCCTGGGAGCATTTAGAGAGGCCCGCCCGGATATTGAAATAAATTCCGCGTTGACCGACGAGGGCAAGCAGATGATCGCCGCTGCCGAAAAGTCCTGCTACGGACAGCTCGCAGAGGCCATGGACGGCGTGAACTTGGCGCGCGCCTTCAAGAAACCTCT
This sequence comes from Corynebacterium suicordis DSM 45110, assembly GCF_015351405.1. GTDB lineage: Bacteria > Actinomycetota > Actinomycetes > Mycobacteriales > Mycobacteriaceae > Corynebacterium > Corynebacterium suicordis. The sequence continues at coordinate 268,803 of NZ_JADKMY010000001.1, read as the reverse complement.
GCGCAGCCTTCCCGGCATCGACCAGGCATTGCGCGACTACATGCAAACCCCAACCCGTGGATACGACCGTCCAGTTTTCCTCGGCCACGGCTTACGGGATATCGACGTCCCCAGCCCCATTGGCGTGATCCTCAACTCGGAAATGTGGCTCAACCAGTTTGTCGGCGATAACCGCAACAACCGCGTCGAAGTCCACTGGTACCCCACTGATCACAGCGGCACAGTCATGCTTTCGACCGCAGATTCCACGCCGTTCATGCACTCCTTGTTCGCTTAACCCCCTGTCACATAACCTCTTGTCGCATCCAGGTTGATATCGATTTTCTATCCTGGTGCGGCATCGGTCGGACCGGCGGTTGCCGTGGCTGACCTCCCAAATTTTTCGACGACCACCATCAGAGTCTCCGCGTCATTCGCGCAGCTAGAGACAACAGCTCCATTGGCCTGGGCGAAGGTTTCTGCCACTGCACAGGGCTCTCCATTACCGCTGACTCCTGCGAGCGCTCCGGAGAGCGCCGCGAGATCCGCTGCATTCTGAACTTCCTGCTTGGTCAGCAGCGCTTCCGTACCTAATAAGACGATTCCTGCAGTCGCGATCACCGACAAGATGCACGACACTCCCAGCACAGTGCTCATCTCTTACTCCTTATCGCTCTCTTTCCGAACGGTGATCAGTAATCAGTGGGTTCAACGGCAATGCTTGCGTGGCCCGTGACGTCGAAAAGCGCCGCGGGCACCTCAACGGACACGATGACCGCCTCCTGCCCACCAATCGATGTACGTTGCACATCCACCTGCGCCCCGGAATGCCTTGCCTGCGCGAAGGCCGGGCCGTCACCTCCCATCGCTTCGACGCGGGCGGCATCTCTAGCCAAAGATTCAGCCACCGTGCGGGAAGCCACGGTGCTGAAACCGGCCACCAGCAGCCCAACTGTGATTGCCAATGACGTGAACACCATGGCTCCCTCGACGGTGTTCATGAGTTAACGCTCGTTCAAAGCACGCTCGAAGATGCTGGTGAGCGCTTGTTCCACGGTGTCAGAGGTGACGATCGTGTAGAGCAGCGCACCGAATGCTGCGGCGGCAACCGTGCCGAGCGCGTACTCCACGGTGCTCATGCCGCGCTCATCGCGGTAGTGCTCCTGCAGTGCGTGAACGATCCGATTCACAAATCGCTGCACCGCGTTTTGCGAGGTGTGGATCATCACCGTGGCATGACTGATCGGACTGATAGTGGTGGTGTGGTGTTCTGTGGACATGGTTAATCCCCCTCCTAGTTGGGAAAACTGACATTCTTAGATCCCCGCTAGCCCGATGACCAGCGGAATGAGACCGACCAGAATGAAGGCCGGAAGGAAGCACAACGTCAGTGGCGCAGCAATGATCACCAGAATTCGCTCCGCATTCGCCACAGCCTGATCCTTGGCAATGCGCCGCAGTCTGCGAGCGTGTTTGAGCGATCCTTGAGATAACGCTGTTCCAGCTCTGGATTGTTGTGCCGCCTGGCGTGCGACAGGACCGTACATTGAGTGTTTTTCCAAGGTTTTCCACGCGCGCTCCCCCGCCCCCAGTGCAAGCAACGCGGTCACCAACGTGGTTTCGGGCGACCCTTCCCTACTGGCCACAGCCCACGCTTGATTCGTGGGCAAACCAGAGTTCAGAGCTGCGGCAAACACATCGAGTAGACAAGCGACATCCAGCGGATCTTCCGCCGGACCGGCCCTGCCGCCCACTCCTCCCAATGCAGTCACTGACAAGGATTCCGTCCACCACACTCCAGCGCAGGCCAGGAAAACCCCGATCAACAACAGCACCGAGCCAAACGGATCAAAGAGGAGAAAGCGCGCACTATTCATTCCCATGGACTGCCCAATAGCCACGGCCCCAGCGGGAAGAACCAGCAACACCAGCGCCGTGAATCGAGCTCCGGCCATCGCGCTATGGGCGGTTGCTCGATGAGAAACTCGCGATTCCAAATCCTCCACGAGGAAGGCACTCAACTCCCCGAAACTGAGCCCATAATGCTGCGCCAAGTGCCAGGAGTTAAACAGCCGAGCCATCATCGAATGTTGTGGCGCGGCTTGCTTAACGGGGATGCCTAGTTCCACCTGCGCGATCGAAAAGCGAAGTTGCTCCCGCAGGGTATTGTGCTCCACCGTCTGCATGGCGTGTTTCGCGGCGGTGATTTCTCTTGCCCCAGCCATCACCTCGCTGGACATGGCATCGGCAAAATCTTTGCTCTGCATCAGCACGCGCAGGTCTTGCTCCGAAGAGAGAATCCTCCGGATCACGAGCTGCACCGTGAAACCCACCAGCAACGTCACCGCAATCCATACCGCCACCGTGATCATGCCGCTGTCATCCGTCCAGGAGCTGGCCCGCGCTCCCATAGAAACCGCACTTCAAGCCCCTTGGCACACGGATGAAAATAACCGATCTGCGCGAGTTCCCGCTTGCCGTTCTTCCGCTCGAGGTGCAGTAAGAGATCAATCCCATCCAGCACTTGGCGGATTGTCGCCTCCGCAGGAATCCCCGCCATAGCCCCCAAGGCCAGGAGCCTGCCCGGCACTGCTTGAGCGCTATTCGCGTGAATCGTCCCGGCACTCCCCGCATGGCCAGTGTTGAAGGCCACCAATAGATCGGCGATCTCCGCCCCTCGCACTTCTCCCACCACGATGCGATCCGGACGCATTCGCAAACACTGCTTGACCAGCATCTGCATGCCAATCCCACCGCACCCGTCGGCGTTTTCCTTCCGCGTGACCAACTTGACCAGATTGCGATGAGTGGGCATCAACTCCGGGGTATCTTCCACCATCACGATGCGCTGATCAGGGGCCACCACGCTGATGAGACAAGCCAGGAGCGTGGTCTTGCCAGTTCCCGTGCCTCCACTTACTAGAAAATTCTTCCGCTGCGCAATGGCTTCCTCCACCATTTCCCCCACCTCGGCAGACATGAGCCCGCTCTCCACGAGGGAATGGAGTGTCCACTGGCTCTGTTTGAGCACGCGGAGGCTGATGCTGGCTCCATCGGCGGCAGGTGGAGAAAGCACGGCATGCACGCGGATCGCATCGCACTGCACACCGCAAGGCAGATCCGTGAGGACACCATCCGCAAAGGGGTAAGCATCATCCAGGCGAACCCCGCAGCGAGAGGCCAAGTTCACCGCGATATCCCTGATTTCCTGCGGATTGACCCGCACATCCGCGTGCAGCTCCATGCCTTGACCTCGATCTCGCCACACGTCACCGTTGGGATTGAGCACCACATCTGTCACCTGGGGATCCGCCAAGGCCTGCGCCAGTGGCCCCAAACCGGACAAGTCGTGCTCCACCCGGCGCGCGGCCTCCACGATGTGGGAGCAGTCATAATCGGGCATCTCGCTGAGCACATCCACGATCGCGTCCATGCTGGGCGCGGTGATGCCGCGCTTGGCCAGCTCCCATTGCACGCGATGGGTGGGATCAGTTCCGTGCAGTGCCAGCGAATCTTCCGCCAATTCCCCCACCGAATCCCCCGAGGATCGTTTCCTGCGCCACTGCGCTAACCGGGAATTCATCGCCGTACCTGCACACTCAACTGCGCTGTCCCATTCAGCTGCGCCGCATCACCAAGCTGCGCTGCGCCATCCATCCGGCAGGCAATGATCTCCACGGCGATCTTCCGCGCTGCTTTAGCTAGGGGTGAGGACGTTACGTTGAGCGCGCCGCGATCGAGGTCGTAAACCAAATTCGGATCATGTGTCCAGCTCGCATCAGGTTCGCGACCCAGCAAAGCCAACACCATTCCGTAGCTGCACCCACCGTCGCGAAGCTTCCTCATTACAGACAACCCAGGAAAAACGCCCTGATCAGCACAGAGATCCAGCACATCCTTTGCTGCCACAATTCCGGATACGTTTTGCGCACTCACCACGATCACCGCATCCGGCGCACAGTCCTCCCACTGTTGTTCCCATTCCTCGCCATGTGGCAGAGTCCTCCCGCAATCCACCACCAGATGGGTGCGCGGGAGCATTCGGGAAAGCCCGGCGATGGAAAGCTCATCGTTCGGATCCCATGGGCCATACAACCGGGCTCTCGCAGTACGGCTCAACACGCTGACATTGCCCAGCACCGCGCAGTTCTGCAGTAATCGCTCTTCGCTCGTCTCCGCATTGGGATCCGTGCTCACCCAGCTCGGCTGGTTTTCCACGCCCAGCACAGTGGCCAAGCCTTGGGAATGCGGATCTCTGTCCACCACCAGCACGTCTTCTTCCAAGATGCTCTCGATAGCAGCGGCCAAGCCGGCTGAGAATACGGAACTTCCCGCCCCTCCATGAGCTCCCACCACCGCGATGCGCAGTGGATCCTGGCTGCCCACCCGCTCCACTAATTCCAAGGTGGCATCGCTGGGGCAATCCCGCATGATTTCATCCACCCGCACCACTGTCAGCCGCGGGATGGATTCCGCGTGCGGCAAGGCCTTATCAGTCAGCAGGATCACCCCATTGCTGCCCCACCTGGGGTTATCCACCAAATCTGTGAGATCATCCTCCACCGGCGCATGTGAGCGCCCAGTGGCCACCGCCACCAGTTTGGCTTCCTCCATCCACTGCGGCTCATCCACGTTGATAGCGATGGGTCGCAGACTCAAATCTCTGACCCTCGGCTCCGAATTCCGAACCTTCACTTCTCATCCCCCTTGCACAATCCAATAACCGCACAACCCAACATTCGCTGAACCCATGCACTCACTCTGGCAAACCTGAATGGGCACCAGTAGAGGTCAGGAAGGATCTGTGGATAAGTGCGAAGTTGGCGTCGAGAAAAAGAGAAGATTTGTGGATAACCCCTAAAAGTTGTGACAAATGTGACGGATGGGGCGTAAATTGGAGGCGTGACCACAGGCAATGGGCAAGGTCGGATCCTCGCGATATTCGATCTCGACAAGACGATCATCGATACCAGCGCATCAATGGCCTACGGTCGGCCACTGGCAGAGCGAGGGCTCATCGGTACCCCAGACGTGCTGCGCATGATGGCGCTCCTGGGCAATTACATGCTCACCACGCACACCGAGCAAAACATGAATGCCACCAAAGATGCCCTGCTGGGAATGATTCGGGATCGCGAGGAATCCGCTCTGCGCGACGTAGCCCAAGACGCGCTGCAGGATGTCATCACGCCTTATATTTACGCCGAGGCTCGCGCGCTCATCGAGGAGCATCAGCAACAGGGTCACCACGTGGCGATCGTGACCGCCTCCCCCTCGGTGATCGTGGAGCCTATCGCCAGGGAATTGGGGGCTGACCTGCTGGTTGCCACCGAACTGGAAGTGGCGGATGGCCTGTTCACCGGCGGGGTGGCGCATTTCAACAAGGGCCAGGCCAAGGTGGACAAGCTCAAGGTTCTGGCGCTGGAAAACGGCTACGACCTGGATAAATCCTATGCCTATTCGGATTCCTTCACGGATCTCCCGATGCTCCACCTGGTGGGAAATCCGCATGCCGTGAATCCCGACCGCCCGCTGCGCAAATACGCCACGGAGCAGGGATGGCCGATCCAAAGATTCGTTAAGCCAGAACCGCTTTTCGCCCAAGGTGCAGTGCTGGCCGGCGCGGGCGCGACGTTGGCCCTGTTGAGTGCGGTAGCCGCCGGCCTGGCCATGTGGTTCCGTTTTCGGGAAGACGACGCCTAAAAGACCGCGCCACACCAGCCCTACTTGGAATCGGCGATGGACTTGGCCTCCAACGAGCCTTCCGAAAGCCCCTCCGCGTGGAAGATGATCCACTGCGCCACCCCTTCCGGGGTACCCGAAGCGAAACCCTCGGCACGCTGGCGATACAGCTCCCGCTTACGATTCCACCACACTTCCGGGACCCCCAAGCCACGCGGATCCAGCCCCCCAGAGATCGTGGCCAGCCGGGAACATGCCCGCGCAGTCACGCCATTGGCATCGGCGAAGGGCTCCAGCGTGAGCAGCTCTCCGTGAATAATCGCGGACAGCACCACAGAGTTGACCTTGGTGCCACCACTGATCAGCTTCCCCAGCAGCTGCAAACGCCCATCAGTAGCCCGCTTTGGCCTGCCCGGCACCAAGAATTCCGCTGAGCGCGCAGCCTTCGCCCGGAAGGCTTCATCGGACATCTGCGGGCTGGCCACTGAGTTGATCCTCGCGATGACCTGCAGCGGAGCTCGGCGCCAGGTGACCTGGGTGTCGGTAATTCCATCCGGGGCCAAAAGCTCGGCTGCCCGCAAGGAACCGGCCAGCACGGGATCCTCCACCTGGCCGTCTTCGGGTAACCACGGTGATCCCCCATCCAGTTGTGCAGATGCCCGCGCGCCTCGCAGGACGGACTCGGCACCGGTGATGTCCCAGCCGCGAAGGTTAGCGGGGTGGCGGTGGACTCGCGCCACATAGTCGTTTGCCTGGGCCACCGCGTCCGCCACACCGGGGAGATGGGTCAGCGGTTCCAGCGGGTCAGTGCTCATGTGCGGGTCAGACATGCCACAACGATAATTCACCCTTTCGCGCATTCTCTCGAACGGTCTGGCAAACTAGGGAGAGTCAATCTGCTAAGCAACTCAAAAATTACTGGAGTTTTTCCGTGAGCAAGAATCAAGGTGAAGGTCTCTACACCGACCGCGATAGCTTTAACCCTGAGGTCACTGCTATCCCTCTGTCTGATGTAGACGCCCACGCACAAGGTCAGGGCAGCATCGGCGATCTGGTTAAGGATGCTTCCGCACAGATCTCTTCACTGGTGCGCTCTGAGGTCGAACTCGCTAAGACCGAGGTTGCTGCCTCCGCCAAGAAGGCCGGCATCGCTGGTGGACTGTTCGCTGCAGCTGCAGTTATCTTGGCGTACAGCTCTTTCTTCCTCTTCTTCACCATTGCTGAGGCGCTGGACACCTTCCTGCCTCGCTGGCTCGCTTTCTTGATCGTCTTCATCATCATGCTGCTGCTGGTCGCTGGCCTCGCGCTGGTTGGTCTGAAGCAGGTCAAGGGCGTGAAGAAGCCTGAGAAGACCATCAAGTCTGTCAATGAGCTGAAGCAGGTGCTGCCAAGCAACTCCAACTCCAGCCGTTCCCTCACCCAGGATCCAGGCCTTTACACCTAGGAAACCTTTCCGGCTGTGACAGCAGATATTCCTTCGCACGCCCCTGAGTCGACTTATGTCCACTCCCGGGGCGTGCGAATTCATGTCCAGGTCCAAGGTCCCCGCAATGCGCCTTTGGTGCTCCTGATCCACGGCTTTGGCGGTGGCTGTTTCGATTTTTCGGACGTGATGACGCAGCTCTCCTCCACCCAGCTCTACCCGGAGCAACTGCGCGTGGCTGCGGTGGATCTGCGCGGATATGGGCGTTCGGATAAGACCCCACGTGGCTACGATCTCACCACCGCCGCCTCCGATATGGCCGGGGTGATCCGCGGCCTGGGATACGTCAATGCGCTGGTGGTGGGCCATGGCTACGGCGGGTTGGTCGCATGGACCCTGGCAGCTCATGAGCCAGAGCGGGTCCGCGGGATCATCACCTTGTCTTCGGCTCATCCCATCGTGCAGACCAATGGCATCGTGGGGAGCCCGTTGAATAACTGGAACCGGGCCAGCCGCATCTTGGGAGCTCAGCTCCCCCGCGTCACCGAGACACGCCTAGTCAAAGATGATGCCGCCCATACGGAAAGGCTCTTCCGCAGTGCCGTGGGCCCGGGATTCCGGGATACGGACGCATATCGGAAGCACGCGCGGTGGCGTCGAGATGCGATGCAAGCCAGCAAGGTTGCTCACCTCTCGCGGGAATATCAGCGCTGGCTGTTCCGCGTGCGTTTGCGCCCCGAGGGCATCATTTTCAACCGTTCCTTCCCCGATGCCATCGCCGCGCCTGTGCTGGCGGTGGAGGGAAGTATGGATCCGGGCTACAACCCGCGCATCACGGAGAAATCACTGGCGCGCTCTTCTCACGAATCCACGGATTCTGTGCTGCTCTACGGGGTGGGGCATTACCCGCACATCGAGGATCCGCAGGCAGTGGCCGAGCTCATCTCCCAGCGGGCCTAGCCCAAGTAGCCCCCCCAAGCTGGCACAAAAATACACCTAATGCAGCACGCACGCGCCTGTCTCCACCTGGTCATCCCAGGCAGCGGCATCGCCCACCTGGTTCATCACTTCGCTGCGGCTGAGTGCATAACCGGTCTCGGTCTGGTTCACATCCGCGCCAAAGATCAAACCTAGGACTTCCCCGCGCTCATTGATCAGCGGGCCACCGGAGTTGCCCTGCACCACGCTGCCGCGCACGGCATAGGCCTGGCGATCCACGCGGGCATCGGCATAGATATCCGGCCCGCTCACGGTGAAGAGCTCGCGGATGCGCGCGGGGGACGCCTGGAACGGACCACCGTGGGGGAAGCCCAGCACGATGGCGTTATCGCCAGGTGCTCCCAGCTGATTCGCCCACTTCAGGGGCGTGAAGGTGGCTCCATCTTCCGCCTTCAGCAGGGCCACGTCCTGTTTCGGGTTGTAGTAGGTCACGGTGGCGTTGATCATTCCATCCACGGTGTCCAGCTTGACCCTGTCCGTGCCTGCCACCACGTGGGCGTTCGTCATGATCGTGTCCGGAGTGACCGCAAAGCCGGTGCCCTGCAGCAAACGGCTACATTGCTCGGCCTCTCCCACCACGCGCACGATTGATCCCCGCGCGGCCTGCACCACGGGTGAACCCTGGAGCTCAGGATTCGGCGGATCCACTTCCTTTTGTGGGAGGCTTTCCAGCGGATCCGTGATGATGGGGAAGCCACTTTCGCTGAAGTATCCCGCCACGCGGGCCGGCAGGTTCTTGAAGTATCCCGGCACCACGGATTCCACACCGGAGAGCACCGTGGAACCCTTCACGGAGCGCGCGAATTCGCTATCCCGGGTTCCCACCAGTGGGACCAGAATCAACCACACCACCACCAACGTGGTGAATACCTGCACCACAGCACCCACGGCGGACTCCGCCTGGAGCATCCCGCGGGTCTTGATCCGGTCTCTCAAGCGCAGGCCGAGGCCAGAGCCCACGGCATATCCCAGCACTACCCCGACCGTGATCATCGCCAGTGAGATCACGAAACGCGAACCCTGGCTTTCCATCCCCTGATCCGTGGCAAAGTTCAGCAACGCCGGGAGCGAGATGATGGCCAAATAGCCGCCCAGCAGCACTCCCACCAGGCTCAGCAGCGCGGAGTACCCGCCTTGGCGCCAGCCGTAGATCATCGCTCCGAAAGCCAGCGCCACCAGCGCAATGTCAACGATCAACGACCCGCTCATGGGGCTCCTCCAGTGTCTCCTGCGCGGCGAAAGCTCTCGCTCAAGCTGCTCAGAGCCTCGTTATTCTCAGATCGCTGCAGCGCTTCCATCAACCCCATGGGCTCGGTGTCCTCTCCCCAGGGTTTGGCCCATCCGGCGATCTCCAGCATGGCGGTCACCACGGATCCGGTAAAGCCCCACAGAACCATTCCGCGCAGGTCAAAGGCCGGCCCGCGCCACTTCTGAAAGCCCAGCCAGAAACGCTTATCCGGATCCACCAGCTCGGCGATGGGCACCATCTTCACCCAATCATTTTCCCCGCTGGCGGGGTACAGCTCGCTGGGTTCGGCCAGATACGCCAGCACGGGGATCACCGCAAAGTTGGAGCGGTCAATATAGATGGGCTCCATGACCGCCAGGGGAAGCGCACTCGCGCGATCCAGCCCAGTCTCTTCCCATGCTTCGCGCAGCGCGGTATCGATGGGCCCCGCGTCCTGCGCCTCTCTGCTGCCACCCGGAAAGGCAACCTGCCCGGAGTGCTCGCGCATGCTCGGGGCCCGGTGGGTCAGCAAGAGGGCGGCATCAGAAGGAAAAGGTTCATCGCCCGGCGCGAAATCAGCATCGCCCTCCACCAGCACCAACACCGCGGAATACCGGGGCGGGTTTCCCTGGGCATCGGCCTGCGGAACCTTCCGGGCCGCATCGCCGATGGTCTCCTGCAGGTTTCCGCTAAGTGCCGCCTCCGCAAAGCGACGCAACCACTCAGGCACGTTTGTAGGCAACTCAGGTTGCTGGCGCGCGGCCTCTAACCATTGCTCTTGTGTGTAATCGGTCATTTCGCCAGCGCCTCGCTCACCAATTGCTGCATTTGTGCAGAGTCATCAAAAGTTCGCACGAAGGTCTCCGCGCGCGAACCATCCGGCCGATAAACCAGGGTCACCGGAACTACCTTGGGGATGTTCGTGGCGGCGTCGAAAACATGATTCCCATCCTGGTAGCTGGGGAAGTTATCCACTCCGAGCTCCTCCAGGAAATCCACGCCTGCCTGCCCCTTCGCATCCAGGTGCACGCCCACCACGTTCCACTCGGGATTGTTTTCTGCCACGTCTTGCAGGATAGGCAGCTCTTGCCGGCACGGACCGCACCACCACGCCCACACGTTGACCACGGTGGGCTTACCCGCAAATTGCTCGGCCAAGCTCTGCGAGCTCTCCTTCCCTCCGTCCGTCAGGCAGGGAAGGCGCACCTCGGCCAGCTCCGCATCGGCCTTAATGTCCGACGCCAACCCCTCACCCTCCTGCTGCACGCACGGCACCACGTTGTTCACCCGCAGCGCTTCGTTCGGGGCGGGTTGATCCGCTTGCGCGCCTTGGCTTTCACTCGTGGGGCTGGCTGCGGGAGGGGTTTCCGGCTGCGCGAAGATCGACGCAACCAGCGGCACGGATGCCACCGCCAATCCAATGACCACAGCAAATACCACTGCGAGCAGGCGGGTGCGATCCGAGATTTCAGGCATGGAGCTCATTGTTACCTTGTCTTTTCCGTGGGCACAAAGTCTTGGCTGGTGATCCCGGCCAGCTCCAGGAGATGTTCCTTATCAGCGGACTTGATCAGCGCCGCTGCCTCCTCGGGTTCCTTCGGTCCGGCGATGCCATAGCTGGGGCAATGCGCGGCCAGTAGGCAGGCCCCGCACGCGGCCTTGCGCGAATGGCAGACCCGGCGACCGTGGAAGATGGCCCGGTGGGAGAACATGGTCCACTCCTTCTGCTCAATGAGCTCCATGAGATCCTTCTCAACTTTCACCGCGTCCTCATGCTCGGTGATTTTCCACCGGCGGGCCATGCGGCCCAGGTGCGTATCCACCGTGATCCCCGGCACGTCAAAGGCGTTTCCCAGCACCACATTGGCGGTTTTCCTACCCACTCCGGGCAGGGCAGTCAGGGAATCCAGGTCACCGGGGACCTCCCCGCCGTGCTTTTCCTCCAGCGCGGTGGCCAAACCAACGATGGACTTCGCCTTCGCGCGGAAGAATCCCGTGGGTTTGATCATCGCCTCCAGCTCTTCCATATCCGCCTGCGCATAATCCGCCGCGGTGGGATAGCGCTGGAACAGAGCGGGAGTGACCATGTTGACCCGCACGTCGGTGCACTGCGCGGAAAGCACAGTGGCAACCAACAGCTCCAGAGGATTGGTGAAATCCAACTCCGCGTGGGCATCCGGATAGGCTTCGGCCAGCATGCGGTTGATTTTCCGCGCCCGGCGCTTGGTCGCCAACGGGGTTTCGCGATCCCATTGCTTACTGGTCTTCGGCATGCCACTCACTTTAACCAGCGCGCAGGACAAGTCCTCCACCATCGGCGGTTTTAATTCGCATAAGTCGCTGGGAATTCCTCGCTAGTATGGACAAGTTGTACCCAGAGCCCTCACGGAGTTGTACGGTATGGGAAAGACAAAACCGCGCTTTAACCTTGAACACCCACGTGAAGCGGAAAGTGAAGAGAACTCGATGTCTGAAGTTACTGAGATTTTGTCCCGGGCTGGAATTTTCCAGGGCGTGGACCCCAGTGCCGTGCGCTCGCTGATCGAGCAGCTAGACACCGTGACGTTCCCCCGCGGCACCACCATCTTTGATGAAGGTGAGCCCGGCGACCGGCTCTACATCATCATTTCCGGCAAGGTGAAGCTGGCTCGGCACTCCGTGGATGGGCGGGAAAACCTGCTCACCGTGATGGGTCCCTCCGACATGTTCGGCGAGCTCTCCATCTTCGATCCTGGTCCGCGCACCTCGTCCGCAGTGTGTGTCACTGAACTCAAGGCAGCCACCATGGACTCCACCACGCTGCAGCAGTGGATCACCGATCATCCGGGGGTCACCCAGCAGCTTCTCCGTGTTTTGGCCCGACGCCTCCGCCGCACCAATAACTCACTCGCCGACCTTATCTTCACGGATGTCCCCGGTCGCGTGGCCAAGGCTCTGCTGCAGTTGGCGAACCGTTTCGGCACCCAAGAGGGCGGCGCGCTGCGCGTGCATCACGATCTCACGCAGGAGGAGATCGCTCAGCTAGTGGGCGCTTCCCGCGAAACGGTGAATAAAGCCTTGGCGGAGTTCGCCCACCGCGGTTGGATCCGCTTGGAGGGCAAGTCCGTGCTCATCTCGGATACCGAGCGCCTGGCCAAGCGCGCCCGCTAATTTTCTAGCAGCGCGACTTAACCGTGCTGGCCCTGCAGGTAACGCAGGGTCACGCGGGTGGATTGCTTCGCGGCATCGCGGAGCACCGGATCCACATCGGTGTAGATGAAGTTCACGATGTCCCCCACCGCGGCGTCATCCCCCAGTTCCTGCAACGCTTCGCGGACCTGCTTGAGGCGCAGTTCGCGTCGCTCAATGTACTTATCCGCCATCTCGGCAGTATTTGGCTGGTCAGGGCCATGACCGGGAAGCAGCGGCACGTTATCCCCGCGCTTGCGCAGCAGCGCCAGCGTATCGAGGTAAGCACCGAGATCGCCATCGGTCTCAGAGATCATCGTGGTGTGGCGGCCAGCGATGGTATCGCCGGTGATGATGGCTTCCACATCGGAATCATCGGTGCCACCATTTGAATGGATGAAAAAACTCACGGAATCCGCGGTGTGTCCTGGGGTGGCCACTACCTCGATGGTTGGAGTGAGACCCTCGATGCTGATGAACTCCCCCGGCTGCAGCTCATCGGCGCCACTGCAGTAGTGAGAATCCAGCGCCCGCACTGGGGAACCGGTGATCTGCCGGAAACGGCGAGCTCCGCCAGCGTGATCGGCGTGGCGGTGGGTGAGCAGCACCAGCGCAATCTCCACTGGCTCTTCACCTGAACCCGACGCCTTGGAATTCAGCACATTGAGGTGTCCCTCATCCTCTGGGCCGGGATCAACGATCACGCACACGCGATCATTCTCTCCCCGGATTACCCAGGAGTTGGTGCCCTCCAAGGCGGAATAACTGGGGTTCGGCGCGAGAACCACACCGGCATTTTTCGTAACGGGACGCAGTTGACTGTAAGCGGGATGCTCCATAGTCAACAGTGTACGTCGGGGAATTCGGATTATCGCGATGTATCGCGAACGCGGAGCACCATGTCCACCTCAACTGGGGAGTTCAGTGGCAGTTCTGCCACTCCCACCGCAGCGCGCGCATGCACTCCGGCTTCCCCGAAGATCTCCTGCAATACGGTGGATGCCCCGTTGATAACCCCGGGTTGGCCGTTAAAACCTGCAGCTGAGGCCACGAATCCGTTGACCTTCACGATCTGCTCGATATTGTCCAAACCCACCAAGTCAGCGGCGGCAGCCACGGCATTCAGCGCGGCGATGCGTGCCAGTTCTGCTGCTCGTTCCGGATCAACCTCAGCGCCAACCTTGCCCGCTTCGGGCAATTCCCCATTGACAAACGGCAGCTGGCCGGAGGTGTAGACGTGCTCACCGGAGCGAACCGCTGGCACATAAGCGGCCACGGGAGCCGCTACCTCGGGAAGTTCAATTCCCAGTTCCTGGAGACGCTGGCTATGCATTAAACCTCCCGCTTGAGGTAAGCCACGTGCTGTTCACCGGTGGGGCCGGGCAGGACAGAGACCAGCTCCCATCCATCCTGACCCCAGTTATCCAGGATTTGCTTGGTGGCGTGAGTGAGCAGTGGCACGGTGACATATTCCCATTTGGTCATGCGTCACAGTATAGGGGTCTTGGGAGACCAGGGGTGTTAGGAGACCACGCGCCCCAATGATGCCTCCAGCTGGGCAGCGAAGTAATCAGCCCACTTGTCCACCTCTGGGTGCTCGCGCACCAGTGCGCGACGCTGACGCTCGGTCATTCCACCCCAGACGCCGAATTCCACGTTGTTATCCAGTGCGTCAGCGCGGCATTGCAATACCACTGGGCAGTGGCGGCAAATGGCCACAGCCTTGCGCTGAGCAGCACCTTTAACGAAAAGCTCATCGGGATCGATATCACGACAGTCAGCCTGCATGATCCACTCCCCGCGATTATTGAAAGATTCGCGACTCGTCAATTGCTCGGAGGGAAGACGCAGTGGCCGAGTGAGAGCCTCTGGGCGAGTAAGCGATGCAGTCATCGAGGAAACCTTTCGGGATGTGTTCTAGTCCAACTTCATGTGCACAATGTAGTCCGCGTCACATTTTCGATAATTTTATTCACAGTGTTTTGCCAGTGTCGAATGCATCTGAACGTGGGGGTAAATACTGTGCAAGCCCTCAAAACGCCTCGAAAAACCTGAGGATTTTCTGAGGGATTGACTCACTCACCAAAGCACAGCGGGATCCACCTGCATGTTTGCCCACCCTCACCCGGACATACCGCAGGTCACGCGCAAAATGAGAGAAATGGAAACATTGCTCGCCGAAAATTTTCCGCGGAGAATCCAGCCGAGTCCTGAGAAATATTTAGTTTTACAAAGCAGATAATTTCCCTAGGAAACTAAAATAATCTACCCCCGTGCAATGTTTTTACCCCAAACCCAACCACTGTCCCTAGCCCCACCCGTCGGCTACGCTGTGGTGGGTGAAGACACAGAGCGATTCCACTTTTTCCACTTTCGGCCGCCTGCTCGCCATGCTCACGGTGGCCGGAATCCTCTGCGCATTGGCCCTCTCCCCCATTGCTTTGGCGGGTGGCTGGCTAGTTAATTCCAGTGCTCAGACCATGAACTCCAATTTGGAGGACATGTCTGCCAACCACAAACTCCCCCTCGCCACCACCATCACGGACCGCACGGGTAACCCGCTCGCGTTCGTCTATGACCAGCGTCGTTTTGAGGTGGACTCCGCACAGATCTCCCAAGAGATGAAGGATTCCATTGTCGCCATCGAAGATCGGCGCTTCTATGAGCACAACGGCGTGGATTTCCGCGGCACGGCCCGCGCGGCGCTGGCCAACCTGAGCAGTGGTGGCGTGGCCGAAGGCGCCTCCACCATCAATCAGCAGTATGTGAAGAACTACCTCTACCTCATTGAGGCGAAGACCGATTCTGAGCGCGCTGCTGCCGTGGAAACCTCAGTTCCCCGCAAGCTCCGGGAAATGCGCATGGCCAGTGACCTGGACGCGAAGCTCTCCAAGGACGAGATCCTCACCCGCTACCTCAACCTCGTCTCATTCGGCCAGGGCGCCTACGGAATTGAGGCCGCTGCGCGCACCTACTTTGGTACTCACGCAGCAGATCTCACCACTGCCCAATCAGCATTCTTGGCCGGAGTGGTGCAGTCCACGTCCACGCTGGATCCCTACGCCAACCCTGAGGGCGCGAAAGAACGTCGTGATGCCGTGCTCCAATCCCGCGTCACCGCGGGCACGCTCACCCAGGCCGAAGCCGATTCCGCCAAACTGGAGGACCTCGGCGTGACGGAGACTCCGCAGGGCGAATCGAACGGCTGCATCGGTGCTGATAACTCCGGATTCTTCTGCGATTATGTGCTGGAGTACCTCGATGAAAAGGGGATCTCCAAGGAAGATATCGCCAGTGGCGGCTACACCATCCGCACCACGTTGGATCCGGACGCGCAGGAATCCGCGCAGAATGCAGCTGCGGCGAACGTAGATCCGCAGGCCGAGGGCGTATCCGAAACCGCTAACTTCATTGCCCCAAAGAAGGACGCGCACGAAGTGGTGGCCATGGCCTCCTCTCGCGATTACGGCCTGGATCAAAGCAAGCAGGAAACCCTTAACCCGGTCACCCATTCCTTACAGGGCCACGGCGCCGGCTCCATCTTCAAGATTTTCCCCGCCGCACTGGCCATCCAGGACGGCATGGGATTGGATACGGTCTTGAGCGTTCCCAACCGCGTTGAGGTTGATGGCCTGGGCGCCGGCGGTGCTGAGGGTTGTCCTCCGGGCAAGTACTGCGTGGAGAACGCTTCCAACTACAAGCCCACCATGACACTCCGGGAAGCGCTCGCCACCTCCCCCAACACCCCATTTATCTCCATGCTCGAGGACGTGGGAGTGGAACGCACGGTGGATCTGGCGGTCAAGCTGGGTCTGCGCAGCTATGCGGACAAGGGAACCCACGATGAGGACACCTCCATCGCCGAATACACCAAGGAGGCCAACCTGGGCTCTTTCGTCCTCGGCCCCACTCCTGTTGATCCCCTAGAGTTGTCTAACGTCGCCGCGTCCCTGGCGGACAACGGCCGCTGGTGCGAGCCCAAGCCGGTTCTCGAGGTGAAGGACCGCGAGGGCAAAGACGTGAAGGTTGAGTCCGCCCCGTGCGAGCAGGTTCTCAATTCGGGTGTCGCCCGCGCCTTGGCCAACGGCATGGGCGGGGACACCTCCACCGGTACCGCGGCCGAGGCAGCAGCCGCCACCGGCTGGAGCGGCCAGATTTCCGCCAAGACCGGAACCACCGAGACCAGCTTTTCCGCTGCTTTCCTCGGCTTCACCCCAGGATGGGCCGGAGCCACCTATATCTTCAACGACTCCGGCGCCGCCGCCAACATCTGTACTGGCCCAGTTCGTCAGTGCGCGAAGGGCGATCTCTACGGCGGCAAGGAACCCGCCCGCACCTTCTTCGCGGCCACCAACCCAGTGATCGGAAACTATGGCGGATCAGGCTTGCCGCCCATGGATTCGAAGTTCAATCGTGGCACCAATCCTCCGGAAAACGCCTCTGCTCCCAACTCCGGCTCCCCTTGGCAGCAGCCCAGCGGTGGCGGTGGTGGCGGAGGCGGCCAGCCGGGCCTTCCTTCCCCACCTCCGCTGCCACCTTTGCCACCGGGGTTGAACGATCTTCAGCGCCAGGCCGAAGATTTCCTCAATGATCTCGACGCCGCCATCCAGGGCCGCCGCTAACCCACCAAAGGATTGGGATTGCTCTTTCTTCCGGGGGCTGTCTTACCCGTCAGTAGACTGTGGGACGTGAGCAATACTTATGTGAAAACCCTCGTCAACACAGCCGCGATCGCTCTCGGTGCGGGCCTTACTGCGTTAGTGGCGGCCAACCGGGAAATCCGCGCTTTCGAGCTCAAGCAGGTCACCGCTCCGGTTCTGGAGCCCGGCACTTTCGCGGATCCGGAGGAGTCCTTCCACATCCTGCACGTCTCTGATCTGCACATGCTGGCTGGTCAAAAGCGCAAGCAGGAGTGGGTGGCCGGCCTGAATAGCCTGGACTTCGATCTGGTGGTCAACACCGGAGACAACCTGGGTGAGGCCTCCGGCGTACCCGGAGTCCTCCGCGCCCTCGACCCCCTGCTCAATCACCCAGGGGTCTTTGTCTTCGGTTCCAATGACTACTTCGGTCCAAAACCGGTGAATCCCTTCATCTATCTTCTGGGCAAGAAGCGCAAGCCCAGCGAGGAGGAGCTGCCGTGGAAGGGAATGCGCGCCGCGTTCATCGAGCGCGGGTGGAATGATGCCACTCACCGGCATGTGGATTTCTCCATCGATCCCCGTCCGCAAAGCGTGTGGGGGCGCAGTGGGAAGTTCAATGTCTCCATCGCAGGCGTGGATGACCCTCATCATGAACTGGATGATTTCAGTGCCATTGCAGGCGGACCGCACCCGGATGCGGACCTAGCCATCGGTTTGACCCACTCGCCGGAGCCGGAAGTGCTGGATAAATTCGCGGCGGAGGGTTACCAGTTGGTGCTGGCTGGGCACACGCACGGTGGCCAGCTGTGCCTGCCCGGAGGAAAGTCGATCGTGACAAACTGCGGGATTGATCGCACGCGCGCCAGCGGGTTGTCGCGGTGGACCGAGCGGATGTGGTTGCACGTCAGCAATGGTCTGGGGAATTCCAAGTACGTTCCGTTCCGCACTTTTTGCAGGCCGTCTGCCACTCTCATCCACGTGGTAGAACGCGAATCACCCCCCGAAAAGGTGTGAAACTCGAGCTGATAGACTGGCTAGCGTCGCAAAACTTTCGTCCATGTTCCGAGTGGACGCGTGCATAGGTCACGGTAAAACACTACTTCTGGCTTGCTCTACACCACACGGGACCGTGCCCTGGCAATGCTGATGCCGAAGCTGAGGCACTCGGATAACCACCCGAATCGATAATCGACCACCAAGCTGAGGTGTTTTTCACAACGTGGCAATTTTAGCCGTCCCTCTCATCGTGGCCGTGGCTCTGCTCTTCACGCCGGTGCTAGTCAAGATCTTTGACCGAGCTGCCGGCTGGCCACTCGCCATCACTTTCGCGGTTCTCGCGGGTTATGTCATTTCGCATGCGGAAAAGATCATCCACGGGGAGACGCTCTCGTGGTCTGCCACGTGGATCCCCGGCTTATTCACGGACCCCGATGGGCACACGCGCGATGTGGAATTTGCCCTCCGGTTAGATTCGCTCTCGTTATTCTTCACCCTCCTGGCGCTCACCATCGGCGCGGTGGTGTTCATCTACTCCACCCGGTATCTCCACCACGGCTCCAAGATCTTGAGCTTTTACCTGCTCATGACCACTTTCATGCTGGCCGTGATCCTGTTGGTGCTGGCAGATGATGTGATGCTGCTGTTCGTGGGTTGGGAGCTGGTGTCTCTGGCTTCCTTCTTCCTCATCGCTCGCAGCGGTTCCAGTGGTGAGGCGGGCTCCATCCGCACGCTGACCATGACGTTCATCGGCGGCCTGTTCTTGCTGGCAGCGCTGGCCGTGATGGTGTCCACCACCGGCACCACCCGCCTGTCTGAGATCATCACTTCCCCAGCGTGGGAGGGCGATAACATGCGCCTGGCCATCGTCGCCGTACTGCTGGCGCTGGCTGGATTCTCCAAGGCCGCGCAGTTCCCCTTCCACTTCTGGCTCCCCGAAGCCATGGCAGCGGACACTCCTGTGTCTGCATTCTTGCACGCGGCCGCAGTGGTCAAGGCAGGCATTTACCTGCTGATGCGCTTCTCCGGGCTCTTCCAGGACGTAATGACATGGCACATCCTGCTCATCGTGGTGGGCATGCTCACAGCAGTAATGGGCGCTGTATTTGCCCTGCAGAAGACAGATCTGAAGAAGCTCACCGCGTATTCCACGGTCTCCCAGCTGGGCTGGATCGTGGCCGCGATTGGCGTGGGTACTCCCTTCGCGCTGGGTGCAGCGCTGGTGCACACTGCTTCGCACGCGTTGTTCAAGTCTTCGCTGTTCATGGTCGCCGGAGTGGTGGATCACCAAGCGGGCAGCCGCGATATCAAGCGCTTGGGCTCCCTGTGGCGACAGATGCCATTTACCTTCACCGGTGCGGCTATCGCCGCGGCTTCCATGGCCGCTATCCCTCCCACCTTCGGCTTTGTGTCCAAGGAAGGCATGCTGGATTCCTTCACGGAGGCGCCCTTCCCACAATGGGGCATCATCGCGCTGCTCATCGTCGCGGGCCTCGGCGCGCTGGCCACCTTCCTGTATTCCGCGCGCTACATCACCGGTGCCTTCATTGATGGCCCCAGGGACTGCTCGCAGGTCAAGGAAGCAGAGCCCGGCCTGTGGATCCCCGCTGTACTGCCTGGCGTGCTTTCCCTACCCGTGGTGCTCTTCCTCAGTGCGTTTGATCACCCGCTGGATGCCATGGTCGCTGCCACAGGAGTGGGTGAAACCCATTCCCACCTGGCTCTCTGGCACGGTCTGAAACCTGCACTGTTTATCTCCATCGCGGTGCTCATCGTGGGTGCCATTGGTGTGGTGTTCCGCAAGCAGATTGCCCGCGTGATGGAAGGGCGCAAGCTCGCCCCGTTCACCGGCGCACGGTTCCTCGAAGCAACCACCCACCAAGCACAGGTCAATGGCCGGCGAGCTGGCATCATGGCCAACTCTCTCTCCCCCAACCGCCATGTGCTGTGGATTCTCGGGCTCATCGGCCTGCTGGCGTTCGCCGCCTTTGCGGCTCCCGGCGCGATCTCCGCGATCAGCACGGTGCCACCGCGCATGCTCAATATCGATCGCCCCACGGACCTCATTTCTCTGGCGCTGATCCTGCTGCCAGTGCTGGGCATCATCACCACCCGCTCCCGCTTGGCATCGGTGATTCTGCTGGGCATCGTTGGCGTGGGTGTGTCGTGGATGATGCTCACCTTGGGTGCTCCAGACGTGGCCACCACCAACCTCCTGGTGGAATTCCTGGTGGTCATCCTCATGATGCTGGTGCTGCGTCACCAGCCACGCCTCTACCTCCGCGAGGGCGATAACCGCTCCAAGCTGGCCACCGCAGCTGGTGTCTTCTCCGGACTCATCGCCTTCTTCGGCGTGTTCCTGCTGCTGGGAAGGCATGATAAGCCAGAGATCGCCCGCTGGTACCTGGAGAACACCCCGGATCTCTCCGGGGGAAACAACGTGGTGGCTGTCATCCTCGTTGAATTCCGTGCTTTCGATACCTTGGGTGAGCTCATCGTGCTGGGTATGGCGGGAATCGTCATCGCGGCGATCGTGCAGTCCATCCCGCGTTCTCCACTGCCTGGTTATGGTCCGGGTTCCACCTCGGAGCTCTTCCGTGCAGAGGGAACCACGCGTTTCCCAGACGTGCACAAGGTCCCGGAGCTGGCCCCGTTCTACTCCAAGTACCTGCGCTCCACGTATTTGAACTCCATCCTTCCCCGCCAGGCCCTGCCTTATGTGCTGCCCCTCATCGGCATCCTCTCGGCAGTCACCTTCTGGCGCGGACACCAGGCTCCGGGTGGCGCGTTCCTCGCGGCTCTCATCGCCGCCGGTGGCTTGCTGCTCTGGTACGTCAGCCAGAGCACCGCGCGGAGGATCGGCGGAAACGAGCTCGGTCACCGCTTGATCGCTGCCGGTGCTGCCGTGGCACTGCTCACCGGCCTGGTCGGTCTGCTGCTCAAGGGCAGCTTCCTCGAACCGATCCACGGCTATGTTCTGGGCGTGCACCTCACCACCTCACTGCTGTTCGATCTCGGCGTCTACTTCGCCGTGCTGGGGCTCATCGTGGTGGTCATCAACCAGCTCGGCGGAAGGGATCGCCCTGGTGCGGAACCTCCAACTCGTGTCAAGAAGGACAAGGTCCTGGGCACGCCGATGATGGCGTCGGAAGAAAAGAAACAACCACGCACCAAGGGCGGCAGGAAGCTGCAGGAAGCCCTCGCCCAGCCCAACCACCGGCCCGCGCCCGTGGAATCTCAGTCCAGGAAGAAGCGCCCGGACTCCGAGGTGGCTATTCATGCAGGTGGATCCGATATTGTGCTGAACCCCTCGGAAGTCAATGAGGAACGCAAGCGCAAGGCCGAACTGCACCGCCAGGAGCGCGAGGCCGCGAGAAAACGTAAAGCCAAGAACCAGGACGAGGAGGACAGGACATGATCATCGCCGCGATCATCGCCGTACTCATTGGCGGAGGTGTCTACATGGTCTTGCAGCGCGGAATGATGCGCCTGATCGTGGGCATCACGCTGCTGAGCCATGGAGTCAACCTCCTCATCTTGGCAGCAGGCATCGGTGCCTGGCGCGCCGAGCCTTTGCTGGACCGGTCCACCCCGGAGCTCGCGGCGGATCCCCTGCCGCAGGCGTTTGTGTTGACGGCCATCGTGATCTCCATGGCGTCCACCGCCGTGATGCTCACCCTGGCCGCACTGGGACGGGATGATGACACCTTCACCGCGGATTCCCCAGAGCGCAGCGCCAAGAAGAACCGTTCTCTCGAAACGCTGGGCAAGCGCACCGAGCGCATGGAAACCGCAGAGCGGGAGCAGGCCGAGCTCAAGGCGAGCAAGGCCGAGAAGAAGGGACACCAAGAATAATGACCATCGGCGCTTCCCTGTCTCTCTTCCTCATCGTCCCGCTGCTGGCCTCGGCCCTGGCCGCGGTGGTGCCCTCGCTGATTGTCCGCCGCCTCCTCAACCTGGCCGTGCCTTTCGCGGGCATCATCGGTGCGGGTTACCTGCTGTATTACCTCTCCTGGTCCCACGCGGGCACTGGGGAGACGGTGTTGGCGGATAACATCGGCGGTTTTGTGGGCGGCATTTCGATCCCGCTGGTCGCCGACACCCTCACCGCAGTCATGCTGTTGAGCACCGCCGTGGTGGTTTTCGCGGCCTGCTGGTTCGCCGACTCCATCGGCGAGACCTCCACCCGCTTCTTCCCCGCGCTCACCCTCATGCTGCTGGCCGGCGCATGGGGTGCGTTGCTGACCGCGGATCTGTTCAACCTCTTCGTTTTCATCGAGGTCATGCTCATGCCGTCCTTTGGCCTGTTGGCCATGACCGGCACCTGGGCTCGCCTGGCTGCCGCGCGCATGTTCATCGTGGTCAACCTGGTCACTTCCCTGATTCTCCTGTCTGGCGTATCCCTGACCTATGGCGTGATCGGCACCACCAACATCGCTGCGCTCGCAGGTGCGGCTGGCCCACGAGGCACCGAATTTTCCCCGGGTATCGAGGCCAGCCAGTGGCAGCTCATCGTGGCCCTCGGCGTGGTGCTGCTGGCGCTGAGCATCAAGGCCGGTGTGGCTCCCGTGCACACCTGGCTGCCCCGGGCGTACCCGTCCACCTCCTCCGCCGTGATGGCCCTGTTCTCCGGCCTGCACACCAAAGTGGCGGTTTATGCCATCTTCCGCGTCTTCATGACCATCTTTGAGGGCGATCCCGCCTATGCCTGGGCCATTCTCGCCTTCATGGTGGCAGGAATGCTCATCGGCGCCTTCGCCGGTCTCGCTGAATCCACCGTGCGCGGTGTTCTGGCCTACCAGATGGTCAACGGCATCCCGTTCATCCTGATCGCGTTGGTTTTCCTGAGTCACGACGCCCGACTCATGCTGGCCGCCGCCCTGTATTACATGCTGCATCACATGGTCGTGGCATCCTCCCTGATCATGGCCTCCGGTGCCATCGAGGAAACCTACCGCACGGGTCGCATCCGCCCGCTGTCCGGATTGATGCGACGAGACCCATTCGTGGCGGTTGTCTTCGCCATGGGTGCCCTGGCCATCATCGGTTTCCCACCGTTTTCCGGTGTGCTCGGCAAGCTGGGCCTGGTCATGGGTATCGCCCAGGATGGAACCTGGCTGGCCTGGGTGGGCATCGGGGCGATCATCGTGGCCGGTGTGGGCACCCTGTTCAGCATGATTTACGTGTGGCGCGAGGTGTTCTGGGGTCGCGACATGAACGCGCACGAATATGATCCCCAGCTGCGCATTCGCTCCCGCTTCGTGATGCCCTCCGCGGCCATGATTGGCGTGTCCGTGGGCATGTTCATCTTCGCCGGGCCCGTTTTCCACGTCACCGGAGACGCGGCGGATAACCTCACGGACACCACCAAGTACGTCCACGCGGTGCTGGGCGATCCGGATGAGGCCATCGGCCAGGTGCTGCCTCCCGGGCCCAGTGGCTTGGACAATGTGCCGGAGGGGGCGTTGAATTCCATCCAAGAGGAATCTCGCCAGCAGAGCAGCCACCGAGATGCCGAGGATAACTCCGCCACCGAAGAGGAGAAGCCACAATGAAATTCTTGAGAGTTTTCCTCCACTGCATCAAGTACGGGGTGTGGCTGACTGGGCAGATCATCAAGGAGTCCACGGTCATGGCCGTGGATACTTTGGGCACTGGTCGCAACATCGCCCCGGTGGTGCTCTACTACCCGCTGCGGGTCACTAAGGAGCGCGATATCGCAGCTCTGATCGCCTCCATCACCATGACGCCCGGCACCTTGGCACTGGGTGTGACCGGCCCCAAGGAAGTGGATCGCGACGTGGCCGCGGGCCACCAGATCTCCGGCGATACCTCCTCCGTGGGTGAGCACGAGTTCAAGACCCACGGGCTGGACAACGTGCAGCGTTTCCTGGCCGTGCACGCAATGTACGGTAGCGATCCCCAAGAGCTCCTGGATTCCCTCAAGCACATGGAAGAAATGCTGGCACCGAGCATCCGCGATCAGGACATCGACGTGGATGTGAAGCTGCTGGTGGAGCGCGGTCGTCCTGGACCACGTGGATTCCGCGGCAGCAGGGGTGGCCGGCAAAAGGACGAAACCGTGGTGGATGTAGAGAAGCTGGATTCCACTCCGCATGCCGCGGCGTTCGTGGCGGCTATCCTCGCCCAGGATGACGAAGAGCGCAACCCTGAAGATCTGCCCAACATGGATCGGCAGGAGCGTTACGAGGTGGCGCGGCGTAATGCTGAGCGAGCCCGCCACAATCGGCACTCCTCACCCAAGCAGGGCCACATGCAACACAGGAATAAGCCCCAGGAGACAGATTATGATCCTCTGTATCCCTCGGAACAGCCTGATTCAGGCAAAAAGAACGCCAAACAAGACAATGCGCAGAAAGAGGAGGATGCACAGTGACTCCCCAGAGTTTTCTCTTCGTGGTGATGAGCATCGCCACGGTCATCGTGGTGGCGGCCCTGATCATGGTGCTGTGGCGCGCGGTCACCACGCATAACGACGCCCGCCGCGCCGTGCTCTCCGATGCGATCTTCCTCTGCATGGCCGCACTTTTCATGTGCTACAGCATCTACGACCGCACCGCAGTCACGTTCGAGGTGGCCATGTTCGCCGGCTTCTTCGGCGCGCTGAGCACCGCGGCCTATGCCCGCATTATTTCCCGAGGAAGGCGCTAGACACCCATGCACGTTTCTCTTCTTGCCGCTGAAGCCGGGGAGCTCATCGCCTTCCGGGAACCCTCCTGGCTGGTAGCCATCGTGGCCAGCGTGCTGGCTCTCGCCGGAGCTGTCTATGTCTTCGTATCCGCGCGCGCCATGTACCTGGCACCCGATGCACTCTCCCAGATCAACATGATTGGCCCCGCAGCAGGCGTGGGCCTGCCACTGCTGATCCTGTCCAACCTGGTCTATTCCTGGGGCGAAGTTGGCTTTGAACTGGAAACATTCCTGCGTGCCATCGTGGCCATCTTCATGCTGCTGATTGTGCAAGCGGTGGGTTCCTACATCATGGGACGCGCCCTGCACGCCACCCACTGGGATCACACTGCGCCACTGTCCGGTGGCGAAAGGGCCAAAGAGCCAAAATAAAGCGCCCATGAGAATCAATCTCATGAGCGCTTAATGCGGAGGGATTTAGCCCACTGAAGCAGTTACTTCGGTGGGCACATTGCCGCGCATAGCCTTGGAGTAAGGGCAGAATTCGTGCGCCTTGTTCACCAGCTCTGTGGCCTTGTCCTGATCCACGTCAAAGATGGTGGCGTGCACGGTGGCGGTGAGGAACATGCCCTCGTCACCCTTGTTGAGGGTCATGGTGACCTCAACCTCAGGCTTTTGCTCGGCCTTCACGTCATCATTCTTCATCATCAGCTGCAGGGCGCCGTTGAAGCAGGCTGCCCAGCCGGATGCCACCAGCTGCTCTGGGTTGGTTCCGTTGCCGTCACCACCCAGCTCCTTTGGTGGGCGGACATCCAGATCGATGGAGCGGTCGTGCGTGGCCACATGGCCATCGCGACCTCCACCGGTGGACAGGGTCTTTGCTGTGTACAGTGCTTCGCTCATGTTCTAGCTCTCCTTCAAAGTGAGTTTGTGCTCGTGAGGGACGTGCTGAGGCGGCGTTTGCCTTAAGAAGCGTTGAAGATTTCCTTGACGCGATCGCGCAGGTTCTCGTCCACGCGACCCCAGTAAACCCAGCACTGCTCGGCAACCTGGTCGGAGACACCATCCATTGCATCGGCGATGTTATTGGCCAGACGCTCGCGGGCGGCGTCGTCCAAAACCTCCCGCACCAGGATTCCTGGCTGGATGAAGTCATCATCCTCTGGGTGACGAACGTATGCACCGCGTGTGAGGTCACGACCGTGGGTCTCATCGAAGAGTCCCAAGTCGCGGGCGAGACCGGTGCCGGATTCCTGGCCACGGCCGAAGCCGTACTGGGACTGTCCTAGCTCCACGCCCTTTTCCACAGCGCCGGAGCCGTCCTTGACATCATCGACGCCCTCGGCGCGCTCGAAGCGGTTCGGGGAGTACACAGGGGTGCCAGCTGGTGGGAACTCCTGGGTGCCGGCGCCATCCTTGGCGGTGTAGTAGTTGACCTCCGGAACCACAGAGCGGTTGGAAGGCAGCTGATGGTGGTTCACACCGAGGCGGTAGCGCTGGGTATCCGCGTAAGCGAACGCGCGAGCCAGCAGCATCTTGTCTGGGGAGAAACCGATTCCGGGCACAATGTTGGAAGGTGCGAATGCAGCCTGCTCGATCTGTGCGAAGAAGTTCTGGGGGTTCGCATTCAGGGTGAAGTGACCCACTGGGATGAGTGGGTAATCCTTCTGCGACCAGGTCTTGGTCAGATCGAATGGGTTCCAGCGGTAGCCTTCAGCCTCGTCGATCGGCATGATCTGCACCTTGACGTCCCAGGTTGGGAACTCGCCGCGCTCGATGGCCTCGTAGAGGTCACGACGGTTGGAGTCGAATTCACCGGTGGCGACCAGCTGAGATGCTTCGTCGTTGGTCAGCGTCTCCCAGCCCTGGCGGGTCTTGAAGTGGTACTTGACCCAGAAACGCTCGTCGTTCTCGTTGATCCACTGGTACGTGTGGGAGCTGAATCCGTCCATGTTGCGGAAGCTCTTTGGAATACCGCGGTCACCCATGAGGTAAGTCACCTGGTGGGCGGACTCTGGGGAGCGGGTCCAGAAATCCCACTGCATGTCAGCAGAGTGCAGGCCACTATCGCCCAAGCGCTTCTGAGAGCGGATGAAGTCAGGGAACTTGATGCCATCGCGGAGGAAGAACACAGGGGTGTTGTTGCCCACGATGTCGTAGTTGCCCTCTTGGGTGTAGAACTTCAGCGAGAATCCGCGCACGTCACGCACGGCATCGGGGAAGCCCAGCTCACCGGCAACGGTGGAGAAACGAGCCAGCATTGGGGTCACGCGACCCGGCTGGAACAGGTGTGCCTTGGTGTAGCGGGAAACGTCCTCGGTGATCGTCAGCTCACCGAACGCACCGGAGCCCTTGGCGTGCACGTTGCGCTCTGGGATGCGCTCACGGTTGAAGTGAGCATGCTTTTCTACCAGGTGCACGTCGCTGAGCAGCAGTGGTCCCTGCTCGCCAGCGGTGACAGAGTGCTCCTCGGTGGGCACGGGGGAACCGTTAACGTTCGTCGAGTGCCCGGAGTAAGGGCACACGCCACGGTCGGCGATTTCTTGAGAAGTGTGTTGCTGATCCGGATTAGTCATTGTTGTACCTCCTTGGGGTTCTCTTCCGACTTTGCCAGCAAGAATTTTGGATTTTTAGAAGTAGCGCTTTTACTACCCCGTTTGGGGGTGGTGTTAAGATGTTTCCCATGCAATCCGAGTTTCACGATGCCGCGGTGACAGACCTCGCGCTGCGTGCTGCCCGTGGCGACCGTCGCGCTTTGACCAAGTTCATCGCCGAAACTCACGATGATGTGTGGCGTCTGCTGGCCCATCTCGCGGATGCCGACCGCGCCGATGACCTCACGCAGGAGACCTACCTCCGCGTCCTGGGCGCTCTTCCCCGCTTCGCTGCTCGCTCCACCGCGCGCACATGGATTCTCTCCCTGGCTCGTCGCGTGTGGGTGGATTCCGTCCGCCACGATATGGCTCGTCCTCGGAAAACCGCCGGCGACTGGGAGGACCAGGCCAGCGAAACTCCCGCCTCGGAGACCACCGGCGGGCAGACCTGGGCCGAGTGGGTGGATACCCGCGCCCTCATCGACAAGCTGGAGCCCGAGCGCCGCGAGGCCCTGATCCTCACCCAGATGTTGGGCTACACCTACGCGGAAGCCGCCGGGATTGCCGGGGTGCGCGTGGGAACCATTCGTTCCCGAGTGGCCCGCGCCCGTGCGGATCTGGTGGACATGCAAGGTCGACGCCAACGCTCCCCCGATCAGGATTTTCGGCAGGCCGGGACATAGAGACTAGATTGGGTAGTTATGAGCGCTTCATCAACTGCCCTGCTTGTCCTGTCCTTCGGTGGCCCGAATAAGGCCGAGGACGTGGTTCCTTTTCTCGAGAATGTCACTCGAGGGCGAGGGATCCCCCGCGCGCGCTTGGAGCAGGTGGGCGAGCACTATTTCACCCTGGGCGGCAAGTCCCCCATCAATGAGCAAAACCTGCAGCTGATCGCCAACATTGAGGCCGAGCTCAGTGCCCGCGGCATGGATGTCCCCGTGTATTTCGGCAACCGCAACTGGGAGCCGTTCGTGGAGGACACCACCATCCAGATGGCCAAGGACGGCATCACGCACGCCTATGTCTTCGTGACCAGCGCTTGGGGTGGCTACTCCGGTTGTTCGCAGTACCAGGAGGACATCCAGCGCGCTATTGCGGCCTGCGAGAAGGCCGGGGTTTCCGCCCCGACGATGGAACGCCTTCCCCACTTCCATGACAATCCGGCTTTCATCGCCGAATTCGCCGCGGGTGTGGATGTTGCGCGCGCGCAGCTCTCTGAGACGGACCGGGAGAACGCCGAGCTGGTCTTCACCGCCCACTCCGTGCCCAATGTGGCCGATGATCAAGCTGGACCCCATAGCTTCGGCGGCAACCTCTATTCCCAGCAGGTGTTGGATGCCGCCCGGCTGGTGCAGCAGGCCAGCTCCTTCGCCAACCAACCCGGCAGTGGCGCCAGCTACTCCTGGACGGGCCGCTTGGCCCAGCATGAGCCGGTGGGCGGCCGTGGAGACGGTCCTGCCAACACCGGGGAGACCGTGGGAGTGGATCTCGGTGCGGGCACCGAGTACGACGTGGAACTGGTGTGGCAGTCCCGGTCCGGCTCTCCACACACCCCGTGGCTGGAGCCCGATGTCTGCGACCACATCGAAGAGCGTGCGCAGCGGGGCAACACCCGGCCAATCGTCCTGTGCCCCATCGGATTCATCACCGATCACATCGAGGTGAAGTGGGATCTGGATACCGAGGCCAAGGATGCCGCAGCCGAGGCGGGGATCGCCTTCGTGCGCTCAGCCACCCCTGGCTTGAGCAGCAGCTTCGCCGCGATGGTGGTGGACATGTTCGCGGACCAGCCACAGCCGCTCACCGAGGCGCAGCAGGCCGCCAAGCAGGTGGCAGAGAAGTTCGGCACCGTGCCAAACTTCGGGCACACCAAGAATGGGAACTTCTGTGCTCCCGGTTGCTGCGGTTCCTAAGGACTGCGGTTCCTAAGAGCCGCTAAACCAGCAGCTCCGCGATCTGGATGGTGTTCAGCGCCGCGCCCTTGCGGAGGTTATCTCCGCTGACCACCAGCACCAGGCCACGGCCGCCATCCACCGACTGATCCTGGCGGATGCGACCAACCAGGGAATTATCCTTACCGGCTGCGGCTAGTGGCGTCGGCACATCAACCACCTCAACCCCGGGCGCGTCGGCGAGGATTTCCCGCGCCCGCTCCGGAGTGATGGAGTTGGCGAACTCGGCGTGCACGGTCATGGTGTGGCCGGTGAAGACCGGAACGCGCACACAGGTGCCGGCAACCAGGAGCTTCGGGATGCCCAGGATCTTGCGGGACTCGTTGCGCAGCTTCTGCTCTTCGTCGGTCTCCTCGGAGCCGTCATCCATCAGGTTGCCGGCCAGAGGCAGCGCGTTGAACGCGATGGGTGCCACGTAAGGATCGGTGCCCGCCGCCTGCAGCGCGGAGCCGTCCTCCACCAGCTGCTCAAGGTTGTCCAGGTTCTCGCGAACCTGCTCAGCCAGCGCGGACACACCAGCCAGACCGGATCCGGAGACCGCCTGGTAGGAGCTCACGCGCAGGCGCTGCAAACCTGCTTCGGCGTGCAGTGGGCCAAGCACGGGCATGGCAGCCATGGTGGTGCAGTTCGGGTTGGCGATGATGCCCTTGGGCGTGTCCTTCGCGTCTCCCGGGTTCACCTCAGAGACCACCAGCGGCACGGCATCGTCCTTGCGCCATGCTGATGAGTTGTCCACCACGATGGCGCCGGCTTCCGCGAAGCGCGGGGCATGCTCGCGGGAGGTTCCGCCACCTGCGGAGAACAGAGCGATATCAATACCCTTGAGGTCCTCGGTGGAGGTGGCAGCGACATCTTCCACCGTGATGGTCTGCTCGCCGAACTCCAGCTGCTTTCCGGCTGAGCGGGAGGAAGCGAAGAAGCGAACATTATCGGCGGGGAAGTTGCGTTCCTGCAGGAGGGTGCGCATCACGCGACCCACCTGTCCGGTGGCGCCAACGACAGCAATGGTGGTCATAATCTTTTTCCTATCCTTGTGGCCGCGAAAAGCGGCCGGTTCTAACGTCCGGAGCCCGCGTACACGGTGACTTCGTCTTCGCCGCCAAGCTGGAAGCGGTCGTGCAGAGCAACCACGGCCTTGTCCAGCTCGGAGGCGCGGATGAGCACGGAAATGCGGATTTCCGAGGTGGAGATCAGTTCAATGTTCACACCCGCATCGCGCAGCGCTTCGCAGAAGTCAGCGGTGACTCCCGGGTGGGTCTTCATGCCTGCGCCCACCAGGGACACCTTGCCGATTTGATCGTCGTAGAGCACGTCCTGCCACTGCGCGGATTCCTTCATCCCCTTGAGCATCTGTACTGCTCGGGGGCCATCTTCGCGTGGGCAGGTGAACGTGATGTCCGTGCGGTTGCTGTCCAGCTTGGAGATGTTCTGCAGCACCATGTCCAGGTTGATTTCCGCATCGGCCACGGCGCGGAAGATCTTGGCTGCTTCCCCGGGGTTGTCCGGGATGCCCAGGACGGTGATCTTTGCCTCGGAGCGGTCGTGTGCCACTCCGGTGAGTACTGCCTCTTCCATGGGGATATCCTCCATTGATCCGGAAACTAGGGTGCCTGTGTCATTGCTGAATGAGGAGCGGACGCGCAGCGGAACATCGAATGCGCGGGCGTATTCCACGCTGCGGAGCATGAGCACCTTGGCACCCACCGCCGCCATCTCCAGCATTTCCTCGAAACTGATGTGATCCAGCTTCTTTGCGTTCTTCACGATGCGCGGATCCGCCGTGTACACGCCGTCCACGTCGGAATAGATCTCGCACACGTCTGCCTTCAGTGCTGCTGCCAGCGCCACCGCGGTGGCATCGGAACCGCCGCGGCCCAGGGTGGTCACTGCCCGGGTTTCCCGGTTGACTCCCTGGAAACCGGCGACCAGGCAGATCTTGTTGCAGTCCAGCGCTTCCTGCACGCGACCTGGGGTCACGCCCACGATGCGCGCGTTGCCGTGGCGCTCGGTGGTGAGCACGCCTGCCTGGGAGCCGGTGAAGGATTGCGCTTCTGCACCCAGCGATTCGATGGCCATGGCCACCAGCGCGTTCGAGATGCGCTCGCCCGCGGTGAGCAGCATATCCATTTCGCGGGCTGGTGGCACGGGGTTGACCTGCTCGGCGAGGTCTAGCAATTCATCGGTGGTGTCTCCCATTGCGGAGCAGACAACGACTACGTCGTGCCCCTGCTTCTTGGTCTCCACGATGCGCTCAGCCACGCGCCGGATGCGTTCGGCGCTCTCCAACGACGATCCGCCGTATTTCTGGACGATGAGTGCCACGTGGCGTTCACCCCTTTAGGTTTGTGAGCTTTAACGTCCAGATTCTACCCCAGTGAGCTTCACTACTGAACCGCTCGGTGCGTTTTTCCCGCTCTAGTGCGTTATGTTGGTCTGCGATGATGGAAAACAATCTGCTGGCGATTCTCTTCGCCCTGCTCTCTGCGCTGTCTATCGCGTGGGGCACCGTTATTCGCCACCGGGTGGGCACTTCTGTGTCTGCGGGCTCTGCGCCCATGCTGGGCACCTTGCGTTCCCTGTGGTGGTGGGTTGGTTTGGGTGCCGCGCTGCTCGGTTATTTGCTGCAGATCGTGGCCTTGAGCTTTGGCACCTTGCTCATCGTGCAGCCCATTTTGGTCTTGAGCCTGATGTTCACCCTCCCCTTGAGCGCCAGGATGGCTGGCCGGCGGATTTCCAAGGCGGAGACCACCTGGGCGGCTCTCCTCACCGTCGCGGTGGCCGTGTTGGTGATTCTTGGGCGTCCGACGTCAGGAGACCCGCATCCGCCACTGCACACCTGGCTGCTGTCTCTTGGCATCGGTGTGGTGGTTATTGGCGGGATCCTGCTGTTCGCCATGACCCGCACGGGTGGCACCCGGGCTTTGCTGCTGGGTTCCATGACCGGCGCGATCATGGGTTATTTGGCGCTGATGTCCAAGGCAGTGGTGGATACGTGGTCCGCATCCGGCCTGGATGGCGTGCTGCTGAGCTGGGAAATTTATGCCCTCCTGGCTCTGGCCGGCATCGGCACGGCAGTGCAGCAGATGAGCTTTAATGCCGCCGCGTTGAAGAACTCCCTGCCGGCCATGACCATCGTAGAGCCACTGGTTGCTTTCTCGCTGGGCTATGCCGTGCTGGGCGAGCGCTTCCAGGTGAACACCAGCGGTGGCTGGTTTGCCATGGGCGTGGCGCTTGCCGTGATGATCGGCACCACCATCGCGCTGAGCCGAATGAGCGTCACTGAGGAAGTGCGTTAACCCCACCCGGCAGGCTCTGCGCCTGAATTCCCCGGCGAGAGAGCTGCTCGCCGTAGGTCTCCACGAAGCGCGCGCTGCGCACCCCAGCGGCGCACGCCACCACCACGTCTTTATCGAACTCCGGCAGGTCCGCGATGCTGCTGACCTCGCTTCCCGGCAACAGCACGGGTTCCGCATCCGGCCAGGGCTTGAGCAGCACCTCGTGCGGCTCCCGGATATCCACCGCCACGGCACGCCCTTCGCGCACCAGGCCCAGCAAGCGCTCGCGCTCGGCTTCTTCTGCGGCGGCCTCCCCGGGCATCGCACATCCCACGTCATACGTCGGCTCCAGCGCAGTCACCAATTCTCGCCCGGGATCAGCCTCCACCTGCAGCGTGCGGGTGCGCGCGCTCAGGGCCTCGTAGCTGGTCAAACGCCCCGGTGCTGCGCGTCCCGGCAGTTGCGCCAGGTGCGCCACGGTCTGCGTGACCATGAGGCCAGCCACCACCGAGGTGGTCACGCCCAGCACACCGGCGGTGGCGCAATCGGGCACGAAATCCCCACCGGGCTGAACGGGGAAGATATCTCGCAGACCTACCCCGCGGCCACCTTCGACATCCCTACCCGAATGCCACAGCGCCACATCGCCCCGGTATTGCAGCACCGTTCCCCACACCAGCGGAGTTGAGGTGATCTCGGCGGCGTCGGCAACCAGGTATTTGGTCCCGAAGGAATCCGATCCATCCAGCACCACGTCCACCCCGCCCACGATCTCCACGGCGTTCTCGGAGGTCAGGCGCTCCCGCAGCTCGCGGACCTCAATGCCCGGCTGCAGCCCGCGGATCCGCGCGGCGGCCACTTCCACTTTGGGCTTGCCCACGTCATCCGCGCGAAACAGTATCTGCCTGTGAATGTTGGTGAGGTCAACTGTGTCATCGTCAATGATTGTTATTTTGCCGACGCCAACCGCCGCCAACTGCTGCAGCGCCGGGCATCCGAGACCACCGGCCCCCACCACCAGTACGTGCGCAGTATGGAGCCGTTCCTGCTGCTCAATCCCGAATCCGGGGAGGTTCAGGTGCCGGGCAGTGCGGCGCAATTCTTCGCGGGTGAGTTGTGGAAGTTCCAGCATCACAGCACCTCGTCTGCCCAGTTGACCAGGCCTTCGAAGGTGGATGATGCCTGCGCGTGCGTGCGAGTCGGGATGCGACCAGCTCCGCGAGCCAGACGCCCAGCTTCCACGGCATAGCGCATGGCTTCGGCCATCGCGACGGGATCCTGACAGCGGTTCACGGCACTGGCCAGCAGCACACCGGAGCAACCCAGCTCCATGGCCAGCGCTGCGTCGGAGGCGGTGCCCACGCCGGCATCGATGAGAATGGGGATGTCGGTGGCGGCACAGATCAGCTCAATATTGTGCGGGTTCAGGATGCCCAACCCGGTGCCAATCGGCGAGCCCAGCGGCATCACGGCCGAGGCACCGGCATCCTCCAAACGCTTCGCGGCGATGGGGTCATCGGAGGTGTAGGCCATGACGGTGAAACCTTCGTTGACCAGCTGCTCGGTGGCGTCGATGGTCTCCACCACATCGGGCAGCAGCGTGCGGTCATCGTGGATGACCTCCACCTTCACCCAGTTGGTGCCCAGCGCTTCCTGCGCCAAGCGAGCGGTGATCACTGCATCGCGCGCGGTGCGACACCCAGCGGTGTTCGGTAGCGGGGCGATATCCAGGCGTTTGAGCAGGTCAAACACGCTTTCGCCCTCGCCCTTGGCAGAGGCGGCAAAGCGGCGCATCGCCACGGTGGTCAGCTGCGTGCCGGAGGCCACCAGCGCCTTTTCCAACATGGCCTGCGAGGTTGCCCCGCCCGTGCCCATGATGAGGTGGGAATCGAACTGCTTATCGGCGATCTTGAGCAACGGTTTAGCCCCCTTGGACTGCGGTGAGGACGTCCACGCGCGCGCCGTCCTCCAAAATTGTGTCCTGCCATTGGGAGCGGGAGATCACGTGGCCTTCCACGGCCACGGCTACCCCGGCTTCCGCTACTTCACCCGTGAGGTGTTCCACGAGGTCTGCGACAGTGGCTCCCTCGGCAAGTTCGGTCTTTTCTTCGTTAACGATGACGTTCATGATTTATTCCCTTTTTTATGACGCAACGGCGAGCACGCTTCTATATCAATGCTGGGCTGCTCACCCTCGATGATCTCCCCGGTGACCTTGGCGGCCAGCGAGGTCAGCAGGATGCCGTGGCGGAAGTAGCCCGTGGACACCACAATACGATCGTTGATCCTTCCCAGGTAGGGAAGATCATCCGGGGTGCCGGGGCGCGCTCCCGCAGTGGCCTCCAGCAGATCGCATTCCTCCACCCCAGGGACCACGCGGATGGCATCACGCAGCAGGTCATACACCCCGCTGACCCGCGGTTCTGCGCGGCCGTCCTCGCGGGAAGTCGCGCCGATCGCCACCGTGTCATCCGCGCGCGGAATCACGTAGATCGGCCGATCCTCCACGAACCCGCGGATCACCTTGGTGACCAGCGGCCGCAGGTGCTTGGGCACGCTCAGGCGAAGGATATCGCCGTATACCGGGCGCAGCTGCAGCGGCATTTCGCCTTCATACCAACCGCGCACTGCAGCCGCGCCCAAACCGTTGGCCAGCACAATCTGCTCTGCTTCCAAGGTGTCCCCGGACTCCAAGACCACGCTGGTTCCGGAGATCTCCACCGCGGTGTCCTCCACAAAGCGCACACCCAGATTCCGCGCTGCGTCCTGCATAGCGGCAGAAAACTGCCGCGGAAAGACCTGGTGATCCCCGGGGATGCTCACGGCACCGGCCAGGCGCGGGCTCAGCGCCGGTTCTTCCTTGCGCGCTTCGCGGGTGGTGATCCGTTCCACACTCATGCCGTGCGCGACCTGGTAATCCATCAGTTCGCTCAGGTGTTGCGCATCCGCCCGATCCGCTGCCACCACCAGTGTTCCCTGCAGCTGATGCCCCGTGGGCACATCCGTGTGCTGCTCCACCAGCTGCACCAACTCCGGGTACCACTGTCCTGCGGCCTGCATCAGTGGGAAGAGCGGATCCTGTTGGTAAACCACTTCAGCTGCAGGTGCCAGCATTCCGCCTGCGTGATACGTCGCTCCGCTGACGGGCTGCGGATCGATCACCGTGACCTGGTGACCAGCCGCGGCCAAGGTCACCGCGGTGGATAGGCCGATGGTGCCGGCACCGATGATCGCCACCCGCATTAGATTCGGCCTGCCTCGAAGCCCTCGATCACGCCGCGCACGTAGGCCTCTGGATCTTCGGCGTGCATGATGCCGCGCACAATCGCTACGCCATCTACTCCGGTGCCTGCGAGATCCGCGGCATCCTCACGGGTGACGTCGCCAATGGCAACCACCGGGACATGAGATTCCGCAACGATGGGGCCGAACCCCTCAAGACCCAGCGGTGCGCGTCCGGAATCCTTGGTGGGGGTGTCACGGAATGGGCCGCATCCCACGTAATCAAGCGCATCCGCCACCTCGTTGGCTGCTCGCACTAGCTCTAGCGTGCCCGTGGTCAGGCCGATGATGGCCTCAGGGCCCAGTAATTCCCGCGCGGTGCGCACCGGCAGATCATCCTGCCCGATGTGCACGCCGTGCACCGGGTGCCCCTCGTGCATGAGGGCTAAAGCCACGTCCACGCGGTCATCTATCAGCACTTTTGTCTCTGGTGATACGGCGTGAACTTCCGCGGCCACCCGAGCTGTGAGCTCATAGAGGGCGCGCGCGGAGATCGGCTTGGAACGCACTTGGATCATCCCGGCGCCACCACTCGCGGCGGCGCGGGCGATCTCCACTACCTGCTGTGGATCGCCACTGCCGGTGACGAAATAGCAGCGCAGATCAAGCGCGGTTCCGGCTGACTCAGTTGATCGAGGCATGTTCTCCTTCTGCCTGCTTTACCTCTTTTTCTACCTCGGACTCGGCGAGGTAAAGCTGCCCGCCGTGCTCGCGGAACTTCTCAGACATCTCCTGCATACCCTCTTGCACCGCAGCTGCCACGTCGGCATCCACGGAACGGTTTGGACTGCCAGGCATGCCCAGCTGCGCGGGGTAAGTATCGCGGATGTCCTGGGAGATGCGCATGGAGCAGAACTTCGGGCCACACATGGAGCAGAAGTGTGCGGTCTTCGCGGGCTCTGCGGGCAGGGTTTCATCGTGGTATTCCAGCGCGGTGTCCGGATCCAGCGCCAGCGCGAACTGGTCATGCCAGCGGAACTCGAAGCGAGCCTTGGACAGCTCATCATCGCGCTCCTGCGCGCGTGGGTGGCCCTTGCCCAGGTCAGCGGCGTGCGCAGCGATCTTGTAGGTGATCACGCCCACCTTCACGTCATCGCGGTTGGGCAGACCCAGGTGCTCCTTGGGCGTGACATAACAGAGCATCGCAGTGCCGGCCTGGCCAATGATGGCCGCGCCGATCGCGGAGGTGATGTGGTCATAGCCCGGCGCGATATCCGTGGTCAACGGGCCGAGCGTGTAGAACGGCGCACCGTCACACCAGTTCTCTTCCCATTCCACGTTGATGGGGATCTTGTGCATCGGGATGTGGCCCGGGCCTTCGATCATCACCTGCGCGCCACGGGACTTGGCGATGCGGGTCAGCTCACCCAGCGTCTTCAATTCGGAGAGCTGAGCCTCATCGTTGGCGTCGGCAATAGAGCCGGGACGCAGGCCATCGCCGAGGGAGAAGGTGACGTCATAGCTGGCCAGGATGTCACACAGTTCCTCGAAGTGGGTGTAGAGGAAGGACTCGCGGTGACCATTCAGGCACCACGCGGCCATGATGGAACCGCCGCGGGAGACGATGCCCGTGACGCGCTCGGTGGTCAGTGGCACGTAGCGCAGCAGCACGCCAGCGTGGATGGTCATGTAATCCACGCCCTGCTCGCACTGCTCGATGATGGTGTCCCGGTAGATCTCCCACGTCAGCTTGGTGGGGTCGCCGTTGACCTTTTCCAGCGCCTGGTAGATGGGCACGGTGCCCACGGGCACTGGGGAGTTACGCAGGATCCACTCGCGGGTTTCGTGGATGTCGTTGCCGGTGGAGAGGTCCATGATGGTGTCCGCGCCCCAACGGGCAGCCCACACCATCTTCTCCACCTCTTCAGCAATAGAGCTGGTCACGGCGGAATTACCCATGTTTGCGTTGATCTTCACCGCGAAGTTGCGGCCGATGATCATGGGCTCGATCTCCGGGTGCTTGTGGTTGGCGGTGATCACCGCGTGGCCAGCGGCCACCTCGCGGCGCACAAACTCCGGCTCAAAGCCTTCGCGGTGGGCAATGAAGGTCATTTCCGGGGTGATGATTCCCGCGCGAGCCCATGCCAGCTGGGTCTGCACCTTGAGCTCCGGGTGCTCCTCGCTGGCCGGGGCTGCGGCTGGCTTCTCCCACGCATCGCGGGTCTTCTCCAGGCCGTTCTTCAGATCCAGCTGAGGGTTTTCCTCGGTGTAGATGCCGGAGGTGTCATAGACCTCGAATTCCTCACCGGTAGTCAGCTCCACGGCGCGCGCAGGGATGCGCAGTTCCGTGGTGGATCCGTCCGTGTTGGTGTGGGTAACGGTGTTGTAGACCTTGTGGCTGCGGTAGATCGGGCCGGTCGTGACCTGGCCTTCTTCTGGGGGAGTGGAGGCACGCTTCGCCATTACTATTCCTTCCTTCGCCGGCATTATCCGGTCAGGTTCAAGCGGTCGGCCTCTTACCTGAGACCCTCTCAGCGCACCGGATATATGTGCGCTCCCGCGGATTGGGTTGTGCAGGCCACCCTAGCGGAATGTGCTTTCTTTCGCTTCATATTCCTGGCTGATAACCGCCTTGATGTGCTGACGGAGTGCCACAAATTCGGGATAACCCGTGATCTCGCT
Source organism: Corynebacterium suicordis DSM 45110 (assembly GCF_015351405.1). Lineage (GTDB taxonomy): Bacteria > Actinomycetota > Actinomycetes > Mycobacteriales > Mycobacteriaceae > Corynebacterium > Corynebacterium suicordis. Next base: position 230,312 of record NZ_JADKMY010000001.1, on the reverse strand, counting down.
GACTTCCCCATCCCAGGGCGGAACCTCAATTTCCTCCAAGATCCGGCCTGGCTCGGCGCCCATCACCACCACGCGCTCGCCCAGCAGCAGGGCCTCTTCCACGGAGTGGGTGATGAACACGATGGTGGGTTCATACAGCCTCCACACCCGCAGCAGCTCAGCCTGCAACTTCTCCCGCGTGAAGGGATCCAACGCGCCAAAAGGCTCATCCATCAGCACTGTTTCCGGCCGGGGCGCCAACACGCGAGCGATCTGCGCGCGTTGCTGCATGCCGCCGGACAGCTCGTGTGGGAAGCGCTCCGCGGCCTTGTCCAAGCCCACCACCTGCAGCAATTCATCTGCCGCACGAAGGTGCTCCTTGTCCCCGGAGAATGTCCCGGCCAAGCGCACGTTGTCCCGCAGGTTCAGCCACGGGTACAAATTGGGTTCCTGGAATACCATCCCGCGGGATTCCGCGCCCGAGATCTGCCCGGTGGTGGGTTGGGTAAACCCTGCCATCAAGCGCAGCAACGTAGATTTGCCACACCCGGATGGCCCGACGATGCATACTCGCTGCCCAGTGGGGATCTCCAAGTTGATATCCCGCAGCGCCTCTACTTCCCCGCCACGCCCGGCGAAGGTGTGGCCAACTCCAGTGAGTGTCAGCATGTCTATCCCACTTTCTTTTCTGCATCTGCCGCGCTCAGCGGTACATCCACTTCGCCCTGTTCCTTCAGGAACTCTGCTGTCTTGACCAGGGCTTGCCTGCTCTCCCGCAGGTATTTCTCCTGCTCTGCACCCTGCACCATGATCACGCCATCCAGCATCGCCTCAGTATCTGTCTCGCTCAGCCCCACCTGCGCGGAGTTCGCCCGGACAAACTCCTCGGGGTTATCCACGCTCTGTTTGGAACCCCACGCGTAGAGCTCCTTCCATGTCTTCAGCAGCTCTGGATTCTGCGCCGCCCACGCGGAGCTCGTCAGCGTGAGGTTGTACGTCGGCGCGCCATCCTTGGCCACCTGCGCAGAATCGATGAGCACGTGACCATCCTGTTTGATTTCAGACAGTGCCGGGTCCCAGATATAGGCGGCGTCGATCTCATGGGAACGCCACGCGGCCGGCAACTTGTCCGGAGAAATGTTGACGATCTCCACATCCCGTTTGGGGTCCAACCCCGCACCGATCAGCGCGTTGAGCAGGCTGTAGTGCGAAGTGCTGGAAAACGCCGTGGCAATCTTCTTGCCCTTGAGCTCCTGCAGGCTATTGGCATCCTTGGCCACCAGGGCTTCAGAGCTGCCCAGCACCATGTTCACGTTGCTGACCTGCACATCAAGATCCAGCGGCTTCGAGAGCGACTTGGCCGAAGGAGTAGAGCCCAAAAAGCCCATGTCCACGGAATCCCCGGCGAATCCCTGCACGATATCCTGCCCAGTCGGGTACCTGGTCCACTGCACATCCGCGTTCGGCATGCAGGCCTCCACCAGCGCTTGATCCAGCAGGTAAAGCTCGGAACTCGCGATCACCTGATAACCCAGGCGTAGGCTTCCGGCCGCGTCCGTGGTTGCCACCGGGCAGTCCTGGGTGGGCCGTGCCTCGTATTCCGACGCCGGCTTTCCCACGCACGCCGTGAGCAGCGGAACCATGAGTCCCAGAACTGTGAACACTCGCTTTTTCATACTGAAGCCTTCCGCTGAAATATCTGGATGAACAGGTCAAATGCCAGGGCTGTCAGACCGATGACGATGATGCTGCCGATGGTCAATGCGGTATTGAGCTGCGTGCCGGAGATGTATGCCAGCCCACCGATGCCGGGGATGCCGTTGTTCATTTCCGCGGCCACGATGGCAGACCAGGCAAGCCCAGAAGCAATGCGAATGCCGGTGAGGATTTCCGGCAGCGCGCCGGGCACCTGCACGCGCCGAAAGATCTGCGCGCGAGTTGCTCCCCAGGTCTCCGCGGCTCTGACCCAATCGGCCTTCACGCGGGCAAAACCGGTCATGGTTCCTACGGTGACCGCCGGGAAGGTCGCCAGGAACAGCAACACCACCTTGGATACATCGCCGATGCCGAACCAGACGATCAGCAGGCCGATGTAACCCAGTGGTGGCAGTGCGCGGAGGAAGCCCAAGTACGGATCCACAACCGCGCGAACCACGGAATTCATGCTGAGCAGCCAACCCAACAGCACACCCAGGATCACGCCCGCACCCAAACCAACAGCAATGCGCTGCACGGTAGCCAGCAGATGTTGCCAGAGGAAATACCCCTGCACGCCACACTGCATGCGCGCGGAACCTTTGCCGGCTGGGCGGCAGATATTGGAATCCACCAGTTGCCGGAGCACAGCTCCCGGGCCGGGCAGGATAACGGGGTCGATCTTGGCGAAGGTGGTGACCACCCACCAGAGCAGCAACACCCCGAATAATGTTCCTACCTGCAATAAACGGATGAATCTCATGCGTTCATGCTCCGGAAGATGGATTGCTGGAACACGATGGGCTGGTTGCCCGGCTCATCGTCTTCCAGAGTGTTGAGCTCCGTGATTTGGAGCATCACGAGGAGGTGATCCCCGGCGTCGATTTCCGAAATCACTTCCGTAACCATCGCCATCGGTGAATCATCAAGAATCACGCCGCTGCCCTGCGCGCTCCACTCCACGGCGGTGAATCGCTCGTGGGAGGGACGGTAGAACTCAGGGATGATAGTGCGTAGTTTTTCGGAGATCAGACTGATGCCGATCTGCCCGGCATCCCGGAGTTTGGGCCACGAGCTGGAATTGCGCTGCACGCTGATGCTCACCAGGCCGGGCGTCAGACTGTGGGTGACAAATGAGCCGATCATCATGCCGGCGGGTTGCCCATCCACTAACGCGGCGGCCACCACCAATGGGGTGGGTACCACGGAAAATGCGCGGCGGTTTTCGATTCCTGCTTGGAGGGAAGTCATGGTTGTCCTTCGCTTGGCTTGGGTTTATTCGGGGGGCTCGCGCTAGTGGTTCGTGACCGTCAAGCCGCGGGATTTCAGGGCAGGGATGACTCCCTCGCCCACGGTGAACGTCTCCTCCAGGTGCGGGTATCCGGAGAGCACGAAATGCTTGAACCCCTGCTCCTTGTACTCAGCGATGAGTGCCGCCACCTCCTCATATGAGCCCACCAGAGCGGTACCTGCCCCACCTCGCACCAAGCCCACACCAGCCCACAGGCCCGGGTAGACCTCGAAATCGCGCGCGTCCGCGCCTGTCTCGAAATCCCCGCCGTGCAGATCGTTCATGCGCTTTTGCCCCTCGGACTGGGAACGCGCCAATCCCTGCTGCGCCTTGGCAACTTCCTCGGTGCTGAAGGAATTCAGCAGGCGCTGCGCTTCCGCCCATGCCTCTTCGCTGGTCTGGCGAGCGATGACGTGCAGGCGGATGCCGTATTCCAGCGTCCTGCCTTCCGCGATGTTTTCCGCGATTGCCTCTACCCGCCGGATTTTCTCGCCTGCCTGCTCGGGTGGCTCACCCCAGGTCAGGTACACGGATGCCCGGCGCGCGGCCGCTTCCAAGCCCTTCTGGGAGGAGCCGCCGAAGAAGATCTCTGGCTTGACCTCCAATGGCTCAGGTAGCTGCGCCTGCTCCGCCTGCACATACTCGCCCTGGTAATCCAGCGGTTCGGTGGCATCCCACAGTTGGTCGAGAAAATCGAGAACCTCATCAGCGCGGTCATAGCGCTGGTTCTTATCTGCGGAATCTCCATAAGAGCGCTGCTCGGCATCCTCGCCGCCCACCACGGTGTTGAGGTAGAGCCGGTTTCCCGAGAGCTTCTGAAACGCCTGCGCCTGTTGAGCCAGCAAGGTGGAGCTGAGTAGCCCGGGGCGGAAGGCCAGCAGGAACTTCAGCTTGGAGGTAGCCCCGATCAGCGCGGCGGTGGTGACCAGCGGGTCAGCGCACCACTGCCCGATGGGAGTGAGGATTGAGTCAAAGCCGTTGTATTCCGCGGCGCGCACCAGCTGGGTGAGGTAGTCCAAGGTGGGCTCGCGCATGGTCTGGTGGAAGCCGGCTCCGTGGCCGCCTCCGGAGACGTTGCGGGAATCGCCGTAGCTGGGGAGGTACCAGTGGAAAGTGAGATCGTCTGTAGTCATGCGGAATAGTAGACCACTCTGTCTGTATTCGGTGCTAGTATTTCCCCCACCGTGAAATTAACCCTGTGATTCACCTAGCGGCGCAAAGGAATTCATGCCCGATCATTTTCAGCTCCCCCGCACACCGGAGGCGGCATGCCTGCATCAAATAGCGCTGCAACCAGGCATTTCTCGAATCGATCTCCAGGGCACGCTGCAACTCTCGGCCTCTACCACTTCCCGCGCCATTCAGTCACTCACCGAGCGCAAACTGGTCACGCACACCTCCACTAATTCCTCCGGGTCCACTCGCGGCCGCCCTCCGCAGGGGTTGCGCGTGGACGCATCTCACTTGCTTGTCGCCGGTGCGCACATCGGCCTGCGCCACACCTATCTGGCTCTCTACGACGGTGCCGGGCGAGTCCTCAAGGACCGCACCCTGGACATCAATGCCGCCGATCATTCCCCCGAAGAGTTCCTGGAGCACATCGGCCGGGTGTTGGAACACCTCTACCGCGCGCTGCCCGATTCTCCACCGCTACACTCCGCCGGATTTTCCTTTTCCGCGCACGTGGACGCCCATTCCCACGTGGATTCCGCCGCCTTCGGCTGGGATTACGTGGATGCTCGCGCCCTGCTCACCCCGGGCCTGCAATGGGCGGGCACCTTGGACCCCGAGCACATTTTCATCTCTCATGGCGTGGAAGCGATGGCCGGTTATCAGCTGATGGCCACTCCCCTACCTGCGCATTCCTCCGCCTCCTCCACGCTCTATTTTTATGCCCGCGAGCTGCTCAATCACACATGGATCTTCAACGGCCGCGTCCACCGTCCGTTCACCGGCAGGCAGCCTTCCTTCTTCACCGCAATCTTCGGTTCTTCTTCTTTTCCTGCCGACGCCACCCCTCACCCCTTGAGCATTTCCACCACCTTGCGCGTGGCCCAGTCTCGGGGGCTGCAATGCTCTTCGATTCAGCAGCTTGATCAGCTGAGCGCCACTGATCCCATCGCGCGGGAGCTCCTGGAGGAGCGCGCCGAGTTGCTGGCTCAGCTCATCAGCATGACTGCCGATGTGGTGGATCCCCAGTCCGTGGTGCTGGCCGGCGAGGGTTTCACGGGCGTGCCCCGCCTACTGCCCAGCATTGCCGCAGGGGTGAAGGGCCGTGACCTGCGCTTACAGCCCGGGCACATTCAATCCACCCACTCTGCGGCGCGAGCCACAGCACTGGCTGCAATTCGGGCTGACCCAATGTCCCTCCCAATATCCCTCGAGAAAATGTGAGGCACGCTATAGTGGAACGCATGTTTTCATTCCGCGTCAGCGCTCTTCTTCTGCGCCGCGGCGAGGCTCAGGTCTAATTAGTCCGACCGGCACCTCGTCGCGGAGTTAGTGCTGCCGGCCGGACGTTTCCACAGACTGCTCGAGGAGCCCCGTTTCATCATGAATGATTCCTTTATTTCTGCACCGGCCGCTATTGATACCCCGGCTGGAGAAATTCCCGCTGGTCAACCTGCTTGGAACAAGCAGCGCAATTCCCAAATGGCGGATTCCCGCTACCTGCCCTTCTTCGAAGAGGTGGAGCACATCTCCCTGCCGGATCGCACGTGGCCAGATAAGGTCATCGATTCCGCTCCACAGTGGTGTGCCGTGGATCTGCGTGATGGCAACCAGGCGCTGATCGATCCCATGAGCCCGGAGCGCAAGCGTCGGATGTTCGACCTGCTGGTCCAGATGGGCTACAAGGAGATCGAGGTCGGTTTCCCCTCCGCCTCCCAAACAGACTTCAACTTCGTCCGCGAGATCATCGAGGGCGACCGCATCCCCGAGGACGTCACCATCCAGGTGCTGGTGCAGGCGCGTGAGCACCTGATCCGCCGCACCTTTGAGGCATGCGAAGGCGCCAAGAACGTCATCGTCCACTTCTACAATTCCACCTCTGAGCTGCAGCGTCGCGTGGTGTTCCGCAAGGACCGCGAGGCCATCAAGCAGCTGGCCACCGATGCAGCAGAGCTGATCAAGTCCATCGCCGTGGATTACCCGGACACCAACTGGCGCTGGGAGTACTCCCCTGAGTCCTACACCGGCACCGAGGTGGAGTACGCCAAGGAAGTCTGCGACGCCGTGGTGGAGATCATGCAGCCCACCCCAGAAAACCCGATGATCCTGAACCTGCCGTCCACCGTGGAGATGATCACTCCCAACGTGTACGCGGATTCCATCGAGTGGATGCACCGCAACCTGAACAACCGCGAATCCATCATCCTGTCGCTGCACCCACACAATGACCGCGGTGAGGGCGTGGCCGCTGCTGAGCTGGGTTACATGGCTGGCGCGGATCGCATCGAGGGCTGCCTGTTCGGCAACGGTGAGCGCACCGGCAACGTCTGCCTGGTCACCTTGGGCCTGAACATGCTGACCCAGGGCGTGGATCCGCAGATCGATTTCTCCGATATCGAGCAGATCCGCCGCACGGTGGAATACTGCAACCAGCTGCGCGTTCCCGAGCGCCACCCCTACGGCGGCGACCTGGTCTTCACCGCGTTCTCCGGCTCGCACCAAGATGCCATCAACAAGGGCCTCAACGCACTGCAGGAGTCCAATAAGAGCACCTGGGAGGTTCCTTACCTGCCCATCGATCCGAAGGACATCGGCCGCTCTTACGAGGCCGTCATCCGCGTGAATTCCCAGTCGGGCAAGGGCGGCGTGGCCTACATCATGAAGACGGATCACAACCTGGATCTGCCTCGCCCCATGCAGGTGGAGTTCTCCTCCGTGGTGCAGGCCGTCACCGATGCCGAGGGTGGCGAGGTCAACCCCAAGGCCATGTGGGACATCTTCGCCGGTGAGTACCTGGATCGTGTCAGCCCATTGGAGGCCATCTCCCTGACCGTCGACGGCGGCCAGTCCGAGGGCGAAGAAGCCAAGGTCACGGCGTTGATCGAGTACCGCGGCAAGACGCAATCCATCAAGGGTCAGGGCAATGGTCCGGTCGCGGCGTACTGCAACGCTTTGGACACCCTGGGCATGGACGTGGAAGTTCAGGAGTACTCCCAGCACGCTCGTACTTCTGGTGACGACGCCGAAGCCGCCGCCTACGTCCTGGTTTCCGTAGATGGTGTGAAGGTGTGGGGCGTGGGCATCGCCTCCTCCATCACCTACGCTTCCCTGAAGGCAATCACCTCTGCCGTGAACCGCGTGCAAAAAGCCGGAATTCCCCAGGGCGCATGATCTCCACCTTTTCCCTCGGCGGCCGGGAAATTCCTCGCGTCGGTTACGGCATGAGCCCGCTGGCCCGCAAAACTGCGGAGAACGGCGAGCGCTCCGCAGCCATCGAGCTGCTGCGCTACGCCTTTGACCTGGGCGTTCGCCACTTCGATACTGCCCAGTTCTACGCAAACGGCACCGCTAATGAGCTCCTCAACGAAGCCCTGGGGGATGTCCGCGAGCAGCTGCACATCGCCTCCAAGGCCGGCGCTGAGGCCACGCCGAATGGTCCCGCCCCCATGGCTGCTGCACAGCACCCCGCAGATATTAGGCGTGCCGTCGAGGATAATTTGCAATCCCTGGGTTCGGATTACCTGGATCTGCTTTATTTACGACGCATGGACATGGCCCCCGGATTGCTCGCCCCAGAAGATCAGCGCGTGCCTCTCGAGGTTCAGCTGGAGGTGGCCGCGGAGCTTCGCTCTGAAGGGCTCATCAAGGGCATCGGCCTGAGCCATGTGTCCTACGAGCAGGTGGAGAGCTCACTGGACGTCGGGATCGACGCCGTGCAGAACATCTACAACTTCGCCCACCGGGATGATCAGCCGTTGCTGGAGCTCACCCAGGAGCACGGCATTGCATGGATTCCCTACTTCCCGCTGGGCGGCAGCGTCTACGCCAAGCTGCCCCGGGTCACCGAGCAGCCGGAAATCCTGGCCAAGGCCGAAGAGCTCAGCGTCACTCCCACCCAGGTGGGTCTGGCGTGGTTGCTGAAGAATTCCCCGAATACTTTCGTGATCTCCGGCACCACCAGCCGGGATCACCTCGAGGAGAACGTGGAATCGGACTCTCAGGTTCGCAGTCGCCTCTAGTAACATCATCTTTCATGACTGACACCCGAAGGCAGCCTCGTCGCACCGCTCACCGTCGCGCGGCGCCGCCTAGCTCTGTCACCCAGCAACAAGCCCCGCAGCAACCTAAGCAGCAACAACCACAGAACCAGCCCGCCCCACCTCGGGAGGCCACATTCCCCTCCCCTGAGCAGGCTCCTTTCGCTGCCGTGAGCATCTCCACCTCGGGCATTCACCCCACCACCTCCCGCCTGGTGGCGCTCTCCGTGGTCTTCTTCTCCCCGGGGATGGAAGCGCTGGAATCGTGGACCCGCCATCTCAACCCTGGCGAGGACGCCGGCCCCTGGCACCTCCACGGTTATCAGCCGGGCGATCTCGCCCAATCCCTCGGTTTTGCCAGTTCCGCCGAGCTCATCCACGAAGCCCTCGATGGCCGCACCCTGGTGATGCATCAGGTGGGTTACACCTGGGGTTTCCTGGCCAATGAGTTCAAGCGCACCAAGCGCGCGGCAAACCGTGGGCGTCGTGGCCGCGGTAGGGGTCGGGGTGCGCGCCGCGTCTCCACCCCGAATCCCGTGGAGATCATCGATACCCTCGGCACCGCTCGCCGCCAGTCCCTCGAGTGTTACGACTCTCGCCTGCGCGCCATCGTGGAGGCGTACAACCGCGGACCTTTCGTGGTTGACGCGCCGCCGGGAGCCATGCCGGAGGTGGGAGCCGTGGCGTCGATAAATAGAGGAAATCTTGATCCCGATGCCCTTTTGGAGGCCGACGCCACCCTGACCATGCACCTGCACCTCGCTCAGCTGCGCGCGGCGGGTGCTGAGGCGGGTGCGATCGAGAAGTTGGATCCGGAGAATCTGACCGCCGATCAGTTTGGCATTCAGCGCTCTAACCTGCGCGTTGATGCCGCTAATGCGCCTCGCCCGCATGAGAATCCCGGCCAGTGGCGCACGGGAGAACCGCTGGTCGAGGGCATGGAATTCGTGGTCAGCCCGGATGTGCGCAGCGATCCAGATGAGATCATCGGCAAGGCCGTGTCGGCGGGTCTGGTGTATTCGGAGAAGCTCAACCGGCGCAGTTCGCTGGTGGTGTGCAATACAAATCATGAGCTGCGCGGCAAGGCCATGCATGCGGATCGGAAGAACATTCCGCTGGTCGATGACGCTTTGTTCCTCGATGCTTTGGAGAATGTGGCCGCGGGAACCAAGTCTGCTGCGCCCACGAGCCCGCAAGATGGTGTGCGCCCGGCGACCCAGGGGATGAGCGGAAATCGGCGACCACGGAAACGTCGCTAGGGCGCGGTCAACTAGTCTGGGACGGGTGAAACCTCAGAACATCCTGCAACGTGCCCGGAGTGCTGTCGCGATCAGCGCGGCGGATCTCGCGACTTGGGCCAGCCGGAAGACCGGACGTGGTTCCGGCGGAATGATCGGCGGCCTGATCGCGGGTGGGATCGACCCGAATTTGATGGCCTCGCTGGGCAAGAAGCGCCCGGTGGTGCTGATCACCGGCACCAACGGCAAGTCCACCACCACCCGCATGCTGGCCGGAGCGCTGCGCACCGCGCACACCGTGTCCACCAACGAGGGCGGGGACAACATGGATGCCGGCGTGATTTCCGCGCTCCTGGCCGGCCGCGATGCCGAGCTGGTGGTGCTGGAAGTCGATGAACTGCACGTTCCCAACATCGCCGAGCAGCTCGACGCTTCCGTGCTGGTACTGCTAAACCTCAGCCGCGACCAGCTGGATCGCGTGGGTGAGATCAACAAGATCGAGCGCGTGCTGCGGGCCTGTGTGAATGCGCGGCCGGATATGACCGTGATCGCCAACTGTGATGACGTGGGCGTGACCTCCGTGGCCTGGGATTCCCCCAACGTGGTGTGGGTGTCCGCGGGCTTCGGCTGGGTGGGCGATTCCACCAGCTGCCCGCGCACCGGAGGTGCCATCATCCACGAAACCCGCGCGGATGGCGTGCTGGATTGGCGCGCGGCCAAGCCTCTGCCGGATGGCAGTGAATTCCGCCGCCCCGAGCCACAGTGGCGCATCACCGACGAGGGTATCCACTCCCCCGACGGCACCATTTACCCCCTCAACCTGCGCCTTCCCGGCAATGCCAACCGCGGCAATGCCACCCAAGCTGTAGCTGCGGCTGCGGCGATGTCCGTGGATGTGCAGCAGGCCATCCGGGCCACGGAGCAGGTGGATAACGTGGCCGGTCGCTATTCCGTGGTGTCCTTCGAGGGCCGCGATGTGCGCCTGATGCTGGCCAAGAATCCCGCAGGCTGGCAGGAAGCGCTGTCCATGGTGGATCGCGACGCTGATTCGCTGGTCATCGCCGTGAATGGCCAGGTCGCCGATGGCCAGGATCTCTCCTGGCTGTGGGACGTCCGCTTCGAGAACTTCGAGGATTTGCAGGTGGTGTCCGCTGGCGAGCGCGGCACCGATCTTGCCGTGCGCCTGGGCTACGCGGGCGTGGATCACACGCTGGTCAAGGACACAATCCAGGCCATCCGCTCCTGCCCCGCGGGTCGCGTGGAAGTGCTGGCCAATTACACCGCTTTCCGCGATCTCAAGCGCGTTTTGGACCGCGAGGGCACCCCACAGGAGGCGCAAGCATGAGCACACTAAACATTGGCCTGGTTCTCCCGGATATCCTCGGCACTTACGGCGACGATGGCAATGCTCTCGTCCTGCGTCAGCGCGCCCGGCTGCGCGGCTTCGACGCCGAAATCCACCGCATCACCCTGGGCCAACCAGTCCCGGAGTCGCTGGATATCTACACCGTCGGCGGCGGCGAGGACGTTGCCCAGCGACTCGCCACCGAGCACCTCGCTGCCGATGGTGGGCTGACCCGCGCAGCAAACGCTGGCCGCCCGATTCTTTCCATTTGTGCAGGTCTGCAGGTGCTTGGCCAGTCCTTTTCGGCCTCCGGTGAGGAAGTTGCTGGCCTCGGCCTAATCGACGCCACCACCGATCTCCTTTCCAAGCGCATGATCGGGGAGATTGTTTCCAATCCCCAGCTGGATGGGCTGACCGAACCGCTCACGGGGTTCGCGAATCACATGGGCTCCACTGTTTTGGGCGCGGATGCCCGTCCCCTCGGCACCCTGACTAAGGGCACCGGCAATACCGATAAGGGCGAGCAGGTGTCCTACGAGGGCGCAGTGCAGGGTTCTGTGATCGCTACCTACATGCACGGCCCCGCTCTGGCCAGAAATCCACAGCTGGCGGATCTTCTTCTAGCCCGGGCCATGGGTGTGGACGTGAGCGAGCTGCCTCCTTTGACTGGTCAGCTTTCTGATGAGGTGGCGCAGTTGCGCCGGGAGCGTCTCTAGAACGGGAAGTCCGTGTCTGTGTCTAGTCGGTCAATGTTGTACTGAGCGAGGAGTTTGCTTCTCCGGATGGCGCGGTGCTCGAAAGTTTCCCGCCCCAGCACTCCGCCCGGTTCAGTGACCACCACGTGCCCGTCACCGTGGGAGGTCCACACTTCGGTTCCGTCCCGATGGAGAGCAACATCCCACTGACCAGCGGTTTTCAGCCGGTGATGCTTGCGGCACAGGCAATGCAAGTTATCGGTTGAGGTTTCTGATTCCCCTCCGCCGTCATCCCAGCGCCGCACGTGGTCGAGATCGCACCTCTCCGCAGGCACGTCGCAACCGGGAAAGCGGCAGTGCCCGTCCCTGCCCATCACGCTGGCGCGGATGAGTGGGGTGGGCTGATAGCCCTCGCACCGAGCCCAGCCGGGAGTCACAGTGTGGGTGACGCGCGCGAACCACTCCGCGCTGCGCTCCGCATCCAGCCACTGGCCGGCTGCCCATATCCGCTTCCCGTTGATAGGGCTGTAGAGATTCAGGCTGATCTCCGCGGTGCTCTGACCTCGCAGGAGACGCATGAGCGCATCTGCGCGCGAGCAGTTTTCTTTCGCGGCTACAGACTTGACCAGTTGGATGATCTCCTCCGAGGAAGCTTTGTCCAGGGTGAGGAAGAAGTCCGTGGTCTCCTCACCCCGCTCATCCCAGCTCAGCTGACGATCATGTGGCTGCGGCTTCGGCTTGTCATCGGGGTCACGTGGGCGCGCTGGCGGGTGGTGATCCTCGATGATGTCCCGCACCAGCCGGCCTACCCGGCGCACGGAGGGCGTGGCTTGGTTCGGCCGGCGTGGAGATGAGACCTTGAGCAGGTCCGTTTCCACCGCTTCGTGGAACTCGAGGGGTAGACATTCGAGTGAATCGGCGAGGCGTCGAACATGATCGAAAGAGAAATGACCCTGACCGAGGTTCGTGGCCAACCGCGGGAAATTGTGCAGCATGAACCCGATAGCGACGTATGCCAAGGCCCGGTGTTCGGCGATGCCGAGACGGACGCCCAAGCGAGAAGCAACATCGCTCACGCAGGCCTGCGAGTCCGGCATCACCATCCGCGCAATGGCGAGGTGCTGCTGGTTGAGGGCCACGGCGGCGCGGCTGAGATTATCGCTGGATTCGAGGATGCGCCACGAAGGCGCAGTGGTGAGTAGTGGCTGATTTAGTGGTGTGGACGTGTGAGCGGTCTTCATGCTTCCCCCGTGGTCTATCTCTTGCATTTCCCCGCAAGAAATAGAACGATTGTTTGAAGTTATGCCCTCACTCTACTAGCCACCCAAGACAACACAATTCAATAATCGAACACTCGTTCGAATCCGTAACGGCAGAAAGCCAGGAACCCCGCCCCACCAGCAAGAACTACTCCTGCAGCTTCCACGTGGAATACATCATGGGCAGTTGCATCGGCACGCGTGCGAACGCGATGGCCCGAGGGACTGCGCTCTGTGTGCGCCAATCCCACGCCATCTTGATGTTGCCGGGCCACACGCCCGCCAAAAAGGCGGTGGCGGCGGTGGCCACGGCGGCATCGTAGCGTCGGGAATCAGCGAAGGCAGTGCCCACGATCCCCGCGCTCAAAGCCAGCTCCGCGACTCCGGAACCATGCGTCCACACCCGACGGCCACCGGGCAATTCGCGGGGCACCAAGGCGTCAAAAAACTTCGGCTGAGCGAAGTGCAGCACGCCCGCAACGCCAAAGACGCTGGCCCAAATGGTTTTCCGTGTGTTCCACTTCTCAGCGTTCATCTTCCGTGTGTTCAACTTCCGTGCATTCATAGTTTCGTCCTTCCAGCAAAAGCGCGAGACAAGGTGAGTTCATCCACGAATTCCAGATCCCCGCCCATGGGAATACCCGAGGCCAGCCGGCTCACGGACAAACCCGGGAAATCGCGCAGCAGACGCGCCAGATATGCGGCGGTCGCCTCGCCTTCCGTGTTCGGATCCGTGGCGATAATGACCTCGTTGATGTCAGGTGCGGGCTCGAGGATTGGCTCGTTGTTGGCGTCGAATTCCAAGGTGGCCACGTCAGGCAAGGCACCGCCCACACGCTGCACCAACGCGGTGATGTTCAGCTCTTTCGGGCCGATGCCACCGAGAGGATCCAGCGCCCCGCCGAGCACGTGATAGCGGCCGCGATACTCGCCCGTGCGCTCGATGACCTGGATGTCCTTGGACTCCTCCACCACGCACACCAGGGATTTATCGCGCGAGGAATCCGCGCACACGCGGCACACCTCTTCCTGCGAGATGTTCTTACAAATGCGGCAGAAAGCTACCCCGGCCTGCAAACTTCCCAGAACATTCTGAAAGCGCTGCACGTTCTCGGGATCTTCGTCGAGGAGGTGCAACGCGATTCTCTGGGCACTTTTCGGCCCGATGCCTGGAAGCTTGGAGAACTCGTCGATAACGTCCTGCAATGGACCTTCGAACAAGTCTTAGAAGCCCATTCCGTTCAGACCCTGCGACAGCGGCCCCATCTTCTCCTGGGCCAGGTCCTGGAGCTTCTTGTTGGCGTCGGTGAAAGCGCCGAGCACCAGGTCCTGCAGGGTTTCGATGTCTTCTGGATCCACGATCTTCGGATCAATGCTGAGGGACTGAACCTCACCGGAACCCAACATCTCCATGGTCACGAGGCCATTTCCCGCCTCACCGGTCACCACAGAAGCGACAATTTCCTTCTGTGCCTCCTGCAGTTGCGCTTGCATCTGCTGTGCCTGCTGCATGAGCTGGTTCATATCTGGCTGAGTCATGGGGCTTCCTTTCCTTGGGTGACAGTGTCACTGTACTCGTGCCACTGTACCTGTCCGTTTAGCGTAATCGCTGGCCACCGAGGTGTTTCTCCACAAGTTCCCCGGCAATATCCAGGGGCTTGCGATGATCAGCCTCGCCTGGGCCTTCGTCGATCTGCTCCAGCAGTTCATCTTCTTCTTTTTTCGACGCCACACTCGCCTCATCCGCGGGCATCTCCTGCGGTTCTGCGGGTGTCTCGTCCCACTCATCCGCAGGCGGTTCTGGGGGCAGCGGGACGCCATCGAAACCGTTGTCTAGGGCATGCTGCTGCTCAGAACGGTATTTCTGGGCGCGGGCTTTCCAGCGGGAGGTGGGTTTTTCTGCTTGTGCGGGAGCCTGCGGCTGCGGCGCTGTGGACGGGGCAGCGTTCGGCTTTGGCTGGGCATACGCCTCCGTCATGGCTCGGGCACGAGCCAACGCACTGTTCGAACTATTGCGTAGCTCCTGGGGTGCTAGTCCTGTCTCCTGCGGGATGATGCCGCTTGGAGCGGCCTCAGCTTTTCCCGTGGATGCCACCACCTTGAGAGCCTTGCCCACTGCCTTTTCGGCAGCGGCTGCGTAGATCTTCTGGTTGGCCTCAGAATTCACGAACTTCGCCAATGCACCCGTGTGGTGCAGGACATGCAGCTCATCATCATTGGGCTGCTCTTCAGCGGGCTTCGCATCCCGGGCGGCGATCCACGCGCTGAGGTTGGATTCCTTGGTCAGCGCGAGGAGCTGGGTCCACTCTTCAGCGGGGTCGCGCTGTGCGTTGGGCGTGGGCTCCGGCTGTCGGTTGCGGTCCATGATTTCGCGGGCACGGCGAGCCTCCGCGATGACCGGATCTTCTTGAGGTTCTGGGGTTGGGGCGGGTTCGGGTTTAGACGGAGCCTCAGTCTTGACGGGTTCGGGTTTCGCGGATTCTGGGGTCGGCGCAGCTTCTGTCTTTGGCTCGGCGGGAGCAGCAGCCTTGGCCTTGGAGGGGCGCTCGTACTTGCGGCCCGAGGAGATCGGGGTTAGCTGTTGTTCAGCAGATGGGCTGCCCTGTCGCTTCTCCAGGGCTTCCACCCGCTGCGCCAGCGATTCCACGGTCATGCCAGCGGCGGGCAGAGCCATGCGAGCGCAGAGAATCTCCAGCAACAAGCGCGGAGCGGTGGCCCCACGCATCTGCGAAAGTCCCTCATTCACCAGTGCTGCACACCGGGTGATGGTGGCCTGACCCAAGGCCTGCGCCTCGGAGGCCAGCACTTCCTGTGCCCCCGCGGGAGCATCCACCAGGCCGCGCTCGAAAGCATCCGGGACAGCCTTGATAATTAGCAGGTCGCGGAATCTATCCAGAAGGTCGGTGGCAAAGCGGCGGGGCTCGTAGCCGGCGTCGATAACATCATCTACCACCCCAAACAACGATGCCTGGTCCTGCTCCGCCAGTGCCTCCACGGCCTTGTCGATCAGCGCCGCGTCAGTCACGCCCAGCAACGCCAGCGCGCGCTGGTACGTCACACCCTCCGGGCCAGCGCCGGCCAGCAGCTGATCCATCAACGAGAGCGAATCGCGGGGCGAGCCGCCACCCGCGCGCACCACGAGCGGGTAGACGACATCCTCAATCTTCTTGCCCTCACCAGCCACAACGCGCTCCAACAGACCGCGCATCGCGGGTGGGGCGAGCAGGCGGAATGGGTAGTTATGCGTGCGCGAACGAATGGTCGCGAGCATTTTTTCCGGCTCTGTAGTGGCGAAGATGAAAATGAGGTGCTCAGGCGGCTCCTCCACGATCTTCAACAGCGCATTGAATCCCTCTTTGGAGATCATGTGCGCCTCGTCCACGATGAACACGCGGTAGCGGGATTCCGCCGGAGCGTAGAACGCGCGATCGCGCAGTTCGCGCATGTCATCCACGCCGTTGTGAGTGGCGGCGTCGAGCTCAGTCACATCCAATGTTCCGGAACCACCGGGTGCCAGCGCCACGCAAGAATCGCACTTCCCACACGGGGTAGAAGTGGGGCCTTCCACGCAGTTCAGCGAACGCGCGAGGATGCGAGCCGAGGAAGTTTTACCGCAACCACGCGGCCCGGAAAAGAGATAGGCGTGGTTGATCTGCCCGCTATCCAATGCCCTGGACAGCGGCTCAGTCACATGTTCCTGGCCCACCACTTCCGCGAAACTGGCGGGACGATACTTCCGGTAAAGAGCCACGAAGCTACCTTACAGTTCCACCGGGACACGCCATATATCGTTCAGATCCACGCCCTGTTCAGCCACCATATGCTGCACGGCGGACAAGCCTTCACGCAGCGCCAGGTCATATTCCGCATCGGTGAGCATGACCAGCTGTGCAGGCACGGTGAGCCGTCCGGGGTGGGTGAACTCGAGATTCGCGGTGGCAGCGTCCTTGCTTCGCTTTCCTTCCGACGCCACCTCGTGCACGTGCGGCACTCCCTCTTCCCACACGAATGGCACCACGAGCAGACCATGCTTGGCGGTGATGGCTTCATCCACTGATCCCGCGAGCTCTGGGAGGAAAGTGCCTGGCTGAGGGGAGCGCGCTGCGGGGTTCTCCCCCACCATGGTGGCTGCTGCGGCCAAGAGCTGGCCTGCGGTGGAGGAATGTCCCTTGACGATGGTGAGGAACTCCACGCGCAGGTCAGAACCATCCTCGGTTTCCAGACCGGATTCAATCTGGCTGGCATCCAGAGTCATGGCGATGGTCTCTGGGCGATCCGGCGTGGCGCTATCCACGTAGAAAATTTCCGCCACGTTGAAGGCAGGGAAGGACTCCCCCACCTGCCTGCTCGCGATGTCCGGTTCACCCGGGAGTAGGTCTTGCACCCACACCAGCGTTTCCTGCTGGTTCATTAGGCCTCAGCGCCCTGCTGCTCGGCTTCCAGCTTCTCGATTGCAGCTACCAGCACGCAGGTGGCGAAACCGTTCATGGCCACCTCGAGCTGCTCAAGCGTTGGCATGGAAGGCGCGAGGCGAAGGTTGCTGTTGTGCGGATCATGCATGTGAGGCCAGGTGGAACCGGCGGCGGTGAGGCTCACTCCGGCCTCCTTGGCCAGTTCGACCACTCGGGAAGCCGTGCCCTCTGGCAGATCCACACTGATGAAGTAGCCGCCCTTGGGCTCGGTCCATTGCGCCACGTTGTACTCGCCGAGGCGGGTGCGCAGGATGTCGATGACGCGCTCGAACTTCGGAGCCAAAGAGCCCGCGTGCAGGCGCATGAGGTTGCGCACGCCTTCTTCATCGTTGAAGAACTGCAGGTGGGCCAGCTGGTTGACCTTGTTGGGGCCAATTCCGCGCACGTTGGCCACGCTGCCGTACCAATCTAGGTTCTCCTTGGAGGAGGCGAAGAATGCCACTCCGGCGCCTGCCAGGGTGATCTTGGAGGTGGAGGTCATGAACCAGAAACGGTTGGGGTTTCCGGCCTTTTCTGCCAGGTCCAACACGTTGATGACATCCGGGAATTCCTCGGTGAGGGTGTGCAGCGCGTAGGCGTTATCCCACACGATGCGGAAGTCTGGAGCACCAGTTTCCATCTCCGCCAGCTCCTGAGCCACCTCTGGGGTGATGCTCACGCCCGAGGGGTTAGCGAAGATTGGCACAGTCCACATGCCCTTGACTGCGGGATCCTTGACCAGTTCCCGCACCGCGTCCATGTCTGGGCCGGTTTCGGTCATCGGCACGGTCAGCATCTCGAATCCGAACAGACCCGTGATGGAGTGGTGACGGTCATAGCCTGGGACTGGGCAGATCCACTTGACGTCCTCTTCCACAGCCCATGGCTTTGGAGAGTCGTTGTTACCGAACGTGTAGGACCAGCTGATCAGGTCAAACATGATGTTCAGCGAGGAAGAATCACAGGCCAGAACCAGATCAGCCGGGAGGTTGAGGAGGTTAGCCCAGAGCACGCGAAGCTCGGTAATGCCGATCAGCCCGCCGTAATTGCGCACGTCGAGCCCGCTGGGAGAAAGGAAATTCTCCCCGGGGAGGCAAAGGAGATCGGTAGAGAAGTCCAGCTGTTCAGCGCTGGGCTTTCCGCGGGTCAGGTCCAAATTCAGGCCGGCGCCGCGGAGTTCTTCATACGCGGCAGAGATCTCTGCTTTATCAGCAAAAAGCTTTTCTGAGTTGATGTTTTCACGCTGCATGGGCTTTCAGCCTCCCTATGGGTTTTGGTAGCTGTACCCAGCATAGTGACGGCCAAGACAAGGCGCAGAAACTAAAAAGGGGACCCCGCGCACCCGGCAGAGCTCACTGACCCTTGCTGCATTCCTGCCCTGGGGGAGTTCATGAGATAACCGCCGCACGGAATCCTGTCATCATGCTAACGCACCTACGCAACGGACACAAAGACCCCTTGCTCGAACAATCCGCCGCCCCAACCCGAACAGGGATTTTGCTCCCAGGTTGCTCATTGTGTAACCTTTCCGGAGTACATGAGAGCCACGGCTCGAGTGTTCGGCTTGGAGGATTCGACTAGCGGCCTATGTCACACGCCTGGAACGCGTGCGGGAGTCACATCCCTCAGGGGTTCAAATCCCCTATCCTCCGCCATTTCATCCCCTTGAACCTTCGGGTTCAGGGGGATTTTTGTTTGGCTCGCGGCAGTTTCACCAATTTTCGTAGGCTGTCGGGCTCACCTTGAAACCGTGCTCACCGGCCACGCAGACCATCGTGCTGTCATCGAGAACACCGCATGTCACACTGGAGATTGGCCCCTCGAAAGATACCGTCACCTCGATTTTATTCCCCGCTTCCATGGGCAAGCTCGCCCCGGTGTTGGGCCACGTTCCCTGCTGAACCCACGTTTTCGGCTTCTCCCCAAACGGCGCCTGGGCCGCTTCGTGCCAGCCGATCACGCTTGGTTCGCCCGAAACGGAACCATCATTGGCACGGTCTTCCTCTGGCCATGGTCCATGCGGATTAACCACGCACGCCGCGCTCACGGTGATGTGGCACTTCACGGATCCATCCGGAGTGGAGAAGCGAGTGCCCGCGAGGGTTCCGGAACCATTTCCCGTGAACATCATGGAATTCACCTCTGACATGCCCACCAACGCCACGGCATCCGCACCCGGTGCGTCGGACTCTGCGGACTCCGATTCTTCGGGAACGGCAGCAGCAGATGAAGTTGCGGTGGTTGGTTGCGGAGCCTCGCTATTTGACGACGCCGAACTGACCGTTTCCGACGTCCCCTCCGACTGCTCATCCGCCGTGCAGGCGGTGGCGAAGAGCGCGAGTACTGGGATGGTCATGAGTGCGCAGGCACGGGTTTTCTGAGACATTTTTCTCCCTGTTACAGCAGCTCTGCGGTGGTGGCCACTAGTTATCTCTCAAGGATATCTCCTGCCCCGTTCTGAAGGCCCCATGTGTGCGGACCCAGCTTTCCGCTCCATGCAAAATCTGCGAGTTCGGCCTACTCTCGGATGACGTAAGCAATCATCTCTTAAACAGGAGGCTCAACCATGGCACAGCTAGAAAACAAGAACATTGCAGTCTTAGCCACCAATGGTTTCGAGGACAGCGAGCTCAGCTCTCCAGTAGAGGCCGCCAAGAACGAAGGCGCTCAGGTGAGCATCGTGTCCACCTCGACCGAGGACATCGAGGGCAAGAACGGCTCCAAGGTCTCTGTGGATACCACCACCGAGGCTGCCAAGGGCACCGATTTCGATGGCATCATCCTGCCCGGCGGCACCGGCAACGCTGACCAGCTGCGCTTGGATGAGGCAGCAGTGGAGATCGTGAAGAAGCACGTTGAGGCCGGTAAGCCTCTGGCTGTTATCTGCCACGGCGCATGGATCCTCACCGATGCAAACGTGCTGCAGGGTCGCACCCTGACCTCTTACCCTTCCCTGAAGACCGACCTGACCAATGCAGGCGCCACCTGGGTGGACGAAGAGGTGCACGTGGACAACGGCCTAGTTTCCTCCCGCACCCCAGATGATCTCGACGCATTCAACGCCAAGCTGGTGGAAGAATTCGCCGAGGGTCAGCACTAAGAAACCAGCACTAAAGTTACTGGTCCTGAACCAGACGATTCCCGATCTTGGAGTGAGTGTTAGAAATATTCACTCCCACTGTGGAATCGTCTGGTTTTTTGCAACTAATGGTTCCCCAGTCTGAACCAACCGTGCAGGTCAGCGTGTAAACATCTCCGGTAGCCGGGCTTGCAGCGGTGACCTCCGCTCGCAGGATCGATGTGACCGTGGGGTCGGGGCTCCACTTGCTGTAAGTCACACCCAGTGCACGCTCATAAATCACCTTCGCGAAGGCGCATGAGGTAGCTCCAGCCGCCTTCACCACATCTCCCTCATTGGTGGTTCCGCAGGTTCCGCCCACTTGGCTCGGGTTGACCGCCAAATCCCCAGGTCCGCCCTGCCCCCCTCCCCCGGGAGCCACCGTTTCCTTGCTTGAGGTGGTTGCCGGTGCGTTCCCGCCCTTCGTCGGCTGTGGTTTAGCGCCTTGTGTTTCCGACGCCGAGCTCGGCGCAGATCCGCTCGTCTCCGAAACGGTGGCGGTGCTGGTCTGCTCACCGGCCTGCTCGGATTCCGAATCCGAAGAGCATCCGGCCAGAGTCAAAGTAATCGCCGCAGCTGCAGCGACGCACTTAAGGTTGGACAGTCTCGCTTGGTGTTGCACCTGTGGTTTCATCCGCTTGTTCATCCTCAGTGTGGCTTGGCTCAGCCTTCACCGTCTCGTTGAACACCTTCGTGTCCAGCTGCCACGGCTCGTGACGTTCCGGTTTGCGGAAGGTCAGAGGAGTGTCTGCCTTCAACCACCCAGCGTATTCGGCCTTTGGCTGCTTCGGTGGGTTTTCTGCAGATGCTGGTGCATCGGCGGAATCAGTGGATTCAGTGGATTCAGTCGAGAACGCCTCAGGTTTGGAGGATTCGAACGTGCCACACAGATCAGTGTCATCGCGCTTCACGGACTTCACTTCCAGCGCGTTATCACTGCCCCGCAGGTAGACGTACTGGTACTTCGGATCTTCCTCGGAATTTTCCTCGATATCATCGGATTCCATGTCCATCGCGGTGGAGGCTTCCGCACCAGTCACACCCGGGCATTGGACATAGAAATCCTTGAAATCCCCGCCAAACACCTGCTCCATGGAGGATTCCGCGTACTGCTCGCGCCTATCGTCCAAGTTGCGTGAAATGTCATTCCCACAGGCAGTGAGTGCCAACGTGGTGGGCAGAATGAGCGTCAGAGCTAACAATCGTGATCGCTTCATTATGTGCGCTGTCCTTTGGTTCGAGGCATGAAGATAATCCTAGAGCACCATCGCGGCGATCCAGCCGGATACCAAAAGCGGAATGTTGTAGTGCAAAAACGTCGGGATGACGGAGTCGCGGATGTGGTCATGCTGGCCGTCTGCATTGAGGCCGGAGGTAGGACCAAGCGTGGAGTCCGACGCCGGGGATCCCGCGTCACCGAGAGCGCCAGCAGCGCCAATGATGGCAACCGTGGCTGCGGGACTAAAGCCCATCGTCATGCAGAGTGGCACATAAATGGTGGCGATGATCGGCAGCGTGGAGAAGGATGAGCCGATACCCATGGTGACGATCAAACCAACCATGAGCATGGCAAACGCAGCTGCTGCCTGGTTCTGCCCGAAGATCGCGGCGGAAGAATCCACCAGGGTTTCCACGTGGCCGGTGGCAGACATCACGGCGGCGAAACCCTGCGCGGTGATCATGATGAAGCCGATCAGCGCCATCATCTTCATGCCGGAGGTGAAGACATCATCTGCCTCGCGCCAGTTCACGGCACCCGTGAGCATGAAGATTGCCAGGCCGGTGAGCGCACCGATCAGCAGAGAATCTGCTTCCGTCCCGATGGACTGCATGATCACCTGCACCACGAAGGTGGCCACCACGGCAACCAGGGCGACGATGATCTTGTAGCGGGAAATAGTTTCCGGCTCGGTGGCATCGGCGATCGGCAAGTTCTCGTAGTCACGCGGCTTGCGATAAGTAATGAACACCGCGATCAGCAGACCCACCACCATGCCCAGCGCGGGGATGGTCATGACGTGCACGATATCCACGCCGGACGTGTCCATCCCGGCCTTCTCGATGTTGCCCAGCAGGATCTCGTTGAGGAAGATATTGCCGAATCCCACGGGGATCCACATGTAGGTGGTGACCAGGCCGAACGTCATCACGGAAGCTACCGCGCGGCGGTCCAGGTGCAGGCGATTCATCACGCCCAGCAGCGGCGGGATGATCAGCGGAATAAACGCGATGTGCACGGGCACCAAGTTCTGGCTCATCACGGACATCGCCAGGATGCCGGCGATCATCAACCACTTCGTCAGTGATTCCGCCCGTCCCACAGTCGCGGCATCTTCCGCACCCAGCTTGCCCATCACCCAGCGCGCCAGCAGAGTAGGCAAACCAGAACTGGCCACGGCCATGGCGAAGGCACCCAACAGCGCGTAACTCAGGGCGATCTTCGCGCCTCCGGAGAGTCCATCCTGGAAGGCGACCATGGTGGCGTCGAGCCCGATTCCACTAAGCAACCCACCCACGAGGGCGCCGATAAATAGGGCCAGCACCACGTGAACTCGCAAAACGGCGAGTACCAACATGACCAGCACAGCAATGAGCACAGCATTCATGAATGGAAAATATACGGTAGCCCCAGGACAATCAGTTAGTTTCGCGGGGTCACCCTCGGGAAGGCTGGGGATCTTCTAGGGTTGGGGGCATGAACAATAAAGCGGGAAATCTGACCTTCACGCGCGGTACCGGCGACCTGGCGAATGTGGTCTACCTCAAGCTGGATCGGCCAGACAAGCTCAACGGACTGACGTTGGACATGCTGCGCGCGCTGGTGAGCCAGAGCAAGCAGATCTCCGGGGATCGCAGCATCCGGGCGGTAATCATCCACGGTGAGGGGCAAAATTTCAGCGCCGGGTTGGATTTCGGCACGGTGATGAAGAACCCGATGGACATCGCGAAGGCTTTCGCACCGCGTCCGTGGCGGGGGACCAACCTGTTCCAAGAGGGACCTTGGTGCCTTCGACGCCTACCTGTGCCCGTTATCGCTGCTGTTGAGGGTTACTGCTTCGGCGGTGGCGTGCAGATCGCGATGGCGGCGGATTATCGCTTTGCTACTCCCGATTCCCAGTGGTCGGTTCTGGAGGCAAAGTGGGGGTTGATTCCGGATATGTCCGGCATTCAGTCCCTGTCTCAGGTGCTGCCGATTGACGTGGCGAAGCGGCTGGCCATGACCGGTGAGCAGCTCGATGGCACGCGTGCTGCGGAGCTGGGGCTGGTCAGCGAGGTCAGCGCGGATCCGCTGGCTGCGGCGGAAGATCTGGCCCGGTTGATTGTCTCCCGCTCGCCGGATTCCGTGTCCTATGCCAAGCGCTTGTTCGATGAAACGTGGAACAAGGGTCCGCGGGCCACATTCTTCAAAGAGCGCCTGCGCCAGGCACGTTTGCTGGGTGCGAAGAACACGAAGATCGCGCAGAAGGCAGCGGCGAAAGCCAAGGGAGTTGGCGAAGCCGTGAAGTACAACAAGCGCGGGGTTTAGGGAGTCCAGGTCACTGGGGTTCGGGGAAGTTTCTGCGGGTCGAAGTCCGCGAAATTTTTTAGGCTCACGGAATCCTTGATCCACTCCAGCGCGCGTTCTGCTCCGATTTCCCGCAGCGTCACGGCGCCATCGCGCTTGGCCAGGCGCTTGCCGTCTGGGCCAAGAACCAGCGGGACATGCACGTATTCCACGGGTGCGTAACCCAGCAGCTCGGCCAGGTAGGCCTGCCGAGGAGCTGAGCTGAGCAGGTCATCCCCGCGCACCACTTGGTCGACTCCCGCGAGGTGGTCATCCACCACCACGGCCAGGTTGTATGCGTAATCCGCGTGGCTGACCTGGTTCGCGTTGCCTCCGCGGCGCAGCACGAAATCATCCACCTCGCCTGTGTATTGGCCGTTGTCCGCTTCCGAGGAGAAGGATTCGCGGACGGTGAAAGAGGTGGCGTCGGCACGAAGACGAAAGGCGGGGACGCGATCCTGCGCAGCCAATTCGGCCTGCCGTTTTGCACGTTGAGCAGGGGAAAGATCGCGGCACGTACCCGGATAGCGGCCGGGGATGGCGTGCGGGGCGCGGGAGGCCTCTTGGATATCCTTGCGGGAGCAGTAGCACTCGTAAACTAGGCCGCGTTGTTGCAGGTCAGCGAGGGCTTCGGCGTAGTACCGCAGGGTCTGCTGCTGGCTGGCAACCGGCTCATCCCACGCGATGCCCAGCGCGGCGAGATCCTCGAACTGACGGGTGGCGGACTCGGGAGAGGACCGTTGAGCATCGATGTCATCGATGCGCATGCGAAACCCGCGCCCGGAATGCTGCGCGAACAGCCATGCGAGAATGGCGGTACGCAGGTTGCCCAAGTGCAGGTCGCCCGAGGGGCTGGGCGCGTACCGGCCGAATCCTTGTGTGCTCATCCCCACCAGTGTAGAACTCGCGGTTTCGCGCGGTAAGGTCTACTCCCATGGATAATCAGCGCCAGGACATCACCTTCGACCTGCACACTCGACTCGCGGACACCCTTGATGGGCCGATGGATCGGGAGCCGCAGGGTCGCACGGGCGTGATTCACACCCCGCACGGTGATATCCAGACCCCCGCCTTCATCCCTGTGGGCACCAAGGCCACGGTGAAGACGCTGACCCCGGAGCAGCTCCACACCACCGGCGCGCAGGCGGTGCTTTCCAACGCGTACCACCTGTACCTGCAGCCGGGTTCGGACATCGTGGATGAGGCCGGCGGCGTGGCTACGTTTGAGAACTGGCACGGCCCCACCTATACGGATTCCGGCGGGTTCCAGGTGATGAGCCTCGGTCAGGGCTTTAAGAAGGTGCTGGCCATGGACATGAGTGGCAAGGAAAAGTCGGACATCATCGCGCAGCAGAAAAAGCGCATGGCCGTGGTGGATGAGGAGGGCGTGGACTTCCGCAGCGTGATCGACGGTTCCAAGCACCGCTTCACCCCGGAGATCAGCATGCAGATCCAGCACCAGCTGGGCGCGGACATCATGTTCGCCTTCGATGAGCTCACCACCCTGGCCAATACCCGCTCCTACCAGGAACAATCCGTGGAGCGAACCCTCCGCTGGGCGGAACGGTGCCTGCAGGAACATGAGCGGCAGACCCAGGCCCGTTCGCATCGCCCGTTGCAGTCTTTGTGGGGCGTGGTGCAGGGCGCGCAGTATGAAGATCTTCGACGCCACGCTGCCCGCGGACTAGTGGAACTCTCTGATGCTGCGGAAGCACGTGGCGAGCGCGGGTTCGGTGGGTTTGGCATCGGTGGTGCGCTGGAGAAACACAACCTGGGCACCATCACTAACTGGGTGTCCGAGGAGCTACCGGATAACAAACCACGTCACATGCTGGGCATTTCCGAACCCGATGACATCTTCGTGGCCGTGGCCTCCGGCGCGGATACCTTCGACTGCGTGGCGCCAACCCGTCTGGGCCGCCGCGGTGGCGTGTACACCCTGGATGGCCGGATGAACTTGATGGGCGCGAAGTTCAAACGGGACTTCACACCTATCGACGCCGAGGTTGGCGGCTACACCAGCGAGAACTACACGCGCGCCTACATCCATCACCTGCTCAAGGCGAAGGAATTTCTGGCGGGCACGCTGTGCACGCTGCACAACCTGCACTTCATGATCCAGCTGGTGGATAACGTACGCGCCTCCATCAACGAGGGACGCTTCGTGGAATACCGCAAGGAATTCATGTCCCGCTACTACGGGCCAGAGTGGGAGCAGCGGCTCAGCTAGCGCTTCTTGGAACCCAGCTCACCAGACTCGAAAGCCTTTTCCAGCGCGGCGCCCTCCACGTCCACGGTGGGTAGCAGCTTATCCAACCACTTCGGCATGTACCAGGTGAAGCGCCCGAAGATCATCATCAGCGCAGGTACCACTGTCATGCGGATGAAGAAGGCGTCGAACAAAACGCCCGCGCCCAGCGCGAAACCGAAGATCTGAATGAACGGCAGCGGCTGGAAAACGAAGCTGGCGAACACACCAATCATGATCAGCGCGGCCACGGTCACCACGCGGGCGCCCAGGCCAAAGCCGCCAACCACCGAGTCATCCACCAGCGAGTTCTCGTTGTCCCACTCGCCGCCATCGCGCAGTCGGTTCCGCTGCTGCACGTACCGCTCGCGCATGCGCGAGACGATAAACACCTGGTAATCCATCGCCAAGCCGAACGTCACACCGATCAGGAAGATCGGCATGAAGCTGATCAACGGGCCGGGCGAATCCCACAGACCCCACAGGCCATCCTGCCAGAACAGCACGGTCACACCGAACGCCGCACCCACGGACAGCAGGAATCCGGAAGCCGCGATCAGCGGCACCGCCAGGCTGCGGAACACCATCATCAGCAGCACCAGCGCCAAGCCCACCACCAACGCCAGATAGATAGGCATGGCCTTGGACAGGGAATCCGTCACGTCCTGCTGGATCGGAGTGAGCCCGGTGATGCCCATCTCCACGCCAGTTTCCGCCTCAATCTCCGCCTGCTGCGAGCGCAACGCATGGATGAGCTGCACGGTCCGCTGATCCGTTGGACCCCATTCGGGAGTCACCAGAATCTGTGCCGCGCTGCCATCCTCGGATTGCCCCGCCAGCTGTGCATGGCGCACATCCACGTTGGCCCCCATGCGTTCCACTGTGTAGAGGAACGACGCCCTCTGCGCCGCCTTCTTCCGGTCTCCCTCATCTTGGGCGGAAACCAAAGTCTCCAGAGCCGGGGAATTCTCATCCGCCTCATCGGCATTGACCACCACGAGGATTGGCGCGTTGCGACCCGCGCCGAAGCCCTCTTCGATCATCTCCGCGGACTTGCGCTGGGTGGACTCCACCACTGAAGTCTTATCCGAAGGCAAAGACAGCTGCAGGTTCATCACGGGAAGAGTCAGGGAAACGAGGATGGCCACCACGATGGCGAAGGAAATGCCCGGCGCGCGCTGCACCATCTTCACCCATTTGGTGCCCCAGGACTCGCGCTCAGGTGTGACCGGCACGGCCTTTTCGACATGGCGGGAGTGGCCGAGGTTGGCGTCGGATTTAAAAACGCGCTTGCCCGCCAGGCCCAAGATGGCCGGCAGGAAGGTGAGCGCCACCAGCACGGAAATCAGGACCGTGGCGGCAGCCGCGTAACCCATGTAGGAGAGGAAGGGGATGTTGGCCAGGCGCATGCCGACCAGCGCGATGATCACGGTCAGACCTGCGAAAACCACTGCGGAACCGGCGGTGCCTACGGCCAAACCGATGGCGTCGAGGCGGTCGCGGCCTTCGCGGAGCTCGTCGCGGAAGCGGGCCATGATGAACAGGGCGTAATCGATGCCCACCGCCAGGCCCAGCATGATGCCCAGGGTGGGGGTCATGGAATTCAGCGGGATGAATGCCGTGGCACCCACCGTGATCAGGGCGCCCAGGCCCACGCCCACCACCGCGGTGACCAGCGGGAAGCTGGCGGTGAGGAAGGAGCGGAACATGACGAACAGGATGATCAGGGCAACTACCAGGCCCATGACCTCGGAGATTGGCTCCACGGCGATTGGATCGCCGAATCCTGGGCCGCCCACCTCAACCTCTAGTCCGGCATCGCGGGAGATCTGGATGGCATCATAAACAGCTTGCCGGTCCTCATCGGTGACGTCGGCGGGGAGGTCTACGTCGTAATCAAAACTTGCGGTGCCATAGCGACCGTCTTCGGAGAAGGTGCGTAGGTTTTCGGCATCGGCCTGGGCAGCTACTTCCGGTAGACCTTGGTCGGTCAGTTGCTTGGTGAGCTGCTTCTGCAACTCGCCGTTCATGGTCACGGGGTTGTTCAGCTGCAGGTCAGCGCCCAAGTCCGGAACATTGTCCCGGATGGACTCCACGGTCTTGTCCATGGCCTGCATGTACTCCGGCTGATCCAGCCGCTGGCCTTCAGGGGCTTCGAAGACCAGGTTCACGGTGGCAGCGGCAGCGGGGTTTTCCGTGCCGGGGAACTTCTCAATCAGCAGCTCGGTGGCCTTGGTGGAGGGCATGTCCGAGATCTCGAAGATATCGTTAAAACCCTTTTGGAACGACAGCGCCGCAGCGCCCACGCCCACCAGGAGCAACAGCCAGACTGCGATGATCCGCTTGCCGTGGGTGTAGCAAAAGCGAGCCAACTTGAAGAGAAACTTAGCCACGAAAAAATCCTTCCAGCCCCCAGGCGGATCCCCCAGATAAGTTTTGGCGGTGGCGGCGGGATTTGAACCCGCGGTTGGGGGTTACCCAACATTCGCTTTCGAGGCGAACACCTTCGGCCGCTCGGACACGCCACCAGCGTCTTTGATAACCATTGAGGCTAAGAAAAGACTTGCTCAGCCTAGCAGCAGTGGAAACGGGCGGCCAAAATCCGGCGGGTGATTTTGGGTTCATCTCGCCAATTAGGCAAAAGACCAATTAGGCAAAAGAAAAGAGCCCGGCAGGTAGCCGAGCCCTTTCCAGCACTTGCGGGACGCTTAGTTTCCGAGGGAATCCAAGCCCTTGTCGCGAGCGTCGCGTGCCTTATCGGCCTTGTCGCCGTCCAGCTTGTTGTCGATAACCTTGTCGGACTGATCCTTGATCTTGTCCTGGTTGTCTCCAGCGAACTGCTTTGCCTTGTCGCCCAAGTCTCCGAGGCCCATGTTTGTCTCCTTCTCAACCCGCTAGGGGTCGATTATTCGTTTCAATTTCTCGTACTTACTTAAGGCGATCCCGATCAAGCCATAACCCGTTGGGGTCGCACGTTGCCGAGAATACGTGAAAATTATTCCACTGACCGCAAGCCAGCAAAAAAATTGCTAATCAGCAGCTGACACTCAGTTTCCAATACGCCACCGCGCACCTGCGCTTTGTGCAGCGGGGCTTCCCTGGGCACGTCCCATACGCTGCCGCACGCCCCGGTTTTGGGCTCGTGCGCTCCATAAATAATGCTGCTGATCCGCGCGCCCATTGCAGCTCCCGCGCACATCGCGCACGGCTCTAACGTGGCCACCAGCGTGCACTGCTCGAGGCGCCACGCATCCCCCAATTCACTCACGGCAGCGCGGATAGCAGCGATTTCCGCGTGCCCCGTGGGATCCGCATCTGCTTCTCGCCGATTAGTTCCCGTGGCCAGCTCGCGCCCATCGGGGCCATAGATCACCGCGCCAACCGGGATATCTCCCTCCGGGGTCAGTGCAGCTACCTCAAGTGCTCGGCGCATCCAGGCTTCAGCGCGCACGTGCGCTGCTTCCGCCGGCAGGCCCGCGCCAATGATGGGCTCAGAAATCCCCATCGGCCAGCAGGTATTCATCCAGGTCCAACCCCGTGGCATCCGCCAATTCTTCAGCGAAGCCCACCTCATCGGCCACGCGGAACAACTGGGCAGCGCCGTAGAGGTCATCATCATCGAAAATCACGGAGAGCACCTGCTCACCAGCGCCGAGATCCTCCAGCAAACCGAAATCACCTTCCGGCCAGGGCTCATCGGAATCAGCATCCGCCTCTTCCGGAGCATCCACATCCAGCTCATCCAGCAGGTCAGAGGCCAAATCGAAATCGAGGGCAGCGGTGGCGTCGGATAAAAGAACCCGCATCCCAGAAGGGACCGGACGGACGATGGCCACCCAATCATCCTCCACGCACACCAAGCCCAACACAGCGCCCTCCTCGCGGGATTCGCGCAGGTTAGACAGCAAATCATCCAAACTCAGCAGGGTGCGCTCGGGGAGCACACGGACGTTCCAGCCATCTGGCCCGTTGTGTGCTGCGGCCGCAAAGGTGGGCTGCTCCCAATTTTCGCTCATGCTCATGGGGACTAGGCTAGCCGTCCTGTGCCAAACTAGGTAGCGTGAACCTGAATATTTCCGAAGACACACGTCCGGTCTGCATCCTGGGTTTGGGGCTGATCGGGGGATCTCTCATGCGCGATCTCGCAGCGGCCGGGCGAGGCGTGTACGGATGGAACCGCAGCGAGAAGACTGTTACCGCAGCTCAGCGCGATGGTTTCGACGTTTCAGGTGACCTAGCCGCCACGTTGCAGCGAGCCGAAAAGGACGATGCGCTGGTGGTGCTGGGCGTGCCCATGCATGCGTTATCGGGGCTGTTGGAGGCGCTGGCCGAGCACGCGCCGAGCGTGGGCTTTACCGACGTGACCAGCGTGAAGGAAGAGGTACACGCGCTGGTGACCGAGCATGGCCTCTCGGATCGCTTCGTGGGCGGCCACCCCATGGCCGGCACTGCGAATTCCGGGTGGAACGTGACGCTCGAGGGCCTGTTCCAGGGTGCCGTGTGGGTGGTCACCTATGACAACGCCGTGGATCTTGCCGAGGAAAATGACCGCTGGGTGGAGACCTGGGCCCGCGTGGTGACCATGGCTGAGCTGGTCGGTTCTGATGTGGTTCCTTCTCTTTCCCGACGCCACGACCGAGCTGTCGCGCGCGTCTCCCACCTGCCACACGTGATGGCTGAGGCGCTGGCGGTGGCGGGAGATTTCGGCGGGCCATTGGCCTTGACCCTGGCTTCCAGCAGCTTCCGCGATGGCACGCGCGTGGCGGGAACCGCGCCGGAATTGGTGCGCGCGATGTGCGAGAACAACCGATCCTCGCTGGTCGCGGCACTGGATCAAACCTTGGAATTACTGCAGGAAGCGCGTGATTGCCTGGCGGACGAATCCCGGAACCTGCGCGAGCTGGCCGGAGACGGGCATGCTGCGCGCGGCCGCTTCGAGGCCAGGGCTGGGCGAAACAAGGGCGATCAGACCAATCGGCCGATCATCCGCGTGCGCCCGG
The DNA here is from genome assembly GCF_015351405.1 of Corynebacterium suicordis DSM 45110. GTDB lineage: Bacteria > Actinomycetota > Actinomycetes > Mycobacteriales > Mycobacteriaceae > Corynebacterium > Corynebacterium suicordis. The sequence goes on along the minus strand of NZ_JADKMY010000001.1, from coordinate 199,242 downwards.
GAACCGCTGGCTGGGTGAGCCAGTTGGAATCTGCGGAATCCATGGGCGCGCAGATCGCTATCTTCTAGCTGGGGTCGGTCTGGCTGGGCCTACTTCAGCTGGCCGAGGGTTTCGTTGAGAGCCTCGGTGGATGAAGGGTGAGTCCAGATTCCGTTCTTCAGCTCGGTGGCGGTGATGCCCGCGCGCATTGCCAAGCTCACCAGGTTGATGACCTCCTGAGAATCCACGTGGAACAAGCGCGCGCCCAGGATCTCATCGCTTTGCGCATCAACCACGAACTTGATGAGCCCGCGTGGGTCATTGACCGCCTTGGGGCGAGGCATTGCCTTGATCTTTGCCACTTCTTGGGTGGCCACCTTGATCTGTTTGCCCTGCTCGCGGGCATCCTTTTCCGTGAGCCCCACGGAAGAGAACGGCGGGGTGAGGAAGATGGTGGCAGGCACGGCCTTGCGGTCATCGGTGCTGCGGGATGGGTTGTCTGAGGTCAACTGATCCAGCACCACGCGGAAATCATCCAGCGAGAGATAGGTTTGCTGCTGGCCGCCGGCCACGTCACCGATTGCGAATACACCATCGACGCTGGTGCGCAGGTACTCATCCACCTGGACAGCACCGCGGTCAGTGGTCTCAATACCGGCCTTGTCCAAGCCCAGATCATCGGTAGCTGGGCGGCGACCGATGGCAACGAGAATCGCATCGAACTGGCGCTTTTCTGCGCTGCCGTTGATTTCCAGTTCCACCGTGCCGTCTTCCTCGATGGACTTCAGGCCGGAGGAGTGCAGGAAGGTGATACCGAAATCCTGCAGCACCTGATCCACGGCCTCGGCAACTTCTTCGTCTTCGCGAGGGAGGATCTTCTCTCCGCGGTCCAGCACCGTGACCTCGGTACCGAAGCCATTAAACATGGAGGCGAATTCCAAACCGATTGGTCCCGCGCCCACGATCAGCAGGGAATTAGGACGAGGCTGCACGTGCTGGATAGATGTGCTGGTGTGCACCTTCGGGGAATCGATGCCAGGGATCTCCGGCATCACGGGCACGGCACCCGTGTTGATGATGATGGTTTCCGCCTGCACCCGCAGGGTGTTGCCCTGGTGCGTGACTTCAATTTCCTTAGGCGCCACGAAACGACCGCGCCCGGAAACCAGCGTGACGGAAGGAACGTCCGCGAGCATGCCGTGGTTTACTCCGCGGAGCTTCTCGATCAGCTGGTCGCGGCGCTCAACAGCCTGTGACCAAGCTTCGGCAGCGGTCTCTGCACCTGTTGAATCGGACTGCTGCGCGCGCGCCATTTCAGAGTCGTGGATCAGCGTCTTGGTGGGTACACAACCGATGTTGATGCAGGTACCGCCGTGCATTTCCTCGAACTCTTCGATCATGGCAACCTTCTTGCCCTGTCCGCCAAGGGTCGCGGCGAGAGTCTTGCCACCTTTACCCCAGCCGATGACAGCAATATCGACGTTGAGAATGTCTGAACTATTGGATGTTGAATCGCTCATCTTTTCGATGGTAGCTATCCGTGCAAATCGCGGAGATCCCCCCAGGCAGAAACCACGCAATGTCTGAAATGTCGCATTCAACCCGTTTTTTGCACAGCCGCCTTGCAAAAGCCCAGGTCGCGAAAACCGGGATGACAAAAAGTGGGGTGAATGCGACAACCATCCCCCTGGCCGCCCCAATCCTCGAAAAGAGGGCTAAGCAAGAAGAGATGTGGCTGTGATTAGCTCACAACTCCCCTCACAGATCTGGGCGGAATGACGTAGAACTAATTCCATGTTTCTTTCCGAGATTATTCAGAGGTTCATCCACGGCGTGGAGCCCGGCACTTACCTGAATACGTTTGCCATATCGGTGATCATGCTGCCCTTCATGGTGGCTTTCTACCGTAAGACATCTACGATGTATGACCCTCATGAACCAAACAATCTGTACGGGTTACTTGCTTTCGCTTTTGAGTGGATTGGGCACGTTCTGGTCGTGGTCATTTTCGCCGCGATTGTTGGTTTTTCATATGGGCACATCCCAGAGGCATTCGTTGTTACAGCACCTCTGGCCATTCTGATCCAGCGGAGAGCCCTCGATTAGTCATTGCTTACGTATTCGATCAACTTTTTGGTCATTTTTTAGCCACTCCCACCCCACAAGCACAAAAGAACCCCAGGCAGAAACTATGTTCTACCTGGGGTGATTGTGCGCCCGAAGGGATTCGAACCCCTAACCTTCTGATCCGTAGTCAGATGCTCTATCCGTTGAGCTACGGGCGCATTGTTGGTGCATATCACGTGTTCACGTGACGTGCTGTGCAACGAGGAATTACTTTACACACACCCTCACGCTTCTACAAAATTCTCAGCTTTTCTCGCCCTGACCAGGGTTTTTACTAACCGCTGAAGCTCAAGGCTGGCGTCGAAAAAACAGAAGAAATAAAAAAGGACTCCGACAGAACGCATCCGCGGGCACAATCCCTGCGAACCACCACAGGCGCACCACACGCCCCACAACACTGTTCGCAGCTGTTACTCCCAGACCTCACCACAAGTTACTGGGCAGCTTCGGGCAGCTCACACGGTTGCGTTCTGTCGAAGTTGCGGAGGCGACAGGATTTGAACCTGCGGTCCCTTGCGAGACAACTCCTTAGCAGGGAGTCCCATTCGGCCGCTCTGGCACGCCTCCAGGTCCAAAGATTCCTACAAGGAAATCTCCGATTGACCGTTTCTTAGAGTACACGGGGCCATCGCACCTCACCAAAACACCTCCCACCTTCCGCGCACGGCTAAAGTAAGACCATGATTCGACCAGACCTCACCTCACTTCCCGCCTATATTCCCGGCGCGACTATCCCCGGCGCGCTGAAGTTGGCGTCCAATGAATCTTCCTTGGCGCCGCTGCCTTCCGTGGCGTCTTTTATTTCCGACGCCACCGCCTCCCTCAACCGCTATCCAGACATGGCGGCCATGGATATTCGTGGTGAGCTCGCGAGCTTCGTAGCCCAGCGGGATGGCGTGAAGATGCCACTGACCTGGAAGAACGTCTCCGTGGGCAATGGCTCTTCCGCGCTGTGCCTGCAGTCCATCCAGGCCACCTGCGCTGCTGGTGATGAAGTGCTTTACGCATGGCGCAGCTTCGAGGCCTACCCAATCCTGGCCAAGATTGCCGCGGCCACTCCCGTGCCGGTTCCGCTCGATGAGCAGGGCAAGCATGACCTCGAGGCGATGCTGGAGGCCATCACGGAACACACTCGTCTGATCTTCGTGTGCAACCCGAATAACCCAACCGGCACCACCATCACCAAGGATGAATTCACCGCCTTCATGGATCGCGTTCCGGCGGATGTGCAGGTGGTGCTGGACGAGGCTTACACCGAGTACGACCGCTCCGGCACCAGCCCCAGTGCTGCACTGCTTGATGAGTACGAAAACCTAGCTGTTTGCCGCACCTTCTCCAAGGCGTATGGCCTGGCTGGGTTGCGCCTGGGTTACATCGTGGGTGCGGAGGAATTCATCGGCGCAGTCAACAAAGTCGGAATTCCGTTCGGGGTTAATGCGGTGGCACAGGCGGCGGGTTTGGCGTCACTTAAGGCACAAGAGGAACTGACCGAGCGCGTGGAGGCGACGGTCCAACAACGGGAACGGATCAAGGCCTACTTCGGTGACCGCGCCCTGCCCAGCCAGGCGAATTTCGTGTGGCTACCGCTTGGCGAGAAGGCCCAGGAGATGGATGTGGCGCTGAAGGAGCGCGGGATCATCGCGCGTTGTTTCGCGGGCGAGGGTGTGCGCATCACCATCACCACCGAGGAAGAAATGGACCAGCTCATCGAGGCGCTGGATAGCCTATGACCCCGGCGTATCGGACCACCCCGCAGTACAAGTCGCTGGTCAGCATGCTGAAGACCGTGCGCGCAGGCATCCGTGATTCCGGCTTGGATCGAGGCACTGCAGAGCTGATGAATCTGCTCTCCAGCAGCATCAATGGCTGCGAGGAGTGCTGGGCCACTCACGCCCGCGAGGCGCGCAAGCTCGGCGTGGATGAGCAGAAGATGCAGATTCTGCAGTACATGGAGCCGAAGGCAGCGATCCGCCATGAGAGCTTCTCCGCCGATGAACAGGCCGCTTTGCTCTTGGCTTACGCCTTCACAGTGCCTGCCGAGGGGTTACTCCCGGAGGCTTTCCAGGAAGCCGCGCAGCACTTCTCCGCGGAGCAGCTGACCGCGATGGAGTGGCTGGCCATCTCCATTAACAGCTTCAACCGCATCACCATTGCCCACGAAGATGATGCGGATGCGTGACCCGCAACGCATCCCCTCCGTCCTTGACGAGCTTTCCCGCACGTGGGAGGCACAACCGGATGTGACCCTGGCCCACATCTGGGCGCAGTTGCAGGCCCGCGGGGTGGCCTTGAATTCCTCGGATGCGGAGGTGGTGGATGCGCTCCGTGAGGTGCGGCGGGATTTTCCTCTTTCCCTTTCTTTTCCCGACGCCACCTCTGAACAACCCGCCTGTGTCTTCATTGAGACGGAGGGGCCGGACAGGAAGATCAGTCTGAACTTTCGCGGGGAAGAGGCGTGGATCGTGGTTCGCACCACGGCCAATCCTGGTGCAAAGCGAGCGCGGAGAATTTCTGAAAATGAGCCCCAGCCCGGTGTGTGGCAGGTTTCTGAGTTGGGGAAATGCGTGGCGGGTCAGCCTTTGCAGGTCAAGGACATGGATGGGATCAGTCATCGCTTGGGAGTCATCCGGCAAATGCGGGCGCTGGATCCCGAGTTGGACGGCGGTGAAGCAGACGAGCTCGAGGGGTTGAACCTCAGCGGCACTCGACACAGTCAGTGGAGTGGGGACACGTATTTGGTTCAGTTGGAGGATAACTCGACAATCCTCGTGGATCAGACTCTGCGCCTATGGGAGCAGGAACGACGCGAGGTTCACTCCCGAGTGCTGCAGTGGCAGCGACTCGACGAGTGCGAAACCGGGGCAGCACTGAAGTTCACCGATAAATCCGGTGCTCAACACGAATTGACCAAGGTTGCACGAATCTTGCGCGTGGGCTGAGGGCTCCCTGCCCGCGCTATACTCGGCAATTCATTACGCAACAGTCACGCAAAAATGCGGCATTCGAGCTCGCTGAAGGGACTTCATCATGGCGCAATCAGATCGCGCTCAACCAGATAGCACCCAGGTAACAATCGGCAGTCAGGAAGGCCGCCAAGCCTTTGAGATCCGCGTTAACGGCGAAGACAACGTGGCCGGATTCACGCAGTTCGTGGACGTGCCAGACACCGAACCTGCCGAGCGAATCTTCCCGCACACGCTGGTCAAGGACGAATACGCCGGCCAAGGCCTGGCCTCGGTCTTGGTTCGCGAGGCGCTGGATCAGACCATCGCCGATGGAAAGCGCATCATCGCCGTGTGCCCCTTCGTGAAAGGCTGGGTGGAAAAGCACCCTGAATACGCGGAGCACGTGAACAAGACCACGAAGGCTCACCTCGACGCACTGCAGGATTAATAAGCCAAGCAGCAAAAGACCCTGGTTCGAATACTGAACCGGGGTCTTTTCTATGGCGGAAGTAGAGGGATTTGAACCCCCGGATGGTCTCCCATCGCTTGTTTTCAAGACAAGTGCATTCGGCCACTCTGCCATACTTCCAAGAGTGTTTGCTCGCCTCAGGCGATGCCATCACACCATACCCCACGGCATTGTCTCGTCGTTAGTTAGTGTGGGGCGTATGGACAACAACACCATGCAAGCCATCATCCAGAACAATCCTGAAGATCCCAGCTCTCTTTCTTGGCAGGAAGCCCCCCTGCCTGAGCTCAAAGAAGGCGAGGCGCTGGTGGAGCTGCACTTTGCCGGCTTGAACCGCGCGGATACCCTCCAGGCAGCCGGTCACTACCCGCCACCGGCGGGGGTCACGGAGATCATGGGGCTGGAGGGAAGTGGCGTCGTCAAAAAGGCCAACGGAACCACCCGGCCAGATGGCACGCCATGGAAGGACGGCGATGAAGTGGGCGTGCTGCTCTCCGGTGGCGGATACGCGCAGTTCGCGGCTGTTCCCCAGGGGCAGCTGCTGCCTTTGCCGGAGGGTTTTGACCTCCAGCACACCGCCAGCATCGTGGAGGTGGCCTGCACGGTGTGGTCGAACATCATGCTCACTGCTCGGGTGAATGAGGGTAATATCGTGCTGTTCCACGGCGGTGCGGGCGGCATCGGCATTTTCGGAATCCAGCTGGCCAAGGCGCTGGGCGCGAAGGTGGCCGTGACTGCTGGATCTGCAGAAAAGCTGGAGACGTGCAAGAAGTACGGCGCGGATATCCTCATCAACTACAAGGAAGAGGATTTCGCGGAGGTGCTCAAGGAGCACGGCGGTGCGAATGTGATCCTGGACATCATCGGTGCGAAGTACCTGGATAAGAACCTCAGCGCGCTGGCCAAGGACGGACACATCGTGATCATCGGTATGCAGGGCGGTGTGAAGGGCGAGCTGAACATCGGCAAGCTGCTGAACAAGCGCGGCAACCTCAGCGCCACCGGTCTGCGCTACCGCGATAAGGAAGATAAGGCGCGGATCGTCAAGGACACGGCGGATAACGTGTGGCCGATGCTGGCCGATGGTCGCATCACGCACCACATCGACCGCGTGATGCCTATCCAGGATGTGGCCAAGGCGCACAAGGCACTGCTGGATGGTGAAGTCACCGGCAAGGTCGTGCTGGAGATCGCGCGCTAGGAATTGCGAGCTAGCCTGCTGCTCATCAGGAATTCTGTAGCGTGGAAAGCATGACCACGAACACAGAAAATACCATCACTCGATTCGCAGTTGTTGGCACGGGACAGATCGCTCAACAGGCATTCATCCCGGGCTTGGCACAACTTCCAGAGGCAGAACTCGCCGCAGTTGTCAGCTCCGATCCCTCCAAGGGTGAGCACTTCGGTGTGCCCGGATATTCCTACGAGCAGTACGCAGAACTGCTGGCTTCCGGCGATATCGATGCCGTATACGTTGCCACCCCAGTTCACCAGCACGCGGAATACACCATTCCCGCACTTGAGGCGGGCATTCCCGTGCTGTGTGAAAAGCCCATGGCTCCCTCCGTAGAGGATTGCCAGCGGATGATCGATGCCGCCAACAAGACCAACACCACCCTCATGCTGGCCTACCGCATGCACAACGATCCTTTCTTCCTGGATCTGGTGGAACTCGTGCAATCCGGTGGACTGGGCGAGCTGCGCACCTTCACCTCCTCCTTCGGCCACATGATCAACCCGGACAACCACCGCGGAAAGCAGGGCTTCTGGGCCGGCCCCGTGCCTGACCTGGGCGTATACCCGCTGAACACTGTGCGCAACCTCTACCGCGAGGAACCAACCACCGTGCACGCCATTGGTGCGGAACAGCGCGGCTCCGAACAGCATGGCTCCGAGCTGCAGGTCACGCCCACCGTGGCCGTCACTTTGGGATTTGCCAGCGGCCGCACCGCTCAGTTCACCGCGTCCTATGCCACTGTCGGCCAGCAGGGTTTCACCCTGTCCGGATCCGAAGGTTATGTGCAGTCCAACGCTGCTTTCCAGTGGGGCGACGATGCTCCGCTGAGCTACCTCATCGATACCGGCAATGGCCCCGAGACCAAGGAGTACAGCGCCAAGGATCAGTTCGCCGGCGAAACCCGCTACTTCCTGCAGTGCGTGGCCAATGGTGAGCGTCCGGAAGCCGATGGCGAAGAAGGCCTCATGGATATCCGCGTGTGCGAGGCCGTGCTGCGCAGCCTGGAAACAGGTGAGACGCAGACCCTCGAGCCAGCCGAGCGTTCCCAGCACATCACTGCAGATCAGGCAGTATCCATCCCCGCTCCTAGGAAGCCTGAGGATGAAGAGCTGGTGGGCATCGAGCCCGAAGAGGTCTAACTAGCGCAGGGAGGCCACCACGCGGATGATCTGCTCCATGTCCCCCACCGTGTTGTGGGGGCTCAGGCCGATCACCACCGCGCCGGGGCCAGCGTTTGTCGCCGCAGCCGGAGTCTTTGCCCGGCGCGCATGTGCCCCGCTGGCAGCTTCCTCGAAGACACCCATCCGCTCCAGGAGCATGGATTCCCCGCGATCTGCCACCGAAGGCACCAAACCGTTGCCCAGGAGTCGATCCTGAACCGTGGCGGCGGAGACTCCTTCCACCATGAAGCTCACCCGCGGGATGCGAGGGACAGCATCGAAGGAGGCAGGGGTGTCGTCGAAATCTCCATCCACACCGATCACGTGCACCACACCAAGGTCCTGCAGCCCCTCGACCAGGTGCTTGGCCAGGCCGTTCATGTAGGCGGTTGCTTGGGGCACGGCCTTTTCTAGCCGACGCCGCCTCGTCCCCCGCGCCTCATCATCCAAACTTGCCAAATGATCTACGGCTGCGGGCACTCCTCCCAACAGTCCTTCCGGCAATCCACCGAGTTCTAGTACCGCTCGTGCCCGTGCTACGACAGGAGGCACGGTCACTGACTCGCGATACGCCCGGCTTTGAGCTGCGGAATTCATCACTGAGCGGGGCAGCACGGTCTCAAAGATTGATTCATCGCGGAAGATCAGCGCTCCCACCGATGGCCCACCCAGGGATCCCAGGTCAACGGCCATCACATCCGCGCCCATCATGTCGATATCCAGCACGTGGTACGGCGCCGCGGCGTTCACATCCACCACCACGAGCCCGCGAGACTTGGCATGCACCGTGTCCGCGATGGCGCGAACATTGGTGGCTGTTCCCACGAACTCGTTGGCAGCGGCTACGGCCACCACGGCGGTATCGGGATTCACGAGTTCCGCGAACTGCCAGGTGGGAAGCACTCCGGTGGCCAGTTCGGGCTCTGCCCAGCGCACGCGTGCGCCGTACAGATCAGCTGCGCGCTGCCAGGGCTCAATGTTTGCCGGGGAGTCCACGCGGGTGAGCACGATCTCTCTGCCCAGGCTGAGCTGGCGGCTCATCGCGGTGGAGAGATGCCCCATTAGGGCTGCCCGGGAGGCACCCAGGATCACGCATTCCGGGCGACCACCCACCAGATCCGCGATGGCGATGCGGGCGGATTGGACGAAACCATCGCCAATCCTCCGGCCCACCATGTGTGCCCGCGAGTGGGTGCCACTGACGGTCTCTGCCTGCTCAAGGAGAGGTGCCGTGCGGAAGCTGCGGGAGACTGCGGAGGAGACGCGCTCGGGTACCTGCGGGCGGGATTGGGCGTTCACGTACGTCCACCCATCCGACAAGGATGAGTAAAGACCGCGCACTCGAGGGTTATCGAACACCGAACTTCACCTTCCGCTTTCTCCGCAAGCTGGAAAACTCCACAGCGCGCTGGGATCAACAACATGGACTAGACTCCGACGATACTAGCCTGCCATATTCCGAAAATCCCAGATGAGTTCTCTCGCGATGGTTATAAAAGCATTAGTGCTGTTCAGCGCCGTGGCGTACTCCACGTTCCTCTTGGAAGCGGCTTTCGGCTATCCGCTGTCCCCGGTAGACAGCTACCTCTCCGAGTACGCCGCCGCGGACAATCCGCAGCGTTGGTGGTTTGCGGGCGCAGACCTTGTGTCCAGTGCCTTGTTGCTGATGGCGCTGGCGCTGATTTTCCGGCGACGTTCGGGTGGCTGGGGACGAGCACAGTGGAATCGAGCCCAGTGGATGATTGCCGGCGGATTATTGGCCATGGCTTTCTTCACGGTCGTGGATAGCTTCTTCCCCATGCCGTGCGCGGAGTCTCTCCCCTCGTGCCCGCCTTCGGGCATCGATGTGCACCTGGTGGCCTCCACGCTGGTCTCGCTGAGCGTACTGGTGGTGGCCGCGGGATTACTGAAGTCTCTGTGGAGCGCACCTTGGTCGCAGAAACTTCCTCCCGTCCTATTTCTGCTCACGTGCGTGCTCATCGTTGGCGCGGTGATCTTCGGCTGGCCGGTAGGAATAATCCAGCGGGTGCAGGTGCTGAGTATCAGCATGATGTTGCTGTGCGTCCCCCACGCGCTCGATCCCCGTACGCCCAGCAAAACCCCCGATAAAGGAACACGATGACTTGGATTATTCTCCCCGGCTTGGGCTGCCCTCCACAGGATTACTGTGAGCTGCAGCAATCGCTCAATGCGTGGGTCATGGATGCTTGGGAAGTCGGTTTGGATGCGCCCATCGAGGAAGTGCGCGCCTATGCCCGGCGCGAGGGCGTGCAGCTACCGGTGAAAATCCTGGGGCATTCCATGGGAGGACTTCTGGCCCTGGAGTGGGCGGCTCGCTACCCGGGGGAAGTCACGGAGATTGTGCTGGCCGATGCCACCACTCCCGAGCACGCCCACCTCACCTCAACCTGGCCACTACCCAAGCCACTGGCGAAACGCGTGGAAAAGTTGTGGGCCCGGTTGGGCACGGACTTCGGAGCGCGCCTGCCCAGCTGGGTGCTGGCGCCATTCTTGCCGCTATTGCGCAGCGCGATGAACCGTTGGGGCACGCAGCACCCTGAACCGCTCAGCAAGCAGGAGCGCGCGCAGTATTTCGGAAGCCGCGCGGCCGCACAGTCGCTGATCAGGCAAAACTGCGCGTGCGAGAAGGTGCAGCGCCGCGTGTTCGCCGCCTTCGGAGGAGCGGATTCGGGACGCGCAGATACCCAGTGGCTACGCGGCCCGCACCGCCCGCGGATCACTCAACTGGTGGCAGCCGAAGAACAATCCGCAAACACCGCGAGCACCCTGGTGCGAGAGCAACTCCAGCTGGCGCAGCGCCTGGGAACCCGCCCCGTGTTCCTGCCCCAGCACAATCACCTCTTCCCCATCTCCGTACCGGGAAGCGTGACGCGCCACCTCCCGGAAGGCAACCCCAGTTAATTACTCCGGCTTCACGAACGGGAAGGCCAGCACTTCGCGAATGTTCTGCTCCAGCAGGAACATCACTAGGCGGTCCACCCCGATGCCCAGCCCGCCCGTGGGCGGCATGCCGAATTCCAGCGCGGTGAGGAAGTTCTCGTCGATCTCCATGGCCTCCGGGTCTCCCCCGGCAGCCTTCAGTGATTGCTCGGTGAGACGTTTGCGCTGTTCCAGCGGGTCGGCCAGCTCGGTGTAGGCCGTACCCAGCTCCATTCCGCAGGCCACCAGATCCCATCGCTGCGCGGTCAATGGCTGCTCCGGGTCTGCCATGGTCAGTGGCGAGGTCTCCACCGGGAACCACGAGTAGAAGGTCGGCGCGATGGTGTTGGGCTCCACCAGTTCGTCGTACAGCTCATTCACCAGCTCACCCACGCTGCCCACCTTGAGGCCGTACCGATCCAACAGATCCTTGTGCGAAGCCACGTCATCTTCCGGGCGGATAACCTTGCCCACCGCGTCAGATACCGCCTGGTACACCGGCACCACAGCCCAAGGTTCGGAAAGGTCAATGGCCACGGGCTCACCGTTGCCCGCGTGCAGATGCAGTGTGGTGCTGCCGTGCACGGCCATCGCCGCATTGCGGATCAGACGCTCGGTCAGCAACCGCATGCTGTTCCAATCGCCATACGCCTGGTAGGCCTCCAGCGCGGTGAACTCCGGGTTGTGCGTGTTATCCACGCCCTCGTTGCGGAAGTTCCGGCCCAGCTCAAACACCTTGGGAATACCGCCCACCACCAGGCGTTTCAGGTAGAGCTCCGGCGCGATGCGCAGAGTGAGGTGCTGGTCATAAGCGCGGATATGCGTGCGGAATGGGCGGGCATTCGCCCCGCCGTGAACCGTCTGCAGAATCGGGGTTTCCGCCTCCAGGAACTCCTCAGCGCGCAGCGTCTGCCGCACCGCATCCACCACCTTGGCCCGGGCGATCACCAGATCTCGCGCGGCCAGGTTGGTGCCCAGATCCATGTGGCGCAGCTTCGCCCGCTGGTAGGGATTACTCAGCGGTTGGGTCGGGAACTCCACCAGGGACTTCGCGGCCATGTGCCACTGGCTCACCAACAGCGAAGGAGTGCCATTACGCGAGGCCCCCAGCACACCGGTTGCAGAGATCACGTCACCCTTACTCACGAACCTCCGAAAAGTCCGAGCCGCCTCCCCCGCGGTGGCCTCCACCAGCAGTTGGAACTGCACCCCGGATTCTTCGATCTGCGCGAACTGCACGCCGCCATGATCGCGGATCCTCTGCACACGCCCGGTGACGGAGATTTCGGCGTCGCCAACTGGCAAGTCCCCCAAAACCGCCAGGTCGTGGGTGCGGGGCACGCTGGAGGGGTAACCCACCTGACCGTTTTCTTGCAGCTCACCCAATTTTTCTCGACGCCACCTCTGCTGCAGCGTGAGCTTATTTTCCCACTTCTTACTGCGCAGAAGCTCTGCCTCGAGCGCCTGGATCTCCGCGGAGTTGCCGAGCTGTGGCAGGGGAGGCTGATAGCGCGGGAGGAAGCCCTCGCCAAAGGCGAAGGAGAGCAGAACGCGGGCGGTGTGCAGCGTGCTATCCACCGCCAAATAGCGTGACTGCCAATCCGGGTTGTACTTCACATTGGACTGATACAGGGTCTGGATCTGCCACCAGCGGGAAGAGAAGATGAGCAGCTTCAGCAACAAGCGGTGGAAGAAGGACGCAGAGACTGATCCGCCCTTTTCCATCACTTCGCGCAAGACCACGAAGTTGAGGGAGAACTTGTCCACGTTGAGCGCGGTGCCCTCCTTGGCCAGCTCTGCCACCATCAATTCCGTGACCCCGTTGGGCGCCTCCGGGGAGCGGCGCATCACATCGAGGGACAATCCCCGGCGACCCCACGGCACGAGGGTGAGCATCGCCTGCATTTCCCCATCGGGAGCATGGGCGGTCACCATGAACGTGCGTTGATCGCGCTCATCACCCACGCGGCCGGAAGCCATGGTGAAGCCGCGCTCGTCGCCGTGGCGCCAGGTTTCGGCGCGTTGCTTCAATTCGGCGCGCTCCTCAGCGGTGAGCGAAGCCTGGGTTTGGATCCGCACCACATAACCCTTGCGCTTCAGGCGATTGACCACCTTGCGCACCCCATGGAGCTCCTTGATATCGAAGCGGCGAGTATCGATGATTGCCTCATCACCCATGGGGATGATGCGCAGTCCAGCATCGGCATACGCCCGCGCGCCGGGCTCGGAGATGGAGGCCGCGGCCAGAATCCAGCCATTGCGGTGGCCGAAAGCCAGGAACTCGCGAACTGCATCGTTCCAATACTGCGGATCGCCCAGCGGGTTGCCCGCGGCGATACACACGCCATCGATCACCCGATAGGAAACGGCCGCCTTGCCGTTCTCGCTGATCAGAAGGGCGCGGTCATCGTTGGTGGCGAAGTAGCCCAGGGAATCCTCCGAAGGCGGGCTGAGCAGCATCCGGCGGGCATCCATCGCGGCTTTTTCCGAACCCTGGGGCGCGTTCACGGAACGAAGCAACAGCAGGAAGGCCGCGAACACGCTCAGCGAGGCAGCCACCTCGCCCAGAATCCGCACCCAGTCGGGGACATGCAGGCCGGGATCAATGAGCACATCGATGGGCGAAAGCCCCAGCACCACGTACCCAATCCAGTGCAGGAAAAGGTTCAACGGGGTGTGGAAACCGAAGTAGAGAATGGCCAGGACCAGCAGGAAACTGGCCCCCACTCCCAGCACCAGCACTGCCAGCGCGGGCTTCCAGTTTCCCCGCACCTTGGCCGGGAAATCCGGCAGCGCGCGGAACCCCAGGATCAGATACGCCAGCGAGGCCAGCAGCGGCACCACTGTCCACACCAGCATTTCGCGGGTGGTTTCCTCCTCGTTGAATCCCAAGAAGAAGACCAGCAACAGCGCGTTGACCACCACGTAATAGAGCTGGAAGACGATCAGATAAATCAGCAGTGCCACGCGCTGCCTGCGCAACATGCCGGAGAGCAGGATGACCAGGAAGATGGCCATGAACAGCGTGGGGTAATTGGGCAACCCCGCGAAGTAGAATCCCACCGCGATGTCTTCGACTACATCGCGGGAGAACGATCGCAGAAGCAGGCCGACGATGAACCACGCTGTCGCCAGGGTCACCGATAGGAGGAGAATTTTCGATTCCCACCTTTTTTTCATAAGGTCACCCTACTACTGAAAATCTGAGGGGCCAGGGTGGCGTCGGAAAAAAGAATTGACCTGCCGGGCGGGTAACATGCCAACAATGAACGAGCCCCGGAAACAGCCCGATCTGGCACGTATTACCGCCCGTACCAGCAACGGTGCACCCCCTAGCCAGTCCGTCACATTCGGCGCGGCATGGAAGGATCTCCGCCAAGGTTTCCAGCAGAGAGAGCTCTGGCTGGTGCTGGGTTGGCAGGACATCAAGCAGCGTTATCGCAGGTCAACGCTAGGACCGCTGTGGATCACGGTGGCCACGGGCGTGATGGCCATTGCGCTGGGCCTGCTGTATTCCATGCTCTTCCAGCAGGATCTGGCTACCTTCCTGCCGCACGTGGCGGTTGGTCTGATCATTTGGGGCTTCATCAGTGGCTGCATCAAGGAGGGCGCGGAGGTCTTTATTGATAACGAGGGCCTAATCAAGCAGCTTCCCAGCGCACTGAGCGTGCACGTGTACCGGCTGGTGTGGAAGCAGTTCCTCTTCCTGCTGCACAACCTGGTGATTTGGCTGGCGCTGCTGGTGATCTTCCGCCCAGCGCTGGGCTGGGAGGTGCTGTTGGTGATCCCCGCCATGCTGCTGATCCTGCTCAACGGCATCTGGGTGACCATGCTGTTCGGCATCATCGCCACGCGCTTCCGCGATGTGGCACCGCTGCTGGAATCTCTGGTGCAGCTGGCGTTCTACATGACCCCCATCGTGTGGACCACCCGGACCCTGGAGGCGCAGGGCGGTGACGTGGCCGATCGGGCCAAGTTGGCTCAGATCAACCCGCTGTATCACTACCTGGAGATCATCCGCGCGCCGATGATCGGCGAGAGCGTGGCCGGTTATCACTGGATCGTGGTGGGTGTGTGCACCGTGGTGGGTCTGGTGCTCACATTGCTGGCCATGCGTACGTGGCGCTTCCGCGTGAGTTACTGGGTTTAGGTCAAGAAAGGTACTGGTCATGGTAAGCATTGACACCTACGATGCGTGCGTAGATTTTCCTATCTTCGACGCCAAATCTCGCTCCCTCAAGAAGAGTTTTCTGGGCGCTGCGGGTGGACAGATCGGCAGAAACGAGCAGAACACCGTCACGGTGGAGGCGCTGCGCGACATCAACCTGCACCTGCAGGAAGGTGACCGCGTGGGGCTGGTTGGCCACAACGGCGCTGGTAAGTCCACGCTGTTGCGTCTGCTCTCCGGCATCTACGAACCCACCCGTGGATCCACGGTGGTGCGCGGACGAGTGGCACCGGTCTTCGACCTCGGCGTGGGCATGGACCCGGAGATCAGCGGATACGAAAACATCGTGATCCGCGGCTTGTTCCTGGGGCAGACGCGCGCGTCCATGCGCAGGAAAATGGATGATATCGCGGAGTTCAGCGAGCTGGGAGAGTACCTCTCCATGCCACTGCGCACCTATTCCACGGGCATGCGGATCCGCCTGGCGCTGGGCGTGGTGACGTCCATTGAGCCGGAGATCCTGCTGCTGGATGAGGGCATCGGTGCCGTGGATGCGGCCTTCATGGCCAAGGCCCGCGAGCGGCTGGTGAAGATGGTGGAACGCTCCGGCATTCTGGTGTTCGCCTCCCACAGCAATGAGTTCCTGGCGCAGTTGTGCGATAGCGCACTGTGGATTGACCACGGTGAGGTGCGCCAAGCCGGAGCGGTGGATGAAGTGGTGGGTGCCTACGAGGGCCCCGAAGCAAAACAGCACGTCCAGAACGTTTTGCGCGATCTCGGTCGCTGGTAACTAGCGGCCATAGTGTTGCGCGTTACACTTGGAAAAAAGCTTTCATCTAACCGCCCCAAACCCCACAGGACTTACAGTGAGCACTGAGAATCAACCAACGGCTGCCCAATCCGGCCCTCATGCATCCGAGGCAGTAAATGAAAAGGCGTGGCTCAAGCATTATTCAGAGTGGACCAGCCCAGAGATCGATGTAGATACTCTCTTTGGCCCTGGAGCCAGCGGGGATACCACTTCCACCTCCCGCACCTTGGTGGATATTTTCGATAACGCGGTAAAGGAATTCGCGGACGTTCCCGCCTTTACCTTCTTCGGCAAGTCCACCACGTACAAGGAATACGGAACCTTGGTGGATCGCGCGATTGCCGCGCTGCGTGCAGCTGGCGTGTCCAAGGGTGATTTCGTAGCCATCGTGGCTCCCAACTCCCCACAAACTTTGATCGCCTTTTATGCCACCTTGTGCGTGGGCGCGGTACCTGCCCTGCACAACCCTCTGTACACCTCCAGCGAGCTCAAGGTTCCTTTCAATAACCACAAGGCTCGCGTGGGATTCTTCTGGGAGAAGGCCAATAAGATTGCCTGCGAGCTGAAGAAGGACACCCCGCTGGAGACGGTGATCGATATCAACCTGATCGATAGCATGCCCCGCCTGCAGCGTTTCGCGCTTTCCCTCCCCCTGCCTATCCCCGCTCTGAAGGCCGCCAAGGCAAAGCTTTCCGCTCCGACCAAGTCCAGCATGAGCTTCGAGGATTTCCTCCGCCAAGGCAAGGGCAAGAGCACGGAGAAGGAAAAGGTCAATCCCCGCGATCCCGCGCTGATTCTCTATACCTCCGGCACCACCGGCACTCCCAAGGGTGCGCTGCTCAACCACATGAACCTAGTTAGCAACCTCGAACAGGGTCGCGAGTGGGTGCAGGATCTGGGCGTGGGACGCACGGAAAAGATGATGGCTGCACTGCCTATTTTCCACGCTTACGGACTGACCATGAATATCACCATGGCACCGGCTATCGGCGGCACCATCCAGCTGCTGCCCGCGCCGGAGATGGATCTGATCCTCAAGCTCATGAAGACGGACTGCCCCACCTGGCTGCCTGGTGTTCCCACCTTGTACGAAAAGATCATGGACACTGCTGAGGAAAAGAACGTATCTCTCAAGGGCATCCGCAACTCCTTCTCCGGAGCCTCCAGCCTGCCAGTGGCCACCGTGAAGCGCTGGGAAGAAATGACCGGCGGCAACATCGTGGAGGGATACGGCCTCACCGAAACCTCCCCGATCATCTGTGGCAACCCCATGGGCAATGGGCGCGAGGGTTACATCGGCGTGCCCTTCCCCTCCACCGAGGTGCGCATCGGCGACCCAGAAGACCCCACCCTCACTATGCCCGATGGCGAGCCGGGCGAGCTGATGGTCCGCGGACCACAGGTGTTCAGCGGTTACCTGGACATGACCAAGGCCACCCAGGAAGCATTCTGCGATGACTGGTTCCTGACCGGTGACATGGCCGTGATGGAATCCGATGGTTTCATCAAGATCGTCTCCCGCATCAAGGAAATGATCATCACCGGAGGCTTCAATATCTACCCGGCAGAGGTAGAAGCAGTCCTTCGGGAGCACGACGCCGTGGCTCACGCTTCCGTGGTGGGCTTGGACCGCGAAGATGGCTCCGAAACCGTGTGCGCCGCATTGGTGCTGGCGGAGGGCAAGAAACTGGATGATTCCCTCAAGGCTGAGCTGAAGGAATTCTGCCGCGAGAAGCTGACCCGCTACAAGGTGCCACGCATCTACGAGCAGTTCGATGAGCTGCCTTCCGATCAGCTGGGCAAGGTACGCCGCGGCGAAGTGAAGGAAATGGTGGCCGAGCGTCTCAAGTAGGCGCGTCAGGCGGGGTGATCCATCCCGTCTAATGGCACACTAGATACATGCCAATTCAGCACTCAGATAGCATCGCGGCCGTCATCGTCACCCACAACCGCGTGGAGCTTTTGAGTGCCAGCCTGCAGCAAGTTGCCAACCAAGAGTGCGCGGCAGTCGACCACATCATCGTGGTGGATAACGGCGCTGACCCCGCGGTGGAAGAACTGGTGCAGCAGGTAGCGGGATCGCGCGGAGTGTATCTGCGCAGCCAGACCAATCTGGGTGGTGCCGGTGGTTTTGCCTATGGTTTCCTCACCGCATTGGCTCTGGGTGCAGATGCCATCTGGTGCGCAGACGATGACGGTCGCCCCGCTGATCAGCACGTGCTCTCCACGCTGCTGGACGTGGCCGAACGCGAAGGGCTAGAGGAAGTCAGCCCTGTGGTCTGCAATATCGCGGATCCCGAGCGCCTGGCCTTCCCGCTGCGGCAGGGCCTGGTGTGGCGCCGGCGGTTGGATGAGCTGGAAGGGGACTTCATCCCCGGCATCGCTTCCCTCTTCAACGGCGCATTGATCAGCGCCAAGGCCATGGAAATTATCGGCGTGCCAGATTACCGGCTGTTTATTCGCGGGGATGAAGTGGAATACCACCGGCGCTTGGTGCGCAGCGGACTGCCCTTCGGCACATCGCTGCGTGCTGCTTACCTGCACCCGGATGGCTCCGATGAGTTCAAGCCAATCCTCGGCGGGAAGATGCACACGCAATTCCCCGATAACGAGTTCAAGCGCTATTTCACCTACCGCAACCGCGGTTACATCATGAATCAGCCCGGCATGCGCAAGCTCCTGCCACAGGAATACGCGCGCTTCGCGTGGTTCTTCCTGGTGCAGAAGCGGGACGTGGCTGGCTTCCGCGAGTGGCTGAAGTTGCACGCTAAGGGGCGGGCGGAGAAGTTCGAGCGGCCCTAGGAGTAGCGCTAGGGGAAAATGCTAGGAATAGCCGCCAAGCAGCACGTCCAACTGAGCGGGATCCGCGTGGTTTTCCTCATGCCCATCCCGGGGTGAGACGTGCATCCGGCCGCTTCCCAGCTCCACCACATCGATGGGCCAGCCATAGATCTCGCTCAAGTTCTCCGAGGTATAGACCTCATGCACCGTGCCATCGGAGACCACCTTTCCCTGGGACAGGCAGACCACGTGATCCGCGTAGGCAGCAGCGGCATTGAGATCATGCAGCACCACAATCACCGTTGCCCCACCTTGGGCCAAGCGGCGGGCCAACCCCAGGGTTTGCTCCTGGTGGCGGATATCCATGGCGGCCGTGGGCTCATCCAGGAACACCACGGGAGTGCGCTGTGCCAGCACTCGGGACATGGCCATGCGAGCTCTTTCGCCACCGGAGAGCGTGAGCGAATCCCGCGCCTGCAGGTGGGTCATGTTGGTGGCGTGGAGGGCGGCGTCGACAATCAAGGAATCCTGCTCCGCAGAAACGCTGCCGGCCCAGGGACGCCGGCCCATCTCCACCACGTCGCGCACCAGGAAGCTGAAGGCCACGCTGGTGTCCTGCAGCATCACGGAACGCAGGCGGGAAAGATCCTTGGCGGAGGCTGCAGAGACATCTGTGGAACCCAGGTGGGCGGCTCCACTGGAGAGCTTCAGATCCCCGGAAAGGGCAGAGAGAAGCGTGGATTTACCCGCGCCATTGGGGCCGATCAGCGCGGTGATTTCGCCTGGTCGGGCGGTGATGCTGACGTTTGCAAGGATGGGCTTATCGGCGATTGTGACACTGATGTTTTCGGCGCGTACCTCGATCATTTCAAGCCTCCTCGCTTCATCATTCGGCGCAGCAAGATGAAGAATGTGGGGCCACCCACCAGCGCGGTGAAAATGCCGATGGGAAGATCGGCAAATTCCACGGCGGTGCGGGCCACGATATCGGCACCCGCGATGAGCAACGCGCCACCCAGGGCGGAAGCGGGGATGAGGATGCGGTTGGCGGGGCCGGAAACGGTGCGGATGATGTGGGGGACGATGAGCCCCACGAAGCCGATGAGGCCCGCGTAGGACACCGCGCCCGCAGTGAGCAGGGTGGCCAGCGCGATGGCGGCCAGGCGCAACTTCTGCACGTCCACGCCCACGTGGCCGGCGGCTCGATCACCCAGCGCCAGCACGTCCAGCTTGTTCACCATGAACAGCGAGGCAGCGATGCCCAGGCCGACCACGATGGCCACGGTGCTGACCTGTTCCCACTTGGCGGCGTTCAAACTGCCCATCTGCCAGAAGATGATTTGCTCGCGGGAGGAGGTGGGGGCGATGAACACCATGAAGGAAATGATGGCTCCGGCCACGGCATTCACGGCGATGCCCACCAGAATCAGGTTGACGATCCGCACCTGGCCGTTCATCCGGGACAAGCTGTAGACCAGCACGGCGGTGAGCATGGCAGCGATAAAGGCCGCCACCGGCACAGTAGAGCTGCCGAGTACGGTCCATCCGGTGACCATGACGAACGCCGCACCCACACCCGCGCCGCTGGTCACGCCGATGACGGAAGGTTCTGCCAGGGGGTTGGCGAAGACCGCTTGCATGAGTGCCCCGGCCACACCCAGGGCAGCGCCCACGAGCAAGCCGAGAAGCACGCGAGGAATACGGATTCTCCACACCACGGTTTCATCCAGCGTGGAGGCACCCATCGGCCCCTTGGCGAGGATGCCAGTGAGCTGCGAAAGAGGGATGGTGAACTGCCCCAGGGAGATGGACAGCATCGTGACCAGCACGAGCAGGACGATCAGCGCAACGAAGAGCAGTCCGCGCTTCTTCTTACGATCCAGGAAAGTTGCGGAGATGTGCGACTGAACAGCCGTCACTGCGACTGCCCGTCCTTGAGGTACAACGCCTGGGCTGCCCGCAGGAGCATCTCCCCGGTCTGCGGACCGAAGGCGAGGGAATCGCCATCCGGCAGAGCGAGGATGCGCTGGTTTTTGCCCGCGGTGGTGTTGGCCACTCCCGGGCGGGCCAGCAGGCCCTGCAGATTACCGGTGGATTCGAGGCCTTCGGACATCATCACGAAGACTTCCGGGTTTAGTTTGGCCAGGGCCTCAGCGTTGGCGGGCGAGGGTGCGCCAATGCCCTGCTCAGTGGCCACATCCGTGCCACCGAGGCCGCTGATGAGGTCATCGGTGGAATCCTCCTTGCCCAGCACGTAGAACACGCCGCCATCACCGCGGGCGTACAGGAAGGCCATCTTCAGTGGCTTTTCCGGGGCGATCTCGCGGATGGCTTGCACGGCTTCCTCGTACTCATCCAGAGAACGCTGGGCGAGCTTGTCGCCTTCCTCCTGCAGACCCACCACTCCGGCGAGGTTTTTGATGCCCTCTTCCATCTTTTCCAGTGAGCGGTCCGGGGACATCACCACGGTGGGGATACCGGATTCGCGCAGCTGATCAATTGCCCCGCGAGGGCCGATGGAGTGGTCCACGATGATGAGGCTTGGACGCAGCGAAAGCACAGCTTCCACGTTGATATCGTGGCCGCCCTGGGTCACCACGGGCAGGTCCTTCAGCGATTCCTCGTTGGAGGAATTGGTGCGGCCAACGATGTTTTCGCTTAAGCCCAGCCCGCGCAGCGTCTTGGTGTACGTGCCGTACATGTCCAGGGCGACGATGCGGGAAACATCCTCCACCTTGACGGCGTTGCCGTCGTTATCCGTCAGCTCCACGGGGAGCGCGGGTTCCGGGTTCTCCGCGACGGGCTCTACTTCGTCGAAAGCGCTGACGGTAGACACGCCCTTGAGCTGGCGCGGATCCGGCTTGTCGGAGGAGTTCTCCAGCTCCGAAATGATCTCAGAGTTCGAGGACTCCTGTTCCGCGTTGCCGGTATCCCACGAGGAGCAACCAGATAGGGCCAGGGACGTTACCGCCAGCGCGGCCACCACAGCGCGTCGAAGATTGTGCTGGGATGTTGAGAACATGGGGTACCTCGAAGAAAGACAGTGCCGGAAAGACAGCGGGCTGCGGATGTTAGGAAGCGTTTAGGAAGCAGTAGGGTTTCGACGCGTGAAGCTGGATAGCGCCACGCCTCCCACAACAAACAAGGCAGCCAGCAGGATGTAGCTTGCAACGCGGCTGTCGTTGAAGTTGCCCTGGGAATCTGCTCCGGTGGGCTTGATGCTGAACTGATCCCCGCCCTCGGCTGCCTGTGGGTTGTTGGTGGTGTCTGTTTCCACCTCATCCATCACGCTGGCTCCGGATTCCTCGTTGAGTAGCGCTTCAGCATCAGCCGCGCTGCCGGTGCCGGTGGCTGCAGCATTGGCTGCCCCACCTTGGCCGGCGGCGCAGTTCGCGGATCCGCCCAGCTGGGCAGAGAAGTTCAGCTGATCCAGTGCTTCACCTGCGGAGTAGAAGGAACCGAAGGCCTCGGAACCCACTGCGGTGAGGGTTGGGGTGGCGGTGCCGGAGGCGGAAGTTGCAGAGGTCTCCAGCGAGCTGAAGCTCAGGTTCGCCAAGGCGATGCGTCCGAAGTCCCGCGCCTGACCCTCCGTGGTGTTGGAACGCGCATTGACCAGCAGCTGGCCGGAGTTGCCATTGAACTGGATCTCCATGTTGGAGAACTTGATGTCCAGGGTTCCGCCGTGGCCGGTGAAGTGGATGGTGCCGGGGTAGAGCACGGATCCGGACTTCTGCGATGGGTTCACTGCGCCGGAATTGCCACTGAACTGGAAGATTCCGTTGTTTTCACCCACGCCACCGGTCTGCCAGCTTCCCTTAGCCGTGGAGCTGGTGAGGTAGTTACGGAAGGATTCCCGCACACCCCACTGCGCCTTGGAGGAGGTCACGCCGACAGCTCCGGTGCCAGAGCACACTGCCGCGTCATCTCCGCCTGCTCCCTGCGCGGGTACTTGGGCTGGAGCCTGGGTTTGCGCCTGGGCTTGCGACTGGCTCTGACCGGACACGGAGTGAGAAGCCTGGCCGCCACCATTTCCGGTGTTCGCCGGGGCTGGAGCAGCTGCAGCATTGCCGGCTGCGGGAACATTAGCCGCAGCAATCGGGGTGGTGGGAAGCACGCCAGTCTTGCATCCCACGCCCATGGAAAGCGTGCCCGCGGTCGGGGCGAATTCCATGCCTGCCTCGTAAGAGCCGAAGAGCTTTGCTCCCTCTGGGGTCAGGATGGTCTTGCCCGCGAGATCCACGGAATCGCTATTAAAATCCGCGGCCTTGTTGAGGGTCACATCCACGATTGGCACATCCTCGCGAGAGACCTTCTGCCCGAGCAAGCCTGCCACGCGGTTTTCTGGATCGGTAGTTACGTAGTCGACGAAAATCTGCGCCATATTGCCGTTGATCTTCATGGTGACATCGGTGAGGTTCATGTCCAGCGCGCCAGCGTGTCCGTTGAAGTGCATGTCTCCGGCGAATTTAACGGTCCCCTGGCCGCCCATCCCCGTGGTTCCTTCCGCCTTGGGGGCGAAGACGAACTGGTTGCCGTTCCACGCGCTACCGCTGATCTTGCCGATCACGAATGGCTTGGCCATGTATTCCATCCACTTTTCGGAGACCCGCCATCCCAGGGAGCCCGCCTGAACGGTCTTTTGTCCCAGCAGACAACTCTGCGCGTCAGCCACTGCCCCGGTGGATTCCATGGCGACGGGCAGCAGACCCATTCCGAGAGTCACAGTTGCCGCCGTGGTGACTGCTGCAATGTGTCGTCGAGTGGAGAAAGCGAAGGACATCAAAACACTCATTTCTTGGGGAAATTTTGCGCAAGCTCACCGAACGTCGTGAACGTCGGTGGTGGTGGAGCGAGCCTCTTCATCCCTGCCGGACAAACAGAGGATTAGGAAAGTCCGCTTATTCTTTATTAAGGTTAGCCTAAACACATGTGCCCGAACTACCTAATCGGGCGCCCTATCCACCCGCTGAATCCACCCGCTGAGGAACGTGCAATGAACGAGCTTTCCAACTTTGATCGTCTGTATCCCGACGTTCAGCCAGAACTGCCTCTGCACCTCACCAGCATCGAGCGACTCGCAATCGCGGTGACTGCAGGAATGCTGGCGTTTGGTGGCGCATCAGGCCAGCTGCTGATCGCTGGCGCGGGAATCGGGTTGCTGCTCTTCGTCATCTTTTCCATCTCCACGCGCCCGTTGCGTCGAATTCGCAATGAAGCCCGCAGCCGGTTCCCAGACATGGATTGGTATGAAGACCGCGCTAATTCACAATTGAAGCTGGCGTGGAGCGTTCCCCTGTTGTGGATCGTCATCACCGCGCTCTCTGCAGCGTGCCTCTTCCTGGTTCCCAGCACGTACACCCTGACCGCCGCGGCGATCTGCGCTGTTCTCACCGCACTTCTGGTGTGGTTCGCGCCGGGTCTCTCCACCGCATGGAAGGTTCGGGAAGAGTCGGGGTACGAGGAATACCCCGTTGATGGCTACGAGGATGAGCATGCGGGCGACACCCGAAATGACGCGGCCACCGAAACCTTCGCCACCGCGCACCCCGTGGGACGCGCCCAGCACTAAGTTACTGAGCTAGCGCCGCCCGACTAGTGGCGGGCGGCAAGCCCCTCGAAAACTGCCTGGTTATAGCTGAAAGCACGCACGGCCTCGGACAGCATCTGCTCTTGTTCTTCCTCGTTGAGAGGAAGAGAATCCAATGTGTCGCGGTACTGATCGCGGAAGGGCTTAACCTTGCCCAGCTCAGCGAAGTCATAGAAGGTCAGCGCCTCCGGTGCCACGTTGTAGTGCTCCGCCACGCGACGAGCAATCACCTGGCCACCGGCCAGATCGCCCAGGTAGCGCACGTAGTGATGAGCTACCAGCTCGGGGCCATTGCCGGCCTTTTCCAGCTCCTGGATGCGCGCCACGTATTCCGCGGTGCTTTCCAGCTTGGAGATCTTCTCTTTCCAATCCTCGCCGAAGAGAGAAGTGAGATCTTTCTCCAGCTTTTCTTTGCGCTCGAGCCGCTGGTCATACACGGCAGCAACGGCCGCATGCTCCCGACCGTTGCGCATCGCGCTCTCCAACGCGGAGTAGATGAACCACAGCTGTCCGGTGAAGTCCGCGAACGCGTCCGCGCTCAGTTCTCCGCCCATGAGCCGGGAGATGAAGTCAGTTCCCTCGGCGCTTTCGTGGGCTGCTGCGGTGCGTTGGCGCAGCAGCACCGAGTTCGGGGCGGTGGAATCTACTGGCAGTGGAGCGGTCTGAGATACGGAAGTCACGGCTACCGCTTTCATTGTCTAATTGGGGATTTTCTTAGGTTGCTTAGAAAGCATACCCTAACCTAACCCCCGCTTAGGCACGGCAAACCTCACGTGCGGAAAATCAGGAATTTCTGAATCAGGAAGTTCAGCACAGTTGCGGTTCCTTGCGCCACCACGAAGCTCAGCAGGCGCACCCAGAATTCGTTTAACCCCATCCCCTCGAGCCACGGGATGCTCACCAGATACAGGCCGATCTGCACCAGGAAGGTCAACCCGTAGGTCACCATGGTCACGGCAAACCGAGACCAAGAAGGATCTGCCTGGAAGGTCCACCGTCGGTTCAGCAGGTATGCCGTCAGCGTTCCGAGGATAAAGCCCAGGGTCTTCGAAGTGGCGTCGGGAAGCCCAAACACCCAGGTGAACAGGGATGTGGAACCGAAATCCACCACTGCACTCAGGCCACCCACCAAGATGAAGCGCAGCAATTGGGTGTTAGTGGAGTTTTTGGAATCCGCAGGGTCGGGCGCAACTACATCGGCAGGGACCGTGCCGGGAGCCTGGAATCCGTCTTCAACGTGGTTCATTATTTGCCGGTCACCACTGCTTCTACGGCGTCCACGGCGTCGCTGTTGCCGGTGTTCGCGTGCTTTTCGCGGACTACTCGGAACGTCCACAGCTTGTTGAAGAGGAAGTTTGCTGGCACGGCGAAAAGCACGCCGATGAAGTTGCCCCAATAAGCCTTGGTGCGCATGCCCGTGGAGTCATCGAAGATATCCTGCGGCAGCGCGATCGGGGATTCGGGATTCACCAGCGCGGTGGATACCGCGAGGGTGATGAGCAGGCCAAACACGCCCACGGCCATGAACTGCGGCAGCTGCTTCCACCACTTTTGTTTCTCCGCGCCGCCGAATGTCCAGTAACGGTTGAGCACGAAGTTCCACACGTTGGCCACCAAGAACGCCAAGATGGAGAACACATGGTGCCAGCGCATATTGAACTGCGTGCCCATGAGGTTCAGGAAAACGTCATACGGGGAGAGCTCAAAACCGGTGCTGGAGAGCTTCTTCGCCACCACGAACACGGCTTGGTTCACGATGAATCCGGAGGCGCCAACGATCCCGAAGCGCAGGAATTGCCGCGCAACGCGACGGCCGCGCTGCATGGTGCTGCTGCGAGGGGTGGCTGCAGCGGAGGCGCGCGAGGGATTTGTCTGATTGGTGGTGTGTTCAGTCATAGGAGATCGGAAATTACACTACGCCCCGCTGCCCCTCCGCCAGTCACGGCACGCCCGCAAAATTGAGAACAATTGCGGGCCAACCCACCACGCAATTAACGCTGCAGCAGGAAACGGTACATTTCTAGGCGCTCCACCATCGAGCAACGTGGCACCAGCGGAACGGGTTCGCCGGGCCTCGCACCCCAGCCACCTGCACCGGCCAGCGCCAGCAAACGCCCGGTTTCCCGGGAAAGTTCGCGGATCTCCTCCGCGGTGAGCGGATCTTCGGGATCCAGGTCACTCGGCATGAGCGTCTGCAGCTGCGGCACATCCCCGCGGCGATACCCCACGGCCTGCATGAATGACTCACTCATCTCATCCACGTTATCCGCGCCGACCAGCGTGGATAACGCCACGATGCGCGCCCATGCCGCTGCCCTGCCCACGGAATCTTCTTCCACCGGCGCATCAGTCAACAACTCTGCGGAGCGCTCCGAAACATTCGCGGGCCGCTCCAAGTCCAGGGCCTGCAGCAGTGGCACGAATTCATAGAGCTCGCCATCGTGCACCAGCGCTTTGAGCTCGCGGTCCACGTGGGACATCACCTGCTCCACGGTGTCCTCCCCTGCCAGCTCGATGTTGACCTGGCTGAGCAGCACGGCCGCGGGGATTCCCTCTGGGTGCAGCGCTTCCGCGTCCGTTACCGTGTTCCCCTGGCTGTCCACCGCAGGCAGGAATTCCGCACCCAGCAGCACCGCGTTGAGCTCGGCATCTTCGTGCTTGACCATGTCCGTGGCGTGGATGAGGAAGCTGTACTCTCCCACCTGCAGTTGGGCCACACATCCCTTGCTCAGCGATTCCCCCACGGAATGCCCTGCGCTGCGCACACCCAGCATCCGTTCGGTGGCTCCCAGCGCGCCCGGCGCGTAGGTGTGGAGCAGCCCGTGGTTCTTCACCCGCAATGACCAGTGCAGCACTTCTTCCGGCCAAGCGAAGGAGATCATGATGGCCTCCACCAGCTCCGCAACGGACATCGCGGTGCTCACGGAAAGCAGCCGTGTGTAGTGCCCCACGCGGGTGATGCTGTGCTCAATACTCAAGGTCAGCAGCCCAAGCGCTGCCCGCTGCTCCCCGGTATTTTCCTCGTTACCCCCCGGGTTGGCGAACCTCCCCTTGAGATCCACCACGTTGTGCGATTTTCCCCCAGGCTCCGGACGTGCTGAAGACACCGCGTCCTGGGTGCGCACGTGAGAGCCGATCATGCCTCACACGATAGTTGCGTGAACCGAAGTTCGCTGTGTGAGCCTTCTCTCCTCGCGGTCTATTCTGCCTCGTAAAGCGGGTCGAGCCTGCGTGCCTTGAGCTTATCGAATGCCTGCTTCTCATCCAGCCAACTGCGCAGGCCACGGGCTGTTTCCAACGCAGCATCCGCAGCCCGCGCCGCATCCCCCTCCAACCCCTGCGACGAGGTGCCCTCCACCGGTTCGATCTCCCCAACTTCACCCCACGCCGGCTGCTTCTTCCCCGGCGCCAAGCGCGCAAATTCCTTCCGCGCCTCCTCCACCTCGGCTCGCGCGGCATTCACCAATTCCTCCACCGTGGTGGGTTTACCCATGTCCCATTTCTTTTCGACGCCACCCTCACCAATCAACTTCTCTATTTCGTTCTGGGTGGTCCCGACTGCCGGGAGGTACGAGTAGCGCAACAAGTGCTGCAGCATGATTGCCTGATTATCGGTATCCGGGATCCACTCCGCATCAGCAGCGAATCCCTGCACACCCTCTTCGGTGACCAGCCACGCGCCGGAGAAATCCCCGCGGGCCACGGTGGGATCAGTTTCTACCTGCCAAATAGCCACGGTGGATCCGCGCACGGCCACCACGAGGAGTGGGTCATACTGCGGATCTGCGGTGGTGGGCTCTTCTGCTGGACTCATGGGTTCGTTTATAGCAGCCGGTCAGGACAAACCCGGGGAGTAGTCTGAGCCCATGGCAGTTTTCGATTTTCTCACGCGCAAGAAGCGCAGCCCAGAAGAGCTCGAGCAGCGCGCGGCTCCCGTGCGCGTGGGCGGTGTGGGGCAGAACTCTACGTATGAAGCAGCGGAAAGAACCAACCTCCCGCTCTCCCCGTTTATGACACGTCTCATGGCTCAGGAACTTCCCATCATGGATTCCACGAGTAGGCGTCGGGTAATGGAGATCCTGACCCAATGGGACGGGGAAGAAATCACGGACGTGGAGGGGTTGCCCACGGAGATCCGGGAAATGATGGGTCTTTACTAGACCGGCCCATCTGCCAACTCGCTGTCAACCGGCTGCACGACGCGCGTTGTAGTGGAAGCCCTGCGCGCGGAACGTCTAGTCTGGAACGCATGACAATGCAGACCAGCATTCACACTGAGACCAAGACGCTGACCGGTTGGGGCCGTACCCAACCCTCTACTTCTGAGGTGCTGTCCACCTCCGATGTGGAGGAGATTTCGCGCGCTGTTGCGCAGGTCGCGGACGATAATTCGGATAAGCCCCAGCACCTCCAGCGTGGCGTGATTGCCCGCGGAATGGGCCGCAGCTACGGCGATCCTGCGTCCAACGGCGGTGGCTTGGTCATCGACATGCAGCAGCTCAACCACATTCACTCCATTGATCCGGATTCTGCGGTCGTGGACGTGGATGCCGGTGTGACGCTGGATCAGCTGATGAAGGCCGCGCTCCCCTACGGCCTGTGGGTTCCGGTCCTGCCTGGCACTCGTCAGGTGACCATCGGTGGTGCGATCGGCCCGGATATTCACGGCAAGAACCACCACTCTGCCGGTTCCTTCGGTAACCACGTGGCCAGCATGGAACTGCTGGTCGCGGACGGTCGCGTTCTGCACCTCGAGCCAGAAGGCTCTGTGGATGATCCAAACGGCGAGCTCTTCTGGGCAACCGTCGGCGGCATGGGCCTGACCGGCATCATCCTGCGCGCGCGCATCAAGATGACCCGCACGGAGACCGCGTACTTCATCGCGGATGGCGACCTCACCCAGAACCTGGATGAGACCGTGGCCTTCCACTCCGATGGCTCCGAACACAAGTACACCTATTCCTCCGCCTGGTTTGATGCCATCTCTCCAGAGCCAAAGCTGGGACGCGCTGCCATCTCCCGCGGCTCCCTGGCCACCCTCGATCAGCTGAAGGAACTGGCACCCAAGCTGGCGAAGAACCCGCTGAAGTTCAACGCTCCGCAGCTGCTCACCGTGCCGGATATCTTCCCTAACTTCACCATGAACAAGCTCTCCATGATTGCCGTGGGTGAGCTGTGGTGGCTGAAGTCTGGCAAGTACGAGAACCAGGTGCAAAACCTCACGCAGTTCTACCAACCACTGGATCTCATCGGCGAGTGGAACCGCGGCTACGGCTCCAAGGGCTTCCTGCAGTACCAGTTCGTGGTGCCGATGGATGCGGTGGAGCCTTTCAAGCAGATCATCCGCGACATCCAGAAGTCCGGCCACTACTCCGCGCTGAACGTGTTCAAACTGTTCGGCGAAGGTAACCGCGCCCCCCTGAGCTACCCAATGCCCGGCTGGAACGTCTGCGTGGACTTCCCCATCAAGCCAGGCCTGGGCGAGTTCCTCAATGACTTGGATAAGCGCGTGATGGAGTTCGGCGGCCGTCTGTACCTGGCCAAGGAGTCCCGCACCTCCGCGGAGAACTTCCACCAGATGTACCCAGGCTTGGATGGCTGGCTGAAAACCCGCCAGGAGATCGACCCCACCGGAGTCTTCGCCTCCGATATGTCCCGCCGCCTCGAGCTCTAAATCGCACCCTCATTCAAGGAGATTTTTCATGATCAACGCTGTTGGTAAACCCCAGTCCATCCTCTTGCTTGGCGGTGCCTCCGATATGGGCCTGGCCGTGGTGGAGGAATTCCTCTCCCGTGGCCCAGCGCGCGTCATCTTGGCTGCTCGCGATGGCGAGTCCCTCGAGCCTGCTGAGGAGCGTTTGGAGAAGGCCGGCGCCTCCGAAGTAAGCAATTTTATTTTCGACGCCACCGATTTCGATTCCCACCCTGCCCTCTTTGAAGAGATGTGGGCTGAAGGGGATATCGACCTGGCCATCGTGGCCTTCGGCATTCTCGGTGACAACGAGGAGCAGTGGCAGAACCAGAAGAGCGCAGTTTTGGCTGCTCAGGTGAATTACACCGGCGCGGTTTCCGTGGGCGTTCTGCTGGCTGAGCGGATGAAGAAGCAGGGCCACGGTCAGATCGTGGTGTTCTCCTCCGTGGCTGGCGAGATGGTGCGCCGTTCCAACTTCGTCTACGGCTCCTCGAAGGCTGGCACTGACGGCTTCTACCGCATGCTCGGTGAGGCGTTGCGCGGCACCGGTGTGAACGTTCTCACGGTTCGCCCTGGTCAGGCGCGTACCAACATGACCCAGGGTCTGGACGATGCCCCGCTGACCGTTGACAAGGAAGATGTGGCGAAGGCTATTGCCAAGGCCGTAGACAACAAGAAGTCCCTGATCTGGGTTCACCCGCTGTTCCAGCCGATCATGTTCGTGCTGAAGCACCTGCCGCTGCCAGTACTGCGCAAGCTGCCTATTTAAGGGCTAGGGCTGCTAGTACCCCGTCATCGTGCAGCCCAGCTTTCGATTAATTTTTGATTCCGCGACGCATCGTTTATTTCGACAAAAATGAAATCGTAAGCATTCCCTAAACGGCTACATATAATAACCAAAAAGTTAAATAAATATTCGAAAAAGTTATTTCCTTCAGTGGATGGTTATGAAACTATAATTTCGTTCCATTTCCTCACCACCACCGGAGACTCATCGTGTCTAAGACCTCGCGTTCAATAGCTGCATTCGCTCTTGCCCTAACTCTTCCTTTTCCTTTAATGGGAGTGGCCGCTGCGTCCCCTACACCGGCCACTCACGTCCTTCAAGCATCCGCTTCTCAACAGCTCTCCCCCGAAAAACAAGCATTTCTTGACCATGTAGCTGGGGCCTCCAAAACCTTTGTCGACCACAATGGAAAAATTGCTACAACAGCGTCAGATCAAAAACTTGCTTCTGAATATGGATTCACCCAGCAGGAAATTTTACTGCTTCACCGCTCCGTGCTTGGCAAACCATCCCACACAGGGGCTAGCCAACACGCTACGTTCGCCTCGCGAGAGGGATCCGCTGTGTGCTTCAGTCATGATGATCTTCTCGTCGGAGCAGGCGCTGCTATAGTCGCAGCATCTGAGGCCGGGCCCGTAGCTATCGCGGCTGCCCTCGAAGCGGCCGCAACTGCATTCGGAGGCCCTGTCGGTACTGCAATCGGCGCGGTGTTGGCCGTGGCCAGTGCGCCTAGCCTGATAGAAATCGGCGGCCGAGCTGTTACTGCAGTAGCCACTAATCGCGGGCTGAAAATCGGTATCCATGCCGATTACCCTCCCGTGTACGCTGACTACTGCTAGTTCGAGGTGAGCATGAACCGTCAAACTGTTTTCTTACAACTTTTCTTCTATGTTCTGGTCTTTTCCGGTTGCACTTTGCTGTCCGTGCAGAAGGACCCGGCCATGACGGAAGGTTCGACTTCAACTGCCCTATGGCTTGCTCCGCTTACGATTGGTATTGCTGGCTCGATCTATCTTGCAGTAGCTAAGCGAGTGAAGTTTTCTTGGCTATACGGAGCACCGACAATTATTTTCGGTCTCATCGTGTCCAGCCTCTTTCCGTCCACATTCACTCGAATCGCGGTTCTCATAGTTTTTGTCTCGCTTGCGTTGCTAACAGTTTTCTCACTCAATAGAGGACAACGCAATCGCGAGGTTAACTGGGTCTTCACGATTTAGAGTGCGTTGATCCTGGTTTGCAGCTGTCCGGAGTGGATCAGTGACCGCAATATGTAGTGGTTGAGGTTCCTGAAGCCCAGGGCGATGCCGCGCAGGTGCTCAAGCCGACCGTTGATCGCTTCCACAGGGCCGTTGGATGCACCGATGTCGAAGTAGGCGAGCACGTCCTCACGCCGGCGCCACAGCGTCCGACCCAGCTGGGCGAGCTCCTCCAGCCCTGCGGGCAGCCCCTTGCGCAGGGTGTTAATGATCCGTTCCATCAACTTCTTCCCCTCCGATTTCTTCGGATGCCCGTAAGCCGCAATCATGTCCTGGTAAAACATCCAGGTGACCTCCAAGGCGACGTACTCGTCGTCGGTGGCCCACAACAGGTCCAGCCGCCTGTTCTGCCGCTCGGTGAGGTAGTTCCTCCTGGTCAACAAGGTGCGTCGGTACTTGTACAACGGATCATCCTTACGCCCACGCCGCCCCGAGGTTTCACGTTGCAGGCGTTGCCGACACCCGGTGAGCTTGTCCGCGGCCAGGTGCACGACATGGAAGGGATCCATGACCTTGGTGGCATCCGGGAGAATCTGGTCCACGGCCGAGGCGTAACCGGTGAAGCCGTCCATGGTCACCACCTGCACATTTTCCAGGAAAGCAGGATCGCGTTCCTGCAGCCAGGTGCGCAGCACCTGTGCGCTGCGTCCCGGGCGCATGTCCAGCAACCGGGCAGGACCTGCCCCGGTGACCAGGGGTGTCAGGTCCACCAGGACCGTCACAAACGACGATGGCTGGCCCGGGCGGCGGGTGTGCTTCCACACATGCTCGTCGACCCCGAGGATGCGTACGCCGTCCAGGTGGGAGGGGTTGTCGTAGACAAGCTTGCGGCAAGCATCGACAGCGACCTGGTTGACCAGCTCCCAGCCCACCCCGAGTGCTTTCGCCGTGGCGGACACACTCATGCGGTCGACTGCCAGGCGCTGGAGGACCCAGCGGGTGACCCGGTGGGTCAGCTTCGCACCATCATCGGCGCAGGTCAGGGAGGTCTGGAAGATCTTCCTGTCGCAGGTGGTGTCCGTGCAGGTGAAACGGGGGACGCGCACGTGCAGACGGGTGGGGAACCCCACGACGGGCAGATCGACGAGACGGCGAAGGACGTGGTCGCGAAGCTTCCCGGACTGTGCGCAGTCAGGGCAGGTGTTGCTCGCGGACACGGGTGTGGCGTCGATGATGGTGATGTTTCCGGCGTCGGCGGCACCGGTGATCGTCAGGCCGATCTCGGCGGTCCGGCAGATGGTGTCGGCCACGAGGTTGCCAGTAGTAGGCTGCACAGTAGGGTCCTGGTTCGGTTGGATGGAAGCTTCGCAACTCTCATCTTGTACCGGCCAGGACCCCTATATGTTGTGCCACCCCGAACTCCACCCTGGGCTCACCTACGCACTCCGAAACGCGAAGAGCCGGTTAACTCCCCATCCTCATAACCCTCGCCCTACCTGCGTGAAGTTCACGGGGATAGTCTCAAGAACGAGGTGAAATATGAAAAAGAGCACCGGCCTCTTTACATCCGTGGTTCTTTTAATCGTCGGCTTGACCCTCATCGGTCTTTTCATCGCTGACAGAGCCGACGCCATCATTGGGATCTGTGGAATGATCCTCTGCACCCTTGCGGCTGGAATTCGACGACGCGATATACGCAAGTGAGAATCTTCCCAATCACCCGGCCCAACCACCACACAGCGAAAACGGACCCACTCCCCATCGCAGGGAGCAGGTCCGTTTTTAATATCCGCCAGCTTGAACAGTTAAACCGGCAAATCCCAGCTACTTCGCAGCAGCAGCCTTTTCCGGCTTCTTGTCACGCAACACGTCGAACTTGACGAAGATGGAGAACACGATCGGGATGATCGAGATGATCAGGCCGAACATGAAGGCCACATGGATGCCGTGATCCAGAATCGTGACGGGATCCGTGTACCCGCGCTTCGCGTAGTTCGTGGAAGCGTAGGTCATGATCGCGATGAAGATCGCGGTACCCGCACCGCCAGCGATCTGCTGGAACGTGTTCAGGATCGCCTGGCCGTGAGAAGCCAAGTGGTTCGGCACGGCAGCCAGAGCGTTGGACATCAGTGGAGTCATCATGAACGCGATGCCCAGGTTCAGCAGAACCGCGTAGGCGGTCAGGTGCCATGCCGTGGAATCAGGGGTCAGCGTGGCAAATCCGGCCATGGACAAGGCCAGCAGGATTGAACCGGGGATGATCAGGATGCGCACGCCCTTGGCGTCGTAAATCCGACCAACAATCGGACCCAGCACGCCCATCAGCAAACCACCTGGCAACGAGACCAGGCCGGTTTCAAACTCGGACATTCCCAGCACGTTTTGGCCGTACAGCGGCATCAGGATGATGAAACCGAAGAGCATGGAGAAGCTCAGCAGCATCAGGGCGAGGGAGAGGATGTACTCGCGGGAGCGCAGTGGCTCCAGGTTGAGCAGTGGGGCGGGGATCTTTTCGTCGGCGCCAGCGTCTCGCGCTACACCGGACGCATCCTGCTGGGCCAGGGTCGCCTGCTGAGACTTCGCGAGTTTGTTCTGGCGGGTAAAGAAGACGGTCAGCACCGCGATGGCCACGACCAGGATTGCTACGCGATCCCAAGGAATGCCCTCGGCCAGGGAAGCCAGGCCAACCACACCGTAGATGAGGCCAGCGAATCCCACGGCGGAGAGGATCACGGAGAGGATATCCAGGGAAGGGCGGCTAGGAACTTCGAAGTTCTTGACCTGCCACACGCCGATGAGCAGCGCGATGACCACCAGCGGGATCATCAGGATGAAGGTCCAGTGCCAGGTCAGGTGCTCAAGCACGAAGCCGGAGAATGTGGGGCCGATGGCAGGTGCCACGGCGATAACCACGGAAACCAGGCCCATCACGCCGCCGCGGCGTTCCACGGGGATCAGACGCATGATGGTGGTCATGAGCAGTGGAATCACCAACGCGGTGCCAGTGGCCTGGATGATGCGAGCCACCAGCAGAACAGCGAAGGTTGGTGATGCGGCGGCCAGAATCGTGCCAGCGAGGAACGTGAGCAGCGCGAAGATATAGATGGAGCGGAGGCTAAACCGCTGCATGATCCAACCCGTGGTGGGGATGACCACAGCCATGGTGACCATGAAGGACGTGGTGAGCCACTGCGCCGCTTCAGGAGAAATCTTGAAGTCCTCCATGAGGACTGGCAGAGCCACGGTCAGGGTGGTCTCGTTGAGGATCACGACGAAAGCCGCGACCACCAAGATGCCGATCAGCAGACCGTGATTGCCACCCTGGGCTGCTGGAGGCTGGGTAGTTGTGGAGGCTGGAGTGGCGTTTGCCTGCGACTCGCCATGCCCATGGGGCTGGGACTGAGCCGCATTTGGCTGCGGAGTGTGAGGATCGTTACTAGTCAACTGCGAAGGCATCTTTCTTGAGCGGGGAACTGTATAAAACTTTCAGTTCATGGGCCGGCACTTTTCCAAATACCCATTCTGACCAGTGCTTTTAGCAGCAAAACGACACAGAATCGGGAAGTGCGAACAACTAAAAGTACGCCCGGTTTAACCCTCGCGCAAACTGGAAAATCCAGTGAGACTACGCAGTAGATCTAAGCAGCGGATCTACTTGTTCTCGCCCATGTATGGGTTCGAGTCAGCAGAACCCGCGGCATCCTCTTGACCTTCAGCATCAACAACGGCACCGGAAGCAGCCTCCGAGCCCTTCCCGGACTCCAGCTCACCCTTCATCTCCGCGCGGATCTGATCCAGGCGGGAGGTGGCGCGCATGTCGTTTCCGGCAGCGGCAATCTCGTCCATTCGCCCCTGCACGGAACCCTCCACCAGCTCTTGGGCGCCCAAGGCCTGGGCGTAGCGCTGCTCGATCTTGTCCCTCACGCTATCCAAGGTGGGCACGGAATCATCATTCTGCAGGCTCTGCATGCCATTCATCTGCTGCACGGACTGCGCGGTGGCTTCCTGCATCTTCGTTTGATCCACCTGCTGCTGCAGCTGCTGGATCTGCTGTTGCTGCTCCTGGAAGCGCATATCTGCCTGCTGCTTCTGCGCTTCTGCCTGCTTGGCGCTCTCAACCGCGCCGGCGTGCATCTGCTTGGTATCTTCCAGCTCTTTTTCCACCGTGACCAGCTGAGAGGCGAACACTTCAGCGGTCTGGTTGAGCTCCTGAGCCTTGGCCGCATCCCCCGCTGCGTTGGCCTGATCCGCCTGCTGAATAGCCATCCGAGCGTTATTGGAAAGCTTCTGCACGTCCTCCTGCAGGCGATGCATCTTCATCTCCAGCTGATTGCGGTTGCCAATCACGGCAGCCGCCTGCTTGGTGAGTTCCGCGTGCTGGCGGCGAGAAGCCTCAGCAGCCTGTTGGATCTGCACCTTCGGGTCAGCGTTGTCCTCGATCTTGGTATCGAGGGACTGCATCAGGTACTTCCAGCCTTTGGACAAGGGATTAGCCACGATTACTCCGAACGTTGAGTGCCGATTTTGCCATCCAGCGTAGACTTCTGACATGGACGTTGCATGCTACACAGCCGAATCCCCTGACTCTCAGCTCACCAAATCCACGCTGACCCGGCGCGAACTCCGCGCCGATGATTGCCTCCTAGAAATCCGCTGGGCGGGCATCTGCCACTCGGATATTCACACGGTGAATGGCGATTGGCCCCACGAGAATTTCCCCATGACCCCTGGCCACGAAATCATCGGCACCATCGTTGAGACCGGCCCCGAGGTGCAGAAGTTCCGCACCGGCGATGTGGTCGGTATCGGTTGCCTGGTGGATAGCTGCGGAGAATGCAGTGCTTGCGTCGGGAATGAAGAAAACTACTGCGAGCAGGGCGCGACCGGCACGTACAACGGAGTAGACCGCCACGATGGCAGCATCACCCAGGGCGGTTACAGCACACACATCGTGTGCCGCGAAGACTTCCTCATCCGCATTCCAGAAGCCTTCAGCGACCTGGAAAAGCCAGAAGCCGCGGCAGCCACTCCCCTGCTGTGCGCGGGCATCACCACGTTCTCCCCACTGCAGAACGCGGGCGTGGGCAAGGGCTCACGCGTCGGTGTGGTGGGCATGGGTGGCCTCGGCCACGTCGCGGTGCAGATCGCCGGAGCCATGGGTGCGGAAGTCACGGTATTCAGCCACGGCCTGTCCAAGAAGGAAGACGGCCTGCGCCTGGGCGCCAGCAACTACGTGGCCACCGCAGAGGAGGACTACTACAAGCCCTACCGCGAGTCGCTCGACGTGATCATCGATACCGTCAGTGCCCCACATGACGTGATCCCGCTGATCAAGATGCTTTCCACCAAGGGAAGCCTGGTGCTGCTGGGCCTGCCAACTGATGCGATGCAGATCCCCGCTGGCCTGCTCATCGGCAAGGGTCGCAACGTGACCGGCAGCCAGATCGGCGGCATCCAGCAGACTCAGGAAATGATCGACTTCTGCGCGGAAAACAACATCACCGCTGAGGTGGAAGTGATTCCCGCGGAACAGATCAATGAAGCCTACGAGCGCGTGGTCAACTCCGACGTGCGTTACCGCTTCGTCATCGACGCAACCACGTTCTAGGCTCCGGCTCGTTCTGAGCCGGCGGCTTTACTCTTGGCCAGCCTGCTCAGCCTCAGCGGCGATGATCTGCTTACGCACATCGTCCATGTCCAGCTCTTCAGCCTTGGCCACGAGCTCCTCGAGAGCAGCTGCGGGCAGCAATCCGGCTTCGCGAGCCAGCAGCACGCCATCGCGGAACACCATCAGGGTGGGGATGGACTGAATCTGCAACGCAGCGGAGAGCTCCTGGTTGGCCTCTGTATCGACCTTGCCGAAGGTGTGCTCGGTGTACTTATCGCTGACATCTTCAAAGATTGGGCCGAAACGCTTACAAGGACCGCACCACTCTGCCCAGAAATCCAGCAGCACGATGCCATCCTGAGAAATGGTGTCTTGGAAGTTATCTCCAGTGATTTCAACGGTAGCCATTGTGTTGATCCCTTTCGTTTGAGGTTTGTTAACTCTTTCAACGCTACGCGACGCTTTCCTTATTCCCTCGGCTAAGCTGTGCTTCATGTCTTCTGATTTCGACGCCAATGCCAATCCCTCCTCAACCTTCGCCATGTGGAAGAAGTTTTCGTCAAAGCCAGGAGGCACGCGCCTGTTCTCTGCTGCGGTCTGCGCGAAGGCGCCTTACTTTGGCACGGTTTTCCCGCATGTCGTCGAGATGCGCCCCGGATACTCCGAGGTCAAGGCCCCAAAGTGGATCGGTGTGAACAACCACATCAAGACTTTCCATGCCATTGCTGCCTGCAACGTAGCGGAGATGGCGATGGGAATGCTGGCAGAAGCTTCCCTCCCTGCCACGCACCGCTGGCTGCCCCAGGGAATGCGCACCAAGTACCTCACCAAGTCCACCGGTGGGCTGACCGCCAAGGCCACCGCTGAGCTGCCTGATTTCTCCCAGATCACTAAGGCTTCCGGTGGACAGACCGTCACCGTGACCATCCACTACACCGATGCCGCGGGCAATGAGCCCGTCTACGCAGAAATCGATATCTGGGTGACCGCTAAAAAGTAGCTGCTCAACTGGGCAATGTGGGGGCCGGGAAGAACACGGTCGCGCCCAGAAAGCCCAGCACCAGCATCACGGCAAACGCGATGACGCACCCAACGAGCATCACCGCGAGTGTGGTTCCGGCATTCTTCATTCCGCGGGGTTCCTGGGCTGCCTCCACCATGGCCGTGGAAAACGTGGTAAATCCCCCGCACAGAGCGGTTGCAGCCACCGCTGCGGGGAGCAACCATCCCCCACCATGTGCCTCACTCAGGGCTAGAATTATCCCGCTGAGCAGGCCCAATAGCACGCAACCCAGCAGGTTGATGGCAGAAACTGCACGCATGGGAGTCCATCCCCTCGTGCCCTTGAAGTGCCGTTCCAGCAGGTAGCGCCCCACCGCGCCCAGCCCGCCACACGCGGCGATGATGATCCACATCAAACTAAACACGTGCGCCACCAACTCCCCCGCCTCGGCTGATTAACTGCCGCGCGATCCACATCCCCAGCATCGCTGCCAGCACCCCGAGCACCAGGGACAGCGGAGCTAGAAGCAATGCCTCTAAACCCGAGTGATCCATAACCGGGTCCGGACCTGGCATTTCATCGCTATACACAGCCGGCTCTCCCGTGTTCCCGAACAGCTCCACGCTTTCGCGCAGCGGTGGGAAGAGGCTCGCGGGGATGGCCGAAAAACTAGTGAAACCGCCCAGCAAGCCCGTGCCTAAAAACAGTCTCCAGCGGCTTGTGGCGTCGGGAATTAAACCCACCAACAGCCCCAGCAGCAATGCCCCCACCACGTTGACCAGCAGCAACGGCAGCGCTGCCGAGCCGAACGCACCCATCCCCAGCTGGCGAACCATGGTGGAGAGCAGCACCCCGAACGCCCCGCCCAGAAAAACCAGAAACACCGCTCCCCAACCAGGCGATGTGGCCGGGTCGGAAGAGCGGTGCGGGCTGGTCATAAGCGCAGCTTACTACTGCGTTTAATCCCCAGTGTTGAAGCCAGCTTTGCGGGGAATTACTGCTTGATGGCGGAGATGTCGAAGTTCAGGGTGATCTTCTCGGACACCAGCACTCCGCCGGTATCCAGTGCAGCCTGGAAGTTCAGGCCGAAGTCCTTGCGGTTAATGGTGGTCTGGCCTTCGAAACCCACGCGGGTGTTGCCGAATGGGTCTACAGCCTCGCCGTTGAATTCGAAATCGATGGTCACTGGCTTGGTGACATCCTTGATGGTCAGATCGCCGGTGACCTCGAGGGTCTCATCGTCCTTGGCCTTGATATCGGTGGACTTGAAGGTGATCTTTGGGTACTTCTCGGTCTCGAAGAAGTCACCGGTCTTCAGGTGGCCGTCGCGGTCAGAGTTGCGGGTATCCACGGAGTTCACGTCGATCTCCACGTTAATCTGCGCGTTGTTCAGGTTCTCCTCGGAAGAGGCGGTGCCGCTGAACTCGGTGAAGGAGCCGCGGACCTTGGTAACCATCGCGTGGCGAGCGGTAAAGCCGATCTCAGAGTGGGTGGGATCGATGGTGAAATTACCTGCGTAATTGTTAACGGTAGACATGATGTCTCCTGACTTTCTTTGGGTTGATGTTCATTGTGTTCGACGCCAAGCTTCGTTCTTAAGAGCTCGACTCTGAAAACCAGCCTAGTTCATGTTAGGTGATGCGTCAACTATATTTTTTATATGGTTTAATCGTTTATATGAATGAAAGCAATAATCGGCCTGAAGATGGGCAACACCCCTGGCTGACCAGCGAAGAGCAGCGCACGTGGCGGGATTGGATCCTCGTCTCTGGGCGGATGGATACCGTGCTCGCTCGCCAGCTGCAGGCGGATTCCTCCATTTCCTTAGCGGATTATGTGGTTCTGGTGCAGCTCTCCGAGCACCCGGAAAAGCGGGAGCGAATCGCGGTTCTGGCGGAGGCCCTCCAGTGGGATCGCTCCCGCCTGTCCCACCAGATCACCCGCATGGCCAAACGAGAACTGGTCCGCAGGGAGACCTGCAGTAATGACGGCCGCGGGGCGTTCGTGGCCATCGAAGACCACGGCCTGGAGGTAATCAAGGCCGCAGCGCCTGGGCACGCCGGCGCTGTGCGAGAGCACTTCTTCGACCAGCTAGACCCCAAAGATGTGGATGACCTCGGCCGAATCC
This sequence comes from Corynebacterium suicordis DSM 45110, assembly GCF_015351405.1. Taxonomy (GTDB): domain Bacteria; phylum Actinomycetota; class Actinomycetes; order Mycobacteriales; family Mycobacteriaceae; genus Corynebacterium; species Corynebacterium suicordis. The sequence goes on along the minus strand of NZ_JADKMY010000001.1, from coordinate 158,624 downwards.
TGAGCAAGCTAGCCACCCACCTGCGCTAAACCTCTACATCGACTACATCGGCGAGCGATAATCGCGCGCCACATCGCTGAACTTGGAGTACTGCAACTGGTGCGCCACGGTAATCGTACCGATGGGGCCACCGCGGTGCTTAGCCAGGATAATGTCCGCCTCACCAGCACGTTCGTGATCACGGTTGGTGGCATCCGGGCGGTTGATCAGCATCACCATATCCGCATCCTGCTCCAGCGAGCCAGACTCACGCAGGTCTGAGACGCGCGGCAATGCATCATCACCACGAGATTCCACACCACGGTTCAGCTGAGAGATGGCGATCACGGGAACATCCACCTCCTTGGCCAGCAGCTTGAGCTGACGGGAGAAGTCCGAGACCTCCTGCTGGCGGGATTCCACGCGCTGACCCGAGCTCATCAGCTGCAGGTAGTCCACCACCACGAGCGATAGATCATGCTGCTGCTTGAGACGGCGCGCTTTAGCGCGAATCTCCATCATGGTGAGGTTGGGGGAATCATCAATGAAGATGGGCGCCTGGTCAATCTCTCCCAGGCGCAGGGTGAGCCGCTTCCAGTCATCCTCATCCATCTTGCCGCCGCGCATCGCGGAGAGATGCACCTCCGCCTCGGCGGAGAAGATGCGCATCATCACCTCCCTCTTACTCATTTCCAGGCTGAACAGAGCCGAGGGCTTGTTGTGCTTGATAGACGCGCTGCGCATGAAGTCCAAGGCCAACGTGGACTTACCCACACCTGGGCGAGCTGCGACAATGATCATCTGCCCACCATGCAGGCCGTTGGTCATGTCATCGAGATCCACAAAACCAGTCGGCACGCCCTGAGCCAGGCCACCTTCGGCTTCTTTTTCCTCGATTTCCTGCATGGTTTCATCCAGCAGCTCTGCAAAGACCTGATAATCCTCCGCGGCAGCGGAGTTGGTCATCTTGAACATCTCTTGCTGCGCGTTATCCACCACCGTGGCCACTTCCGCACCCTCGATGCCGGAGTAACCCAGCTGCACGATCTTGGTACCCGCCTGAACCAAGCGGCGCAGCGTAGCCTTTTCCGCCACCAGGCCCGCGTAGAAACCAACGTTTGCCGAGGTGGGCGTGCGGGAAATGATGCTGTGCAGGTACGTGGCTCCACCCACGGCCTCCAGCTGCGCATCCCTATCCAGACGCCCGGCCACGATCACCGGGTCGATTTCTTTGCCCTCGCCATAGAGCCGCAGGATGGTCTCGAAAATGGTGGCGTGCGCTGGGCGATAGAAATCATCCATCGTCAGTTTTTCCACCACATCCGCGATGGCTTCCTTGTTCAACATCATGCCGCCGAGCACGCCCTGCTCCGCTTCCACGTTCTGTGGCATCTGCCGGCCCAGATCCTGCGCGGCCTTCCGGTACTGCCCGCCTCCCCCGGAGTTGCGTGGCTGTTCTTCCCACGGCTCTACGGCTGGTGGCTCCCCAAACTGCATGCCCTGTCCCTGTGCGCTCATGTCCAGTACCTTAGCGCGCCTCAAGACAGCCCGGGAAAACCTCAATTCCACAGCCTCTTGGGGATATTCTGTGGACAGCTTGTGGAAAACTTTCTTATCCCCAGTTCAGCTTGTGGATAAACTGTGGAAACTCAGGCCCATGACCTGCAGTTATTCCTAAACCCGCAGGTCACGTGTGCAGATTTGCTACTTTATGCACATTGCACACCGGTGGATAACTTGGGGATAAGCATTTCCCCAGCTCGCGGAATCCCCACGGTTCTATACCCGCAGGTCACACTAAGTTCGCTCATTTCACCTTATATTCACTTAATTATCAGTGCCCCCGCTCCGGGGAATCCCCCTCTCCCACCGCGAACAAAATTATAAATTCTTTTCCGATACCAAACTTATTCTGCGTTGAGGTTCTAATGTGGAGAACTATGCACACCACCACTTATGGATCCCAGCTCAAGCTGGAAGATAACTCCTCAGATAAACCTTTTGACCTGATCATCGTCGGAGCCGGAATCTCCGGAGTGGATCTGGCTCACCACGTCCACGAGCGCCTCCCCGAATGGGAATGGATGGCAGTGGATTCCAACACCGACGTGGGCGGAACCTGGAACACCTTCACCTACCCCGGCATCCGCTCAGATTCCGATATGGCCACCTTCGCCTTCCCGTTCAAGCCGTGGCCACACAGCGGCTCCTTGGGTAGTGCTGCGGACATCCGCAACTACGTTCGTGAGGTCGCTCAGGATGCTGGCTTCCTGGATCGCCTGCTGCTCTCCACGTGGGTTCAGGAAGCCGAGTTCCACACCGAATCTGGCCTCTGGTCTGTGCGGATGCAGAGCGGCCCTGCAGGTGAGGCGATGGCTGAGGGCGGAGAAGATGGCGTCGAAAAGAAGGAACGGGTGATCTGGACGAAGAGGATCCACTTCGCCGCCGGTTACTTCCGCCACTCCCATGGGTTCACCGCCAGCATTCCTGGCATCGAAAACTTCCAGGGCACCGTGATTCACCCTCAGCGCTGGCCCAAGGATCTCGACGTGCGCTCCAAGAAGGTCGTGGTGATCGGTTCCGGCGCTACCTCCATCACGCTGCTGCCCGCGCTGCACAACATGGGTGCAGAGGCGACCATGCTCCAGCGCACACCCACCTACATCGCTCCCCTGCTGGAAACCGACTGGATCTCCGCGTGCTCCCGCGCGGTGCTGCCCGACAAGTACTCGGATAAGGTGGCTCGGGCAATCCACGTGCGCCGGGATATGGCCCAGTACTACCTGTGTCAGAAATACCCCACCCTGGCCAAGGGCGTGTTCCACTACTGGGCACGCAAGTACCTGCCTGCAGAGCAGGTCAAGCAGCACTTCAAGCCTCCCTACAACCCGTGGGACCAGCGCGTATGTAAGGCACCGGACGGGGATATCTACCAGTCCATCGCTAATGGCGCCCAGGTGGTCACGGGCAACATCGAGGAAGTCCAGGAGCGCGGTATCAAGCTCCAAGATGGGCGCTTTATCGAGGCAGACGTGATCGTCACCGCAACCGGCCTGGTCCTGCAGGGCTTCGGCAATGCGCAGGTAGCTGTGGATGGCCAGCACCTGCCGATGCCGGACATGGTGAGCTACCGCGGATTGATGCTGGATTCCCTACCGAACTTCAGCTACACCATCGGCTACCTCAACCAATCATGGACGCTGCGCGCGGATATGACCTCCGACTACATGGTCACGCTGTGGAAGCAGCTGGGTGAAGATCACTACTGCCCCGTGCTCCCCGATGAGGTGGACGGCACGAAACCGCTGCTGGACATGGATGCGGGCTACATCAAGCGCAGCGTGCACCTGCTGCCTCGACAGGGCGACCGCGATCCTTGGCGGCTCACCCAGGACTTCCTCTACGAGTCCAAGCGGATCAAGCCTTCCGATAATAAGCGGGACATGGTCTTTGGCCGTGACGCGATTGCTGCAGCTCAGGAACTGAAGGAACAGGCCGCGGCGGACGCTGCACGGTCTACGGATTCTGCTGAGCCTGCAGGGTCTGAGAAGACCAGCCCCGCCGCAGTGTAAGAGCTCGAACTAGCTACCGGGCACCCCCCGGCTAGCACCCGAGAAACACCAAGACCCCGCATCGCCAACCCGCTCAATGATTGAGCGAGGGCGTTGCGGGGTCTTTTATTGAGGCGTGCTGTTGTCTTGATGTGTCTCAATATCAGTGAGCAGGATTGGGGCCGCCGAAACCTCTTCTGCTCCCCTGCTATTTCGGGTGTCTAAGCCGAAAACGGAAGGGTTCCAAGCCCAGGAAAGTTGTCTAGACTTTTCTGCGCCGAAGAGACTCCATGCACCGACAGTTACGTGAGTTTCTGCAGGTGGCAGTGGCGAGCTATCGCTGCTGCTTGTCTTGCTGCTGCATCCCCTCGAAGGGGGACGTAGTTCCCTCAATAAGGGAATTACTGTGCAACAACCTCGAAGTTCAGGGAAGCCACGATGTCATCCTGCAGCTTCACGTCCACGGCGTACAGGCCGGTGGTCTTCACTTCGTTCTTCTTCAAAGCAATAGCGTGCTTGTCCAGGGAGCGGCCGTTGGCCTTCTTCACTGCTGCGACAACATCGTCAGCGGTGACAGATCCGAACAGCTTGCCAGCCTCAGAGGTGCGGACCGGAATGGTCACACCGGAGAGGGTGTCCAGCTCTTGCTTAACTTCGCGTGCGTGATCCAGATCGCGGATCTCGCGAGCTTCTTGAGCGCGCTTGATGCCTTCGATCTGCTTTTCAGCGCCGCGGGTCGCCAGGATGGCGTAGCCGCGAGGCAAAAGGTAGTTACGTCCGTAGCCAGCCTTGACTTCAACGATGTCGCCGGGAACACCGAGTTTGTCAACGGCGGCGGTGAGGATCAGCTTCATGATCCAGCCTTTCGTTGTGCAATGTGTGCAATGGAGGGTGACTTAATGCGTGGATTAAGTGTTCTAGTCTCAACTAGTCAGTGGGCGAATCAGAACGGTGGGTCTTCGTCGCCGCCACCAAAACCGGACTGTGGAGCGGAGTTCCATGGATCATCGTCACGAGACGCGTTGCGTCCGCCGAAGCCCTGGTTGCCGCCGTTTCCACTGTTTCCAGAGTTGCCCTGGCCACCGAATCCCTGTCCGGAATTCTGGTTGCTCTGCTGGCCACCCTGGTTAAAGTCACTCTGGCCACCGCCGTTACCACCGAAGTTGCCACCCTGTCCGCCACTGCGGTTAGAGGGAGCAGTCTTCTGCACCTGCGCCGTAGCGTACTTCAGAGCTGGGCCGACTTCGTCGACTTCCAACTCGATGACGCTTCGGCGCTCACCTTCACGATTTTCGAAAGAACGCTGGCGCAAACGGCCGGTCACGATAACGCGATCACCCTTGGTCAGGGAGTTCGCTACGTTCTCGGCAGCTTGACGCCACACGTTACAAGCCATGAACAGGGCATCGCCATCGACCCACTGATTGGTCTGTGAATCAAAGCGGCGAGGCGTGGAAGCCACGCGGAAGTTCGCCACTGCTGCACCGCTTGGGGTGTAGCGCAATTCAGGGTCAGCAACGAGGTTGCCAACCACAGTGATCGGGGTTTCTCCCTGTGCCATAACTCGAGCCTTTTCGTGTTGTTCGTGAAGTGGTGTGGTGGTGTGAGTGACCGTTTATGTCCGGTCTGTGTTCACAAGAATCAGTTGTTACTGATCCTTGCGCAGCAGCTTGGTGCGCAGAATGGTGTCATTGATGTTGAGCACGCGGTCAAGCTCCTGCACGGTAGCGGATTCGCAGTTCAGGTCGAGAACAACGTAGATGCCCTCTTCCTTCTTCTGGATCGGGTACTCGAGGCGGCGCTTGCCCCAGACGTCTACCTTTTCCACTTTGCCGTTATCCTTGCGGACAATTTCCAAGAATTTGTCCAGCGACGGGGTAACGGTGCGCTCATCCTGGGAAGGGTCGATGATAATCATCATTTCGTATTGACGCACGGACCTCATCACCTCCTATGGTCTAGTTATTTGTGGCCATACCCCTTTAGGTATGGCAGGAGGGTCGTTGCGTCAGCAACTCTTCCATAATACTGGCTGCCACCTCGGAAACCTAATGTCTGTATTTCCCCGCCTGCATTTCTTCGCGGAAAGGTCACTGCCCTGCCGTCGCAAAGAAAACGGCCACCGTGACCGGAACCACCGTGAGGAAGAGGATGGCCACCGCGAACAGACCCCACACCAGCGCCCGCGGTTTCTTGTAGCTGAAGGCCGCATACGAGGATCCGAAGAGCACGAATCCGATGAATACGCTGCCCATCGTGACGATCATTGCTGTTTCGCTCATTAATTTGTACTTCCCATTGTTTCTTTGTGCGCGTTTTCTACGTGCTCTTTTGCTTGCTTTTCGACGCCAACCCCCAGCGCCCCAGCCAGGGGATCCCTGCCAGCATGGGCGGCCCGCACGGGGTCAGGTGCGCTGCCGTACATTTGCCGCAACACAATCACGGCCATTGCCACCAGCAAACCAAGCCGCAGCACGGTGAAAGAATCCACCAGCCAGTCAGGCGCCGCCAGCTCCTGCGGGAGGAACGTCCACATCCGCAGGTACCAGTAGAACGCTTCCACGGCCGCCCACGTGAACACGAGCCGCCAGCGGGGGAGAGCCAGCACCAGCAGGGGCAGCAGCCAGATGGAATACTGCGGGCTCCACACCTTATTGGTCAGCATGAAGGCCAGCACGGCCAGGAACATCACCTGGGCCAAGCGCGGGCGTTGCTTCACGGTGAGCACCACGTAGGTGAGCAACATGAGGGCGATGACCAGCAGCACCAGGGTGATGGTGTTGAACTGCTGGACGTTATTCACGGCTTGGCTCGGGGTAGTGCCATTCCACTGCTCCCAGCCGGTGAGGTGGGCCAGCACCGCGTAGATGGTGGAACCTTCCCAGCCACGGGAGGAGTTGAGACGGAAGAACTCGCCCCAGGCCTCGGGATACGCCAGGTAGATCGGCACATTGACCGCTAGCCAGGCGAGTACCGTGCCCGCTGCGAGGCGGAACATCACCGACCAGTTCCGGGCGCGCAGAGCCAGCAGGCCCATGGCACCGACGATGAATAGTGGCCACAGCTTGGCAGCGATGCCCAACCCGGCCAGCACACCAGCCCAGCCGGGTCGACCCTTGGCCCACAGCCAGATGGCCAGCACGGCAAAGAGGATGGAGAGCAGGTCGTAGTTTGTGAACGCGTGGACGATGACCAGGGGAGAGGCGGCCATGAGCAGCGTGTCCCACGGGCGATTTCCCGCCAGCTTGGTGACCACCACGCAGGCAGCGATCCAGCATGCGGCCAGAAAAAACGCAGTGACTCCCATGTTGATCGCGGCATTGGCTGCAGGGGGAAGGCCAGCCGCCTCCCAGAGGGCTGCCACGGGCTTGGTGAGCAGCGCCATCGCGTACTGGAACAGGCCCGTGATCACCGGGTATTCCAGGTAACGAGTGATGCCGTCTGCCTGCCAGGAGAAAGCGTAGGGGAATTGGGCGGACTCGAATCCGCGGCCACCGTAGAGCACGATGATATCCGAGTAGCAGGCTGAGGTGTACTGCACCTTTCCCGCCCAATCCACGTATGGGCCCGCATCGGAGACTGCGGTGCGCACGCAGTTGGCTTTTTGCAGCCAACCCAGGGTGAGGAATCCCGCGCTGATCGCCATGATCATCCGCAGTGCGGTCCACCAGACTTCGCGGCCCACGTATGCATGCTTACCGAGTGGCCCGCCAAGGAAATCAACAAACCCCCGAGCCATGGGTTCCGTGTCCGCGGGTTGCACTCGCGTCTCGGCGGTGCGGTCTTGCGGAACCTGTAGCTGGGGGGCGGGCTGATCCATTATCTGTGCTTTCGCGAAATCCAGTGATGGCGGTGAGGCAGCGGGAGAACCGCTATGGGTTTATCAAACCATCAATCAACGCGCCCAGGTCTTGCCCGGGAGCAGGCTGGGGCGCGGGAGCTGGGGCGGGCGCAGGAGCAGGCGCGGGTGCCGGAGCAGGGGCTGGGCTCTCGGCAGCCGGTGCCGGTGAGGAGTCATCCTGCTGCGAGGAATTGCCCTGCGGGATCTGCTCGGTCTGCTGCTCCGGAACATATCCCGTTCCAGCGGCAGCAGCTGAGCCTGCGGAGCCGAAGCTCTCAAACTCATCATCTGCCAGGGCTGCGTCCATCACGTTCTTCCAGATGGTCGCCGGCACGCCGGAGCCGTACATGATTCCGCCCCACTCGTTGACCAGTGGCTTGTTGTCCACGGTGCCCAGCCACACGGCGGTGGAGAGCTGCGGGGTGGAGCCCAGCATCCAGGCATCCTTGTTCATTCCGGTATCGCCCAGCTGAGCGGTACCGGTCTTGGCGGCGGAAGCGCGTCCGCCGGCCAGGCTGTTGCCGTTGGAGTACGCGGCGATGGGTCCCATCGCTTCGATCACTCCATTGGCAACCTCTGGTTCCACCACTTGGTCGCCCTCAATGTTGGAGTTATCCAGCAGCACGTCGCCATCGACGGTCTCCACCTTCTCCACGAAGTGTGGGCGGTGGTAGACACCCTCGTTGCTCAGGGTCGCCAGGATGGAGGCCATGTCCAGTGGGGAGGACTGGTACTGGCCCAAGGTGATGCCCTCGAAAGGCGTGCCGCCGTTTTCCTTCAGCGTTTCACCCACTCCGGGGAGAGTTTCCGCAGCTCCCAGGCGATGAGCCATGTCAGCCACGGCTTCCGCGCCGCCATTGAGCTCGCGGGTGATGCGGATGAAGGAGGTGTTCAGGGACATCTTCAGTGCCTGAGCTGCAGAACATGAGCCACAGCTCTGGTTATCCACGTTGGTCACTTCGGTCTGCCCGGTGGTGACTGGCGAGGAATCGAAGTAGTCGTAGATGCTTCCGCCCTGATCCAGGTATGCGGCCAGGGTGACGATCTTGAACGTGGAACCGGACTGCAGGCCAGCACCGGCGTAGTCATAGCCCACTGGATCCTCGCCGCCGTACCACGCACGGATGCCACCGGTCTTCGGATCCACGGAGACCAGCGCACCGCGCACGTCTTCTGCCAGACCCTCGGTCTGCGCCCGCACCTGGTCGACCGCGGCCTTCTGCGCCTCATTGTCGATGGTGGTGGTGATCTTCAGGCCACCGGTATTCACCTGCTCCTCGGTGATTCCGGCTTCTTCCAGCTCCGCGATCACGCGAGACTTGATCAGTCCGTTGGGGCCATCCACTGGCGAAGTGTTTGCTGCCGCCGCTGGATCCTGCACAGCTGGGTAGACAGCGTTAATGCGATCGGTACGGTTGATGGCGTTTGTTTCCACCATTCCGTCCATCACGTAGTTCCAGCGAGACTCCGCCTTTTCCCGGTTAGTCCAAGGATCCAGGGAGGAAGGCGCCTGGATGGTCGCGGCCAACACCGCGCCCTCTTCCGGCGTGAGCTGAGAGATGTCCTTGTTGAAGTACGCCTTGGCAGCTGCAGAGATGCCATAAGAGTTACGACCAAAGTAAATGGTGTTCAGGTAAGCCTCAAGGATTTCGTCCTTGGACCACTCACGCGCCATCTTGGCGGAAATGACCAGCTCTTTCGCCTTACGGGTCAGAGAGAATTCATCGCCCACCAGCGCGTTCTTCACGTACTGCTGAGTAATCGTGGAGCCGCCACCAGCACCCGAACGACCCAGCAACTGACCCACCGCAGCACGGCCAAAGCCGGTGATGGAGAAGCCAGGGTTGGAGTAGAAATCGCGATCCTCCGCAGCCAGTACCGCGTTGCGGACAGGCTCCGGGATCTCGTTGAGCGTCACGTTCTGCCGGTTGCCTTCCGGCGGCACGATGCGCGCCAACTCCGTGTTTTGGTCCGACGCCATGATGTAGGAAATCTGGTTGTTCACCAATTCTTCTGGTTCCGGCACCTTAGTAACGGAGTACGCGGTGAAGAAAGCAATGAGCGGGACGATGATGGCCACTGCCATCAGCGCCGCAAAGCCCGCGAGGAGAGAACGGCGGAATTCCTTAGACTTCCAGCTGTTCTTCTTGCGGGCGCGGGCGGTGATATTGCCCTTGGAAGCGACCTTTGCCTGAGCTGCCTTGCCCTGGGCTGATTTGCCTTGTGCTGACCGGCTCTGTGGACCCTTCTTCTGGGTCACCTTGCCTTGAGCTGGGCGGCCTGACGCGGGCTTGCCCTGCGCGGACTTATTCTGTGCGGCCTGACCTTGTGGGCGCTTGCCCTGGACAGGGCGCTTACGCTGAGCAGATGGACGCTGGGCAGCATTGCTTGGGCGACCCGCACGGTCATTGGGGCGGCCCGAGTTCGCAGATGGCTTGCGATTCGGGTTCTTCCTCGGTGGCAAGTTGTCAGAAGACAATGGGGTAGATCTCCATTACTCGAGTAATTCGGGCATTCAATACAGCGTTAACTCTTCGCGCTGTATCAAGAAATTCCACTTGCAGTGCAAGCACACTTCCACAGTGTGGATGGACAGTTCAGCATCTGCGGGAGCCACTTTTGAAGAAGCCTGCAGGTGGGAAAAACTATCAATCAGAATCTTTATCTCGTTTACACTACGCGCAGTACCTGACTTTTCACCTAACCATCTGCCATGAACCCAGCGTGTCTCAAGAAGATTTCCCCGGTGGCAAATCGGGCACACCCGGTCAGTCGGCTCGCCCAGAACCTGGGCAGAGGCGAGTAGGGGAGAGGCGGCGTCGAGAAGAGAAGAAGGACTAACTTCCCCGCGCCGCCACTGGGCGAGCACGCGGGTGCGGTCTAACTGCCGGTCAAAGACGCGCCGCGAGAGGTGAGCCGAAGACATGGCCACATCCTACGACGAGTTCAACTTGATCGGTACACCTCTCTTTCTTGACCGATACACCGAGGTGAGATCCCGCACCTGGCCACATCATCGGCCTAACTTCGGATTACATGAGTGAAAACAAGAATGTGAATATCGCCATCGTGGGCTTGGGCAACTGTGCCACCTCGCTGGTGCAGGGCCTGACGTACTACGCGGACGCGCAAGCTGGGGAAGACATCCCAGGCTTGATGCACGCCAAGTTCGGCCCGTACGGCATCTCGGACGTGAAGGTCGTGGCGGCCTTCGACGTGGATGCGGACAAGGTGGGTAAGGACGTCTCCGCCGCCCTGGAATCCTCCCGTAACTGCACCATCAAGATCGCGGACGTGCCAGAGCTCGGAGTCACCGTGCAGCGCGGACCAACCCTGGACGGTCTGGGCACCCACTACTTGGAATCCATCGAAGAATCCTCCGCTGAGCCAGTCGACGTACCCGCCGCGCTGCGCGAAGCCGGGGCAGACGTGCTGGTCAGCTACCTGCCCGTCGGTTCTGAAGAAGCGGACAAGTTCTACGCGCAGTGCGCCATCGATGCAGGCTGTGCCTTCGTCAACGCGCTGCCAGTCTTCATCGCCTCGGACCCAGAATGGGCAAAGAAGTTCGAAGATGCAGGTCTGCCAATCGTGGGCGATGACATCAAGAGCCAGGTGGGCGCAACCATCACCCACCGCGTGCTGGCCAAGCTGTTCGAAGACCGCGGCGTGCGCCTCGAGCGGACCATGCAGCTCAACGTGGGCGGCAACATGGACTTCAAAAACATGCTGGACCGGGAGCGCTTGGAATCTAAGAAGATTTCTAAGACTCAGGCCGTGACCTCCAACCTGAAGACCAGCCCGCTGGCCGGAAAGCGTTCCGACCGCAACGTCCACATCGGCCCTTCCGACTACGTGGAATGGCTGGATGACCGCAAGTGGGCCTACGTGCGCCTGGAAGGTTCCGCGTTCGGCGAAGTTCCCCTGAACCTGGAGTACAAGCTGGAAGTATGGGACTCTCCAAACTCCGCGGGCATCATCATCGATGCCGTGCGAGCTGCGAAGATCGCCTTGGATCGCGGTCTGGCCGGACCAGTCAACCCAGCCTCCAGCTACCTGATGAAATCCCCACCTGTGCAGCTTCCAGACGACGTGGCTCGCGCGCAGCTCGAAGAATTCATCAACGGCGCGTCTTAATCCGCCACGATTTCTCCGTACGAACGGCGCCCGATTGCGTGATTGGGCGCCTGTTTGCCCTGCACACCGGGGCGGGTCGATTGCGCGTTGAAGTCTAAGACAGATTAAGGTTTAGTCTGCAAACTACTGTTAACTGTTGAGGTACTTTAGAAACATGTCCAAGACTCCGCTCGAGATCGCTCAACAGCTGCGCCCCGCGCTGTCACGTCTTTACCTGCTGTACTTCCGCCAGGCCGAGGCCTTCTCTATTAGCCAGGCGCAGATGTCCATCATGACGATCCTCGAAGAACATGGCCCGATGCGCATCAGCCAGATCGCCCATGCTGAGGCTATCCGCATGCCCACCGCGTCCAATGCGGTGAATCAGCTGGAATCCATGGGCTTGGTATCTCGCGTACGCGATGTTTCGGACCGCCGCGGAGTCAGCGTGCAGCTCACAGACAAAGGCGCAGATGAGCTGCAGAGCATCGGCGACAACCGAAATAGGGCTTTAGCCCGAATGATTGCTAACCTCTCACCCGAAGAAGTTCAAAAGGTGGAAGAGGCAGCTCCCATTATCGAAATGATCCTCAACCGCTACACCGAAGCCCAAACTAAGGACTAGGCGCCAGCGTTCGTGAGCAGCGAAACCAAGAATATAAGCAACAAATCTCCTTTTCCCCGCAGCAAGGCGAGGGATTCCGAGGCAGAATTGGACATCCCCGCGAAGCCTCGTCCATTGCGGGTTCTCATGACATGGCGGCCGGAATCCGCAGGTGAGGAAGCTGCCCAGTACGTGGCGTGGCTTTCCCGGACCCAGCCTTTGATCGTCCGCACGGCGACTGTGATCTCCCGCGTATGGACTCAACAGCCCGGCTCTCGCGAAAATGAGGAATTTTCCCAGTGGATTGAGGCCGAATCCGCCGCGTGTGCGGCATCCGCTCAGCAGGCACTTTTGGATGCGGGCGTTCCCAGCAGCATGTTGGATTCCGAGATCCCTTCCGTGGTCTCTACCGACCACTCTGAAACCTCCGTTCTTATCGACGCCGCCAAAGACTTTTCCGCCGATCTCATGCTCCTGGGCTCTCACCCAGCCGCGCCGCGCGGACGCTTCCGTATCGGTTCCACGGCAGACGCGCTGCTGCACTGTTCTCCCGTGCCACTGGGGCTGGCACCGCGGGATGCCAAGCTTTCCAAGCGTGGAGTCACGCGCGTGAACTGCAGTTATGTGGATACTGAGCAGTCTCACCAGGCGCTGCGGCACGCCGCTGACCTGGCTGCACGATGGAATGTCCCACTGCGGTTGGTGGCCTTCAGCCCGCGCGGAGCCACCATGTACCCCACGGCAGTTCCGTTCTCCGGGAACTACGACATGATGGTGGAGTGGCGCGAGCAGGCCCTGGCTTTGCTGGACCGCGGTAAGGACCGCGCGCTGGCCCGCCACCCGGAACTGCACGTGCAGACTGAAGCCGGCGCCGGCTACGGCTGGTCCGGAGCAATCAACGACATGAAGTGGAAAAAGGGCGATCTACTGATCATGGGTTCTTCCGTGCTGGGAGATTTCAACCGAGTGTTCATCGGCCCTTCCACCAACCAGATTCTGCGGCACAGCCCGGTACCGGTGTTGATTAGCCCGGTGTAGGTTCGGAAGTATCATGTCTAATCCATTTACTTCTGAGCCACACGATCCACAGGAACCCATTCCCGTGGATACTGAGCCTGCTCTTGACTCCGAGCCTGCTCGCCCCAGCCAGCTGGATTATGAGGCGGATCCGTTGTTGCGCCTGGAGCGGAACAATAAGTCCACCCGCCAAGCGATCATGTTCTTCATCGGCATCATCCTGGCCTCCACGCTCTCCGCGCTGCTCATCTACCTGGTTTCCCAGCTCATGGGCGGCCCGCTGTGCGATGCCGATGATTCGGCCATGCTCTGCAATGACACTTTCCGCTGGCTCTTCGCCATCGTCCCCACAGGCATTGCCATTTTCGGGCTTTTCGGCAGCGTATGGATCACCTACGCCAAGTGGCGCGACCGCCTGCGGTGGCGGCCGTGGATCGCCGTGGTGTGGTTCATCATGCCGTACACCCTGGCCTGGGTGATCTCCGTGGGATCATCGCTGATGATCCGCTAGGAGCGGCACCTACTTGGCCACGATGTTGACCATCTTGCCTGGTACCACGATGATCTTGGCCACCGTCTTGCCCTCGATATGTCCGGCCACGTTGGGCTCTTCCAGTGCAGCCTTTTCGATATCCTCGCGGGACGCATCCGCGGGCACGGTGATGCGCGCACGGAGCTTGCCCATCACCTGAACTGGCAATTCGATGCTGTCATCCTTCAGCCAGCGCTCCTCCCACATGGGGAAGCTCTGGTAGGTCACACCGTTATCGTTGCCCAGGATTGCCCACATCTCCTCGGCGATGTGTGGCGCAACCGGTGCGAGCATGAGAACCAGCGGCTCCACTGCGGCGCGGGGGACAGCCGCCTGACCGTTGGCTCCACTGCCTCCGTAGTTCTTCGTGAGGTAGTTGACGTACTCGATGAGCTTGGCCACCGCGGTGTTATCGCGCAGCTCCGCGTAATCCTCGTGCACACCGGCGATGGTGCGGTGCAGCATGCGGTTATCGTCATCCGTGAGCTGAGCGCGAGTAACCGTGGTGTGACCAGTGGTTTCATCAACAACCAGGCGCCAAGAACGCTGCAGGAAGCGCTGCGCACCCACCACGTCCTTGGTGGCCCAAGGCCGCGACGTATCCAGCGGACCCATGGCCATCTCGTAGACGCGCAGGGTATCCGCGCCGAAGTTCTCGCAGATATCATCCGGGCTCACGGCGTTCTTCAGGGACTTGCCCATCTTGCCGTACTCCTGGAATACCTCCTGCTCAGAGCCATCTCCAGCGGGGTTAACCCAGAAGAACTTGCCGTCCCGCTCAGTGACTTCTTCAGCGGGAACGTACACGCCACGGGAATCGGTGTAAGCGTACGCTTGGATATAACCTTGGTTGAACAAGCGGTGGTAAGGCTCAAAGCTGGATACATGGCCGAGGTCAAAGAGCACCTTGTGCCAGAAGCGGCTGTAGAGCAGGTGCAGCACTGCGTGCTCCACACCACCCACGTATAGATCCACGCCACCGGATGGACGGCCTTCGCGAGGGCCCACCCAGTATCGCTCATTTTCGATATCCACCAGCGCATCATCGTTCGTGGGATCGATGTAGCGCAGCTGGTACCAGGAAGAACCGGCCCACTGCGGCATCACGTTGGTATCGCGGCGGTACATCTGCGGACCATCACCCAGATCCAGCTCCACGTTGACCCATTCTTCGGCCTTGGCCAGTGGGGGCTGAGGCGCGGAGTTGGCATCTTCCGGATCAAAGCTGACCGGCTTGTAGTCTTCGACCTCGGGCAGCTCGATGGGCAGCATGTCCTCGGGAAGGGCATGTGCCACGCCGTCCTGGCTGTAGACGATAGGGAAGGGCTCGCCCCAGTAGCGCTGACGGGCGAAGAGCCAATCGCGCAGCTTGTACTGGATCTTCCCGTGGCCGGTTTCCTGTTGCTCCAGCCACTCGATGGTCGCGGCCTTGGCATCCTCCAAGCTCAGGCCGTTGATATCCAGACCGCGGTCATTCGCGCTGTTCACGGCCACGCCGCCATCCACAAACGCTTCCTCCAACTGCCCATCCGTGGCATCCTGACCGGCAGGAGCCACGACCTGCTTGATCGGCAGGCCAAAGGCTGAAGCGAAATCGAAGTCGCGCTCATCGTGCGCGGGAACGGCCATGATGGCTCCGGTGCCATAACCCATCAGCACGTAGTCAGCGATGAACACCGGAACGCTTTCCCCGTTCACGGGGTTGGTGGCGGTCGCGCCCAAGTACACGCCGGTCTTTTCCTTGTTTTCCTGGCGCTCCAGGTCGCTCTTCGCCGCGATGGACGCGCGATAAGCAGCCACGGCCTCAGCAGGGTTGGCGGCACCGTTGGTCCATCGCTCATCCACGCCCTCATAGGCGTTCTCCGCAGCCGCGGCCACCAGCGAATCAACCAGCTCGTGCTCGGGGGCCAGAACCATGTAGCTGGCGCCGAAGAGGGTATCCGGACGCGTGGTGAATACCGTGATTGCGTCATCCGTGGCGTCGGAAGAAAAATCAACCTCAGCACCGCGCGAACGACCAATCCAATGGCGCTGCATGGACTTAACCTTCTCTGGCCAGTCCAGGTAATCCAGGTCATCGATGAGGCGATCCGAGTACGCGGTGATGCGCATCATCCACTGCTGAAGGTTCTTGCGGAACACGGGGAAGTTGCCGCGCTCGGAGCGTCCATCGGCGGTGACTTCCTCGTTAGCCAGCACGGTTCCCAAGCCAGGGCACCAATTCACCATGGAATTGGAGCGGTACACCAGGCGGTGCTCGTCCAGGATCGCCTGCTTCTCGGGCTCGCTGAGGGAAGACCAGTCCTCGCGCTCAGCAGCCAACTTGGTTTCCAGTTCCGCGATGGGGCGGGCCTTGCCCTTGCCATCATTTGCCTCTGGATCAAACCAGGAGTTGTAGATCTGCAGGAAAATCCACTGGGTCCACCGGTAGAAATCTTTATCGGTGGTGGCCACATTGCGGCGCTTATCGTGGCCCAAGCCCAGGCGACCCAGCTGGCGCTCCATGTTCTCGATGTTCGCCATGGTGGTGGTGCGCGGGTGGGTACCCGTCTGCACGGCGTACTGCTCTGCGGGCAAACCGAAGGAGTCATAACCCAGCGTATGCAGGACGTTTGCGCCCTTCATGCGGTGGAAACGCGCGAAAACATCCGTGGCGATATAACCCAGCGGGTGTCCCACGTGCAGGCCGACGCCGGAAGGGTAGGGGAACATATCCTGCACGAACATGCGATCCGCAGGCAGCTGCAAACCTGGCTCCGAGAGATCACCCGTGGGGTTCGGAGCGTTGAACGTGCCTTGCTTGTTCCACTGCTCCTGCCAGCGCTTCTCAATATCGGCTGCCAGTTGAGGCGTGTAGCGATAGGAAGGAGTGGTGCTTTCGGTGCTGTTCGCGTTGCTGGATCCAGGGTTGGTCATGGTTGAAAATTGTAGTTGGTGGCCAGGACAACGTGGCAACCGCGGGTCGGGCGCAGGGGTCGCGGCACCCGGGCAGTCGCGCGATGCACACCCACTTGGTGATTACCCCACGCAGTTCTAGACTGAGAAGCATGATTTTCCTGGGCATCATTCTGGCAATATTCGGTGTGGCTATTCTGGCCGTGGGTGTGCTCAGCTTGGCGGGTAAATTGCCGGGGAACTCGCTGGTGGGGTTGCGAATCCCCGAGGTGCGCAAGTCCGCCGAATACTGGGTGATGGGCCATAAGATTGCCGGTCCTGCATGGACGGGTTCAGGCTTGGCGATGCTCGGTGCGGCCGCGGTGGCGTGGCAGGCCCGCGGGTGGGCATGGTTGATCGTTGCCGGCCTGGTGGTGGCTGCACTCTTCCTGCTGGGCTTGGGTGCCGCGCTGGCTGCACACACATTGGCGCAAATTGATGCCCGCGCACAGAAGGCTGCAGAAGCCGAAAGCGGATGCTGTTCAGCAGGTGGATCCGCCGAAACCACCCCTACTGGCGAGGTCAGCGCCGATGAGTGTGCCTCCGGCCAAGCCTGCGGTTCCTGCTCCTTGAACGGTGCCTGCGAAGGTGGTGCGGAAAGCGCTCCAGCTCTGGATCTGGATGCTGCCCGGCGCGCGGTCGCAGCTCAAGACATCCGCTAAACGGAACCTAGCTCCAAAGAAATTTAGCTCTCCTGCTCCGGCGCTGCGTGCCGGGGCTTTTTGCTGGCCGGAGTGGCAATTCCTGAACTAGGGGCAGCGTGCCTCGCAGCTGGGCTGTAGCTTTCCGCTACCTCATCTGCCCCGCGATGCCTACCGGAGCGCCGCACCACTGGTTCAGGCTCGGCAGCGTACTGGAAATCGTGATTGTGCTCGCCGTATTCATTGTCCCCGCGCTCGCCGCGCTCGCCGTACACATAGGCCCGCTCGATGGGCTCAGAGTCGCTGGGCTC
This sequence comes from Corynebacterium suicordis DSM 45110, assembly GCF_015351405.1. GTDB lineage: Bacteria > Actinomycetota > Actinomycetes > Mycobacteriales > Mycobacteriaceae > Corynebacterium > Corynebacterium suicordis. The sequence continues at coordinate 141,101 of NZ_JADKMY010000001.1, read as the reverse complement.
CTCGAGGTCAGCGTCCTCTTCATGATCTTCATGTGCTTCGACGCCAAACTCTTCCCGCTCCCGGTACTCAGCCTTGCGGTTGCGCTGATTAAGCCTGCGCAACGTAAAGGTGGTGAGCCAGGCGATGGCGAAAAACAAGAGTGCCAGCAAACCCCACGTGACAGCGACAATCAACATACCCATGTTGATGGCGAAACACTCTCTTCTTCGTCGAACTTTCTCCACCCAGTGTGTCACAGTGGCACCTGCGGATCTGCCTACTAATGCAAATAGCCGTGGAAAACTGCTCTCGCTTTAGCATCACGGTGCTGGAGCGCTATCCCTGTCTTGACTCTGAGTAACCTGATTCTCATGAGTAATTCTCCAATCAATGATGCACGTGGCACCAATGATCAGCAGCCCATCGTCGCAGTATGCGGCACCACCAACATTGATACGTTCGTGGGTCTGGATGTCTTTCCCGCGCCGGGGGAGACTGTCATCGGCACCAGGGGAGTGCAGGGTCTGGGTGGCAAGGGAGCAAACCAGGCCGCGGCAGCAGCGCACATGGGTGTGAAAACCTTGCTGCTCTCCGCGGTTGGTCCCAAGGAATCAGCGGATAACCTGCCGGATCCCCTCGCGGATTTGGCACTCAAGGAACTGCAGCAGCATGGCGTAGACACCACCCACGTGGTCCGCGTTGATCAACCCACCGGGCAGGCCTTCATCATGAATGATGCTGCAGGGGAGAACATCATCATCGTCACCTCGGGTGCCAATGAATCCATTAGCCCCATTGCTTGTGGGAAAGCCTTGCAGGGGGAGGGCGGCGTCGAAAACATCAAGGTTCTGCTGGCACAAGGGGAACTCACGCCGGCCCACTCGGCGGAACTGCCCCAGCTCGCGGCCGAACTGCCCGGTGCGCGCTTCGTGCTCAATCTGGCTCCGGTGACCACCAAGGATAAGGCGCTGTTGAAGGCTGCGGACCCGCTGATCGTCAATGAACTCGAGGCAGCCGATGTAACGGAGATGCCTCGCGATACCCCGTTTGAGCAGCTGGTTGAGGAGCTGCGCAGGGTTGCGCAATCAGCGGTGGTCACGCTGGGGCCTAAAGGTGCAGCCATCATCACGCAGGATGACGTGGAATTCGTGGCCTCCCCACCTTCACCCCACGTGGTGGATACCACCGGGGCAGGGGATGCCTTCTCCGGAACCCTTGCGGCTGCATTGGCTCAGGGAGCGGACCTGGTTGAGGCAGCCCGGTTGGGGGCAGTAGCGGGCTCTTTGGCCACGCGGTCGGCGGGGGCTGCAGGTTCCTATGCTTCCGAATCCGCCATTCGCGCTCTCCACAAAGAGTTTTTGCAAGCAAAATAATTGGTGCGCGTCTACCGTAAATGACCAGTGTGGGGCTAGTCTGACTGGGACGTAGAACGTGAAGACTTGAGAGAAAGGCCAAGAAAGATTACTAAAATCATTCTGGACTGCGACCCAGGTCACGATGATGCTATTGCGATGCTCCTGGCCTGGGGAAACCCAGACATTGAGCTGCTTGGCGTAACCACCGTGGCCGGTAATCAGACGCTGGAAAAGGTCACCACCAATGCCCGAGCTCTAGCGAAAGTGGGAGCCATCACGGGCGTGCCCTTCGCCGCTGGTGCAGACCGCCCGTTGGTTGGCCCGCAGCTGATCCCAGAGGAGATCCACGGTGATTCCGGCCTGGACGGCCCACAGTTGCCCGCCCCTGGTGTCGAACTGGATGAGCGCCACGCCATCCAGCTCATCGCAGACATCGTCCGCGAACAGCCCGAGAAGTCCGTGCATCTGGTGCCCACGGGCTCCCTGACGAACATCGCTCTGTTCGCCCGCACCTACCCTGAGCTGGTGGAACGCGTGGCTGGAATCACTCTGATGGGTGGCGGCCACCACACCGGCAACATGACTCCCGCCGCGGAATTCAACATCTTGGCAGACCCAGAAGCAGCGCAGATCGTCTTCGAGGCCAACTGGCCCGTGACGATGGTCGGACTCGACGTGACCCACAAGGTCCTGGCCACCCCAGAGCGCATGAACCAGCTGAAGTCCGTGAACACGGACGTCTCCCAATTCATCGCCGAGCTGGTGGAATTCTTCGGGGAGTCCTACATGCGCGAGCGCCGCTACCCCGGCCCACCGATGCACGATCCCCTGGCCGTGGCCGCCGTGGCCGACCCGCAGGTTCTGCGCACCATCGTCGCGCCCATTCAAGTGGAGACCAAGGGCGAGTTCACCCGCGGACAAACCGTGGTTGACCTGCGCCGTACCTGGAACCCAGACCAGTCTGCAGACCCCAGTGCCCTGGGCTTGGCAGACGATTACGAAGCCGCAGAAAACGGCACGCAACACCGCGTGGCCGTGGATGTGGACGCGGATCGCTTCTTCGATCTGCTCACCTCGGCACTGACCCGCCTCGGCAATACCAACTTCCGCGATTAAACCCGCCCTAGCTTCCCCAAGGGATTTATCTTGACCACGAATGATTCTCCAAACGGCTCTTCCCGGCCCAACGGTGCCACACAAAAGGGTGCCACGGCCGTGAGCTCCTCCCACGGTGCGCCCACCGCTGACCCCGTGGATTCACGCAAGGGCGGCATCGCCCTGCTCATGGGCGTGCTGATCACAGCTGCAGTCGCTTTCCAGCTCAATGCGTCCATGCTCTCCCCAGTCCTGACCACCATGGCCAAGGAACTGAACACCGATGAAGCCACGGTGGGTCTGACCCAGACCGCCTTCTTCACCGGCGGTGCGCTGTGTGGCCTCTTCCTTCCTCGTCTGTCTGACATTGTTGGTCGACGCAAGATCCTCCTCCTCATGCTCGCCGTCATGGCCTTGGGCGGTGTGATCGCGGCACTTGCACCCAACATCGAGATTCTGCTGCTGGCTCGCGCACTGCAGGGCATCGCTGGCCCCACTATCCCCATGACGCTGATCATCCTGCGTAGTCAGGTGAAAAACGAAGTTCGTCTGGGTACGCTCCTGGGCCTGATCGCTGCCATCAACGGTGGCGTGGCTGGCGTGGACGTCCTGGTTTCCGGCTGGCTGGCCGAAAACTTTGGCTACCGTTCCGTGTTCTGGCTCATCGCCATCATCGGCGCGATCGCCGTGGCAGCTGTGGCCCTCTGGGCTCCGGAGTCCAAGCCTTCCAGCAATGTGAAGATGGACTGGCTGGGTGCCGTGTTCCTCATCATCAGCGTGTGCGCCATCACCTTGGCTGTGAACGAAGCGGGCAAGGCCGGCCAGGCCAACTGGCTATACGTTGGCGTGGGCTTCCTCATCGCCCTGCTCATGTTCGCCGTGTTCTGGACCTATGAGAAGAAGCACGACCAGCCTTTGGTGGCACCGAAGTACCTCAAGCGCCGCCAGACCTGGGCATTGCTGCTCACCACCGTCCTCACCATGACCGGTGTCTTCGCCGCGGTGAACGGAGTGGCAATGTCCCTGGCACAGAACACCACGGCCGGTTTCTCCATGCCTGCCGATCACACCGCGTTCTTCATCCTGGCCCCATACGCGCTGCTCGGCTTGGCAGTGGGACCATTCGCTGGCCGTTACGCGCCAGTGATTGGCTACCGAAACCTGCTGCTCATCGGCAACCTCGCCTCAGCTGCACTGCTGCTGACCCTCGCGTTCGTCGGCGTGAACTCCAAGTGGGTTCTGATCATCGCCGTGATCCTACTGGGTGTCACGTACGCGGGCATCGGCAACATCGTGCTGAACAACCTGGGCGTGGTGAACTCGCCAAAGGATTACGAGGGCTTCCTGCCCGGCATGAACTCCGCCGCCTTCAACCTGGGCGCCGGCATTTCCTTCGCGGTTCTGCCCGTCTTCATGGTCGCTGGCTCCCCCGAAGGCTCGGAGAGCACCGCCGGTTACACCACCGCGTTCATCGTGGGTGCGGTGATCCTGGGCGTATCCGTGCTCGCCGCGATGCTCATCCCCAAGACCACCACCGCTGAGCTCGATAACGCGTTGGAAACCGTCTAGCCCACCCGCACAAGGAAACGACCACCCATGCTGCAGCGAATCCTCAGTTACCGCCCCGACCTTCTCATCTGGCTGATCCTCCTCGGAGTAATCGCCGGTATTGTGCTCCCGGTTCGGGGAGAGGCCGCAGAAATTGCAGACTGGGTGGTCAAGATCGCCATCGGATTCCTGTTCTTCCTCTACGGTGCTCGCTTGGCCCCGAAGGAAGCCCTCAAGGGCCTCATGCACTGGCGTTTGCACCTGCTGATCGTGATTTTCACGTTCGTGGTCTTCCCTCTGCTCGGTTTGGCCATGAAGCCGCTCTCGGTTCTGGTGGGCGAGGAGATGTACATGGGCATTCTCTTCACCACCCTCGTGCCCTCCACGGTGCAGTCATCCGTGGCGTTCACCTCGATTGCACGCGGTAACGTTGCCGCCTCAATCGTTGCGGCCAGCACGTCCTCGCTGCTGGGCGTGTTCCTCACCCCATTGTTGGTGTTCCTCTTGATGGCGACGCCAGGCGGGATTCACATCGACTCCAGCACCTTCTTCAGCATCGGCGCGCAATTGCTCCTGCCGTTCTTCATCGGCCAGATTCTGCGTCCCTGGGTCAAGGATTTCGCCGCATCTCCCATGACCAAGAAGGTAGATCAGATTTCCATCGGGCTGGTGGTCTACGTGAGCTTCTCCGAAGGCATGGTGCAGGGGATTTGGAGCACCGTTTCCTGGATGTCCATCCTGGGGCTGGTGCTGGGCTCCGTGGTCTTCGTGTACTTGATGCTGTGGATGACCAGCGTGGTGTCCCGCAAGCTGCACTTCAACTACGAGGACCAGGTGGCCATCCAATTCGCAGGTACCAAGAAATCCCTGGCTGCGGGCCTGCCGATGGCCGCTGTGATGTTCGGTTCCGGGGGGCTGGGACTGCTCATTCTGCCGTTGATGATCTTCCACCAGGTGCAGTTGATCATTTGCTCCGTCAGGGCTTCTACCTACGCGCAGCGCTTCCCTGAGCAGTCAGAAGAGTCAACGACCGCTCACACGTGGTGATCTCTTCTCGTAACCCATCCGCGGGCGGAAGCCGCCGGGGTGTTTCATTTGGGCTGCGGCATCGGCGATGACCAGCCGGAATCGCGGCTGCATAGCGGGGAGCTGAGAAATAGGGAACCAGCCGACATGGGTGGATTCGGCGTCGGCAACAAAAGGCTCGGTAGGGGAGTCCGCGGTGAGCCTGCAGCGAATGGCGGTGTCCACGTAGCTGGTCACGTCGCCATTGGGGTACTCCACGGGCCCCACGTGGCCCACGCCCAAGAGCGCCTCATTGGTTACCTCCAACCCGGTTTCCTCCTTGACCTCGCGGATGGCTGCCACGTGGGGCTCCTCGCCGGGATCGATGATTCCGGTGACTGGGGTCCACTGACCATCGTCAGCCCGCTTGACCAGCAGTACCTCCGGCACCTCCCAGATGGGTGCGTCAGCTGGGACTTCCTTGAGCACGATCGCGGTCACGCCCGGGAGCCAGAGAGGGGCGTGGCCCACGTGTTTGCGCAGTTCGAGGATGAAATCTGGGGTAGGCATGCCCTCATCGTAGCGGGCAGTGCCGAGTGGACCGGTCAGCGCACTCTCACGCCGGCGCTATACGAACCCAGTACTTAGAAAACCCAGTTCACCAAAACCAGATAAAACAGCGTGCCCAGTAAGATCGAGAGGCTGGCGGAGCGTTTCCACAGGTGGAGCGCCACGGTGAACGCCAATCCCAGGCCCAGTGCCCAGGCACCACCCGGGGCACCCATACCTCCGGCGAGCGCGTAAACCACCAGGATGGTCATCACCCCAGCGGGCATGGCGAGCCCGAGCCATGCCACCAAATTGGATTCCCGCATGAAGCGCAGCGCGGCGAATGGCAGTGCGCGCAGTGCCACGGTGACCAGGAAGATCACCGCCAGGATCCAGATGGTCGCACCCAGATCCACGCCTTCGGGAAGCCCCGCTGAAGCTAGAATCATTGCTGCTCACCGCCCACTTTCCAGCGCAGTGCGCTATCCACCCGGGGTACAAAGAAGCGCACCAGCAGAACCACAAAGTAGACGCTCATGGCGATCATCAACATGTTGTCTGGTGATACCGCAAAACCAACAACCGCAGCAACCAGGGCGGTCAGCGGCAGGGAGAGATCCTTGTAACCCACGAAGGCCTCGATAGCCAGCACCGTGAACAGCGCGGTCAGGGCAAACTCCATGCCTTCCAGCTGCATTGGCAACCGAGAGCCACCAATTCCACCGATGATTCCTCCGCTGATCCATCCCGTTTGCAGCAGCAATTGGACCGTGATGACCCGCGGCCCGGTCCACTTCACGTTCCGGTTGGCCGAAACCACCGCGTAGGTTTCATCGGTGAGCGCATACACTCCATATGCCCGCCCAGCCAGACTTTTTACAGCGGCCAGGGGATAGTTCAGCGCATAGAAGACGTGCCGGAAATTCACCACCAGCGTGTACAGCGCTGTACTCAGCGGTCCCACGCCACCCGTGATCAGGGATAGCGCGAGAAATTCCATGGATCCGGCGTAGATCGCGATGGAAAGTATTGGTGCCCACCACCAGCTGAAACCCAGTTGGGTGATCAAGAGCCCGAAGGCCAAGCCCAGCGGGAAGAGACCCAGAGCGACGGCCCAGACATCGCCGATACCCGCCCGTATCTCTTGGCTCAGGGAGCCACCCGAATTCTCTATCGGGTCTGCCTCTCCCATTTAGTTACGCTCGGGATTCTGGGCCCACGTGGAGAAGAGATTCTCCGGGAAGGGCCGGCGGGCCATGATCTGTCGCCAAGTCTCCACGGGCTTTTCCGTGAACACATCAGCGAATTCCGCCTGCTCCACCTCCACGAACCCGGCCTGCTTCCACTGCTTCACATGCGCCACTGGTCCGGTAACGAAGCTATGGAAAAGCCGCATCCCAGCCAGTTCATTACCGGCCGCTGCGATCTGCTGCTCAACGGATTGCAGGGGATCACCCGTGCGGATGTGCAGGAATTGGTGGCCCTTGCCGAACAGCGGCACACCGTTGTTGATCTTCTGCTTGGCCTCATCGGCCTCGATTGGATTGCTCAGATAACCCACGCCGAGCACCACGGGCTGGTTTTCCCCACCAATAAAGAAGACCTTTGGTTTGGTGAGCTTGTCCGCGAGCTCCGGCAGGTGATTAGCCACCGGGTCAGTGGACATCACGCCCAGGCGAACCCCGATGAACGTCAGATCCTGCTCCACGGAGAGCACCAGAATGCTATCTGCCGTGGGGAAACCTGGGGCTGCCAGCTCTCCAGGCTCCGTACCAAAGCAGTCCTCGAAGGTCTGCATGGCGTCGTCCTCAAAAGAAGAGTCAGAAGCGGGAGCCACAAATCCGGGGTTGGCCACACTATGGGCAGACATGAAGATGATGTCGCCAGGGGATAATTGCAGGTCGGGGCCTTGTTCGCTCATGAGTCATCCTCTTGGTTCTTGGCTTGTTCTTCCGCCCACCACTGCTGCAGAGCGGCGATGGCGGCCTCGCGATCCAGCGGTCCCTCATCCAGGCGCAGCTCCTTGAGGTACGCCCACGCGCGCCCCACCTCTGGGCCGGGCTGAAGATCCAGAATCTGCATGATCTCGTTGCCGTCCAGGTCTGGCCGCACCGCGTCCAAGTTCTCCTGCTCCTGCAGTTCCGCGATGCGCGCTTCCAGACCGTCATACTTGCGTTGCAGGCGGTTGGCCTTGTTCTTGTTGCGGGTTGTGCAATCCGCGCGAACCAGCAGGTGGAGCAGGGGCAGGAGTGGGCCGGCATCGTTGACGTAGCGCCGCACTGCGGAATCGGACCAGATCCCATCATCCTCAGGCGTGCCGTTTCCCTGGCCATAGCCATGAAAACGCATGTGCAAGCGCACCAGCTCGGAGATGTCCTTGATGTGTTGCTTGCTGTACTTCAGCGCGCGCAGGCGGTGACGCGTGATGCGGGCTCCCACTACCTCATGCTGGTAGAAGGTGACGTTGCCGTTGTCATTAAAAGCCCTGGTCTCGGGCTTGCCGATGTCATGCATCAGTGCAGCCCAGCGCAATTCCAGGCTCGGTTCCATGCCGCGCTCGCGCTCCAGCTCCACCGCGTTGCCCAGCACCTTGAGGGAATGCCAGTACACGTCCTTGTGCTGGTGATGCTCATCTTGGGTGAGCTGCAGCGCGGGCAATTCCGGCAGCACGTATTCGGCCAGACCAGTGCTCACCATGAGGTCCAGGCCCTCCCATGGCTTTTCACCCAGCATCAGCTTGTTGAGCTCCACGGCCACCCGCTCCACCGTGATGCGCTCGATCTGCTGGGCCATGTCTTGCATCGCGGTCTGCACCCGGGGTGCCACCGAAAGTCCCAGTTGGGAGACAAAACGGCACGCGCGCAGCATCCGCAGGGGATCATCGTTGAAGCTGATCTGCGGGGAATCCGGGGTGTCCAGCACGCCGGCGCTCAAGTCTTGCAGGCCACCGAGCGGATCCCGGAACTCATGCTCGCCCTCGGCGGAGAGCTGCAGAGCCATCGCGTTCACGCGGAAATCGCGCCGCGAGAGATCGCCCTCCAGGGTGTCACCGAACGTCACTTCGGGGTTGCGGGATTCCCCGTCATACTGATCAGCGCGGAACGTGGTGATCTCCAGCGTCATGCCCTTGACCAGCGCGGATACCGTGCCGAACTCGATGCCGATATCCCACACCGTGCTGGACAGCGGGGTGATAATCCGGATGATCTCCTCCGGGCGAGCCGGGGTAGTGAAATCCAAGTCATGGCTCAAACGGCCCAGCAGCGCATCGCGCACGGATCCACCGACCAGATAGATGGGATGCCCCGCAGCCGCGAAAGCCTCCGCCAAGGGTCGCAACCAGCCATCGAGCTCCTGCAGACCCCGCCACGCATTCGCCATCAGGGCAGAATCCGGTACGTGCTGGGCGGGGGAGGAGGATCGGTCGTTCACAGCGCAGATTCTACCTTGTGGCCATGACGCTCTTTCAGCCCTCCCACTCCCGCAGCTCGTTCTTGCGCACCTTGCCGGTGGATGTGCGCGGCAGTTCTTCGATGATCCGGTAATCCCGCGGCACCTTGAACCCGGCGATGAGCCCGCGGCAGTGATCGATCACCGAGGCTTCCACGGAATCTTCCTGCTGCACGTTTGCGGCGAGCACCACATAGGCGCGCAGTGCCTCACCCCACTTTTCATCTGGCACGCCCACCACAGCCACGTCCGCGATGGCCGGGTGACTGATAATCGCCTGCTCCACCTCGATGGTGGAGATGTTCTCACCACCGGAAATGACCACATCCTTTTCCCTATCCAGGATCTGGATGTACCCATCCGGGTGCTGCACCGCGAGGTCGCCGGAGTGGAACCACCCGCCCGCAAAGGCTTTCTCGGTGGCATCCGGGTTGTTGAAGTATTCCTTCATCACCACGTTGCCGCGCATCACCACTTCACCCATGGTTTTCCCGTCTGCAGGGACGTCATGCAGCTCCACATCCCGGGGCGCATTCTTGGCGATCTGCTCCACCACTCGCACTTCTTCGCTGGTCACCATGCCAATTCCCTGGCGCGATTTCAGTTGGGCGCGCTCGGCAGTCGGGAGATCCTTCCACGCGACTTGAGGTACGCAGGCAACGGTGGGCCCATATGTCTCCGTGAGTCCGTAGACGTGGACGATGTCGATTCCTAAGTCCTCACACGCGGCGATGATGGTGGGGCTGGGTGGAGCTCCAGCGGTGGCGATCATCAGGTTGTCCACCTCGTGCGCTTCCGGCGCGTTGACAATAATCGCCAGCACAGCCGGCGCTCCGCAGAGGTTTGTCACGCCTTCTTCGTCGATATAGCGCCAAATGTCCGGGCCACGCACCGCTCGCAATGCGACCTGCGTGGAGCTCGCCGCCATTGCCGCCCACCCCGTGCACCAACCGGAGCAGTGGAACATGGGGAGCGTCCACAGGTAGACCGAATCGCGGTTGTACTGATGCGTCATCACCATGCCCAGCGCGGCCAGGTAGGCACCGCGGTGGGTGTACACCACGCCCTTTGGCCTGCCCGTGGTGCCCGAGGTGTAGTTGATGGCGATGGCGGAATCTTCATCCTCCACGCCATAAATCAGTTCCGGTTCTTCTTGGTTTTCGACGCCAGCAAGAAAATCATCAAACGTAATAACCGCACCCTGATCTGGATGTTCCGGCTGCGGTTGCGAACCATCGGCATCGTGGATGAGCACGAAAGTCTCCACCAGCCCGGCGCTGCCAAGGGTCCGCCGGCAGGCCAGGATGAGTTCCTGCTCTCCGAAGAGAATGTTGATGCTGGCGTGATCGCAGATGTAGCGGACTTCCGCGGGTGCGAGCCGGGTGTTGATCGGCACCAGCACTCCGCCAGCCAACGGCACCGCGAATTGAGCCAGCAGCGCCTCATAGCTGTTGGCAGCCAGCATCCCCACCCGCTCGCCGCGCTGCAGTCCCCGGCTGAGCAAAGCCCGGGCCATCTTCTCTGCGTCCCGTTTCATGTCCGCAAAGGTGATTCGGCGTGGCCCATCGATGCACGCGGTTCTCTCTGGGTACGCGGTGGCGCTGCGTTGAAGGAAGCGCAGAGGTGTGAGCGGGGCATTGAGTCCGGCAAGCATGGTGGATTCCTAAAGTCGGGGTCATGACAATTCCCACCTTAGTGATTCACATCACTTTGCACGCAAAAGTACGTAACCAGGATTGGGGTCACCCCAGGCCCACTACGCGGTTCCCTATTATTTGCCGAGACGACTAGTCTTATACAAATGAATGAGAACGAGACTTCCGGTGGCGCTCCACGGCGTCGTCGGCGTCGGCGTTCCAATAAGAACAACAAGAACCGGCCGGGCAACCAGCAAGGCAACAGCGCCCAGGCGAAGAGTTCTGAAGACGCTTCTTCTGAAGGTTCCGGCGCTGCTCGCGGTGGCGCAAAGAAGCAGGGTGGCGAGCACAAGGGTCAGCAGCGCCCAGCCGCCAAGAACGCCAACCGCTCAGGCTCCCGCAATTCGCGCGGAAATCGTTCACGCAGGGGTGGTAATTCCGGCAATAATCCCGGGGGAAACCGTACGGAAAATAGCCGTTCGGAAAGCAGCCAGGGAAACCGTAGCAACCGGCGCCCCGCAGCCAATCAGTACCGTCGCAATCAACCACGCACGGCCTCTCACTACAACGATGCGCACTCTGAGCTGCCCGTTTCCATGGAGACATCCGCTGGCGGCCTAGTGATCTCCGGCCTGGCAGAGGCAGTGAGCAATGAGGGCAACGTGGATCTTTCCCGCATCTACGTGGCACTCATCGGGCGATTGGATCGTCGGGGTCGCCTGCTGTGGTCCATGCCCAAGGGCCATGTGGAGCCGGATGAATCCCAGCACGCCACCGCCGAGCGCGAGGTGTGGGAGGAAACGGGTGTGGCTGGGGAAGTGATCGCGGACCTCGGCACCATCGATTATTGGTTCGTCTCCGATGGCGTGCGCATCCACAAGACCGTGCATCATCACCTCTTGCGCTACGTGGACGGCAACCTCAATGATGAAGATCCGGAAGTCACGGAAGTGGCCTGGCTGCCCGTAAACCAGCTGGTGGAGCGCTTGGCGTACGCCGATGAGCGCCGCTTGGCACGCCAAGCTTTTGAGCGCCTCCCGGAATATGCGCGCGCCGAAGCCAAGGCCGGCCGGTTCACCCCGCGTTAGGCTGTCTCCATGTCTCATTCGCCCAGCCGTGCACAGCGCCAGCCCGCGCTGCGCCGAAAGCTGCGCGGAAATCTGCGACGACCATCCCTGACTATTGCCGCCACCTTGAGCGTCGCCACGCTCAGTGCAGCCAGCGCGCTGCCCACCCTTTCCCCGCTGGCGGAGGCGCAAACCTACTCGCCACCGCAAGACCCTTCCGTTGAAGAAAACATCCCTGCCTGGGAAAACCCGCTGGCACGGAGCACGGATCCGGAGCTGGGAGTCAAGAATGAACTCTCAGCCCTGAAGGTGGAAGCGAATTCCGTGACCGCGGAGCTCAACATCCGCAACAACACCTCCGCGCCGCTCACGGACCTCTCCCTGCGGGTGCTTTCCCAGCCAGCCGTGGAGAACGGCGCTGCGGTTCGCTCCGCACAATTGGCCAATTACGGTGAATATCCCGAGTCTTCAAACGCCCTGAGCATTCCCCAGGACATCTCCCCGGGGCAATCGCAGACCTACACACTGCACATTCTCAAGGAGCCGGGAGGCGCGGAAGAATCCAGCAATAGCGTGTTGATCCCCGAGCTCTTCAGCCCGGGCAGCCACCCAGTGATGTTCGCTCTCAGCGGCAGCGCGCAATCCGCTGAGCAGCAGGAATCCTCCCAACAGTTGGTGGGCGTAGCCCGCACCACCATCAGCCAGACAGAACCTCGCCCCGCGGAAACAAACGAACCTCCCGCCCCGGCTACTCCGGTGACTTTTGTGTGGCCTTTGGCGTCGGAAACACATGTTCTTGGCGGCGGAACGGGGGAGGCCCCGCAACGCTCCCCGCTGTACCTGACCGATGAACACCTCGCGGAAGAGCTCGCGGAAGGCGGCCGATTGCGGGAGCTCCTGGACACCTACCGGACCGCCATCGAGGGCCCGCAGGGCGAGCAGCTCCGTCAGGCCAGTTGCGTGGCCGTGGATCCCGAGCTCCTGGACACGGTGGATCGAATGACCCGCGGTTATCGAGTGGGCCATGAGCGCCCCAGCCCCGTCACCGAACCCAAGCAGCTGCGCGATTCCTGGGGCGATATCTTCGGCGGCGATGACCTCGAGTTCTCCGAGGGCACCGGTGTGGAGGCTGCCAAGGAGTGGCTGGCGGACCTGAAAACCACCGTTGACCACGGGTGTAGCGTGGCTCTGCCCTATGCCGGTGCGGATCTGAACACCATCGCGGAAACCCAGCAGGATTGGCTGGGCATGCACGCTCTGGCGCAGGGTCCGCAGATCATCCACCGCATCCTGGGCGTGTGGCCCACGCAGAATGTCGTTATTCCCGACGCCGGATATCTCTCTCCCGCTTCAACCCCCCTGCTGCGGCATGCGGCCACGCAAGGCGCGCAGGTTGATCTGTCTGAGGCTTTCGAGCGGCGGGTGAAAAATGGCGGATCAGTCTCCACCCCAGCGGAAAACCCGGTCATTCCAGGGCAGGAACCGCAGACGGTGAGCGCACTGGTGGCGGGCAACACCGTCAACGTGCAGTCCGGCCCTGCTGAAGAACCGGTGGAGAACGCTGAGCCGGAATCTCCGATCACCCCGTTGAGCTCCACGGATATCTCCAGTTCCGTCCCGCCCACTGTGCTCGGAGCGGCGAAACTGCACGCCGTGGGTTATTCCGCGGATCTCGGATCAGCCCTGCAGGCCACGGGTGAGCAGCCATCCATCGCCGCGTATTCCGACCCGCGCAAGCGCTATGACGTGGAGGAGGATAGCCCTACAGCTCGGATGGCTGAGGCCACCGCGATCTTCAACGAGGAAGTGCGCGCGGGCAATACCGTTTTGGCTGTTCCGCCCTCCCTGTGGAGCGTGAATGGCGCGGGTGCCAGCCAATTCTTGTCAGCCATCTCGCAATCCTTCACTCAGGGGCGCGCAGTTCCTGCCCCGCTGACTTCCGTGTTGCAGCAGAAAACCGGGCAGGGCTCGTTGGTGGAGCCCTACCTGGATCCGGGCGCGCTGGGGGAGGGGCAGGCGCAGCGAATCTCCGAGCAGGCCACCGCGCTGCAGGAACTCACCACCACCATGCACAATGACCCAACTATCGCGCTGACCCGCGAGAGCTTCACCCGTCCTCTCTACGGTGATCTCACCCGCGCCACTAGCAGTTACCGCCTGCGGGTGCGCAGTGCCTGGGCTGAGACCCGCGGGAATGTGAACCGGCGGCTCGATGAGGTCAACCAGATCTTCTCGGCGTTGCGCAGATCAGTCACGCTGGTTCCGCCCGGCAATGTGTTCACCCGCACCTCGGATTCCTCGCCTCTGTTGGTTTTGGCACGCAATGGGCTGCCGCTGCCCGTGCCCATCACGGTGGATTACTCCACCGAGAGTGATCAGCCGCTGGATCTGAAACTTCAGGAAGAAAACGCGTCGATCCCCGCCAAGGGTTCCATCACGGTCTCGTTGAACACGGCGAACAATGCCGCTGATGCCAGCACTAATCTGAAGTTGTGGCTGGCCTCTCCCGATGGCACGCCGATCACCGACCCCGTGGACTTGCGCGTGCAATCCGTGCCGGGCATCTCCGCGGGTACAGCGATTTCCGTGGCGATCCTGCTGGTGGGCATCGGAATTGCCGGCAAGATTTTCTGGAATCGCCGGCCAGCGCGCCTGCGTCGTCGGCCTATTGAAGCCCGCTAAAAACCTGACACGCCCAGTGTCCGTTAGGCACAGCGCCACTGGTGAACAATGATGGTGGAGTGACTACCCCTCACTCTAAACCTGATGTTTCACGTTCCGAACCCGCCTCAGCGAGCTCGCCCACTGGGCAAAACTCCGCGGCGGGTGAGCCTTCCGTGGGCCACCGGAGCCGCTTTCGTAGCTCTCGGCCCCCGGCTCTCGCGCCGGAACCCAAGCCAACTCTCGCCCCGGGAGCCATCCCGGAGGTCGCGGATACCACCGCTGTGGATCACTCCACTCTCGCGGAGGCTCCCAGCGCCCGAGTGCTGACTCAGGCCGAGGACGCGGATGGGGCGTCGGGAAAAAATACCGAGACCGAAGACAACGAGGAGCAGACCTCCGATGCCCAGGTGGTGCGCGCCGGTGGTTCCATGGCCATCGCCACGCTGATTTCTCGCATCACGGGCTTCATGCGCATGGTGCTCATCGGTTCCGTGCTGGGCCCGGCGGTGGCTTCCGCGTTCAATACGGCCAACACGCTGCCCAACCTCATCACCGAGCTGGTGCTGGGTGCGGTGCTGACGGCCCTGGTGGTGCCCGTGCTGGTGCGGGCGGAGAAGGAAGACTCGGATAAGGGCGAGGCCTTCATCCGCAGACTCCTCACCCTCACCTTCAGCCTGACAGTGATCATCACGCTGTTATCGATCCTGCTCACGCCAGTGCTCACCCGCGTGATGCTGGATACCGAGGGCAAGGTTGACGTGCAGATGGCCACGGCTTTTGGCTATCTGGTGCTGCCGCAGATCTTCTTCTATGCCATGTTCGCGGTGTTCATGGCCATCTTGAACACCAAGCAGATATTCAAGCCCGGCGCGTGGGCGCCTGTGGCCAACAACGTGGTGACTCTGGCTGTCCTGGCCTTCTACCTGCTGCTGCCGGATAGCTCCAAGCTGCAGCCGTTTGAGCACGTCACCATCACCAATCCACACGTCATGCTCCTGGGCCTGGGTACCACCCTGGGCGTGGTGGTGCAGGCGCTGATCATGGTGCCTTACCTGCGCAAAGCCGGGATTAACCTGCGCCCGCTGTGGGGCATTGATGACCGTCTGAAGAGCTTCGGTGGCATGGCCGTGGCCATCATCGTTTACGTGGCCATTTCCCAGGTCGGCTTCGCGCTGAATAACCGCATCGCCGCCAACTCCAGCGACGCCGCCGCGCTGATCTACCAGCAGGCATGGCAGCTGCTGCAGGTGCCTTATGGCGTGATTGGCGTGACCCTGCTGACCGCAGTGATGCCGCGCCTTTCCCGCAATGCCGCCGATGGCGATGACAAGGCCGTGGTGGGTGATCTCACCATGGCCTCCAAGCTCACCATGATGGCGCTGATCCCGGTCATTGTGTTCTTCACCTGCTTCGGCACGCTTATTGCCTCGGCGCTCTTCGCGTACGGAAACTACAGTCTGGACACCGCCAACGTGCTGGGCTGGACCATTAGTTTCTCTGCCTTCACCTTGATCCCCTACGCACTGGTGCTGCTGCACCTGCGCGTGTTCTACGCCCGCGAGGAAGTCTGGACCCCCACCTTCATCATCGCCGGCATCACCATCACCAAGCTGGCCTTGGCCTTTTCTGCGCCGCTCATCGCCACCGAGACTCGCCTGGTGGTGGTGCTGCTGGGTGCGGCAAACGGCATGGGCTTTATCGCGGGCGCCATCATCGGCCATCAATTGCTGCGCCGATCCTTGGGCGACCTGCAATTCCGCTCCGTGCTGAAGGCAGCCGGATGGGCTATGGGCTCCTCCCTGGTAGGCGCGTTCATCTCCTGGCGCCTCGATGCCCTCCTCTGCGCCTTCGTCTTCCCCCACAACGGAGCCGCGCACCCCTGGTTCCTCATCCGCATGGCCATCGCCGGCATTGTCTTCCTCCTGATCACCGGCCTGGTGCTGTCCCGTTCGCGACTTCCTGAGGTGGCCACGGTGGGTGCCGCGCTGTCCCGCTTACCTGGTGTTTCCCGTTTCGTTTCGACGCCAGCCTCCGGCACCTCCGACTCTCTCCCTGGCCGTCCACTGCAGAATCTCGAGGCCGCTGTGCTGGCCTCCGCTGCGGACACCATGATGCCTGTGCTGCCACCGCTGTCCGCCGGACGAGTGCGCGGGCCTCGCTTGGTGGCAGGCGCCCCGATTCTCGGCGGCGCTTACCGCCTGCTGGCGGATCACGGTGGCTCTGCCGCTGCGCGTCTGTGGCAGGCACGAGAGATGAGCACGGGCAACGTGGTGGCGCTGACCATCATGGATCCCACGGTTGTCGGCGGCCACAAGGGTCGCGATGAGGCCACGTCCCGTACCCGCAATGGTGCTGCCCGGGCACAGGCCAAGGCGCAGATACTGCGACGGGCCAAGATCCTGCAATCGGTAGACACCCCGGGCATGGCCACCATCCACCAGGTGGTGGACGGCGGCTCTCTGGTGCTGGTGATTTCCGAATGGGTGCACGGTAGCTCGCTGAACGACGTAGCTGAGTCCACCCCGGATCCATTGGCCGCGGGCTTTGCCGTGGCAAACCTGGCTGATGCGGCGGCCGATGCAGCTGATGCTGGCTCGCCCCTCGGCCTGGATCACCGCGACCGCGTGCGCATCTCCACGGCGGGTACCGCGGTGTTGGCATTCCCCGGCGCGCTGCCGGAGAACAGCATCCGTCAGGATGCTCACGGAGTAGCCACCACCCTGGGACTGCTGCTGCGCAATGTGCCCATCGATGAAGTCCCTGAAGGCCTGACCAGGGAATATCAGGATCTCCGCGAGATCGCCCGCGATAAGGACACCCAGCCGGACCTGCGCGATACCGCCCAGACCCTGCGCAGGTTGACCAGCGGCGAGCTCTCGATTTCCGAGGACACCACCCCGAACCCCAGCCAGCAGGCTGGTTTCGGCGTGGGGAAGGTCCGCCCGCGCACGCTGGCCACGGCCGGAGCTACGGGCCTGCTTTCTGCCATTGTGATCGCCGGGCTGGTGATTGCCGCGGTGACCTTCTTCGGCGGCAATCGCGATAACTCTCCGGTGTCCAATGATTCCCTGCGGGAGAGCGCCGGTTCGCTGTCCCAGCAAGAGCCCGCCAACGTTCCTTTGGACAATGTCAAGGAATGGCTGCCAACGAATGGCCGGGGCACGGAGGATAACCCGGAGTCCGTGGAGCTCACCATCGATGGCAACCCTGCCACCACCTGGGAGACCGATATGTACCAGGCTCAGCTGGGCCCAGGACCGGGTTCCGTGAAGGAGGGAATCGGCGTGCTCATCGATCTTCCCCAGGACACCTCCCTCACGGAAATCACCGTGGAAGGGCTCCGTCCCGGCACGGTCATGGAACTGCGCTCCAGCACTGGCGACCCAGCCACGCTAACCGATACCACCGTGCTCTCTACGCTCCGGGCGGACAGCAGTGCCGAGACCGTGACCCTGGATAAGCCCGCGGCCGCGAACACCGATGATCAGCCCGCAAAGTCGAATCGTCTGTTGCTGTGGATCACGGAACTGCCGCAGCCCGATGCCGCCACGATTGGGGAAGTCAAGGTGAAGGGCACGTGGAAGGGCCAGCAGAGTTCGAGCACTCCCGCCACCGCCACTCAATCCCCCTAGTTCTCCACAGGCCACTAGTTATCCACAATGAGGTGGGCTGAAGGATCGCATAACCTGCGCCTTCGCCCACCTCATTGTTATTGTTGAGCCAACAGCTTCACGCACGTCGGGGGACGTGTTTGCACAGCTCACACACGGGGGAACACTCATGACCACTACTCTGGCCACCAATTATCAATCTTGCTCAGATGCGGAACTGCTACGCCACCACATCGCCGGGCATCGCGGGGCGTTCGGTGAACTGGCCCATCGCCACCACAAACTGATGTGGCGCGCGATCCGCCAAGTCGGCATCACCTGCGAGGATGAGGGGAATGACATCCTGCAGGATGCCCTGCTGAAGATTCATCGCCACGCCCAGCACTGGGAGGGTAGCGCGAAGGTGGGCACGTGGATCTTCGCTCTGGTCCGCAACACCGCATTGACTCACCTGCGCGCCAAGTCGCGGAGGATCGAACCTGGCCGCGTGGATTTCGACGTGCGGATGAAGAGCATGCCTGCGGTCTGTCCGCGCGAGGAATCCACCGTCATGCGTCTGGATTTGCAGAGGTATTTGAACGCCATGGCGTCGGAACTCAAGGAAGTTCTGGTGCTGACAACGCTGTACGGGCTCAGCGAGGTCGAGGTGGCAGAGAAGCTGCGCATTCCCGTGGGCACGGTGAAATCGCGGAAGTCACGCGCGAGGCGGACACTGCGCGCGCTCATCTGCGAGCATGGGCTGCAGGATCACGCCCCGATGGTGATGGCCGCCTGAGACAGCCCTCACCGGGGGAATACTCGGGTCTGGCCGACAGTTAGACTGGGTGAGAACTCGGTCACAAACTTCCAAAGGACTACCCATGACTAAGCCCTTCCTGCAGGCAACTTCGCTGCTCGGATCCGGAAAAGATTCTTCTTCTTCCGACGCCACCCCTGCCGCCACCGACGGTCACATCCATGACGTGATCATCATCGGCTCCGGCCCGGCTGGTTACACCGCTGCTGTGTACGCTGCACGTGCGGATCTCAAGCCTCTGGTTTTCGAGGGCATTGAATACGGTGGCTTGTTGATGCAAACCACCGAGGTGGAGAACTTCCCCGGTTTCCAGGACGGCATCATGGGCCCAGCGCTGATGGAAGAAATGCGGGCGCAGGCCGAGCGCTTCGGCGCTGATCTCCGTGGCGAAGATGTGGAGAAGGTGGAGCTGGAAGGCCCCATCAAGAAGGTGTGGGTGTACGGCGAGGAATACCGTGCGCGCACCGTGATCCTGGCTACGGGAGCGGTACCTCGCTACCTGGGAGTACCCGGTGAGCAGGAGCTGCTGGGTAGGGGAGTGTCCGCATGTGCCACCTGTGATGGTTTCTTCTTCAAGGAGAAGCAGATTGCGGTTGTGGGCGGCGGCGATTCCGCGATGGAGGAGGCGGACTTCCTCACCAAGTTCGGCCAGTCCGTCACCATCATCCACCGCCGCGATGAGTTCCGTGCCTCGCAAATCATGCAGGACCGGGCGCGGAACAACCCGAAGATTAAGTTCATCATGAACGCACAGGTGGTGGAGGTTCTCGGAGAAACTTCCGTTACTGCTCTGAAGCTGCAGGATTCGCTCACCGGCGAGATCACCGAAATCCCCATGGATGCGATGTTCGTGGCGATTGGCCATGATCCCCGCACGGAGATCTTCACGGGCCAGGTGGCTCTGCAGGAAAGCGGTTACGTGGAAGTGGCCGAGCCGTCCACCCGCACTTCCGTAGATGGTGTGTTTGCCGCGGGAGATTTGGTGGATGCGCACTACCAGCAGGCCATCACTGCGGCCGGTTCCGGTTGCCGCGCTGCGCTCGATGCTGAAGAATTCTTGGCTGCTATTACTACCTAGTTCCCTCCCGCTGCCTATCCGCATGCGGGTTTGGGCGCGCGGTGATCTCGGGACGTCATTCTGGCTGGTTCTGCTTGGAGCCGAGTAGGATGTGTCCTTGTAAGCGTTGCTTGATTAATTCAGGTCAACGATGCTCAGCAGATTTTTGCCCATGCGGCTCAGGAGGTTTCGGCCAATGGCAGGTATTCAGAAGGTAACTCAGGCCACGTTCAAGGAAACGGTGAAGGATTCGTCCGTTCCCGTGTTGGTGGACTTCTGGGCAGAATGGTGCCAGCCGTGCCTCCGCATGAATCCCACCTTGGAAGAGCTCGCTCAGGAAATGGGGGAGCAGGCTACCGTCGCCAAGGTGAATGTCGATGAAGAGCGGGGGCTAGGCGCCATGTTCCAGGTGATGTCTATTCCTGCACTCATGGTGTTTAAAGATGGGGAAAAGGTTGCTGAGTTTACGGGAGTGCAGTCGAAAGAGACGCTGAAGTCTGCTCTTGACCAGCTCATTTAGCGCCGGCCGATTATTAGAATTTTAAAGTAGGGTTTACTCAGCAGTGAATAAGTTTTTGCTTCGTGTAGGAGACAGCGGACCTCGGGTTGCCGAGGCCCGCGGTACTCTCGCACGCCTCGGGCTCCTCGAAGATTTCCGAGGCGATGCCACCGGAAGCAATACGCAGCAGTGGACCTCAGAAGACGAATACTTCGACGAAGAACTCGCTAACGCTCTCAAGGCTTTCCAGCAGGACAGGGGAATCGTGGCCGATGGCGCGATCACCGCTGGCACGCTACGGGCGCTGCGCGAAGCATCCTACAAGCTGGGCGCCCGCGTGCTTTCCCTGCAAAGCAACCCTCTGGTCGGTGATGATGTCAGTGAACTCCAGTCGCAGCTACACGATCTAGGCTTTTACACCTCGCGGGTAGACGGCCACTTCGGACCACACACCCACAAGGCCGTGGTCAGTTACCAAACTGATTACGCCCTCCAGGCCGATGGGGTAGTGGGTCCTAGCACCCTCCGCGCTTTGTCCTACCTCGGTCGCCGTATCACTGGCGGCTCTCCGCAGTTCATCCGCGAGCAAGAGCAGATTCGCGCGGCCGGGCCACAACTTTCGGGGAAGCGCGTTGTCATCGATCCCGGCCTCGGTGGCCCGGAGAAGGGCGTGTCCGTCCAGGGCAAGCACGGGCAAATCTTCGAGGAGGACATCCTCTGGGATCTTGCCGGACGCATCGAAGGTCGAATGATTGCAGCCGGCATGGAAACGATCCTTTCCCGCCCCCGCTCTGCAAATCCATCGCAGATGGACCGTGCAGCAATGGCCAATGCCTTTGGTGCTGACGTGATGATCTCCCTCAAGTGCGACATCTACCCGAACGACAAGGCCAACGGGGCGGCTAGCTTCTACTACGGTTCGATTCACGCTTACTCCTCCATGATCGGCGAGAAGCTCTCCGGATTCATCCAGCGCGAGATCACGGCTAGAACGCCTCTGCAGAATTGCTACAACCATCGGCAGACGTGGGATATCCTCCGCCTCACCACTATGCCCACTGTCCAGGTGGTTCCGGGTTACCTGACCAATGAGCACGACGTTGCCATGCTCACCGATCCGGCAGTGCGCGACAGCATCGCAGAATCTATCGTGGTGGCCGTTAAGCGCTTGTACCTGTTGGACAATGACATCCACGCCACCGGTCAATTCAGCTTCGACGAGCTCCTTGCGCGGGAGCTCCGTAACTAGCTTCTCGGTTGAGCTTTCATCGGTTTCTGGTGCCTGGCGGATCTCCAACCCTCACGCACGCCCCCTCATTCCCCGAAACGGGAGAGGGGGTTTTCTAATGCATAACGATGTTTCACGTGAAACATCTCCCGTGGTTGGGGAGGTGGGCGGCTTGGGACTCCGCAGATACACCAGTCGCGCTTCGGCGAGGGGGAGGGGTTAACCACGCTCCAGACCTTCGACCCTTAGCGCGCCCGATCCGCAATTGCTGTTCGATCCACATTCTGCACCTATCTACGAATGCTCTCGGCCACCCACCCCTGCACACCCCATGCCGGCCGGTTCAACTCCGTTGAGACCACCCGGACTGCAATGTAATCCATCCTTCACTCAGCGTTGAGCAAATTCACTCCCCACCACCACCCCTAGCTCATAGTTCAGCCGACAGCCCCAAGCCGCTGAACAGATATTGGCAGAGCAAAAGCGGGATGTTTCACGTGAAACATCCCGCCTAGTAGAGCGATTCATGGACCCGCGACAGGGTCAAGAGAACTCGTTAACCTTATGATTCCACCTTGAGAATCTCCGAGATACGTTCGAAATCATCAGGATCACCGAATTCTACGACGATCTTGCCCTTCTTCTTGCCCATTTGCACGGTCACTTTGGTGTCCAGAGCATTGGAGATGTCATCTGCCCAATGCGAAACATGGCTAGGAAGCGCTGGCTTTGCCCCCTGACGCTTCTTACTGGCTTGATCAGCTCCCTCTTCAAACTCTCGGTTTAAGAGCGTCACAGCCTCTTCAGTGGCACGGACGGACAACCCTTCAGCCACAACCCGCGTAGCCAGGCTCTCCATCAGTTCAGCCCCGCCTTTGATCCCGAGGAGAGCTCGGGCATGACCGCTGCTCAACACCCCGGCAGCGACCCGCCGTTGAACGGGCACGGGCAGTTGCAGCAAGCGGAGCATGTTGGTCACCCGAGGGCGGGAGCGACCAATGCGAGCAGCCAACTCTGACTGGGTTACCGCGAACTCTTCCAACAACTGCTGGTAGGCTGCCGCCTCTTCCAAAGGATTCAGCTGGACGCGGTGAATGTTCTCCAGCAGTGC
The DNA here is from genome assembly GCF_015351405.1 of Corynebacterium suicordis DSM 45110. Taxonomy (GTDB): domain Bacteria; phylum Actinomycetota; class Actinomycetes; order Mycobacteriales; family Mycobacteriaceae; genus Corynebacterium; species Corynebacterium suicordis. The sequence goes on along the minus strand of NZ_JADKMY010000001.1, from coordinate 118,449 downwards.
ATCCCGGAGCATTTCCTGATCTTCGGTCTGCCGGATGATGGCAGGGATCTCAGTGAGCCCGGCTCGCTTGGATGCACGAAGACGCCGCTCACCCATGATGAGTTCATAACGTGTGGAACCGTCCGGCAGTTCTCGAACCACGATGGGCTGCATGAGACCGAACTCACGGATCGAGTGTTCAAGTTCTGCGAGCGCTTGCTCATCGAAAACCGTACGAGGCTGTTTAGCATTCGTGCGAACTTCGGAAAGCGGGATTTCCCGGTATGTCGCGCCGAAGTCATCTCCGGCAGGGGACTCAGTCGCCTTGCTCCCATTTTTTGGCTCGGAAACCGACTTTCGCGTTTCACCGACCGCAACATCTCGCACACCTGCACCCGGTAGCGTTACGTCACGTTGACGATTCGACGAAGACGCATCTACATCAGAGTCAGACAGAGTAGCGGGGGACGCGGGCTTCTTCTGGGCGTTCCGACCCGAAGCGGTGTTGCCACCCAAGATCACATCCGCGGCCCCGTTGCCCAGAGACGGACGAGCATTCCCCGAAGGGATAAGCGCACCCAAGCCACGACCCAAACCACCCTTTCGAGCGTTGGAAACTGCGCTGGCTGCCGGCATACCAGGCTTAGAGGCCACGGATTTAGCTGCAGAAGGCGATTGTGGGGAATTCCTATTATTAGACGTAGCCATAGTTAAGTGATCCTTTAATGGAGTTCCGGGGCAATCCCGATAGGAGCAGTTTCAGCAGTGGGGGAATAATCACCACGGGTGGCGAGCTCAACAGCAGCGTCGAAATAAGCTCGAGCTCCCGGAGATCCGCCATCGTACTGCAGAACCGTTTGGCTATAGCCAGGCGCTTCAGACACCTTAACACTACGCGGAATGTGGTTGTCGAGTACAACCGCGCCGAAGTGATTACGTACCTCGTCCGCGACTTGCTGAGACAGCTTCGTCCTGGCGTCGAACATGGTCAAGAGAACCGCGGAAATATGAAGATTGGGGTTGAGGCTCTCGCGGATCATTGAGATGTTGTTGAGCAGCTGACCCACACCCTCCAGGGCGTAGTACTCACACTGAATCGGGATCAACACTTCATTAACCGCGTTCATCGCGTTAATGGTCAGCAATCCCAAGCTAGGAGGGCAATCGATAAACACGAAATCGAAGCCCTCGTCAGCAATGAACTGAGCACTCAAAGCATCGGCCAGGCGGTACTCACGCCTCACCATGGAAACCAGTTCGATCTCTGCGCCGGCCAAATCGATGGTGGCGGGAATGCAATAGAGGTTTTGGTTATCAGCATTCTGCTGCATGACCTCGCCCGGGGTGGCCTCGCCAATCAAGACCTCGTAGGAGGAAGGCGTTCCCATGCGGTGCTCAGCATTGAGAGCAGTGGAAGCGTTGCCCTGAGGATCCAGATCCACCACCAGAACCTTTAGACCATGCATCGCTAGGGCCCAGGCGATGTTCACCGTTGAGGTGGTCTTTCCCACGCCACCCTTTTGGTTAGAGATGGTGAAGGAACGGCAGGATTCAGGCCGATCAAGATGCAAATTGGCGGAGTTGCTCAACCGGGCAGCTTGTCTAGCCGCCTCGTCGATCGGGGTGGAGCCCCAGTCCTCAGATGACATGAACTTCCTTCAGTTGAACCGGAAAACGATTGGGAGCCAAAGGCTCGAAAACTCTAAGACCCAAGTGTTCAGAGTTGATGTTTCACGTGAAACATTGGCTCAGAGAGAAGCACAAAAGATTGCGCTTGGAGTCTCAACGTCTATGCCCAACACTAGTAGGGGAGCGGGACAGCAACAACGCGGATGTTCGAAAACCCAGCGAGCGACCGGGAAACGCGACCAGCTACCTGGTGGCGTCGAAAAAATTACTTGATGCGCTCGATGATTACCACCTGCGTGGGCTCTGCCAACACACTCTGACCAACGACCTCGACGCGACCAGAATCGCCACCAAACTTCTTGATCTCGCGAGCGTCGCGAACCAGCTCCTCAGAAACCGAAGCGCCCTTCAAGGCACGCATACTGCCACCCTTACGAACCAGCGGCAGAGACCAGCCCGTGAGCTTACCCAGGGGAGCCACCGCACGGGAGGTCACCACATCAGCATTGCCAGCAGCGCGAATGGACTCCCGCTCTTCCGCACGGCCGCGGATAACCTCCACATTGATCAACCCCAGATCCTCCACGACCTCCTTGAGGAACGTGGTGCGGCGCAGCAACGGCTCCAGCAACTGCACATGCAGGTCTGGACGCGCAATGGCCAGGGGGATTCCGGGCAAACCAGCACCGGACCCCACATCGACAACGCGGGCGTCATCATCAATCACATCCCCCAGGACCGCGGAGTTCAGGATGTGGCGCTCCCACAGACGATCCACCTCTCGTGGTCCAATGAGACCCCGCTCAATACCTGCCCCGGCAAGCCACACTGCATAGGCCTCGGCCAGTTTCACACGAGAGCCGAAGACCTCGTTGGCGCTGGACGGAGCTGCTGGCACTGAAATTTCATCTGGATGTTCCACGTGAAACATTCTATCGCGCCACAAGGAAAGCAAAAAGGCCACCGTCCCCGTCGGGATAGTGGCCTTCGAAAGAAGAACAAGTTACAGAGAAAGTTACTTCTTCTTGCTCTTCTTAGTGTTAACGGGGCGCGCTCCCGGCTTCGGAGCATTCGTGCGCTTAAGAGCAGCCTTGGCTTCCAGCTCGGCGGCCTCTTCGCGATCCATCTTCTCGAACAGGAACTTCTGCTGAACTAGGGTCCACAGGTTGTTCGTGAACATGTACAGCGCCAAGCCAACCTGCCACATGAAGCCACCCATCAGGTACATGACTGGCATGACCCACAGCATCATCTTCTGCATCAGATCCATTTGCATCTGCATCTGTGCGGACCTCTCATCGCCGGCTGGCTTCTTTGGAGCGGCCGCCTGACGCTTCTTCTGACGATCCATAGACATCCGGGCACTGAAGTGCATCATCACTGCAGAGGCCAGCATCATCGGAATAACAACCCACATGATGTTCGGACGGCCGAAATCGGCAGCCATTCCCAGTGGGGAGAATGCATCATAATTGTCGGGGCTCATGGAGATGTGCGCAGACAGGGGAGCACCGAACAGACGAGCATCTAGGAAGCTCTGCACCTGCTCCACGCCAAACACGTAGTTAGGCGTGTTACGGGTTTCCTCCACGGTCATGCCCAGTTCGCCAACGTTCCCACCCGTGCGGTTGAAGGAACGCAACACATGGAACAAACCGATGAAGATTGGCACCTGAACCAGCGCGGGGAGACAGGAAGCCAGGGGATTAAAGCCCATGTCCTTCTGCAGCTTGCGCATTTCCAGAGACATCGCCTGCTGGTCGTTTTTGTACTTGGTCCTGATTTCCTGCATCTTGGGCTGGAATTCAGCCATCTTGCGAGAGGAACGCAGCTGGTTGGCCATCGGCTTAACCAGCAAAATGCGGATGGTGAACACCAGGAAAATGATTGCCAGTGCCCAGGTCACGCCCGATGCTGGATCCAGCACCATGCTAAACGCCTTATGCCAGAACCAAAGAATGGCCGAGATTGGGTAATAAATAAAGTTCAGCACGTCTGTAGGGTTCTCCTAGTTCAGAGGTACGCGGGAAGATGAGAATGAAGGGTCGATCAGAGCGCAGTGCTCACTGCTATGAGCCGCGTCTCTTGGGGCGAGGAGGAACAGGATCCCAGCCGCCCGGGTGCCACGGACCACATCGAGCCAAGCGTCCCAGCGTGAGCACAAAGCCCTTCAGCGTTCCATGCCTGGAAAATGCGATTAAGGCGTAATTACTACACGTCGGGTCGAAACGACACGTGGATCCCATTTTAAGTGGTGAAAGGTATTCTTGGTAACCCAGAATCGCACGGCGCGCCATCGGGCTGCGAGATGCGCTCTGAAATTCACCGAGGGGTTCACTGGGAGATTCACTTGGTGGAGGAGAGTTTGGCGATTCTCCGGAGGCAGCTGCGCACATCCTTTTCCACCTCCTCCGTGGTTGCGTCCGCGATGTGCGGGAGGGCCCGGATCACAATTTCTTGCTCTTCTTTTATTTCGACGCCACCAGGAGCGGCGAATACCGAGTTCATTGCTGCACGGATCTTTCGTGCCGTGTTGTGACGCACCACGGAATTGCCGACTCCCTTGGACACCACCACGCCCATCTTCGGGCCACCCCAAGAATCGACCCGGGGATTCTTCACCCGCCGGAGGTCTTGGGGAAGAGAGGGATCTGAGACGTAAACCACGACTGTCCGGCTACCCTTCTTTCGCCCGTACTTAATGGTTCGCGCGAAGGCATCCGAGGACCGCAGGCGATGTGAAGCAGCGAGCACGGGGGAAGGCCTTTCTCATTAAGAAAGCCCGGCACTCATAATGAATGCCGAGCTCAATGGTGCTTGTGTGCGCGAGATTACGCGGTGAGAGACTTACGTCCCTTACGACGACGTGCAGAAACAATTGCACGGCCAGCACGAGTGTTCATGCGGGTGCGGAAGCCGTGCACGCGTGCACGACGGCGGTTGTTTGGCTGGAAAGTACGCTTGCCCTTTGCCACGGTACTTCACTCCTTCAAATTCATTTCACCCATGAACACCACGGTGAAAACTCACTGCAGCTGGTTTCAGCTGTAGCGAAGTGTGGTTCTCGGCTTCTGGAAGAAATCCGAGCTTCACCGTACTGCCCATGAAATATGGACGGTTACTGTCGCGATGCACTAAGTGATGCGACCTAAATGGCATCCGATGGTGCAACGGGGGTGTTGCTCACAAGTCTTAATTTCTGAGCCTTCACACCTGTTACGCCACGATTGATGCCGCAGACACTGCATAGATTACTCGCAATACACAATAGAGACAAAATGAAGCAGTTCTGCACCGAAGCTATTCGCTGTGGACATCTCCACCTGCAGCGGAGAGCGCATACCGTTATTCACACAGATTCCAAATCTTCTCCTGTGGACAAAGTGGACACCCCCGAAGTTTAAAGTGAGGGTTTAGGGTATGAATATGCAGGTCAGAGAGTTTTCCCACGACAAGTAGAGTTATCCACACCTTTCGACTAGATTGGGGATAACTCAGCAAGAAAGTTATCCACAGCTGTTCATAACTCTGTGGAATACCAGCTAAACGAATATCTTTGGCTGTGGAACTAGTAGTGAAAAACTTGAGGATAATGAGCTAAACATCCCCGAGTTTTTCTATCTGGTGGTGCTCTCCGAGTATGTAACAATTACCCACCCCCTCCAGATTTCTCGCCCGTACCCTTAGTTGTATTTCGATAACCTGCCCTGACTCCGCCCACTCAAAGATCGCGACATTCCTGGCCGATGAACTCTCCTTCCGCTTCCTCCCACGAGTCCTTTCCACACTTGTGGAGCTCAGTGATTTCTCGGTGGTTGGCAGATGATCCCGCGAACCAGGAATTCCCTGCTCTCACCCAAAAACAGCGCGCACTTCTGGCGCAGATTCAGCCTGAGGTTTTAGCAGGTAACTACATGATTCTGCAGACTGCTTCGCGCCTGGTCCGGGAAGAAGTGGAATCCAAGCTCAACAGCGCCATCTGTGAGGTTTTCAGCCGAGAATTGGGGCGGAATATTCAGCTCTCAATCAACATCGTGTCCCCCTCAGCAATGAACACCCCGGCTGAGGAATCTCCTGAAGAAATTTCTACTGCCCCTGCGCACACTCCGCCTGCTCCCGCGCCTGAACCACAGCGCACACGAGAGGAGCTAGCCGAGGAGCACGCTCGCAGTTACCAGGCTTCTACTGATCACATTGATGTGGAACCTTCCCCGGTCCCACAAAACTGGGGACGCATGGTCAGCCCAAGCTTGGCCGACTCTCCTCGGCAATCCCCGCCAGCCACGCCTACCGCTCCTCACCAGGCTGAAAGCTACCCATCCGGAAATCGGAAATCCGATGATGATGTCTTCCGCTCACTCCAGAATGATCCGGATGAGCAAGATGATCAGCCGCACATGAACAATCGATATACGTTCGATACGTTCGTGACCGGCGATTCCAACAGTTTGGCGTACGCGGCCTGCCGCGCCGTGGCGGAATATCCCGGTAAGTCGTACAACCCGCTGATGATCTGGGGAGAATCCGGGCTGGGCAAAACTCACCTCTTGCACGCGACCGCTCATTACGCGCAAGAGCTGCGGCCCAACATGCGCATCAAGTATGTCTCCAGTGAAGAGCTCACCAATGAGTTCATTAACTCTATTTCCACTGGTGGGCGCAAGGATTTCAAGGATCGCTACCGAAACCTCGATCTGCTGATTGTGGATGACACCCAGTTCTTGCAGGGCAAAGAGTCCACTCAGGAAGAGTTCTTCCACACTTTCAATGCGCTGCACCAGGCCGGCAAGCAGATCGTCCTCAGTTCTGACCGCCCACCCCGGCAGCTCACCACCCTGGAAGATCGTCTCCGCACCCGCTTTGAATCAGGGCTTACTGCTGACGTGCACTCTCCGGATTTGGAGACCCGCATGGCAATCCTCACCATGAAGGCTCGTTCGCAAAACGTCGAACTTCCACAAGATGTCAAAGAGATGATCGCTTCCCGCTACGAGAAGTCCATCCGCCCATTGGAGGGCGCCTTAATCAAGGTGTTGGCGTATTGCTCTTTGGGTCATCAGCCGATTTCCCTGCAGGCCGCGGAGGTGGCATTGCAGGACATCATGCCTGATGACGCCGACGTGGAGATCACCCCGCAACTGATCATTGAGGTGATCAGTGAGTTCTTCTCACTGACTCCCGATGAGATCGTAGGTAAGGGAAGAGCCCGACAAGTGGCGAACGCGCGACAGATCGGCATGTACCTGGGCCGTGAACTCACCGATCTTTCCTTGCCAAAGCTGGGACAGGCTTTTGGCGGTCGTGACCACACCACCGTGATGTACGCAGAGCGACGGATTAACGACAAGATCCAAGAGGATCACAAGACCTTCAACCAGGTTCAGGAACTGACCCAGAGAATCAAGGCTCGGTCTCGGGATTAGCAAATTTCTTCTCTCGAGGGGGGAGTAGAAGATGAGCTATCCACAGTTATCCACAGGAACTTGGGGAGAAGTGGACACATCTGTGGATAACCTCCGCCCCTCTCACCTTTGATATCTATAGTTATCCACAAGTTAACAGGTGTTTCCACAGGTGTAATTACAAAAATGTGATTACGGGTGATGCCAACTTCACCCAAACTCATCTTGGCGCTCCAGTGAACTTGGGGATAACCGGCACTAAACTGCGGAGAACTACATGAACAAGTTGTGCATAACCCCCACGCTCAGTAACTTCTCCACAGATGCCCCGAGTTATCCCCAGCCAGTTGCACTTTCTATACACAGGGCAAAACCGGCTTTACACTGGCAAAACGGGCTGAACCCACAGATCCCACAGCCCCTATAACTACTACTAAATAACTAATTAAAGGGAGAAGAGAAGCAACTTGGGGATGTGAGTTAATCTGGAGCACGGACACAAGCGTCATGCGCTCAACACAAATACGCAGACGCTGATAGACACGGACACAGGAAGACGGAAAAAGACACCATGGAACAACACACCGTGAGTTTCACAGTGCCGAAGGACGATTTCTCCGCGGCTCTCGCCTGGGTCGCCCGCTCCTTGCCTTCCAAGCCCACCCAGCCGATTCTGCGTGGCGTGATGATCGAAGCCGATGACGAGGGATTACATCTTTCTGGCTTTGACCGCGAGGTATCCACTCGCGTGCACATCAATGCCGAGGTCGATGAACCAGGTCGCATCCTGGTGGCCGGCCGATTGTTGGCAGATATCGTGGGATCTTTGCCTAACAAGCCCATCTCCATGCGCCTGGAAGAAACCACGGTCACACTATCCAGCGGATCTTCTCGGTTTGAGCTGCGCCCCATGACCATCGAGGATTACCCAGTTCTGCCGAAGCTTCCTGAAGCCACCGGAACCATTGATCCCCACTTGTTCTCCGAAGCTATTTCGCAGGTAGCAGTGGCCGCGGGCCGCGATGACACCCTCCCCATGCTCACCGGCGTGCACGTGGAAATCGATGGATCCAACGTGGTCATGGCTGCAACGGACCGTTTCCGTCTGGCCGTGCGTCACCTCACGTGGAATCCTTCGGAATCCTCAGCCCAGGCCACGTTGTTGGTTCCCGCTCGTACCTTGGCAGATGCGGCCCGCTCGCTGGATCCGCACGATAACGACGACATTTCCATCGCCGTGGGTGCCGGAGAATCCATCGGTAAGGAGGGGATCCTGGGCCTGGAGATGCATCAGCGTCACATGACCACCCGCCTGCTGGATGCAGAATTCCCCAAGTTCCGTCCTTTGCTCCCACAGCACCACAAGGCCCTGGCCAGCGTGGAAATCGATCCGCTGCAGGATGCAATTCGCCGCGTTTCGCTGGTCGCGGACCGCAATGCGCAGATTCAGATGGAATTCACCGAGGGCAATGTGACCCTCTCCGCCGGTGGCAGCGATGTAGGTCGGGCAACCGAGCAGCTGCAGTGTGCGTTCACGGGTGATCCCATGACCATCGCGTTCAACCCGGGTTATCTCAAGGAAGGTCTCTCCGCTATCGGCACTCAGCGGGTGATCTTCGGTTTCACTTTGCCTTCGCGCCCAGCGATTCTCATCCCTGAGTCTGCTGAGATGACCGAAGCCGATGAAGATGGCAATTTCCCCACCCCTAAGACCGATTTCATCTACCTGCTCATGCCGGTGCGTTTGCCGGGCTAAGCCAGCGGTAACCACAGAATTCGCAGCTCACACCCACATCAGCAATTGAATCGGCAGCTAGGTCAGCATGTACGTTCGCGCTCTGCACTTGGAGGACTTCCGTTCCTGGAAGTCCCTTGAGCTGGAGCTCGAACCCGGGGTAACCGTATTCACCGGCCCCAACGGCCACGGGAAAACCAATATCGTCGAGGCCCTCGGGTACTTGGCACATCTGGGTTCTCACCGTGTGAACAGTGATGCCGCCCTGGTCAGGGAACATGCAAATACCGCCATGCTCAGCGCCACTGCCGTCAACGGCACCCGCGAGCTCACCGCTCGCCTCACCCTGCGGGGCCATGGCGCGAATAAGGCGCATATCAACCGCACCACGTTGGCCACCACTCGCGAACTTCTGGGCATCGTCCGCACCACCCTGTTTTCCCCGGAGGATCTGGCTCTCGTCCGCGGGGAGCCCGAGCAGCGCAGGCAGTTCCTCGATTCCATCATGATCGCCCGCTATCCTCGCCTCGGCGCCGTCAAGGCGGATTATGAAAAGGCTCTCAAGCAGCGCAATGCCCTGCTGCGCTCGCACGCCATGCGCTCCACCCTGGGCGGCAAGCGCACGGAGGAAGAGGAAGCTGCCCTGACCACCTTGGATGTCTGGGATAGTCAGCTGGCATCCCTGGGTGCGCAGATCATGTCCGCGCGGATCCAGATTGTCCACGACCTCGCCCCGCACCTCGCGGAAACGTATCAGCGCCTGGCCCCGGAATCTCGCCCCGCACACGTTAGTTACACCTCCACCATCGATGCAGCACTGGCAGATCTCGGAATCCAGCTGGGTACGTCCACCCCGGGCGAGCCCACGGCGCTGCTCAGCCCGGATGTCGCCGAAGCTGCTCTCCTCCAGGCCTTCGCGGAGAAGCGGAACCAGGAGATCGACCGCGGCACCACCCTGTTTGGCCCTCACCGGGATGACCTGATCCTCATGCTCGGGACCCAGCCGGCGAAGGGCTTCGCATCTCACGGTGAGTCCTGGTCAGTGGCACTTTCCCTGCGTCTCGGAGCGTTTTTCATGCAGCGTGGGGACGGCACCGAGCCCGTCGTCATCCTGGATGATGTGTTTGCGGAATTGGATTCTTCTCGACGCCAAGCCCTTGTCTCCCTCATCTCCGATGCCGAGCAGGTACTCATCACGGCCGCGGTTGACCAAGACATCCCGGATGAGCTCAGGCAAAAAGCCCAGATATTCTCTATCTGTGCTCGCGATACCGAAGACGGGCGAATCTCAGAGGTTGTCCAGAAACCGGGAGGTGCCGCGGAATGAGTGAAGACCAGAATTTAGATCCCGTGGCTCAGGCTCTGGAGGGCTTGAGAAAAGCCGGGGGAAAAAGTGGAGCTGAACTGCCCAGGGTGGCGTCGACGAAAAGGATGCGCGACACCCGAGGGCGTGGTTCCCGGGCGATGAAGCGGCCGACTGGCCTGGATGGGCGCGCGGATAAGAGCTACCGGGATCCGAAGAGTTTGCATGAGCTGATTCAGCCCACCATCAAGCGTTTTGGGTGGGCTGAGGACTTTGCGATCGGCACGGTGATGAACAACTGGGAAGAGATCGTGGGGCCCACAGTGGCGGAGCGGACCCGGCCGGTGGAGTTCAACAAAAACGGCCGTGAGCTGGTCATTGAATGCGATTCCACGCCATGGGCCACGCAGTTGCGCTACATGAAGACGCAGATCCTGGAGGCGATCTCGCATCTGGCGGGGGAGGATCTGGTGCGTGATCTCAAAGTGAAGGGTCCGAACCTCGGCCCAAAACCGAAGGGGAAACTCCGGGTAAAGGGCCGCGGACCCCGGGATGACTATGGGTGAGATGACACATATTGCCTCGTGGGGCATGCCGGTACATGAATTTGTCCGGGTCACACGCTAGAATAGTGGGGTTAATGTCCACTGTTAAAGGAGCTTGACCCAACGTGGCACAGTCAGAAGCAGCCGATTCCACCGCAAAGAGCAATTACGGTGCGGAATCCATCACCATCCTTGAAGGATTGGAAGCCGTTCGTAAGCGACCCGGCATGTACATCGGTTCCACCGGTGAACGCGGCCTGCACCACCTGGTGTGGGAAGTCGTGGATAACTCCGTGGATGAGGCCATGGCGGGTTATGCCACCAAGGTTGAAGTAAAACTGCTAGAAGATGGCGGCGTTGAGGTCATCGATGATGGCCGCGGTATCCCCGTGGAGATGCACCCCACCGGCATGCCCACCGTCCAGGTGGTCATGACCCAGCTGCACGCCGGCGGCAAGTTCGACTCGGATTCCTATGCGGTTTCCGGCGGTCTGCACGGCGTGGGTATTTCCGTGGTGAACGCACTGTCCACCCGCATGGAAACTGAAATCAAGCGCGATGGTTACCTGTGGCGCCAGAACTTCAACTACGCGGTTCCCGAGGAACTCGAGCAGGTGAAGAAGGCCCGCGGCACCGGCACCAAGCAGCGCTTCTGGCCAGATGCTGAGATCTTCGAAGTCACTGAGTTTAACTTTGACACCGTGGCCAAGCGCCTGCAGGAAATGGCTTTCCTGAACAAGGGACTGACCATCGTTCTCACTGATGAGCGCGCCCAGGCAGAGCCAGAGAAGGACGAACTGGCCCTGGCCGCTGAGGATGCGGAAGCTCCAAAGTCTGCCGAGGAAATCAAGGCCGAGCAGAAGAAGAACAAGGGTCCACGCACCAAGACCTTCCACTACCCGGAAGGGCTGAAGGATTATGTGGATCACATGAACCGGAAGCGCAATCCGATTCACCCCACCGTGATTTCCTTTGAGGCCAAGGCCAAGGAGCACGAAGTGGAAGTGGCCATGCAGTGGAACAACGGTTACACGCAATCCGTGCACACCTTTGCGAACACCATCAACACCTTCGAAGGTGGCACGCATGAAGAAGGTTTCCGCGCGGCACTGACCTCGCTGATGAACCGCTATGCCCGCGATCACAAGCTGCTCAAGGAGAAGGAACCGAACCTCACCGGAGATGACGTGCGCGAAGGCCTCGCTGCCGTGATTTCCGTACGCGTTGGTGATCCCCAGTTCGAGGGCCAGACCAAGACCAAGCTGGGCAATACGGAGATCAAGGGCTTCGTACAGAAGTCCATCAATGAGCACCTCACGGATTGGCTGGATGCCAACCCCGCCGAGGCGAAGAACATCATCAACAAGGCAGTGTCTTCTGCCCAGGCTCGCGATGCTGCTCGTAAGGCACGCGATCTGGTGCGACGGAAGTCGGCGTCGGATATGGGCGGACTGCCCGGCAAGCTGGCCGATTGCCGCTCCAAGGACCCCAAGCTTTCCGAGCTCTACATCGTGGAGGGTGACTCCGCAGGCGGTTCCGCGAAGTCCGGCCGCGATTCCATGTACCAGGCCATTCTTCCACTGCGCGGCAAGATCCTGAACGTGGAAAAAGCCCGCATGGACAAGGTGTTGAAGAACGCCGAGGTGCAGGCCATCATCACCGCGCTGGGCACGGGCATCCATGATGAGTTTGATATCGAGAAGCTGCGCTACCACAAGGTGGTGCTGATGGCCGATGCTGACGTGGACGGCCAGCACATCGCAACTCTGCTGCTCACGCTGCTTTTCCGCTTCATGCGTCCGCTGGTGGAGCAGGGCTACGTGTATCTGGCTCAGCCACCGCTGTACAAGTTGAAGTGGGGCAAGGGTGAGCCCGGATTCGCCTTCTCCGACCGCGAGCGCGATGCGCAGATGGCCGAAGGTCTGGCCGCCGGCCGCAAGATCAATAAGGACGATGGAATCCAGCGCTACAAGGGCCTCGGTGAGATGAACGCCAAGGAGCTGTGGGAAACCACCATGGATCCCAGCACCCGTACTCTCCGCCGCGTGACCCTGGAAGATGCCGCTGCCGCCGATGAGCTGTTCAGCATCCTCATGGGCGATGACGTGGTGGCACGCCGCAGCTTCATCACTCAGAACGCGCGCGACGTGCGCTTCCTAGACGTCTAAGGGCAAGCATGGCTGACTCCACAACCTACGAACCGCGTCTGGTGGACGCGTTCATCCCGGATGGTTCCACCAGCTCGCTGCGTGTTTTTCCTCCTTTTTTGAACGACGCCACCCCTGCCTCTTCAGCTGATGCAGAAAAGCCACTGATTGTGATCTGGCCTGGCTTTGGCATGGGTGCCCGTTACTACGATCCGATCGCCCGCGAGTTGGCGGAACGCGGATATCCCGTGGCCACTGCCGAGTTGCGCGGTCAGGGTAGTTCTACTGCGGTCGCGTCCAAAGACAAGTCCTGGGGTTACCACCATTTGGCTTCCGAGGATTACCCGGCCAGCATCCGGGCCGCGAAGAAGGGGCTCGGACTATCCGAGCAGCACCCCACGGTCTTGCTCTGCCACTCCATGGGCGGGCAGATCGCGGCATTGTTCATGGCGCGGCCAGAAGCTGAACTGCTCAACGTGCGCGGCGTGATGGGCGTGGGTGCAGGAACCCCGTTCTACAAGGGCTTTAGCGGGCGCACCCAACTGCGCTTGCGCTATGGAACGTGGCTCTTGCGCCCGTCTCTGAAGCTGCGCGGTTACCAGGCCGATGGCAAGTTGGACATGCTGGGCTATGGGCGCCAAGCCAAGGATCATATCGAGGAATGGCATCGCTATGGCCAGACCAACCGGCTGGATAATCTGGCTGGTCAGGACATGGATTATGAAGAGCGACGCAAGAAGATTACTGCGCCAATCCTGTTAACGCGATGCATCAATGACGAGGATTGCCCCATGGCTTCCGCCGCTAACCTCGCGGTGAGCTTGCCGGCTGCCGATGTGGCCGTGGAAGAATTTTCCGCGCCACTGGGGCATAACCGATGGGCACGCGAGCCACAGGTGGTTTCGGATCGGCTCGAGGAATTCATCGCTGCGCTGTGATGCTCGGTTGTGATGCTGCACACTAAAAATCTGCTTCTATGCGATGATGAGTGAATGCACGCCGCAATGATTGATCACTCTGGGGAATTCTTTCGCACCAACGGGCCATTTCTGCGTCGAATAATGGCCGGCGCCTGCGCCGTGGGGTTGTTGGGCGCGGCAGGATGCACCACGGCATCGGAAGATGGAAACAACTCTGCACAGTCTTCCTCTTCGGCGACCAATGGGGGAGCAACCGAGGGGAATGGCGAAGAGAGCGGCCAGGGCTCTGCGTCCAGCACGGTTAAGTCGACCGAAGCGCAAACCGAGAGCGTCTTCAACGTGAATGAGGGCGATTGTCTGAAGATCGAGGATTCACTCACGGGGGTTGTGGAAGACCTCGAGAAGATCGATTGCGAACGTCCGCATAACGCAGAGATCTTTGCGCAGAAAGAGGTGGCAGACGGCAACTTCCCGGGGGATGAAGCCATCGCCGAGCAAGCCAAGAATTATTGCGTGGAGGAATTCAGCCATTTTGTGGGAATTTCCGGCTCTGAATCCGAGCTCAAAGTCAACTTTCTCCACCCCTCTGAGACCAGCTGGGATGAGGAACAAGACAGGCGCATTCAGTGCGTGGTCATCGATTCTGCGAGCGAAGTAACCGGCACGTTGAAGGATGCTCGCCGCTAACTTGCGGACGTGTGGAAAAAGTAGTCTGACATGCGGGATTAAAGCGAGATCCTGACGCAGGAATAGCACCTCGACGTGCTAGAATTGGACGATCTGTCCCCTGTAGAAAGGAACGCTCTCACGTGAGCGACGATACAAACGGTGGAGATTCCCTCTTCGACCGGATCGAGCCAATCGATCTGCAAGAAGAGATGCAGTCCAGCTACATCGATTACGCCATGAGCGTGATTGTTGGCCGCGCCCTTCCGGAGGTCCGCGATGGACTCAAGCCCGTGCACCGCCGCGTGCTGTACGCGATGTACGACAACGGCTACCGTCCAGAGCGAAGCTATGTGAAATCAGCTAAGCCAGTGGCGGACACCATGGGTAACTTCCACCCGCATGGTGACACCGCAATTTACGACACCTTGGTGCGCATGGCGCAGCCGTGGTCCATGCGATACCCGCTGGTAGACGGCCAGGGTAACTTCGGTTCCCGTGGTAGTGACGGCGCTGCCGCCATGCGTTATACCGAGTGCCGGATGACCCCGCTGGCCATGGAGATGGTGCGGGATATTCGAGAAAACACGGTTGAGTTCCAGCCGAATTACGATGGCAAGACCCAGGAACCGACCGTGCTTCCTTCGCGCGTTCCGAACCTTTTGATGAACGGTTCCGGTGGCATCGCGGTGGGCATGGCCACCAATATTCCTCCGCACAACCTGAATGAGTTGGCGGATGCGATTTTCTGGCTGCTGAGCAACCCGAAGGCCGAAGAGGCCGAGGCGCTGGAGAAGTGCATGGGCTTTGTGAAGGGCCCGGACTTCCCAACCGCTGGTTTGATCGTCGGCGATAAGGGCATCGAGGATGCTTATCGCACCGGTCGTGGTTCCATCCGCATGCGTGGCGTGACCACTATTGAGGAAGAGGGCAACCGCCAAACCATCGTCATTACGGAGCTTCCGTACCAGGTCAACCCGGATAACCTGGTGCTCTCCATTGCGGAGCAGGTGCGCGATGGCAAGCTCGCGGGCATCTCGAAGATTGATGATGAGTCCTCTGACCGCGTGGGCATGCGCATCGTGGTCACGCTCAAGCGCGATGCGATTCCTCGCGTGGTGCTGAACAACCTGTACAAGCACTCCCAGCTGCAGACCAGCTTTGGTGTGAACATGCTTTCCATCGTGGATGGCGTGCCGCGCACCCTACGCTTGGACCAGATGCTGCGCCACTACGTTGATCACCAGATCGACGTGATCGTGCGCCGCACCCAGTTCCGTCTGGATGAGGCTGAGAAGCGCGCCCACATCTTGCGCGGTTTGGTCAAGGCCCTGGATGCTCTGGACGAGGTCATCGCGCTGATCCGCCGGTCTTCCACGGTGGATGTGGCCCGCGACGGCCTGAAGGACCTGCTGGATATCGACGATATTCAGGCAGATGCCATCCTGGCCATGCAGCTGCGCCGCCTGGCTGCGCTGGAGCGTCAGAAGATCATCGATGAGTTGGCCGAGATTGAAAAGACCATCGCTGAGCTGAAGGCCATCCTGGCCTCCGAAGAGCGCCAGCGCGAGATCGTTCGCGAAGAGCTGCAAGAGATCGTGGATAAGTACGGCGATGAGCGTCGTACCCAAATCATCGCCGCTGCCGGTGAAGTGTCCGAAGAGGACTTGATCGCCCGCGAGAACGTGGTCATCACCATCACCTCTACGGGTTACGCCAAGCGCACGAAGGTGGACAGCTACCGTAGTCAGCGCCGCGGTGGCAAGGGCGTACGTGGTGCGGAGCTCAAGCAGGACGACGTGGTGCGCCACTTCTTCATCTGTTCGACGCATGACACCGTGTTGTTCTTCACCAACTTCGGACGCGTGTACCGCCTGCGCGCATTCGAGCTCCCCGAGGCATCACGTACTGCCCGTGGCCAGCACGTTGCCAACCTGCTGGAATTCCAGCCGGGTGAGCAGATCGCTCAGGTTATCCAGATCCAGAGCTACGAGGATGCGCCATACCTGGTGCTCGCGACCGCTCACGGACGCGTGAAGAAGTCTCGTCTCACCGATTATGATTCCCCACGCTCCGGCGGGTTGATCGCGATCAACCTCAACGAGGATGACCGCCTGGTTGGTGCGCAGCTGTGTACCGACACGGATGACCTGCTGCTGGTCTCTGAAGAGGGACAGGCAATGCGCTTCACCGCCAACGATGAGACGCTGCGCCCCATGGGCCGCGCCACCGCTGGTGTGAAGGGCATGCGCTTCCGCGGCGAGGATCAGCTCCTCGCCCTGACCGTAGTCAACGAAGGATCCCAGCTGTTCGTGGCTACCTCCGGTGGCTATGGAAAGCGCACCCCAATGGAGGACTACCCAGCCAAGGGACGCGGCGGCATGGGTGTGGTGACCTTCAAGTACGACCCGAAGCGCGGCAAGCTCATCGGCGCCTTGACCGTGGCCGACGATGATGAGATCTTGGCCATTACCTCCGCTGGTGGAGTGATCCGCACCGAGGTCAAGCAAATCCGCAGTACAGCGCGTGCCACCATGGGCGTGCGACTTGTCGATCTGGGCAAGGATGTGGAGCTGCTGGCCGTGGATCGCAACATCGAGGTTGAAGTTGAGGAACACGCCGAAGCGAAAGCGCTGGAAGAGGAAAAGTAACCCATGAATGCCGGCAAGCCCAAGAAGCAGAACAAGTCCAAGCCGCAGGGCAGCTCTGCTGCAAACAAGGCCGGTGTGAATAAGGCTGGTACTCCGCAGGCGGGTCAGTCTGCAGGTGCTGGGGCTCCGGCTAAGTCGGGGAAGGTGGCGTCGGCAAAAAATGCGGCGACCACCACTAAGACCGGAGGAAATGCGGGTTCAGCTGGGAATTCCTCGCCGAACTCCACGACCGCCCCGGCGCACAAGGTGGGGTTCATGGACGCGTTGCGCTCTTCGGCAACCGCGGTCAATCCGGAAGAGCGCGCGGTGACGCACATCAATCCGATGAGCGCGCTGAAGCTGGGTTTCATGGTGAACTTGTGCTTCTTGGTGGTGCTGCTGGTGGCGTCGTTGTTGCTGTACATCGTGCTGGGTATTGCCGGCGTGTGGGGCAACCTGAACTCTTTGCTGGGCGACCTTACCGGTACGGGATCCTTCGGCATCCTGGAGTACATGGGCGTGGTTCTGGTGTTCGGTCTGGTGGAGCTGGTGGTGTTCACGCTGCTGGCTCCAGTGCTGGCGATGATCTACAACCTCTCCGCGCAGATCATTGGCGGCCTTCGGGTGACCGTAGACCACTGATCTAAAAGGCCCTTTGAACAGGTGATTTGGATATAATCAGGGGGCTGGGTAGAGTACATTCTTGTTCGAGGGCCTATAGCTCAGGCGGTTAGAGCGCTTCGCTGATAACGAAGAGGTCACAGGTTCAAGTCCTGTTAGGCCCACCATCGAACAACTCGAATGAGAATTCGGGGCATTAGCTCAATTGGTAGAGCACCTGCTTTGCAAGCAGGAGGTCAGGAGTTCGATTCTCCTATGCTCCACAGGTAGATAGATGACAGAGTGGCGAGGAACTTCGGTTCTTCGCCACTTTTTCGTTGTGGGTGGGTGTTTTTTGGTGCGTGCGGTGGGGTGGCGGGTGGCCGTGGGGGTTGGTTGTCGCACTCACGCCACTTTTTGCATATCTGCTCTGCGAAAGCCCAGGTCGAGAAAACCGGGATGACAAAAACTGGCGTGCGTGCGACATCCCCGAGCTCAGCTGCGGATCGGTGTCGCATTCCGCCCGTTTTTTGCATAATGCGCGGGGAAACCCGCAGGTCGCAGAAATTGGGATGACAAAAAACGGGTTCAATGCGACATTTTCGGGCTCAGTAGGGGATAGATGGTACTTTCGTCGGGTTTATCAGCAAACGCGCGGGGAAAACCACAGGTCGGAGAAAACGAGATGCCAATAAACCCGACGAATGTACAACTCCCGCCCCCGCGAGGACATCGACATCGGGCAATAGCTTCCTTCGTGAAATGCGCGCCCATGACAAACGTCATGCCCAGGTCATGACGCATCACGCCCAGAACAAACCGCTGGCCAGGCAACACTAGGAAGCATGAGCACAACAGCATGCACCATAGAAACAGTCAGCAAGGAATTTGCTTCAGCCCAAGCCCCGGGTGGGAAGTTCAAGGCGGTGAAGGCGGCGTCGTTCCAAATAAGACAGGGTGAGATTATTGCCCTGCTGGGGCCGAACGGCGCGGGTAAGTCCACTCTCATCGACATGATCCTGGGGCTTACCACGCCCACGTCTGGCTCCATCCGCGTGTTCGGGGACAAGCCCCGCGACGCGGTGGCGAAAAGCCAGGTCAGCGCGGTGTTACAAACCGGTGGGTTGCTGCCGGATGTGTCCGTGAAGGATACGATCCGCATGATCGCTGCCACGTTCCCGAACCCCCGCGATGTGGACGAGGTGATGGACGAGACCAACCTCACCCACCTGTCCAAGCGCGCGGTGAAGCGATGCTCGGGTGGTGAGCAGCAGCGCATTCGGCACGCGTTGGCGATCCTCGGCTCCCCGGAGCTGTTGATTCTCGATGAGCCCACTGCGGGCATGGATCCGAATGCGAGGCGGGAGTTTTGGGCGTCGATGCGCAGGCAGGCCGAGCGCGGCACCACCATCGTCTTTGCCACCCACTACCTGGAGGAAGCCGAGCAGTTCGCCGAGCGGATCATCCTGATGCGCAAGGGTGAAGTTGTGGCCGATGGCACCGTCGACGAGATCCAGCGGACCGCCTCAACCACGCACGTGAGTGCCACGATCCCGGAACCGCAGCGGAGTTCATTGGCGCGCGGGGAGGGCCTCCCGTTCGAGGTGGCTGAGGTGCGGGGAGAAGGGGACCGTCTTAGGTTCACCACCTCGGAGTCCGACGCCCTTGCGAAGTTCCTTCTCACCGAGACCGAAGCCAACAACCTGACCATCACCAGAGCGTCCCTGGAAGATGCCTTCGAGGCGCTGACCAGTGATTCTTCCATCGATCCCGCTTCCACGAGCGCACACTAAGGAGTCCGTCATGGCCTTGACTACATTTACTGCGATCAACCTCAAACGACATCTCTTGAACGGCCCGAATCTGGTGTTCTCCATGTTCCTGCCAATCCTGCTGTTCCTGCTCTTCGGCGCGCTGCAGGATTACGGCGCCGTGATGCTGAAGAACGGCAACGTGACCGCCTATGTGATGGTGGGCATGGCGGTGTACGGAGGAATTACCGCGGCGGTATCCACGGTGGGCACCACGGTGGTGGAGCAGAGCACTGGATGGGGCAGGCAGCTGGCGCTTACTCCGCTGACGGGAACCCAGTTGCTGCTCTCGCAATGCGTGGTCATTCTGTTCCGTGCAGCGTTCCCGGTGGCCGCGGTGTTCATTACTGGTGCGCTGACTTCTGCAGAGATGGACGCGCGGAGCTGGGCGCTGACGTTTGTGCTATCTGTGCTGGTTACGCTGCCTTTTGGTTTCTACGGCATGATCTTTGGGCAGATCTTCAAGTCCGATTCAGCGGTGAATATTTCTTCCTCTGCACTGGTGCTGCTGGCCTTTGCTGGTAATGCATTCATGCCTCTACCGGAGTTCTTGATGCCCTTCGCGCGGTTTACCCCGATGTATGGCGCGGTCTCGTTGGCGCGCTATCCATTGAGCGATGGCGTGCAGGCGATCTCCGAAGCACCGGGCTTCGTGGAGGATCCGCTGTGGTACGCATTAGCAAACGTGGTGGGCTGGACCGTTATCTTCGCTAGCATTTGTATGATGCTGAACAAGCGACAGAAAGGTCGTCAGTGACACCCACAGACGCGTCCTCCGCGATGGGACAGATGGAACGCCAGCCCCGCTTGAAGTTCCATATGTCCAACGCGGTTTTCGCCGGAGTGTGGCTGTTGATGCTGGCCTATCCCATCCTGAACACGCTTTCGCGGGAAGAATCCCTGGCGAAGAAGATTATCTTCCTGCTGCTCAACGTGGTTTTCGCTGTGGTTTACACCGGTGGGTTCGGGTTGTTGGCCTCATGGAGGCAGCGACGCGAGGATCATCTGGTCTGGGCGTGGGTCATCCTGGTGCTACTGTGCCTGGCGGGTATCGCGGTGCTGATCGGCTTTCACATCGTCAACTACACCCCGTGGCTCATGGCCATGCTCTGTTATGGATTGCCCCGACGCTGGGGGATCCCTGCTGGGCTGGTGACGGCTGTGGTTGCCCTCGGGGTCACGTTCCTGGCTTTTCGCGGTCAGTACATCTTTGCCACGTACATGCTGCTCGTGGCGAGCTGTTCGGCCGTGATCATCCCCTTAGCGCTGGCAGTGGATTTCACGGAGACACGCAAACGTGACGAGCAAAAGGTGATGGTGTTGCGCGAGCGGGAGCGACTAGCCAGGGATGTCCACGACCTACTGGGGCATTCCCTCACCGTGATCAACCTCAAGGCAGAGTTGGCGCGCACGCTGGTGGATTCAGACACGATTGCAGTACGCGCCGAGCTGGAGGAGATCGCGCACCTCTCCCGTACCGCTCTAGCGGAAGTGCGCTCTACAGTCACGCGCATCGAGCGCCCCGATTTCGCCGGTGAGGTATCCGCTGCCAAGCGCGCACTCAGTACTACGGGGATTCAGGCAGACCTGCCGGACCCAGATTCCGCGCAGCGCGTCTCCGGGGTGAACGCGCAGCTCTACTCCTGGGTATTGCGCGAGGCGGTCACGAACATCATCCGGCACTCGAGCGCCACATCGTGCCAAGTGCTGGTCACTCCAGAACAACTGGAAATCGCAGATAACGGCCGCGGAATTGGCGAACTCGAGCCCGGGAATCACCCCGGCGGCGGGTTGCGCGGGCTCACGCGCCGGGCAGAGGAAGCCGGGGGCCAACTGATCATCTCTCCGGCTCAACCCTCGGGAACTCGCGTGTTGTTAACCATGTCCGGGGATAAGGAGGCGCCGAGTCGGAAGATGGCGGCGTCGATAAACAAGGAAGATAGCGCACATGAATGAGCAGATTCGGGTTCTGATCGCCGATGACCAGCAACT
The DNA here is from genome assembly GCF_015351405.1 of Corynebacterium suicordis DSM 45110. Taxonomy (GTDB): domain Bacteria; phylum Actinomycetota; class Actinomycetes; order Mycobacteriales; family Mycobacteriaceae; genus Corynebacterium; species Corynebacterium suicordis. Next base: position 97,090 of record NZ_JADKMY010000001.1, on the reverse strand, counting down.
AGTGCGCGGGGCGCTGGCGGCGCTGCTCAACACTGAGCGGGATATCAGCGTGGTGGCGGAAGTGGGTTCGGGGGATCTGGTGGTGGCCGCGGCACTCGAGCATCGTGTGGACGTGGCGGTGTTGGACATTGAGATGCCGGGGCTCACGGGCATCGAGGCGGCGGGGTTGTTGAAGATGCAGGCTCCGCACGTGCGTTCGCTGATCGTGACTACTTTCGGCCGGCCGGGTTATGTTCGCCGGGCGCTGCAGGAGGGTGCGAGTGGGTTCATCGTCAAGGACACGCCGCCCGCGCAGCTGGCAGAGGCGATTCGACGCGTGGCTGCTGGCCTGCGCGTGGTGGATCCGACGCTCGCGGAGGATTCTCTATTTACGCCAAATAGTCCGCTGACCGAGAGGGAGGTGGAGGTGTGTCACGTGGCGCTCAAGGGCGGGAGCGTGCGGGAGATCGCCAAAGAGATGCACCTGTCTGCGGGCACGGTGCGGAATCACATGTCCTCGTTGATAGCCAAGACCGGGGCGGGCAATCGGCATGCTGCAGTGCGGGCCGCAGAGGAGAACGGCTGGCTGTGAGGGTGAGCGAGCACACGCAAGTAAGGTCGCAAAACCCCACGTAGACCCATATTTTTGCAGTACGGTAGCAAAACGGCTACTCGGCTCATTCCGGATACGCAGCGGGGTTGAGCGTGCTGTAGATTGCATGACATGTCCCTTATCGAACTTCGCGATGTGCGAAAGATCTATCCAAGTAAGAAAGGTGAGGTTAAGGCCCTGGACGGGCTGAACCTCACCGTCGAAGAAGGCACGGTGAGGGGACTTCTCGGACCCAACGGCGCCGGCAAAACTACCACCGTTAAAGTCCTGACAACCCTGAGCAAGCCCACTTCCGGGCAGGCGACAGTGGCCGGGATTGATGTCACGCAAAGGCCCGATGACGTGCGCAGGATCATCGGTGCCTCGGGCCAGTACGCCACCATCGATGAAGAACTCACCGCTCGGGAGAACCTGGTTCTCGTGGGTCGCTTGTTCCACCTCGGGGAGAAGCAGGCGAAGGCTCGCGCAGATGAGCTCCTGGAAATCTTCACCTTGCAGAAGGCCGCGAACCGGCCCATCAAGGGATTCTCCGGCGGCATGCGTAGGCGTGCGGACTTGGCGGCCTCGCTGGTCAATGATCCGCAGATCCTCTTCCTCGATGAGCCCACTACCGGGCTGGATCCCGCGGCGCGTTTGGCGCTGTGGGATGTCATTCGGGATCGCGTGAGCCGCGGCACCACGCTGCTGCTCACCACCCAGTACCTCGAAGAGGCCGATGCATTGGCCAACGAGATCAGCGTGGTGGATCACGGCCGAGTGATCGCCGAAGGCACCGCGGATGAGCTGAAAACCCGCGTGGGCGGACAGCGCGTGCAGATCACGGCCGTGGAGGCCGAGGATGTGGACACCGTCCGCCGCCTCATCGCCGAGGTCGCGCAGAACGAGCAAGCCATCTCCGTGCAGGACCGCACCGTGGCCGCACAGGTTCACGATGGCACCTCCGCTCTTCAGCACGTGCTGGGCGGATTGCGGGACAACAACATTGCGGTACACGACGCAGGCCTGGCCCGACCCAGCCTCGACGATGTGTTCCTGCAGCTCACAGGTGGAAAGGCCGGTGACGGACAATGAGTCGATGGATAAATGACGTACGCGCGGTCACGCTGCGCAACCTGATTCGCGCCAAGCGCACCCCTGACGTGATCGTCTTCGCGGTGGCACAGCCGATCATGTTCGTGGTGCTGTTCAGCCAGGTATTCGGCGGTGCGATCAATGTGCCGGGCACGGATTACACCAACTTCCTCATGGCGGGCATCTTCGCGCAAACCGCCATCTTCGGCTCCACGTTCAGTGGCATGTTCATGGCGCAGGACAAGAAGGATGGTCTCATCGACCGCTTCAAAACCCTGCCCATGAGCCAGTCCGCCGTGGTCTTCGCCCGCACCGTGACGGACCTAATGCTCAACACGGTGTCTTTGATCGTCATGGTGCTCACCGGCTTGGCCGTGGGTTGGCGCCCGGAAGGCGGATTGTTGGGATTCCTCGGTGGCTTTGGCCTGCTTTTGCTGTTCAGCTGGGCTTTTTCCTGGGTGATGGTGTGGCTGGGCCTGATGGTCAAGTCCGTGGAGGCCATGAACTCCGCCACTTTCATGGTGCTGTTCCCGCTGACGTTCCTCTCCAACGCGTTTGTGCCCAGCGATTCCATGCCCACCGTCCTGCGGGTATTCGCGGAGTGGAACCCGGTATCTTCCCTGGTTCAGGCGACGCGCAAACTCTTCGGCAACCTGGGTGATGCACCCGTGCCGGATTCCTGGCCCATGCAGTATCCATTGCTCGCGGTGCTGGGTGGCATCGTGGTCATCCTGGTGATTTTCTGCCCGCTGGCCATCAGCCGTTACCGTCGCTCCGCTTAGTTTTTTTCGACGCCACGGCTGGCCAGTTAATGCTGGTCAGCCAACGTGATGCGCAGTGCTAAACCGCTATTGAACGGGCGCGGTCATGCCGGGCTGAGGTGAGGTACCAGAGCGCTGCGAAAGCGGCCAAGGACCACCACAGGTAGGTGTTGCCGAGCACATGCCAGAAGAAATTCCAGTCCTTCTCCATGTGCTCACCAGATGGTGCCAAATAGCGCGGGGAGGATGCGAAGCACAGGATGCCCGCCACCATCAGGGCAGCAATGGTTTTCCACTGGGCGGGGGTCCAACCAGCAGCCGGGGGATTGAGCAGACAAGCCAGCAAGGCCAGCAGCAGAACCACGATCCATACGTAGTGGTGATCCCAGGAAACGGGGCTGGCCAGCAACCCAAACAGCGCATTTACGCCGAGTGCCAGCACGGGCAAATCTCGCTTGAACAGGCGCAGCATCAAGGCCACTGTGGCTACGAACACCACAACCACGAGGATCACCCACCATAGCGAACCCGTGTCTGCCGTGCGCAAGCCCAACCGCCACAATTCACCGTTGATGGACTGGTTTGAGGCATATTCCAACCCGCCAATTCGGTCAGTTTTCTGCAGAGTGCCAAACCAGTAGTCCATCGAGGCTTGGGGAAGAATCAAGAATCCCAGACCAGTGAAAAACAATGTGCTGGCGCCCATGCGAACGATCGACCACCAATCTTTGCGCAGCAGCAGCCAGAGGCCGAACACGGCCGGGGTGAGCTTGAACGCGGTGGCCAGGCCGGTGAGAATGCCCCGATATTTCCGCGGCACCACCGTGAAATCCAGCAGAATCAGCAGTAGCAGGACCAGGTTGACCTGGCCGTATGTGGTGGTGGAAATCACCGGGCCGAAGCCCAGCAGTAATGCCGTGAAGAGCAGCGAGAACCATCCTGCGGATTGCGCAGGCAGCTTGGCCACTTTCTGCAGCATGATCCAACAAATGCTCAGCAATACTCCGGTGGTGACGATGCCGAACACCAGCCCAGCCCCATGAGCCGTGAAGAGGGTCAAAGGCGTAAAAGCCAGCGCCGCGATGGGCGGGTAAGTGAAGGGCAGGAAGATTTCCCACTTGATATGGAAACTGCCGGAGTACAGATCCAGCCCGTCAAGTAACCGCTGCGCCCCGATGCGGTAGACATCCGTGTCCAAGCGGTAGCGGATCCCGTTCGTATCGAATAGCGACCACAACACTGCGGCCAGAAACGCGATAGCAGTAACCCACCGAAAGGCACGAGATTCAGCTGGAAGACGGAGGAAAAGCTGGTTCATGGAAGTAGTCGGGATCTTTTCTTCGTGTTCGGATCTGCACGAATAAATCTGCGACCAAGCGCAGAGGGGAAAACAGTTTGTTCTAGTGTATTCCATGATGACTTGCGCTTAACCCCGCTGCCTAGCGGACCGGCAGCTAGAGAATGAGATTAGAACCCATGAAAAAACTAGCTCGGTTTGTGGCCGTCGGTTGTGTGGGCGCGATATGCGATTACGCCACGCGCGAGTTGCTGTTGCATCTTGGGGTGATTGGATGGGTGGCGCGAGCGTGTAGTTACATCGTCGGCAGCATCGTGGCGTACTATCTGAACAGCCATTTTACGTTCGGCGGGGATCGTTCCAGCCAGGAAAAGCTGCGCGCAGCAGCTGTGTATCTTTTCTGTTTCTTGGCCGCGGTTCTCACGGATTTTCTTTTTCGACGCCACCTCTCAGACATTCCGCATTATCTCTTCTGGGCCTGGTTTGTCTCTCAAGGAGTGGCCACCACGTTGAATTTTCTCCTGCAGAATTTCTGGGTCTTTCAGAAACCCCCGCGCATGCGGGACAGCAATTAATGAAGAGCGTTAAGCGCGTGAGCGAACACCGAAAAGATGAGGACTGAAAAGTGGGAGTTGAGCTAAGCACCCTGGCTTTCGCTTTTGGGCTGACCCTGTTTGCCGGGTTAGCTACCGGCATCGGCGGGCTCATCGCTGTGATGAAACGCAACCCCGGGCCGCAGTTCATCGCCGGTGCCCTGGGGTTGTCCGCCGGTGTGATGCTCTACGTCTCCATGATGGAACTCCTCCCGGCTGGCGTGGAATCGCTGGGCGAAGAGATGGGGGAGCGCCCCGCGAATTGGCTGGCAGTGGGTGCTTTTTTCGCGGGAATCCTGCTCATCGCCGTGATTGATCGATTAGTCCCGGAGGACGTGAACCCGCACGGGACAGAGGGGGCGTCGGGAAAAGGGGGGAGAGGGCCAGAACCCGCAATGATGAAGACCGGGGTGATGACCGCGGTGGCCATCGGTATTCATAATTTCCCGGAGGGTTTTGCCACCTTCATTTCCGGGCTGGAGGATCTAACGATCGCGCTGCCGGTGGCTCTGGCGATCGCGATTCACAACATCCCCGAGGGAATTGCCGTGGCCGTGCCCATTCGGGAGGCGACGGAGGATAGGCGCAAGGCCGTGAGGTGGGCGACCTTATCCGGTTTGGCCGAGCCAGCCGGGGCCCTCGTGGGATTCCTTCTGTTCTTGCCGCTGATGGGGCCGCTGACGCTGGGTCTCGTGTTCCCGCTGGTGGCCGGAATCATGGTGTTTATCAGCCTGGATGAGCTGCTGCCGGCGGCAATCGCCACGGGGAAGAACCATGCGGCGATCTACGGATTAGTGCTGGGAATGGCGATCATGGCGCTCTCGTTGTTGCTGTTCATCTGACTCTTTTTCTCGACGCCGCTGATTAGATTGCTTGGGTTTTCTGAAATTTGTGCGGGGGAGTCGTAGAGTCGGGTTGTTTATAAAAACAGTCTGGATTGAGGAGTTGGTCTCTGATGGGTAACAGCGTGAGCAAGCGATTGGACAAGGCAAAGAAGCGGTACCTGGGTTCGGCAGGAAAGCCAACCACCTCCGAAAACGTGGCGCGCTACGCCCTGGGCGCATTCATGACGTACGCGGGCGTTTCGCACCTGACCACGAACCGCAAGGAGTTCCAGGCGCAGGTGCCTGATTGGATGCCTGTGGATGAAGACGCGGTGGTGCTGGGATCCGGCGTGGCGGAGATTGCCTTGGGTGTGGCGCTGGCTGCGTTGCCTGCGCAGCGTCGCCAAGTGGGCGTGGCTCTCGCGGCTTTTTATGCGGCGATTTTCCCCGGAAACATCGGCCAGTATGCCGAGCGCAAGGATGGTTTTGGGCTGGACACCGATGGCAAGCGTCTGGCTCGTCTGTTCGGACAGCCCGCGCTCATCGCCGCAGCTCTGAAGGCCGCGGGGTTGCCAAAGTAACTGCGTGAGAGGCTGTGGCCAAGTGCTCTGTGATGGTGCGCGGTGCGCCACAGCCCCATACGCTGAGGCGACGAGAAAGGAAATCATGTCGCACGCACTCTTCCAACCCCTGACGCTGCCCAATGGGCAAGAACTACCTAATCGAATTGCCAAGGCAGCCATGGAAGAGCGCATGGCAGCCTCCGGGCAGCTCCCCGGAGAGCAACTCTTGACACTGTATCGCGCGTGGTCAATGGGAGGTTCGGGCCTCCTTCTCACAGGCAACGTCATGGTGCACGACGCCGCCCTCACCGGCCCCGGCGGAGTAGTGCTGGACAAGAACTCTCCTATCGAGCTCTTCCGGAAATGGGTGGAAGCCGCGCACAGCGGCGGTGCAAAGATCTGGATGCAGATCAATCACCCCGGCCGCCAAGTACAAGCAAACATGCCGGGCGTGGCATGGGGGCCTTCAGCCAGCCGAGTGAATACGGGACGCACCAGCTCCATGTTCGCTGAGGCCGAAGAGATGACCGAAGCGCAGATCGAGCAGACCATCCAGCGCTTCGTGGATACGGCCAACCGTGCAGAAGAGGCTGGCTTCGATGGAGTGGAAGTTCACGCGGCGCACGGATATCTGCTCTCGCAGTTTCTCTCGCCGTTGGTGAACAAGCGCACCGATCAGTGGGGCGGCAGCCTGGAGAACCGTGCGCGAATGCTGATGGAGGTTATTCGCCGCATTCGCGCTGAGGTAAAGCCAGATTTTACCGTCGCTGTGAAGCTGAATTCCGCAGACTTCCAGCGTGGTGGATTCGATGAGCAGGATGCTGCCCGCGTCATCGAGATGCTTGCACCATTGGGTGTGGATCTGGTGGAACTCTCCGGCGGAAGTTACGAAAGTCCAGCCATGACTGGAAACTCGCAGTCCAGCGACTCCGAGGATCAATCGAAGCAGGACGAGCGAACCGCCGCGCGCGAGGCGTACTTCCTCGAGCTCGCGGAGCAGTTGGTTGACGATAGCCCCATTCCACTGATGGTCACAGGCGGAGTCACACGCCGGGAAACCGCTGAAGCCGTCATCTCCAGTGGCGTGGCCGTGGTGGGAATGGGCACGGCGCTTGCCGTGGATCCGAACCTTCCGGAGAAATGGAAGGTCGACGCCTCCGCTCGCGTCACACTCGCTCCCGTCCGTATCAAGGACAAGGCAATTGCCTCGGCGATATCCATGGCGCGCGTGCGCTACCAGATGCGTCGCGTGGGCAGAGGACGATCCCCGTTGCCGAAGTTCCCAGCATTATTGGCATTCGGATGGGATTTCGTCCGTGATGAAGTGAACCGTCGTCGCTATGCGAAATGGCTCAGCGAGCGGGGCTAAGCAACTACTTCTGGTACAGCGTCTTGCGCGCAAACTTCGGGTCGCACGTGACCTGGGCACCGAGGCTGCGGAAGACCTGCTCATCCACGGATCCCAGGATCGTGGTGACGTGAACATCGCAGCCACGCAGGGATTTCAGCTGCGTGAGAGCCTGTTCGGCCTCCGGGCTGGTCTCTGCAGAAACGCTCAGCGCGATGAGCACTTCATCGGTGTGCAGGCGCGGGTTTTGACTCCCCAGGTGCTTGGTCTTGAGGCGCTGAATAGGCGCGATGGAGCCGGGGGAGAGCAGGTGCTGCTCATCGGGGATGCCCGCCAGGTGCTTGAGCGCGTTGAGCAGCATGGATGAGGAGCAACCCAGCAGTTCGCTGGTGCGGCCGGTGACGATGGTGCCGTCGGGAAGTTCGATGGCCGCGCCGGGCTGTTCGGTGCGCTGCTCAACGTCACGCGCTGGAGCCACCACCGCGCGGTTATCTGCGGTGATGCCGGCCTTGGTCATCACCACAGCTGCGCGATCAGACTGGGTGCTATCCAAACCGCCGCGCGCCTCATCCACCAGTGCCTTGAAGTAGCGGCGGATGATCTCCTGACGTGAAGCTTCGCGGCAGGCCTCATCATCGGTGATGCAGGCTCCGGCCATGTTCACGCCCATGTCCGTGGGGGATTCATAAGGCGTGGTGTCCGTCAATCGCTGCAGAAGGGTCTTGAGCAGCGGGAAGGCTTCCACATCGCGGTTGTAGTTCACCGTGGATTCGCCGTAAGCGGTGAGGTGGAAGTGATCAATCACGTTGGCGTCGTTGAGGTCCACCGTGGCGGCTTCATATGCCAGGTTCACGGGGTGCTCCAGCGGGAGGTTCCAGATGGGGAACGTCTCAAACTTGGCGTAGCCCGCGTTCACACCACGCTTGTGCTCGTGGAACACCTGGGAGAGACAGGTGGCCAGCTTGCCCGATCCAGGCCCAGGTGCGGTGACAACCACCAGGTCGCGAGTAGTTTCCGCGTACTCATTGCGGCCCAAGCCTTCATCGGAAACGATGAGATCCATGTTCGTGGGATAACCCGGGATCACCCGGTGGCGGGCAACTTTCAGACCCAAGCGCTCCAGCCGCTCCACGAAGGCAGCGGCCAGGCGGTTGTCTTCTTCCATCTGGGTGAGCACCACGTTTTCCGCGAGGAACCCCCGGTCGCGGAACACATCGATGAGCCGCAGCACATCATCTTCGTAGGTGATGCCCAGGTCAGCGCGAATCTTGTGACGCTCCAGATCCTTCGCGTTGATGCAGATGAGGATCTCCACATCGTCTTTGATGTTATCCAGCATCGCGATCTTGTTATCGGGCGTGAAACCCGGCAGAACGCGGGAGGCGTGGTGATCATCGAAGAGCTTGCCACCCATCTCCAGGTAGAGCTTTCCCCCGAGCTCCTGCCTGCGCTTTTGGATGTGCGCGGATTGGAGTTCAATGTACTTTTCGCGGTCGAAACCGATGCGATTCACCATGGATTTCAAGCATAGCAATGTGCCCGGAAAATCCCTTATTGCACGGGCACCGCAGCCTCAGTGTTGCTGCCAGCGACCGCGAAGCGCCTGCAACAGGGCCCGCGACTTCACCTGCACTTCTTCCCATTCGCCCTCTGGCGTGGAATCCACCACGATCGCCCCACCCACGCCGAACGTGCTCCGCTCAGAATCCGACACCACCGTGCGGATGGTGATCGATTGATCCGCCGCCCCTCCGAACGCGAACCAGCCGATCGATCCCGAATACAAACCCCTGGCCCGATGCTCGAGCTGTTCAATCAGTTCCATCGTCCGGATCTTCGGCGCACCCGTCATCGAACCTCCCGGGAACGCCACCCGCAGCACATCAACCGCGGTGTGCCCGGGCGCCAGCGTGGCCTCCACTGTGCTCACCAACTGGTGCACGTGGGAGTAGCTTTCCACCGCAAAAAGCTTGGGCACCCGCACGCTGCCAGGCACGGCAACGGCGGAGAGATCATTGCGCAATAGATCCACGATCATGAGGTTTTCTGCGCGGTCCTTGGAGCTTTCTCCTAATTCCCGACGCCACCTCTCATCCTCCCCAGCATCCTCCGAGCGGGCACGAGTCCCCTTGATCGGTTTCGCACTCACGCGCCCCTGTTCATCCACTTGGAAGAAGCGTTCCGGGGAGGCAGACAACACGTGGATCCCCGCCAGATGAATATATGCGCCGTAGGGAACCGGGCTGGTTTGCCTCATCCGCTGATATACCGTGAAAGGATCCGGCAGGGCCGGCCCTTCCACGGTGGTGGTCAGGCACACCTCGTAGGAATCCCCATCCGCGATGTGCGCCTGGGCCTGCAGCACTGCATCCACATAGTCTGCGTGAGAATGATCCGCGTGGAACGTCAGCTCTGGCTCGGGTTCGGTGCCGGGCTCTCGCTGTACGGGTTCAGTGGGCGCGGCAGCAGATTCTGGCTGCGCGGCCAATTCCTGCACCACGTCCTCCGCCCAATCCAGCCACGCAGATTGGGCCGCGGCGATGGCGGAATGCGCAGGATCATCGCTGGTCAGCACCAGTAGGTAAGTCTTGCGCTCAGCGTGATCGGTGATCAGCGCGCGATCCGCCAACATCAGTAGGGCATCGGGGTGCACGCTGCGGTGCGGGGTGCACACCGCAGTGGGGGATTGCCGAACTCCATCAACGTGATGCTTGAGTTCATAACCAAAAGCACCCACCCAGCCCAGGTTGAAACCGGAAGGGTTAGCCCCCTGCTCGGCGGAGACATCCACGAGGTCCAGCCCCAACTGGAGAAGATCAAAGACCGTGGGAGAAGCCGAAGAAGCGGAATCCGCGGCACTCAGTGCTGTTTCCAGCTGCTCCGAAAGGGGGTTAGAAGAGTGGAAGTGGAAGGGGTTGGCGTCGGGAGAAAGAGAAGAACCACCTGCCACCTGTACTGAAAGCACCGTGCTGAGGGGGCCACCGGCGGGGCACAAAATGGAGAACGTGCGCGCGTAGTGGGTGGAGCTTTGCAGGGAGGAGTCCAGCCACACGGCTTCCGATTCGCCCGCGACACGGCGAAACGCCGCCACACCCGGTGCAGCGGCGTTTAACTCGCGCAACTCAATGCGCCATGAATTTCCAGTGGACAACGTGGAAGAACTGGTGAACTAGAGGCGGTGCTTGCCGCCGTCGTCCAGATCCTGATCGTTGCCTTCACCGGCTGGGAACTCGGAGTTGTGCTCGGTGGCAGCTTCCGCATCCTTGGTCTCTGCATCCTTGCCCTCAGCGTGGTGCACGGCTGGCGCGCCGGGAGCATCTGGGGAGTTAGGAACGCCTGGAGCGGTGAAGCTTCCTGGAGCGCCTGGGGCAGCTGGAGCCTGGGACTCGGACTGGATCGGGGTCTCAGACTCGGTCTTGACAGGTGCCTCTGGGGTGGCAGGTGCCTTGGTCTCGGTCTTTGCCTCGGACTTGGTCTCAGTCTTAGGCGCAGCTGGTGCCTTGGTTTCGATCTTTGGCTCAGGCTTGGTCTCGGTCTTCGCAGCTGGGGTCTTTGCGGCCTCTTCTGCCTTGGACTTTGCGGCTGCACCGGTGGTGGAGCTCTTATCGAAGTCTTGCACCTTTGGGGTGCTGGAAGGAGCTGGCTTCTTGTTGTTACCCAAGAGCTTAAGCGCAGCAGCAACAGCAGCTGCCAAAGCGATGACGGTGACGAAAACGCTGAGCTTCTTGCCCTTCTTCTGCTTCTTCAGACCCTTCTGAGCCAGGATCTTATCCGCCTGCTTGCCGGCCTTTGCCTTGCGACGATCCACGTCCTTGGCAAACTTCTTGCTGTTCTTGCGCAGGTTCTTCTGGTTCTTCTTCGCATCCTTCTTGGCCTGCTTCTGCGCAGCCTTGGTGCGCTTGCGAGCTACAGCAGCGCGCTCCTGAACCTTCTTGTCCAGCTCAGCGCTGCGATCCTTGGCGGTCTCCAGGGCATCTGCACCGCGCACCTTGGCGGTGGCCAGCAGCTGGTTGCGGCGGGAAGAAGCGGTATCGGCGATGTTCTCGCTGCGCTGGCGAGCCTCATCGGCGAAGTCAGAGCTGTAATCCTTGGCGTTATCCAATGCCTTGGCTGCGCTGGCGGCGAAAGCGCTGCTGCCTGCGAGAACGGTATCGCGACCGGCCTTGTAGTTCTTCTTCAGTGCCTTGCGCTCGCTCTTGGTGTTCTTCAGCGCGCGCTTACGCAGCTTGTCTGCCTTCTTCTTGGCATCCTTCTTAGCGGCCTTAGTGTTCATGCGGTTGTCCTTCGCCTCAGCTGCGGCTTCGCGAGCAGCAGCAATTCCTACGAGTGGGTGGTTTTCGTGAACGGTGGCATCAGAGCGGGAAACGCCGTGCTCACCGGGTGCGTCATACGCCAGAGCCAGCGCGCGAGCCTTATCCAGAGCCTTGGCAGCTCCGTCTTCCTTACGCATGTGCTCGGCTACAGCGCGGATATGCGCGGGGGAGTTCTCAATGAGCTCATCGCGTTCAGCGTCGGTGAGCTGGCTACGACGCAGAGCATCGAGGGCATCGAAATCCTTCAACTCCTTCTCCTGCTTGCGCTTCTTCAGCAAGGCGCTAGTTTGCTTCGCGCCATTTAAAACGAGCTTCATGCTGGCTGTGTTCATGGGGTGCCGGCTCCTTAGCGTGACCTAGTACGTGAACTAGTGCCTAGCCTAGTTCTCAAACAATTACATAAGTTTTTTCGCGCGCGGACGTATCGTGCCCGCAACTACTTCCCATACTAGGCAAAACCCAGAACCGAAGGTGGTGGGATTGGCAAAGTGACTGCTCACGGCCATTACACCTGGGAAAACAACCCCCAAGCACTTAACGGGGAGGAGCCAAAAGGCTCAGGTCCATGACAGCGCCGCCTGAGGGCACGTACAATCGAACACGTGACTAACAAGACTGCTACCGCAATTATCAAGACCAATCAGGGCGATATCTCCGTTGATCTCTTCGGTAACCACGCGCCAGAGACCGTTGCTAACTTCATCGGCCTGGCACAGGGAACCAAGGAATACTCCGAGCCAAACGCCGCTGGAACCAACGAGGGTCCTTTCTACGATGGTGCTATCTTCCACCGCATCATCGATGGATTCATGATCCAGGGTGGCGACCCCACCGGCACCGGCCGTGGCGGCCCGGGCTACCAGTTCGGTGACGAGTTCCACCCAGAGCTGCAGTTTGACCGTCCATTCCTGCTGGCTATGGCAAATGCCGGCCCAGGTACCAACGGTTCTCAGTTCTTCATCACGGTGACCGCTACCCCTCACCTGAACAATCGCCACACCATCTTCGGTGAGGTCACGGATCCGGATTCCCAGAAGGTCGTGACCAAGATTGGTCGCTCCGCTACCGATCGCATGGATCGCCCGAACGATGACATCATCATCGCTTCCATCGAGATCCAAGAAGAAAACTAGTTAGACAAGCCAAAACCCGCTCTCCTCAAGAAATTCTTGGTGGGAGCGGGTTTTCGTTATTCCGGCGGCAGTGCGCGGCAGCGCCCTGAAGCGCCCAGCTACTTCCGGCTACTGCCAGTCACTACGAGCTAGTTACTTCCAGCCCATGGTCATCAGCAGACCGATGATGAACAGACCGAAACCAATCAGGTAGTTCCATGCACCCAGCTCGCGGAACAGGGCGATATCCGGACCCGCGATGTAGTTCACAACCAGCCAAGCCAGGCCCAGCAGCATCAGTCCAAGCATGATTACGATGTACCACCGCGGGGTGCCGGTCGAATTCAGCTTGACCGGGGAACGCCGTTCGCCGCTGCTCGCGGGAGTGGCGAAGTTATCTTCGGTGGAATTGACCTTGGACTTTGGCATTGCTGAAAGCACCTCGGGGTGTGGTTGATGGGGATACGCGAGTGCCGGGAGCTGCCAGCGCAGCCCGACACGAGTTCTACGGGGATCTTAGCAGCCCACGGGGGAGGGCGGTCTAATCCTTGCCGGGTAGACTCACATGCTATGCGCATTCTCGTCATCGATAACTTCGACAGTTTCGTCTACAACCTGGTCCAGTACATCGGCCAGCTCGGCTTCCAGGGCGAGGAATGCACGGTGTGGCGCAATAACGCCCCCGAACTGGGAACTTCCCGTTCAGAACTGGTTGATGTTCTTTCTTCTTTCGACGCCATACTTGTCTCCCCCGGCCCCGGAGACCCAACCCAGGCGGGTCGCACCCTCGAGGTGATCGAGGTGGCTGCCGAGCTGAAGAAGCCCCTGTTCGGAGTATGTCTGGGCCACCAGGCCATCGGGCAGTTCTTCGGGGCAAAGGTGGTGCGCGCCGAGGAGCTTTTCCACGGCAAGACCTCTCCCGTGACCCACGATGGAACCGGTGTATTGGTGGGTGTGCCCAACCCATTCCGGGTGACGCGCTATCACTCTTTGACGGTGGATCCAGAGAGCATTCCAGAAGAGCTCATCATCACCGCGCGCAGTGATTCCGGGATGATCATGGCCATGCGCCACCGAGATCTGCCGATCCACTCGGTGCAGTTCCACCCGGAGTCCGTGATGACTCAATACGGGCACCGCATGCTGGCCAACTGGTTGGCAGAGACCAGCTATGTGATTGATGAACCGCTGGTGGAGGCCCTAGAGAAGGAACACCTGGCGGTTACCGGAGCAATCTCCGCAACCGCGGCCATGCTCTAAGGCAGCAGGCTGAAGCGGTACACATCCACGGTGATGCGAGTATCGCGTGGGATCTTCTGGCCCGCGTGCACTGACTGCTGGGCGATCTCATCCACCCGAGCCAGGTCAGGGGTGTTCACATCCTTGCGGGTCAGGTCAGCTGGAGTTCCGCGCCAGCCAGCTTCCTGCAGCAGGCGCAGAGCGGATCCGTAGTCCTTGCCCTGCAGGGTTGGCATCTGGAACAGATTTCCCTGGGACACCTGCAAGGTGATTTCAGAACCCTTAGGCAGCTGCTCACCCTCATTGCTGGAGGAGATAACCAGACCCTCGGGCTCGGTGGAATCCACGCGCTGGACGATCACCGTGAACCCGGAGGATTCCAGGTTGGCTCGTGCATCGGCTTCCTGCTGGCCGGTGACGATCGGCACGCGAATGTTCTCCGGGCCAGTAGACACCGTGATCGAGACCTTGGTGCCCTTGGAAACCTGAGAACCCTGCGCTGGAGATTGGGTGATCACGGATCCGCTGGGGGCGTTGTCGCTCGGCTCCTCCTTGACGGAAGAGTTCAGCGACAGACCTGCCTGCTCGAGCGCACCGCGAGCCTCGGCGGTGGTCATGCCGGTGAGATCCGGCACATCCGTGATCTCCTTGCCGGAGGACAGCACCAAGGACACGCGGGTGCCAGAAGGCACGGAAGATCCCGGCGCTGGCTCGGTGGTGATGGCAGAGCCGCGCGGGATGGATTCATGGGTGCGCTCGGTGACATCAAACGGGAGACCCACCTTTTGCAGGGCGTTTTCCGCATCTTCGCGGGAAAGGTTGGCCACATCGGGTACCGAAACGCGGGTCTCCTGCTGAACCTGGGGCTGTTCCTCATCAGCAGGGGTGAGGAAGTTGTAGGCTAGCCAGCCACCGCCACCCAGCAGGGCGAGGATGAGGACGGTCCAGAGGATGGGAACCCAGCGGCTGCGCTGCTGGTCCTCGTAGTAATCATCGTCGTCTTCGAAGTAGTCCTCGTCGTATTCTTCTGGGTAATTCTGCTGGTTGGCCGGAAGAGCTCCGGCTCCAGCAGCCATTCCGGCACCCATTCCTGCGCCCGCGGCGGCACCGGCTGGAGCAAACCCAGCGCGGTGGCGAGAACCGCCAGCGAAATCATCATCGGCGTACTCTTCCGGCAAGCGCTGCGGAGCTGCGGGAATCACGCTGGTGGCAGGGTCTTCAGTATCGGAAGAATAGGCCTGCGCCACCAGGGGGAGCTGATCTTCGCTCAAGCGGCGGAGATCGATTGCCAGCTGCTGGGAATCGTCGTATCGATCCTCTGGCTTCTTTGCCATTGCGGTGAGGATGATCGAATCCAGCGAGAGCGCCTCGCGGTGAGACAAGTGCATGCCCTGCACGGTGCTGGGTGGCTTGGGATCATCCTTGACGTGCTGGAAAGCCACGGAAAAAGGAGATTCGCCCTCGAACGGTGGGCGGCCCGTGGCCAATTCGTAGAACACACAGCCCAAGGCATAAATATCAGAACGGGAATCGGCAGACTTACCGCGTGCTTGCTCAGGGGAAAGGTATTGCGCGGTACCAATCACCGCGGCGGTTTGGGTGATGGCTGCGGAGGAATCCGAGAGCGCACGAGCGATGCCAAAGTCCATCACCTTCACGGCACCGGTATTGGTGATCATGATGTTCGCAGGCTTGATATCGCGGTGGATGATGCCTGCTTCATGGCTGAAGTGCAGGGCTTCTGCCACCTGCGACATGATCTTGGCGGCGTCGTTCAAACTCATCTTGCCGTGCTCCTGCAAGATGTCCCGCAACGTCTCGCCGTGCACGCGTTCCATGACGATGTAGGGCACGGAACCATCGTTAGGAGGAGTCTCGCCGGTATCGTACACAGCCACGATGTTGGGCTGGTTGAGCTTCGCGGCGTTTTGGGCCTCGCGACGGAAGCGTTCCAAGAAGGTGGTATCGCGCGCCAGATCAGGGCGCATCATCTTCACCGCGACATCGCGGGTGAGGAGTTCATCAGTCGCGGCGTACACGTCGGACATACCGCCGGTGCCGATTTTGGCGTCTAGGCGGTAGCGTCCGCCCAAGAGTGTGCCTCGTCGGTCCACGGCTGATGTCTCCTTATTTCTGGTGTGTGTGCTGCGATAACTGGTCTTGATGAACAGTCCCAATGAACAGTAATGATAGGACTATACCCGCGGAAACCGCGGGAACTAAGTTTCCGTTTGCGTAATTGGCGAATCCACGCCATTGCCTTGCGGCGTTTCTCCCGTCCCTTGAGCAGTGGTGGCACCGGTGTTCCCGCCATTGCCGGCCCCACCGCTTTCGGCTTGTCCGGAGTTACCCTGATTGCCCGAATTTCCGGAGTTTCCAGAGTTTCCGTTTGGCCCGGAGTTTCCGGAGTTCCCATTGGGTGCTGGGTTCTCGGAGCTGGAAGGAGCACTCGAATCGGAGGAGGTGGCCTCCGGCTCGGTGGTCTCGGGCGAGGTTCTGGTCTCCGAGGTGGGAGAAGGCTCGGAATCAGAAGTAGAAGGCTGGGTGTACGTGGTGGTGTTTGGAGGCGGGGTGGATTCGGTGGTCACCTCATTGGTCACGGTCAGCGTCTCCGGGTCGGGAGTGGATTGATCATTTCCAGTGAAGAAGAGGTAGCCCAAAGCACCTAAGGCCAGCACGGCCACTGCGCCCAAGGCCACCAACGGACCAGTCCCGTTGCCCTTTTTCTGCGCATTCTGTGCCGAGGCGGCCGGGGTGGCCGCATGCGTGCGAGTGCCAGAAGCACCACGCGCTCCGGCGCCTGCCCCCGCGGGAACAGGCGCTGCCGCACCGCTGCGCTCAGGCTGCTCGGCAGGGCCTTGACGTGGGGGAACGCTGGTACCGGAACCAGTGGCCACCTGACCCAATTGTTCGGTGAACGGCTGGGAATCCACATCGGTGGGAGGCACCGCGTGTGGCTGCGGCGGGCGCTCGCCCTCCACCACGCGCTGGATAGCAGAGGCCAACTCCGCGCCATCTGCGTAGCGGGCGCGCGGGTTCTTGCGCAGGCAAATCCCCACGAGCTCCCGGAGCGCGCCGGGAATCTCGGCGGGCAATGGAGGCGGGGCATTGGAAATATGCTTGATGGCGACGCTCACCGTTGACTCCCCGGAAAATGGCCGCCGACCAGCCAGCATCTCGTAGGCCACCACGCCCAGCGAGTAGATATCCGAGGCGGGGCCGACGTTCTGCCCCTGCGCCTGTTCCGGCGACACATATTGCGCGGTGCCCACCACCATGCCCGTTTGCGTGAGAGGGACAGCAGCCGCGGCCTTGGCGATGCCGAAATCGGTGACTTTGACCAACCCATCCGGGGTAATGAGCAGATTGCCGGGCTTGATATCCCGGTGTACCAGGTGATGGGAGTGGATGGTCTGCAGGCCCAGGGCCACCTGAGCCATGACATCCACCGCCAGCTTCGGCGGTAGGTTGCGCTCGCGGGAGAGCACGTCCGCCAGGGATTCGCCGCGGATGTATTCCATCACCATGAAGCACAGGGTGGTGCCGGTAATGGGGTCGGAGACCTCTGAATAATCGTAGGTCCGGACCACGTTTTCGGACTGGAAGATCTCGGATGTCTCGGCTTCATTGCGGAAGCGAGAGCGGAATTCAGCGTTATCGGTGTACTCGGGCTTGAGCACCTTGATGGCTACATCGTGCTCAGTCTGGGTATCCAGTGCGAGCCATACGGTGGACATGCCACCGCGGCCGATGATCCAGCTGAGTTGGTAGCGCTGGCCGATCAGCCCTTGGATGCGCTCGATATCTGTCCGGTCTGGCTGTTTCATCGCTGCTCCTGCTCGGCTGCATGGATCACCGCGCGGCCGATGGGTGCGGCTACGGAACCGCCGGTGGCATCTTGGCCAGAGTTACCGCCGTTTTCCACCAGCACTGCCACGGCCACATCGGCTTCCAGAGAAAATGCGATGTACCACGCGTGCGGGTTGGAATTGCGGGAATCTTCGCCGTGCTCAGCAGTACCGGTTTTGGAGGCGATGCTGGCTTCTCCACCGGCGTGCTGCTCGGCGGACTTCATGAGATCCGTGAGCTGATTGGCCACATCTTCATCCACTGCGCGACCGGCCTGCTTTGGCTTGGTGGTGCGCAGCGTCTCCAGGTTGGCACCGGTGATCTTGCTGATCAGGTGTGGTTCCATGCGCACACCGCCGTTGGCGATGCTCGCAGCGATCACGGCATTTTGCAGTGGGGTGATGGCCACGTCGCGCTGTCCGATGGCAGATTGCGCCAGAGCTGCGTCATCGGGGATTTCTCCCAGGCGGGAGGGTTCAACGGGGATTCCCAGATCATCGATGCCCTCGCCCACACCAAAGCCCTCGGCTGCCTTGCGGAAAGCATCCGTGCCGTGGCGGGTGGAGAGATCCACGAACGCGGTGTTGCAGGAGCGGCGGAATGCCTCTTCCAAGGTGACCTGGCCGCCACCGCCACAGGTGGCTCCGTTGTAGTTCTCCAACGTGGTTTCGGTATTGGGCAGCGTGATCTCGTTGGCACCCGTGACCATGGTCTGGGCGTTATCGCCAGCTTCCAGCGCCGCCGCGGTGGTGATCACCTTGAAGGTGGATCCGGGAGGCTGGGTCTGCTGGGTAGCGCGGTTGATCAACGGAGCGTTTTCGCTGTTGGCGTAACCCTCAAATGCTGCCTGAGCTGCATCGGGATCCGATTGCACAATCTGGCCTGGATCAAAGCTTGGCGTGGAAGCCATGGCCAGCACCTCACCGGTGGAAGGCTTGAGCGCCACGACAGAACCGGAGTAGCCGTTGCTGGAAAGCTGATCGAACGCGACCTGCTGCACATTGGGCTGCAGCGTCAGTTCCACATTCGCCCCGCGCTGCTTCTTGCCGGTGATCTGATCCCAGATGCGTTGCGCGAACAGCGAGTCATCATCACCGGTCAGAATGCCGTTTTGGCTCGACTCGATTCCCGTGGCGCCATAGCGATCAGACAGGTAGCCCGTCACCGCGCCGTAGGCGTTAGTGGTGGTGGGGTAGCTGCGGGAGTAGAAGCCATTGTCACCTTCATGAGACTCCGCGAGCACCTGGCCACCCGTGGTGATCTGCCCGCGTTCGACAGTCTTGGCCTCCAGGAACTGGCGTGCGTTCAGCGGATTGTGGGCCAGCGAGTTGGTCTGGAACACCTGAATGAAGGAGAGGTTGGCAATCAGGATGACCACCAGGATGAAAGAGAAGATGGTTACCGCACGGATGGATTTATTCATGCCCGGCCTCCCTTCTGCTCAGTGAATTGCCCGGTGTTCGCTGGCTCCATTTCCTCCGACGCCGCCCGCACACCCTTTGCGCTTTTCGCGCTGGAATCGGCGCTGATCTCCATGGTGGCGCGCGCTGAGTGCGAGATGCGCAGCAGCAGAGCCAACAAGATGTAATTGGCCAGCAGTGAGGATCCGCCGTGTGCCAAGAACGGGGTGGTCAGACCAGTCATGGGCAGCAGGCGGGAAATACCACCGGTGACCACGAACACCTGGATGACCAAGGTGAGGGAGAGACCCGCGGCCACGAGCTTTCCATAGGAATCACGGGTGGATAGCGCAGCTCGGAAACCGCGGGATGCCAGCAGGCAGTACAAGATCAATACGGCTGCCAAGCCGATGAGTCCCAGCTCCTCACCAATGGCGGCGAGGATGAAGTCCGAGTGAGCCACGGGGACCAGCTGCGGGTAGCCTTCGCCCAGGCCAGTGCCGGTCACGCCACCGAAAGACATGCCGAACAGCGCCTGGGAGAGCTGGAAACCGTTGGTATCGTAATTGCCCACTGGGTCAACAAAGTTAGCCACGCGGTCTTGGATCTTCGCGGAGATTTGGTAGACACCAACCGCGCCGATCACTGCCAAGCCCAGGCCGATGACCAGCCAGGATGCCCTGCCAGTGGCGATGTACAACATGCCCAGCACGGTGCCGAAAAGCAGGAGAGCGGGGCCGAAGTCATTCTGGAAGGCCATGATGAGCAGCGCGATACCCCAGACCAGGAAAATGGGGCCGAGATCGCGCAAACGCGGGAACTGCAGACCCAGCACGCTCTTGCCGGCCACGGTGAACAGCTTGCGCTTATTCACCAGCAGCGCGGCGAAGAAGAGCAGGAGCATGATCTTGGCGAACTCGCCGGGCTGGATGGAAAATGGGCCGATGGTGATCCACACTGCAGCATCCGCGTTCACCGCGGAGCGGGGCCACACGATGGGCAGTGCAGAGAGGATGAGACCCAGCAGACCGAGGATGTACGAGTAGTTCTCCAGGCTGCGGTGATCCCGCAGGAAGAACAGCGTGGCCACCAAAAGACCCACGCCGATGACCGTCCACATCACCTGGGAATTGGCCAGCGTGTAGCCGGTTTCCAGATCCAGGCGGTAGATCATTACCAGGCCGATGCCGTTGAGGAGTGCTGCCAGCGGGAGCATGATCTGATCCGCATCCGGAGCCACCCAACAGATCACCAGGTGAGCCAGCAGGAAGATGCCGATGAACCCGCCGATGAGCACGAACACGGAGCTGGTCAGCTGATTACCCTGCGAGAGTTCCAGAGTGAGCAGAGCCAGCATCACCACCAGTGCGGCGAGGATCAGCAGTAGTGCTTCGGTCTTACGTTTGAAAAGCGTCATGGATTAACCCACCTCCCGGCAGGACACTCCCGGGGTGGTCAGGTCCTCTGGTGCGGCTGAAGAAGTCGTGGCAGGAGTGGAGTCATTCCTCTTCGCGTCATCTGCCTTGTTGGAATCCTTGTTATCCGTGTTCGCCGGGCTGCGGGTCACGCACACCGGCAGAGTCTGCTCGGAAAGGCGCTGCACCTGGCGAACCACGGCCTCGTAGTCATCTTCCGGCAGGCTGGCCAAGGCACCTCGCGCTGCGGGAGTGAGGTCAGAGGTGGAGAAGCGATGGCAATCCTCCGCTGAATCCTGCTCCAGCAAACGCGGAGTGGAATCATCAGTCAGGCAAATATCCTGATAGTGGCTGGAAACGTCCACACCCAGGATGGGTTCAGACAAGCCCTTGTTGATGATGATCTGCGAATTGTCCTCGGAGACAAAATAGGTGTTATTGACCTTCTGGTAGCCGAAAAAACCAGCTATTCCCACCAGCGCAATCAACAGCAGGAGAGCAGCCAAAGCTGCCCACCAGCGCTTCCGCCGAGGCTTCTTCTCCGGCTTGGCGGCGGGCTCAGCAATCGCAGCTGAATCCGCCTCTTTATCTTTTGGGTCGGCAGCCTTGGCCTTGCCGTTGGTGGTGCGCAGATTGGACAACGCGGCGGCGCGGGAAGCGGGAGAATCGGGACGATCCTCATCCGCAGTATCGCCAGCAACCGCTCCCACCAGCACGGGAGAGACGGGCAGGGTGAGTTCGGCATCAGCGGGGGCGCCCGTGGTGGCGTCGTACTCCACCACATCTGCGACGACCACGGTGACATTGTCCGGCCCACCGCCACGCAGTGCCATCTCCACCAACTTGCGCGCAGCCTGAGCGGGCGGGAAGGCGCGCAGGATCTCCACCATGGTGTCAAAGCTCACGGGGTCCGAAAGGCCATCGGAGCAGAGCATGTAGCGATCGCCCACCTGCGCCTGGAACACCTCGATGGTGGGTTCCACCGGGCGACCCGTCAGGGCCTTGAGGATCAGGGAGCGCTGCGGGTGGCTGGATACGTCAGCTGGATCCAGCTTTCCTTGCTCCACCAGGGATTGGACGAAAGTATCGTCCGTGGTGAACTGCTCCAGCTCACCATTCCGCAGGCGGTAGCCACGGGAATCGCCCACGTGGCACAAGCCCACTTCAGAACCGCGGAACAGCAGTGAGGTCAGGGTGCAGCCCATGCCCGCGAGCGTGGGGTTTTCCTGCACGTGCATCGCGATGTGCTGGTTGCCCTCGTCCATGGCCGTGGCCAGCAGAGTCTCTAGGCGCTCGAAGTGCTCGGGGTCCTCGATGAGCGGGGTATCGAGTGGCTTGAGGGCGTCGATAACAAAACCACTTGCCACCTCACCGGCGGCGTGCCCACCCATGCCATCTGCCAAGGCCAGGAGGCGAGGGCCGGCATAACCGGAATCCTCGTTGTTATTGCGCACCAAACCCCGATCCGAGCAGGCCGCATAATTGAGAGTCAGGTTGGAGCTCATGCGGTAATCCTTCGCTCGGCGGACCGGATAAGTGAGGTGTGGGGCGCGTGGACCATGGGGTTAGCCTTCCATCCGGACGAGAGTCTGGCCAACGCGGACTTCCTGGCCAGCCGAGAGTTTCTCCGGCTGATCGATGCGCTGCGGACCGATAAACGTGCCATTGCGGGAATCCAGGTCTTCCAGGAACCAATCTGGCCCGCGCTTGATCAAGCGAGCATGGCGACCGGAGGCGAAATCATCCTCCAACACCAGGGTGGCGCTCTGCGAACGGCCGATGGTGACTTCCTGATAGCCCTGCAATTCCAGATGCGTACCCATCAGAGGACCGGACACGAGAGTCAAGGCCGTGGGCGCCTGCGAGCGCTTGAACGGTGCAAAACCGCGGGCAGGCTGGGGGCCATCGCCACCGTGAACGAAAGGCGCGGCAGCCACCACCGGAGCACCGAGCTGCAATCCCGCAGCCCGATCCGCGTCCGCCCGCAACGCGCGCAGGGTCATCCAGATGAAGAACCACAGCAGCACCAACAGGCCAATCTTGGCCGCTAAAAGCAGTGTGCTCTGCACGGTTCTCAACTCCTCATGATGGAACTATCGGTAGTTACCGTGAACAGCCTAGTAGACGGGCGGGACAAGGGGGAGAGCCCTTAGCGGAATTGGACCTCAATTTCGGAATGCCCCAGTGAGATTAGATCGCCATCAGCCAGCAACCAGTTCTCGATCGGGGTCTCATTCACCGAGGTGCCGTTGGTGGATTGCAGGTCGGTGAGCACGGCATCGTAGCCATCCCACGTGATCTCCGCGTGCTGGCGCGAAACACCAGTATCCGGGATGCGCAGATCCACACCGTTTCCACGGCCGATCACATTTGAGCCCTCGTGCAGCACGTATCGGCGATCCGATCCATCCCGCAGAATCAGCGTGACCTCAGCCTGGGATTCGTGGCGGTCCGCCGACGCTCCCGATCGGGGATCTTCCTTGTGCAGGTTCTGCGTGAGCACTTCCGTACCGGGGTAGCTGAAAGGCCCTGATGGGGTGCCGTTGTTGGAATTAGCAGCGTAAGCGCTTTCCCCTGGGTGGCTTTTTTCCGACGCCACCTCGGGCCCATCCCACTCCTGATCCTGCTCAACCTGGTTATTCCACTGCTGTTGCGAGCCTGGCGCCGGCTGGACGATGTCCGAAAGCCCGGGGGAAGCTGCGGCTGGGGTGGCCGCCTGGGGAGTAGCTGACGCGGAAGGGCGGTCCTCTGCGTAACCCTGGTTTGCGTAACCCTGCTGGGATTCGAACTCGCTGTTATAGCTGTTGTCGTATCCGCTCTCGTCCTCGTGATCTGCGGAATCGGCCAGGGCTGCGTCGTCCTCCTGGCTAACGTGGCCGACCTGGTTGCCGGGAGTTACCTGCCTGCGGGAACCGGCTGCGGGGGCGTTGAACATCGAGTCGGCCTTGAGCTGACCGGAGTGCATGCCCTCCTGAGGTTCAATGATCACCTGAACAGGGGAATTGGTGCGCCAACCGGAATTGCGGATGAAGCGCTGGAGGCGATCTGAGAGGTCTTCTTCGACGTCCTGGTAATTCGCATGCAGGGAGTCGTAATCACGCTGTGAGATATTCACCACAAAGTAGCAAGGAGCCCAGTGATTTCCATCTGGATCCATCATCACGGAGGTTTCGGTTTGCTGCTTGAGAGACTCGTCGATTTCGACAGGTACAACTTCACCGCCGAATACGCGAGCGAACCCGTTGTCTAGCCCGCGCTGAAGGGAGCTATCCAGCTTTCTAAATTTTCCAAAGAGATCCATGGGGACTTCCTTTCCGATCTCGGTGCAGCCATTCCGCAGGGACTCAGCTGCTCTCAGCTGGAAAAACTTTGCATGTTTGCTGCACGATTACTGCAAGGATACCTAGAAAGCAGCAAAAACCTTGCAACGGGGTTGTGCTCTCCATGTAACGATAGGCGTGGAAGGAACGATAATCCGAGGTTTCCAGAAGTAAAAATGGTGACAAGCTGCTGGGGAGCTGTGGTGTTTGGGTTCCCGCGGCGGTGGTGGGGACGCGAAAGCGGCAGGGTCTGGCCGGTCTTGTGCGCTAATAGATAAGGAACAGGTGAGGTAAGTAGAGACAATACCGCAGTTCAACCGGGATTTTTGGTAGTTGTCTCACCCGGTGCTATAGTTTTGGCTTGTCGCTTAAACAGCGAGCATTAATTTGTTCGTCTGGGCGAGAGACACCATGCGAATGCATATTTAGTGGTGAGAATCACTGGATATTATCCACTCGGGCGAGTGGCGGAATGGCAGACGCGCTGGCTTCAGGTGCCAGTGTCCTTCGGGACGTGGGGGTTCAAGTCCCCCTTCGCCCACAGTAGAGTTTTTAAGCTCACAGAGACCGGCGGTTCACACGATGTGTGGCCGCCGGTTTTCTCTTTGCCAAATAGTTTGTGTCCCCGTTCCCAACCCTCATTCAACAGCTGATTCCCAGCGCGGCGGTAATAATCAATTATCTGTGAAGCCCGGGTCACGGGCCTTAGTACCAATTGTGATCCGTACGGGGTGGGTTCCCATTGTTAAGGGTTGCCGGTCCACCATCGGCTTACATGGTGCCAAATCTTGAGGCGTTTGGCAGCCTTCGCGCTCGGCCGAATCTTACTGTTGAACTACCGACACTCTTTAGTTTTATTCTTTCACTGCGCCGGCTTGCCTAATCAGCTAGTTCAGTCAACCAATTAAATTGCTGGATCCTAGTGTCCAGCAAGCGGAATTCCTTGGCTGCTTTGTCTGCCTCGGCGCGCAATTCCTTTACGTTCACGGTGGCCACGTATTTAATCTCTGAACGACCGTAGCGATCCTGCCGCTGTGAGGCCGCATCTGCCAGCTGGGTGTACAGCTGTCGCTGCTTGTTCAACGTGTCGCGGTGAATAAGGGCATCTGCCAGCGTGGTCTGCTCGTCGAAGTTGGTTAAGACGTTGGTTCTATTGATGCGTCGAACCAAAATTTCGATGTGTTTCAGCAGCTCCGTGGCCTCCTTGAGGAGTGCCTGCGGGTCCTCCTCGGGGGAATCCCCCTCCTGAACCCGGGCGAAGTTGGTTACGCGCTGCGCGATCTGGGTGTATCGACGCTGAGCTTCGGCGCGCTCGGCGAGGGCTTCTGCAAGGTACATAACCCACAGCCTAGCGAGGTTAGAAGATTTCAACTCTTAGCGAAAGTATTTGTGAAAGGCTGGAGATCATGAATTCAGGCATTGCTGGTGTCATTCTCGGTGCACTTATTGTGATGGCGATGGTTTTTGGAATCCCTGCTTTCCTAACAGAGCGCAAAGTCAAGGCGGCGCAGGATAGGCAGCCATTTCGCAATGGGTTGAAACTGCGGATCACTGCATTTGCCGTCACAGCAGCGGTTTCTCTGTTGTGGATGGGCTATGTGATGGGGATTCAAGGGCGAGGTGATTTCACGCATGCTCAAGTGGCGGGGGCTGCCGTAACCGGCGTGGTAGTGATTGCCGGGTTGGTGTTTATGGCTACGAAATGGAGGGTTCCTGCATCCGCAGCAGTCCCGTTGGTGACGTTCTATTCCAGCTTGGGAGTGGGCGCATTATTTGCGGGGTATGGGGCGCAATATGACAGCACAGGCCTGTACGGAGCGGGCCTAATTTTCTTGGCAATTTTCTCATTTCTAGGATTTGGATTGGTTTCCATCATTACTGCATTCTTCTGCTATCGGAGGTCACGAGCTTCCACATAGCCCGCCTGACTACAGTGGAGCACCGTGTGTGACTTACTGTTTCCCGCCCAAGCCGAGGCAGCTTGAGCTGAAGCGACTCCAATTGAAGCGACCGAAGCCCAAGCAGCCGGAACTTCGCAGCTCCCGCAGCCGGAGCACATCCTCGGTTCCGAGCTCTGGATGCGCGCGGTGCCCATGCCGGGGGAGGGCGCCATGACTTTCGTTTATTCGCTGGTGCACTTCGGCGAGCGCCGGATCACCTCGGCGCTAGTGAGTGCGTAAAATGAGAAAGTCCTCAATAGCGTTCTACTCCGTGCCTATGCTGAACCCATGACTTCGGGATTCCATATGACTGCAGACACGCTGTTGAGCTGCGTTGAGCTAGTGATGATTTTCTACGGGGTTCCATGGGTCGTGACCGAGCTATTCATTTGGAAATCCACTGCTCCAGGTAACCGCAAAGGCGCAATTTGGTTCCGTTTGCTGTGTTTCATCGCTTCGGTTTTGGTCGCTGGTGCCTGGATCGGATATGTGTTTCACGTGGCACACGTCGGTATGTTTAGCGTGGTGCACACCATTGGGGCGGGTCTCAGCGGTGTAATTGGTGTGGCGCTACTGACCTACCTCGGTGCCCGGAAAATTAAGTCTCGGGTGGCCGTAACTTCAATTGCGGCCTTCTATTCCGCCCTGGGAATTGGCGCGGCATTTGGAATTTATGGATCGTCCACGGATATCACCGGACTGTGGGGCGTGGGCCTCTTGATGGTTGCCGTGTGCTCTCTTGCGGCCTGTTTTTTGGTCGCCACTCTTACCGCGGCATTGACCTATAGAACTTAGGCTCAAACCCGCCTGACTACAG
This sequence comes from Corynebacterium suicordis DSM 45110, assembly GCF_015351405.1. Taxonomy (GTDB): domain Bacteria; phylum Actinomycetota; class Actinomycetes; order Mycobacteriales; family Mycobacteriaceae; genus Corynebacterium; species Corynebacterium suicordis. The sequence continues at coordinate 70,636 of NZ_JADKMY010000001.1, read as the reverse complement.
TGGAGCATCGTGTGTACGCCACTGTTTCCCTCCCAAGCCGAGGCCGCTCTCGCCGAGCAGCTCCCGCAGCCGATCCTTATCCCCGGCGCTGAGCTCTGGATGCGCGCCGTGCCCATGCCGGGGGAGGGCGCCATGTCCTTCGTCTATTCGCTGGTGCACTTCGGCGAGCGCGGGATCACCGTGGTGGACCCAGGTTGGCCGGATCGCGATGACGCGCACGGCAGCATCGTCGAACCTCTTGAGGAATTCCTCCACCAGCGCGACGCCTCACTGCAGGACATTTCCCAGGTCATCGCCACCCACGCACACCCCGATCACCTGGGTGCCGCGGAGGCCGTGGCCCAGGCTGCAGGCGCCCGCCTCTTGATGAGCGCCCTGGAATGGCAGAGCATCCAAGCCGCCGAACCTCGCTGGTTCTTTCCGAAAAATGAGCCTGACCAGCTACTTCACGAGGGCGACCCCATCGACGATTTCCCCTTCGAGGTCATCCACACCCCAGGCCACACCGACGGCCACATTTGTCTGGCCGATCGCGAGCAGCAGATCCTCATCTGCGCTGATCAAATCCTCCCCACCATCTTCCCCGGCATCGGCCTGAGCGTGAGCCCGCCGACCTCGAACCCCATCGCCGATTACTTGAACTCGCTGGTCAAGCTGGCCGAATTCGATGATTATCGCGTGCTCCCCGGTCACGGCTTTGCGTTTACAAACCTTCATTCCCGACGCCAGCAGACCGCCCAACACGTCCTCCAGAGAGCCCATGAGGTGCGGAATATCCTCGCGCTGGATGGGGAGATGAGTGACCGAGAGGTGGCGTCGAAAATAACATGGTCAATGGGATGGGAGAGGATGAAGACGTCCAGCATGCTGGAGTCTGCGCTGAAGCAAACGGCGATGTATCGCGAGCTGGCTGAGCGCCATGACCTGCAGAAATGGGAGCTGCAGTTCCCTGCATGACGTTCGCCGGTATTGTGGCGGGCATGACTTTTCTTAGGGGTATCTCCTTACTGATCGCGCGCGTCATCCTTGGCGTGGTGCTGATCGCTCATGGATGGCAGAAGTACAACGACTGGAAAATCGAAGGCACGGGCAAGAGCTTCGACGGCATGGGAGTTCCTTACCCAGAGCTCTCCGCACAGATCGCGACATATTTTGAGCTGATCGGTGGCGTGCTGCTGATCATCGGCCTGCTGGTGCGCCTGGTGGGACCGATCATGTTTGTGCAGATGTTGGGCGCTTTCTGGTTCGCACACCGCGATGGTGGCGTGTTCGTATCCGATGGCGGCTGGGAGCTGGTCGCGGTGATCGGCGCTGCTGGCTTGGCATTGGCGGGTGCAGGCGCTGGCCGTATCTCTTTGGATTACTTGCTGATGACGCCATTGCGTCGTCGTCGCCAGGCCAAGGAATCCAAGATGATGGTGGCTGCCCCAGCTACCGGCGCGGCTCCCGCGGGCGATTACTCTCCCGTCACTGATTCCCCTGCCAAGCTGGATTCCCACACTCCTTCTGCTTCTACCTCTCCTTCCGCGCGCAATGCTGCGGATGCTGACTTCGCAGGTACTGATCGCACGAGTGGCCTGAACTCCGGGCGGGGCATCGATCCAGATGCGCCGACCACTCAGTGGCCAGGTAATTCTCGCAAGATCTAGGTTCAACGCGCTGAGCGCTGGTTGCTGAGCGCGGGCCGTCTTACGGCCATTAAAAACGGGGTGATGTCGCATTCACCCCGTTTTTTGCATTTCGGCCTCGGAAAACCGCAGGTCGCGAGAACTGGGAATGCAGAAAACGGGTTCAATGCGACATTTTCGACGTCCCGGGGTGGCTTTGGGATGCGGCAAGTGCCGTGGGTCGTGCGTCCCAACGGGTGCAGGAAACCTAACCCTCCACACCGCTGAGCTCGTTCGGGGTTTCCAGCAGCTCAGCCGACTGCACAATCGTGCCCGTCGCGATGTCCACCTTGTGGATCATCTTCGTTGCTGGCTCAGTCACAAAAGCGTAGCCATCCTGCACAAATAGCGTGGGTCGCGGATCCTGCCATGTCTTGGATTCCTGCCATGCCTTCACCACCGGATACTCACCGGTGATCGCGCCGGTCGCGGGATCGAGCTTGCGCAGCATGCCGTCGGTACCCAGCACCAGCGCCTCCCCAGCCGGACCGCGCCCCAGCGAGCGGAAACTATAGGACGCCTTCACATCCACCACCTTCATCTGACCAGTAGAAGTATCGGTGAGCGTCACATGGGTTGGCCGTTCCAGCTCCTCGCGATCCGCCGCAGCCTTATCCGCCTTGTAGTCACCCAGCACCACCGCGGATTCCTCGCTACCCGCCTGGTTGCCGATCCGCCCGTAACCCGCGGGCGAATCAACCTTCTGGAACTTCCCATCCCGATAGATCAGAATCCCGTCCTGGCAACCCACAGTCACCGCTCCACCTGCGGCAATAGCCTCGCCGTGCACACCCGGGCACTTCTCACTCTTGGCGATCTCCCTGCCGTCCTTATTCAGCGCCAGCACGGTGTGCCGCTCATCTTCGGTGCCGTCGGTGCGCAGCATTCCACCATCGGGAAGCGGCACAGCAACTCCGTGATGTGGCGTGACGTTGTGCTTCGCCGCAGTTCGGGGCGACGTGCCCAACTTGTACCCGCTGGCAAAACCAGCAGTCTTCAGCTCCTGGATCGAACCATCGTCATCGCCGAAAATCAGCGTGCGTCCACCGGAATGCACCACGTGACCAGGCTTCGTGGCTGGATAGAGGATGTCCGTCAGCAGCGGCTTGGTCTTGTAGCTGTGGGTGTGGTCGCCATGCGGTTCGGTCCAGGAGCCGGCGTCGAAGACACGAAAACCCTCCTTCGTGGAGACCAGGAGGCTGTGGCCATCGCCGAGAGGATTGAGGCGGTTGAAGCCTTCGAGTTCGGTGCGGTCGAGCACTTTGAGGGTGTTGGCATCGAGGGCGAGGAGGCCGCCGTCATAGGTGGTGACCAGGCGCGGGGTGGGTCCAGCGGTTTCTTCGGGTGGCGTTTGCTCCTTCTTTTCTTTCGACGCCACACTCGCGCTTCCGGTTTCGTTATTGCCTGGGTTGGCGGTTTCGGTGGAGCACGCGGTGAGGGCGAGGCCGGTGGTAGCGAGCGCGGCGATGAGCCGGATTGGGGTGTGCGGATGGCGGGTGCGCTGGGTGTTCACGAGATTCAACTCCCTTAATGAAATCAATGTTCAACTAAAAGGGAGGATAGAACGAGAAACCCCCGTATTGAAAATAGATTCCAATACGGGGGTGGGGATTGAGAGATTAAAGCGTTATTGGCCCAGCTCGCGCTTGCGTTCGATTGCCTGCTCGATGCGCTTCCGTCGTTCGTCTTTGTGCTGCTTCTCGAGCTTTTCGTAGATCTCCTCATCGGTGTCATCCAAGCCAATGATTGCCCGGGATGCCCAGGAACCGATGCCGGCTACCGGAAAGACGATCCACCAATTATCAGTGAAATTCGTGAAGATGCCGATGAGCATGATGATGATTGCCCCGGTCCAGAGGACGAAATCGATGGCGTAGACCAGCTTGCCTTTGCGTCGTACCTCCTGGAGTTCGCGTTCCGCGTCAATTGGGGAGATCTGGTGAGTGGATCTAGCACCGGAAGTGGCGTTTGATGAGGTGCCTGTAGGGGTGCTCGCGGGAAGATCAGTGAAGAGGGCATCCAGCTCAGACTTGAAGGTGGCCTGAGAAGCCTTGCCGGTGCGATCCTCGAACTCGTTCATGTCGAGGTAGCCGTCCGCGAAGCGTTCTGAGAGCAGGTCGATAGCGCGGGAGCGCTCTGGATTTCCAATGCGCATTTCGGATGAGTTATCCATGGCTGTGAGCTACCTCTCAAAAATTTTCTGAATTATAACGATTCTATCAAGAAATAACTGCCGTGCGCTGGGCAAACTGTTGGCGTCGAAAAAAGAAAAAGCCTGCTCGCGGCGGGCAAAATACCGCGATGTCGCTTGACAGCAGGAGGGGCAGCTCCCGTAACTTGGCTCGCCATGGGTGGCCGAGGAACTTCCCGGCCGAATCCCGCACGCTTAATGCGAAATTATTCAAAGGAGTGCACAACACTCATGCAGAACAAGACCGCAAAGACCGTACGTAACTTTTTCGTAGGCACCGGAATCGCCGCTGGCCTCACGTTGGCAGCAGCTCCCCAGGCAGGCGCGGCCAGCGTCGAACAGTGGGATCAGGTAGCCGCATGTGAGTCCGGTGGAAACTGGGCCATCAATACCGGGAACGGCTACCAGGGTGGACTGCAGTTCTCCCAGCAGACCTGGAGCGGATTTGGTGGAGACCAGTACGCCCCAACCGCTGACCAGGCAACCAAGGAACAGCAGATTGAGATCGCTGAGAACGTCCTGGCTACCCAGGGTGCCGGAGCATGGCCAAACTGTGGCGGCCCCGTCGCCTAAAGCAGGTGAGCCTGTGACTTGAGCACCTTCGTGCTTGAGGATGCGCCCAAACCATGAGCGATGAACCCCATGGTTTGGGCGCTTTTGCATGGTGTTTGCAGTGCGTGTGGGGTGCGTTTGCGGGAAATCGGTCCGTTCCTGCAGGGAAAATGGCGCGGAACTCGTACATATTGTCTGTAGCATCAGAACTGGTACGTGGTGTCCAACACCGTGCGGGAAGTCGATCGCCGTGCGGCATCGCGAAATGAAAGGGATAAATCATGAGCAATCCACATGACTACAACGATGACCAGACTCGTCAGTTCCGGCCTACCCAGCCGGGCTACACCGAGCCGGGTTATGGCCAGAGCTCCGGATATGGGCAGCAGCCGGGCTATGCGCAGAGCCCGCAGGGTTACCAGGGCAACCCCGGGCATCCCGGGCAGCGGAACCCGCAGCATATCCAGGGTGAACAGAACTGGGGCGGCAAGGAAAAGTCCGGTTTGATCGCTGGCCGCTTTGAGGCACAGAAGGTCATCGTGAACCTGGTGGTGCTCGGCGTGCTCTCCGCAGCCGTGACCTTCGCTGCGGTGTTCGTGGTGGATCTGCTGCTCAGCCAATTCGCGGGCACCAGCGCCGGTGGCGTAGGCACCGCAGTGGTGATTGGCCTGATCGCGGGCATCGTGGGCGTGCTTGCCGGCCTGCTCTATATCCCAGTTGTGGGCACCGGAAATGAGCACCTCTTTGGCCTCGCGGTGATCGCCCTTGCCGTGGTGGCAGCCATCGTCTGGGTGTTGCTCGGTGGATTGCTGGATGGCGATTGGCGCACGCTGATCACCCTGACCGGTATCGTGGCCACCGCCATGACCGCCTATGCGTCCCGCCCGCGCATTGAGGCTGCGGACGTGCGTTACCAGCGCTAAAACCGTTCGAACTCTTGATGAAGCGCGCTCCAGTTGGGGCGCACTTTTTGTATTGTGGGGACTCTTGGGAACCAACTAACGGCGGGATGAAGGTAGAAACGATGAGCGTTCGAGAAATTCAAATTGCCGTGATTGGTGGCGGACCTGCAGGTTTGCAGGCCGGCCTCACGCTGGGCCGCATGCACCGCGAGGCGATCGTGTTCGATTCCAGCGAGTACCGCAACGCCCCCGTGGAGCACATGCACAACATGGCTGGCTTCGATGGCGCTGCACCCGCTGACTTTCGCCGCCAAGTGCGCGCGCAGGTTGAAGATTATGAGACCGTGTCTTTTGCATCCGCTGCGGTGGTTGAAATTGCGCAGGTTGGTGGGTCTTCTTTGGATTCGACGCCACACTCATCAGCTCCCACCGAGTTGCCTCGATTCGAACTGACCTTGGACAACGGTGATTCGGTACTGGCCAATGCCGTGGTGCTGGCCACTGGTCTGCGCGATGAAGTCCCAGATGTTCCGGGTCTTGCCGAGGTGTGGGGCACATTAGCTGCGCAATGCCCGCTGTGCCACGCGCATGAGTTCGCGGGCCAGCCCATCGCCCTGCTGGGCGGAATGGTTGCCCCGCATGTTGGCCCAATGGTGAAACCGATCGCGTCTGAGCTGGTGGTGATTCAGGACAACACACCTCTGGCGGACGCTGACCGAGAGGCTTTGGGTGCTCTGGGGGCGAGGATCACCGAGGGAGAACTGAAGCGCGTGGAGCGTTTGCCCAGTGGAAACGGGCTGCGTTTGACCATCGGGGGAGCGTCCGCCGAGGAATCCACTAAAGAATCCGCTGAAGAATCTATAGAGGTCGGCGGCATTTTTATCATGCCAATGATGAGCCAAAGAGCCCCGTTTGCGGAGCAACTGGGCTTGGAGCTCAACGGCTCCGGTTGTGTGCGCGTGGATCCGTTCGGCCACACCTCTGTGCCCGGGGTGTACGCCGCGGGCGATATGGCTCACCTGCCTGAGCTGCCCATGCCGATGGCATCAGTGGCACAGTCAGTGGCGCAAGGCCAGACGGCTGCTGCCACGGCGATCAAGGAGCGCGGCTAGGGTTTCGCTGGTTTCGCGCGCACCTTAATCCACCTCAAAAACTAGCTAAGGTATTCCTCCGGAATATCCAGCGCCAGCAGGTCTTCCCGCGTCTTATCGGACTTCTCCAGCACCTGCTGGCACACGAAGCGCATCTGATCGCGAGGATCAGGGATGCGACGCTGCGCAGACATCAGCACCGTCAGCACATCTGGGCGATCCTTGAACACGTGCCAGATCAGCGTGGTGGCCAATGATTCCAGCACCAGGCCATTAGCGTGTTTTGCCTGCTGCGGGGCGTCGGCACGCTTACCGCCACCACGAGGGCGAGCGTGCAGGCTCTGCTGGCCGATGCCCACCACTGATCCATCGCGGTTCTTGATCACGCAGGTGTAAGGGACGTTGCAGTAACCGTCCTGGGCAACGGTCTCCCGCACCCATTTCTCCATCTCTCGGTCAAATTCCACTTCCATATACGCACCGTTGCGGCCGGGCGCCAGGTACTGGAAGGTGCCCGTGCGGGTCCACACTTCGAATTCCTTGCCCAGCACTCGGGCGATGATGGTGCCGAACAGGAAATCCGTCATGGCGTAGAGCGTGCCACCGAATACCGCGCCGTGCATGTTGGCATTCCACGGTGCTAGCTTGATCTCAATTCGAGCTTGACGCCAGTCCTCGCTGATGTCCGTGATCCGGATGCCGCCACCGGCCAGTGGCGGCCACAGGTTCATGGTGCGACGAAGGCGCTCTGGGGATTGCATTGCCCACGAGGTCGCAGTCAGGGGCAAACGGGCAATCGACTTCTGCACATCGCGCAGTACGGTGCCGGGATTCTGAAGCAGTTTCATTTGCACCAGTCTACCTATTTGAGCGTGGCGTCGGATATAAAAATGTAACCTTGGGCGCTATGGATAAGCTCACCATCACCACGGACGACGGCCATCAACTCACAGGCCAGCTCATTCTCCCTGAAGCTGAGGTTGAAGATACTCGCGCGGCCGTAGTCCTCCACCCGGCAACCGGGGTCAATCAGCACCTCTACGCCAAGTTCGCGGAGCACCTTGCCAGTCGCGGCTGGCCCACGCTGATCTATGACCTGCGCGGTTCCGGACTCAGCGAGCAGCCCGGGGACGCCAAAGATAAGGACATGTTGATGTCCCAGTGGATTCTCAACGATGTCCCCGCCGCCACCGAATGGATGAAGCAGCGCTACCCGGACCGGAAGATCCTCGCGGTGGGGCACTCAGTGGGCGCGCACGGGATGATCGCTACCCAGCGCGAGCAGCAGGTGCATGCGATGGTGATGGTGGCCGCGCACGCGGGAATCACTCGCTTGATCAGCACGCTGCCGGAACGCTTGCGCATCGGAATTGTCTTCAACGTGGTAACCCCGCTGACCTCCCGATTCCTGGGATATGTGCCCGTGGAGAAGATGGGCATTGGCAAATCCATCCCCGTGGGCGTGATGAACCAGTGGGGGAGTTGGACGCGCAAGCGCAACTATTTCTTTGACGACGCCACCCTGGACCTCAAGCAAAGATTCAACCAGGCTACGGGCCCGTTGCTGTCGCTGGTCTTCACCGATGACCTTTGGGCAAACCGCAAAGCAGTGGACGTGCTGACGGACCAGGCCACGTCCGCTGATGTGGAAAAGCGGGATATCGAATGTGGCAAGGGCACGGAGAACGGCCCGGTGGGTCACATGGGGTTCTACCGTTCGAAGAACGCGCAGCTCTGGCCGATTGTGTCCGATTGGTTGGCAGCGCAGTTGGATAAGTAGCATGCGCGCTCACTAGAGTTTGAACGCATGGCTGACAATGCACAGCGCTCGGACTTTGCCAGTGCCCTGAGCCGAAAGATGGCTCTCCCCACGCGTAATCCCTCTCAATCGCGCAATCTGCTTACTCCACAGATGCTCCCGCAGCTGCCGCGGTTGGTGCAGCTGTGCGCACCTTTGATCTGGATCGCTGGACTGTACTCCTTGGTGTACCACGCTAATGAGGGAATCGAGCACGCGCTGAACGCATTCCTGCTGGATGTGGGCGTATTCCAGGATGCGGGCAAGGCGCTGATGGACGGCAATGCCCTGTACTCCGATGATTTCCCCACGCGTAGTGGATTCCGGTTCATCTATCCACCGTTTGCGGCGGGATTGTTCGTGCCGCTGGGGTTCATGCAGGAAGACCGCATGGAGGTGTGGTGGACGCTGGCCAGCTACGCGGCGGTGTTCGGAGTGATCGCCATGGCGGCGTATCGCGCCGGGTTGGGACGAGCCGCCGGGCCGGAGGGCAGCAAGCTCAATCAGGCTTTCGGTGGGAAGCTGCGCTGGCTCTCCCACGGAACGTGGTGGCTGTGGGCCCTGGCACTCACCGGCTTTGCCATCAGCTTGGAACCCATTGAATCTCACGTGATGTACGGGCAGATCAACATCTTCCTGATTCTTCTGGTGACCGCTGATGTGCTGGGGTTCACCCCGCGGAAGTTACGCGGCTTGGGAATTGGCCTGGCAGCGGGCATCAAGATCACCCCGGCTGCGTACGCGGTGATTTTCTTGGCGCGGAAGGATTGGTGGTCACTGGCTCGATCCGCTGGGTTCTTCGTGCTCACCGCGTTGATCGGCTGGGTGTTGCGACCCTCGGATTCGTTGTACTTCTGGACCACGGAGTTCTTCGCATCCGACCGCGGTGGCCCGCCGCTGTACCCGCCAAATCAGGCTCTGACCGGTCTGCTTTCCCGTGCCGGAATGGACCAGGAACTAGCCCAGATGATCATGGGACCGGGCTTCATCGTGATCGCCCTGCTGTGCATTTGGGGCGCGATGCGGCTGGAGCGCGCCGGGCGGCCCGTGGATTCCCTGTTGCTGGTGGTGCTGGGCATCGTGGTGGCTTCCCCCTTGGCCGTGACTCACCACTGGGCCGGTGTGGTGTTGCTGTTGGTGGTGCTTTTCCGCCCGCTGAACTGGGCGATTCTGGGAACCGCCGCCTTGTCCATCTACGCGCATTACGAGGGACTCCACGTGATGTACGGGAACAAGTACGAATTGCACCCTGAGCTGCATGGAATGGTCTTCCCAGAGTACTTCCAAGCCAATGCGCAGGGCCTGACCGGCGTGCTCATGCTGGTGGTGCTGCTGGTCACCGCGTTGCGGGCGCCGAAGGTGACTGATTCTGGCGCTGCGGGCTCCGTGGAGGATGCGGATGCGCGTTCGATTAATTCGACGCCAGCAGCAAAGCTGTCTCAGCCGTGAGTAGACATTGAGCATGAAGTTTTTCTGTGGTGACTCCCCGAGGATGAACGCGATCGTGAAGGCAGCAGCGTCGCTGAGCGCGGCCGCGCTGTTGCTCACGGGTTGTTCCAGTATTTCGGAACTAGCGCAACAGGTACCCGCGAGCACCACGACCACCACCGTGACGGAAGAGGCGATCCCTCCAGCTCCCGCTGAGGTGGATCCCTCAGCACCCGCGGATTCACCCGTTGCTCCTGCGCCTGCTCCAGATACCACTGATGCCCCGGAATCCAACCAGGCCGCTGCCATGCGCGCGCTTCTTTCCGGATTAGAGGTAAAGGGCAGGGCACCGAAGACGGGCTATGCGCGGGAGCAGTTCGGGGAGAACTGGAAGGATATCGACCGAAACGGTTGTGACCAGCGCAATGATGTGCTGGCGCGGGATTTGCACAACGCGGAGGCGCCGAAGGGATGCAAGGTACTCAGCGGGGTTTTGGATGACCCGTACACCGGCACCACCATCAACTTTGTGCGCGGCCAGGACACTTCCGTGCTGGTGCAGATTGATCATGTGGTGGCCTTGGCCGACGCCTGGCAAAAGGGAGCGCAGCAGCTCTCTCCGGAACGCCGCGAGCAGTTCGCCAACGATCCCTTGAATTTGCTGGCGGTGGATGGCCCAGCCAATCAGCAGAAGAGTGCTGGCGATGCCGCCACCTGGCTTCCCGCCAACAAGGCATTTCGTTGCCAGTACGTGAGCCTGCAGATTCAGGTGAAGGCCGAATATCAGCTATGGGTTACCCCGGCTGAGCGCGATGCAATGGACCGGGAACTTAACCGCTGCTAGAGGATTTGAATTAGCAGTCCTGCGCGTCCGATTCCCACGCGTGCTGAACGAGCTCTGCGAGGACATCCATGTCAATATCCTCCAGCTTGTTCACGTATACACAACCCGCACCCCGCTTGTGCTTACCCAGCTTGGCCAGCAATTCTTCGCTCCGCGGAGCGCCCTGTAAACCGTAGAGCGAGAGCGATGCCTTGCGTGGGCTGAAGCCGAGCTGGAACCAATCGCCTTCGCGACCAGCCGGGGAGACGTAATGAACCTCGCCGTAGCCGATCATCGTTGGCCCCCACATCACCGGTTCCGCTCCCGTGACCTGGTTGAACAGAGCCAGGAGTTCACGACCGTGCTCAACGCGCCGGGGCCATTCCAACTCCTCGATGAACTGCTCGGGGCTGCGATCGGTGGGCCTAGTTTTCACATCCGATGCCGTCACGCCCGTGTGTCCCTTGGTGATAGTCGGGGTCCGATCCGTGGGCTCAGGGACATCGCCGGAAAGCGAAAGGTCTTCTTTCTCCAGGGCCGCTTGTAGCCGCTCCAACACCCGGGGTCCCACCCCGTGCAACTCTCCAAGTTCTTGGGCGGATGTACCCGCGAGATCCTGCAGCGTCGAGTAACCCTTGTCCGCAAGCGCGCGCTTGGCAGGTGCCGCGATGCCCGGAATGTCCGCGATGTTCATGACGGCCAGTGTATTCCGTGACAAGCTCGCGGGTGAGGACTACGGAGTATCTTGGATCCCGCGCAGCATTCCAGCTGTATCGCATGTTGAGCTGATCACGCGGTTTCGCAGTTGAAGTGATGATTCACAGAATGCAAAGTTAGGACAACCCGATATGCTCACGTCATTGGTGCTTTTTGGTGCAACGGGAGACCTCGCCAGCCGATTACTTCTCCCCGCGCTTGTTGAGTTGGAACACGAAGGCGCGCTTGATGAATTGCGCATTATTTGCAGTTCTGTCGAAGACGGCGATGATGAATGGTTCCGTGAGCACGCATCCCAGCAGCTTGAAGAGTTCGCCTCGGAATTAGCCCCCGACGCCCGCGAGCGCCTCGTGCAGCGGATCAGCTACGTGCCTGCTGATGTCACTGCAAGCGACAGCGTGAACGAGGTCATCTCCGCGGTTCAGGAAAATTCAGATGAACCCATCGCGTGCTACCTGGCCTTGCCCCCCTCTGTGATGACGGAGGCACTTCAGGCTCTGGCCTCTGCAGACCTCCCAGAAGGGAGCCGAATAGCCATGGAGAAACCATTCGGTGAGGATCTCAATGGAGCCAAGGAATTGGGTGGCCTGTTGAAAAAACTCTTTGCTGATCCAGATCGCACGGTCTTTAACGTGGATCACGCCCTCGGTATGGAGCCACTGCAAGCCATGTTTGATCTCCGCGCGAACAATCCCTTCCCAGAGGCGGTGTGGAGTTCGGGACACATCGAGGAAATTGCCGTTCTGTGGGAAGAAACGATGGCGCTTGAGGGGCGGGCAGAGTTCTATGACAACACTGGCGCGCTCAAGGACGTCATGCAGAACCACATGATGCAGGTCCTCATCACGTCCATCATTGATCTACCCAGCTTTGCTAGCGATGGTGGCGTCGATACCAAGGAACTCCACCAATTGAAGGTTGACCTGCTCAAATCGGCCCATGTTCTCCGCACGGATGATCCCACGCATCGGAGTAATCGCGGCCGCTATACCGCCGGGACCCTCACCGATGATGCAGATGGCCAGGGGCGGAGCGTCCCGGATTTTGTCGATGAGGATGGGGTGTCGGAGGAACGGGGCACCGAAACCTACGCGGAGGTATTGCTGGAGGTGGACTCGCCTCGCTGGAAGGGAACCACGTTCAGGCTTCGCGCAGGCAAAGCACTTTCGGCCCGGAGGAAGGGCCTGGAGGTCACCTTCCGAAAGACTGGGCGGGCGGATGCAGGCTCCCAACTGTGGCTGGGGATCGATGGGCCATTTGACGCCAGCTTTAGTCTCGATGCTGGCCTCAATGCCGGTGGCAGCAAGGGTGGTCCCCGCTCATTGGATCTCGCGGGGGAGCAGCCAGAATCGCACCTTAGCCCGTACGCGAATGTGCTCGCGGATTTCCTCTCCGATGGTCAAAAGCTGGCCGCCGGTGCGGCGGAATCCGAGCTGGCATGGCGGGTGCTCACTCCGGTTCTCGAAGATTGGGCGCAGGGCAAAGTGCCGATGCAGGATTACGCAGCCGGTAGTGACGGACCAGCAAGAATTGATATTGCGTCGGAGGAAAAATAACCATGCAGGTTGAGCAAATTACAGATTCCATCACCTATCACGGGGAAGGACCGGTGTGGTTTCCTCGAGAAGGGGTTCTCCACTGGGTGGACATGCTTGCGGGGGATGTATTAACGCTAACGAGCAGCGGAAACGTCACGCGGAAGCACGTTGGGGCTATTGCTGCGGCAGTTCGCCCACGACGTGACGGGGGAGCGGTGATTGGGGTGGAGCGCGGCTTTGCTCTCATGGACTCCGCAGGGGAGATCACCACGCTGCCGGAGGTTTGGTCCAGCAAGAAGATCCGCATGAACGAGGGCGGATGCGATCCCGATGGCCGGTTCTATTGCGGTTCCATGGCATATGACCAAACCCCGGGTGCAGCCAAGGTGTTTCGATTGAGCCCGGATGGATCGGTCGACATCGTGTTGGAGGGCGTGACGGTCTCCAACGGGTTGGAATGGGGACCCGATGGAACCCTCGCGTATTACAACGACACCGCGACATTCTCGGTCAGTGTCTTCGATTACTCACTGGAAAACGGCCTGCATAACCGGCGCACCCTGACCACCATCGCAGATTCCGGCAGGCCAGATGGCCTCACGGTGGATGCAGAGGGAGGCATTTGGACCGCGATTGCTAATCAGGGCGCGATGCATCGTTATTCGCCGGAGGGGAAACTGGACCAGGTCATCAACCTGCCAGCTACCAAGGTGACCGCGTGCACTTTCGGCGGGGCCAATTTGGATGAGCTGTACATCACCACTTCACGCGAGGACTTGCCCGAAGGCGAGGAGCCTCGCGCTGGGGCGTTGTTCCATGTGGAGCCAGGGGTAAAGGGCATGCCAACGCGGGAATTCGCAGGTTAGACACCGCGAGGGGCTAGTGCCGCGAAGGGACTAGCGCCGTGGGTACGTGACGGTTTTGTCCCCGGGGATCCAAAAGCGCAGCGGTGCATCCGCATTCTTGGTGATGCCGATGCGCGGTCCCACACGAAACTCGGACACATTCTCACCTTCGTGGATATAGAGAGCGTCGTCCGGAACGGGCACGTTGAGGTCAAATGGTTCGTCCACCTGCACCAGCTTGAGGCCATTGAGGTGCAGATCCAATCCCAGCGTGCTGCCCAGGTTTCCGGGTCCGCGTGCCAGTCCTTCATCGACAGGTTTAATTCCGCGCCGTTCACGCACGACATCCATCCCGCCGAGCACCCGCGCGCTGCGCATGAGCACTCCGCCTGCGGTGCCATCTGGGCTGCACACCAGGTTGCCGGCGCGGTGGATGCCGTAGCTGGCATAGACGTAGAGGTGGCTCGGTGGGCCGAACATGGTGGCGCAACGTGGGGTGGGGCCGTTGTATGCGTGCGACGCCGGGTCTGCCTCCCCGAGGTATGCCTCAACCTCGGTGAGTTGTACGGTCACTGGTCCGTGACGGAGCACTGCCCCGAGCAATTGTGGTGCGACGATATTTGCGGGCTGAGTGAAATCAATCATTGTTTCTCCAGCTTAGGGCATAGCCAGCTGAGCAGTTAGCCCACCAGTCGGACCATCGCCACGCCCACCAGCATCACGAGGAGGCCAGCGAGCTTCGCCTTGGTCACCGGCACGCGTGGAGCCCCCATCAGTCCGAATCGGTCCACCAGCAAAGAGCCCACCATCATGCCCATCAGTGCAGAAATGACTGTCATACCGGTGCCGATTTCACCCACCAGGATTGCTTGCGTAGTCACGAATCCAGCACCGATGAAACCGCCGATCCACATCCATGGGGGATTCTTTTTACCTTTCGACGCCAACTCAGACCCCGGCTTAGGTTGGGTCACCTTCAGCGGTTGCCTGCCGAAGATAACCAATAAGGCCAGCACTGTCACGCCCACTGCGAAGCTGACCGTCGCGGCACGCACGGGAGAGCTCAGCAGCACGCCGAGCTGGGAATTGATCGAAGCCTGAACGGCAGTAAACCCGCCGATGAACACTCCGAGGAGCCGCCACAGCCAGATCTGTGGGCCGGGGGCGGATACTGGTTCGGTGGGAAGTGGCGTCGAATGAGAAGAGAAGAACCTGCCACTGCGAGGCGGACGCACCACGCCCACGGTGATGAGCACGCCTAGGATCACCAACAATGCGCCCAGCACGGGGGGGATGGTCAGCGGGGTGTGTGGGGCGTGGAAGAGGCCGAATTGGTCGATGAGCAGGCCGGATATGATCTGCCCGGCGATCGGCAGCACTACCGTTTGCAGTGCGCCGAGGCGGGGGAACAGGAGGATGTTGCCCAGGAGCATGCCCACGCCAGCTACGCCGCCCAGCCAGATCCACCACGGCGCCCCGGCGTAATCCGGCGAAGCAGAAGCTCCGAAATCGATGATGCCGGGGAGGATGGCTCCGGTTGTCACCAGGGAGGTGATCACCAGCAGGCTGAAGCCGATGAGGAAGGAGTAGAAAGTGGCCGAAATTGGCGTGCCGACGCTCATCTTCAAGCGGGTGTTCGCCGCAGTTTGGATAGGGAGAAGACAACCAACGAGGATTCCGCACGCGACCAACAACATAGGGGGAACTATAGTTCCCGCACTACCCGGGCGGGCGACCCGACCGCCACCACCCCGGCGGGGATGTCCCGCGTGACCACGCTGCCAGCACCGATGACGGAATTCTCCCCGATTGTCACATTCGGGCAGACCGTCACCCCGCCAGCCAGCCAGGCGTTGGCGCCGATGGTGATGGGCCCGCCGTACTCGAATCCAGCTCGGCGCAGCTGCAGATTCTCCAGTGGATGCAGCGGCGCGAGGAGCTGACAGCGCGGGCCGATCAGCGCGCCTTCGCCGATAACGATGGGGCAAATGTCCAGGAAGAGGCCTTGGAAATTCACGAAGGCATCGCTACCAATGTGGATGTTGTGGCCATAATCCACCAGGAATTCGGGGACGATGGTGACACTGCGGTCATAGGTGCCCAGGAGCTCTTCGAGGATCTGGTGCCTGCCTTCCATGTCCGCGAAGTCCAGGCGGTTGAACCGTTGGGCCAGCGATTTTCCATGCCAGTGGTGCTCGCGGATGAGGGGGTCATCAGCGTGATACAGCTGCCCGGCGTTCATGCGCTCGAAGTGGGCGCGGGGGTTGGCCTCGGTTTCTTTTTGGAGGATTTGCTGCAGCTCTGCTGGGGTCATCTGTAGTTCGCGCTTGAGCTGCGCGGCGGAGAAGGAGTCTGGATCAGGTGAGGTCATGGCCTCCACCGTAGCTGTGGGGATGGGGAGTGGGAGCGTGGTGTTTTGGGGACGTGGCGCGCGGTGAGAATTCCCCGGTTCTCCGGAAATGTTCGCAAAATGGACAGCTTGGTCTATTCTGGGTCTCAACACGTTGCATTCGATGCGCAGCAACACCCTGCATCAACCGAAATGTAACTTTCCAACACGCATCACGCGCACCAACTACCCACCGAAGGAGCCGACATGGCAACGGAAAACTCCCAGCATGCAGGCGGTTTTGATACCGCAGCCATCCACGCTGGCTACGAACCCGATCAAGCCATGGGATCCATCAACATCCCCATCTACGCCTCCACCACATTCGCGCAAAACGCCCCCAACGACCTGCGCGGAGGCTTTGAATATGGACGCGTGGCCAACCCCACCGTTGCGAGCCTGGCCAAGACCATCGCAGCACTCGAGGGCGGACAGTTCGGCAAAGTCTTCGCCTCCGGAATGGCCGCCACGGACATCATTCTGCGCGCCATCCTCCGCCCCGGCGATCACCTCATCATGGGCCATGACGCCTACGGCGGAACCTACCGCCTCATCGATTCCGTGTTCACCCAGTGGGGAATTGAGTTCAGCGTGGTGGACACCACTAAGCCCCAGCAGGTAGCCGACGCCCTGCAGGACAACACCAAGGTTGTCTGGGTGGAGACCCCCACCAACCCGCTGTTGGCGATTACTGATGTGGCCGAGGTGGCGTCGAAAATCAAGGGATCCGGTGCCACACTCATCGTGGACAACACGTTCTGCAGCCCCTACCTGCAACGACCGCTGGATCTGGGCGCGGACGTGGTGGTTCACTCGACCACCAAGTACATCGGCGGGCACTCGGACGTGGTGGGCGGGGCGATCGTGCACAACAGCGCCGAGCTGGACGAGGCCGTAGATTTCCTCCTCGGTGGCGCCGGCCCAATCGCCTCTCCTTTCGACGCCTACCTCAACGCGCGTGGCGTAAAAACCCTGGGCGTGCGGATGGATCGACACTGCCAGAATGCGCAGGCCATCGCGGAGTTCCTAGAGTCCCGCGAGGAAGTTGTCCAGGTGCTGTATCCGGGTCTTCCTTCGCACCCGGATCACGAGATTGCGGCGCGGCAGGGCACGGGTAAGGGCTTTGGCGGCATGATCTCCGTGCGGATGCGCAGTGAGGAAGAAGCCCTGGCTCTGTGCATGTCCACCGAGTTGTTCTGCCTGGCGGAATCCCTGGGCGGTGTGGAGTCTCTGCTGGAGCACCCGGCGACGATGACTCACCAGTCCGTAGCGGGCTCTCAGCTGGAGGTCCCGCGGGATTTGGTGCGGCTCTCCGTGGGCATCGAGAACATTGAAGACCTGCTGGCAGACCTGGAATCGGCGCTGGCGAAGATCGCGCGCTAGCAGGGCTGGCGCTGGCCTAACGTGAGGGTTGGCGCGAGGACTGCTACAAAACCGCGCGAAAATCGTGGGAGCGAGAGGGCGGATCGCGGGGTAATCTCGAAGACATGACTGATAACTCTGAAAACAACCAGTCCTATGATCCGAACCGAGTCACGCACATTCGCCCGGAGCGGCCGGCGGAAGTGGGAGTTATTAACGCGCTCGTGCTGCAGGCGTTCGCGGACAACCCAGGTGGCGATGGCCACCAGGGATACGTGGTGGAAAAGCTCCGCGATGCAGGTCAGCTGACTTTCAGCTTCGTGTCCATCAACGAAGGCCGCCCAGTGGGTCACATCTCCGTGCTTCCCGTGGAAGTCACCGCCGAGGACGGCAAGACCAAGATCCCCGATGTGTACGCCATCGGCCCAGTTGCCGTGCTGCCTGACCTGCAGGATGGCGGCATCGGCTCCGGCCTGGTCAACCACGCGATTGGCGCGCTGCATGGCTTGGGTGCCGCCGCCGTGGTTGTCTACGACGACGTAGAATTCTTCTCCCGCTTCGGATTCACCCCGGCCAAGGGCTTGGAATACCCGGATCACGATCAGTCCAAGCTGCTGGTCCAAGCACTGGCCGGAGATGAAGTGCCTGCCGGAACTGTGAAGTTCCCAGAGGCTTTCGAAGCTTAGGGCACCTGGAACATAAGGCACCTAGAGCCTAAGGCGTTTGCTGCCTTAGGCGCTGAAGCCTAAGGCACTTGGTAGCCCAAGTCGGTGAGAGCCTTACGCATCTTGTCTTCCGTGGCGTACTGAACTTCCATGACCTTGCCTTCTTCAGGGTTCACGATAACTAGGTTGTTCAGGCTGTCGTACTTACCGGAGATAGCAGCGAAATCGTTGGATTCATCGGAAGCGATCAGCTGTTTCTTCGCTGCATGGGTGCGATCCACCACGTTGTCCGCGTATTCCTTGTCATCAATGAAATCAATGGTGGAGTACGTGAATGGTGAATCCGCGGAGCCCTTGCAGCTGGATCCGTTCATCGGGCGATCTGGTTTGTCGAGTTCCTCGTAATCGAGGGTGAACTCCACCTCTTCACACTTGTAGACCCAATCGGTCAGATCGTGGGGCAGGCTCGTCTTGAACGCCGCTGGCATGGAGCCATCCGGGGAGGCGATGCCCGTG
Organism: Corynebacterium suicordis DSM 45110; assembly: GCF_015351405.1. Taxonomy (GTDB): domain Bacteria; phylum Actinomycetota; class Actinomycetes; order Mycobacteriales; family Mycobacteriaceae; genus Corynebacterium; species Corynebacterium suicordis. The sequence continues at coordinate 52,152 of NZ_JADKMY010000001.1, read as the reverse complement.
CTGCTGGATGAAGTGGACGAGGAGCTGGAGGAATCCGACGTGGTCGTTGGATCGCTAGTCGCCGCCGAGGAGCTCGTGGTGGACGTGGTGGGATCGGCATCGTCCTTCTTATCGTCATTGACGAAGAGGAAGTAGGCACCGGCGATCAACGCGATGATCAGAACCAGCGCGCCGATGATGAGGCCCGCTGCCTTGCCGCTTCCATTCTGGCCGCCACCGGTAGGCTGCGCGCCACCAAACTGAGAGCCGTAAGGCTGGCTCTGGTTCGGTTGACCTGGCTGCCCTGGTTGGCTGCTGAACGACGCCTGACCTGGCTGCCCGGGCTGAGCGCCATAAGGATTACCTTGGCCCTGCTGGCCGGGCTGTCCTGGCTGTGCGCCATACGGCGGGTTGAACTGCGACTGACCCTGTCCTGGCTGGGCTTGGCCTAGCTGACCTGACTGACCGGGTTGCCCTGGTTGTGCACCATAAGGCTGGTTCGGCTGTCCGGATTGACCTGGCTGGCCCGGCTGAGCGCCGTACTGCTGGTTGTCTGGTGCTTGTCCGCCATAAGGATTACTCGATCCCGGCTGCGGGCTCTGGCCTGGCTGTGGCTGGCCTTGGTTACCTGACTGACCCGACTGTCCGGTCTGATCGTTGGAACCCGGGTTGGGTGAACCCTGCCCATCGAATCCGCGGCCGTTGGAATTTTCGCCATAAGGATTGTTGTTTGTCACGAGCCTTCTCCTCAAATTCTCTTCGTCACGGAACGCATTGCATGTGGTGCAAAAAACTAGCTGTTTTCACGATATAGGTTCAACACCCTGAGCGCGCGCGATACGACCAATCTGCGCATGTGAACCTGCAAATTCATCCGCAGAAAATGGGCGTAAGTTTGTTAGGCATGAGCATCGTCGATAAATACAAAATTTTGCACCCGAAGGGACGTTTCGCCGTAATTACTGGCGCAAGTGCAGGTATCGGTGCAGCCACCGCGGAATTCCTAGCTGCCGATGGCTGGCATGTGGTCCTCGCCGCGCGACGGGAAGAGAAATTGCGGGAGGTAGAGGCGCGCATTGTTGCTGAGGGTGGGAACGCAAGTGTGTTGGTTCTCGACGTCACCAATCAACAATCCATTGATGCCTTCACCCAGGACTTGGAGGAGGTCACCGCGGGGCGGGGGATCGATCTCCTGGTGAACAATGCAGGCGGTGCGCGTGGCCTGGATCCGGTGCTGGACGCAGATCCCGAGGACTGGCGATGGATGTTTGAGGCCAATGTCATGGGAACGCTGCAGGTCACCCGTGCACTATTCGACCAGCTCAAGGCGACGGATGCCCCGCAGGTGATCAACATGGTCTCCATGGCTGGACGAGCGGCTTACCGAGGTGGAGCCGGTTACAACGCCGCGAAATTCGGTGAGACCGCGCTGACGGATGTGATGCGCATGGAGTTCGCAGAACACGGCGTGCGTGTGTGCCAGCTGGATCCGGGCCGAGTGGCCACGGACTTCTCCACCAACCGATTCAAGGGAGACGAGGCCAAGGCTGCCGAGGTCTACGCGGACAAGCTCAACCTGGCGGCAGAGGACATCGCCGAGACGGTTCGCTGGCTGGCGTCTCGACCACGGCACATGGACGTGGAGACGATCCTGATCAAGCCGCTTGACCAGGTGTGATCTGTCCTAAGAGAGAGTGACAGCGGTGCCGGAGGCGGTGACCATGATCATGCCGCCCTGGCCGAGGGATTCGTAATCGATATCCACGCCAACCACGCCGTTTGCACCGAGCTCGATGGCGCGCTGCACCATCTCACCCAGGGCCATCTCGCGAGCCTGCTTGATCTCGCCTTCGTAGTCGCCGGAACGGCCGCCAACGATGTTGCGGAAACCAGCGGTAATGTCCTTGAGCATATTGATGCCCACAACGGTTTCACCTGCGACAACGCGGATGTATTGGCTGATGGTCTGGCCTTCGACGGTGTTGGTGGTGGTGACGATCATGGTGGTGGCCTTTCTGTGGTGGTTGTGTGCTTGGCGAGGGGTGGTCTGTGGATCATGGTACTCGTTGTGCTTTGGTCATTGGGGGCAGAGAACACCCGTTGCGCTGTGAAAATACAAACCCGAATGTGGAGGCTAGAGGCGCAACTGATGAGTCCTCTCGGTATGATTGACCGGATATTAGATGGAGGAACCTCTTGAACGCCCAACCTGATTACACGGTGACACAGATTCGGGGCCCGTTTTTGGATCTTGAACCGCATCCTGATCATTGCAGGGATTTGAATGAATTCAAGAGTTACTGCAAAGGTCTGAAAAAGCAAGGGTTTACTCTTGCAGCGGATCTTTTCTCGGGGGCGGGAGGCATTTCTCTTGGGCTAGAAGAAGCGGGGTTCAAAGTAGTTCTCGGAGTGGACCATTACCTTGAAGCCGTGAAAACGCACCGCCACCATTTTGGAGGTTTATCCGCAGATTGGGATCTATCCACTGAAGAATCGATCGTTCGAATCTCGGAATTGATGGATGAATGTGAAATTGAGATTCTAGCAGGGGGCCCGCCTTGCCAGCCATTCTCAAAAGCCGGAAGAAATGGCATTCGAAAACTGGTTGAAAAAGGCCAGAGAGAACCCCATGATCAGAGAAGAGATTTATGGCGTTCTTATTTAGAGATTGTAAGCCGAGCTAAGCCAGCAGCTATCATCATGGAAAATGTTCCAGACATGGCTTTAGATGAAGAAATGTTCATTCTCCGATCCATGATCGAAGAACTAGAGCAACTCGGTTACTCTGTATATGAAAAAGTCATAGAAATGTGGAAATATGGCGTCCCGCAAACTCGTCAACGACTAATATTGGTGGCATTTCGTGATGGATATGAATTCACTTGGCCCGCTGAGTTCCAAGAAAAAGTAACACTGTGGAATGCAATTGGCGAGATGCCGCAGGTTGAAGGGGGATGGCGACCACAAGGTGGCGCGCAAGGATGGACTGAGTACGATCATCCTAAAACCGGATTCCAGAAGTACATCAGACGACGTGTGTCGAAAGCTGACCAGCACAAACTATATGATCACATTACTCGGCCAGTACGCGAGGATGACCGAGAAGCATTCGAACTGATGGACGACTCAACTAAATATTCAGATCTTCCAGATCATCTCCGTCGGTATCGAACTGATATCTATAACGACAAATACAATAAACTTTCAGAAGACGACCTCTCTCGGACTATCACCGCGCACATTTCGAAAGATGGCTATTCATATATCCACCCTCGGCAGCCTCGGACTATCACGGTTCGTGAGGCTGCCCGGATACAGACCTTCCCAGATGATTTTCGTTTTAACGGCCCACCTAGCGCAGCATTTAAGCAAATCGGGAACGCAGTTCCGCCTCGAGCTGCTGCTGCAATCTCCGTAGCTGTAAAGCAGTCTTTGGACAGGAAAAAACCCAAAGTTCAAGGGGCTAGGGACATATCGTCTTCAATCGCAAAATGGTTCCGGGATAAACCTGCGAACGCTCGGTTGAATCCGTGGTTGTGGACAGACTCTCGATGGAAGGCTGCTCTCGGCGTCATGCTGTTGAGTCGTTCTAGGAAACCGATTATTGATCAAATCTGGCCGGTGATCGATTCTATGGAAGAACCAACTCAAGACCAGCCCAGTGTTCCTGAAGACACAGTAGAAGTTCTCGCTGACATGCTCACGGGCATTGGGGAGGTTAAGAAGGTTGATCGGTTGATGGATTTTGCATCTCAATTAAGAGACTCCCCGGCTGCACTTTGGGAAAGTAAGATCGACCGATCTAAATTGCCAGTTCTGCGCGCAAGCGAAGCTTCCATGGTGGAGTTAATTGCTCCCATTAGTCTGGGGCAAGGAGCTAAGTCTGAGGAGCCCGTATTGGCGACTACTGGTGTCGTTAGACTAACGTCTCGGTTCCAGTCTTTGCCTTCAGAACGCAGGAATCGCCAAACGGATGGCCGGCTATCCGTAGCAAGGATGCTCGGGCTTAACGAAAATTCTCGTGCTGCTCACCTTGGCCTAGTGGAACTGACCATCAGTCATTGCCGAATCGAAAGACCTCATTGCCATGACTGCCCTATCGCAAGCATGTGCGATCGATTCGGCGTGCCTGAAAATGAGGTTGCTCTACCATTTGCTTAGAGACCCAGCAGTTTTGCCAAATCTGGGTCCTCTTGTTTCAGTAGCTCAGCGATCTTTTTGAATGCGGAAAAATTACCTGACCTAGCAGCAGCTGACTTGAGAGCTAAGCCAACTTCCGCTCCGGGTGCGTAACCTGTGGGCGCCGACGTTACTTCTTCTGACTCCTGTTGTTCGGCAACTCGCGAATTCTTATCTTTCCGGTACCGGGAATCCGCACGGGCGCAGACGTCGCTAATTGAACGAGACATTAGCTTCTTCAGTGAAGCAGGGACGGTGACGCGCATTTTTGCGACATTGATATTGAATTCGTCATCCAACTCAGTCCCGAAATCAAGAGACACTCGTGCCAGTTTGGTGTGTTCATCAAGCGTTCGGATTGAATCCCAACCACCCCATTGAACCAAGCGATTTGCACGGTAAATATAGAGTCCTTGTTGGCGGTTCCATTTCCGGATTCCTCCGGCGGCTTCGAAGGCTTCCTGGGTGGAAAATTGTGACCTAGACGGTAGGCAATACGACTTGACGACGACTTGCCCAGACGAGAATCGGGAGTCTATTTCAAACTTATCGGTGGTGACAAGTTCTGTTTTCGATTCGGAACGCGCAAACGGATCCCAAGGTTGTAGATTGACGCCGTTGATTGAGATAGTGATTGGAGGGACGCCTTCACCTGATAGAAAGCGGTGGAATACAGCAGACAGATGCGTTTTCAATCGAGAACTAAGGGTTTCAAATTTCTTCCGAGCCCACGTGCTGGACGGATTATTCGACGGAAGAAGTCGGTCTAGATTGTCCCACAAAACGACAGTCCCATTGGGGGATAGATGCTTGAGGATATCTTCCGTTCTATGGTCTGGTTCAGGTTCAGTAATGAGCCAATTATCAGTTTCATTGATGAAATCTAGATCCAAACAATTCGCACTCTTCGTTCCACTGCGTTTTTCGCGGGTAAAGACTGTTAGTCGCCGGCATTGAGATAACGAAGCGGTTTTTAAGCCGAGGCCGTACCTACCAAGTTGACCTGACTGATAGGTTCGTTGACTGCCGAATCGAAATGCTTCATTGAGTTCTTCGGGGCTCATTCCATCGCCATCATCGATGATGACAACATGGGATTTTTCTCCCGAGAAAACTATCTCAATCTCGATTTGCTTGCTGCCGGCGGCAATGCTGTTGTCGACGAGATCGGCAATGGCTGATTCAAAGCTGTATCCGATGTCCCGTAGTGAATTTGTCAGACGTCTTGCAGAGGGGGTCACGGATACGGTCTTACGCATTGAATTCAGAGCCTCGTTCTATAGCGATGGGTCTAGGGCACGGCAGGGCTTGTTCAGGGTACCAGGCCGCAGTGGTAACGATTGGGTTACTCGGTGGTAGCGCCCTCTCGGCGGAGCAAGTTGCTGTAGGCCGAAGTGGCTTCTTCGAAGATATCGACTACGCATTGCTCCAATTGGGAAGTGTCCAGCACCTCAAAGGCCAAGAAGGGCACACGGCGCCTAACGTTCATTGCACCGATACGCATGATCTTTTCGCGGGGAATAGATTCATAGCTTGCGGCCATCTGGAGGTATGCCTTAGCAATAGCCCTAGCCAAGTCTCCATTTCCGCCGAGCCGGGGCCGTTCCATGATCGCTACAACTTGATCTTCACCCAGCTGATTGCTGAGCTCTCGACCCAATGTCGCCTCCCGCCACCAAAGTTTCCTAAACACGTTTCGGTCAGACCCTAACCAGCGTTCATAAGTAGGGTTCTTGTCCTTGTTGGGGTACCGCCATTTAGCGACGTCGGGGAGGAGTACAAGCGTGATGAAGTTCCAGACGTCTTCGGAGGCAGCTTCAGCAGGAAGAATCGACAAACCGTCGTCTAGAATTCCAGCGGCTGCCCGGTCAAAAACTGACTTGTGAGCGCCAGCAATTGGCAAATCTGGGAATCCTAGGGTCGTGGCCATGGCAACGATTTGTTGACGGACGGGACCTAGACCCTTGTGGTCAATTGCCTTCGTAGGATCGTAGAAATACTGCATTTCATGAGTAGTTCCGCAGTGGCTAGTTGTTTCACGAACAGTCAAGGGCAGAATTTTGCGAATGATTGCTAAGCTGTGTGCTCTGCTTAACCGTGGGTAGTAAATCGCTATGTGTGTCATTGTGCATTCCTAAATACAAGAGCTTGAGCAGCAGCCGTTAAGGCGTTTGGCCGTTCGTTGAAACTTTCAGGGTCTTGACCTGGGAAGAGGCTGTCAAAAAGTGATTTGATTGACTCGCCTAGTGAACCTTCATCTTCGGCAGTAAGATCCTTAAGATCGGAGGCATGCTTGGATCCGTGTAGCAGCAGTTGGCTAATTACATCTGCTTCTAAGAATTGGTGCCACATTATCGACTCGCGGCTATCTGGTTTAGTAAGCATCAATTTGGATATGGAGTTTCCAGAGTTGATGTATACCAATATCGCTGCTTGCGCAGGAGCGAATAGACTCCCTGTGAATTCTACTCTCCACATTGCATCCGGAGAGTGGATCCCCGCTTTCTTGAAGTCCAAGGGGGCAATAGCGAAACGGGCGCCCTCACCTTCGAGTGCTATCGATTGCCGGTTGCTTTGCCAAAGGATCGAACCTGGGAGAGTGGCAGTGATTGCATCTTTCGTGTCCCGTGCTCCAGATTTGAGAAAGACGACCACGTGAACTTCCAGCTCACCACCCAGGATAGTTCCTGGGAGTTCTAGGTGAAGCTCGTTGAACCCGTCCTTCAAAGACTTGATCATCTGACTTCCACGCTGTTTGGTCCCGCTTGAAAACCAAACGAGTGCAACTCCTAGTTCTACGCCTGTGTGTTCGACGTCTGAGAATCCGCATTGTTTTCGAATCTCTTCAAGCTCTACTTCGAGACCCAACGTGCAGGCGACTGTACTGTAGTAACTGAATGGCTCGTCGGTATTTCTCTTTTCGAGGTGCTCGCCATCGATTGAAAAATCCCAGTTAGAAATGTGGAAGCAGCTATCTGAAGGTAATGGATATCCGAGACTAAGCGGGTTAGACATCTTGGTTCTCCATCTCCTGCGGGGCAATTTCAAAGTCGAACGTGACGCCGAGAGCCGAGTTGGCTGGCTGTAAGAAACAGGCTGAAACTTCGTGTTTTCCCGGAGCAAAAGTTAAATCCATCAAGCGATGAGCAGTTTGTGAATCTTCCCATCCCAAGAATTCCGGTGCCTGCAGCCCAGCTTCAATCAATTCTTTTGCACTAATCTTTCCGCGGTCAGAGTCGAGATATGGGCGAGGGAAGACCCGATAATTTGAACCACCCGTGGGAACAGAGATCTCGCAGTTGAACGTTGCTTCAATATTGTCACCTGCCCGTTTAAGTGCAATTAAGCGTGCTTGCACATTAGGTTTTGAGCCGGAGAGTGCTGGAGGTTTGGCGCCTGAAAGAGCTGGTTTGGTTCGAGGGGTGCGGAGGTCAGTGCCACCTCGGGCGTTAGCAATTGAAGAGCCGAGGCGAGAGGACAGTCTGGTTAAAGATGCGAAATTTTCTGCATCGCTCGTTGAATTTCCATTTCTGCCTTCGTCTGAAAGGAGTGATTTCAAACGAGTAAAAAATACCCGAACAGGATTTGATCTAGTCTTTGCGTTAGCACCCCAGAAGCGTTCTAAGACGTTGGGGTCATGGGATGAAGTTTGGTGATTCCACTCGTGGTGGGCGGCAGGTTCACTTCGCGCGAAGACTTCGTCTGCATCGGGATCCGCGATGAACACTCCACAATAGTTCGCGCCACTCAGCGGTCGAGGGCCCTTATAATATTCAACGACCATTCGAGGGTTTCGCATCGTCGCAATATGGTTGGAAATCTCTTTGCCGATTACTGTTTTATCTTCTGGGATAGCCTTCGCTAGGTTAATGACTGCGAGGTTCCCAAGCTTCTTCTTCTTGGGCCTCTCAGTAAACACTTCGGCAACCCGGTGTCGAAACGTTGAGGTCCATACATTTTGAGAAGAGCCCAGCTCTATCTCGAGTGCTTCCTCGTACATGTCTACGAAGTGCTTGAGCGCTGGGTCTTCAAGAGGATTTGGAATCTCTATATCCTCCCCGTTGCAAGTGACGCTAAAATCAATAGGGTCCATTCCAGTTTCAACAGGAATCATATGCGGCCAAGCCCATCGCGTCAGTGAGCGAGCAATCGACGTTAAACCTTGCTCAGGCGTCTCATTAAAATTCGGATTCAACACAGCGATGCAGGTGCCGGTGGGGCGTTCTTCTGAAAAATGGTCGGACATTCCCAGTATCGAAGCGAGAGAGTCGGCTGCATCCCCTGTAAGTGGATCTGCGTATTCAGTAATGTTTGCTTGAGATCGCTCGATCTTGCGCAAACCCCACCAATGCCGTCCGGTATAGGGGACGTTGTCGATATCAAAGCTATCCCCGTTGGCCATGGCAATGAATCTATTCACTGGCTGGCCAATTTCATCTGTGGTGCGAGTATAAACGAGCACCGTACTTACTTCGCTAATGATGAAGAAAACGCCTTTGCCGAACCCATATGTTCCGCCGGCTAGTTCCTTGGAGTTGCTCCGTCCAATATTTCGAACAAAAGATACAAAGTCTGCCGCGCCATCAGACGATGACGCGGCAGTCGACGGCCCGCGAAGACCGTTCGTACCTGAGTCTGAAACAAGTAGTAGGCTCATTGAATCGCGCTTGAGCGCAGTCCCAAGTCTTTCTAGGCCAAGAGTCGAAGAACCAAAAATTTCGTTCCGGAGGACGGCTATTTCGTTCGGATTGAGCTCAGTGAAGTTGATCTGAAAAGAAACGCCGTCTTCGTCGGACGTTCTGTCTCTTGCGTCCCAGCTATTTTGTAGAGACTCGCGAGTGAACATATCCCAAATATCGAGGGATTGACCCTTCATTGTCTGGGTGAACGAGTTGGCGTACGTTGCCCCCTGCGCGGAGATTGGCTGCTTGTGATGGAAAAGACTCATCGGTTCAGATCGCTTTCTGAAATGTGATCAACATGCTTCTTATAACCTGGGATGCTTTCGGGTGAAGAGAGTTCTAGAACATAGCTCAACTGCTTAATACGACTGTCTATGTTGGCACCTTTCACACGCGGGAAATCTTCAACTACTTCAAATTCGAAAGCTTCTAAGGGGGTGAAATTTAAAAACTCGGAAGAGAACCCGTCGGGAATGGGGTATTCCAAATCTTGAAATTTCTCAATGAGTCTATCGATGTGCGAAGGTAGTCGTTGCTGCAATAAGTCGAATGCGATCGGCAATGAAAACGTGCCTGACGGGTCAAGCCGATATCGTCGAACTACTAGCAATAAGGCTTTCTCGCTGAGGCGCTCCAGCTGTTTCGCGCCGTGTATTTTGATGCGCAGCTCGTTCGAGCTGCCGGTGGCTTTACACTCTAGCGATTTGGAATCGAGTTCAAAATCATGAGGCGAGCGGTTCGGACCAACCCAATACTCTAGTGCGGCTGGGCCATTAAGTTCGACTAGTTTGAGTAAGACTTCTAGTTCGCAGAGCAAACCCATTTGTTCTTCTGGACTCAAGCGACGCTCGGTGGGAAAATTCTTTTCGAAAAGCTGTCTCCATTTGTGCAGCATTAAGAAGACATGGTCTGCTTCAATGGAGCCTGAACTGACTACGTCATGCATGTACTCGTCTACAAATATGTAGAAAATGCTTGAAAATTTCAAACTGTGCAGTGCGAGTCTTATTGTTGGTTTTCCATCGGAGCGTAGCCGAATAATTTGTATAGCTTTACTCCGTGTATCGTTGCGCAGATTTGAGTAGACGCGCTCATCGACAGGGATCACTAAACCAATACTGTTTTTTTCAGAATCGAAAAATGCCCTTAGCTCGCCGTTCGGAAAATACAAACCTAATCGGAGCTGGGTTTCACCCTGGTAATTTCCGTGTAGCGTTTGCTCACGGATCTCACTGAAAAACTGTGAACTTTTCGGGATTCTATTCACTAGCGTTTTCCTCTTGGAGAAAGAGTTCATGCTGCTCTTCCTCTTGCTCGGCGTAGATATCCATTAGCTCTTCATCTGGTTGGAGAGCGCTCACATAGTCAAAGGTATGCTCAACCTTTGCAGCGCGAGGGAAGAAGATACCAACTCCAATCATATGATCAACGGCTTCTAGATCCTTGCGGTTGGAGGAGGTCGTGGAGGAATCCTTGTCAATGGCGTAAATCGCAATGTGGCCGACGTCTTGGCCGACATGATTTTCGTGGTAGTCAATCAGGATGCTTTCCCGGCTTGCCGAGCTGTTGGCAATGTCTTCCTTCAGCTGGTTTTCAATCTCAGGGGTCTTGTTGAAATCGTTCAATCTGTCGAGAGAACCGACCAAGCTTTTGATGTTGGCTGTCTGCCCAGAATCACGTGTTTGCGTGCGCCGAATCAATCCAAGTGCGTTAGATAGCCCAATGTCTATAGTATTGAGTCCTTCGGTATCAGTTCGGCCAAAGAACGATACGCTCCATTCTCGAATCGACCCCTCCTTTTCACCTTGAATATAGCCTGCCATCTTCTTCCCGGCATCACGCCCAATCACGGAATCTTCGTGGAACTGGTAAGTGTCTAGAAAGTCGAGAATGATGTCGGTACTGACGCTGCGGAAAACTTGAGTGCCATTCTTCTTCGACAAAGTTGGTGCGCCGGACTGGAGAATTTGTGCTGAAAGTCCACGAGCAGCCTCGAGGTTCTGCGCTAGCCATTCCTCATTCTTATGGTGGAAAAGAATGGTTTGGACGCGCTGTCCGCTAAACGAGAGGCTAACTTCTCGGACTTCCTGGGCCTTTGCTCGACTGGTGATTTCCAAGTAGGGGCTAGTCCTAATCTTTGCTTGGTAATCCATGGGGGTGATGTTTCCACTTGCATACTGGGCAAGTTCTTGGCGCAGGTCTGCTTCGACTCCAGCCAAATCCCGGAACCAAGAAAGCAATTCGTCGGTCATCCAAATCCGAGTGAGGTCCGCATATCCAAATCGGAAACCAAACCAGCGTCCCATCTGCAACAACGTATCGTACGCGCTTGAATTTCGGACAAAGTAACTGACTGACAACCCCTCCAGAGTGAGTCCGCGGGCCAAGGTATTTCCACCGACTGCAATGACCGTGTTTGGCGCATCATCACGGTACGCGAGCCGCTCGGTCGACTTTTGATTGTCCGTGACAACCTGGATGGCGTTGAGTACAGAGCTGATGTGGGATTTTACATCGTCAAAGACCGCGGGTTGCAGCCCAAATAGATCCGGATCGACAGCATTTGACTCGTTTTCCCAAATTTCTTGGAATTTCGAATGGTTTGCACCGCTTTCGAAATCTTTTGTGGTGCGATCTAAAACTTCACGAATAAGTTTAGCGGTATTTTCATGAACAACAGTTCGGACGGAAGTGTGTACGAGCATTGAACTGTGCTTGTTACCTTGACCACGCGAAAGCCGAGCGGCCGAAGCAAGAATGAACCAGTTGATTGCGTCACAGAGGCTTTCCGGAACATAAAGGTCCCATTCATCCTGAGGTGATCGTGCGCTCGGTTGTAGAGCTTTTGACTCTTCAGCTGGGATAGTTCGCGTGATAGGCAGACCGTCATCCACCTCTTCATCAGATTCTCCGGAGAGTAATTCACGCCCGAAAATAGATTCGGTTCCAAAGTATCCGTCTGGTTTCGGTAATACATGGATGAAATCTCTGGGATAAAGATCCTCAAGGTCATTCGGATTAATCAGAATATTTGCAAACGGCGTTGCGGTGTATGCGACATAAGCAACTTTTGGAAGACTCACAAGCCTCCGGATTTGCGCATTGATTGTAGATTGTTCGTTCTTCGCGCGGTTACTGATATTAATTGATGCTTGGTCAGCTTCGTCATCAATAATGAGGATGGGGCAATTCTTAGCTGCCATTTCCCCGCTGATCAAGAAATGATTGAGTTTTTTGAGAACCGTTCCGTTCTTTTTGACCACCGCGATCACTCGGTTTTCGGTGGTAGACAATAGGGTGCTGGCATTGCGAGCATGAACGTTACTGAAATCTTGATCAGCACTAGTGAGATTGTGCCATTGAGGAGTGACATTTATGAGATCTTGCTCGATGCGAACTTGGGTTTGTTTTCGCAGATTGTTCGTAATTCCGGTGAGAATAATGAAAAATTTGTACCCGACGTCCGCGGCTTTGGCGATAAGAGAAAGAAAGTTAGTGGTTTTTCCACTCTGCACATAGCCAAGGACTAGCCCGCGCCTATTAATGTTCGATTCGCCTGGCGGGCGCAAAGATCCGAGTATTTCAGTTGAAGCTATGTCGATGGAGTCGAGGGCGGTTGGCCCCAATTTCGCTCTGATCGATTCGCTTACAACCGGCCAGTACTTATCGGATTCTTTCGGTCCCAAGTACCAACGACCGGTTTGCTTCTCTGTGTTCACCATCGAAACCAGATTATTTCGCTGATAAAGCAAGTCGTTTTCTGCGCTATACCTTTTGACTGCTGCCTCAATGTATTCAGCTGGTATAGGCTGCGCCCATGGTGATGCTGGGTGGGCTAGTGCATGCTCAGCATCATTTAGGCTCAGGCCAAGTCGAAGTTTTTCTTCGAGCTCCTGATATACATAATCAAGATCTTTGGGATCTAATTCAGTGTTCATCATAGTTCCTACTGCCGTTTCCAATGTTTAGAATTCTATTATGAGCGTTCTCTGATCTTAAGGTAGAAGCTACGCAAATATCGGATGAAATACCCGCTACCCTCGGGGGCATGAGCGAAGTTATCGAGTTCAGCCCAGACGGCCATCCCGTGGATTCTCGCGGGCAGGAAATCGATTTGCCCACAGATCTCCTCCAGACAGCGCGGGACGCCCGCAAGGTGGAGGTGTTCACCGGCGCGGGGATGAGCAAGGACTCCGGGTTAGATACGTTCCGCGATGCGCAGACAGGCATCTGGTCCAGGGTGGATCCCCTAGCCATGGCCAGCGTGGATTCTTGGGCAAAGGATCCTGAACCCATGCTTGCTTGGTACCTGTGGCGGGGGACGCTGTGTCAGAGAGCGCAGCCAAATGATGGGCACCGGGCGGTGGCACGCTGGGGGGACAAGGGTGGCGTCGAATTGCATGTGACCACGCAAAACATCGATGACCTGCACGAAAGGGCCTTCGATGACCTCGGGCTGACCCGGCCGGATATCGCACATCTACATGGCAGCCTGTTTGCGTACCGTTGCTCCATCTGCGAGAAGCCGGCTCGCAGCCCGGAATTGCCGGAGGAGCAGGTGGAGCGGGTGACGCCGAAGGAGTGCTCGTTGTGCGGGAATCCAGTGCGCCCGGGTGTGGTGTGGTTTGGGGAGCCGCTGCCGTACGATGAATGGGAGCAAGCGGAAGACGCGATGAGCTCGGCCGACCTGGTGGTGATTGTGGGCACGTCTGGGGTGGTGTGGCCTGCGGCTGGGTTGCCGAATATCGCTGCGGAGAATGGCAAGCTGATCGTGGAAATCAGCCCGGAGAGAACAGATCTGACGGATATATGCACGTGGTCCTTGCGAACGACGGCAGCAATCGGCCTTCCCCCGATTGTTGACGCGCTCGGGGAGGAACAATCCGCCCAACTAGCGGAGTAGGCGCTCCAACTGCTCTTGGTACATCGCTGGCAAACAGCCTGCGTCGACTGCCTTGCGAGCCAGTTCTTTGTCGCCCATCTTGGCGCGGAACGCCTCGCCCATCGTCACGCCGTGGTCAGGAGCCGGACCGAAACTGATCGCATCACCGGGAGAGATCTCGCCGGGGCGTACCACCCGGAAATAGCACCCGGGCTGGGCGCGCTGAGTAAAAGTTTTCATCCAGCCCTTTTGCTCCAACCACGCGCCGAACGTGCGGCATGGCTGACGGGCAACGGATACCTCCAACACAGCGGAACCCACGAACACCTGCTGGTTGATAATCACGGAAGCCCAATCCACACCGACAGTGGTGAGATTGTCACCGAACGCACCATCGGGCAACGTTTTGCCTAGCTCGGACTCCCAGAAATCCAGCTCTTCGCGAGCCATCGCGTACACGGCCTTCTGCGCGCCACCGTGATGCTTGGAATCACCCACCACATCTCCGCGCACCCCGGAACCATCGCCGTAATTGGGGCCGGGAGTGAAAACGGAGATACCAGCGCATGGCTTCTTATCTATGCCACTGACGCGGTCGGCTCCGGCCGGATCTGGCTGGGGAGCAGCCACGTTGGTGCTCAGCACGCGCGGTGCGCCTGCCTTGCTGGGGTTGGTTGGTGCGGGCTCAGTAGCCATAGCCGCCACCATACGTGGGGTTCGGCGACTGGTAACCCGGGGTGACTACCGCGCCAGTGTTCGGATCATAGGCCAAGCCGGTGGAGGGCTCGATGGGGTAGCCAGTGATCGGGTCGTACTTCTGCCCGCCGCCATTGGCGCCACCTGCACCTGCACTTGTTCCGGAGCCACCGCCAGCCGAGCCCGCACCTGCGCCTGAACCTGCCGGTGCAGCAGCTTCGCCAGCGCCCTCGAAGGCCTCGAACTCATCCTTATCCACCCGGCCCATCACGCGAGGACCGAAGTGCTCAGGCTCAGGATCGGGCTCGGGAGTCACCTCGAGCGCACCATCCGCCGGTGGGAAGGCCACGAACGGCTTCAGCGGTGGGAGTGGCGGAAGTGCTGGCTGCGCGAACATCTGACGCTCCAACTCCGGAGCCATGGACTCCGCAAAGGTATTGGTGAAGTGGTGAGCATCGCGGTAGACGTTCATGTTGCCGATGATGGACGGGCACCAGCCATCGCGGCAGAAAGCGTTGGTGAGGTCGATGGTGCGCACATCAAGACCCGCGTAGGCCTCTTCCTGCGGGCTCACCGGCAAGAGGGATTCCTCCACCGCGGAGCCACATACGCTGTTGATTGTGGTGATTTCCTCCAGCGTGGGGGCGTCCTCGTTCTCTACTCCGGGGAAATCGGAACCGTCGTAAGACTCATCCCCGTTGCCCTCGAACGTCCCCTCCATCATCTCCATCACACAGGAGCGCTGGTTGAACTGGCCAACCATGGGGAAACGGTAGGTCTGCCACGGGCTATCTCGCACCAAGTAGGAGAAGATTCCGGCGTCGGAGAAGCGCTTCACGATGTCCACATACTCTGCGGGCACCATCTCCGGGCCGTTGCCGATGTGATCGGAAGGTCGCGTGCCGGTCATGAAAATGCCCTCGGTGGGAGGGTTTTCCAGGATGTAATCCATCACTTCAGCGGACCACTCGCGGCACGATGGGTAATCCTCACCCGTCCACAGCGGAACGGTGGAACCCACCGGGCAACCCATCTTCAGCAAAGGCTGAACCTTGATGCCCTGGTGCTTACCGATCCGGTCCATTGCCGGCATGTACTGCTCGGAGTGAGATCCGCCGATCACGTACAACGTGCGGTCAGAGTTCACATCGCCATATGCGCACTCTTCGTCAGAGTTGTTGTAATCCTTGTGCGTCACCACCACGGCTGGTTCAAACCCGATCTGGCAGCCATCCGGTTGGGTGGCAGGAAGCAGGGCCTCGAAATCCTCCAAAGGCGGAATCAGCGGCTGGCCCTCCGGTGTGGGGGCATCCGCCAAGAATGACTCCGCACCGGGGTAGATGGACCGATCCTCGGACTGCGCCATCAGCGCATCCGTATTCGCCCGCGCCTGGCGGTCCAAAATAGGAGGGCTGGCCAGCACAAACGCCGCCAAGCCCACGATGAGCAGCGCGCCCACGGTCTTGGGCCACACCTGGAAAGAATTCTTGACGTACTGCGGATCGGAGACAACCCAGCTGCGAGCAGGCTTGCCATCCTGACGCAGCGGCTTTTCCACCAACTTGGTGGTTAGCCACGCCAGCAGCAGGCTGAAGGCAATCACCGCGATGCCGACCAGCGGATTCACCATGGTTCCGCTCACGCCACTTTCGGCGCCAGCAGTGCGATTGGCATGGGTTCGCTGCCCCATCCAAGCCACCGCCAGCACCAGGATTGGCCAATGCCACAGGTACAGCGCATAGGAGATCCGCCCCAAGAACTGGAAAGGCTTGGACTCCAGCAAGCGGGTGACTCCCTTGGGCTCACCACCCGTTCCGGCGATCACCACCAGGGCCGCGCCCAACAGCGGGATCAGCGTCCATGGACCGGGGAATTGCGACGCGCCATCCAAGAACAAGCCAGTACAAATAATGGCAGCCAGACCCACGATGCCCATCACCCAGCGCGCAGCAGTGGGAATAGCGGGGATCGCAGCGGTGCCGTCCTCCCGCTTGCGCAGCAGCCACAAACCCACCAGGCCGCCCAATCCCACTTCCCAGAAGCGGGTGAAAGTGGAGTAGTAATTCAGAGCTTGATCATGCTGATTCAACCACGCGGCATAGCCGAAGGAGCCAGCCGTAGCAGCCGCCAGGACAACCGCCATCGCGGGTTGAGCGTGGCGTCGAAAAATATGGGCAATCAGCACCACGACCAGCAAGGATGCCAAGTAAATCTGCATCTGCGCGGACATCGACCACAGGTGCTGGAAAGGGCTCACCGAGTTGCGAACATTGGTGTACTCGCGGCCGGAATACGCCAGTTCCCAGTTGATGAAATACCCGAGTGCTGCCGCCGCATCCTTGGCCGTGTTCACGTGATGGAGCTTGCTGAGCACAAAGAAACTGGCAGCCAGGCTCACCGCAATCACCGTGGCCAGCAGCGGGAAAAGCCGCCGAACGATGCGCAAGAAGGACTGCACCAGCGTGAGGCCCTCGGGGTTGCGGGCGTTCTTCAGCTGCGTGGAGAAAAAGAATATGCCACCGAGCAGCAAGAACACGTCCACACCTGCGGAAACCTTGCCCACAAAGACGTGGAACACAACCACCAGGGCAATCGCTAAACCGCGAAGCCCCTCAATATCTGTTCGGAAACCTGTCCGAGCTGCGTTCGCCATAACGTCCTACATCGTAGGCTGTTAACGCACGCAAAACGAACAGACACCCAGCCCGCAGGAAAAAGCCCGCCCTGCACGTACCGGAGCAAAACATGGCAAAGATCCTCGTGATTCATCATTCCCCCACGCCCGCCACCCGTGCGCTCAGTGATTTTGTTCTCGACGCCGCCCGCGCCGCAGCAGACATGGTCAACGAACTACTGCCAGCGGACCAGCGCGCGCAGCAGGGGATTGAGATTGAAGAAGTTAATGCCTTGGAGCCGGATGTGGAACAACTGCGGGAAGCGGCCGGGGTGATCTTTGGAACGACCGCGAACTTCGGGTACATCTCCGGAGCGCTCAAACACTACTTCGATTCCACTTTTTACGCGGTAGGTGAGGATTTGCACGGCATTCCCATGAGCTGGTGGATCCGCGGGGGATACGACACCACCGGCGCGGCCAAGGCCATGCGCAGCATAACCACTGGCTACGGCTTCTCACCGTGCGCCGAACCGGTGGAGTTCACGGGCGAAATTGAGCCCCACCACGGGGAACTTGAGGAGATGGCTCAAGCGGTGGTGGGGCGGGTGGCGTCTTAAATTAACGCCTGATGCGGAAGCAACCGGGGGGGCTACGTGGAATTTGGGTTACTTGGAATCAGAAACGGCGTACGCAGCGCCGGCAGTTGCGGCCGTGACGGCCAGAACTGCAGGCCAAGAGCCCAGCTTCTTGGCCAGCGGATGGGAGAGGCCGAAAGCCCCCACGTAACCAGCGGTCAGGCCAGCAGCAGCGGCGGGGCCGACCTTCGCGTTCCATGAACGAGCGGCGTAACCACCAGCAGCGGCGAGGATGACTCCGCCGAGTGGGCGGATGCCGGTTTCGCGGGCGGTGAGCCACCCACCGAGGAGACCGGTGGCGACCACGGCAGCGGTATTGACTTCTTTGGCGGACTTGAGTGAGATGCTGGAATTGCTCATGGAATCCACCTTAGCCGTCCCTGAGGGATCTGGGCTGGGAGTTTGCTGCTTGGTTGCTGGCGGTTGCTGCGGGTTTAGGGGCGGTCGGGGGCACTGGTCGCGTCGCAGGTAACGGACGCGAAGGGCGCAGGTAGGGGTGATCCTAAAATAAGAATAAGATGAGATGTTTGAATGGAGCTAGTAACCTATTCACCAGCAAATAATCAATCGATGGGAGACGGGCGCGGTGGTTGAAGCAATCTCGACAGATAATCACACCGTCACTACTCGATTGACACAACTGTGGGACATTGAAGTTCCGATCATCGGCGCGCCGATGGCTGGACGTTCGGGTGGCGAACTTGCTGCCGCAGTGTCCCGAGCAGGCGGCTTGGGAATGTTCGGGGTGGGGTCTAACGCCACTCCGGAATGGATCGCCGAAAACGCGCGCATCGCCCGCGAGGGTATCCAGCGTGGCCAGCGGAAATCTGGCGAGAGCGTGGCGCGCAAGATGCTCGGCCGCGGGGATTCCAGTGGCGTTACGCTGGGCAGTGGCTCCCAGGCTGGGGATCTGGAACTGGGAAACTTTGGCATCGGCGTGATGGTCTGGGACCTGGAAGATAAGCCCGAAGTCTGGCAAGCCGTGCTGGACGCGCGCCCAAAGGTGATCAGCCTGGGATTCGGCGACGCTGCCAATTATGTAGAGCAGGCACATGACCTGGGAATTTCCGTGGTCGCGCCCGTGAACGATGTCTCGCAGGTGAAGCAGGCGCTGGCCGCAGAAGTAGACGTGATCTGCATTCAGGGAACTGACGCAGGCGGACATACCGGCCGGATGGGCACCATGCCGCTGATGCAGATCATTCTGGATTACCTGATGCGCGCTGCTCCTGGTGTGCCAGCTGCGGTGGCTGGTGGCATTGGGGCTGGGCGCGGAGTGGCCGCAGCCCTGGCAGCAGGTGCGGATGCCGCGTGGATCGGCACCGCTTTGCTGGGGAGCCCGGAGGCATTGGGTTCTGAGGAGCTGCGGTCAGCAGCTATCCAGGCTAGTGGCCGGGCGACCATCCTGACTGATATTTACGACCGCGCCGAACAGGTCGGCTGGGATTCTGTGAAATGGCCCACACGTACAGTTTCCAATGGATTTACTGACGTGTACGCGGAGCTTTCTGAGCGCGGCGATGTCACGGATCAGGAGCTCATCGCGGCTCGCGGCCCGGGCGGGGAATTCGAGAGCGATTTGAAGCTTCACGCAGGTGAGGGCATTGAATTGCTGGTTTCTGAGCAGCCCGCCGAAGAGGTAATCCGGCAAATGAATGAAGAGGCGTGGATCCTGCTGAACCGCACTCGGCAGAAGGTTTAAACTGGGCAAAATTTTGCACACAGGGAGCTGCTTAGAGACTCCCAGGAAACTCAAAGGTGCATTCTTTTGTTGGAAGTGTATGTATTTTCGGTATACTTACTTCCATGGATACTCTAATTCTTGCAGCTGGCGATAACGCCACTCCCGCACTCGGTTTCATTGGTTGGATCATCATCGGCGGTCTCGCCGGATGGATCGGTTCTAAGATCATGGGCACCGACGCCCAGATGGGCCTCCTGGCCAACATCATCGTCGGTATCATCGGTGGCTTCCTCGGTGGCTTCCTGTTCACCCTCATCGGCCTGTCCAGCGGTGGCTGGATCTTCAGCTTCATCACCTGCTTGATCGGTGCATGTCTCTTGCTGTGGATCTTCAAGCTGGTTACCGGTCGTCGTTAATCACTTTCCCCTCACCACGAGCTAAAGACCCAGCAGAAATGCTGGGTCTTTTCTTATGCCGAGACGCGCGGTTAGAGCCGGTTATCGGTGACCCAGCGGCTCAAACTATGACGATTGGTGTGCTGGGTCTTGCGCAAGATGTTGGAGACGTGAGTTTCCACCGTCTTCACGCTGATGAACAGCTTTCCGGCCATCTCCTTGTAGGTGTATCCGCGGGCGAGCAGGCGCAGCACTTCGCGTTCCCTGCGGGTGAGCTCGTCAAGCAGATTCTCGCCTTCCTGCACCTCGGCCACCTCATCCGCTGGGACGCCACGTTTGCGCAGGTCATCGGCTGTCGCGACGGAATTGTCTTGAGCCGTTGCGCCGGGGTCAGCGCCGGTGGAACCTGGGTGCGGTTGAGGGGTGTTCGTAGGTGTGGATGCGGCGGGCTGGGAACTGAAGGCGTCGAGAACATAGCCGGCCAGGCGGGGAGAAAAGACAGCGTCGCCGGCATGAATGCGTCGGATCGCGTCCACCAATTCCTCGCTGCGGATGGATTTGGTGACATACCCGCGCGCGCCGCCCCGGATGAGCGCGATCACGTCCTCCGCAGAATCGGAGACGCTCAAGCACAGATACTGAGCGGTGGACGAGGAATCCATGCCCGCGCGCAGCACTGCCAAACCCCCACCATCGGGCATGTGGACATCCAAGAGAACTACATCTGGTTGGCTTGCCTCAATGCCGGCGGTAGCCTCCTGCACAGATCCCGCGTCGCCCACCACATCCACGACGCCTGCACCGACCGTCATGAGCTCGGACCGGACCCCTGCGCGAAACATGGAATGATCGTCCACCAAGAAGACGCGGATGGGGCCATCGGGAAGAGCAGTCATGGCGAGGCAGAACTCCTAAAAACTATTGAGCTGTAAAACGCTGAGCGGGAAGGGTCAGGATGACTTCCGTTCCGCTGGAATCGGAGTCAATTTCCACGCTACCGCCAGCGCGTTCCATCCGCCCCATAATTGACTGTCGCACGCCCTGTCTATCCGCAGGGATTGAATCGAGGGAAAAACCGGGGCCGCGATCTCGCACAAAGAGCTGGATATCGCCGGATTCATCTTCTGCGTCCAGGAACACGTTGATCTCATCGCAATGGGAATGTTTCGCGGCGTTCACCATTGCCTCGCGACCAGCCAGAACCAGCGCCAGGGAGGCATCATCTGTGGGCCGATCCGCACCAATCAATACAGGTCGGACACGAATCCCGTAGTGATCCTCCACCTCACCGCAGGCAACGCGCACCGCGCCGAGCAGGGTTTCCGGAGCCACAGATTCTTCAGTCCCAAACAGCCATTGCCGCAGCTGACGCTCCTGGCTGCGCGCCAGGGTCACAGTCTGCGGCTCCTGAGAGTTCTTTTGAATCATGGTCAGGGTCTGCAGAACGGAATCGTGAATGCGGCTGGCAATCTCCGCCCGCTCTGCCTCCGCGGCGCGTTCCATCGCGGACTTATTGGCCATGGTCCACAGCCGCAGCCACAACGGAACCAGAACCACCACAAACCCCACGATGAGCAGCAAGGATGCCAGCAGAGCCCAGCCCATGATCGAGGTATTGGACAGCTGGGAATCCTGAAAACTCAACACAGCGATGGTGCCACCCAGCCCCAAGATCAGCAGCACCACACCGCCGACGAGACTGGCCAAGTGCAACCATCGATTCTTGTGGGTGCCTTGGGAGTCCCGGAAACCGAAGGTCTGCCACACCAAGAGCACACCGAGAGTGGCCACGATGAGACCCACCATGACAGGCGCGGTACCAGCAGTAATGGTGGTTCCCAAGACGAGCAACAACAGACCCAGTGCGAGGAAGACCCAATCCTCGGACTTCCGGGGCCGATTAATCGAGTCCAAGCCTTGGACTCCCGGCGCGCCCTCGACTGCTCTCCTGTGAGCAACGGAGGAAAGGGCTTGGGAGGTGACGGGTTTGGCGTCGGTAAAAATCCATAGGCCAATATAGAGAGGCACCGCGAGGCCGGGGGAGATGAGCATGATGGCGAACGCGAGGCGAACCCAGCGCAGATCCACCCCGAGGTGAGCCGCCAAACCCGTGCAGACGCCGCCGATCATGCGGTTTTCCCGGACTCGGAAGAACTCCGGATACGCGGTCGGAGGCACGGTGGCAGCTGCGCGACGCGCCCATGGCCAAGAGCCACGAGAGGAGGAAGTGGGGGAGCCGGTCATATTAATAGTGTGCCAGCTGGGGGCATCGGGGAGAATCGGGGTTTACCCTGAAAAAGCGGGATCAGGGGAATTCCCCGATGTGCGGGCGGGCGAGGAAAGCGAGACTGAGAAGCATGATGAACAACAGGTATCCAGATGGCTCGCTCGGCAATGACAACAATCAATACGGCAGTGCGTTCCCCGTTAACAATGTGGACGTGGCTCGGAAGAGTAATTTCAGTCTCTCCGAGATGTGGCGCACCCGGCCGGTGCGAATCCCCTCCTCGCAAAAGTCCGGGGCGTGGCTTGGAGGTGTGGCTGAGGGAATCGGCGTGCGCTACCAGGTCTCGCCGCTGTTGATCCGCTTTGTGTTCCTGGCCCTGTGCTTCTTCTCCGGGCTGGGAATTCTGCTGTACTTCGGTTTGCTGCTGGTGCTGCCGCGCTACACCGTGCCGCTGAGCCCGATCGAGGCCATGGTCAAGGGCATCAAGGACAAGCGCTATTCCCAGGATGTGAACTTGGGTTGGGTCATTGTGATCTTGGTGGGGCTGAGTGTTTTCCCCATTGGGTCGGCCTATAGTTCGCTGGATTGGACCGGGGTTGTGGTGGCAGCGCTGGTGGCCTTCTTGCTGCACCAGCGAGAGCCAGTGCCTTATAAGGACTTCTATGCCGGGGCGTATGCTGCGGATTTTGCTGGGCAAGATTCCGGGCAATTCGCAGGTCAGCCCTACACGGACAACGCGGCGGGCGCCCCTCTGCAAGCGGCCAGCACCCCACACACGGTGAACCCGCCGCTCAACGGGGACAACGAACAGACCTACGTTGCAGCGCCCGGTTTTGAGCAGCATCACGCCAGGCAAGTTCCGCCCAGCTGGGACCCCTTGGGCACGGCGCCCTTCGCCTGGCACTTGCCGGATCCTGATGAAGGCGACGCCATGTATGGCGCCTCCGCGTACTCCGGGGAGGGCAAGCGGAAGCGTGGCTGGGGCACGGCGGTGCGCATTTTCGTAGCCACCGCGGTGGCGGCCGTAGCGCTGAGTGTGTTCGCAGCCTTCGGTTTCCTTGTCTTCATTGAACCCAGCGACAGCGACGATCCGACGAAGAATACGCTCACCCAGACCGATAGGGTTCTCAATCCGCAGGTCAGCTATGCAGAACTGGACTACGCATTGTCTACAGGTGTGATCAACTTCAACCGCTTAGATGGCGCATCGGGTGTGTTGAAGGACGATGGGCAGCAGAAGGTGGAGATCAATGCACAGCTCTCTGACGTGGAGCTGGTCATTCCAGAGGACACCTCGGGTGGTTCCTACCGGGTGGTCGTGGAATGTCGAACCTCGGTGATGTCCGATACTCCCTGCACTGGTGCCGACGAGTACATCGTCCGAGGCGAGAAGGACAGCAGCGCGAACCTGCCTACGGTGAATGTGGGACTGGATTCCACGTTGAGCTCCATCATGGTGACCCGCGGGGAGCATGCCGAGCCGGTTGACGCGAGCTAACCGAACTCCGCCGCCGGATCCTCCGGCCACTTGTGCTTCGGGTAGCGCCCCCGCATATCTTTACGCACTCCCTGATACGGCCCGGCCCAGAAACTCTGCAGGTCATCGGTCACCGCCAGCGGCCTGCCCGCGGGTGAGAGCAAGTGAAACTGCACGGGCACACTAGCGATCTCCGGCGAGCTGAACAGCCCGAACGCATCCTGCAGCTTCGTTGCCACCACTGGCGGGCCCGCCTCATCAACCGGAGGATAGGTGATCTTCGCCCGCCGCCCGCTGGGTAGCTCTACGTGCTCGGGCGCCAACTCATCAATGGGCTGATTCCACGGCAGTACTCCCCGCAGCAAGCCAGCGATATCCGGCGTGCGCCCAGCCACCAGGTCCTCGGCGGCGAAACTGCTCACCTCCTCCGGCAGCTCGCCCGAGACATCCGGATAGCCCTCCACTCCCTGCCGATGCAGGAACTGCACCCTCTTGAGCAGCGATGATGCCCCCTGACTCATCGGAATCGCGGACGCCCCATGCTCTGCCAACGCCTCCCGTACGGCAAGGTGCGCCTCTTCCTTGGTGGCCTGCGCCGGGGCTTGGGACATCAGAATCGCGCCCAGCTGCCGCACCTCCCGGGCCTTGATCTTGCGTGTGTCGGGATCGTACGTGGCCGTTCTTTTCTTTTCGACGCCACCTCCTGCCCACACCGCAATCTCCTCCGGAATCCACACCGCGCTGCGCACGCGAGCCCCGGTGCCATCCCGGGTATGGGCACGGGCAATATCTGCCACGGCACACCACTGGGATTCTCCTCCATTGCCGGAGGGCTGGCCTGTTGCCAGCAGCTCTCTGCTCAGTTGTGCACCCGTGCCACCGACGGTGAGTACGCGATCCGTCAATTCCCCAGTGGCAGCCACCACGCGCCGGGCAATGAGCTGCGGAAAACAGCAGGCCACGGTCAATCCAATGGCGGTGTCCGTGCTCATGGCGGCAGTGAAATCCCGGGCAGCATCCGGAGAGATCTCCGGGAGCAGATTCTCCAAAGCGCGGCGTGAACGATGTTGCTCCACGATCCTGCGCATGCGGCGTACACCCTGGTCTTGCGAGCGGAGGGATTTCACCTGCCTGATGAGGGGAGTGGATGGGTCCGGGGTGGCGTCGAGAAGAAAGAGAACCTTGGCAACCAAATCCACATCCACCAAGCGCGAGGCCAGCAACCCACCACGGGCCAAATGAGGATCCACGGGCATGCCGGCCAGAACAGTTCCTAACTGCGTGACCTGCCCAAAAGGGTGCGAATCGGTGGGGGCAGTGAGCGCGCCGAGGCGAACGAGTGCCTCGGTGGCCGCGCGGGCGGGCAGTTCGGGGAAACTATCGGGGAGGGGAAGATCCACGCCGCCTGGCGCTCCCCATACGGCGCAATCCAACAGGGCGCTGGTGAGGTCGGAGGTGAGAATGGCCGGGGGAGAAAACGCGGAAAGGTGCGACCACTGCTCCGCGGTGAGGCAGCGGAACACCTGGCCTGGGCCTTCGCGGCCCGCACGACCGGCGCGTTGGATGGTGGATGCGCGGCTGGCGGACTCCGTGACCAGCTGAGACATCCCGCGGGAGGAATCCTGGCGGGAGACGCGCGAGAGGCAGGAATCCACCACTACTCGCACCCCGGGGACGGTGAGGGAGGACTCGGCCACATCGGTGGCGATGATGACTCGGCGGGTGGGGGCGTCAAACTCGCGCACGGGTGCAATTACGCGTGACTGTGCAGCGGGCGAGAGGCTGCCATGCAGCGGCAGCGCAGAAATGTGGAAATTTCCAATTATGTGCCCGTTTAGCCTCTCTGCCAGCAGTTCCGTGCCGCGGATGGTGGGTACGAAGGCCAGGAGATCGCCGGGGGATGGCGAGTCCGAATCCGTGGCCTCGAGGGCCTCGACGATCCGCCGGAACACGAAGTCCTCCACCGAGCCAGTCGCGCCGGGGCGAGCGAGGGGATCGCGCTGTGCAATGGAATGCTCGCTGGTGGAATGATGAATTTCCAGCGGATGGATGGGGTTTGGGACATCCACAATGGGCGCGTTCAGCGCGGTGGCGAAGCGTTGGGCGTCCACGGTGGCGGACATGGCCACCACAACCAGGTCTTCGCGAAGTTCGCGGAGTTGAGCCAGCATGCCAAAAATGAGGTCTGATTCCACGTGACGCTCGTGGATTTCATCGATGATGATTGCGCCCACTCCGGGGAGGTCTGGGTCGCGCAAAAGTCGGCGTAACAGCACGCCAGAGGTCATAAACTCAATTTCTGTTTCTGCATTTGTCTGCAATTCCCCGCGTATCGTGTAGCCAACCGTGCTCCCTAAATTCCAGCCGTAAAGTTCCGCTAAACGGGTGGCTGCAGCGCGTGCGGCGATGCGTCGAGGCTGAGTGACGAGGACCCGGGGAGTGAGCTGGGCAGCGGTATCCTGCTGGTTTTCGGTAGAAGAAAACTGGGAAAATTGCTGGTCACGGAGGAATTCGCGGGTGTAGATAGGTGCCAGGGTGGTCTTGCCGGTTCCTGGAGGGGCCTGAACCACCGCGGTGCGATGCTGTGAAAGCGCCGAAAGAAATGCCTCTTTACCTGCAAAAAAGGGGAGATCAGCCATCAATTCTGAGGGGCGTAATACGCTGCGGGCTGTCCGACATCCCCGGTAGCTGGCGGGGTGCTGTGAGCAATGAGCCAGTAGATGGACAGGGCCACGACAGTCATCATGATCGCGAAAATGAACAGGATTCGCAGGAAGAACGCGGAATTGTGGGGAGTGCTCTCATCAGTATCAATGGGCAGGTCAACCGCGTTTTCGGGAGTAGCATCGGCGCGCTCTGCCAGGGAAATCGGGGAGCCATCAGGATAGAGGAAGCCACCGCGCTCAGGGATGGTAGCGCGGAACGTGCCAAGGTCTTGGTCTTCTAGCATCGGGTCCTCTTTCCATGATGCATGCTTTGGATTTTCAAGATTAGCAGCTGATGTCCGAAATCCAGACACTAATAATGCACAGCCATGAAAAACATGCACTTGTGGGGGTGATGACTTATCCACAGGCGAGGGTGCTGTGGATAACTTGCCCAGCGTGAGTGCGTGAATGCGCTGGTGCGTCCTGGAGGTTGGCTAAGTTGGCGGAGTCAGTCAGGAAACCCCGAGAAAAATTCACCGCATTTCAACCGCATTACAGAGGCTGCACGGCCAGAACGGGTAAAAAATAAGTATGACTTCGGACAACGCAGATTCCGCAGCGCGCGAGCCTGCCATTCAGCCCACAGAACAATTGACTCCCGGTGGCCAGGTGGTGGGCACCGATGGTGTGGGCCGCCCAGCGTGGGCGTACCGCAGCGAGATGAACTTCGATTACTACGAGGGCGAGTGGGGCCGCAAGATCATCAATGAGCACGGCCTGCTGGAACGGATCTGCCTCGAAGGCTTCCAATCCGGCCTCTCCTGGTCCGCCATCTTGGCTAAGCGTTCGGCGTTTAGACGCGTCTTCTTTCTTTTCGACGCCACCCGCATCAGCGCCATGAGCGAAGAGCAGCGTGAAGATGCCCTGGCTGATCCGCGCCTTATCCGTAATAAGCAAAAGCACGCAGCGGTCTACGCCAACGCGGAAGCCACCATCGCCCTGCGAGATGACCCCGACCTGCAGAAGCTCCCCGAGGACTCCCCTGCGCGGGAGGTCTTGGGCGGGGTAGCGAACATGTTGGCCCCGGGTTTGCCTGTGCTGATCTGGTCTTTTGCACCGCGGCACCACGAGCAGCCACAGCATGTGGAGGAGATCCCCACGTATAACGAGGAAGCAGTGGCGATGGCCAAGGAGCTCAAGCGACGCGGATTCAAGTTTGTGGGCCCTGTGACGTGTTACGCGCTCATGCAAGCCATTGGAATGGTGAATGACCGCGTGGCGGAGACAGCGGAATAGACCGAGCGGCTCGCTGGGGGGGCGATGCGTGCGGATACGTGAGCGGGCTCACTGTGTTTCCGCGGGGTTGAAAGACGTACGAAGTTCTCTCGTTGTCCGGTGAGGGTTATGAGAATATGTTTAGAATAATTCGTCTCCCCAGTTGAGCGACTTAACGCGTGGGATTGAATGCCAAAGTTGACAACTTAGGCAACCCTAATTTTGAGTACGCGGTGGGATTGCGGAACTGTAGGAAAAAAACCACCTTGAGACATGTGATAGTGGCTGTTCCAAGTACCCCGGGAAAGAGCCCTCACGCCTCACTCAAGGAGTTGCTCACCCCGCGACTGCGCTTGCTAGAAATTTTTTGACGTGACGAACAGTAAGGCCACTAGACATGACGAATTACCCTCCACGCCAGGGTCTCTACGATCCGCAGTTTGAACACGATGCGTGTGGTGTCGCATTCGTAGCCGATGCACATGGCCGAGCCTCCCGCGACATCGTGGAAAAAGGCATTACAGCACTAGTAAACCTGGATCACCGCGGCGCTGCCGGTGCGGAGAAGAACACCGGTGATGGTGCCGGCATTCTGATCCAGGTGCCAGATCGCTTCTACCGGGAAGAGATGAGCAAGCAGGGCGTAGAGCTGCCGGAAGCTGGCGATTATGCCACCGGCATCGCATTCCTCCCTAACTCTCGCATGGCAGCACTCGAGGCCATGCGCGATGTGGAAACCATCGTCCGCGAAGAGGGTCTGACGTTCCTCGGCTGGCGCGACCTGCCCGTGGATGATTCCTCCCTCGGTGCAATGGCCCGCGACGTGGAGCCGATCTTCTCCCAGCTGTTCATCGCTGGCGAAGATGCCGAGGGCAACCCCCTGTCCGGCCTAGAGCTAGACCGCGCTGCCTGGTTCGTCCGCAAGCGCGCCGAGCGAGAGCTTGGACATAAGGGAGCTGGCGAAGGCGCCGGCGGCGAAACCGTCTACTTCCCTTCCCTTTCTGCACGCACCGTTGTGTACAAGGGGATGCTCACCACCCCGCAGCTGCGCGATTTCTACTTGGACCTGCAGGATGAGCGCGTGGAATCCGCGCTGGCCATCGTGCACTCCCGCTTCTCCACCAACACTTTCCCATCCTGGCCATTGGCTCACCCGTACCGCATGCTCGCGCACAACGGTGAGATCAATACCGTCCGCGGAAACGAAAACTGGATGCGCGCCCGCGAATCCCAGATCAACTCCGAGGTGCTGGGAGATATCTCCCGCGTCCTGCCTATCTGTAACCCAGATAGCTCGGACACCGGCCGCTTCGATGAGACCCTGGAGCTGCTGCACCTCGGTGGACGTTCACTGCCACACGCTGTGTTGATGATGGTTCCACAGGCGTGGGAGCGCAACGAGAACCTGGATCCGGAGATCCGTGGCTTCTACGAGTACCACTCCTCCCTCATGGAGCCGTGGGATGGACCAGCTGCGCTAGCCTTTACCGACGGCACCGTAATCGGCTCTGTGCTGGACCGCAATGGTCTGCGCCCCGGCCGTATCTGCATCACCAAGGATGGCCTCGTGGTGATGGGATCCGAGGCGGGCGTGCTGGAAATCCCCGATGCGGATATCGTGCAGCGCACCCGCGTGGAGCCCGGTCGCATGTTCCTGGTGGACACTTCCCAAGGCAAGATCTACACCGATGAAGAAGTGAAGGCCACGCTCCTTGAGCAGCCTTACCAGCAGTGGGTTGAAGAGAATCTGGTTCGCACCGAAGAGCTGCCCGCCGGTGAAGGCGTACCGATGAACCACGAGCGCATCGTGTTGCGCCAACGCGTGTTCGGCTACACCGAGGAAGAGGTGGATACCCTCATCCGTCCGATGGCCATCACCGCAGCTGAAGCCACCGGTTCCATGGGTACGGATACGCCGATCGCCGCGCTGTCCAACCGCGCGCGGGTGCTGTACGACTACTTCGCTCAGCGCTTCGCGCAGGTGACCAACCCTCCACTGGACTCCCTGCGCGAGAAGATGGTTACCTCGCTGTTCACGCAGTTGGGAGCACAGGGCGATGTCCTGAGCCCCACTCCAGAGGCTGCGCACCGCATCCACCTGGACAGCCCAGTGCTCTCCAATGAGGATCTGGCCAAGCTGGCCAACGCTGGCGAGCAGGAGAAGTACAGCGCATTCCAGGCTGCGCGCATCTCCGGCCTCTACCCAGTGGCCCACGGTGGACGCGGCATGGCGGATGCCATCGCCCGCATTCGTCGCGAAGTCTCCGCCGCCATCGAGGACGGCAAGACCCTCATCTTCCTCACCGACCGCGATTCCGACGAGCGCAACGCTCCGATCCCATCGCTGCTGCTCACCTCCGCTGTGCACCAGCACTTGGTGAAGGAAAAGACACGCACGCGCGCCTCTTTGATCATCGAGTCCGGCGACGCCCGCGAGGTTCACCACTTCGCCATGTTGCTGACCTTCGGTGCCGACGCCATCAACCCCTACATGGCTCTCATGTCCATCGACTCTCTCCATGAGCAGGGTCGCCTGGGCGATGTCTCCGCCGAGCAGGCTCGCAAGAACTTCCTGCACGCCGCTGGCTACTCCATCCTGAAGATCATGTCCAAGATGGGCATCTCCACGGTGAGCAGCTACCGCGGTTCCCAGCTGGTCGATATCACCGGCCTGCACCAGAACCTGCTGGACGAGTACTTCACCGGCGCATTCTCCCCAATCTCCGGCGTGGGCCTGGATGAGATCGCCGCCGATGTGGCTGAGCGTCACCGCTTCGCATTCCTGCCTCGCCCAGAAGAGGCCGCGCACCGCGACCTGCTGGTCGGTGGCGAGTACAAGTGGCGCCGTGAAGGCGAGTACCACCTGTTCAACCCAGAGACCGTCTTCAAGCTGCAGCACGCTACCCGCACCGGGCAGTACCGCATCTTCAAGGAGTACACCCGCAAGGTGGACGATCAGTCTCGTCGCCTGGCTACGCTGCGCGGACTCTTCGAGCTCAAGAGTGATCGCAAGCCCATCTCCATTGATGAGGTGGAACCAGTCAGCGAGATCGTGAAGCGTTTCGCCACCGGCGCAATGTCCTACGGTTCCATCTCCGCTGAGGCTCATGAGACCCTGGCTATCGCGATGAACCGTCTCAAGGGCATGTCCAACTCCGGTGAAGGCGGCGAGGATCCAGCCCGCTTTGATCGCGATGAGAATGGCGATTGGCGCCGTTCCGCCATCAAGCAGGTGGCCTCCGGCCGCTTCGGTGTGACCAGCCACTACCTGAATAACTGCACGGATATTCAGATCAAGATGGCCCAGGGTGCAAAGCCCGGTGAAGGTGGCCAGCTGCCTCCGCACAAGGTGTACCCATGGATCGCAGAAGTGCGCGTCACCACCCCAGGTGTGGGACTCATTTCCCCTCCACCGCACCACGATATTTACTCCATCGAGGACCTGGCACAGCTGATCCACGATCTGAAGAACGCCAACCCGGATGCACGTATTCACGTGAAGCTAGTGTCCGAGCAGGGCGTCGGCACCGTGGCAACGGGCGTGTCCAAGGCACACGCGGATGTGGTGCTGATCTCCGGCCACGATGGTGGCACCGGTGCATCCCCACTGACCTCCCTCAAGCATGCGGGTGGGCCATGGGAGCTCGGACTGGCGGAGACCCAGCAGACCCTGCTGATGAACGGTCTGCGCGACCGCATCACCGTGCAGTGTGATGGTCAGCTCAAGACTGGTCGCGACGTGGTTATCGCGGCGCTGCTTGGTGCTGAAGAGTTCGGTTTCGCTACCGCACCGCTGGTGGTTTCCGGCTGCATCATGATGCGCGTCTGCCACCTGGATACCTGTCCAGTAGGCGTGGCGACGCAGAACCCAGAGCTGCGCAAGAAGTACACCGGTCAGGCTGACCACGTGGTCAACTTCTTCCAGTTCATCGCTGAAGAGGTTCGCGAATACCTCGCTGAGCTGGGCTTCCGCACCATCGAAGAGGCCGTGGGCCACTCCGAGGTGCTGCGCCAGGCCACGATGGAAGGCGAGCACAAGTCCGCTAACAAGCTGGACCTGAGCCCCATCTTCGCGCAGCCAGAGAGCCCCTTCATGCACCAGGATCTCTACTGCACCAAGACCCAGGATCACGCCCTGGACAAGGCGCTGGACAACCAGATCCGCAAGGACGCGGAAGAGACCATCCGCCGGGCAGCAGACGGCGAAGATGTCTCCATCACGCTGGATTACCCAATCACCAACGTGAACCGCACCGTGGGCACCATGACCGGTTCCATGATCTCCCGCGTGGCCGGCCGCGATGGCCTGCCAACGGACACCGTGAACCTGAACTTCAAGGGATCCGCAGGTAACTCCTTCGGCGCCTTCGTGCCAGCCGGCATGACCCTGACCCTGACGGGTGACGCCAACGACTACGTGGGCAAGGGCCTCTCCGGTGGACGCATCGTCATCCGCCCACCAATGGATGATGGAGCAGCCGATGTGCAGGCAGACATCATCGCTGGCAACGTGCTGGGCTTCGGTGGAGTTTCGGGTGAGCTTTACATCCACGGCTCCGTGGGCGAGCGCTTCTGCGTGCGTAACTCGGGTGTCACCGCAGTGGTGGAAGGCATCGGCAACCATGGTTGTGAGTACATGACGGGTGGCCGCGTGCTGGTCCTCGGCAAGGTGGGCCTGAACTTCGCAGCCGGCATGTCCGGTGGCATCGCTTACCTGCTCAACGACGGTTCCGGTGTGGAAAACCGCATCAACACCGAACTGGTGGACATCCAAGAAGTCACCGACCAAGAAGAGCTGGCGTGGCTGGAAGAGACCATCGCTACGCACAAGCGACTGACCGGATCCGATGTGGAAGTTGATCCTTCCAAGCTGATCAAGGTCATGCCGCGCGATTACGCCCGAGTTCTCACCGCCATCACGCGCGCTGAAGAGCAGGGTCTGGATAAAGATGGCATCTCTGCCGCAATCATGGAGGAAGTGAAGTAATGGCTGATCCGCACGGCTTTCAGAAGTACGCTCGCGCTGCAGCTGAGCACCGCCCAGTCCCACTGCGTCTGCTGGACTGGAAGGAAGTCTACGAAGACTTCTCCGATGAACAGGTCCAGATCCAGGCCACGCGCTGCATGGATTGTGGCATCCCCTTCTGCCATGACGGTTGTCCACTGGGCAACCTGATCCCGGAGTGGAATGACCTGGTTCGCCAGGATCGGTGGAAGGAAGCGTATGACCGCTTGCACGCCACCAACAACTTCCCGGAATTCACCGGTCGTCTGTGCCCTGCACCTTGTGAAGGTGCATGTGTGCTGGGCATCGGCAGCGATCCGGTGAATATCAAGACCGTCGAGCTCACCATCGTGGAGCGCGCCTACAAAGAGGGCTGGGTTGTCCCCATCAAGCCCACCTTCAAGACTGGCCAGTCCGTGGCTGTGGTCGGTTCCGGCCCCGCCGGCATGGCAGCTGCTCAGCAGCTCACCCGCGCTGGGCACGATGTCACCCTTTTTGAGCGCGAGGATCGCGTTGGCGGTCTGATGCGCTATGGCGTGCCAGAGTTCAAGATGCAGAAGCAATGGATCGACCGTCGCATCGAACAGATGCAGGCCGAGGGCACCAAGTTCCAGCTGAACACCTCTCCAACCGGCGAGGATCTGCAGAACTTCGACGCCATCGTGCTGGCCATCGGCTCCACCGTGGGCCGCGACCTGCCCGTTCCCGGCCGAGAGCTGGAGGGCGTGTACCAGGCCATGGAATACCTGCCCTACGCCAACCGCGTGGGCTACGGCGATACCGATACCGCACCGATCGATGCCAAGGGCAAGAACGTGGTCATCATCGGCGGCGGCGATACGGGTACGGACTGCTTCGGCACCGCCCTGCGCCAGGGTGCGAAGTCTGTGCATCAGTTCGACATCATGCCGAAGCCTCCAGAGGAGCGGGCCGAGACTACCCCTTGGCCTACCTACCCACTGAAGATGCGTCTGGCTTCTGCTCACGAGGAAGGCGATTACGCCATCACCGGTGAAGAGTCAGAGGAGCTCGTGGCGAAACTGGGCCTGGAGGCTCGCGAAGAGGGTGCCGTGCTGGGCAAGCGTGGCTGGTCCACCAACACCGTGGAACTCGTTGGTGAAGATGGCAAGGTCACCGGCCTGAATGGTGCGCAGTGCCGCTTCGGTGAAAAGGGTCTGGAGAACGTCGAGGGCACCGAATTCTCGATGGAGGCAGACCTGGTGCTGCTGGCCATGGGCTTTGTCTCCGTGGAGCGCACTCCCGTGGTGGAGGACCTGGATCTGGAGATTGATCAGCGCGGCCGCTTGGTCCGCGATGATGCCTTCCGCGCCACCGCCCAGTCCGAGGCTTTCCGCGACACCCCAGTGTTCGTGGCAGGCGACGCCGGCCGTGGTCAGTCTCTGATCGTGTGGGGAATCTCCGAAGGCCGCTCCGTGGCCGCAGAGGTTGACCGCGCGCTCATGGGTGAATCCGCACTGCCTCGCCCCATCAACCCCACCGATGTGGCGCTGCGTGCGTAACCTGCGCCGACCTTCCAGGTGCCGCAGTAATTTCTCGGTCTAAACGCGCATGACTCTTGCCGCTTACCTGGGATTATTGGGCACCTGGATCGCCGCCATCGCCTCGCCGGGGCCGGACACGGTGCAGCTCATCCGTGTGGGCTCGCGTTCCCGCCGAGCCGCCCTGTGGGTGGCAGTGGGAATCTGCACGGGCAATATCCTGTGGCCCGTCGTCACCATGGCAGGCCTATCGGCGCTCATCGCCGCCTTCCCCTGGATCCTCGCCGTTCTGTACCTGGCCGGTGGGCTATTCCTCCTGCGCATGGGCATCGGCTCGCTCCTCGGCGGGTGGCGCGAGCAGCGCTTAAAGCAAAAATCTTCTCTTTCCGACGCCACCCCTGACCCACAAGCACATCCAGCAAGCGCTGCGGTTTCCGCCACCGAGCTCACCCCATCACAGGCTTGGCGGTTGGGACTGGCCACCAACCTGTCCAACCCCAAGGCCCTGCTGTTCTTCGGCGCTGTCTTTGCCCAGTTCCTGCCGGTAGACATCAGTGTCCCCGAACGCCTGCTGGTGCTGCTGATGATGACAGCCGTGGGGCTGCTCTGGTTCTGCGGATTCGCCTGGATGGTGAGCCTGCCCGCGTGGGCGGAGAAGCTGCGGCAGATCAACCCGCTGATTGAAATGATCGCGGGAGCAATCTTCCTGCTCCTTGCACTCTTCTTGCTGCATGGCGGGATAGAGAAGATCCTCGCGGTGCTGTGAGGTTTTCGTGCGTGGCTCATGCCTGAACGCTCCGCGAGTGAAGGCCGAAAGACTCAGGGCATAGACTAGTGGGCATGCAGATTCAGGACATCCCCATCCGAGACGCGGAAATCCGCCTCGGGCAGTTCATCAAACTGGCCAACCTCGTGGAGACCGGAGGGCTGGCCAAGGAAGTCATTGCCTCAGGAGTAATCACCGTGAACGGTGAAGTAGACACTCGCCGGGGCAAGGTACTGCGCCACGGCGATGAAGTGGCGATGCTGGATCCCGAAACCAATGACGTGTTGGCGGTGACGCGCGTGGTGGGCGCCGGAGGTGGCGTCGAACAAGAAGACGATGATGACCTCGGCGAATACTTCGATGAAGCTACCGCCGACGATGATTTTGATCCCGAAAAGTGGAGGAACATGTAATGCCAGCACTGGTAGCTGAACCTGGAATGCCCATCTGGCTGGACCTGGCCACCACGGATCTGCAGACCGCGCAGGACTTCTACGGCCCGCTTTTCGGGTGGGAATTCGTAGAGGAATCCGAGGGGTACCTCACCGCGAAGCGCTCGGGCATGCCCGTGGCGGGGATCGGCAAGATCCCGGAAACGTCTTCGCCGATCTGGGGGCTGATGTTGTACGCACCGCAGCTGGAAACAGTGCACAAGAACGCCGTGAAGGCAGGAGCGGAAAGCGCTTTGGAACCACGCGATCTTGGCCCACGCGGCAAGATGAGCGTGCTGGTGGATCCCAGTGGAGCCACCATCGGCTTGAAGCGTCCCTCGGATGAGCAGGCATTCTTTGCTGCTGGTGAGCCGGGCACCCCGGTGTGGCACGAGCTCATGGTTGGCAAGAACTGGGATGCCACGCTGGAGTTCTACCACCAGCTCTCCGGGTGGGATATCAAGCTGATGAACGATACCGATGAGTTCCGTTATGCCACGGGTGAGTGGGAGGCCAACCCCCTGGCAGGCATGTGGGACACCGCAGGCCTGGAGGGGCAGCCCTCCATGTGGACGCTCTACATGGGCGTGCTCAACGTGGATGAAGCAGTGGCGCAGGTGGAATCCCTGGGCGGCACCGTCGTGCGCACCCCATGGGTTTCTGAATTTGGCCGGATGGCCACCATTCAGGATCCCACCGGCGCTCTGCTCAACCTGGCCGAGGTGGAGGAATACACCCCGGAGATGGATGAAGCCCATGAGCCGGATCTCTTCGCGCCGGAGGATTTCCAGCCGAAATAGGGGCGGGGGTTAGCGGGCAGCCCGCGCCCTCACCCCACCCGCGCACCTACCAAATGGTGACGCGGGAATCTTCGTCCAGCCACATCTCATCGGTGGGGGCGATATCGAAGGCCTGGTAGAACTCCGCGATATTGCTGCTCACCACGTTGCAGCGGAACTCGGCAGGGGAGTGCGGGTCGATAGACACGTACTGCACCGCCATCTGCGGGCGAATGGCGGTCTGCCAGATGCGCGCCCAGCGCAGGAATACGCGCTGCAAAGCTGAGTTTTCGGTGGTGTCCGGGTTACCCTCCACGTCCACCAGGCCTTCCACCGGCAGCTTCGGAGCGGTTTCGAAATCCTGCCCCTGATCAGCCAGATAGCGGCGCAAAGCCACCACGGCGATGCCCAATCCGCCGAGGTCACCGATGTTCTCACCGAGTGTGAACGCGCCGTTGACGTGGTGTTCCTCAATGCCGCGCTGCTTAAGCCCGGTGGGCACCAGCCCTTCAAACTGCACCACCAGCTGATCAGTCAGCTTGGTGAACGCTTGGCGATCCTCATCGGTCCACCAGGAGTTGAGGTTGCCATCGCCATCGTATTTGGAGCCCTGGTCATCGAAACCGTGGCCGATCTCATGCCCAATCACGGCACCGATTGCGCCGAAGTTGCCGGCCATATCCGCTTCTGGATCGAAGAACGGTGGGCGGAGGATGGCAGCGGGGAAGGTGATGTCATTCTTCACCGGGTTATAGAAGGCGTTCACGGTCTGCGGGGTGGCGAACCAGGTTTCCTTATCGCTGGGCTTACCCAGCTTGTTCACTTCATAATCGTGGTTGAATTCGCTGGCCGCGCGCACGTTGTCCATCACGTCTGCTCCGGCAGTACCGAACTCCAACCCCTCGAAGCTGCGCCACTTATCCGGGTAGCCGATCTTCGCCTGGAACTTACCCAGCTTCACCAGCGCCTTTTCGCGGGTTTCGGGCGTCATCCACTCCAGCTTCTCGATCCGCTCGCGGTACGCGGCGATCAAGTAATCCACCAGCGTGAGCATGGTGTCCTTGTATGCGGCAGGGAAGTGCTCGGCCACGAATTTCTTGCCCACTTCTTCACCAACCTGGCCTTCCACCAGGCTCACGCCACGCTTCCAACGTGCCCGCTGTTCAGTGGATCCGCTCAGCGTGCGGCCATAGAAATCGAAATTGCGCGTGCCGATCTCCCGCGGCAACAGCCCGGCGCGCTGACGCAGCACACTCCAATACGCCCACAGTTTCCACGTATCCAGCTCAGCTGCGTCTTCGCCCGCAGCCAGTTCCGCCACGTGCTCCAAGTAGCTGGGTTGGCACACCACGATGGTGGATCCGCCCGCAGATTCCACATCCACATGCGTGGCCTGCAGCCATTCCCGGAAGGGGAAACCGCTGGGCAAATCCTCCACGGACGTGGGGTTATACGTCTTATCGGCATCACGGCTGGCCACCTGATCCCAATGACCCGCAGCCAAACGGGTCTCAAAATCCATCAAGGCCTTCGCGGATTCCGCAGCGCTCGCCTCAGCAAACCGCCCCGGACGCGCCTGCGACTTCGCCAGCTCCAGCATGTCCTGCACGAATTCCACATAAGCCTCGCGCGTCTGCGCGTGCTGCTCCTCGCGGTAGTACGCCTCATCCGGCAAACCCAAACCGGTCTGCACCAGGTAAGCACGCTCTACATCGGAACCGGAATCCTTCTCCACCCAATAACCCACGGCACCACCCACACCGGTGACATCCAGCTGGCCCAGCGCGCGAGCCAAATCCTCCATGCTGTTCGCATCGCGGATTGGGTTGAGGTCGGCGTCGAGAACCGAAAGACCTGCCTGCTCAATCCCGGTTTCATCCATGAAGCTGCCGTATAACGCGCCCACCCGGCCGTGGGGCTCTTCCTGCGCTGCGGCCTCGATGATGGCGCGCACGTCCTCCTCGGCCTGGTCACGGAGCTGGTGGAAGGTGCCGTCCACAGCGCGATCCGCCGGAATGTGATGGCTGCTCAGCCACGCGCCGTTGACATGACGATACAAATCCTGCGCCACGCTCACCCGCCCACTGGGGGCTTCAGAAATATCATCTGGGAGGTTGTCCGCTGGGGAAGTATTGTTCAATTCAGTCATGCCCACCACCATAGACGGCACCCAAGACAGGTGTTCGGCCTCTCCCTAGCCTGAAGGCGTCATGCATCCACAACAATTTCCGCCGCGGCACAATCCCCAGCACCGAGTGCGGTTTCCCGTGCCTCCCGCCTTGCCGCCGCAGATGCTCCAGCCCGTCCCGCAACCGATGCGACAGCCGATGCAACCCACTTGGCCACCGCACGGTGACCCCAACCAGCAGTTTCGTCCCGTTCCGCTGGCCAAGAACCGCGTGTGGGCGTACTCGCTCATCGTGATTGCGGGTCTGGTGGGAACTCTGGGCTTTCCTTTTCTTATCGACGCCACCCTGAACCAACCAGCGGATCTCCCTCCGATGGAACTAAAGGATGCCCTGGCTGAGTCCGTGCTCACGGATCCCGAATGGCCCGTGACTTTCCACGCACTGGGGGAGTGCGAGGTGCGCAGCACGCTGGAAATGGGTGTGGCTACGTTTTCCTGCCAGGACGCGGTGGTGCGAATGTATGGGGTTGGGGGAGTGAGCAACGTGCCGCTGGCGGTGGCCCGCAGTGCTCGCGCGATGGGGTTGGAGGACGTGCAGGAATCCGCGGTGCAGCCGTTCACCAGCCAGGCTAAGCGGGAGAACCCGTTGGTGTTGCGGGATTCAGGCGCGGAGGAAGTGTATTCCGTGCAGGGTTTGCAGTCTGAGGATTCTACGGGTGATGCCACGCAACCCACCGAGATTGTGAGTTTTTTCCGCCCGGGGGAAGACGAGCAGATGGGAGGCACGCTGGTGACACTGGAAATCGCCGCAGCCACTGCCGATCAGGTGGAGCAGACGAGGGCAGAACTGGTGGATTCGGTGGATCAGCATGAATAAACCGAAGAAGCGCTGGGTGGCCACACATGTGCCGCGCGCATTCCATGAGAGCGTTCCCGCAGAGGTGCGGCCGAAGCTCACGCTGTTCAAGGACGCGTGGTTCGTGGTGTATCTGGTGCTGCTCATCCCGCTATCCGTAGCTCTGGGGATGGAATTGCTGTTTGCCCTTCCCCGTTCGGACGAGTGGGTGGGCACGATGATTCTGGCTCTCTGCATTTGTTTCGCCGAACTGGGGTTGGTTTCGCTGGCGATCAAGCTGCTTCCCATCAGCCGGGGCACACCTCTGCGATTGGTGCTGATGGCTCTGGCCTGGGGAGGAGTGGTAGCGGCCACGCTTGCCGGAGCAGTGTTTTCCTTCCCGTGGCTGAGCGTTTCGGAAAAGCTGGGGTTGCATGCGCTGTCCATGTCCCTGGCGGCTGCGGTGCCGGAAGAGGTGCTCAAAGGGCTGGGAGTGTGGATCCTGCTGTGGATTGGCCGAGCCTGGTGGAACCGTCCGTGGCATGGATTAGTAGCGGGAATGCTGGTGGGCCTGGGCTTTGGCGCAGTGGAGCACATGACGTACGCGCTGAATCTGGCCGTGCTGCATCCCGAATCTGATGTGTACGGGGTGATCGTTTTCTATGGAATGCGCCTGATCCTGGTTCCTTTGCTGCACATGCTGATGACGGGCATCGTGGGTTATGGAATCGGGAAAGCCATGTATGAGGGTCCGCGCTTAGGCCACCCAGCGCGATTTCTGCAGTTGGCCGGATGGGGTGCGCTGGCCATGAGCGCGCACTTCGCGTGGAATGCGCAGTTCCCCCTGGAGTGGTCCGGGGCCACGAATCTGGTGTTCAGGGTGGTGCTGTGGCTGATGCTGGCCGGCACGGTGGTGTGGTTGATCGTGGCCAACCAGCGGAGGTTAAAGCCGCTGCAACGCGCCGGGCTGGAGCCAGCCGTCACGGTGTATAGCAAGGTGTATTAAACCTAAAGATCCCAATTGGGACACTTTTCCCGGAAAAATTTTCTGTTTTCTTTCGGGGAAGCGCGTGCGTTTAACCTGCGGTTTCGCTGCTATTTAAGTGAATATTGTGATTTATGTTGCGAATGTGACAGCTGTAACGGGTGTTAATCTTGTGACCATTGGGTATGGTGTTGCTTATGCTTTCTATGCCTTGGCGCCGTTCTGCGCGCACTACCGTCCCCGCACGCTTAACCACAGCGGCTCTGCTCGGTTCTGCGGTAACAGTCGCGGCCCTGGTCGCCACTGATATCGTCCCCGTACCTTCTTGGGCTCTGCCAGGCGTGGATATCGCCTCTCACCAGCACCCCAACGGAGCAGCAATTGACTGGAAGGCCGTCAAGGCATCCGGTCAGAGCTACGCCTTCATCAAAGCCACCGAAGGCGTGGGCTACCTCAACCCATACTTCAGCTCAGACTCCTTCAAGGCCCAAGAGGCCGGAGTGGTCCCCGGTAGCTACCACTACGCAAAGCCCAGCTACGGTTCCGCCCGCGCCCAGGCGCGCTACTACGCCACCGCACTGGCCACCGGCCCACAGCCATCCTTGCCACCCGTGCTGGACCTCGAGGAGAACGGTGGGTTGGATCCCGTCTCCCTGCAGAACTGGGTGCGCGATTGGATCGACGAGATCAAGAAGCAGACCGGGCGCGATCCGATCATGTACACCTACTACAGCTTCTGGATCGACAAGATGGCCAACACCACCGAGTTCTCCCAGTACCCGTTGTGGTTGGCGTACTACAACCAGAACCTCCCTTCCACCATCCCCGGTGGCTGGAAGAGCGTGACGTTCTGGCAGTACAGCGATAGCGGAAACGTCAATGGCATCCGCGGCAACGTGGATCTCAACGAGTACTACGGCTCCGATGCCCAGCTCAAGCAGCTGGCTTCCGGCTCCCCGAGTGGCACGTTGGTGGGCAACGTTTCGGAGGTCGTGGAACCTATTCGCGACGCCACCGGTGCCGAAGCAGACGTGATCAACGAGATCGAACACGCCACTGGCGTGGACATCCCTTTGACCACCGACTTCCTGATGCTCCTGTTGGGAGTTGCCGGTGGTCGCCTCGGCCCAGAAGTCCTGGTTACCCAGGGCTTGGGCATGCTTCAGGGCAGCGGCGCTTTGAGTTCATCGGGTGCAGACAGCGAAACCACCGCTGGTACCGCCGATGCAGCCAAGACCGCCCTTCCAGCATTGCTCGCGCTGGCTAGCGCTCTGCAGGAAGTCAACGCTTCCGGCAAGCCAATCCCCGTGGATGCGCTGATGGGCTTGGCTTCCAACGGAAACTCTGTACAGGTTTCCCAGCTGCTGGGCATCCTGAAGGCATTCGGCGGAACCCAGGACTGGAACGCGAAGCTGAACAACGGTGAAGTTCCCGCTGATCCAGAGGCACTGGAGCGTCTCTCCGAGGCTGCCGATGCCGTGCAGCCCGCCCCAGCAGGAACCCCGCTTCCTCCAGAGGCAGTGGACACCGCGTTGGCCAACCTGAACCAGTAATCTAGCTCGGCTTAGCTGAGAGGGATACGCTCACAAGCCCCGAGGAACTCTGCGGAGTCCCCGGGGTTTTTGCATGTCTCAAGCTCTTGGTTTGTTCGTGAGGGTTATCGCACAAGAAATGCCCCGCACGGTTGCTCTCGTGCGGGGCATTGCTTGTGGACCAGCTCAAAGATTAGCTCTTCAGGAAACTAGTCCTTGGTGGTGATCTTCATCGGTCCGGGGTAGTAGGTACCCAATTCCGTGGTCTCAGAATGGGTGATCTCCGCGGGCTTTGGAGCGGTGCCGTCGCCCGAAGACGCAACGAGGAGACGATCCAGCACGCCCCAATCTCGCTGCCAATCATCCCGGAGATACGTGGGCAGCTCTGTAGCGCTGGTGGTCATATCACTGAGACCCAAGGCGCCACCACCCATGTAATCCATGACCGGGCTGTGCGCACGGCGTGCC
The DNA here is from genome assembly GCF_015351405.1 of Corynebacterium suicordis DSM 45110. Taxonomy (GTDB): domain Bacteria; phylum Actinomycetota; class Actinomycetes; order Mycobacteriales; family Mycobacteriaceae; genus Corynebacterium; species Corynebacterium suicordis. The sequence goes on along the minus strand of NZ_JADKMY010000001.1, from coordinate 10,348 downwards.
GTGTGGTCCGGAGAAATACGGAACTCAGGCACTTCCGCTACACCAGCATTGTGGTCATACGGGCGCTGGCAAGGGAACTGCAGGGCAGCGGACCAGTCGATCAGCCCGGGAGCCTCGCTACCGATCACCTCATTGAGCGACTTCATCTCAGGTGCGCGCGGTGGGGTGAAGGCCAACCACTGATCCGGGGTGAGGTTGGTATCCACGGCACGGATGCGAATCACCTCTGCGCCCTCGGGGATTGCCTCCTGCGGCACGCGCATGTTGCGCCACTCCGGAGCGGTGCCGATATCGAGTGGCTGGTAATCGCCGATCCACTCGTAAGCCTCGGAATTATCTTCCGAATCCACCGACTTTCCGGACTTCTTTTTGCCGAACTCAACCTTGAGTTCTTGGCCGTACTGGAACACGCCGTTCATATCAATGTGGGCCACTTCTCCGGCAGCGGAGAACGTGATGATGGGGCGAGACTCATTGAGCTCAGGCAGCTCGAACCACTGGCTCGAGATGTGCGCAGGAAGCTGCAGCCCTTCAGTGAAGGATCCCAGCACGGGAACCTTCTTGCTGTCCAGGAAGAACGGGAGCTGTGCATGAGAACCATTCACGCCCTGCTCCGAGCTCACGCCACCGGTCGTGCCGGAATCATCCGCCTTCGTGGACTTTGACTCTTCCTCGGAAGAGGAAGAGGAATCCGCAGAGTCATTGGACGAAGCCGGGCTGCCCGCGCCGTCGGTTGCGGAAGCTCCCGTGCTGGAAGAATCCGCACCGCTGTTCTGATAAGCATCCTGGGAGGTCACTGAAGTTTGGGGTGTGGACGAGGAGTCAGAGTTGCTCTTGCCAGGCTCAATCCGGGTGGGCACATTGTTGGGTTCGAACCCACGCGCTCCATCAGAGGTGAGGGAATCCTTGAGCTTGCCCCCACCCGCAACGGTGAGGAAGGACTCGTTGGTATCCGTTTCCACCATCACATCAGAAGCCATCTGGCAGGAGTTTCCAGCTAGTGTCATCACGTTGCCCTTGCCCACGGAGTACGCGGGCCACTGGCTCACAAAGCCCTTGGCCAGAGAAGCCATGGAGAAGACAACCACGATGGCAGTGAGAACAGCCATCGGCGCAGCCGCCAAGCCGGTGAAGCGCAAGGTACGGCGCTTTTCAATAGCGCGGATCTCTTCCTTTTCGGAATCTGTCTGCGCGCGGGCGGTGCGGATATCGGAAAGATAACCGACCAGCACACCCCACACCAGAACCAACAGCGAGATGAAGAGCATCACGGAAGAGGCTTCAATGCCGCCGAGCTGCAGAGTCTTATCCCACCATGGCACGCCGTAGCTGGAGATGTACCACCAGCCATTCGTGCCCGCGAGGGCAAGAGCGAAGAGCATGAGGCTCGCGCCGATGAAGAGAACGCGGTTGCGTCGAGAAGAAAGGGAGAAATGCGAAGCAGCCACCGCGGCCAAGGCCAACAACGCGGCACCCACGCCCGCGTACACGCCAAAGTGGTGCGTCCACTTGGTGGGAGTGAAGACCATGAAGAACATGGTGCCCACGATGACCAGCATCAGGCGGGTGCTTGGGCCCTTAGCGGCACCCGGCACCTTACCGTTGCGCAGGGTGGAGGCAATCACCACACCGAAGGCAAAGAGCAGCATGAGGATGGTGAAGCGACGCGGGAAGGAGCCATCCACCGTGGTCTCCAGGAGAGCGGTGTAGCGCAAGTACTCCTGGTACCACGGGATGGAAGGGCCAACTGCGCTGCGCACGGAGGTGGCCTCGAGCACGGAGCGGAGCGTCTGATCGCCGAACACGCCTACCAAAATGGCAGTACCAGCGGCCAAGAATGGGGCGATCTGCGCCAGCATGCCCACGGTGATGGAGCCCTTGGAGGAGCCCTTCTCTGCACCCAAAGCCGGCAAGCGACGGATGGCGATGCGGATGATCGCGCCCAGGGATGCCAGCAAAGCAGCCACGGCCATCAGGCCCGTAGGTCCGGCGCCCAGGGCCAGGGTGGCGAAAATGGTGCCGATGGCAGCGGGGAGCAGGCGGTGCGAGGCAATGGCGCGCTCGAAAGAAACCCAAGCCAGCAGCGAGAACAGAGCGATGATGGGCTCTGGGCGGGTGCCGTTGTTGTAGGTCATCCAGAAGATGAGGAACATCGCGGCCATGGTCCAGTGCGCCACCTGACGCTGGTCGATCTTCGCACCCAAGCGTGGAAGCACCTCGCGGGAGAGGATCATCCACACGATCAGACCCGCCGCCAAGGCGGGCAGGCGCATCCAGATGGACGCCGTGGAGACCTTCGCCATCAGCGCTAGGAGGTCATAGAAAGGAAAACCGATCGGAGATTCCGGCACGCCATACCAACGGTAGTAATTGGCCATGTAACCGGATTCTTCAGAAACCCGCGCCATGGTGAGGATGTAACCATCATCCGCGGTATTGGCTCCGATGAAGAACCACGCGACTAGGAAACCGCCCACCACAACATCGAGCAATCGAGGCTTCCACCACTGACGGGGAAGGAACCGCCCACCACGACGACCATCCAGCTGATCAATGCGGTGCAGACCCACGAGGGAAAGCACCATCATGACCAGACCCAGACCCATTGCGAGGAGCTTGATGACCGTGGGTTTGGAAGTGAAGCGGGAATCCACCGAAATGGTGGCGTTGATGCCCGCTTCCTTGGCATCTTCGGCGGTCTTTGGCGTATTGACTAGCTCAGAGTAAATGCCCGTGACCATGGGGCGGACATCATCCTGGATGACACCGTCATAAGGCGTTCCATCGGAATCGGACTCATCCGGAATCCACGCGCGAAAATGCTCATGATCAGCATTGATGCGCAGTACGGCATCAGACCCGAGGTCTTCCACCTGCTCAGTTGTCAGGCTGAGCGGCACCACGTTGCGCACCACCACGTCCATGCCATCGCTCGTGGAACGGACGAACATTCCGCGCAGGGAAGCATCATCGCTGTTCTCTGGGACGGTGGACAGCGCCGTGGTCTCACCCGGGGTGAGGTTGCGGATCTCTTGGATCGGCAACGTCAGGTCGATCTTCTCCGGGGTGTAGGAGATCAACGGGGCAGTCACGCTGGTGAGGTCATTGCCCTGTGGCCATGTGAACTCTGCATGCTCTTGCTTCACCGGGAGGATCGGGGTGAGACAAAACAGAACAAAACCAAGCAGGCCAGTGATGATGGCGAAGGTTTTGAGCTGGGCAACAGACTTCCGCGAAGGCGCGGGTTTCCGCGTGATCTTCGTGGCAGTGGTTCTGTCAGTTTTTTCTAGATTCGGTTTTGTCACAAGAGAGGATTCTACGGCACCGGTTGGCTAACCCAAGAACCCTGTGAGCTGTGTTGGTTCTGGGGCAGAGAGCCAGCGTGGGGAATCTCTCTGTCCCTTCCGGCGTGCGCTGGGAGAACGCGACAACTACTAATCTGCTACTTATCTGTGCGCAATGCCACCACAAACGGGCCAACCTGGTGCAGTTCCCAGCCCTCGGCAAACGCGCTCGCAGGGAACTCAACTTGGCGGAAGCGCACATTGGGAGTGCTGGGGAAGAGGTCATCCGCAACCAGGTAGTTGAAGGTGCTGTCCCCGGTCCCGGTGACCTTGGGGAGCTCGCTCGCAGGCGCTTCCGTGCCCTCCCCGGGTTCGGTCTGCGCCTGATTCTTGTTCTCGGCTTCGGCGGATTTGTTGTCTGCGGAGGCCGGAGATTCCACTTCTAGCTGACCGCGGAGAACGAGCGCGTCCGGAGCCTTCCATCCGTTGGCCTTCTCCGCAGCATCCATGGCCGCGCGGAGCTCCTCCGGATCTTCGATTTTCGTCCAGGTTTCGATCTCTGAATTTCGACGCATGAATTCACCCAAAGGGTTGGAATAGTGCGCCGTAATGGCCTGGTAGCCGTGGTACGGGTAGAACGCCATGAAGTTTTGTTCATCAGTGAGCACCACGGAGCCGGCCCGCTGGCCCGTGTGGTTGAAGATGAGTTCATCGATTGCCGCGTAGTACTGCGTGGCGTCTGCGGGGCCGATATCTCCGCGGTAGGCATCACCATCAGTATCTGTGTATGCCCGATCCGTGAGCTCGCGAACACCGTGGGTAGTGGTGCTGGCAAAGTGCACACCCGTGGCGGCGAAGAACACCAGGAAAATCGCTGTAACCGTGCGGGCGTGTTCCGTGATCCAACCCTGAGGGTAGAAGCGGGCGATCCCTGCGTTACGCACATCCGCCAGGGCCAAGATTCCGCCCACGCCCAGAATCATCAGGATGGGCACTGCCACGCGGAAGGAAAGCAGCGTGGTGCCAAGCACAGGAGCAACCAGGGAGAGGAGAACCCACAGGTAGCTCACCACCAGTCCCACGAACAGCGCATTCGCACCGGGCGAGCGGAAGCGAACAATCATCCACAGCACGGCCAGGAAAGCGAGGATGAACAACGTGAGGTTGCTGAAGAAAGGCATGGGGATGCTGGCGCCTTCCAGCGGCAGATAATGCTGCGCCAGGCTTGGCCCGTGTGCCCGGGTGAGCATTCCCCATAGGTAAGGTCCCCATCCCAGAAGCGCAATGGCGATGGATGCCGCGCCAATGATCACCAGGCGCATTACCGGTTTCCAGGACTTGCGCTCCAGCGTTACGGCCAAGGCCATCACCACCACCGTCAGCGCAGAAATCGCGGTGAAGAGCGTGTAGAGGTTAGCTGATAGACCCAGGTAGATGATGGTTCCCGCGAGTGCAGCAGCACCACCTTCCAGCGCACGCCGGGACAAAATGAACGCTGCAGGCATGCCCATGGCAACGATGGCAGCGTAGGGCTCCGCAGGTGCTTCACGCACCACAATCATCGTGGTGATCAGCGCCAGCCCGGCGCCCAGCGCCAGGGATCCCGTGATGCGTTGCCACACTGGGACCAGCATGCACCCGGCCACCGCCAAGGTGATCAGTGCCCAAGGCTGGAACGCGGCCCAGCCTTCCAACCCGGTAATCCGGGCGAATGCTCCGCCTGAAAAGAACCACAGGCCGGGGTAGAAGCTCGGCATGTCCTGGTACGCCATGTCTTCCCAACCCAGCTGGTCGGTCATCCGCGTGAGGAATTGGGTGCGGAATACCTGGTCTTCAGTGACACCATCCAGGTACAGACGCGTGGCCGCCAGGGGAATCGTCAAGGTAGAAGTGACCAGCGCCGCCGGCGCCAGATAAGCGATTGCCTGTGAACCCCAGCGCAGCCAAGCGGCCAGGGGACGGTTATGTGGCGGGTGCAGCCAGAGCCAGATGACACCCGCTACCGCAATCACCACGAGTGCTGAACCGGCAGTGGATAGCGAGCGCAGCACGTTGCTGCTGTTGTAGGCCGGCCATTGCACGCGACCCAGAACAAACCACGCCGCCAGCGTGCATACTGCTGCGGCGATCCCCACGCCCACCATGCGGAGCAGCGTCTGGCGCAGAGACAGTGGATCCTGAGGAGCTCTGCGCGCGGACTGACTGGCAGCCACAGCAGTGGAGGCAGAAGTGCTGGGCTGATCCTGGGTTTCCGGTGTTTTCTCCTGCGGGGAGAGGGGGCTCGCGCTCATGGATTACATATTGGCATATCGCCGGGACAATTCCTTTTCCCAATCCGCGCGATCCACAGACTCCCCCAGTAGAGGCGCAGCTTTAACCCCTATGTTTAGCGACGAAGCATGATCCCGCGGATCCCCGCGTGAAATCCATCGCGCAACCCCACGCGTTGCCCCTCGGTGAGCGTGTATTCGTGCAGAGTCTCGCAGGCAAACTGCAGCAAAGGGCGATCGATCTCCGGGGGCAGCCCGCCACCGGTGAGCAGGTGGGCATTATCTTGCTGGGTTTCAGTGGCGCCGTTGTCGTACCACCACACCGCGTATTGCTGCCCGATATCAAACGGGCTCTGCTCGCCCGAGCTGGCCCACACTTCGTTGGGCAGCGGCACATAACGACTGCGCAATTTGCGGTGCCGCGCCATCATTCCTGGGTTCGGCCGCGGCATGCTGCCCGGCGTGGGCACGGAGTGACGTTCGTTATTTGCCGACGCCACCCTTTCCGCTTCCGCCTTCTCTTCCTGCTGAACGCGGTTCTTTTCCACGGCATCCGCGGTCGCTGCCGGCGAGGCAGCGGGCTCAGCTGCAGGTGCCTGAGCTGCGGGTTTCTTGGGCGCGGCGCCGGAATTTTCTGCGGCTGCAGCGCTATCCGCGGAGCTGTTTACGGGATGCTCAAACGGGGCATTCGCTGCGGCTTGGGCTGCCTGGGTGAGGGAAGGCCGCGGCCGGGGCTTCTTCTCCGTCTCCGCAGATCCGGTTTCCGCAGGTGCAGGGCTGTTAGCGGGAGTGTCAGAGGTAGCGTCGGAAGAAGAGGAGGAAGAAGAAGGAGAAGGTTCCTCCCCGGCGGTGGGCTCGAGGCCGTGGACGGGAATGGGGGAGGGGCCGGGAGCTTCGGGTTGTTCGGCATCGGCCAGTGGGCGCTCGATTTCCGCGGAGGGGCTCACGTGCGGCTGCATCGGGCCTTCGAGGACCTGGAGGCGCATGGTGTCGCGGAAGTCATCGCGGGGATCCAGGATGGTGGTGGTGTCGCAGGCGAATCGCAGCTGGCTGGACATGGAATCCCAGCCGAATCCATAGAGGTGAACGCGCACGCCAGCGTTAACGGCTTCTTCCACGCCGGGCAGCATGTCTGCATCTCCGGAGACCAGGATGATGTCGCTGACGTTGCCCTTGAGGGCGGTGATGACCATATCGGCTACCAGGCGCGTGTCCACTGCCTTTTGGGTACGCCGGTCGCCCCATTCGATGAGCTGGCCAGCGCGCAATTGCACACCGGGTTCGCTGCGCAGGGATCGTTGGTAACGGTGGGGGCCGGAATCGGGGATTCCGTCATACCAATATTGTCGGTGGATGGGTTGTTTTAACTGTTCAGAGGCCATTCGCCCGAGTACGGCGACTACCTCTGGGAGGTCGATTTCTAGCTGCGCTCGGGCGCCGGTGTCCCAAGAATTGTAGAAGCTAGCCAGTAAGTAAGAGGTGTCTACGAAAACAAGTGTTCTTTCGAGCATCAGGGGTCATTGTCCATTTCGCTTTGTTTGCAGTTTCTATGTCCCCCAGCATGCCTGAAAAAGATGCTGTACGGTTAGTTACACAGGTAACCAACCGATAAACCACATGGTTTCCTCAGAATGAAAAGCACCTCACCTGCGCATTTAGAGCTCGGCGAGTGCTCAAGCCACAGAAAGGAGCACGACGTTGGAAGAAGCCACTGTGCCCCTGTTTCAACAAGTCGCGGATCTCATCGCAGATGCCATCGTCGATGGCTCCCTTCCCGAGGGCGAACGAGCTCCCTCCACCAATGAACTCGCCACCTTTCATCACATCAACCCAGCCACCGCCCGCAAGGGATTGGCGCTGCTGGTGGAGCAGGGTGTGCTGAGCAAAAGGCGAGGGGTGGGCATGTTCGTGGAAACCGGTGCCAAGAAAGTGATCGTGTCTATCCGCAAACAGAATTTCGCCCACAACTTCGTGGTCCCGTTGATCGATGAGGCCGCCAAGTTGGGAATGAACCGCGAGGATCTCACCACCCTTATCACCCAAGTTTCCGAAAGCAGAGGACTCTACGAATGACTCACAGAGAACTTAAAGAACACACCGGAACCTATGAACTCAATCGCGTCACCCGCCGTTTCGGTGGCCCCGTGAAACGAGCTCTTTCCGGCGGGACACTGGCCTTGGATGAGGCTTCCGCGTCGCTCCCGGGAGGCCGCGTATACGGGCTTATCGGCAGGAATGGCGCAGGTAAGACCACTCTTTTACGCGCGATGGCCGGGCAGCTCCGGGTGCAGGGCGAGGTGTTGGTGGACGGGCAGCCGGTCTGGGACAACGAGGCCGCGCTGGATCGCCTCATCCTCTCTGGGCCGGACGTGCCCTGGCCGGAGGGCATCAAGGTGCGCAGGCTCTTCGCCATTGCCGCCGCGCGGTGGGAGGCGTGGGATCAGCATTACGCAGAAGCGCTGATCGAAGACTTTGATCTGGACACCTCCAAGCGCCTCAGCGAGCTCTCCCGCGGGCAGAAATCCCTGGTCAGCATAGTCATGGGCCTGGCCGCGCAATGCCCGATCACCCTCCTCGACGAGCCCTACCTGGGCCTGGACGTGCAAAACCGCGAACAGTTCTACCGCCACCTCATGGCCGATGTGGAGCGCAATCCGCGCACCATCATCCTCTCCACCCACCACATCGACGACGCCTCCCGCATCCTCGATTCAGTCATCCTCCTGGACAAAGGCCGCATCACTGGTCTCGGCGAACTGGAAGATTTCACCGAGCGCATCGCCATCCTTTCCGGCTCTTCCTCCGCCGTGGACGCGCTTCGTCTGGATCCTTCCTCCATCATTTCCGACGCCACCTCTGCCGGCCTACGCAGAGTCACCCTTGATCTGCACGCCGATAGTTCCGGGGGTCGCGTGAGCGCTGGTCGCTTGAGCCGGGCCTTGGAAGGCACGGGAGTACGGATGCAATTGGCGGATCTTGAGCAATCAGTTCTTGCGTTGACTGGCCGAGAGATCACTATTGGGGCTGAGGTGGACTCAGGAGTGACGCGCGAAGCGTTAGTCAATGGGCCACCACGCGGAGGTGACTTGGCATGATGCCCGCGAAGTTGTGGAAGATCGGCAGAATCCAGCTCACGCACATGAGCTTTGTTTTCCTCCTGCTGTGGCCGGTTGCTGTCGGGTTGCAGACTGGGTTTACGCCACTGGAGGAGGCGAATTGGGGAGGGGCGTTCGGGTTAGTCTTCACCGCGATCGCGGCAGCGGTGCTGGGGTGGATCCCGGCATGGGAAACCGCACCGCTGCGCGCCTTGTCCCTATCTACTCGGCAGATCCGGAAGCTCAAGGTGAGCGTGACCCTGGTGGGAATGCTGTTTACTCAAGCCATGCTGTGGGTGATCATCGCGGCTTTTGTGCCACTGAGCACGGTGAATGGTCAACTGATGGTGGCAGTAGTCACCTTGCTGCAGCTTGGCTTTCTCCTTTCTGAGTTCAGGGACTCCCGCGAAGAGCGCAGTGAAGTCAAGAAGAAGGAGGTTAAAGAGAAGGGTGACAAGAGGGAGTCGGATGCCAAACCGTGGTTAAGGAGGATGGTTAAGGATCCGGCCGTCGTGACCGACGCTTTGCAGGAACTGGCCGGGAGGAAGATGGATCTCCAGCTCATCCGCACGAGCCTGTTCTCTCTTGGCATAGTGGCAATCTTTTATGTGCTGACCCTGATTGGTTGGCCGGAAGACTTCTCCAGCTTCTTCTTTCCCGTGACGATGGGTGTTATCGGCGTGCAAGGAGTGATCCTGGGTTCAGTCATGGGAGATACCCTCAACGCGTGGCTGGCCTTTGGGGGAACTCGCCGTGCCTGGGTGCGGGAACTCATCGGAAAATTGCGATGGGTATTTGCTGGGGCGTTCGTCTTGTTCGCACTGGTCGTGGGGCTGCAGGGCCTAGTTGGCGAGTCTCATTCGCCGGAGAATGGTTACCCAGCGATCCTTGACAGCCAAGTTTTGGGCAGCGGAGCGCTGTTCTTGAGCACAGGAATTGCAGTGGGAGCGATCCTCACGTTCGCCGTGGCCATGGCAGTTGTGCTGAACAATTGGCTGAAGGGTTGGGGAATGCTGCTGATCGTTCCCGCCCTGTTTGGATTCTCCAGTGCAGCGTTGGCGGTGTTGACAACGTGGATGATGCTCGAGTTCGGATTGATGGCTCCAGAGGAAAGCATGGAGTTCATGCAGAGAGTCGATTGGTGGGTTGTCGTACTAGCGGAGCTAGGAGTGTCCGTTGTGATCCTGGCGTTGGGATTAGCGATTCTGCGCAAGACAATGATGAGCATCGATATGCGCGACAAGGAAGCCGTGGACTACTTCGGGCTGCGCGCCTAGGAAATAATGTTTGACCTGCGGGGTTGTGTTCGTTCAGGGTGGTGTGTAGATTAATTCAAGTCAGCGCGACCGACACCGCCACTGCAGGTCAGTGGTTGGCAGGACAACAGGCCCTGACAAGCAGAGAATCTTCTCACTTTCCCACTAAATTCCTTTGTTGAGTTTGGTGTGGGCGCTTCCTCCGAGTGGCGTGTGTGAATCAAAGATTCGAAGTTCACAAAGAATTTGCTTTAGCTTAACTTTGTGGCTACACTCGGAAATCCGTCACAATGACAAGCACTTCGGTGTGATGATTGTTGTGTGCATATGATGTTTGAGAACTCAATAGCGTGATGAATCAAGTTTTTATTTTTTAGATTCCACAGTGCCCTGCGCCTGACACCGTTCTGGTGTCTTGCAGGGTGGTACGGATGACCGATCAC
>NZ_JADKMY010000013.1 GCF_015351405.1 Corynebacterium suicordis DSM 45110 | reverse complement strand
GGTGCTGTTGCAAAGTGGTGCGGGCAGTGCCCGGGAGCTGATCGAAACAGGAATCCCCGCCCCTGTAGTCCTGGCCCCTCAGGCGCCGGCGAAGGCCTTCGCCACGATCACCGCATCCGCGTTCGGGTTCCCGAAGGCGAACACTCTGCCCTGTCCTTTGCGCAGCGCGTGCATCGCCTCCATGCCCTGTAGCGCCCGGTAGGCCGACACCGGGTTCTTGAACCCGCCGCCTTTGGGCCCCAGGATCCGCTTAAGCCGGCCGTGATCACCCTCGATCACGTTGTTGAGGTACTTCACCTGCCGGTGCTTCACCGTCCTCGACAGTTTCTTCTTGTCGATCAGCGCTGCGATCGCCGCAGCGTAGGTCGGTGCCTTGTCGGTGCAGATCACCCGGGGGCCACCATCAGGGCCGCGGTGACCGGCACCGCGCAGCGCTTTTCCCAGAAACCTCGTTGCTGCCTGCGTGTTACGGCGGGTGGACATGTAGAAGTCGAGGGTCCGGCCGTCCTTGGTCACCGCCCGGTAGAGGTAGCACCATTGTCCGCCGACCCGGATGTAGGTTTCATCCACCCTCCATGAATCCGCTAACCAGGGCGAGGTTTGACGGTACCAGCGAGTGCGTTTATCCAGTTCGGGACCGTACTTCTGCACCCAGCGGTAGATCGTGGTGTGATCCACCGGCACACCGCGCTCGGTGAGCATCTCCTCGAGATCCCGGTAGGACACCCCATACCGGCAGTACCACCGCACCGCCCACAGAATCACGTCTTGAGGAAAGTGGCGACCGGAGAAGATGCTCATGAGACCTGATCCTCACGTGCCATCCCCAACTTTGCAACAGCACC
>NZ_JADKMY010000012.1 GCF_015351405.1 Corynebacterium suicordis DSM 45110 | reverse complement strand
GAGAACGTCCTGCTGTCGTCGTGGCCTCGTACAGAGGATGTCGCTTACACCGCCGCATCCAGCATTGTCATCGCGACGGGCTCGATGTCCGCGTCGGGATACGGGCTGACCACCGAGATGAACGCCCCTCGTCGGCGCTGGCGATCCAGCACCATGTGAGCGCCGAATCCGGAGGCGTAACCGTTGTGCCACACCAGGGGTCGATCGGATCTGTCTTCAACAAACCACCCCGCCGCGACAGATTCAGTGTCATCAGTGAAGCGCACTCGGAAAGCATCCTCGTAGACACAGTCATCGGCGAGAAGGGTTGACATGACCGTGGCGAAATCATGGGCGCTTCCCCTGATCACTCCGGCCGGTCCATAGCCTTGCCCGGTCCAGGGCAGTTGGTCAGTGCCCCACACGGTGACAGCGTTGAGGTCATGCGGGAGGTTTCGCTGTGCAGGTTGCTGAGCGCGCAGGCGTGAACACCCCAGCGGTATCGTCAGCCTGTTTCGCACCAGCATCGGGTAGTCCGCCCCGTCGGCGGCCGCTAACGCGTGGCCCAATGCTGAGGCAGCGAGGTTGGAGTAGCTGAAGCGCCCGGCATGACGGACACGCGATCGGCGAAGTTGGTTCATCAGATCGGCGAGGTTCTCGGGTTGTGGATCACCACCTGTCAGTACAGCACTGAGCGCTCGGGCTGCTGACCGGATTCCCCCGCCGGTGGCAGGCAGTCCTGAGGTGTGGGTCAGACAGGACTCCAAAGTCGCTTCACCGGCAGCTGTTCCGGCCAGGGGGAGGTAGTCTTCGAGCCGGTCGTGCGGTGAGATCAGCCTGGTCTGCACCATGTCGGTGTAGATCAAGCCGTTGAGGGCTTTGCTGATTGAACCGATGTGGAACGTTTTCTGCAGGTCGCACCCGATCGTGGCGATGCGAGTGCTTGCCGGGCCGACTGTGGCGAGACAGGCGGCATAGACGGGGCGCTTGAGCGGCAAGGAGTTGAGTAGAAGGCCTGCCAGAGCGGTGTCACCGTCTGTCGTTGATGCGTTTGTGAGACAGGCGGGTTTCATACCTGTTCACCCTACCGGCGACGCGTCTCACGAGTGGACACTCTGAGGGCGCCACACAGCGATCAAGATGTCACGCCATTTAGCGGACAAAGTCACA
>NZ_JADKMY010000011.1 GCF_015351405.1 Corynebacterium suicordis DSM 45110 | reverse complement strand
AAACTTGTTCTCCTTTCTCCGGTTCCAGGACTGGCACTTCGCGTCGCTCACTAATCGGCACTTCGTGCCTTCTCGGGCGAAAAACGAGGAGGTAAGGCAGGTGGCAGACGGGTCACCGATTCACTACATGGAGGACATCATGGCATTGAGCGCAGCAGCACGAAAGAAACAGGCAGAAAAGCGTCAAGAGCTGGCCAAGGAGCTGCAAGCAAGCATTACTGAGCAGGTAGAACAGCTCGTGAAGTCTGACGAGTGGATAGACTTTCTCAACTTTGCGCAGCAGTTCCATGCCTACAGTGTGAAAAATCTTTTGCTCATTCGAAGCCAATTCCCTACAGCTACGCAGGTGGCTGGATACCGCAAGTGGGCAAACGAATTTGGCCGCCAGGTGCGGAAAGGCGAGCGGGGTATCAAGATTTTCGGATACAGCACGAAGAAATACACCGTAGAAAACGAACACGGCGAAGAAGAAGAACACCAGCGTCGAACCTTCCCAATTTTGACAGTGTTCGACATCAGCCAGACCGAGCCAACAGAAGAGGCCGTGGAGATCCCAGAGATTGCTCGCCGTCTTGAAGGTTCCGATGACTCAGACATCTACGCCCGCGCCCAGGAATTTGCGGAATCCAAGGGATACACCGTGACCCGCGAGAGTATCCCCGGCCAGACTAACGGTTACATTACTCAGGATGGATCATTCAGCATTGTGGTGGATAGTTCTCTTGGGGACGCTCAAGCAGCTAAAACCCTCCTACATGAGTGCGCTCACATGATCCTGCACAGCGACAACGGCACCCGCGCCGATCTGGATCTGTCCCATGAAGCCCGCGAGATCGAAGCCGAATCCGTGGCGTATGTCGTGGCGGGCATTCTTGGACTAGACACCAGCGCCTACACAGTGGGATATGTCGCAGGCTGGGCAGGGGGCAGCGTTGAGGCGATCCAGGATACTGCCGGGCGAGTACTCAAAGGAGCTCACGAGCTGGCCGAGGCACTAGAGCACTCAGCGAAGTTGCAGAGTTAGCTAGTTAACAGCCCTCCCCGCCACCGATTTTCGGCGGCGGGTTGGTGTGTCTGGCTTGGCTAGGGGCCAGCCACACCAACCAGGAGGAAGGAAGGCCGGTGGGGTGTGTGTTCTGCGGCGCACCAGTGCATGAGTCGCACTGTGCTTGCAGCCCCCAACCCCACCAGCCTGCTCGAACTGTTCGGCGAG
>NZ_JADKMY010000010.1 GCF_015351405.1 Corynebacterium suicordis DSM 45110 | reverse complement strand
TCCAGGACTGGCACTTCGCGTCGCTCACTAATCGGCACTTCGTGCCTTCTCGGGCGAAAAACGAGGAGGTAAGGCAGGTGGCAGACGGGTCACCGATTCACTACCAAGTCCAAGGAGGACACCATGACACATCCAGAGGGCATTGAACGCAAGATCAAGGCACTACTCGAGATGGCGCGCAGCCGGGCAGGCCAGCCAGATGAAGAGGCCTTCCGCAGCCGAGCGCTGGAGATGATGGCAAAATACGGAATCAACGAGCGCGACCTCGCCCAGGGGACTGCCGATGAGATGATTCATGAGAAGGTGTCTCTCAGTGGTGCTTACACCGATTGCCAGGGGCAGCTACTTGGACGTATTGCCAAAGCGCTGCATTGCGAGCCGGTGTTATGGACAACGCGGAACTCAAACAAGATCAGCCATGTGGAAATTTTTGGGCGGAACAAGCACGTCAAGCGCGTGATGATGATGTTCAGCTACCTCAACCCCTACATGCTCACTCAGGCGAAACGCGCTAGCTTAGATGATTTTATCGGGGTATCCACAGTCCTCCAGCGACGCTCATGGATGCAAGGATTCGCTCAGACCATCGCCCACCGTCTCCAGGAGATCGAAGACGGCCAAAGCCGAGAGTTTGATACCGCCAAGGACAAGGGCGAGATCGTACTGCTTAGCGATGCGCAAGCAGCCCGGCAAGCTCTCAACGAAGCTCACGGCCGACTACGCACCCGACAGAGCAAAAACCGCCTAGACCCCCAAGGATTCTCCAGCGGCTCCAGCGCAGGCCACAACGTTGATCTTGGCCAGCAGCGAGTGGACAGCCGAAAGGCACTCAACCGCTAAGACCGATCGGGAGGGGCGCGCATTCCCCAATCACGCGCACCAACGCAACCACCCCGACACAAGGGAAAGACCCCAACTGCCCGAGGGCACTTGGGGTCTCACCGATTCACTAAGGACACAATAACACATGACAAGCGCCAATGACAACATATCCATGACAACCGCCGATTTCCTGAAAAGCACTCGCCCGCTCCGAAGACCCCCACGACATCGCCCTCATCGAACTAGGTATCAGCGCCAGCCAGCTCGCAGCCACAGGAACGTTAACTGCTACCGCGCTCCTGCACCAACACCTCGATGCAGACGAACGAGAAGAGCTGCCCACAGATCGCAGCGCCTATGACCAGATCCTCGCGTACATCCGCCAACGATAGTTCCGCCCCGCTAGTCTCCGACCGCGGTGGGTTGGTGTGTCTGGCTTGGCCTGGGGCCAGCCACACCAACCAGGAGGAAGGAAGGCCGGTGGGGTGTGTGTTCTGCGGCGCACCAGTGCATGAGTCGCACTGTGCTTGCAGCCCCCAACCCCACCAGCCTGCTCGAACTGTTCGGCGAG